>NZ_CP058402.1:0-1624828 GCF_049262755.1 Gardnerella sp. DNF00354
TTAGTGACGCATCTTGCGAACAGCAGCACCCATACCAGCAAGCATAGAAGCAGCCAAAGCAGTCAAAGCAACACCAACACCAGCATTACCAAGCTTCTCACCAGCCTTATGACCATTGCCACCCTTGGTAGCAAGCTCACCCTTAGCAGCAGCAGCGCCAGCCTTACCAGCAGCAGCGGCTGGAGCAGCAGCCTGAGCCTTAGCAGCCTCAGTCTTCTTAGCAGAAGCCTGAGCAGCAGGACCAAACTTACCATTCAAAGCATCAGCATAAATCTGCTTCGTACCAGGAACAGCTGGGAAATCAGCAGCCAAAGGATCAGAAGTCACAACAGCAGGAAGAGCAGCAGGATTCACACCCAAACGAACTGCATCATTATAAGCATCCTTATACTCAGCCAAAGCCTTGTTATAAGCAGCAACAGCAGCGAAAGCAGCATCACGAGCAGCATTAAACTCAGCTTCAGCCTTCTGCTCAGCATCAAAAGCACGCATAGCATGAGCATTAGCACGGTCTACGGCATCACGAAGAGCAGTCTCCTTAGCAGAATTATTCTCACCAGAAGCCAAGAAATCAGTCAAATCCTGGTTAGCCTTCTCAGCAGCAGCCTTACGAGCAGCAAGCTCAGTCATAGTGTCAAGAAGAGTCTTCCTCTTAGCAGCATAATCAGCCTTCTTCTCAGCAAGATTATTATCAGCCTCATCCAAAGCAAGCTTAGCCTCATACACGTAATGAGCAGCGAGCTTCTTCTTAGCAGCATCAGACAAGTTCAACTTACCAAGATCCTTGATCTTCTCATCAGGAGTGGTAGTATCATCCTGCTTCTTGTCGTCCTTCTTGTCATCCTTCTTATGGGACTTCTTGTGATTCTTTTTCAAACCCTTACGATGATCATTGTTCATCGTACGATTATTAGAATGCTCACCATCCTTGTCGTAAACATCATCTTCGCTAGTGGAAGCAATACGACCATTGACATAAGCATCTTCATCAACGCGCTCCAAAGCAGCTGCAGTAGTAGCAGAATCAACATGCTCACCATCAGCAGTCAAAACAAGATAATTGCTAGTAACAGCAAGTTCAGCCTGATCTGGAGTCTGAGTCTTCGCCAAAGCTTCTTCTGCAGACTTAGCAGCATCCTGAGCCTTAACATACGCACTGTTCTTTTGAGCAGCAGTCTCTAACAAGCCACGATAAGTGTCAGCAGCCTTAGTATCAGCATCCTGAGATTCAGCTTTAGTAGCAGCATCAACCTTAACTACCTTACCCGCTAAAGCTGTACCAGTGCCGATAGCATAACCATCCTTAGGATTACCGTTTTCGTCAACAGCCTTCTTAGCAGCATCATAACCAGCCTTTACCGCAGCCTCAGCCTGCTCAAAGGCAAGCTTAGTTGTATTCACAGCAGCCTTAGCAGTATTAGCAGCATTCTTAGCTGCCTCAAGAGCAGTTGCTGCAGCAAACCTAGCTTCACCAACAAGCTGAGTACGTTCACTCAAAGTGCCGTAGGACATTCCGTTTGTCTTAGCAGCCTTAATACGAGCAAGCTCCAAAGAACGATCATTCTTTGCTGCATTTACATTAGCGTGATTTTCAGTATCCGCGCTATACTCCGGGCTTTGGAAAGCTGGGAAATCCTTTGGATTAATTTTTGCAGCGAATGCTGGAGCGGCAGCGAAGCCGGCAAGCAAAGTAGCGCCAGCAGCGAAAGCGGCAATAGCCTTCTTATTCATCATTTTAATTTCCTTTCTTCTTCTCCTCCACGTAAAAGACGCGAAGAGAAAACATTAAAATCCAACAACATTCAAAACATTGTGGATAACTGCCAACCAGAGCATCTAGCTAGCAGCTGTTATTAACATACCCCCCCCCGTTTAAAAAAGTCAAGTCCCAATCACACAAAACAAACAGAAAAAAATAATGTTACACACAAACTAATCCACAATAAAAACTATTTTCACCATAATATTTGTGGATTAACACTAATAAAACCGTAAAAACACATTGTTTCAAGGTTTTTAAAGAATTTTCCCAGACTTTTCTCAGGAAACTACTCAAACAAGAACATCAACACTATAAAACCATTGAAAAATCAACATTCCACGCAACCCACACACGCAACACGCCGACACCACGCCAACAACCACACTGGCACCGCACAAACATCACACCAAACCGAATACCACACCAAATACCGCACCAGCACCACATCAAATGTCACGCTACAAGACAATCGCACCCAATTAACTTCCCGCGTTTGTTCCCTTTTTGACCCATTTGGTAAACAAAAGCAAGAACACTTGCCCGAGATTGTTTACGTATTTGGCGATTTTGGAAACAAACACGGGACAAAAGAAACAAAAACAGGCGAATCTACGACTTCGCGCTTAAAGCGTAGCGCGAGAGGCGCTTTGACTGAGCTTGAAATTGCATAACGCATTTCAAGCTCCTTCAAAGCGTGATTTGACCCGCACTTAAAGTCCACTGGACTTTAAGTGCGGCGAATACATGAACGCGCTGTAACGCGCGAACGATTTCCCCGCGTTTGTTTACGTATTTAGTGTTTTGGTAAACAAAAGCAAGAACACTTTCTCGTGTTTGTTCCCTTTTTGACCCATTTGGTAAACAAATGCGGGAACACTTGCCCACGTTTGTTTACGCATTTGGCAATTTTGGGAACAAACACGGGATAAAAGAAACAAAAGCAAGATAAAAGAAACAAAAACAGGCGAAGACGCAAGCTCGCGCTGTAGCACACGAACGACATGTGACGCACTTTGCGCCAGATTCAATATAGCTCGCGCACTACAGAACTATAGAAATAGCAAATCTCAGGCAATCACCTATTAACGAACTTGCTGTATGCATCCTCATCTGCAACAACATCAAGCTCACCAATCCAAATGAACGGATCAGTGGCCTTGCAGAAACCATACTTAAAGAAATAAAGACCATCGCTAACATCAAGCGAGAACACCCCACCCATGTTAAAGTACTTCATTCCAAGCTCATGCGCCCACTGAATCAAATCCCATATAGACAAATACCCTGGGCTTACCTTGCCCTGCATGGTCGCAGTAGCACCATACATGTACCATAATTCACCGTTATAAGGCAAACCAATCATGCACGCAATAGTCTTACCCTCATAGTCTGTGCTATAAATCCTCATTTCTGGATAAGCCGCAAGCAACCTCTCAAAATACTCTTTAGGCCTGTATGTAATACCATGTCTTTTTGCCATAATCTCAGTAAGCTCATAGAACTTGTCAATATCTTCCTGAGAACGACTCCACCTAGATGTAACGCCAGCTTTTAAAGAAGCCCTTATATGCCTTCTTGTCATTGCACTAAACCCAGCAAGAAGATCATCCGTAGACTTACCCTCAAGGTCTAGCATCATCTCATAGCGAGGATTGGAGAAAGAGTGAAGTTTTTCCCCATCGCTCCTAAAAGTAAAGCCTTGCTCTCTATACTTATTAACAAGATCTTGATCGTTTTGAACGCAAGGATCCATTCGCAGCAAAAACGCATTGTACTTTTCAATAAGGGGCTTAGCTTCTTCAATTAGCTTCTTAGTGGTTTCTATATCATAAAAATCACTTACTGGCCCATGAGGAGCATAGAGGAACATTTTATCATCAACAGCTTTTATGCCGAGAACAGACATTGCTGCCGTGATCTTACCGTTTTCTTCTAGATAAACATATTCACTAATCCAGTTGCTTTTCACATCTGCCCAACGCATATCTTGCATAGCGTTTCCGTAAGGCGAATGCTTTATGAATTCCTCATACTCTTGGACTTTAGAAGAATCATTTTTATCAAGTATCGGCATTTGTTCTCCTTTTTAGCTCAATACGTGATTTTAATTCAGTTTTACTCTGATAACACGAGTTATACGCGACTTAGCGAGTAAGCTTACGATGCAAGCGATGAGGACGAGCAGCCTCTTCACCAAGGCGTGCAATCTTGTTTTCCTCATACGCCTGGAAGTTACCTTCGAACCAGTACCACTTTGCAGGATTCTCATCATCACCTTCCCACGCAAGAATATGCGTGGCAACGCGGTCAAGGAACCAGCGATCGTGTGAAACCACAACAGCGCAGCCTGGGAAGTCAAGCAAAGCGTTCTCCAAGCTTTCAAGCGTCTCAACATCCAAATCGTTAGTAGGCTCATCGAGGAGAAGCAAGTTTCCACCCTGCTTAAGCGTCAAAGCCAAATTCAAGCGGTTGCGCTCACCGCCAGAAAGCACGCCAGTAAGCTTCTGCTGATCCGAACCCTTAAAACCAAAGCTTGCAACGTATGCGCGAGTAGGAATCTCAACGCCTGCAACTTCAATAAAATCAAGTCCGCCTGAAACAGCTTCCCACAAGTTCTTATTAGGATCCAATCCTGCACGATTCTGATCCACGTAAGAAATCTTTACAGTGTCTCCAACTGTAAGCTCTCCACCAGAAAGTGGCTCCAAGCCCACAATCGTCTTGAAAAGCGTAGACTTACCAACACCATTCGGACCAATAACGCCAACGATACCGTTACGCGGCAAAGTAAACGACAAGTCGTCGATAAGCACACGGTCGCCAAAAGCCTTGTGAATATGCTTTGCTTCCAAAACTTGCGAGCCCAAGCGTGGACCTGCTGGAATTTGAATCTCCGAAAAATCAAGCTTCTTAGAATTGCGTGCCTCTTGCTCCATCTGGTCGTAACGCTCCAAACGAGCCTTATTCTTAGCTTGACGAGCCTTCGGTGAACTACGCACCCAGTCCAACTCATTCTTTAAGCGCTTAGCAAGCTTTGCATCCTTAGCGCCCTGAATCTCCATACGCTTGGCTTTAGTTTCCAAGTAAGTCGTGTAATTACCCTTATAAGGGTAAAGCTGGCCGCGATCAACCTCACAAATCCACTCTGCTACATTATCCATAAAGTAGCGATCGTGGGTTACAGCAATAACAGCACCCTCATACTTGTGCAAGAACTGTTCCAGCCAAAGAATCGACTCCGCATCCAAGTGGTTCGTAGGCTCGTCCAGCAGCAGCAAATCTGGGGCTTCAAGAAGAAGCTTGCACAGAGCCACTCGACGCCTTTCGCCTCCAGAGCACACAGAAACAGGCGAATCTGGATCTGGGCATTGCAAAGCATCCATCGCCTGCTCAAGCTGAGAATCCAAATCCCAACCGTTTGCAGCATCAATCTCTGTTTGCAACTTACCCATTTCTTCCATCAACGCATCAAAGTCAGCATCTGGATTTGCCATCTCTTCGCCGATTTGGTTAAAACGCGCTACTTTTTGCGCAATCTCACCAAAAGCCATCTTAATGTTTTCACCAACCGTCTTCGTTTCATCGAGAGGTGGCTCCTGCTGCAAAATTCCAACGGTATAACCTGGCGTAATCGAAGCCTCGCCGTTCGAGACATTCTCCAAACCAGCCATAATCTTCAGCAACGTTGATTTACCCATGCCGTTAGGCCCTACAACGCCAATCTTTGCGCCTGGGAGGAAGCTTAAGGTAACGTCGTCTAGAATCACGCGATCCCCGTAAGACTTGCGTGCCTTAATCATCTGATAGATAAATTCAGCCAAAGTAATATACCATCCTTAAAAATTGAATCAAAATTAAATTATTACAGCAGATTTTTAAATTTTAGATTTTGTTTTTATGTTTTGTATTTCGGTTTTGTGTTTATGTTTTATACTTATATTTTTAAATTTTATATTTTAAATAATTTTTAAATCGCAGCAGCTGACTGTGCTCTGTCGGAAGTACCACTTGATGCATCCGCACCATCTTCTGGAGGAAGTTGGCACATCCACTCACCCACAATACCAATAATCATGTCTACAAGACATACTATTCCAGCTATAATGCATTCACGAATAATGTTGGAATAGAGCGGAATATTTGCATGCGGCCAACACATGAATAGTTGCCCAGCATACCATCCAGTTAGAATCGCTCCAGCCATTCCAAGCGCTTTTGCAAGCATAAGAGCTGCAACAGCAAGCTGCATATTTAAATGCTTATGCTCTTCTGGCTTTGCGGTAGCATACTGATGCGTTTGCCAAGTAAGAATAAAGGTAACTATTCCACCAATTGTCATAAACGCAAGAACAACCCACGGCGCACCAGAAAGCGATATTGCACTTGATTCCGTAATAGACACCAGGAATGCGCCGAATACAAATCCGAATAGCACCCCGAGTACAAAGTACCACCAAGGCGTGCGATAAGCTTTCATCAACACTCTCCCATAATCCAACGTTCTGAATAAATACCGACTCGCGCTGCATCTGGTGCAAACGCAAGTTTGTACGCAAGTGGTTCTCCATCAATTGAAGCATCTGGCTCAATCTGCATCCATGGCTCCAATTGTGCAGCATTTAGCGGTGAATCAAGCCTATCTGAATCCATGGTCTTTGTATTCGAACTATCAGATCCATATTGCCTCGTGCCTAAAATTCTCAATCGCAAATTTTGTTCTTGAGAAATCTGCATTTCCTTGATCTTACGCGCTAAATCATCTTCTACCATTGTACTAGATACCACTATTATTGCGGAATATTCTTCGCCTTTATCAGAGCTTACCTGATATAGCGCCGAAACGCCGTCTAATTGAGTTGAAATAGGTTCTTTCGATTGCTCCAAACTCGTGATTACATCTAGCATGGCGAATTTTGTTGACTCTGATTTTTCTCCCTGCATTGACACTACTGCAGTTGTGATAATTGGATTATAGCCAGATTGGCTATAGACAGAATCTAAAGAAGAATTAGAATCGCTGGTTGCTTGCGACTTATCTTTAGACTTATCTCTCGACTCATCTTTCGAAGTCTCATCTTGTAATTTTTCCTTCTGCGCAGCCGCAAAAAGCGACGCGTCCGTAGGATTCGCCAATCCAAAAATCTGCGATGTTTCCACATCGTCTGCAACCCTACGAATCGTAATAGACACGCCATCTGCATTAGGTAAATCATAATAAGCATCGTTAAAATCAGCTTTAAACTTCGCATTAACAGTAATCTCTGCCTGTTTAACAAGCCAAGATTTCATAGCTGAATCCAGTAGCCTTCCAGCCGTAAGCTCCAAACAAATCGAAGAATTCTTAGCAATATCATCATCTTGAACACACGAGTCCAAAACGCGGCTAAGTCTTTTAGAAATCTGGGCAATATCAACCGTTTGGGTAGAGTCGCCAGCAACCGCTGCCCTCAAATCTAAACTCAAAACAGCATCAACACTAAGGCGAGTATATAAGCCAATAAAAGCATCAGTATCACTCGGTTTAATACCACTTAACTTAATTGTGTCCATAATCGCCTCCCAAAAATATTATACGCGCGATGCTTTGCATAATCGCTAAACACCGCGCGTAAAATTGTTAAATTAAATTATTATTTAAATTAAATTATTATTTTAGACTTTTATCTTCATCTGTAGAATCAGCTGGCGACTTATCCTCAGCATTATCCTCAGTATTATCCTTAGAAGAATTACCCTCAGAGGCATCATCCTTAATAACACCAATATTTCGCTTCAAGCTTTCTGGAATCTCTACAGGAGGAAGAGGCGAATCTGGACGATCCGAATTAGAAAGCCACAAATCGCGCTCTGGAGCCTTACGAATCTTAGAGAAGATTTGCTCAAGCTCTTTCTCGTTAAGCGTTTCCTTAACAAGAAGCTGACGAACCAACTCATCCAAAACATCACGATTATTATTAATAATCTCCCACGCCTCAGTGTGAGCCGTTTCAATCAACTTGTGAACTTCTTCATCAATCACTTCGGCAGTTTTATTAGAGAACTTACGCGATTGCAAAGAATCCAAAGAACCAGAAGAATCCTGATCAGCGTCCATCCACTTTACGGCACCAAGCTTAGAGGAGAAACCATATTCAACAACCATCTTACGAGCGATTGCTGTAGCTTTTTCAATATCGTTAGAAGCGCCAGTAGTTGGATCGTGGAACACAACCTCTTCCGCAGTACGGCCGCCCATAGCATACGCCATTTGATCAAGCAACTGATTTCGCGACTGAGAATAGCGGTCGCTAGTTGGCATAACAGCCGTGTATCCAAGAGCGCGTCCGCGAGGCAAAATCGTAACCTTAGTAACAGGATCCGTATGATGCAAGGCAGCAGCAACGAGCGCGTGACCACCTTCGTGATAAGCCGTGTTGCGCAACTCATCCAAAGCCATGCCCTTAGACTTCTTTCTAGGGCCAGCTTGAACGCGATCAATCGCCTCGTCAATAGCGCGATTGTCAATAAGCTGAGCGCCAGAACGAGCGCAAAGCAAAGCCGCCTCATTAAGCACATTAGCCAAATCCGCGCCAGTAAAACCAGGAGTTCGAACAGCAACCATATGAAGATCTACGTCTGGAACAAAAGGCTTGCCTTTAGCGTGAACCTTAAGAATCGCCTCGCGACCTTCCAAATCTGGGGCTTCCACAGCAACCTGACGATCAAATCGTCCTGGTCGCAAAAGCGCAGAATCAAGCACATCTGGTCGGTTCGTAGCAGCGATAATAATCAAATTAGTGTCGTTATCGAAGCCGTCCATCTCTACAAGCAGCTGATTAAGCGTTTGCTCACGCTCATCGTGACCGCCAGTCATACCGCTACCGCGGCGGCGTCCAACGGCATCAATCTCATCAATAAAGATGATTGCTGGAGCGTTCTTCTTAGCCTCATCAAACAGCTCGCGCACACGAGAAGCACCAAGACCAACAAACATCTCAACAAAGTCCGAACCAGCCATGGCATAGAACGGCACACCAGCTTCGCCTGCAATAGCACGCGCAAGAAGAGTCTTACCAGTTCCTGGAGGGCCATAAAGCAGCACACCGCGCGGAATACGCGCTCCTAAAGCCTTGTAGCGAGAAGGATCCTTAAGGAATTCCTTAATTTCCTCAACTTCTTCTACAGCAGACTGTTCACCTGCAACATCCGCAAACTTAGTCTTAGGTGTTTGACCTTCCAAAAGCTTTCCGCGACCACGGCCGCCACCCATTCCAAGCATTCCGCCGCCAGCGCTTGCCATTCTGCCAAACATAAACCAAACAAGCCCAAGCAGAATCAAAATCGGCAGCATAGATGTGATCAGATAAGAAATTATGCTAGAAGACTGCATGCTAACAGTCCAGCCATTAACTGGCTTAGCTTTTTCGATATCCTGAACAACAGTCTTACTCTGAGCAATCGTATAGTAGAATTGCACGTCTTTTCCATAATCGTGCTTCTGCTTATCGCGCTTATCGAACTTAACATACTTCTTGTCAAGCGTAAGCTTTACAAGCTGTTTGTTGTCAATAACCTCTACATAATTTGCACTACGCTTATGAAGCAACTCCAAGCCATCTTGCGTATCAATTGTCTGTGTACCGTTATGCACAAACATCTGGAATCCTGCTACAGACAATATCACAAGAAGAACAATCCAAGTCCAAGGAGATTTAAAGAACTTACGACGAGAATCAGGATTATTATCATTCTGCGAATCATTACCATTCTGATTCTTATTGCCGTTCTTGTTTTTATTGTTCTTATTATTCCCACTATTCCTATCTGGATTTTTTCCAAAATTAGGCGGAAGGAACGGATTATTCCCGTTACCTCCCAAAGGACTTTTCATAGGTCCACCCATAGGTCCGCGAGGCGACATTGGAGAAGCGCCCATATAATCAGGCTCCTTTCAGGATCCTTCTGAAGGCTCCTTACATAGAAATATGCTTAAAACTAGGATTAAATCCTACTATTTGGTTTCTATTATCAGTACTTAATTATTCAAGATTACCTAAAATTAATCAAGATTTTTTAAGACTAACCAAAGTTTCTTAAGATTACTACTCAAAATCAATAAAGAATACTTAAGATTCATACACAGATGGCTTAAGAACCGCGATAGAATCAAGATTCCTATACTTTTCGTCGTAGTCCATTCCGAAACCGACCACGAATGCGCCAGGAATTTCAAATCCTGAATAGTCGATTTGCACTTCTACTTCGCGTCGTTCTGGCTTACTTAGTAAAGCAAAAACTTTTACACTGTTAGCTCCGCGGCTTTTAAGCTCATCCACTAACCAAGCTAATGTGCGACCTGATTCAACAATATCCTCAACAATCAGCACATCTCGACCGCGAACATCTGTAGTTAAGTCCTCGCGAACCGTAATATGGCCGCTGGTCTTAGTGCCACTGCCATAACTGGAAAGACTCATGAAATCCATAGGAGCGTTAAGACTAAGCTCCTGCGAGAAAACAGCAAGCGTGTTTACAGCGCCTTTAAGCACTGCAACAAGCAAAATATCGCGGTTTTCGTAGTCTTTGCTAACTTGAGCAGCAACCTCACGAATACGCTTCATAAGTTCTTCGTGACTGATCAATTCGTAATCAATATCATCTCTTATATCAGCAATCTGCATGCTAACTATGATTGCATAAACGAATGACGGACGTGTTACAACTTACGCATTATGATTTAGACTATAAGCATGGTTTACTCACCTAGTTGGCGTAAAGGAATTGGCGAAGTAAAACGCTGCTTCGATAATCTTGGGCTAGAAGTGCAAGATCCACAATTCTTGCAGCATGGGCAACATTTGGCTTTACCAAACGCACCAATCGTGCTGGTAGCATGCTCTGGAGGACGCGATTCGCTAGCATTAACAGCACTGGCAGTCAAAGTGTGCGCAAGCAGAGGTATTCGATGTGCAGCGATTATAGTGAACCACAACATGCAAGAAGGATCCGCAAAAGTTGCACAAAACGCTGCTAATACTGTTGCAAGTTTAGGAGTAGACAAATCACTTATATTCGTTGAGTCCGTGCAAGTTAAAGATGGCGAAAAAGGAGAAGAATCTGCAGCAAGAGACGCTAGATACGCTGCTATTATTGACGCGGCTAAGGATTTGGGTGCATCCGCAGTTCTTTTAGCGCACACGGCTGACGACCAAGCAGAAACAGTGATTATAGGTTTACGAGACTCTGCAGGTCTTGAGGCTGTAGCTGGAATGAAAAATATTACGGTTCGAAGTGGAATACGTTTTGCTAGACCGCTAATTAACCTTAGAAGGCTTGAAACAACCAATATTTGCAAAGATTTGGGCATTGAGTGGTGGGATGATCCAACAAACGGCGATTTAACACAAAGCGATGTTGAACTACCAAAGTCATACCCTCTTCGCTCAAGAATAAGACATACTCTAATGCCTTATATTTCACGGTTTTTTGCTACAGACATGACTTTACTACTTGCCAAAGGTGCCAAATTTGCACAAGACGATTTAGATTACATTAATTCTCAAGTTGACATAATAGAAAGAGAGACGATTTTAAAGCAAAATTATGATTCTTGCACACACAAAGTAAAAATAGCAATATCACCTTTAACAAAACAACACACTTCGATAAGACGCAGAATAATCGCCCGCGCTTTAACCGCCGCTGGAATACGTTTTTCGTCAAATCATATAGAATCAATCGACGAACTAATTACAAACTGGCACGGTCAAAAACCTGTAGCTCTTCCTGGCGGATATGCGGCAAGCAGAAAATCACAGACTATAACTATTTGCGCGCGCTTTGACTGAGCTTGAAGGCAGGTCAGAGTGCGCATTTATACGTGATTTCGGTCAAATATGGTACAAAATGCGGAAAATCGTTCGAGCGTGGTTACGCCAAGTTAGGTGGAGATTCGAGATTTTTCGCAACGAAAGAGGCGAGCCTCAGCGCCGAAGGTGGTGACTCGCCGAGAGAGCAAGAAAAATCGAGAATCTCGGCGATGAAAACCACGCAAAAGTCCTAGATATTCAGAAGGTTTGATGTATTTCTCTACGAGCAATAAATAGCGCCATACTCAAACCTAAAACCTTAGAATATTAACGTTCATAAACTATCCGTAAAAGTGCGCGTCACTTGCGAGGAGAGAAATACGCAAACCTCGCGCAACAACAAATAGGAGAATCGCGCTACGCTCTAAGCTGAAGGCAGGTTGGCGCGCACTAAAGATTAGTTAGCTCAGCCATCATCTTATTCACGCCTGTAAAAGTGTATCCAATGTCTCCAGGCGGATTCACAACAACAGCAAAAGTTAGAGCTCCACCAGATCTTCTAGAAACATTGCCAACCATAGATGACACATCACCCAGAAAACCAGTTTTAACACGCAGTAAGCCAGCTGCCAAAGGATCTGACAAACGATGGCGTGCCGAAGTGCACCATACACCAGGTAAAGCTAAGCCTTCTGCTGCTGCAGCACCTTTACCGATTTTAAGATTCTGAGCCTGAACTTGCACAAGAGTCACAGCACGAACAGCGGATTTAGGCGAAAGCCCAGAACAATCAGACATGTGCAATCCGTTTATATCAACGCCTAAATCGCGCAAAACGTCGCGTACAGCATCTGTGGCGCCTTCTGGAGAATTACTTTTACGCATAGCGAGCGCAGTAAGACGACCAAATTCTTCCGCAATAGAATTGTCCGAATGCCTTAGCATATATGCCATAATTTCGTTAAGTGGAGCAGAAGAAACGCTGGCTATTTGCTTAAAATCAGAGGAAATCATCGGTTTTCTAGAGCTAACATATATGGATGATAATCCATCAATCTTGGAAGTTTTGCCAATTTTTGCAGAATCAGTGCTCCAAGTTCTCACGTCAATACCAAATTTTTTGAGTAGATTCGCAAAAATTAATCCCGTACTTACAGCTGGATGCCGATCTAAAAGTGGATAATCATCTGGGTCATCAGCATCATTGCCAGCAGCCACCCATGCTGCAAAATTACGATCTCTGCCTTCATCAACAGCTAAAGACGATGTTGGCGCATAAAAACGTCCTTCTTCATCATTTTCATGAATCAAATCAGGATAACGTTTCTCTCCAAACAAGGAATCATCAACAGCAAGCTCAACAACTTTTACACCTTGTTTTTTAAGCGAATTCACAGTATTGCTAGCAAGAGTTTCAAGACCAGCTCTACCATTTACATGATTTGGATCATTGGTTGCAGCACCCATCAGCATATCGCCGCCGCCATGAAGAACGAGCCTAGCAAAACCATTTTTCACGCCAGATACAGCAGAATCAGCATTTCTGGAGCTTCCAACATAGTTTGCGTAAACTGTTGTAGAAAGAGTCGAGCCCATGTCTAGAACATGCGAGGCAGCTAGAGCCGTAAGCGTTTTCATAGTAGATGCAGGCTGCAAAGCAAGATTTTCATTTTTAGCAGCTATAATCTTTCCGTTTGCATCAGCAATAACAGCTGAAGCATTAGGACCAAGACCTGGATATTCAAAAAATTCCTGCAAAATCTTTTCCGCAGATGACTTGTCAACGGGCTTATTCTTATCCACCTGCTTAAGCAAGCTAGCATATTTAGCTAATCTCTTAGGTTTTGGGCTAGTTAACTTTTGAAAAATCTTATGATCACGCGCAGCAATTTCAAACTGATTAATAAAACGATTTTGCAAAAGATCTTGGCAATCAAACAGAATATAGCCACCCATTAAAGAAATTACGCCAATTACCGATATTAAGCAGACTAGAAAACGGTTTTTTGACATAGAGCTATTAGCGCGGTTTTCTACACTAAGTTCGGTTGCTGGCGATTCATCCAATGTTTCGGCTTGCTTTTTTTGCGATACTGTTGGCGAGGGTACTTTTTGCGATACTGTTTGCAAACTGGACTTAAAACCAGCTTTTTCCCTAGCCTCTTTCGACGTGAAAGCATCTTCTGGAATCTCGACTATGTTATCTAGATTCTTAAGGTCTTCATCGTCTTGCATGCGCACGCCGCCTATGTGTATGTACTTAAGTTGTATGTGTATGTACTTAAGTTAATTGCAATTCTTTACAACTATACAAACTATACACTTGCATATGCCGAGAGTAAGTTTGTGTGCATAATATAGTTTTTTTATAGAGGCGTGCGCATTAATACTCAAGCAGTAATCGAGGCGAATCTGCGCAAGTTTTCTACAATGCGAATCATGCGCTTATCCATTACTTTGCCGCCAATAATTACGCCAACAGCCAGCACAATCAAACCGTTCACTACGAACAGAATGCATGCAATCCACAAAAGATTCATGTTAAGAATCATCAACGCAATAGCCAAAGCAATAGACGGAATCATGCATACGAAAGATAGCAGCATAAAACCTATTGAAGCAAAAGATCTAGCTCCTGCAGAACCTTGTGGCCTAGAAAATGGCTTTTCGATTGACGGCACAGGGTACATTACTATGCACGAAGAAATTAAGCCAATGCCTATGGTAGCAAAAGCTACTCCGATTGGAGAAAGAGTTTGGAACATAACTGCACTTACACTTTGATGAACATTTGCTACGAAGAAAAGGAAGAAGTAAACTCCTACTCCAAGAAGCGCAAAATACACAGCGCAAATCACGGACCAAACTATTGCGTGCGCTAAGCGATCGTGCATGCCTTTTACACCAATTATCGCGTGCATAGTAAAAGCTGTACCATCGTATGCAATATTGTTTCCAATAACAATGCCCATAAGCAAAGCAGCATACATAAGCCAGGTAGAAAAGCCTAGGTTATCTGCTATAAAACTAGAAGAATCAAATCCTTTAGTGTTAAAACTAGTTCCTCCTGCAACTACCAGAATAAAAAGCGGCGCAATAAACAAAAACAGTTGACGCAGGTCTCTTCTCATAACGCTAATAATTCGCGCAATAATTGCACCAACTATATTGTCTGGAACTGCTGCAAATAAGCCAATTCCTTTAGTTTTAACAACTGTTTTTTGCTCACCGCGAAGTAGCTTCGGCTCTAATTTTGCGCAAAATACGGATATTGCAAAGCAAGCAGCAATCGTTACAACGCAAATAAAGAAACGAATAGCAAGAGCAAACCAATTCCCATTAATAGCATCGAGCGGCAAAGCCATAGCTGCACTTAACGGCGTAAAAGCAGAAACAGCGCAGAAACTTGTACCTAACGCAATTCCATTTGGCGAAGGGCTATGCCTGTTCATTGACGCAACAAAAATCATGTACGCTATAAAAATAACAAAGTAAAAGATGTTTCTTGAACGCTTGTTTATTAAAATAGTATCTAAAAGCTCAATAAGCATTTTGCTTAAAGACACGATTGTTGCAATGTAAAGCGGAGCCGCGATTACGCTTACTACAACCGGCACAATTCCAAAGTTTCTGTAAGCTAAAGACCACAAAGCAAGCGCGATTGTGCAACTTATTGAAATCGCTCCAAAAAGAGAGCCAAGAAGCATACCAGCTTGCTGCTTTACGTAAGGAATGCCGTAAAGCGCAAAACTACGCGATTTTAGCGTTGTGTCACTGCCAAACATAAACAGGTTTATAAACAGCGTAAAAATTGATGCAATCGACGCAAGCATTATTGGAACCAATTGGAATTCCTGCCAATCTTTAGTATCTGCAAGCATTCCTGGATTAAGATACTTTCCCGCTTGAAAACCAGCAAAACCAAGAGCGCATATAATCGCAAGTCCAAAAACAATGACTATACCAAAGCCGATTTTTTGCCAAATCGACTTTCGCATAACAGAAAAAGTAAGCGCCCAGCGAAGGCGAACCATTGTGAAAATCATAGACATTACGGCTCTCCTTTTTTAAGCGTTGAGATCGGTGGAAGATGCAGGAGCGTTGTCAGACTTACCACCGTTAAGCCAGTCGATGCGCGCAGCCGCGTGACGTCCGCCAACAAGCTCCATAAAACAATCTTCAAGATCTTTGCCCTGAGCAACTTCTTCAAGAGTGCCAGAAGCTGCAACATGACCTTCGTTAATAATCGCCACGTGCGAGCACATTTTTTCAACCAATTCCATAACGTGCGAAGAAATAATCACCGTTCCGCCAGTAGAAACATACTCGGCAAGAATATCCTTCAAATTTGCGCTAGAAACAGGGTCAACTGCCTCAAAAGGCTCGTCCAACACAAGCACGCGAGGGCTGTGAATCATAGCTGTTGCAAGGCAAATCTTCTTTGTCATACCAGTTGAATAGTCGGAAACAATAGTGTTTGCAGCTTCTGTTAAGTCGAATGCAGAAAGCAAATCGTTCGCGTGCTTTACGGATTCAGCGCGGCTCATATCTCGAAGCATGCCAGCGTAAGTTAAAAGCTGCAAACCAGTAATCGTCTTAAAAATCTCATCTGCTTGTGGCATTAAACCGATTGCGCGCTTAGCACGATTTACGTCGCTCCAAACGTCGTTGCCAAAAATCGAAGCCGAGCCAGCATCTGGCATAAGCAAGCCCGTAAGCATTTTAATCGTAGTGGTTTTGCCAGCACCGTTCGGACCTACCAATCCGTAGAAAGAGCCTGCTGGAATGTCTAAAGAAAGATTATCTACAGCAACTTTTTTTCCAAAAGTCTTAACAAATCCGCGAATAGAAACCGCTGGAACTTCTTCGTTAGTAGCGTCGTAAGCGTTTACGCCAAAAACTGGAACACTGCCAGACATATTTGCAGAAGGAACAGAATCTACCATAAGAACCTCGCAACATACAGATAAACGCACGTATTGCGCTACATTATTGCGCAATCGCACGTTTACACCAAGGCTTCTATTATCTCATATATTGCGTATAAACACACTACGATGCAGGTCATGTCGTTAGCGCGGTCTAAGCGAAAAGGCAGGTCGGAGCGCAAGTGAGGTAGAGATTCGAGATTTTTCGCCGTGAACGAGGTGAGCCTCAGCACCGAAGGTGGTGACTCGCCGAGAGAACAAGAAAAATCGAGAATCTCAGGCGACTAGCGATACGCAATTGTTCAAGCATGCAAGAGGGCTGAGTGATTCTTGGTCGAACAGTATAAGAGCGGCAGCCGATACCAAATAATCCAAATGATCAACCACTACAAACAAACTTCAACCCAAAAAAACAAAATCAAAGCCAAATCGGAACAACCGCAACACAAGACAACACGTAATAGGCGGAGCGTTGTGAGACAAGAAACACCCAGCCCTCGCGCAACAGTAAACAGAGAATGTCGCTCGCTCCGACCTACCGCCCCGTGTGATGAATCGGCTTCCACTCGCTCTTAGAGAACACAGCTTGGAACGCAATCGGTACGTACGAAAGCATAAAAATAGGGAAGCTGAGTGCGTACGCAAAAAGCTCTTTGTTAGTGGCTCCAAGCTTATCGTGTTCTACAAGAATGGTAAGCGAAACAAACACCATCATACCTAAAACGCTTGTGACAGTAGTGGTTATAAAGTTAAGCGTCGAGTCAATCTGGCTTGTCCAAGTGACAAATCCAAACGCGGCAAAAATAAATCCGAGTATGAGTCGCACAATCGCAAGCACCATAAACGGGCATAGCATAAGCGTAAAGTCAACTGACGAAAAATCGCGCTCGCGGATTCCGTGACGTATAAGAGCTGCTCCGTAATAGCGGAACACTTGCAAGAAGCCTTTACTCCAGCGCAGCCTCTGTCTCCAGCTTTGCCTAAACGATACTGGCTGCTCGTCGTAGAGAACCGCCGATCCGCAATAACCCACTTTGTCGCCGTGCAAAATCGAGTCCATTGTAAACTCAAGGTCTTCTGTAAGCAGATGGAATTTCCACCCGCGATTTCTGTGCATGATTTCGCGCGAAAACATGAATCCTGTTCCGCCTGCATGGCAGCTAGACCCAAAAAGCATGCGCGAATTGTTGGTAAATCGCGATTCGCGTATAAACCACAATGCCGACCCAGAAGACACCCAATTATCCGATAAATTCACTGAATTTCTGTAGCTTGTTAGAATCTGGTATCCTGCGTGGAATCCTTTGTTCATCTCTTCAAAATAGTGCAAATCCAGCTTATTATCGGCATCGAAAACAAAGTACGCGTCGTAATCTTTGTCTTTTCCAAGCTCCATTATGTGATCCAGCAGGTAGCTTAAAGCGTAGCCTTTGCCAATATGCTGCTTATCGAATCGCTCTATAACATTGCACCCGTACTCTCTTCCAACTTGCGCCGTGCTGTCGGTGCAATTGTCGGCGACTAGCCAAATGTCGATTAATTTTTGATCGTAAGTTTGGGATTGTATGCATTTTATGAGGTTTCCTATTACAGCCTCCTCATTGCGCGCGGATATTAGAACAGCGTAATGCTTGTCCATTGGTGCTTGCGGAAACACAATAGGCTTTGCTACAAGCGACGCGACTGCGCAAACACCTTGATATACAACGCTACTTACGCCAATTATGATTACTAAAACGTCGAAAATAGACAAAAGAATCATTTATTCCACCCACTTCGTGGATTACTATTTGAGTTTGTTGCTTTTTTATTTTCTTTTTTATTTTCGTTTGGAATTGTACCAGATTTATTTGTTTTTGACTTTAGTTCTTCCTTATCTCGATCGGTTGCTGGCGACTTATACGAATCTGAATTTTCTGCGCGTTTTTTAGCAATATCTTTATTTACAGCGTCTAAAATATCGCGTGAAATTGCCATAGTTTCAACATACCCAGAATCGTCAACTGAATTTTCATTTTCAATAGTTTCGTCTGAAGAATTATAGGCTTGCTTATACCAATACATAATGTCTTCGTTAATAGATACTCGAGATGAAGAGCCTTTCATAACTCTAAGCACACTATCTTTAACAGGTTTAACGAAACTGTTTCTTATAGCTTCAACACTCGTAACCATAATTGATTTACGATTAGGCTTTGGATCGTCCATTAAAGGTGAAGAAACTAGATTGTATTGTTTTGTACAGACTTTGAGAATTGCCTGCAAACTAGCGGTTACTGGAAGTGCTAAGAATGCACCGAGAGCACCAAACACGGCACCCATAATCAACACCGATAAAAAGGCTACGGCAGGATTTAAGTCCATGGTTTTTTCGGAAATCTTAGGGGAAATCACCATGTTTTCAATCTGCTGATAAATTGTCACAAAAATCAAAACTGCTATAGCTGATCCAAAACCGTTAGATCCCCACGCAAATAAAATTGGTAGTGCTCCACCTAAATATGTTCCTATTGTCGGAACAAATTGCGAAACGATTCCACAAAACAGTGAAAGCGGAAGCCAATATGGAACATTCATGAATATTAGGAAAATCGCAGTACCCGTTGCGTTAATAGCTGCCAAAATTGTGCGCGAAAATAGGAAGCTTGATATCTGCTCCTGTACAACGGACCAGATAAATAAAAATCGCCTCTGAGACTTAGGATTCAACAGCCTACACACACTTCTGCGCATAGAAGGACCAGCTGCAGAAATGTAATAGGTCACCATAAGAATAGTGAGCAAATCAAGCAAAACCGCCAATAATCCCCACGTTGTATTAATTGCTTGTCCAGCAAAATCTACAACCCAGGAGGTTTGAACGTGTTTAAGAATTTCCATGCCGAGTTGCTCAATGTTTGGCATTTTGAAACCAGTGGAATTTAGTACAAAATGGGCAAACTGGTTGTATAAATCAGGTAGACCTAAAACCATGGAAACTGCTTGTTGCACAAAAAGATTACCAAAAAGCACAAGAAGCAAAATAACTATTGCAAGCAGCCCAAACAAGCTTGCCAAAGATGCAAAAGCTCTACTCCACCCGTGTTTTATGAGCCGCACAACAAGAGGTTCAATTGCCAACGCTATAAAAATGGATACTACAACATCGAAGACTATAAAGGCGATATTTCCCCAAGCAAACCACACAAAAATCGCTACGAACGCTGCAATAACAGCATACATAAGCGCGCGGCTAAGCCAATCTGGCGGGCGCCTATCATCCCCTTTGGCTGGGAAAATCGCGGCTAAATCAAGCTTTGCACTTGTGCCGTGATTATCTATACTGCCTTCATGTTGTTCTTTATTATTCATAAAATACATTGTACTTTATAGCGTGAGAGCAAGAGCCGCTTGCATGTTTTTGTGCATGTAAACACAAATGGGTAGCGTGTAACACAATCGTAACCAGATAGTCGAGTCGCTGAAATCCAAAATCTTATGCAACAATCTAAACTATTTACTGAGATTTTTACGAAAGGATTGTGGCATGACCGCTTTACAAACTAAAGAAGATGCCGAAGCTTTGATTAAGCAAGAAGGCATTGAATACGTATCAGTTCGATTTACCGATTTGATTGGCGTTCAGCAGCATTTTACTGTGCCTGCAAGCGAGTTCTTAAACAGCGCGTTTACTGATGGAATGGCTTTCGATGGCTCTTCTATGCAAGGATTCCAAGCTATTAACGAGTCCGATATGAAGCTTATTCCAGACGTAGACACCGCTTACATTGACCCATTCCGCAAGCACAAGACTTTGAACGTTGCTTTTTCGATTGTGGATCCTGTAACAGATGAGCCTTATTCTAGGGATCCTCGTCAGGTGGCAATTAAAGCCGAAGCCTACTTAAAGGCCACTGGCATTGCCGATACCGCAAGCTTTGCTCCAGAAGCCGAGTTCTTCATTTTTGACAAGGTGCGTTTTGCAAACGACATGCAGCGTTCCTTCTACGAGGTTGATTCCAACGAAGCTCCATGGAATTCTGGCATTGATACCGAAGATGATGGCAGCAACAACATTGGTTTTAAGAATCGCGTAAAGCACGGCTACTTCCCTGTGCCACCTGTTGATCACAATCAAGATTTACGTGATGACATGGTTTACAATTTGCAGAAGGTCGGCTTGATTCTTGAGCGTTCTCACCACGAAGTTGGCGGCGCAGGTCAGCAGGAAATCAACTACCGCTACAATACGCTTGTTCATGCTGGCGACGACTTAATGAAATACAAGTACGTTGTTCATGAAACTGCTGCTTTGGCTGGTAAGGCTGCAACCTTTATGCCAAAGCCAATTGCTGGCGATAACGGCACTGGCATGCACTGCCATCAGTCGCTTTGGAAGGATGGCAAGCCATTGTTCTATGCGGAAACTGGCTACGCTCAGCTTTCCGATATTGCGCGCTGGTACATTGGCGGTTTGATTAAGCACGCGTCTTCTGTGCTCGCTTTTACGAATCCTTCGCTTAACTCTTACCACCGCCTTGTTCCAGGCTACGAAGCTCCAGTCAACTTGGTTTACTCTGCTCGTAACCGTTCTGCAGCTATTCGTATTCCTCTTGCTGGCGAGGCTCCTTCTGCTAAGCGCATTGAGTTCCGCGCGCCAGATCCTTCCTGCAATCCATTCTTGGCGTTCTCTGCTCAGCTTATGGCTGGATTAGACGGCATTATGAACCACATTGAGCCTCCTGCTCCTGTTGATAAAGATCTTTACGAGCTTCCTCCAGAAGAGCATGACGGCATTAAGCAAGTTCCTTCTTCGCTTGGTGAGGCTTTGCAAGCTTTGGAAGAAGATCACGACTTCCTTATGCAAGGAGATGTGTTTACTAGCGACTTGATTGAAACTTGGCTTAATCTAAAGCATGAAGAGATGGATATGGCTCGTTTGGCTCCAACGCCACTTGAGTATGAGCTTTACTTCCATATCTGATATTTGTGATTAATAAAATCCCCCGCAAGAAAACTTGTGGGGGATTTTATTTTGCATTCGTCTTTTATTTTAAATCGCAAAACCGAGTGTTCTAGCAGCTGTTACAGGAACAGCCTCATCTGCCCAATAATCTTCAAGATTTTCATCTGTAGAAAGCGAGCGCATCTCAGCACGATCAATATAAAGCTCTCCGCGTAAATGATCTGTTTCATGCTGGAAGATTCGCGCTGGCCAACCATGCAAACGTTCAGAATGCTGCTTGCCATCTTCATCTTGCCATGTAGCTTGAATATCTAACCAACGCTGACGAACCGCTTGATATCCTGCAACACTCAAGCATCCTTCGTAAAAACTGCGTGTTTGTGTTCCGATTGGTTCATAGTGGGGATTTATGATCGCCCTAAATGGCAATTCTGCAATATCCCTAGGATCATCTGCATCGTCTCGAACATGGTCTTCTACAACAGCAATTGCAAGACCTAAACCAATTTGTGGAGCAGCTAAGCCAACTCCTGGTGCATCTAACATAGTGCTGTGCATAAGCGAAATAAGCTTGTTAAGAGTAGCACGTGTTAGCTGACCGTCGTAAGCCACTGTTCGTTGTCTTAACACAGGCTCTCCTGCTTGAACTATAGATAGCACGCCATCATCTGTAGCGGAATCTAAAAGGCGCTCCACCGCGCGGCTAAGCTTAGTATCAACACTTGCGTGATGCGTAAACATAGGGCTCCTTTACCAAGGCTAATTCTACAAAACTTCTAAAGTAATTTACAAAGCCAACTTTGACTATTGTTGCTAAATCACATACATTCAAACAACAATACCAAAAGGATTAGTATATCAAGGTTATCTGCTTTTTGTAGCTGTAAACGGCGTGTCTAACAACATTCTCAGGAAATCGCTCGCGCGCTACAGCTTAAGATTATCAGTTACAACTTGCGCGAGTCGTGCACAAACCTCATCTGCTTGCTCTTGCGTTGCAGCTTCGCACATAACGCGCACAAGCGGTTCTGTTCCGCTTGGTCGAAGAAGAACGCGCCCTGTATCACCTAAAAGCGCGCTTTCTTTTTCTACCGCTTTAAGAACAGCAGCATTAGTTTTAGACGCCATCTTATCTACATTCGGCACATTGACTAAGCATTGCGGAAGCTGAGGGAAGTCGGCAGCCATTTGCGAAAGCTTCTTTCCCTCGCGCACAACCTCGCGACACAGCGTAAGTGCTGTAAGTGTGCCATCTCCCGTGGTTGCAAACTCGCGATTAATCACGTGACCCGACTGCTCACCGCCAAGAGAATAATCACCTCTAAGCATCTCTTCTAGAACGTAGCGGTCTCCGACGCTTGTTTGAACAGTGGAAATACCCATGTCTTTTAGCGCAAGCTTTAATCCAAGATTGCTCATTACTGTAACAACAAGAGTATTGTGATTCAGCTTTCCTTCAGCTTTCTTAGAACGCGCAAGAATGCCCATAATTTGGTCGCCATTAACCATGTTTCCATTTTCGTCTACAGCTAGGCAACGGTCTGCATCACCATCGAAGGCTACTCCTAAATCGGCCTTAGACGCCTTAACCATAGCTTGCAATTGTTCTGGATGTGTGGAACCTGCGTGATCGTTAATGTTGTATCCGTCTGGAGAAGCGTTAATTACTATTACTTCTGCGCCTGCTCTTCGCAATGCTTCTGGTGCTACTACAGACGTTGCACCATTTGCACAATCTGCCACAACTCTTAATCCCGAAAGAGGCTTTGGACGTGTTGATGTTTCGCTGTTTAATGGAGCAACAGAAGAAACGAGGTGATCGATGTAAAGGTTTGTTGCGGTAATAGTGTCATGGCTGATTCGTCCAACGCCGCTGCCTGTAGGACGCTGCCATTCTTTTCCTAAAACAGCCTCAATCTCGTCTTCTTTACTATCTGGAAGCTTAAAACCACCGCGTGCAAAGAACTTAATGCCGTTATCTGGCATTGGGTTATGCGAAGCAGAGATCACAGCTCCCATTTCTACATTGAGCACAGAAGTTAGAAAAGCCACGCCAGGAGTTGGTATTATGCCAGCATCGATCACATCAAAACCACCTGCACTCATTCCAGCAGCCAAAGCCGATGCTAAAAAGTCTCCAGAAACTCTAGTATCTCGCCCAACCAACGCTCTGCGTCGAGCATGCATTTTCTTTCCTGCATCTTCGTTATGCGACTCGCTACTATGCGTTGTCTCGCCTAAAACACGTACTGCAGCATCTCCTAAATCCAACGCAAGCTGCGCGGTTAAATCTCGATTGGCTAATCCCCTAACACCATCTGTTCCGAACATATTTGGCATAACCAGCCTCTTTCGTCTAACTAATAGTCATTGCTATTTACACATTTTGTATATTATCTACAAATAATCTTGTAAACACACGCTGTTCATCATTTTACCCTGCATGCCACTAAACGCGCCACTGACCACTAGCATAATCTTATTTCTTATTTGCAATTAACTTTGGTTGAATTACGGGTAACCGGAGTAATCGCTACCCTGAAATCACTACTTGCAACAAGACATTGATAATCAAAAAGCCACTTAGCAAACTAAGTGGCTTAGAATTTGTACCCCCTAAGAGAGTCGAACTCTTGTTGTCAGATTGAAAGTCTGGTGTCCTAACCGTTAGACGAAGGGGGCTTTAACCAAACCATATGATATTAACACTCATAAACTCACATAGCAAATTACGGCGTGTTGAATCATTTTGTCACTCATTTAGCAACATAAGTCAAATCGTGAATTTTTCTACCTGCTTCTAATCCTTTACGCTCAAAATTCGTCAAAACCCTACCTTCAAATCTTACAGATTCCGCGAAATCAGCATGAGGCAAATCTTTAGCATCTTGAGCATTGCCCTTACCAACATGCTCAATCGGCAAACTTACTTGTAACTTTCCATTATTTTCAAAATCTTCTCGTTCATCCATAACTTCATGAACATGTAGTGCATAATCCTCAATATCCGTAGCAATTCTCCAAATGCCTTTATCAATAAGTGCGTTATGCACCGCATCCGCCAAAGAAGGCTGTACAATCCTACGCTTGTGATGTCTCATTTTAGGCCATGGATCTGGGAAGAAAGTCCAAACTTCTTTCAAAACACCATTAGAGCATGAAGCTAGAAAATCAGGTGCATTAACTTGCGCTATTCTAAGATTTTCTACACCCTGTTTTCCAGCTAATAGCATTGTGTGTGCCACTCCTGGATCATAAACTTCTAGTGCAAGAAAATTAGTATTTGGATTTGATTCGGCTGCGGCTACAATATTTTCGCCCTGACCAGATCCTATTTCTACAATAAGAGGATTCGAATTACCCCAATTTTTAGCAACCCAGTTGGAGTCTACCAGCAAATCGCTTTTTACGCGTAAAGACCCTAAACTATCTTCAACATTTAATAAATATTGGCTTGAATATCGCTCTTTTGCTCGCTCAAGACGCGCGTCCAAACGAGCAGACCTTCTTACAAAAGAAAGAATTACTCTAGCAGAACCATTGTCTTTATTATCTTTATCGTCTTTATTATCTTTATGCTTATTCATACCATTCAATTCATCAGATTCCAAAATATTGGATTCTAATTCGTCAGATTGCAAATTTACTATTTGAGATTCTTCCACTTTATTCCACTTCTATTCACATAAAATTGTTAAACTACGACTCATAATATCAACTCATCGTATGGTATCAAAGCAGCAAAACAGGGTGAGGATGGATAATGTAGGCAAGACGCAAAAACAAAAAAGCGCTAGAAGCAATCAAACACTTCTAACGCTTATTTTGACAGTGGCTCCGAGCGGGATCGATCCGCTGACCTAACGATTTTCAGTCGTTCGCTCTACCAACTGAGCTACAGAGCCGAGATGAATAAAAAACCCGGCGAACCGGGTCTCCTACTAATCGCGACCCCGGCCGGACTTGAACCGGTGACCTCCGCCGTGACAGGGCGGCGCTCTAACCAACTGAGCTACGGGGCCGTGGCTTTGTTCTCTCGAACAGCCGAGTCACTATCTTACAGAATCCTGACAGAAAAGCAAGCTCCAAAGCGTGTTCGGCGTGTTGCAGCTTAAAATCAAGCAAAAACACAGCCTCATTCCAAATTATTCCAACTCAATCGCACCTGTACAAAGCTGATAATATTCTCCGCGCTTTGCCAACAGCTCCTCGTGCGAACCACGCTCAATAATCCTGCCATGGTCTAATACCATAATCACATCCGCGTTTCGCACTGTAGAAAGCCTGTGGGCAATCACAAACACAGTACGATCTTGCATTAAAGCATCCATTCCGCTTTGAACAAGCGCTTCTGTGTGCGTATCGATTGACGAAGTAGCTTCATCTAAAATCAGCACAGGAGGATTCGCAACAGCAGCTCGCGCAATAGCAATCAGCTGTTTTTGACCCTGCGAAAGCCCTTTCCCTCCATCTTTGAGATGCGTATTATACCCTTCTGGCAGTTGAGAAATAAACGAATCCGCATGAGCTAACTTTGCTGCAGCTATGCAACTTTCATCACTAGCATCAAGGCATCCGTAGCGAATATTGTCCATTATGCTTCCGCTAAATAAACTAATGTCTTGCAAAACTGTAGCAACCGCATGACGTAAATCATTTTTGCGAATATCACGCACATCAATTCCATCGTACAAAATTTGCCCATCGTTAATGTCGTAAAAACGAGTTAACAGATTAGCTATTGTGGTTTTGCCAGCGCCTGTAGCCCCTACAAGCGCAACTTTTTGTCCAGCGCGAGCAAACCAAGTAATATCATGTAAAACAGTTTGATCAGGCTTGTACCCAAAAATCACATCTATAAAACGTACGTCTCCTCGGAGCAAAGTATAGCTACCATCTTTAGAAGTGCGAGCATCTCGCTTTGCATGGCACACAATCTCTTGAGCCATTTCACTTAAGTTTTGAGCTCGCTTTTTGGCTTTAGTGCCATTATCTTGCTTTGATCTTTTCCAAGCCCAATAAATATTGCTTCCTTCAGATTTTTCGTCTACTTCTTCAAGCACATCAAATGCTGATTTTTCTTCAAGCTCTTCAGCAGACTGAAGTACACGCACTTTAACTAATTGCACACTGCCAGAATCAAGTTCTGGCTTTTCATCAAGTAACTCAAAAATACGAGAAGCTCCTGCGAGAGCCATCATAAGTGCGTTAGCTTGCATTGTAATTTCGCCAATAGGGTTAATAAATGCGCGCGAAAGTGCCAGCAAAGATATAAGCGTACCTAATGTAAGAGTACTAGATCCAGCTAATCCCAGCGTTGGCAAACCAGCTGAAGCAGCCCACGCACCAAGTAAAGCAATTAATACATAAAGCAAATAGCTTGCATTGCTAATAACAGGCATTACATTATTCGCATAAGAATTCGCACTTGCAGAAATTTTTTGCACTTTTTCTACACAATTATCTAATTTTTCAATAGAATCTTCCTCATGATTAAAAATTTTAATCACTTTGCTGCCAGTTGCAGATTCTTCAACAAACTCATTTAACTCGCCTAATGCATGCTGGAATTGCTCAAATAAACTGCCAGATTTCTTTAGCATAAAACGCACTAAATAAAGCAATATTACAGTAAATATAGCTACAAAAACTGCAACTGGAAGCGATAAGCACATAATAGATATAAACGCTGCCAAAATTGACATTAGTGCAGAAAAAGAGTCTGGAAAAGCCCACGAAATTGCGTTACGAAGAACCTCAGTATCGTTTGTGTAACGGCTCATAATATCGCCGTAACCTTGAGAATCTAAGTAACGCAACGAAAGCTTCTGCTGATGCTTAAACATAGAATCTCTTAAATCACGCATAACACTTTCAGATATATTCGCAACAAGCCTGCTCCAAAGCCAAGAACAAAACACGCCAACAGCGTATACACTTGCCATCAGAATAATCATGCGAATAAGAGGCATCCAATCCTGATTATGTTTGCCGACAAGCGGAAGAATATACAAGTCAACAAGAGATTGCAAAAACACTGCACTTACAGCTTGCACAATTGCGCTAACTATTATTGATGCAATAATTACGCAAATTTTAACTCGATACACAAGCACATAAGAGGCAAGTCTGCTAAGAGTTTTCCAACTAATAGCTGAATCTTTTTTAGAAGAGTGAGCCGTTTTATTATTAGACATTGTCACTTAGCTCCTTCTTCTTTAGTTGCGCTAGTTATGCGACTTTTTTCTTGAGAAACTGCCATATTTCTGTAAATTTCACAAGACTTAAATAATTCATCATGCGAACCTTTAGCAACAACACGACCATCTTTAAGAACAACAATAATATCTGCATGTTCAATTGAAGATATGCGCTGAGCAACGATAATTTGCGTAGAATCAGGCATAAACTTTTTCAAGCCATCGCGAATTTTACTATCCGTTTTCATATCAACCGCACTCATCGAGTCGTCGAGGATTAAAATTTTCGGCTTCCTCAAAAGTGCGCGCGCAATGCACAAACGCTGTCGTTGGCCACCGGAAACATTCTTACCACCCTGGTCAATATGCGTATTGTAG
Organism: Gardnerella sp. DNF00354; assembly: GCF_049262755.1. Lineage (NCBI taxonomy): Bacteria > Bacillati > Actinomycetota > Actinomycetes > Bifidobacteriales > Bifidobacteriaceae > Gardnerella > Gardnerella sp. DNF00354. Next base: position 28,002 of record NZ_CP058402.1, read on the forward strand.
CCGTCTGGTAAATCTTTAATAAACTCATCAGCACAAGCAATTTCGCAAGCTTGACGCAAGTCATCATCGCTTGCTTCCGCTCTACCCCAGCGAAGATTTTCTGCAATTGTGCCACTAAACAAAATATTTTTTTGTAGAACAAAACCAACTTCTTCACGCAAACTAGAAGAATCGTAATCGCGAATATCTTTTCCGCCTACAAAAAGAGTGCCAGAAGTTACGTCATAAAGTCTTGCAATTAATTGCACTAAACTTGATTTTCCAGATCCCGTCGCACCAACGACGCCAACAGTTGCTCCAGAAGGAATAGATATATTTATATCGTGTAAAATTTCCTGTTCTGCTGGAGTGGATTCATCTGTATTATCTGATTGAGGATAGCGTAGCGAAACATTTTCAAAACGCACAGAAGCGTCCGAAAGTTTAGTAAGCGGATTCGAAGAAACAGTCTCAGTATTTTTAGATTGCAAAACCGCTGCAATTCGACGCATAGAAGCGCGCGCAGTTACAGACATAACAAAAACTGCGACTAAATTCGCTAAAGCAAACAAAATTTGCAAAACATACACAAATAGAGCAGCAAGATTTCCTGTTGTTAAACCAAAAGCAGGATTATTTCCTGAAGCCACAATTTCGTGCGAAGCCAACCACGCAATGAGTAGCATGCCAGAATAAAAACATAAGTTAAACAAAGGAATACTACAATTTAACACATACTCAGCTTTAATAAAATAATCATAGATTTTATGCGAAATACGCATAAAACGACTTATTTCATAATCAGAACGCACATAAGACTTTACGACGCGAATATTATGCAAATTCTCGCCAACTCTATTATTCATCTCGTCAATCATTCGATAAATTCGAGAAAATGCTGGAGCAACTATACTCGCACCAAAAACGCCAATTGCAGCAACAATAGGCACGAATGAAAGAAAAACCCACGAGATAGCAGGGCTAATTGAAAAAGTAAACCACCAGGCAGTTATGATAATCATAACGCTGCGAACACCAGAGCGAATAATCATTTGGTAAGCAAATTGCACATTTGACACATCGCTAGTCATACGCGTAACAACAGTGCCGCTAGAAAACTTATCTAAATCAGAAAAACTTAAACTTTGTAAGCGTGAAAACATGTTGTGACGTAAATTTTTACCGAAACCAGCACTAGAATGCGCGCAGCAAATACCAGAAATAATGCCTGTAATCATTGCGATTGCGGCAAAAATAAGCAATTGCAAACCATAATATTGCACATCTTCTTGAGAACGTGACATAATGCCAAAATCAATAAGATTTGACATTACTGTAGGGATTGCAATTTGCATAGCAGCTTCAACGAGAATAGTAACAGCCGTTAAAACGCCAAGAAAACGGTACTTTTTTAAAGATGACATAATCGTACGCAATGCGCGAGGAGGATTATTGCTAATTTTTCGTGAATTGTTCTTCGGCTTCTCTGCCATTGCATCCCTTCCCCTACATAACGTCATGTGTAGGTTTAATAATATCACTTCTTCAAATACATATTTGAATTATTGCGCATGGCGCATTTCCGTATTGAGTTACTTCATTACCAAATGCATAAATAGATGAATCTTTGACATAGTAGTATACAGACAAATCACATACGAAAAAGTGCTTCTACACATTCAAATTATAAACAACGATTGATTTCATCTTATAAAAATTATACAATGAAAGAATGTATATTCGCATGTATAAAGAGGTACTGTCATGAATATAAAAAAGCTATTAATAGAATACTTACTTGCTCAGTAGCATTATCCATGTCTTTTTTACTACCATTGCAAGTTCAAGCCAACACCCAAGAAGAAACTTATGAGTAACACAAAGATAGTTGGCGCTGTAGCACAGCAGAAAGGCATTCGTGTCGACTTGCAGTGAGAATTTCCACATTAATATCAACAATTATGTGAGGAACAATATGAACAGCAAACACGTAGTTCTACTGCCAATAACGCTGCTTTGTTATATTTCGTCAGCTATTTATTTCTTTAAACAATTGAAGGACTTAAAAGACGATAACACTTGTATTAATACTGTTAGTCTCACCATTCAAGCATTCGTCCTATTAATATTACTAATCTATCTTTTATATTTATGCAAAGAAAAAACATACCCAACTGTATATCGTTTAGTTACAGTATTTATGAGCATAGTTAGCATAATTCTTTTGACAGTTTGCAATACAGACGTTACTAGGTTAATTATATTTAGCTTAACATGTGTATATGTATGCATTCTTATAATCGTCCGCAAACATTGTTAAATATATCGTATGAGTGGCGCATTCAATAGGATTACGAAGCGTCACCTTCACCAACTGCTCGATCCTTGCCGTAGATTGATGGAATAAAACGCTCTTGATCGTGAAGCTTTTCCCAGATTACAGGCGGATTTTGTGGATTTTCCAGCGACTTTGGCACGTCGATAATTCGCTGATTACTAGAGCCGCGGAATTGCAATAGCGAATCGTGAAGATTCTTCATATATCGCCCGTCAACAAGAATGTCAATGTATCGCAATAACTCAAGCTTGTCAGGAGTCTCCCCCGGTCGCATAAGCTCTTCCCATGTGTAACCAGTCCAACTCCAAATATCTTTTGTATTGCCGAATTCGCTTCGAATACGCTCACATAGTGGAATCAATATGCCAGTGTTAAGCAGCGGCTCACCGCCAAGAAGCGTCAATCCTTGTACATATGGTTGCGCTAAATCTTCCATAATTTGGTCTTCGAGCTTTTGAGTATAAGGGTGACCAGCGCGAAAATCCCAAATTGACTCGTTATAGCATTCAACGCAATGGAATGGGCAGCCAGAAACGTAAAGCGAGCAGCGAATTCCCTCGCCGTCTGTCATAAGAAATCGCTTATAATCCGCCACCATTCCCTTGCTCATGCGATCACTGGACCACTGCCCTGCGCGAGGATTGTTAGAAAGAGAGGTTGGAATCCACGGTCCACGGTTAACATCTGATGGTGCAAAATCATGTAAACTTATGCGAGCCATAGTCCACCTCCTCTAGATTTAAATATTTTATTAAATAATCTTAAATAAACTTTTGTTAAATTATATTAACTTTTGTTAAATAAAATAAAATCCAGCCGTCAAAAAATGCGATTAACATTTTCTAACGGCTAGATATATTGCATATCACCAAATAATAAACACAAACTAAAACGCTATTTCACGCTATTCCGCTACTACTTGGTTTCCTCGTACCATTCACGAGACTCACCGTTGTTAAGAACAACATGACCAGTTTCGCCAGACATGTGCTTAACGCGATGAGCGATTTCCTCGTGACGTCCGTGAACCATTGGGCGCTGAACAGGATTACCCAAGTAACCGCAAGTACGTTTAGTAACATTGCACTTATCTGGGTCACTGTTTCCACACTCTGGGCAGCGGAAGCCCTCTTTAGTCGGCTCAAAATCGCCCTGGAATCCGCAAACGAAGCAATGATCGATTGGCGTATTCGTACCCAAGTAGCCAATGCCAATCTTATACGCATAATCCCAAACAGCTTCCAAAGCCTTAGGATTCGCTTGCAAGCACGGGAACTCACAGTAGTTAATAAAGCCGCCAGAAGCAAGATACGGGAAGTCAACCTCGTAGCGGAGCTTCTCCATAGGAGTTGGCTGCAACCAAACCGGATAGTGGAAGGAATTGGTGTAGAAGTCGTGATCGGTAACGCCTTCAATACGGCCAAACTTCTGACGATCCATGCGGTTAAAGCGATCCGTCAAAGACTCAGCAGGAGTTGAGTAAACGGAATAATGGTAGCCTTCAGCTTTTGACCACTGCTGGCAAAGCTGATTCATACGGCGAACCATAGAAAGCGCAAATTGCTTGCCATCCTCATTCCAACTGTGATCTTGCATCCAATCCTTGCCAAAGAACACGGATGTAGCCTCATACAAGCCAATGTAGCCCAAAGACACCGTTGCACGCTCGTTGCGGAACAGCTGATCCACGCTCTCATTAGCTTCCAAACGACCAAAAGCACCGTAGCGGAACAGCGTTGGAGCATTCACAGGGGTTGCCTGCTTGCAACGCATAATGCGGAATCGTAGAGCTTGATGAGCCACTTCCATACGTTCGTTAAAAAGCTTCCAGAATCGGTTCACGTCTCCATGAGATTCAAGAGCAATACGCGGCACGTTAACCGTTACAACGCCAAGATTCATGCGGCCGTCTTCCACGTCTTTGCCAGTCTTTGGATCAATCCAGCCCTGAAGGAAGGATCGGCAGCCCATAGGAGCCTTAAAGGAGCCAGTAATCTTAATAATATTCTCGTAGAACACAACATCTGGATACATGCGCTTAGTAGAGCACTCAAGCGCAAGCTGCTTCAAATCGTAGTTCGGGTCGCCAGCATCTGCGTTTACACCATGCTTAATAGTAAACACAAGTTTAGGGAAGATAGCAGTATGACGGTCTTTACCTAATCCACGAATACGGTTAAGTAAGATAGCGCGCTGAATTTCGCGAGCAAACCAAGAAGTACCCAAGCCAAATCCAACAGTTACGAACGGAGTCTGACCGTTAGAAACGCGGTTGGAATTAATCTGATATTCCATAGTTTGCATAGCGTCGTAAATCGCCTTGCGCGTCATAATCTTTGCATAGATTTCACGAATCTGATCAAGCTCACTCAAGTTTTCATCAAAAGGAGTGTCGGCAGGAAGCGGATCCCTATCCGAACAATGAAGATTCTTAGGCTCCTGAGCTTTCAAACCGTCAATCATATCTTTGGCAACTTCGATCGGCGTAGAATCAGGAATCATGGCATGAGCCATAGCAAGATTCTTATCGTAATCGCACTTAGCGTAAGGCTCAAGCATCTCGTCTGCACGATTAACTGTTTGACCGCCGTACTGTGCGCCTGCAATATCCTTAATAATCTGCGTAACCTGAGTTGCGGCGGTGCCAATAGACTTTGGGCTATCCATCATTGCGTTACCAAGAGCAAATCCTTTAGCGAGCATATCACCAAAGTCTGGGAGCGAGCAGTTGCTCATGCACGTAAATGGCGAATAATCGGCATCATGGAAGTGAATATCACCCTTCATATGCGCGTTAGAAACTGCATGAGGAAGCATAGAAAACGCGGAAGCCTTGGAAACAGCGCCTGCAAGAAGATCGCGCTGAGTGGCGTAAACGTTGGAATCCTTGTTGGCGTTTTCGCGAACAAGCGACTCATCTCGGTTTACAAGACGATTTACTGCTTCGTTAATATCGGTTGCCTTAGCGCGGTCAATATCTCGGTTTAGACGATAGCTTGTGTAGCAACGCGCAACTTCGTAAAGGTGATTTTCAATAAGACCATGCTCGACAAGAGTCTGAATATCTTCAATCTTCGCAGGTCCATTGTAACGATCCTGAATTTCAGCTTCTATATGGTCCGTAATATCGCGAATCATCTGCTCTTCTTGAGGACCGACTTCTTTGCGCAAATCCTTAAAAGCGGCTTTGATCGCCATAATAATGTTCATTTGATCAAAATCGACAACGCGACCATCACGCTTTTCGACCTGCACACGAGACTTCTTAGAAGAATCACTATCAGAGATAGAATCAGCCATTTCTACATCAACATCGCTTAGCTGCGATTCTAAAGTCATGTCTTCTAAAGTCGTACCAGAGACCTGCATCCTACAGACCTTTCTTACATCTACAGTTTATTTATCCTGTTATCCATCCTGTTTTGAATAATGACCATTATTCAAAACAACTTGCTCAACTATAACCCAACCTCTGCACAATATCTAGGGAACTTTATTCAAAAAACAAACTATATATAGTGATTTTGGATATTTTCGCGATTTTTGAGGCGTGTCTCGATGCAACCGGAATATATATGCATTCCGTTATCAAGAAACACGCACTAAACTTAAAAATCGCACAAATTCGTGGCACTTTGATATATTGAGTCACGTGGAACAGACAGCTTTTCAACATGCAGAAGAATTTGGCTTCCAACCTGGAGATATCGTACAGCAGTGGCTGTGGGACGATGACGTTGACGATGCAATCTGCGACAATATCGAAAATCTTACTGGAGAAGATCTGGTAGATGAAGATTACGACTCATCTGTTGACGGCGTCATTATTTGGTGGCGCGATGGCGACGATGAGGATGAGTTGGCAGACACGATTATGGATGCCACAAACATGTTAGACGACGAAGCTCCGATGTGGGTTCTAACGCCTAAGCCTGGTCGCGAAGGCTCTCCAAGCTCCAGCACAGTGCAATCCGCTGCTAAAACAGCTGGCATGAATGCTGCAACTCCTTTAACCGTAAGCGAAGATTGGAACGGAATCCGCTTGCGCGCATTCGGCAAGGGTCAGAGCAAGTAACATTTTTAACACGATTGAGACAAATATAACGAATTTGGGTCAAAAAACGTTATATTTGTCTCATCAATGATGCAAATATAACCAAAAACAGGCAAAAAACGTTAGATTTGCATCACGAGTGATACAAATCTAACAAATCTAGAACAAAGCCACTAAGACAGGTTACATCATTTGCGCAGATTAGCTGCGCTCACGCCTGCGACCATGGTCACGACTGCTGCCACGACCATCATTGTGTCCTCTTCCTCTACCGTGTCCTCTGCTTCTTCCTCTGCCTCTGCGCTTTGGCTGCTCTGGCTCTGGCATACTCCAGCCCTCTTGCAAATCCGCCAAATCCCCAACAATTTCTTGCAAAACAGGCGAATCTGGCTTAACGTCTTCTGCATTAGCATGAATTCCAGCGCGTCGAAGCATAGTGTGCGCCATGCGCTTTTGATTCGGCAACACAAGAGTTACAACATCGCCAGACTCCCCAGCGCGCGCAGTACGCCCAGATCTATGCAAGAACGATTTTGGATCCTCTGGAGGCTCGGTTTGCACCACAAGCGCCACATCGCTAATATCAATGCCTCGAGCCGCAACATCTGTAGCCACTAGCACGCGCACTAGCCCATCAGAAAACACAGCCAAGTGCCTATCTCTCTGATTCTGAGACAAATTTCCTTGCAAATCGACGGCTGGAATACCCTGACTAATGAACTTTTTAGCCATGTTCTTAGCTTGGTATTTTGTGCGAGTAAAGAATATAGAGCGTTTTTTACCAGACGCTAATTTACGTATAACCTCATACTTATCTCCTGCAGACACTCCAAACACATGATGAGTCATTGTATCTACCTGAGAATCCGCATCATCCACAGCGTGCACAACAGCATTCGGCAAGAAGCGATTTACTATAGCAGCAACTTGCTTATCTAAAGTAGCAGAAAACAGCATTCTTTGACCATTAGGATTTGTCTGCTCTAAAAGCCTTGTTACAGCTGGCAAGAACCCCATATCAGCCATTTCGTCAGCCTCATCTAAAACACTGACTTCTATGTTTTCAAGCGTTAATGCGCCTTGTTTTAGTAAATCTTCTAATCGCCCTGGGCATGCTACTATAATCTGAGCACCTTGCCTTAACGGAGCAATTTGTCTCTGATATCTTACTCCGCCGTAAATAGTAACAGTATGCATCCCATATGCTGCTGCAAGAGGAGCAATCACCTCATCAATCTGATGCACAAGTTCTCGCGTAGGAGCCAAAATCATCGCATGAGGTGCTGGAATATTACTATCTTCGCGATTTTTGTTTTTTCTAGAAGTACGACCAGAATTTATTAAATCAACAAAGTTTTCAGCTAATCTTGCTACAAGAGGAATCGAGAATGCTAAAGTTTTACCGCTTCCTGTACGCCCTCTACCAAGTATGTTTGCACCCTGTAAAGAGTCTGGCAGAGTAGCCTGCTGAATTGGGAAAGCCGTGTTTTTGCCGTCTGCACGCAAAACGTTAACCAATGGTTCTGGAACGCCAAGCTGTGCAAAAGTAACATCATCACTATAGTTTTCTCGAGATTCCACAGCTGTATCTGGAATCATTACGGAATTTTTTGTAATTTCCAGATTTTTCTTTATTGAAGACTCAGTATCAATAGTTGTCGGTTGCTGGCGACTTGTCTGGTGTCTATTGTGGCGACTATCTCTACTCTTCTTCATATTGCGATTGTCAAAATCAAAATCTCGCTTTTTTAAATCGCGTTTGCCAAAATCTTGTTCAGCTTCTTGAATTGCAATCTCTTCATATTGCAAAGCCTTTTCACGAGCACGACTTCTAGCTTTGTCTGCCTTGCGATTACGTGCTTTACGCGCATTAAATTCGTTATTCTTACGATTTCCCTGATATTCAAATGGGTTTCTATTAGACTTATAGCCTTTTTTAGAAAAATTCTTATTAGCTCCCTGACTTACAGCAGATTTTTTACCAGCAGATTTTTTACCAATAGATTTCTTAGCACCTTGCGTTTTAGCAGACGCAGCATAATGAGTATGTGGCACAATAGCCTTTCGTAAATTACTTCAACATAGTTGACTATATAATGTTGACAATGCGTAATTACGAACATTCAAAGGCACAATTACAAATGTAATTGCACAAAATTAATCTACAGACTGCAAAGCAGCAAAAGTGCGCAAAACAAGCAAACCGTGAATCGCAAGCATAAGACGCGCAACTTTAATGTGTAATCACTACAAAGTCATGAACTAACTGAGCCTAACACAAGCCCCACACAATACGCAATAAGTAATGCAATACTGAGCTAAAAGCTACTCTTCTTCCAAAGAATCTATTGTAGGAGCAAGAACCAAATTTTTAACAAGCTCACGCGTGCGAAGCTGAGAATCCGCATCCAGACAATCATCTGTAATAACAGTATCCACTTGGTCGAAGCGAGCAAACAGTGAAAGCGATGTGCAAGTCCATTTAGTGTGATCTGTTAAAATGATCGTACGATCCGCAATATCCATCAAAGCCATATCTGTAGCGGCTTCAAGAGAATTAGGCATTAGGAATCCACGAGGTAGGCTCACGGAATGAGTGCCCAAAAACACGGTGTTTACGCGCAAAGACGAAACAACCTTATCCGCAATAGGACCAACCAGAGAATTAGATCTAGTAATAACTCCGCCAGTAACAATAACCTCAATATCTTTAGACTCAAGCGCCTGAACAAGCTCTGCAACAGGAATCGAATTGGTTAAAATCGTAATACCAGAAGCTCTACGAGACTCAAGTAGATGCTGAGCAAATACATAAGCAGTGGTGCCACCACCAATAGCTATAACATCTCCAGGTTGAACATAATCCACAGCTTTGCCGGCGATTGCGTCCTTTAAGCCCATATCCATCTGCGACTTTACCGAAAACAGAGGCTCAGAAAGAAGAGTGTTAGTTGTAACAGCACCACCATGAACTCTTTTTAAAAGACCTTTGTCTGAAAGCTCCGCGATATCCCTACGAATAGTCATCGCCGAAACACTTAGCTCTTTAGAAAGAGCAGTAATACGCACAGCCCCTCTAGTGCGAAGACGGCTTAAAATCAACTGCTGACGCTGAGAAGAAATCATGTGAACATTATCGCACAACTAAACGCAAAAAACAAACTCAAATGAGCGTTTCTATGTGAAAAACGTTAGGTAGTTAACAAAATTCATGCAAAATATTGCAAAATTCAACAAAACGAACAAATGATTATGCAAAATTTACCAATACCAAGCTAGGTAGAGATTCGAGATTTTTCGCAGCTATTGAGGTGAGCCTCAGCGTCGCTAGATGGTGACTCGCCGAGAGAGCAAGAAAAATCGAGAATCTCGGTGATTAAGCGATACGCAATTGTTCTAGCACATAAGAGGGCTGGGTGATTCTTGGTCGAACAGTATAAGAGCGGCAGCCGATACCAAATAATCCAATGAGCCACCACTACAAATAAACTTCAACCCAAAACAAAATTAAAGACAAAACGGAACAACCGCAACAACAAACTACACGCAAGAGGCAGAGCGTTGTGCGAATCGACGACTTCGAGCTGCATAATGCGCGAGAAGTCACCTCGATTCGCTGAGCCGCTTAAATGTAAAGTCCAGTGGACTTTACATGCGGCGAAGGCGTGAGCGCGGCTAATACACGCGAACGTAGGAACACCCAGCCCTCCTACAACAACAAACAAGGAAGATGCACAATACCAAACAAGAAAGCGCGCAACAGCAAACAAGTCAAAGAGCGTGCAATATATCAGTATTGATGATGCGTGTGATCGTGCATAACGTCTTTATGCTCCGACGCATGAGGAATATGCAAAACGCGCATACGATCAATCGCCTTACGCGCAAGCTGATGAGCAGAACCAGCCCCATCACCTTTAACCCCAAAAATCACAATTAAAGCCATAACAGCCGTAATAATCGCACTAATTCTCAAAGTCCATTGAACACCAAAAATACTGGCTGCCAAATTATCTGCAGAACCAACTCCAGTAAGCATATGATGCCACTGAGTAAAAGTAGCCATAGTAACAACAAGTACTGGAGCACCAATAGCACCCCAAAGCTGTCTCATTGTATTAGTGACTGCAGAACCATCGCCCAACTCACTAGGTTGCAAGCAATTTAAAGACCATGTTGTAACAGGCATAAGCAAAAATCCCATGCCGATTTGTCGCGTAAACTGCCAGATTGAAATCCACCAAATCCATGTGTCTTTGTCGATAAGACTCATCATAACTGTGCCAAAAAGCAAAATAAGAGAGCCTGCCATTGCTACAGGTCGTACACCAAAACGATCGAGCATACGCCCACCAAAATATTGCGAAATTGCCATTCCAAACGCGCCAGGCAACAATACCAGACCACTCATGGTAGCTGAAAAACCACGATCTGATTGAATATACAGCGGAATAACCACCATAATTGAGCTAAACGCAAAGAATGTTAAACATGCACAAGCGGTGCCAATCGTAAAATAGCGATTCTTCAACACGCTTATTCCAAGCAACGGCTGCTTTCCTTTAACTCGCGCACGCAATTGTCTAATCACAAACCACGTTATTCCACATGCTCCAACAACCATAGGTGACCACGAAAGCGGATTTGAAATGCCATAAGACTCAATGTTTGTGAAACCAAACATAACTCCACCAAAGCCAACAATTGAAAGTCCAACGGAGAAGAAATCTGCTTTGGCAGAGCGATCATGTTCACCGAAATTATGTAAGAAAAATATGGAAAGAACAATAGAAATTACGCCAATAATTGTAAGAGATAAGAATATAGAACGCCAACCATTAAAATCAGTTTGCATACCACCAACTGTTGGTCCAATTGCTGGAGCAATACTCATTGCCATACCAACGCTACCCATAGCCATTCCTCTACGAGTAACTGGGTATACAGAAAACACAGTAATCTGTAGAACAGGCCACATAACTCCAGTGCCAATAGCCTCTAGAGTTCGCCCAGCTAACGCCATAATAAAATCATTACTCAGCCATGCCATAACTGAGCCTAGAGTAAAAAGAATCATGGAAGTAATAACAATTTGACGAGTAGAAAATCGTCTAGTCAAGAATGCTGTTAGGGGCACCATAATAGCCATAATCAGCTGAAAAATAGACGTAAGCCACTGTCCCGTAGTAACACTTATGTTAAACTCACGCACAATAGTAGGTAATGCAGCCGTGAGCTGCAATTGCGCAAAATTGCCAATAAAAGTTATAAAAGTTAAAATCGCCAAAGAAACCAAGGCCGCGCGAGTAAGACGATTGTTTTTATACGCTTCTTCACCAACAAGAGCATGACTAAGTTTAGACAAATCTCCAAAAGGCTTGCGTTTGGCAGACTCACTAACAAAATCATCACCCTTATTAAACCATGATTTTCTAGGCAATATTGTCACTTAAATTTCCTTCCATAATCACACAACACGCATAAAATAATCAGCGATTATCGTAAAACCAAGAAACATACTTGACTCTACGATAATCGCTTCAAAACAAATCTATAAGTCTACTCTATGAGTCTGCGCGTCTATAAATCTATAATTCTCACAAACTTACAATTGCCGCAAAATTCATAATAGTAGCAAGTATAATACAAATCAGTAGCTTCTATGAGACAACCAATGCCTGTAAGCACCCTGAATGGAACCGTAACGACCATTGCAATAATTCCAGAACCAACGAAGCTGAGTCTGATAATTAGTCGCCCAGTCAGCACCCATAGAAGACATCTTCCTTCCAGGCAAAGCCTGAGGCAAACCGTATGCACCAGAAGGATTCATAGCGTTTACGCGCCAACCTGATTCATGTGAAATAATAAACACTGTAGCAGTAAAATCAGCTTCACTGTAACCGTTAGAAAGAAGCCAAGAATGCGCCCACTCCTGCATTTCACCAGCAGGAACTGTAGTACCAATAGAAGATGCAAAATCTGAATCTACGCTAGCTCCACCTGTGCCAACAAGAATGACCTTATCTTTTGGAGCTTGCTTAACAAACGATACAAAAACGTTAGACGAAACAACTTTATCACCTGCGCGAGTAACAATCTTACTTGTTTCCATCACGCCAGGAGCACCCTGATCCTTAACCTTTTCTGTGCCCTTTGGAAGAGCTGCAGTTTCCTTCTTAACCGTGTTAAAAGCAATCGGTTCATCAGAAGTTTCAAGCTTTGCGCCTGCACGCTTAATGGTGATAACTGTCGATTCGGTTACCTTGGAATCAAGTGCAGGCTCTACAACATCATTAGGCTCAAGAGTAATATCTCCAGCTTCTAGAACAGACTTAACGTTTGTAAAATCCGTGCCAAGAACAGTACGATGACTCCCATTGATATTCACAGTTATGTAAGAAGTAGCGCCTTTTTTAACACTTTTAAGCGAATTACGATACGTGCCACGCGAAACCTGATTAGCGGAATCTGTAGCAGAATAAGCAGTTATGTAAGGCTTCGCAGAATGATTCTTTGATGCCGAATAAAAGTTCCTAGACGCAATACCAAGAGTTACTACAGACACAAAACCAACAAAAATCGCTACAATTCTTGCCCACTGACGAACACTCAATGAGGTAAGTGTAACAGTTTTCCTTCGGTGACTTGTCATAACTCTCCTTGGTAGAAGTTAATGCACAAAGCGTAAATCTAAAAATAAATAATCCTCATACAGCTTTTTGCACAAAGTATATATAATTGTAGACTCATGCAAAGAGAATGGCTTAAAATCAAGGTTCTTACTACTATTCCCCATCATTTTCAGATTCACTTGATTCGCTGCCAGAATTACCTTCAGCATCTTTACTAGGATCGTAAGCCTTAGCTTGATTGACTAAATCTTCTAAATCAGCTGGCAACAAAGCCCCAGCTTGACGATAAATAACATCTCCACGTTTGATAACCATAACCGTTGGAACCGCTTTAATCGCAGCTGCACTTGCCAAATCAGGAGACTGGTCTATGTCTACCTTAACGAATGGAACATCATCAAACTTTTCGCTAACTTGTTCAAAAATAGGACCAAAAGCTCGGCATGGTCCGCACCAAGTTGCCCAAAAATCAACAACAACTATTTCATTAGTACCAGCAATTTTCTCAAAATTATCTTGCGTAGCATGAATAACCGCCATTTTTACCCCTTTTAGTGCAATCACTTATTCATGCCATTATATATGTATCTGTCGCCTTGCGGCACTAGGCTAGAAAACATGCTTGATATCCAATTTATTCGTGAACATGCCGACGTAGTTAAGGAATCGCAGCGCAAGCGTGGCGAGTCCGTTGAGCTCGTCGATGAGGTGCTTCGTGCAGACGACTTGCGCCGCAACAGTTTAAAGGCTTTTGAAGCAGCCAGAGCAGAGCAGAAAGCAATAGGAAAAAAGGTTGCAGCTGCTCAAGATAGCGAGAAAGCCACACTTATTGCTCAGACTAAAGAACTTGCTCAAAAGGTTGCAGAATACAAAGCTGAATCTGAGCAGGCTACTGCCGACTACACTACAGCAATGTGGAAGCTTTCTAACATCGTTGAAGATGAAGCTCCAGAAGGCGGAGAAGATGACTACGTTGTAGTTAAGAAAGTTGGCACTCCTCGCGACTTTGCTGCAGAAGGTTTTGAGCCAAAGGATCATTTGACTCTTGGAACTGGTGTTGCTGGGATTGATATGCGCAGAGGCGTAAAGGTTGCAGGCTCTCGCTTCTACTTCTTGCGCGGTGCTGTGGCTAGATTGCAAATCGCAATGCTTACTATGGCTGTAGATCAAGCCGAAGAGCACGGTTTTACCCTTGCAATTACTCCAACGCTTGTGCGTCCAGAAGTTATGCGCGGAACTGGCTTCTTGAATTCTCACGCAGACGAGATTTATCGCCTTCGTGAGCCAGATGATCAGTATTTGGTTGGTACTTCAGAGGTTGCGCTCGCTGGCATGCACGAGGATGAGATTCTTGACTTAAGCAATGGTGCTTTGCGCTATTGCGGTTGGTCGAGCTGCTACCGTCGTGAAGCTGGTGCTGCTGGAAAGGATACTTCTGGTATTATTCGCGTGCATCAGTTCGATAAGGTAGAAATGTTCGTTTATTGCAAGCAGGAAGATTCTCGCGCTGAGCATCAGAAGTTGCTCGGTATGGAGCAGGAAATGCTTGCTAAGGTGGAAGTGCCTTACCGCATTATTGATACTGCTGCTGGTGACCTTGGTTCTTCTGCCGCTCGTAAGTTTGATTGCGAAGCTTGGGTTCCAACTCAGGGTCGTTACCGTGAGCTTACTTCTACTTCTAACTGCACTGAGTATCAGGCTCGCCGCTTGAATGTTCGCGAACGCATGGAAGATGGCGGAACTCGCCCAGTTAGCACGCTTAACGGCACTTTGGCTACCACTCGCTGGCTTGTGGCTATTTTGGAAAATCATCAGCATGAAGATGGTTCGATTGATATTCCAAAGGCTATGCAAGCTTATATGGGTGGCAAGGAAGTTATTGAGCCTACTAAGTGGGAAGCGTGACTTTACTATAGTTTGAGTCTAAATTTTGTATCTTGACACGCGAGATCATTTAGTTTAGTATCAAATAATCTTCTCCTTTTGGGTTATATGTCAAAAAGTGTATAAAACTGTTCTGATGTATGTTCTTGAAATAGAATTTAGTCAGTTTAGTTTCATACACTTTTTGATGTATAGCTCTTTATTTTTATTTATTTTTATTAATTTATATTTTGCATTTAGTGAGCAATAAGTGGCG
Source organism: Gardnerella sp. DNF00354 (assembly GCF_049262755.1). Lineage (NCBI taxonomy): Bacteria > Bacillati > Actinomycetota > Actinomycetes > Bifidobacteriales > Bifidobacteriaceae > Gardnerella > Gardnerella sp. DNF00354. Next base: position 43,148 of record NZ_CP058402.1, read on the forward strand.
CTACTTGCGATTCGTAAGCGCGCAAAGCCATATCAATCACGTTGTGCATATCGTAATAGCTGTATGTTCCCAATCGCCCACCGAAAACAGTGTTAGGCTGCGCCTCCGCAAGCTGCGCATAGCGCGCATACAATTCCTTATCTTCCTCCGTATTCACTGGATAATACGGCTCATCGTCGCGAGTTGCAGCGCGAGAATACTCCTGCCACACAACAGTTTCCCCGGCTTTAACGCTTTTGCCCGGCACAAAATCAGCATCGCAGCTAGCATCGTCGCTAGCAACGCCCTCAACCTCCTCACGCTCTGGATTAAAGTTCTTAAACTCAATCGCACGCGTAAACGGCACATCAGCATCCGAATAGTTCATAACTGGGCAGCCAAAGTGGTCGCTCTCCTGGTAACGCACTTCCTTAAAGTCCACAGTTCGCCACTTTAACTCGCCAAGCGCGTAATCAAAATACCTGTCCACTGGCCCCGTATAAACCACTGGCACTCCAGCTTCCGCCAGCGCGCGCTTGTTAAACGGCTGCGATTCGTCGAAAAAGTCCACGCCAAGCGAAACGTGGATACGCGGATCGTCAATCATGCGCTGCATCCAAGCTGTGTAACCGTCAGTAGGCAATCCCTCCCAAGTGTCTTTAAAGTAGCGATTATTGTAGTTAAATCGCACAGGCAAGCGCTTAATAATTCCAGCAGGCAGCTTAGAAGGATCCGTTTGCCACTGTTTTGCCGTGTAATTCTTAATAAACGCCTCGTAAAGCGGACGCCCAATTAGGCTAATACCCTTATCGTTTAGATTTTGCGGATCTTTGCCAGCGAATTCCCCCGCTTGGCTTGCAATCAAAGCCTTTGCTTCTTCTGGCGTATAATGTGCGTGGAAGAATTGGTTAATCGTACCTAAGTTGATTGGCAACGAATACACTTCGCCGTCGTGAGTTGCGTAGACGCGATGCACGTAGTTAGTAAACGTTGTAAAGCGGTTCACGTAATCCCACACACGTTTGTTGCTTGTGTGGAAAAGATGCGCGCCATACTTGTGAATTTCAATTCCCGTTCGCTCGTCAAAATACGAGTAAGCGTTGCCGCCAATGTGATTACGCACGTCAATAATCTCAACGCGAGCGCCAGCGCGTTCTGCAGCCTGCTGAGCTACAGTTAAGCCGAATAAGCCTGCTCCAACAACTACTAAATCTGGGTATTCGCTCATTTTCCCACTCATTTCTTGCTTTCTGATTTACACTTTACTCTTCGATTTTTAATTGCATTACTTCATATTTTTAATTGCATTACTTCATATTTTTGATTTTGTAATCGTAGATTATTTTTTCAAGATTCCTAACACACGCCATAGTAAAACATTGCGCGCGCTGTAAAATCGTAAGCTTTTTAACAGCTGATTTAGCAAATTCTACGTCTTTAGCATAATTTTTTTCGTATATTTTTTGGATTTTTGCGTCGCTATTTTTTCCGCCATTAAGCGTATTTTTTTCACTTTTCAGCGCACATCGCTCATACCTTAAGTTTCCAACCATTGTGTAGTAGCTTCTTGCTGGCACAACGTTGTGTTCTAAGCACAAATCCCAATTTGCTCGCACAGCGTCAATATGATCGTGGTAAAAGCCCGCGTCTCGCATTTTATGCGTTACGGAATCCGCGCGTTGCAGCCAGTAATACAGCACTTCGTCCACATGTGCCACGTAATTCATGCGCGAGTACAGCACGCTTGCCATCGCAGTATCTTGCGCAAACTTTCCTTCTGGGAATCGCACTCCTTCCCAAACCTCTCGCTTGTACAGCCTGCACCAATTCGCTTCGTTAAAGTAGCGCGTTTCGCTGTTTTTGCCCAGCTTGTTTCCGATTATTCTAAATATTTTGCAAAATACAGTTTGATACGCTTTTAGAGGATTTTTTACGATTTTTATTTGAGGCATGTTTTCTAAACGCGCGGTCGCTTGCGACTTTTCCGCACTCAAACCACGTGCACCCAAACCAGCTTCTTTTTTAATCTGCTCTAAGCTACTTAGTCCAAATTGACGCCATTTTGCTTTGCTCATACTAGCTCCGCTTTGCAAAATAGCGTTTAGAAGAATCTCAATATTTTTGCAATCTAGAATATCGTCATTGTCTGCAAACGCTATAAATTCGCCACTTGCCGCATCAAGCCCTGCGTTTTGTGCGCGAGATATTCCGCCGTTTTGTTGGTGTATTACTTTAACTCGCGAATCTTTTGATGCGTAGGAATCGCAAATTTTGCCAGAGTCGTCTTTGGATCCGTCGTCTACTAAAATCAGCTCTATGTTTTTGTACGTTTGCGCAAGAATCGAGTCCACGCATCCACTCAAATATTTTGCAGAATTGTAGACTGGCACGATTATAGAAACTAGCGGATTTTCGTTTTTAGCATAATTTTCCATTGCTATCATTTCTATCCTTTCAAACCGCGTTCTGTTCTGCTTTACAAGATGAGATTTTGCGCATTTGACGAATCTTTTGCTGCCCATCCTTAAATCCGCGTATCATTGCGCGAATTTTCGCAAATTTATTCTTTTCCCACAGCGCAACGAAAATCATATCTCGCACAACTGCACGCAACGACTTAGCATACGAGTATGTTCCCATTTTGTAATCCACTACTTGCATATTTCGCGCTATGTAATACTTGCGATTTGCGTTGTGATTCCACACGATTGGGTGTTTTATAATCAAGTTTATTGAGCGCGCTTTGCCGATTTGGTGTTCCATTATAACGTTTTGGCACTCTACGATTTTCCACCCTGCTCGCACTAGTCGCCTTGAAAAGTCGAAGTCTACTCCGTCGATTTCTAGCCATTCGTCAAATCCGCCGATTTTCTGCCACGCTTCTACGCTTGTTAAGCTTCCAGACGTTATGCATTCGTCTTCGTGGCATTTGCTGTGTAAAATCGTGCCGTCTAAACGGTTTTTTAGCAAAGAACATACAATTGCGATTTTTGAATTTTTTGCATTTTTTTGATTTACAAGATTTCCCTGACTTTCCAGGATTTTCTTGTATTCGCTAATCATGTTGCTTGGCACAACAGAATCGTCGTTAAGCGTTAGCACCCAGTTGAAACCTTGCGATTTTGCCCATTCAAGCACTTGCGTTAATGCTTTTGCAAAACCAATATTTTGACTGTTTTTAACTAAAGTCACGTTTGCGTATTTGCTTACAACTTCTTGCAAACTTTTAACATTTTTAGACGCATTGTCTACGATTACTACGCGCTCTACTTGATTGCATAGCGCTTCTAAACACGTGCTTACATCTATTAAAGTTGGATTATAGGTGATTATTCCAGAACAAATACGCATGTTAGTCCAAACTGCGATTCTTGCTGCCGATTTTCACCCAACATTTGCTCACAAAACCAACAATCAAGTTTGTAAAACGCTTGAGTATTACAGAAAGCACAAGAATTACCACAAACTCTGCGATTAGCAATCCGTACGCCTGCCAGCGATTAAGCCACGTAGGGTATATTACTGTAAACACTTGCATTATTAACACATGGTGTACCAAAAAAATCTGGTACGAATACGCGGATATAAACTTTGTACACGCGCTTAATGGCTTAAAACTTTTAACAAGTTCGCCAATATAAGAAAGCAGCAAAAATGCTAATATTCCTACAATCGTAACGGCAATATTTCCTTGTAAAGCATGCGTTAATTGTTGCAATGCAAGAATCACAAAAGATATTGCAGCAAGCCAATGCGGCACTTTTTTTATGAACTTTACAAAAATCATGCCAAATACTAATTCTGGCAATCTTGTTGTTAAAAGAATATCAGACGGAACTCGTGGAATCTGGTAAAAAGTAAAGAACACAACTGTTGCAGCGTATAGAGCCATCACAATGCAAACAGTTGCTATTGGCATTTTGTTTACGCCAACTCTTAAAAGTGGAAACACTATGTAAAACAGTATTATGAACCCTAAGAACCATTCGCCTAGAACATAAAAAGTTCCTACACCGAATGCAGAAGCATAACCATCCATTCCAAAAAGCGAAAAAATTGCTGTTATTTTATGCCTTGGTACAAAAATATATCCATTATTGCGAATAAACAGTAAAATATTCGCCACTATGAATGCTACCCAAAACATTGGGTATAGTGTTTTTGCGCGCTTTGTGTAGAATGTGCGCAAATCCAGGCTTTCTCTATCCCCGTAGTTGTACATAAGAGCAGCGCCAGAAATAATCAAAAATAGCGATACTCCTAATCCACCAATGTAGATTCCAAACGGTCTATTTACAAAGAACCGCATTGGCTCCAAATATGGATTGTTGAAATGAGTTACCACAATCAAAATCGCAGCTATTGCGCGAATCCAATCCAAGTAGAAAAGTCGCGGTTTTCTTGCGCGCGTAAGATTTGCTGCAGCTGTATTTACGCTTATATCACTCATCTTCTTTACCTTTACGACCAATGTGCACAATTCTTTGACCTATGTACAAAGTCTTATAAAATACGCGCTTTGCAATACTTCTTAACACTCTTAAAGCAGCGTAACGGAATCGCTTTCCGCGCATTACTTCCCTACAAGTTTCTTCCAAATTGCGTTTAATCCATGGCGTGCTCACAGATTTTGTGAGTTCTCGAACATCGAATTCTAGATTCGTCATTTCTATTCGTGCAAAGTGGTCCGAGAATATGTATGCGTCATAATATCCGTTGGCTTGCGGCACATACCCATATGCTCGCTCTATAAAGTGCAACAACGTTCCGTCTATTTTTAGCGGTTCTGCTGGAAAATCTTCGTAAGTCCACTTTCTATCCAATAGCCCGTGCAGTGCTTTCGTGCGGAACCAGAACATTGTTCCAAGAGGAGCTATAGCGTCTTTGTTTTCGTCTAACGGAACGCTAATTCCTAACGTTTTTTCTAGGAATTTCTTCGTGCCTTCAAAGTTTGGACCCCAAGTGTATGTAAATCCTGGGAAGTAGTCTGCGTGATTTGGCGGCGTTGGCATTGCCATTCCAAGTCGCGGATGCGTTTCAAACAGATTTATAACATTTTGCACATACTCTTTACTTGCAAGAATATTTTCAAAACACTTGTACGCGAATCCGTCGCCTATGCTTCGAGGAGATAATTGCGTGACTTTTTTATCGTGAGCAAAGCATACGTAATCGTACTTCATAAGATCTGCGCCGCCGCCCACTAAGAATGCGCTCACATCTCTACCGCGATTTTCAATTAACCGCACGTCTACGTTATATGGAAGATGTTCCACACGCTGTTTCACGATTTGCTGGTTTTCTTTCGATCCTACAGTTAAAATAACGTCACATCCTTGCGGCATGGATTGAATATAGTGCAAACTTTTATCTAGCAAATCCATGTAATACAAGTGCATAAACAACGCGACTTTTGGCTTATCCGTAGATGTTGATGTAGCTGTTGACGAGTTTTCTACAACATGATTTTGCGGCAAAATGTATCGCAAATGAAGATTCTTCATCAAATCTGCCATATTCATGCTTCGCAAAGCATTTTCCCAAATCAAATCCGTGTTGTAATCTGTGTGGTCTTTCAAATACTCGTATAAGTCTAATGCTTGGTTTCCAACAGATTGCGTAGAAACGTCGGAGTAGTCGTGGAAGAAAGACCTGCGCTTAAAAATCGGGCATCGCTTGTATTCCACAATCTGCCTTGCAGCATACGTTATTGGGCCATAAGAATAGCCTTCTAAATCACTCGTATCAACGTATACAGACCACTTGTAACCCTTATCTGCAAATCGCTTTGTAAATACTGATTCATGCAATCCAACCGACTCAAAGTAGCTGTTGATTGGTGGAAGATTGTTCCAATAATCCTGAAAATCTTTGGATTGAATAAAGCTTTTTCTGTATGCGTGGAAATGCGATTGAATATGCTCTGGCAAGTATCCGTATGGGCTGTAGCCAAACGGGTCTCCATTAACTTTATGGAACTTTGTTATGCCCCAAAAATCAAGGTCTTTTGCGTTCATAGCGTTAAACATTTCGCTAAACGGATAAACTGGACCCATAATCGTAGCGTTAAATAACACTACTTCGTCAAACTTTTCCAACTCTGCCCAACCGTAAGAGTCCATTGCGGTTTTGTACGCCCACACGTCAAAACCCTTGTTTTCGCGCAAAATAAACTTGTTCGCATAGCTTTTAAGCATCGACTTACTTGGCTCGTCGATTTTGCCGTTTACTACGATCGCAAGCTCGTTAAAGAATGGTTTGAATCCGTCAAGCAGCGTAGACACATAATGGTCTGCGTGACCTTGCGCATCGTAGAAGAAGAAAATGCCCAAGCGCTTTGGATTTTCCAAAATCATGTTATCTCCTGATTTACCTTTAATTATCCTTGATTATTCTATTGTGTAATCTTGTATTTTGTTTAATCGCAAATTTATTTTTTAGACTTTATTTATCATTCTTTGATTTAGTTAAGTTTTTAACCATATTTTTTATCTTTTTTGCAAAACGCTTATAAGCTGGCATTGCATCATAACGTTTTTGCGCTTCGATTTGCAAACGCTTTTGTTCTTCTTCATATTTTTGCTGATGAACCTGCATAATATGCAAAGACATTAAGTCTACTTGCTTATCGTAAGTTGTGTTTTGCGGATCTTTAAAACTATCTGGTTTAATATTTCTATAAACGTTAAGAAGAGCATCACATACAGAGCCGTGTTTTATTATGCAATCGCTTTCTACAACTTGATTCATAAGGTCTACAAGCTTTTCTAGCACAATTGAGCACGCGCGTTCTAATCCCCATGTTTCAATAACAGCGTTTATTGCTTCTTGAAAATCCTCGATTTTTAGTCTTGTAAAGAACTCATCTTTTACTATTTTTAATCCACGATTATCAAACCAGCGTGAGGCTTCTTCAATGGTTTGCTTTCGACTTTTCATCGAAGGCTCGTTAGCAAAATCATTAGCAAAATCGTAAACAGTGCTTATAACATCTTTAACACTGCGTTGTTCTACAGTGAATTTTTCAACGCTTATTTTAGATCTTCCAGAAATTCCTCTGCCAATATGGTATTTAAGCGCGCGAAACGCTGTTAAGTCTTTTAAAGTTTGGGCAAAGGCTGCAATAGCGAAATATTCGTAAGCATCTTCTGCTTTAGAAAGTCGTGTTGAAACTGTTTTTTTAAACGCATCTCGAACTAAGTCACCTTTAAAAAGCGCTGTTATAACATTCCAAGGTGTCCAATGCGGAAAATCACTAGAAAACGTTGATTTAATAATATTATCGCCAGTTTGATCACCATTATTTTGCGCATACATTTGATCGTAGCTGTATGCAAAATCTTCATCCGCTTTGCCTTCTGGGTGAATAGAAACACCAAAATGCAATATATCTGCTGGATGACTACTAGCGTACGAGTAAAGAACTTCGCAAGCTTTAAGCTCAATCTCATCGTCTGCGTCAACAAAAAGAACGTAATCACCGCTAGTTGCCTGAACACCAGTTTTACGCGCAACATGTCTACCGCAATTATGATCTTTAGCAATAATTTTTACTCTAGAATCCCTAAGCTCATAATCGCGCAAAATTTGCAAAGTATTATCCGTACTAGCGTCATCAACAACAATAATCTCAATGTTTTTAAAAGTTTGATTAACAAGTGAATCCATACACTGCCTAATATACGGCTCCTTGTTATATGCAGGAACCACCACGGAAATTGCAGGATTCATAAATCGTCTCCATTGCACACTAATCGGTAAAACAGCACAAATCATATCTATTGTACTACTAAACACAATCAGTTTTTAGATTCTTTATCACTCATTAAAAACCCGTGTTAATTCTCCAGCTCTTACACTGACCTGTTTTATAAAACAAAAGCCGGGGAAATGTCCCCGGCACTTAGATCATAATTTTTGTTTATTTTTAGCTCTTATTTAGTATTCATAATCTTTTGTATTTTGCTATTATCTCCCCAAACTGCTGGAGAATCGTATGGTCTATCTGGGAATGCGCCATACTCAAGCGAAATATCAAGATTATTCTCGCGAATGTAACGTTCAACGCGATCCGCAAGCGAAACAGGCTCACCCGTGCAGCAATTAATTACGCCATTTACTTTATCTTGTAAAACGGTTGCAGCAATTTGCTTAGCCAACACGTCTACATTAATAAAATCGTACTTGTTTTTTCCAGTAGTAAACGGAAAAGTCTTCTTTCCTTCTTGAGCAGCTTGAAGAAGCTTAGAGAAAATAGAGTTTCCACGAGCGTCGTCGCCAACAATGTAGTACGCACGAATCCATTGAACAGTGGCATCATACTCTTTGCCCAAAAGCAAAGTAGCTTCACGCAAAGCATTCTTAGAAATGCCATACATAGAAGCTGGCTTGCAAGGCGTGTTCTCGTCAATAGCACCCTCCCAGTAGCCAACTTCGTGCATAGAACCCATAACAGCAATCTGCTTTAAGCCACCCGAAAGCATAAGACGAATAAAGCGGTAATGGTTCGATAAATCTTCCATATGCGTGTCTGCAGCATGCTTAAAACCGTTGCGCCAAGCCATGTGCAAGCAAACGTCTGGAGACCCAAGCTTTGCAAACAAATCAGCATCATCGCTAAAAATATTCGCTTCAATACGCGTTGCTCGCTCATCAACACCGTCTAAACGCAAGTCGGAAGCAATTACGCTAGCACCTGCATCTAAAAGAGCTTTAACAACGTGACGACCAATATATCCACCAGCACCAGTAACAAGAATTCGCTTACTCATAGTTTTTCAGTTTAGCAGCGTATAAAAACTTTCAAACATGCCAAAATAAATAGAACAACATAAGCACAAAATAATCACAACATAATCACATTAACAATTAATCTAAAAGCTAAAATTATTACATATAATGATGAACATAATATCTCGCATAATACTGCTCACAATACTGCGCATAATTTAACCAAATATTTAGCCAACTATTTAGCCAAATATTGAATCAAATCAATCCCCAAATGTAAACTTAACAAAGTTATATGTGCATACACACTGCAAATTTTGTAAGAAAGGCAGCGATGACAACAAAGTCTGACGCCATCTATCACCCTGGTAGAAGCAAAGGTTTGATAGACATTCCAAGGTACCTTTATTTGCTTGACTTACTTGTAAAAAAAGAAGTACGAATAAGATATCGCGGTTCGTGGCTCGGTATGGCTTGGACGTACGTAAAGCCAATAACGCAATTTGTAGTGTTCTACGTTGCAATGGGAATTTTCTTAGGACTTGGCCGCGGAGGCGGAATTCAAGCCTACCCACTGTACCTTTTTAGTGGAATTATAGTAACAAACTTTTTTGTAGAAGCATTCTCTAATTGCACAAGATCAATACTTTCTAATGCTGGCCTAATACAAAAAATCTATCTTCCTAGAGAGCTATTCCCACTTGCGTCGCTACGAGTTGCTTTTGTGCACTTTTTCCCACAAGTAATCGTGCTTATAATCGGAGCTTTATGCATGGGGTGGATTCCAGATTTTGCAGGCATAATAGTGGCAATAATCGGATTTATTAGCGTGTGCACGTTTGCGTTTGGTCTTGGATTATTCTTTGGAGCAATAAACGTTTTTTACAGAGATGCAGAAAACATTACAGACTTAGTAGCAATGGTTGCTGTATGGCTAGCTCCATGCTTCTACACGTGGCAAATGGTTGCAGCTCACGCACCACGATGGGTTTTAGAGATGTATTATGCAAATCCTATTGCAATAAGTGTTGAAGCATTCCACAGAGGATTCTGGCTAAACGCCACAGATCGTACTTTCCAATTTGCAGGGGCATGGTCTTTAAGACTTTGCGAAAGCCTTATAGTTGCATTTGCTGTATTACTTATTGGCGAAGTTACATTTAGACATCTTGAAGGCAAGTTTGCTCAAGAAATTTAAGCTTACTAAGATTTGGATTTTACTTTTAAAAGCAGCAGGAGTTATGTATGAATAATCCTTCCAACACACTTCCAGAAGACGTTGTGTTAAGCGTTTCTAACGTTACTAAGCGATTCTCGCTGCGCGCAAATCATTCGATTAAAGAATCTATTGTAAACCTGCTAACACCGCCGTCTAAAAAGCACGCAACACAAAACTTTACTGCTTTAAGCAATGTTAGTTTTAATATTAAACGCGGCGAAACAGTTGGATTAATAGGCATGAATGGATCTGGAAAGTCCACTATGCTTAAAATGCTTTCTGGAGTTATGCAACCAGACGAAGGCGAAGTTTGTGCGCGCGGAAGAATCGCAGGGCTAATCGAAGTTGGAGCAGGATTTGCTGCCGACTTAACTGGTCGCGAAAACGTGTATCTTAACGGCGCAATACTTGGAATGACAAAAGAAGAAATAGACGATAAATACCAATCAATAGTAGACTTTAGCGAAATAGAGCCTTTTATGGATACAGAAGTTAAGTTCTACTCTTCTGGAATGTTTTTACGATTGGCGTTTTCTGTAGCAGCGCACAGCGATCCAGACATATTCTTAATCGACGAAATTCTTGCAGTTGGAGACGAAGCTTTTCAACACAAGTGCATAACAAGACTTAAAGAGCAGCAAAAACGTGGGCAAACAATGGTAATTGTTTCTCACAGCGAAGATCAAATTAAGCAACTTTGCTCTCGCTGCATAGTGCTGTCTCATTCACACATGATTTACGACGGTCAAGCCGAGCCAGCATTTAACGAAATGCGAAAAAGCTTAAACGAAAAATCTTAGACAATAATCAATAAAGAATAAACAATAATCAAAACTAAAAAAGGCATATAAGAGGATATTATGGAAAACATGAGTAACACAACAAACTTTGAGCCAAAAAACATAATTGTAACTGGCGGATGCGGCTTTATTGGGTCTAATTTTGTGCACTACGTAGTGAACAATCACCCAGAAACGCACGTAACGGTACTAGACGCGTTAACGTATGCAGGAAATATTGAAAACATTGCAGGATTGCCAGAAGACAGAGTTGACTTTGTTCACGGCAATATTTGCGATGCTGAGCTTTTAGATAAGCTTGTTCCAGGGCACGACGCTATTGTGCACTACGCTGCAGAATCACACAACGACAACAGCATTGCAAACCCAGAACCATTCCTTAAAACCAATGTTGAAGGCACTTTTAGACTTCTCGAAGCAGTTAGAAAGTACGGGATTCGATACCACCACATCTCTACCGATGAAGTGTACGGAGATTTGGCATTAGACGACCCAGCTAAATTCACGGAAGAAACGCCATACCACCCATCCAGCCCATACAGCTCCACAAAAGCAGCAAGCGATATGTTGGTACGCGCATGGACCCGCACATATGGTTTGCACACAACAATCAGCAACTGCTCAAACAACTACGGACCATACCAGCATGTTGAAAAGTTTATTCCGCGCCAAATCACAAATATTCTAGAAGGCATTAAGCCAAAGCTGTATGGTCAAGGCTTAAACGTTCGAGATTGGATTCACACAGAAGACCACAGCAGTGCTGTTTGGACAATCCTCACAAAGGGAGAGCTTGGAAACACGTACTTGATTGGCGCAAATGGCGAGAAAAACAATATAACAGTTTTGCGCATGATTCTAGAAATGATGGGCAAAGATGCAAACGACTTTGAACTTGTAAAAGACCGCCCAGGCCACGATCGCCGCTACGCGATTGACAGCACAAAGCTACAAACGCAACTTGGATGGAAGCCAAAGCACACAGACTTTACAACAGGCTTAGAGCAAACAATCAAATGGTACACAGAAAATCGCGCATGGTGGGAAGGCGCTAAAAGCGCGACTGAAGCGAAATATAAAGCACAAGGACAGTGAATCGCCTAAAAGTCAAGTCTGCTTGTATACAAATTGTATACAAATTGTATGCAAATCTAACAAAAATCTAGTCGCGAATCTAATCAAAAATAAAGAATTTGTAGGATGCTATGGAATTTGAAAAAGAACTAAGCGTTACAAAAACCAACATTCCAGGTTTAATCGTGTTCGATCTTCCAGTACACGGAGATAACCGCGGATGGTTCAAAGAAAACTGGCAGCGTGCCAAAATGACGGCTCTAGGTCTCCCCGACTTTGGACCTGTACAAAACAACATTTCGTTCAACGAAAAACGCGGAGTAACCAGAGGCATCCACGTAGAACCATGGGATAAATACATAAGCATTGCTACTGGCGAAGTATTTGGCGCATGGGTAGATTTAAGACCAGGGCAAAGCTTCGGTCAAGTGTACACAACCACACTAAACCCTAGCAAAGCAATCTACGTGCCTAGAGGCGTAGGAAACAGCTTCCAAGCTTTGCAAGATGGCACGGCATACACTTATTTAGTAAACGCACATTGGTCGCTAGAGCAAAAGAAAACATACACTTTTGTAAACCTTGCAGACCCAGATTTACACATTAATTGGCCAATACCTTTAGAAGAATCCGAGCGCAGCGAAGCTGACTTACACCATCCAATGCTAAAAGATGCAAAGCCAATGGCACCAAAGCGCACTCTTGTAACTGGATGCAACGGTCAACTTGGTCGCGCAATACAAAATTATGCTAAAGAGCATGATTTAGAAGGATTTGAGTACGTAGACTTAGATAGCTTCGATATAGCAAATAAAGACGATTACAGCCGCTACGACTGGGATTTGTACGGAACGATTATTAACACAGCAGCATATACGTCTGTAGATGGCGCGCAAACGCCACAAGGGCGAAGAGCCGCGTGGAATAGCAACGTTAAAGGAGTGGCAAATCTTGCAAAAATAGCGCAAGAACACCACATTACTCTTGTGCATATTTCAAGCGACTATGTTTTTGACGGCACTCAAGAAAATCACAAAGAAAACGAAGACTTTGCGCCACTAGGCGTGTATGGCGAAACAAAAGCTGCAGCAGATTCTCTAGTAGCAAACGTTCCACAGCATTATATTATTCGCTCAAGCTGGATTGTTGGAGAAGGACGAAACTTTGTAACGCGCATGATTGACTTTGCAAACCGTTTAAAAAATGGCGAATCTGTTAGTGTTCAAGCGCCAATAGATCAAACTGGCAGACTCACTTTTGCAAGCGACTTAGTAAAAGGCATGTTCCATCTTCTAAACACTCAAGCACAATACGGAACATACAATCTTACAGGTTCAGGAAAAATCGCGTCTTGGCACGATATTGCTCAAAAAGTGTTTACACAACTTAATGTAGACACAAGCAAAATCGAAGCAAATCGCGTAGACGATTACACGCGCATATCTAATGGCTCTCCTAGACCACACAAGTGCGCACTTGACTTGCAAAAAATCGAGTCCGCTGGATTTACGCCATGCGATTGGGAAGATTTGCTTGAATCTTACGTAAATAGAATTGAACAAAACAACAAGTAAAGGATGTTTCAAAGATGAAAGGCATTATTCTTGCTGGCGGTTCTGGCACACGCCTATACCCACTTACTACAGTAACGTCTAAGCAGCTTTTGCCAGTTTACGATAAGCCAATGGTGTATTACCCTCTTAGCGTGCTTATGATGGCTGGAATCCGAGATATTCTTGTGATTTCTACTCCTCAAGACTTGCCTAATTTTGAAAGGCTACTTGGAAGCGGAGAACAATTTGGAATCAACTTATCTTACAAAGTTCAGCCATCGCCAGACGGTCTTGCTCAAGCATTTATACTCGGAGAAGAGTTCATAAACGGCGATTCTTGCGCGCTCGTACTTGGAGACAATATATTCTACGGAAATGGCCTGGGAGCTATTCTAAAGCACGCTGCACGCGTAGAACACGGTGCTACAGTATTCGGCTACTACGTAGACGACCCAGAAAGATACGGCGTTGTGGAATTTGATGAAAATCACAAAGCAGTTAGCATAGTAGAAAAACCAGAACACCCAGCATCAAATTATGCTGTTACAGGATTATACTTCTACGATTCCAGAGTTACAGAGTTTGCAAAACAAGTTAAGCCGAGCGCACGCGGCGAGCTTGAGATTACAGACCTTAACAAAATGTACTTAGAAAATGGCTCACTAAACGTTATGACTCTTGGTCGCGGATACGCGTGGCTAGACACTGGCACAATGGACTCGCTTTACGAAGCGGGCGAATTTGTGCGCACAATAGAGCGAGCGCAGGGACTGCCAATCGCAGTGCTTGAGGAGATTGCGTACGAGAATCAATGGATTAGTCGCGAGCGTTTGCTTGAGTCGGCAGAAAAATATGGTAAAAGCAATTATGGCAAGCACTTAAAGCAGGTTGCTGAAAATCGCATTATCATATCTAAAGATTTGTTCACGGATTAAAAATCGCAAATCCAATTTTACAAATCAACTAGTTTACTTCTGGTTTGCTTAGTTTATTTACTTAGTTTTCCCAAGGAACATAGCTTTTAACTCTGGCAAAAGCGCTCGTAACGCACTGCCCCTGTGTGAAATGGCGTTCTTCTCTTCTTGACTAAGCTGAGCACTTGTCAAATCCTGCATTTGAATGCCATTTCTAACAGGCTGATTATCTGGTACAAAAAGCGGATCGTAACCAAAACCATTCTCTCCACGTGGAACTCTAATCAGTCTACCAACCATTTCTCCAACGCGAACAGTTTCAAAACCATTTGTTTTCCACATACTGTTTTCAAGTTCTGTTTCACCACAACCCTTAGGAATAGCTAAAGCTGCAGCACAGCGGAATCGTGCTGTTCTACACTGATCTGGAATGTCTTCAAGCTGTTTAAGCAAAAGCTCATTATTCGCCTTATCATCTCCATGAACACCGCTCCAACGCGCAGACAATATTCCTGGAGCAGCTCCGAGAACATCTACAATCAAACCTGAATCATCTGCTATTGCAGGCAAACCAGTTCTTAAAGAAACATCTCTAGCTTTGATTAACGCATTTTGCTCAAAAGTCACGCCTGTTTCTACTGGATCTGGAAGCCCCAAAGAGCCAGCAGTAACAAGCTCAATATGCTCCGACATTTCCGCAAACTCTTCGTTAAGAATCCGCTTAATTTCAACGAGTTTACCCTCATTATGCGTTGCCACAACAAGTTTCACGCTCGCCACTCCTTAGTAATTTATCGAATAAACAGATATAGATATAAACTTTATTTAATTTTGACTTAAAGCAGCGCGCTGAGCAGCCTGAAGCTCACGATTACCTTTAGCTGCCAAATCAAGCAAAACATTAAGCTCATCGCGATTAAACGGGCGATGCTCCGCAGTGCCTTGAATCTCAATAAAATTGCCAGAACCAGTCATAGCAACATTCATATCTGTCATTGCTTGACTATCTTCTACATACGGCAAATCAAGCATTGGAGTGCCATTAATCACGCCTACAGAAACAGCAGAAACAGAGTCTTTAAGAACGTTTTTAGCACTACGAATATGCTTGTGCTTTTCTGCCCAATTCAAAGCATCTACAAGAGCAACATATGCACCCGTAATCGAAGCTGTACGCGTGCCGCCATCTGCTTGAAGAACATCGCAATCAATTTGAATCAAACACTCGCCCATTGCCTTCATATCTATAACACCTCTAAGGCAGCGACCAATAAGGCGACTAATCTCGTGCGTGCGGCCGCCGATTTTGCCCTTAACAGACTCGCGATCAGTTCGCTCGGCAGTGGCTCTTGGAAGCATTGAGTATTCGGCTGTAACCCAACCTAAACCAGTGTCTCGCCTCCAACGCGGAACTCCAATAGTAAAAGTGGCAGTGCACATAACGCGCGTGTTACCACACTCGATTAAAACGGAGCCTTCTGGCACGTTTGTAAAATTGCGCGTGATTTTTACTGGCCGCAACTCGTCTACATCTCTGCCATCAAAGCGAATAGGTTTTACAGATTCCAACATATCCTTAATTTGAGCCATAATTCAACAATTTAGCACGCGGCATTAACTAGCACGCAGCATTAATCTTGAGCAAAATCGCTATGCAAAACCGTAGACTTTTGTATCAAATTTGCTCACTAAGTGTAAGCCACTCTTCTTCTAACGCGCTAGACTCGCTTTGATTCGCCTGTAACTTCTCGTTAAGCTCTTGCAAGCCAACAAAATCGCTAGGATCGTGGCTTGCCATTTTTTGCTCAATCTCGCTTTTTTCTTCCTCAAGCCTTTCTAGTTTTCGCTCTATTGCTGAAACTCTTCTAGTAGCATCGTAGTAAGCTTTTCCGCTTAATTTTGTCTCAGACTTTTGATCAGAATCTAATTCAATTCCTTCTTTAGACTCGGATTTCATTTCAGATTCTGACTCAAAACCCGCCTTAGACTCTTGCATATTTGCACGCTCATAGTCTTCCATAATCTTTAAATACTCGTCAACTCCGCCTGGAAGATGACGAATTTTCCCATCAATCAGCGCAAATTGCTGATCGGTCACGCGCTCAAGCAAGTATCTATCGTGAGACACAACAATCAAAGTGCCTGGCCAAGTGTCAAGTAAATCTTCCATAACTGCAAGCATGTCGGTGTCTAGATCGTTTCCAGGCTCGTCCATTATCAACACATTTGGTTCGTTTAGAAGAATCAAAAGCAATTGCATGCGGCGTTTCTGGCCGCCCGAAAGATCTGCAATTGGTGTCATAAGTTGCTCTGGTTTAAAACCAAGTCTCTCCATAAGTTGACCAGGAGTCACTTCTTTGCCGTCGATTATGTAGCTTGGTTTATATCTACTCAAAACCTCTTTGACTTTATATTTTCCAAGCTTTTCCAGTTCTTCTAATCGTTGAGAAAGCACAGCAAATTTTACAGTTTTACCAATATTTACGTGCCCTTTAGTTGGATGCAAAGAGCCGTCGATTATGCTTAAAAGCGTTGATTTTCCAGCGCCATTAGCTCCGACTATACCGAATCGGTCTCCAGGTCCTATTAACCACGTTTGATTGTCTAAAAGCATGCGGCCGCTAATCTTTTTTTGCGATGCGGCACATGTTTCTTTTAATGGTGCTTCTGGAGATTCTTCTACAGAAATCGTAACGCTACCAACATGTGTAGGCTGAGAAAATGGTGATTTTACAATATCTGCATCGGCTCCAGCAGGATTTGACGAATCTTCAAAAATTTGCGTAACATCAATCAAATCAACAACTTGCTTACCAAGACGAGAAGTTGCCATTCTCTTCAACTCAAGAGTATCTCGCATTGGCGGAACGTCTGCTATAAGCTCGCGAGCCTGCTTAACGTGAAACTTTTGCTTAGTAGAACGCGCGCGAGCACCTCTAGAAAGCCACGCAAGCTCTTTACGAGCCAAATTCCGCCTGCGCTCCTCGCGAACATCCGCCTGACGTTCGCGCTCAACGCGCTGCATCATGTACGCACTGTATCCGCCTTCAAACGGGTCGATTGCTCCATCGTGAACTTCCCACATAGAAGAGCAAACTTCGTCTAAAAACCACCTGTCGTGCGTAACGAGCAAAAGCGCGCCCTGCCCGTCTTGCCACCTGTGCAAAAGATGCTCTGCGAGCCAATGAATTGTAAGCACATCAAGATGATTCGTAGGCTCATCCAAAGCCAAAATATCCCAATCATGCAACAGCAACCTAGCCAAATCCGCACGCCTACGCTGACCTCCAGAAAGCGTACCAACTTTAGCTTCAAGATTGATTCCGCCAAGAAGAGCCTCAACAATTTCGCGAGACTTTGAATCAGCAGCCCACTCATAATCCTGTCGATTCTCCAATGCAGCTTGGCGAACTGTAGCATTATCGTCCAGTGGATCTCGCTGGCTTAAAATGCCAAATGTCAATCCGCTTCTACGCGTAACTCTGCCAGAATCTGGGTCCATACTACCCTCAAGAAGCTTAAGAAGCGTGGATTTTCCGTCTCCGTTTTTTCCAACAATTCCTATACGGTCTCCCTCAAAAACGCCTTGAGTCACATTTCTAAAAATAGTTTTTGTTGCAAATTCAAGCGATACGCGTTCTAGTCCCAAATCATAAGTAGGCATAACTCACAAATATAGCTGTGCTGCTATACCATTCGCAAAGGCAGGTCGTCGTTCGCACGGATTAACCGCGCGAACGACAGGACCTGCCCGAGATTGTACGTGATTTAGGTCGAATTTGGTACAAACTCGGGAAAACAACTCCGCATTTTGTAACTCAACACACCAAAATCAACAACAAAAAGCGTAAAGTCGCATAATATTGAATGTCGTATAATATTGAGTTATGGGTTATGTATCTGAAAATTCTTTACACAATGCTGTGAACAAAGCTGCAACAGACTTATTCACCTTTAGCTATAAGCATGTAATTAAACCACACTTAGTGTTTAACATTCCACCAGACGAAGCACACGACCGAATGATTGCATTTTGCAAGACGAGTGAGCGCATTCCTGGATTAATGTGGCTTTTGCGGCAAATGCTCAATTACACGGATCCAATTTTAGAAACGCGAGTTATGGGAGTGGATTTTGCGAATCCATTTGGATTAAGCGCAGGACTCGATAAAAACTGCGATTTGTGCACAGTTCTAGACAACGCTGGCTTTGGTTTTGAAACAGTTGGCTCCACAACTGCCCGCCCATGCGAAGGAAACGCTAAACCTTGGTATCATAGGCTTCCGCAATATGATTCTCTTCTTGTTCATGCGGGTCTTGCTAACGATGGCAGCGAGTTTGTGATTCCTAGAGTGGAAAAAGCGTGGACTAATGCTAAAAGCATGCGTGTTTCTGTGAGCATTGCGCGTACCAATGATAATCTTGTTGGTGATTTAGACGAAGGTATTGAAGATTATCGCATATCTATGGAGCGAGCAAGTGGCAAAAGCTCCATGATTGAGGTTAACATTTCTTGTCCAAACACTATGGCTGGCGAGCCTTTTAGCGAGCCAGAAGCTTTAGATAAGCTTTTTAATGTTTTAGATAAAGTTGATCGCCCTCAGCCAACTCTTGTAAAAATGCCTTTGAATCTAAAAGGCGGATGGCCTCAATTTAAGTCTTTGTTAGACGTTTTAAGCGCACACAAGGTTGATGGCGTGAGCATTGCAAATCTGCGAAAGAACCGCGAAGGATTGAATATTCCAGCAGATTGGAAAGGTGGAATTTCTGGGGCTCCAACTTACAATGCAAGCAATGAGCTTATTAAGCGCACTAGAAGCGAGTTTGGGTCTCGCTTTGCTATTGCTGGAATAGGTGGCGTATTTACTGCAAAACAAGCTTATGAAAAGATTAGAAGTGGAGCTGACCTAGTTATGTTCGTTTCTTCTCTTATGTATAGAGGTCCTCAGCAAATAACTGTTCTAAAGCGCGGACTTGCTGATTTACTCAGAAAAGATGGGTTTGAAACAGTTAAAGATGCAGTTTCAGCTGATGTAGATTAAAAAAAAAACCAGAATAGATAACAATAAATTACAATAAATCAGCTGGTATCGAAGTATTCGCACAATACCTCAATGCCAGCTGATTTTTTAATAATATTTTCAACTAACCAGATGAAGCTTAATTACCGTCAGAAGATGTGTCTCCTGTTCCATCCGTATTACCGTACGTAGAACCAGAAGATGTACTCGTTCTTCCATCGCCAGTAACCGACGATCCACCAGTCGCAGGATCTGTCGAAGCCGCACCCTGATTTGCCTGAGCCTGAGCCTGATCTTGAGCCGCCTGTCTACGAGCATCCTCATCGCGCTTACGCTGTTGCTCTGCATAATCTTCCTGACGCATTTGCGGAGTTAATGACGGCATCTTTCCACCAGCCATATACTTTGGATCTGGTTTTCCGTAATCGTTATCCATAGGCGTGTTAGATGCCTTTAGGTACGTATCCATAAACTTTTTCCAAGCAGGCATACCAATGTAGGTACCATACCATGTGCTGTGGTAGACGCCATTAATTCTCATATTGCTAAAGCTCTTTTGTACTTCCGCATTTCCAACGGCAACAAAAGCAGAAACCTTATTTGGCACAAATCCAGCAGTAGTCATGTAGTATTGCTCGTTCGTACCTGTTTTAGCAAAAGTCTTACGACCGCCTTCTAGTTGCGCGCCATGAGCAACACCACTTGGCTGAACAACACCTTGATTCATAGCGTATGCAACAGTTTGAGCAATCTTCTTTGGAATAGCTTGATGGCAATGCGCACTAGGAACACGAAGTCGCTTGCCATTTTTGTCTACTACTCGCTTAATTGCTATAGGATCACATTGAACACCATTAGCGCCAATAGTTGCAAAAACATTAGCCATTGTTAGCGGCGAAGCTTGCACAGCACCAATCAACATAGGAGGATTGAACGAGTTCTTAGAGAACACATCTTCTTGACCCAGTGGCGAATTGTGATACCCAAGTGTTTTCGCAGCCTCTGCCACTGCACACAGCTTAAGCTGAGCACCCATAGCAGCCTGAATAGTGTTATGAGAATGAACAAGACCCATTAAAGGCGTTTCTGGGCTAACACTACCGCCACCAGAGTTTTGAACAGACCAGCGGCCAATTCCACGATACCTTGCGCAAGAAAAATCAGTGTTGTTATAAAGCATGCTTGTTCTTAGAGGCTGATTAATCGACTTTCCAGCAAGCAGCCAAGCAACAATGTTAATTGGCTTCCACGTAGAACCAATCTGCCAGCCTAAGCCGCCGCCGTCTCGCTCGTCTACAGCGTAGTTAATCGCAGTGTGCGTAGGGTCTGATTTTGCTGCATCTGTAGCATCGTAAATACGGTTGCTTCCAAATCCAAGTACTTCTCCAGTTCCAGGTTTAATAGCAGCAATCGAAACTTCAAAACCGCTTGGATCGTTTATTGGAACAGTAGCCCTAGCTGTATCCATTGCAGAAGAGTTTGCAAGAATATCCATTGTTGTGTAAATGTCTAATCCGCCTTCGTTAAGCAGCTTCTGCCTTGCTACAGTTGTTTTGCCAAATTCTCTAGAATTCAAGATTTTCTTAGTAACATAATCACAGAAGAATGCTGCATCTCCAGCAGCCTGGCAACCGACGTTAGCAACTTCATGCTGAATATTAAGAGTGCTTTTAATTGGTGTTGCAACCGCATCATCATGTTCTTTTTGACTTATAAAGTTTTGTCGAAGCATTAAATCAAGAACTATATTTCTTTGCTTCTGTGATTCAGGCTGATTTTCTTCAATAGAAGGATCGTACCTAGAAGGATTCTTTGTGATTGCTGCAATAGTCGCAGCTTGAACAAGATTAAGATTGGCTGCAGTGGTATTAAAATAGCGTTTTGCAGCAGTTTCTACACCGTAAAGATTATTACTACCAAACTGTGCAACGTTTAAATATCCCTGTAAAATCTCTAGCTTAGAGTATTTTTTCTCCATTTGGATTGCGATTAACATTTCTCGCAATTTTCTAGCAACAGTACTTTCTGCAGCATGATATTCCGAAATAGGATCATTGTCTTCTCTAGCTTTGATCATAAGAACATTCTTAACGTATTGCTGTGTTAAAGACGATCCACCTTGCATATCAGACTTTTTAATAAATGTTTGCACAAACGCACGCATAACGCCTTGCACATCAACGCCTGAATGTTCAAAGAACCTACGATCCTCACGCGCAACCATTGCCTGCTGCATGTATTGCGATATGCGTCTTAATGGCACAACAGTGCGATTTTGAGCATAAAATGTTGCTATAACTGTTTTGCCATCAGAAGCGTATAAACGCGACTTTTGAGGTAAAGCCGTAACGTCAAAATCAATGCCATCAACTCTAAGAGAAGGCACAACAGACTTGACCACACTGTTTACGCTCATCACTCCTGGCACAAATAAAATACTTGATACTACACCACCTGCAACACACAATGTGATGTACGTAAGAAACAGTGCTAACACGCGACGAGTTGTGAGGGATTTCTTCTTAGGCATGCGAACTATTCTAGAGGTTTGCCTCTACGTTGCGGCACGCAAAAATCGCAATTTATCTTTCTGCTCTGCGAATCAACATTCCAGGTTGGTAAATAATAATTGACCTACCGTGCCTTTTAATCCAACCCCTCTGAGCAAAATCCATCAACGCTTTATTAACTGTTTCTCTAGAAGACCCAACAAGTTGAGCAAGTTCTTCTTGTGTTAAATCGTGAGGAACAAGCACACCTTCCCTAACAGGTTCTCCAAACCTAGAAGCAAGGTTTAAAAGCGTTTTAGCCAATCTAGCTGGAACGTCCATAAAAACAAGATCAGAAATATGCTCATTATTTGCTCTTAAACGTGCAGCTAAAACCTGAAGCATGTCTACAGCAACCCTAGGATGATGGCCAAGCCACTTAAAAAGAACTTCGTTTTCTAGCCATAATACGCGAGTTCTATCTGTAATTGCTATTGCAGAAGCTGTACGCGGACCGCCGAACGGGTCAAAAACAGGAATCTCTCCAAGAATCTCACCGTGCGTGTGGATACTAAGCAATTGCACACGATTATCCCTTGAATGGCGTACAAGCTTAACCCGTCCACGCTCAAGCAGATACATGCGGCGATCAGTATCTCCTTCGTTAAAAATCGCCTGCCCCTTAGAAAAAACCGACTCATGCAAATGCTCGAGAAGCTCCCTCGCTTGATCGAGTGGCACTTGCTTAAATAACGCTGTATGCGTTAAAGGAAGGTCTTCCGTGTAGGGCTTATCTGGCTTAATTCTTACCACAATCAGCCTCCAATGTGTTTTAAAAATATTCTACGAAATACCCATGGCATCTAAACACCATGCGTTTTCATAGCAAACTTCCTCCCACTTTTTGTACCTGCCAGAGCTTCCACCGTGACCGCCATCTGTTTCAATGCGCGCAATCGCGTCCGCACCTGCAGCCTGCAAACGAGCAAGCCACTTAAGAGGCTCCGTAACAAGAACGCGAGTGTCGTTAATCGAAGAAGTTATAAGAATCTTTGGAAACTCACCTGGCTCAACATGTTCAGGCACATTCTCGTAAGGCGTGTAAGACTTTAAATAAGCGTAATCTTGCGCATTATGCAATGGGTCTCCCCATTCGTCCCATTCTGTAACAGTAAGCGGCAACGAGTCGTCTAGCATAGACGTAAGCGCATCAACAAACGGAACATCAGCTTCGATTCCCGCGTAGCATTGCGGAGCCATATTTGCTACAGCGCCCATAAGAAGGCCGCCTGCAGAACCACCATTTGCAACAGTCTGATTCGCATCAGCATACCCAGCTTGTTGCAAAGCGCGCGTAACGTCTACAAAATCTTCAAACGTGTGTTTTTTGTTGCGACGCCTACCATTCTCATACCACGCACGACCCATTTCTCCGCCGCCTCGCACATGCACTTGTACGAACAGCACTCCTCTATCCAGCATGCTTAGACGCGCCACAGAAAAATACGGGTCGCTGCTTATTTCATAAGCTCCGTAAGCGGTGATGAACATTGCTTGTGATTTAGCCACAGTGTTTTTACGCCACACTAGGGATACGGGTACGCGCTCTCCATCTCGGACAGTAATCCACACTCGTTTTTCTGCGTAGTCATTTTCGTTAAAATCGCCTAGAATTTTCCCACGCTTAAGCAAAACGTCTTTGCCTGTAATAGGATCTATTTCACGCAAAGACCCTAGTGTCGCATAGCTTGAACAAGAATAACGCATTCTTGGAGCTTCGTAAGAAGGATTACCAGTTGCTCCAATAAGGTAAACACGACTATTTTTAGCTTGTTCATTGGTTATTTTAGATAGTTCAATTCGAGCGGTGTTTTGATTTTGATTTTGGATAGATAAATCAGACAAATCAGACAAATTATCTTTTACAACATCGGTTGGTTGCCACTCTTCCGCTGTTTCCTTTATAAAACCTTCTGCCCCAACCCTAATAAAACGCCAAGGTCGTCCAGCATTAAAATCTTCAACAGCATTGCTTTTAGGCATAACAGCAAGCTGAGGCAAGCCATTCGCTCGGAAAGAAAGAGCCACATAATTCTTATAAACGCTTAAACCATCAATGCTCAATCCGCAAGTTCCCTGTAAAATCTTAGGATTTTTGCTATTGTAATACGGTTCACTAACTGCTTTTTTGCTGGCTCCTGGTTCTAATAAATCACCATTTTTGCAGCCGTAAGGAGATCCCTGAACAACACAATCGCCTTCGCCAATGTTAAATGGCATTGATTCCATAGATCGCTTTCGCAAATCTATAACGTCAATCTGAAAATTAGGATTTTTAAGATTGTGGCTTACAAACATGAGTGGAATATCTTTACCATCATCTCCAGCATTTTCAAAGCATGCGAAAGAAACATCGTATTCCACGTTTTTTATAGGCTTTAACACCATCTTAAAATCTGCTTCTGGAGTGCTTAATGGAAGCATTAATACGCGCGAAGTTGTTTTTGAGCTGCTGTTTATCATAATGCTACGTTCGTCGAAACTTTCGTAAACGCTAACAAAAAATCTCGCATCCAATTCTTCAAAAACTTTTACATCATCTTCTACAGAAGTTCCAATTTTATGTCTAAACACTTGGTATGGTCGCCATGCGCTGTCTAAAGTCACATAAAAAACCCATTTCCCGTCTGGTGTTAAAAGCGCAGAAGATATGCCTTTTATGCAATCTGGAAGTGTTATAAAATCATTGCTACTTTTGCAAAAATCACGAATATAAAAATCGAATCTTTCATCACCCTTAGTATCGACACCAAACAACATTCTCGTGCCGTCTAAACTAATATCCATTCCTCCAAGTTGGAAGAAATCTCCACCAAATTCCGATGCCTCTTTGTTGGCGTCAAAAATAATTTCTTCGCCTTCTGTTTCTCCAGGATTTGCGCGTTCATCTATAACTGGCGGATCCCAGTCATTCTCATTTTTAACAGGCATTCGGCATTGAATCCCGTACTGTTTACCTTCTACGGTACGCACATAATACCAATATCCGTCCATTCTTGTTGGAACAGACATATCCGTTTCTTGAATACGCGATTTCATCTCATTAAACAGTTGTTTACGTAAAGAATCTAACCTAGAAACGCGTTGTTCAGTGTACTTGTTTTGAGAATCAATATATTCACGAAGTCTTTTGCTCTCTTTATCCTTCATCCAAGCATATTCATCTACAAACACATCATTGTGAAACTCACGAACATAATCAACTTTTGTAGCAGGCATAGGCTTAAAACCAGCAGCCTTATTTAAAGAATCAAACTCACCGACTTTTAGCGAACTATCTTGCATTTATAACCTTTACAACACATAGAAAACATAAAAATTCTGCACAATTACACAATATCAACTACACAACATTAAACAGCATCCATAATAAATGGAATCATAATATCTTTCAAAGATTCACCATCTGGAGCTGCAAAAAATGGGACACCTTCAAAAGTTCCAGCAGCACCTTTAGCATTAACAAAATTACCATCACCAACGCTTGCAATTCTAGAAGACGCAAGAGTAACCCCAAAATCCTTAGACATTGCTCTCCTAAAATCGGTCATAGTTGAATTGACCTTAAGCTGTCTTATGCCTACCGCTAAAACTCGATTAGGGAATTTTTTTATAATACTCGCATAAGTAGCTGGATCCTTCTGACCATCATCACCAATAAGCACAAATCTCATACCTGGAAAATCATCCATAAGCTGCTGAGCAAACTCAAGCTTATGCTGAGGACCAGTCGGCACAAAAGTCTTAGGTCTAGGATCTAAATCTCTAAGAAGAAGCGGTCCAGATGGAAAACCTTCACGCGAAATGAAGTGTCGTATAGAAGCTTCCACATTCCAAGGAGAAGTTGAAAGATAGAAAAACGGGGCGTTAGGAACAAAATCACGAATCTTATTAAAGAAATGATTCATACCCTTAACAGCATGCCTGTGCTCTGGATTCATAATAAGCAGATTGTAAGCTGCTCTTAGCGGAGAAGGAGCCTGAGTGACCATAATAGTGTCATCAACGTCGGAAATTATTCCCAAAGTAGATTTTTCAGAAATAACAAACATGCTTGCATCAACAGGCTCACGATTATCTACTTTGTAAGACACTTTATGTTCACCAACATTAAGTGATCTTTCAGTAATCAAATCAAGATAACCAGAACAGTCTGAAACACAATATTCAGCACCACTGTTGAAACTAGCATCTGGCTTATCGTACACAGACGAATCACCAACTTGCGCAGATTCAACAGGAACACCATCAATGCTTAAAGAAACACGAATCCTAACAGCAGGAACAACAAGCATCGCATATATTCCGCGCTTCAAAACAGAATGATGCCCAGCTTTAGGAGCAAGAACCGTACGGCAAATCAGACGAGCATAATTATCAGTTCCATAACCAATATAAGGCTCAACGCTTGGGAACCAACCCAAACGGCGCATAATCTTACCGCTTACACGCATCCAAAATCCAACGCTTGATGTAACAAGTTTTCTGACAAATCGAATAAAAGGCGGCTTTTTATCTATACGCTCTTCATCCGAAGGAGCATCAAAAAGCGTGGCTGTAACTCGCACTTGAATAGGCGTACTGCTTATTCTTCTAGCTACAGCTGGAGAATCACATTCTTGCTTGGCTTGTTCGCCGCCTCTTACAGCGTTATTGTCATCCAATTTAGCCAAATTGTTACTCGCTTTTATGAATTTTATAACTTTTATAAAATCTATAACTCACTATTGTAATGAATTATTGACGAACTGGACCATCTGGCTGCTCGCCAACCACTTGTACGATTGTTCCACGCGGGCAATTGTCGTACACCCACTTAGAATCCTGCTCGTACATATTAATGCAGCCGTGAGAACCATGCTTTGCTGGGTATCCTTGTGCTATACCAACATCATTCCACCTTGCTGTATGGAATGAAATTCCACCGTTAAAGTAGCTAACCCAAGTAATTCCAGGCAAATAGTATCTAGAACCATCCCTATTAAATCCTTGCATAGCTTGAACGTCATAACGTAAGTAAATGTGGAATGTTCCATTTGGCGTCTCGTAATATCCATTGGAGCCCGTGCAAACTGGCATTGTTCGTATTAATTGATCATCTTTGTAAACGCTTACTGTCTGCGTGGTTTTATCAACCACAATACGCATCTCAACAATCTTCTTTTCAACAGCAAACTTTACTACATTTGTTGGAACCGTAATCTTTGCGTCTGTACCCTTTTCGATAGCATCCACAACCTTGTTTGCTACATCCTTTGAATAGCGAACCTCTACGCCATTAACACCTTTAAGAGTGGTCATTATGAACTGACCCTTCTTATTATAAGTGTCTTCCTGATCTATTTTCTGCTGGTTCAGATTCTTAGCAAGCTCTTTTGAAAGCCAAGTATTTACTGCTTCCCTATCTACAGTAAACGAAATCTGCTTTCTCTGTTCGTCAGCATTAACCTTAATCCAAGAGGCGATTGCAGATCTAGGTATCGTAAAATCTTTTGAATCGCCATTACTTAAAGTGATTTTCTTGGTAAGAATATTATTAAGCTGATCCACAGTTTTCTTAGCAACATCACGCTTAATCGGTGCTTCAATCCTACGAGACTCAATAGTAACTTTTACTGTTTTACCAGGATTTTCAAGCGATTTTTTAACAGCCTCACGAACAGGCAATG
This sequence comes from Gardnerella sp. DNF00354, assembly GCF_049262755.1. Taxonomy (NCBI): domain Bacteria; kingdom Bacillati; phylum Actinomycetota; class Actinomycetes; order Bifidobacteriales; family Bifidobacteriaceae; genus Gardnerella; species Gardnerella sp. DNF00354. The sequence continues at coordinate 70,656 of NZ_CP058402.1, forward strand.
TTATTACTGTACGACCTGGAACACCATCTTCCACCACATAAGATTCAGAACCAGAATCGTATTTTGCCGTATAAGGCATTGCACGATCTTTATCGTTAACAAATTTCTTGATGATATACGCATCCATATCCATGTCGTTTCGAGTTGCTTGCAAAGCGACATTCTTCTGAACCCAAGGCATAAGCATTGTAAACGCGTTATCATGCTTAGATCGCATTATATTTTTAACCGTTGCGCTCTTATCTACTTTGACGTACAAGTCTTCAAAATTCGCGTTGATTGTTTTACCACGATCATCTTTAATTTCTATTTTGGTGCTATCAACAGCATTATCTACATTTTTAGAAACCGCTGCCAACTGAGCGCCAACAATTTGACTACTTCCAGCAAAATGTACACCAGGGGCAACACGATCATGGAAATACGCTTGTGTGCCAAGAAAAGCGCAAACTAAGAGTATAACGAATATGACCAAAGAATATAAAAGAACCAGTGCAGACTTGTTCGACTTATGACGATTCTTTAAAACAGCAGTCTGATTTATATTGTTATTGTCAATATTGTCATTATCTACACTGTTTACGTCTATATTATTAGCAATATTATCAATATTTTCAGACTCAAAAACGTCTGGATTATTATGTTCTAACTCGGACATACTCTTAAACCCCTGCTCGATTAATGGAACAAAAATCGCATGTGGCAAGTTTAGCACTTGCGTAGCATATAACTCACATAAGGAATGTAAAACATGTAAATAGAAATAATAGAAATAAATAATAGAAATGCGAGCCAAAAATAAAAAATATGCTCAATACGTGATGAAAATGTGAAAAGTAATCAAATATTCGCAAATATTCTAAAAATAATCACCATATATTAAAGATATGTGCAAGAATAATAAATATGCCAGATATGCCAATTCAAGCGACGATTGCGTTAATGATGATTGTTTTTGCGCTAGTACTTGCGCCTTTCATCATTATGATAGTTACGCGCGCCTTGAAAAAGCATCATTTAGCAGAAAAACTCGCAGAGCGACACGGAGATAGTGTACATTACGCTTTCATACTAAACCCGTCTAAACCTCAAGCAGAACAATATAGACTTGACATTAAAGAATATTGCAAATCACACAATTTCACATACGAAATAATAGACACTCAATTAAATAAAGACGGGCGAGAATGCGCACTCGAAGCCTTAAAAAACGGCGCAAATGTTGTTGTGGCAGTTGGTGGAGATGGCACTGTTAGAACGGTTGCGAGTGCGGTTTCTGGCACGAACCACGCGATGGGAATAATTCCAATTGGCACAGGGAACTTATTTGCGCGCAACATGGGTATTCCAGTAGATGATGTTCAAGCAGCACTAAGAGTTGCAACAAGCCACGGATCTAAAAAAGTTGACGTTGGGCGTGTTTTTATACTCGACAAGCCGTATGAAGACCATGGTCACGCATTTTTGATTATTGCAGGAATTGGCTTCGACGCTCTTATGATAGACGACACTAATCCTGCGCTTAAAAAGAACATAAGCTGGCTTGCATACTTTGTTGCTGGCGTTAAACACTTATTTGCGTCAAAATACCGCGGAGACGTTACTTTTATTAGAGAAAACGGTACAAATCACACAGCTAGAGGAATATCATTCCGCACACTTATGGCTGGTAATTGTGGACAAATACCAATGCTTTCTTTAATGCCAGAAGCCGTTTACGATGATGGAATATTAGACTTCGAAATTATTGACACATCTGGCGGATTAATTGGATGGGCTAACCTATTTGGAGACGTTGTACACCAAACCGTTACAGGAAAAGCACAGCAAAGTCCGCTTTCTACAAACTCTAAAATCGACCAATCGCAAGGTGTTGAGGCAGAAGTCAAGATAGAACGATCTGCTCCTGTGCAAGTTGATGGAGATATTTTGGGCTACACAAAACACTTGCGTTTTAGCGTAGACAAACAGGCTCTATGCGTGCGCATACCAGAGAGTTTACAATCTTCTTTGACTCAAAATACCGCCGACTTATCTTAAAATACCGTCGCCGTGGCAAAATAAAAAATTATGGTAGCAAAAAATGCGGGAATGCCCGCCACCCCAGAAGATCTAGTAGACGTCGATGCTTTGGTTGGCGCTTACTATGATGAAGTTCCAAATTCCAATATTCCAGAACAGCGCGTGATTTTCGGTACGTCCGGTCACCGTGGTTCTGCTTTAAAAACTTCGTTTAACGAAGCTCATATTGTGGCTATTACTCAAGCTATTGCTGAATATCGCAAGAAGGCTGGCGTAACTGGTCCTCTTTATATTGGTCGCGATACGCATGCTCTTTCTGAGCCTGCTCAAAAAACCGCTATCGAGGTTTTGGTTGCTAACGGAGTTCACGTTCGCGTGGATTCTCGCGGCGATTTCGTGCCAACTCCTGTTGTTTCTCAGGCTATTTTGACGCATAATCGCGCAGCCGACGGCACTCAGCGTTTTAGCGGAGACGGCTTGGCTGATGGCATTGTCGTCACTCCTTCGCACAATCCTCCAACCGACGGTGGTTTTAAGTACGACCCTGTAACTGGCGGCCCTGCCCCAGCAGACGTAACTAACGCAATCGCAGCTCGCGCAAACGAATTGCTTGACAACTACAAGTCCGTTAAGCGCGTGCCTTTCGAGGAGGCAATCAAGTCTGATTTGGTTGAAGGCTTCGATTACCGCGAGCACTACGTTAGCGATTTGGCTAACGTAATCGATTTCGATGTGATTCGCTCTAGCGGCGTGCGTTTGGGAATTGACCCACTCGGCGGAGCAAGCGTAAACTACTGGCCACTTATGAACGAAAAGTACGGTTTAAACATTGGCGTTGTGCGTCCAGAAGTTGACCCAACTTGGCGATTCATGACTATTGACCACGATGGCAAGATTCGTATGGATCCAAGCTCCCCTTACGCGATGAAGGGCTTAGTTGATCAGCTTAACGCTGGCGCTTGGGATAAGTACGATTTGGTTGGAGGCACTGATCCAGATGCCGATCGCCATGGTATCGTGTGCCCGAATTGGGGCGTTATGAACCCGAACCACTACATTGCAGTGTGCGTGGAGTACTTGTTCGGCGGCGCTCGCCCAGATTGGCCAAAGAATACTGCTATCGGCAAGACGCTTGTGTCTTCTTCATTGATCGACCGCGTAGCTGCTTCGATTAACGCTAAGCTTGTGGAAGTTCCTGTTGGCTTCAAGTGGTTCGTTGACCCACTCTTTAGCGGCGAAGTTGCTTTCGGCGGCGAGGAAAGCTCTGGCATGAGCTTCTTGCGCAAAGACGGCCGCGTGTGGACTACCGATAAGGATGGTTTGATTCCTGATTTGCTCGCTGCAGAAATTACTGCAAAGACTGGCAAGAACCCTGCTCAGCTTCACCAAGATCAGGTTGCTCGCTTTGGAGAAAGCTGGTACAAGCGCGTAGATACTCCAACAACTCTTGAGCAAAAGCAGAAGTTTGCGGCTCTAAGTGGCAACGATGTTGAAGCAACTAAGCTCGCTGGCGAAGATATTACCGCAAAGCTTACGGAAGCTCCTGGAAACGGCGCAAAGATTGGCGGCTTGAAGGTGACGACTAAGAACAATTGGTTCGCCGCTCGCCCATCTGGTACCGAGAATATTTACAAGGTTTATGCTGAGTCCTTCGTTTCTCCAGAAGCACTTGACAAGGTGCTTGAGGAAGCTACTGCAGTAGTAGACAAGGCTTTAGCGTAACGTAATAATCTTTCGTAAGTAAAGAATCTACTAATTGCGCTGGTTGCAATCTGCAACCGGCGCATTTTTGAAAGGTTTTGTGATGATTGTTGTTTCTACCGATGGTTCAGCACTTGGAAATCCAAATGGATCAATGGGTTGGGCTTGGGCAGACCACACTGATGAAGCAGGAAGCACGCACGAGCATCAACATGCAGGAAACGCGGATGCAGGCGGAGCTACAAATGGCACGAATCAAATCGGTGAGTTATGCGCAGTACTCGAAGCGTTGAGAGCACACCCTGGAAGCGAGGATCTTACAATCGAAACTGATTCGCAATACGCTATAAACTGCTCAACCACGTGGATTCACGGGTGGAAGAAGAACGGTTGGAAGAACTCCAAAAAAGAGCCTGTAAAAAACGCAGATTTGATTCGCGCAATCGATTCGGAGATTACTAAACGCGAAGGCTCCGTTAAGTTCGTCTGGGTTAAGGGACACGCTGGAAACGCTGGAAACGAAAAAGTTGATGAGCTGGCTAGAACTTATGCTGAAGATTGCCGTAGCAGATTGAAGGATGGATATTTGCCATTAGAAGGATGGAAATCGTTGATTTCTTCTACATATGCAGACGGTGTTGATGTACCAGAAGACGCAAAAATGCTTTTAGACGGCAAGATTTCTGATGCAGAATATCACATAGGAAGATGCGTTGGTAAGGATATTAATCCTGATTTTAAAGGCGATTTTCATCGTGAAACAAAACGTGAAACATCCGATGATGATGCCATTAAATACTCCGATAACAGCGTTGCTAACGATTCAACTACGCGTAACATTAATACACAGGATGAATCGAAAGCATCCGACGAGTCGCGTAAAAATAAACAATCTCAAAATAAATCAGAACAAAAATATCAAGTAGTGCCAGGATTATGTGTATCTGGAACATTACAATTCACACCTGCTCCAAATACGAGCCCAAGCTTTAATGGTCAACCACGATACGTATTAGGAAACATACAAGTAAGCGGATATGTTCAGCCAGATGGCACTCTTAAACTAGATCCAACCGAGTTTTATATTCAAACAAAAGCTGCAAACCAAACAGAATAAAATCTGAACGCAGACTAATATGTAGTATGTATGAAATAAGTGGCGGTTGGTAAAAACGCTATAAACGCGCTGATATTTTAGCCACGCCAACAAGAAAGATAAGAAAGTAGGCACAAATGGATAAAGCACAGCAAGATGCTCTTAAGAAGGCAGCTGGCATTGAGGCCGCAAAGATTGTACAAAATGGCATGATGGTTGGACTTGGAACCGGCTCTACTGTTCGTTTTCTTGTAGACGAACTCGGTCGCAGAGTAAAAGAAGAAGGCTTGAGCTTCACTGGTGTCACAACTTCTCGACGCACGCAAGAGCAGGCAGAGGGCTACGGCATTAAGATTCTTGACATTAACGATGTTGACCATATTGACGTTACTATTGATGGTTCAGACGAAGTCGATAAGAACTTTAACGGCATTAAGGGCGGCGGCGCAGCCTTGCTCTGGGAGAAGATTGTTGCAATTAACTCCGATAAAATCGTTTGGATTGTGGACGCCAGCAAGGTAGTTGATACAATCGGCAAGTTCCCGCTTCCCGTTGAGGTAATTCCATTCGGATCTGCACAAGTGATTCGCAAGTTTGAAAAGCGCGGATACAAGCCAGTTTTGCGTCTTGATGCAGATGGCAAGGAAGTGCGTACAGACGAAAATAACTTTGTTGTTGACTTGCACTTGGAGCGCATTGAGCACCCGCAAGAGCTTGCTAAGGATTTGATTGAGACTGTTGGCGTTGTAGAACACGGATTGTTCTTGAATATGGTTGACACTGTGATTGTTGGTGATCCAAACGGACCTCGCACACTCACAAACCCAAATAAGTAAACTGCATATCTAAATTTAACCAATCATTTCCCGAGAATGTACGTAAAATCCACTGTTTTACGTACATTTTCGGGAAATTTTTTACATTCTTCAATCATTGCAGTCTTCAATCGCAATAAAAAAAGCGCTGGAAAAATCCAACGCTTTCAAAAGTGTTACGTGCCCAAACGGGCAGGCGCGCCAAACAGCTACTACTTACGCTGATGACGAGTCTTACGCAGCAGTTTGCGGTGCTTCTTCTTGCTCATCCGCTTGCGGCGCTTCTTGATGACAGAACCCATCTGAAGCCTCCATTCATATGTAAAGTGTGCAACTTGCCTAATGTTACACCGTTTTGACGACTTTGGAAAATTTTAAAACAAAATTTTACAAAAACACGTACAAAACAGCCTATATCACTACGAAAGTTACATTGGGAATTGCTTATAGAATCTTTCAACAGACTGTTTTAAACCAGTCACTTCAAATACAACAGTGTCATTTTGCCAGATGGCACTAGCTTTAGTCTTACTATTATCATCTGCCTTCAAAACATAGCTTCCAGTAGCCTTACCAGCAACCTGAATCTTTCCAGAAGCAATATCACTTCCAGCTAATGCATCAGTCAAAAGCTCATATTGCTTATTTGCTAAATCACGACTACTCCATTGAGCAACAACGACTGAAACATCACTGCCAGATTCTCCCGTAGAATATCTAACAGTGTATTCTTCCAAAGGAGATGCGGAAGACCATTTAGCACTAGGAGAAGCATCAACACGCGCAAAATCAAGAACACTATCTGGCATAGATCTTAACAGTGCAGTAGATGTACTAGGCAAATCTTTAGACTTAATTGACGGAGTTTTTGCAGAAGACACCTGAGTTTTAGCAGACTGCGGTTGCTGGCGATTTAACGCCCAGCCAGGCCATATGAATGCGGAAACTATAGCTAAAACGACCACTATTACGGCAACTATAAGAACTTTTCGTAAGTTGTTATGAGAAGCAGATACAGATGAAGTCGAGTTAGAAGGATTATTCGCATAAGAATTCATATTTTTTACCCCACATAACACTGTTCAACATACTTGGATTATCTCACAAAAGTATGACGGTAAAATGTCTACAAATGCAGCTAGCGTCAAATCATGGCTGCAAAATCTACTACTTACTACTTATGCTCCGAATGCGGTTGGAGTGGTTCAAAATGGTATGGTCGCTGTCCAGAATGTGGCGAATGGGGTACATTAAGCGAGTTTCACGAGCCTAAAGCTACAAGCGGAGTTTCACGAGCCTCCACAAGATCTAGAAATGCAAAAAATAACATTTCTACAATAACAAATCTTGATTCTAGCGTAGATGCTCAGCCAATCAGTGAAATTACAGCAGATAATGGCATGCGAATCCACACAGGATTTAGCGAATTTGACCGCGTTTTAGGAGGCGGGCTTGTTCCAGGATCAGTAACGCTTATAGCAGGCGAACCAGGAATCGGAAAATCTACTCTACTTTTAGAAACAGCAGGAAAAATTGCCAAGAATTGCAACGAATCCGCAAAAAACACTGCCGAATACACAAAAAATTTAGTCCTGTACATTTCTGGCGAAGAATCAAAGTCGCAAGTAAAATTGCGCGCATCACGCATAAATGCCATAAGTCAAAATCTTCTTCTTGCTTCTACAACAGACTTAAACACAGCTTTAGCGCTAATCGAAAAATATAAGCCAACTCTTGCAATTGTAGATTCGGCACAAACTATTGTTTCTAGCGATGTTGAAGGAATTACAGGAGGCTCCACTCAAGTTCGAGAAGTAGCTAGCGCGCTTATAGACGTTGCTAAAACTTGCGATATTCCAATTCTTCTTGTTGGACACGTTACAAAAGACGGCTCGATTGCAGGTCCTCGCACACTGGAACATCTTGTAGACACTGTTTGCCAATTTGAAGGAGATAGTCAAACCGCATTACGCATGCTTCGCGCTGTTAAAAATCGTTTTGGGCCTACAGACGAAGTTGGCTGCTTCGACATGAGTGGCGATGGTATTGAAGAGGTTCCAGATCCTTCTGGGCTGTTCCTGTCTTCTAATGGAGATTGTAAAAACGAAGGAACGTGCGTAACTTTTACTTTAGAAGGACACAGAAGCATACCTATTGAAATTCAGGCTCTTGTTACAGATTCAGTTCTGCCAGCCCCTAGACGCGCAGTTTCTGGAGTAGACACAAACAGAATTGCCATGCTTACCGCTGTTTTATATAGACATGGTGGATTAAATCTTTTATCTAAAGACATTTACGTTTCTACGATTGCTGGAGCTAAGGCGAAAGAACCTGCTTGCGATTTAGCAATAGTGGCAAGTTTGGCGAGCGCAGCCAAAAATAAGGCAGTTTTACCTTTAACTTGCGCAATTGGTGAGATTAGTCTTACTGGTCAAATTCGCCCAGCTTCTAGAATGGAACCTAGAATTAGAGAAGCAGCTAGGATCGGCTATAAGCGTGCGATCGTGTGTAATATGCGAAAGAAAATTAGCATTCCCGGTATTGACATAATCGAAGTAGAGAATTTAAAAGAAGCTTTGAACGCACTTGGATTATAGGGATAATAAATATAAGAGCTTTTAGGAGTTTAATATGATTGATTTTAGCGAATGGGCTGCTATTACTTCGCAGAGAACTAACCAATCTCTTGCTGGGGCACGCGTGTTTATTGGAGATAACAATATTCAAAATGAGAATGCTAAAAATAGTGACCAAAATAGTGATGTAGAAAAATTCTTACAGAGCGCGCAATCTTGGGGAATAATTCCTACGACTTGTAAACAATACGCAGATTTTGATGCCACTAAATCTTACGAAAATATAGAAAACACTATGGTGAATGCGCCTAATTTAAGCGGAAAAGACGCAATAGATTACGCGCAAAAACATATGCCAGTAATGCGCACTCTACTTAACAATTTACAAGAAAGTGGTCTTAATTTAGAAGGCGTTAGAATAGCTGTTTGCCTTGTGTTGGAACCAAAAACAGCTGTACTGCTTAGAGAATTGCACGCGCACGGAGCGATTGTTGGCGTTTTTTGCGGTCCAGACGAAACTGACCAGCGAGTAGCAGATCAGCTTAAAAAAGAAGGCATTTTAGTACAAGCAAACCGAGATTGGACACCTGAACAAACTCATGAAGGTGCGCTAAAACTCTTAGACGAAATACAGCCAGACATAATAATCGACGATGGTGCAAGTTTTGCGCGCCTAGCAAGCCTTGAACGCCCGCAAATCGCAGCTAATCTAATAGGAGTTGCAGAAGAAACAACTAGCGGAGTGCGCGCTTTTGAAGCAATGCAAAAAGCTGGGCACTTGCACTACCCTGTGATTGCAGTAAATAACAGCGCTCTAAAAACCGATTTTGACAATCGTCATGGAACTGGCGAAACATGCGTTACTACTATGCAGCAAATTCTTGGAAGCGAATGCTTTAAAAACGCTAAAGTAACTGTTGTTGGATACGGTCCAGTTGGTCGCGGATTCGCATTAAGAATACGCGCATTGGGTGCAAAAGTTACGATTTGCGATACAAATCCTGTACAGTCCTTGCGCGCAGTTTTCGACGGTTTTGAAGCTAAAAATCTTGAATGCGCTGTTGATACAAGCAATATGATTGTTTCTGCAACAGGCGTTAGACACACGATTACATTGCAACACATGCAAAACATGCAAGAAAACGCGATTTTAGCTGTTATTGGCGGAATTGCAAACGAGATTGCACTAGACGAAATCCCTGATTTTAAGCCAGTTGTTGGAACTCCACAAAGAAAAATCCAAGTTCCGTGCGGTCCGCAAATCACACTAATAAGTGAAGGAGACGGCACAAATTACACTACTGGCGGTGGAAATCCTATTGAGATTATGGACTTTAGTTTTGCTGTTCAAGTAAGCGCAGTAGCGTATTTGCTAGAGCACAATGGGAAAAACAAGAAAAATAGCGACAAAAATCGGCTTGATTCTGGAATTTACCAATTGCCAGAAAGCTCCGATAATCAAATAGCAAGTATTGCATTAGCAGAACGCGGATATAGTGCTAGCGAATCCAATAAAGATAATGGTTATAGATGGGATTTAACAAGATTTGCCGAAGACGAAAATATTTAGATGAAATCCAATTAACCAAATCATAATAAATCTAAGCAATAATAGAGTAACAGAAGCAAAATTAGTTAAACGATAATTCCATAAGGAAAGCAATGTTTACAGATCCAATACGCGCACTTGCACACCCAACGCCGCTTAGCGAAGTAACCTTATACAGTGCAGCAATGGTTATTCCAGTAACAGGTCCTATTATTCCCGAAGGAGCCGTAGCAGTATCAAATAGACGCGTTGTACACGTTGGAACAAGACAGTGGGTACTAGACACTCTAAAAGATGAAATGTCAAACGATTCCTACAGGAAAATGTTTAACAACGAACGACATTGGCATGGTCTTATGACACCAGGTCTTATAAACGCACACACGCATTTGCAATACACGAATATGGCAAGCGTAGGCCGCGGCGAATACCGCAATTTTAGAGACTGGGAAGAAGGATTCAATGTTGTTTATGACAAATTACAAGAAGAAAAACAGCATAACCCAGCATTGATGACTTGGAAAACTTCTGCATACGAAGGCGCAAGAATGATGGTGGAAGCTGGCACTACTGCAGCTGCCGACATTGTAACTGATATCGAAGCCGTTGGAGCGCTTGCAAGCCAAGGCATGCACGGGATAGCCTATTGGGAGGTAATGGGCTGGAAAAACGTTGACTGGAAGGAAGAAGGCTACGCTAAGCTGCTCGAAATGCTTGGGCACATGATGGACAACGGCAGAGTGCCGAGTATAGGAATTAGCCCACACGCACCTTACAGTCTAGAAACCGAACCTTTTGTGGATTTGCCAGACATTGCAAGACAGCTAAACATGCGCTTGCACATACACTTAGCAGAAACACCTATGGAGGCTGGAAATCACGCCGATACACTCACCACGTATTCCGCCCCAGATTGGAATGCTAACGTTTGGGCAAGCTACAGCGAACTTAAAGCACATGGAATGACAGCTTCCGCAATTCAGTTTTTGGATCAGCTTGGCTCCCTTGGACCAGACGTACATATTGCTCACGGAGTTTGGGCAGATGGCGAAGACCGCAGAATTTTGCGTCAACGCGGAGTGGGAGTGGCATTGTGCCCAAGATCCAACCGCATTACTGTTACGGAAAGAGACGCGCCAATTCGCGACTACATGGAAGAAGGAAACTTGCTTGCGATTGGTACGGATTCACTATCTTCTTCCCCATCTTTAGACGTTTTAGACGACGCTGCAAAAGTCTATGATTTAGCAACAGCGCAAGGATATAGAAAAGATGATTTAACACATCGAATTATTCGCATGCTTACTTTAGGCGGCGCAAGCGTTATGGGCTTACACGTAGGACCGCACAGAATTGGCCAAATTAATGCTGGAGCAACAGCCGACCTTGCGTTCTTTGATATTCCAACAGACACAAGCTCGCCACAAGGAGTTGAAGAGACTTTGCACAATTTTGTGCGTCACGGTGCAGGTAGTGCAAAAGCAACAGTTATTTCTGGAAATCTTGTATACAATAATGGTGCTTTTGCTCAATAATCTGATGCAAGCACAGATAAGAACACATTTAACTCAAATATTTAACGCAAATATGAAAAATAAAAGGAGCATGCATTATGAGTGTCAGTTTAGAAAATATGAGTGATTACGCCAAAAATCTTGTTAAAGAATTACAGCTAGAAGCCCATCCAGAAGGCGGATGGTACACCCGCGACTGGCAAGCAGCGCAACTATATAGCGCAACCAACAATGAAAATACTTCAAACGCGAGCACAAACAATACGCAAATTGACGAAAACGCTGGCGCAGACGCACCAAGACCATTGGCCTCTCTTATTTACTTCCTTTTGCCTTCTGGCGATTCAAGCGCATGGCATAAAGTTGATGCAGACGAGATTTGGCTATGGCATGGACCGTCAAATCTTACGATTGAACTTGGTGGATGTGGCAAAAATCCTTGCGCAGAGGCAGATTTGCAGCGTTTTACTCTTGGAAACACTAAGGAATGCAATGGCTTATCCACGCGCGGACATCTTGTAATTCCTGCTGGAACATGGCAGAGAACAATACCAAGCGATGGCGATGTTCTTGTTTCTTGCGTAGTAAGCCCTGGATTTACTTTCAGCGGATTTGATTTAGCAGAACAAAACGATTCAAATAAGTAAACTAGTCTGCAGTTATTTAACAAGCGCCTTCAAAACACGCAAAGTTAACGATCCTGCTTGATCAGCTGCAAGAACCAAATCATCCTTATGCGAATCCACAGATTCGTATGATTCTCCACAACGATTACTCATTGAGCGAATCGCAAGGAATGGAACACCGTTTTTAGCCGCAATATGTGCAGCAGCAGCGCCTTCCATCTCTTCGCAATCGCCAAAAACCGTTGCTCGCACAGCGTCTAAAATATTAGGATCTGTGTTAAATTGGTCGCTTGTTGCTATGTTTCCACACACATAAGCAACGCTATTTATGTTAGACTCGTTTTGCTTAAAGTCCGAGGATAAGTCGCCAGCAACCGAAGAGGATTCTTCCAAAGACTTCTCAAGCCTAAATCCTAATAATTCTGCCTCTTTAGCAGCTAAATAGCATAATTTTGGATCTGATTCAAAAACAGATTTATGCGGAGCGCACTCTGCAATAATCTGCGTATTTGTTTCTAAATAGTGAAGTTTTTTGCCTATAACAATATCTCCAACACTAAGACGCGGATTTAAAGCACCTGCGATTCCGCTAAAAATCAACACTTGTGGATTGGATTCGATTATCAACGCTTGAGCTGCAGCTGCTGCAGCAGACTTCCCCATTCCAGCAACACATATTGTAAGAGTAGGATTTTCACCTTTGCCATTCGAAGCGATTTTGCCCTGAATAAAAGTAACCCCATACGAATCCCAAGTTTTATAATCCCCACAAAATGCTTGAAAAATAGGCTGAGCTTCTTTTTGAAGTGCAACTATAACAGCAAGTTTTGAAAGATGACTAAAATCTTTAGAACTTTCAGAAAAATCGTCAGCCGCGCTATGTTCAAAATTATTTAACATAAAATACTCCTCAAAAAGCAACACACCGTATGTAACTGACACTTAACATACTACGACTTAAGTCTAATCACCACAAAACCACGTATTAAATCAACAAAATATAGCGCGTTATAAACAATCGCGATAACAATTCTGTAACAATTAAGCCTTAAATGCTTTCAGCATCTTATAAACTATCAAATGTACGGCCGCAAAACCTACTTAAATCGCTTAAAAAAACGAATAAGCGAAAAATCTTAAGGTTTTAGCAAAAACAAGGAGAAAAAATGGCTATTTTCGTACACAACAACTTGCACACCAACCGCGTAGCAATCGCTGCTACAAAAATTGCAGCAGCAGCATTAGCAATGGCAGCAATGGTTAGCACAGCAGCATGCGGCAGCCAAAACGCACAAGATACAAACCAAAAGACGATTACTCCAGGCGTTTTGACAATCGGCACAGCTCAGCCAACTTACACACCTTGGATGTACGATAACAAGCCAGAAAACGGCAAGGGTTACGAATCTGCAGTAGCATACGCTGTTGCAAAGAAACTCGGATACGATAAAGACAAAGTAAAGTGGGTTCGCACAACCTTCGACTCCGCAGTAACCCCAGGACCAAAAGACTTTGATTTTAACCTTCAGCAGTTCTCTATTACAGAAGAACGCAAGAAGGCAGTAGACTTTTCGCCAAGCTACTACAACGCAACTCAAGGTGTTGTGGTCAAAAAAGATAGCAAGTTCGCTAACGCGAAGACTTTAGCAGACCTTAAAACCGCTACAATTGGCGCAATGGTTGGAACAACAAGCTACAGCTTTGCTAAAGACAAGATTAAGAGCGATATTCAAACCTTTAACGATAATGACGCTTTGGTTCAGGCTCTTGATTCTAAGCAGATTGACGCACTTGTTATAGATACTCCATCTTCCGTAAACATTGTGCGCAGCAAGCAGGTTAAAGAAGGTGTTGTTCTTGGACAGATTGCAGGATCGGAAGATAAGGAAGGAACTGGATTGGTACTTCCAAAAGGATCTAAGCTTACCGCAGACGTCACTAAGGCTGTGAATGCGCTAGAAAAAGATGGTACTTTGAAGAAGCTCCAAGAAAAGTGGCTTGCAGAGTACACGACTAATGTGCCAGTTCTGAAGTAAAAACTAAACCAAAAATAAATAAAAATCGTACTAACGTCATTACCAATACGCATTATTGTAAGCAACTTGTAACCCAATCGTCACACAAAAGTGCTTACAATAGTGCGTATCATTCATTATGTCGAAAGGCTTGAGTGCCGCCAATGACAGTACTTAACGGCAATGCATTAAACAGTGAATCAAACAACGCTGGAGAATACGCTTTAAGCAATATCGAGCTTGAGCGTAGGTCAATCCGCAAAAAGCAAAATCTTAAATCAGTTTTAACAAGCATAATAAGCACTTTAGTATTACTTGGCGTGTGCATTGCAGCACTTGCAATGAGCCCTGGTTGGCCAAGAGTGCGCGAAACATTCTTCTCTGGCAAATACTTCATGCTATCTTTGCCATCCGTTTTGCAAGGCTTAATGCTTAATCTGCAGGTGCTTGTTTTCGCTGTTATTGGAGTAGCAATACTTGGAACTTTAATAGCTGTTATTCGTACAAGCGTAAGCCCAATGCTTTTCCCTTTGCGAGCTATAGCGCAATTCTACACAACTATTATGCGCGGCATACCAATGCTTGTTGTGCTTTACTTAATCGGCTTTGGCATACCAGGATTACAGCTTTTTGGACGAATCCCACCAGCAATACTCGGTACAATTGCCATTGTTATGAGCTACTCCGCATACGTTGGAGAGGTATTGCGCGCAGGATTTGAAGACGTGCATCCATCTATGCGAGCGTCCGCAAGATCACTTGGCTTAACATCTGGTCAAACTGTGCGATTAGTGGTAATTCCTCTTGGCTTAAGAAAAGTGGCTCCTGCCTTAATGAACGACTTTATATCTATGCAAAAAGATGCAGGACTCATATCGGTTTTGGGCGCTGTAGACGCTGTTCGAGCCGCGCAAATATCTGTTGCAACTTCTTATAACTTCACTCCATACGTTGTAGCAAGCGTTGTGTTTATAGCGCTGAGCATTCCGTTTATTGTTCTAAACGATTGGTATACGGCAAGACTGCGCAAACGCGAGCTAAACGGAGGAACCGTGTGATGAATAACTTAACAAACCAGAAGGTAAATCAGCAAATGAGCGATTACACAAACACAAGTGATCAAACGAATACAAGTGATTACACGGATTCAACCCCAGTTTTGCGCTTAAGCAATATTCGAAAATCATATAACTCAACACCTGTTCTTAAAGGCATTTCTTTTGATATTGCGCCTCACGAAGTGGTGGCTCTTTTAGGACCTTCTGGAAGCGGAAAATCCACTCTTATGAAGTGCATTAATCTGCTTGAGCGAGTAGACGACGGCCAAGTTTGGCTTGGAAACACAGATATTACAGATCCTCGTATAAATCAGGATCAAATTAGGTCTCAAATCGGAGTTGTGTTCCAGCAATTCAATCTTTTTACGCATATGAGTGTTTTAGATAATGTGACTCTTGCTGCGCGAAAAGTTCATCATTGGAACAAAGACCGTGCAGAAAGCCGCGCAATGGAGCTTCTATCTAGGATTAAGCTAGAAAATAAAGCAAAGTCTTATCCGGATCAGCTTTCGGGCGGACAGCAGCAACGAGTGGCGATTGCACGCGCGCTTATGACAAGCCCACAACTTTTGCTTTTAGACGAGATTACTTCCGCACTAGACCCAATGCTTGTTGGCGAAGTTCTAGACATGGTTGCGGAACTAAAAGAGCAAGGAACCACGATTTTAATGGCCACTCACGAGATGCATTTTGCTCACGAAGCTGCCGACAGAGTGGTTTTGCTACGAAACGGCGTTGTTGCAGAAAATGGCACACCATACGAAGTTATGGACGCTTGCACAGACCCAGAAACGCAAAACTTCTTTAAGTCTTTCCGACATTGATTTTTTGGGAACTACGCAGTAATTGCGCTCACATAAGCGTAACCCCATTCCCGCGTTTGTTCCCAGAACCACCAAATCCGACTACAAAACCAAGAACACCTCCCCACATTTGTTTACCAAAACACCAAATATAGAAACAAAACCAAGAACACTTGCCCGTGTTTGTTTACGTATTTGGCGATTTTGGGAACAAACACAGGATAAAAGAAACGCCACACAATCATGCATAACTAAACGTTGCAGGGTCATGCCCCATTCGCTCATTAGTGTTCAAATCATCTATTGCGCGTATTTCGTCATCCTTAAGACTAAATCCAAAAACATTAATATTTTCAAGTTGCCTATTTGCTGAAACAGATTTAGGTATGATAATGTATCCATGCTCAATATGCCAGCGCAAAATCACCTGAGCACAAGTAACATCATGATTCTTAGCAATAGTTTCCAAAACACCATCGCCGATATTCAAATCACGTCCGCGCGCCAATGGAGAATACGCTTCAATAGCAATATTATGCTTCTTGCAAAAATCAACTACATTAGACTGCTGCCAGCTCGGATGCAATTCAATCTGATTCACTTGAGGCCACTGACCGACTTCATCATATAAACGCTGCAAATCAGAAGGCATAAAGTTGCATACACCAAGCGAACGCACCCTACCTTCCTCTTTTAACCTAACAAATGCTTTCCATGTTTCTGCAGAACGCCAATTAAATGGTGTAGGCCAATGAATCATATACATATCCACATAGTTCAAGCAAAGATCCGCAAGCTGAGAATCAAAAGCCTTTAAAGTATTGTCATACCCCTGCTGTGAATCTCTAACCTTTGTAGTCACCCATAGGTTTTCTCGCAATTCGCCAGTATTAAAACCAGTTGCGCACAATACTTCGCCTAGTTCATTCTCATTGTTATATCCAGCTGCAGCATCAATATGTCTGTATCCTAGCGAAAGAGCGCTTTCTACAACATCATGCATACTTACTTTATCAACTCGAAGTACACCTAAACCAACTTGTGGTATAGAATTGCCATCCGATAATAAAATGTTAGGCACAATGTGCATATTTTCATTCATTAAAACACCTCTTCGCTATAAAATTGACCATTATTTTCAAAGGAAATAATAACACAACAAACATTCATCACTAGAGACGCAATAACGCCAATATTACTTAACATTAAGCTTGTAATACATTTGAGAAATCTGTAGATTGCGCTCAAAATCTTGGGTATTAGTGTTTTTATCAATCACAGCTAGTTCAACACCAGAGATACGCGCAAAATCTTCCCAAACTTCTCTACCAATTGACGTTGTCATACAAGTATGATGGGATCCACCAGCTAATAACCAGCATTGCGCAGACAAAGATAGACTTGGCTGCGGTTTCCACATGGCGCGAGCGCAAGGCAAATTCTTTAGGCTTCCAGACGGCTCTACAACATCTACGACATTCATTAAAAGTCTAAATCTACTGCACATATCTGCAAGAGAAACCACAACAGCATCCTTTTTAGGAGCAGCAGTAAACACGAGTCTAACAGGATCTGATTTTCCTCCAATACCCAATGGATATATAGCAAGACGAGGTTTTTGAATACTTCCAATAGAAGGCGAAACTTCTAACATATGTGATCCTAATATCATTTCGTTATCTGGCTCAAAATGATACGAGTAATCTTCCATAAGAGAAGCTCCACCTTCAAGACCATACCCCATAACTAATCCCAAACGAACCAATATTGCGGTTTTCCAATCCCCTTCTGCTGAGAAACCCCATCCATATTCGGAAGGAAAACGTTGAGCAGCGACTCCTGGAAGTTGGGAAAGACCACCAAGATCTTCAAAATTATCTACTGCAGCAGTAGCATCATAATCACGCATCATGGATACCATTCCAATTTCCTGCTTAGCTGCAATTAACAGAGAATCATATTTTTGATTTAATAATTCTGGATCAACATTGTATTTATTTTTATAATCTTCTATCAAATCTTTAGCTTGCTTATCTGTAGCACGATTAACATATGAATTTAATTCGTTTACAGACCAAGTATTAATGGATGCACCAAAGATTTTCTCAGCTTCAGTTTTATCTCCCTCAGTAACTGCAACGTTACGCATATTGTCTCCCCAACGCATAACGTTCATATTGTTAGACGCCCACCAGCCTAAACATGCACGAACCCAAGCATTTATGCGATCCGAAACTTCTGGATTCGTATAATGACCAACAACTATTTTTCTTCTGATACCAAGTCTAGAAACAATATAACCGAATTCTCTATCTCCATGAGCAGCTTGATTTAAATTCATAAAATCCATATCAATACTGTCCCAAGGTATTTCACGATGATACTGAGTATTCAACTGAAGCAAAGGTTTACGCAACAGTTCTAATCCGCGAATCCACATTTTTGCTGGCGAGAACGTGTGCATCCAAGCGATCACGCCTATACAAGATTCTTTTGAAGATGCATCAACCATAAAATTACGCACAGCGTCAGATGACTTTAAGGTTGGTTTCAAAACAATTTTCACAGGTATCGAATGTTTATTATTTAAATAATCTACGATTTCGCCAGCTTGTGTTGCCACTTGTTCTAGTGTTTCTGGACCATATAGTTCTTGCGAACCTACAGCAAACCACACTTCTTTGTTTTCAAAAGGATTTTCCATAGCCATTATTTACTCCTATAAGACTTATATATGTAATTGTTTTTAGATTATTTTTATTAGTTTTGTCCGTAAACATTTTGATATCGTTTATTAAGGGAATTGATATCTTCTTGCTTTATATCGATTATTTTCCCTATTTGCCTAGCAGCCCACATTGTTTTGGCTACTTCTTCTGTCATAGCAGCAGCTTTCACAGCACTTTCTGCATCTTTTCCAATTACGAAAGGACCGTGATTTTGCATCAAAACCGCTGGCGACTTAGGATATTTGCGTAATGTTTCAACAACGCCTTGCCCAATGGCCTCACTGCCAATCAACCTGAATGGTCCAACTGGAACGGGGCCGCCAAACTCATCTCCCATCATTGTTAATCCACATGGTATATTTTCTCCAATAGCAGCCCAAGCAGTAGCATAAGTCGAATGAGTGTGCACTACTCCAAATACTTCAGGCATATTCCTATAAATATAAGCATGCGAAGCTGTGTCAGAACTCGGAGAATAGGATCCATCAACAACATTCCCATCTAGATCACAAACAATCATTGATTCAGGAGTTAGTCTTTCGTATCGTACTCCAGAAGGCTTAATAACCATTAAATCAGCAGTATGCAAACGTTGAGAAACATTTCCCGCAGTCCACACAACTAAATTCCATTTAATAAGTTGATCATGCAAATTGGAT
Source organism: Gardnerella sp. DNF00354 (assembly GCF_049262755.1). Lineage (NCBI taxonomy): Bacteria > Bacillati > Actinomycetota > Actinomycetes > Bifidobacteriales > Bifidobacteriaceae > Gardnerella > Gardnerella sp. DNF00354. The sequence goes on from NZ_CP058402.1 coordinate 89,819, forward strand.
ACTAATTCGCGTACCTGTTTTACCTCAGATTGAGTTTCTTGTGAATAATCTTTTAAAGTTTTCATAATTACTATTTCTTTCTAATAAATTTTTTAAAAATATGATGAGAAAACACTATTTTTAGTCTGACTTAAGCAATCTTTTGCGCAATATTTTTACGGCATCGTAGCTATTGCTGCATGTTCTATTGGCAATGACCTCATAAATTGCTCAAAATACCTCTGGAATCCTTCCACGTCATCCTTACGAGGGAAAACGGTAACTGAATTCACATGGGCAAATACTTCATTTTGCAAAAAGTCTATTAATGTTATATTTTTTCGCCTAATGTACGATGCTAAAATCGCCATTCCCCACGATCCGCCTTCAGAAGCCGTAGGCATAGTGGTTACTGGAACACCAAACGCCGCCGAAGCAATACGCTGAGAAACTTCAGGGGTGGCAAAAATACCACCATGACCAAGCAAAGAATCAATTTCAACATGCTCTTCTTTTGTTAAAACATTCATTCCAATAGTCACTGGACAAAATGCTCCATATAGCTGAGCACGCATAAAGTTTCCGAGTGAAAGTTTTGCTTGCGGACCGCGAGCAAATACAAATCGCCCTTCTTCCAAACCTGCTTGAAACTCTCCAGAAGAAAAACAGTAGTTAATATTTCCTCCAGCATCAAATTCAGTTCCATTATCAACAGCAGAATTAAACAGGCTTGTATATAACAAATCCATTGATATTGGTTTTCTTATTGCATCTGCAAATTGAGCAAATAAATTAACCCAAGCATTTAAATCTGTAGTGAAATTATTAGCATGACTCATTGCAGATAAATGACCATCTGGAGTCATAACTATATCTAACTCTTTATGAGCTTTTGACAAAGGGCGCTTTAAAACAACAGTTGCAAAAATAGATGTCCCAGCCGAAACATTACCAGTACCAGGCTTTAATGTATTGGTTGCAACCATACCGGTTGCCGCATCTCCTTCAGGAGGAACAAATGGTATTCCTGGATTTAAAATACCACTAGGGTCAAGAAGAGAAGCACCATCAACTGTCAATCGACCAGCAAATTCTCCAGCTGAAAGAGGCGTAGGTAAAATATCCTTCAAATTCCAAGGCTGATTAGATATTTCAGGAAGATTCTCAATTTTATTTAGCGCATTCTCATCCCAGCTTAAACTGTTTGAATCCATAGGAAACATTCCAGAAGCATCCGACAATCCTAATACTTTTTTGCCAGTAAGCTTCCAATGAATATAGCCAGATAGCGTAGTAAAGAATGCTACATTATGTACGTGTTCTTCCTCGTCAAGCGCACATTGATACAAGTGAGCTATCGACCAGCGTTCTGGTATATTAAGACTTAATTCGCTAGAAAGAATTCTGTGAGCATCATGCGTATTGGTATTTCTCCAAGTCCTAAATGGCACAAGCAACTGATTTCTATTATCAAAGGCTAAATAACCATGCATCATTGCTGAAATACCAATGCCGCCAATATTATTTAAACGCAATTGGTAGTCTTTATTAATTTGATTACTTATCTGAGAAAAAACAGATTGTATTCCATGCCAAGCATCAGATAAATCATAGGTCCACAAACCATTTTCTAGTTTGTTTTCCCACTTATAAGATCCTTCTGCAATAACTTGATATTGTCCATTAATTAAAGCACCTTTAATTCTAGTTGAACCCAACTCAATACCAAGATAAGTGTTTGCATTAATAATATCTTTTTTATTAGATGATACACTCGAAATATCACACATGATGCTCCCTTGCATGCTTTTATAAGATTCATTTATTCAATATGTAGAAAATCTTGAATAATCAATCATTTATTACTTTTTAGAATCCTCGCTCTTATCTTTACGCTCTTGACTGAATCCTTTAAAAGCGTTGTAACCGCAATAGCCGATTACAATTAATAAGCACAATGAAAAAATAAGAGTGTACCAAGCGAATAAGTCACCAGATTTATAGGAACCATATAAAGACTGGAATAACCAAATCGACATAAAAAAGGTAGTTAGAGCGTACATTCTAGTCTTTTGAATATATTTTTTTGGCATATATTCCTCCTTATTGTTCTTTTATTCTGATTAACACCTGTTAATATCTGTTAATAACTAACAAAACTGGGCGTACACTTTTCGTTCACAACGCTTGTGTAATATCTGAAGCGCACGCCCATATATACGGCATTTTTAGCGCTTACGACGCTTGCTCATTATGTCAACAGCCACTGCAGCGAGTAACACAAGGCCCTTAATTGTTTTCACAATTGCAGTGTCAACGCCCATGATAGACAAGCCTTGATTGATAACTCCCATAACAAAAGCACCAACAACGGCTCCAGGTATAGTTCCAACACCACCAGTTACAGCAGTGCCACCGATGAAGCAGGATGCAATTGCGTCCATTTCAAATTCCATACCAGCTTGTGCAGTAGCAGATGCCAGACGAGAAAGCATAGCCACAGCAGCAATAGCAGACAAGAATCCCATATGAACAAACAAGCAGAAATCTACACGCTTAACATCAATACCAGAAAGTATTGCAGCTTTACGGTTACCTCCAACAGCATATATGTGACGTCCAAAAACTGTCTTTGTAAGAATGAAGTTGTATGCAACTACCAAAATCGCAACAATCACCAACATAATTGGAGTTCCACCCATCTCGGAATTGCCAGAGGATGCTAACAAATATGTTACAAATATGATTGCAAGAGCAGCAAATACGATCTTGCATACAGTAATCGATAGTGGTTCTGGGACTAATCCAACTTTTTCTACATGCTTACGCTTATTAATTTGGCTCCAAGCAAACAAGGCAATGCACATAAGACCAAGAACAATCGTAAGACCATCAAATGGACCCCACCAACCGAGAATATTAGGAAGATAGTTACGAGCAATTCCGCGGAACGCGTCTGAGGTGATAGGCACAGATTCGCCAACTATAACCGTAGATAAACCGCGGAAGATCAGCATACCTGCAAGAGTGGTGATGAATCCAGGAATCTCCATTCGAGCCACCCAGAAACCATGCCAACAACCAATGAGTAAGCCAGCAACAATTGATATAGCAATCGCTAATACCCAATTAACACCATAGCGTTCCATCAACAGTGCACAAACACCACCAATAAATGCGACTAAAGATCCCACAGAAAGATCAATGTGTGTAGCAATAATCACCATCACCATGCCTATTGCCAAAATAATCACATATGCATTCTGCTGAATTAAAGAAACAAAACTGTTAGGAGTTAAAAGAACACCTTTTGTCAGTATTTGGAACACAACGACAATAACGATTAAAGCTCCAACAATTCCATATTGTCTTGCATTATCGGTAATTGTCGAAAGAATACTTGATTTTTGTTCACCCTTCGTATCTTGGGCTAATCTGTTTTTGCTCATGATAACGCTAATTCCTTTCCTTAGTCATGCATTTCATCAGATATTCTTGGGTAAACCCATTCTTATTAACATCATCTGTGATAACGCCTTGACTTACGGTATAAATACGATCGCATATACCAATCAATTCTGGTAGTTCAGAAGAAATAACTATAACAGCTTTACCTTGATCGGCAAGCTTATCGATGATTTCATAAATTTCATACTTTGCACCAACATCTATACCACGAGTTGGCTCATCGAGAATGAGTATGTCTGGATCAGAAAGAACCCATTTTGCCAATACAACCTTTTGCTGATTTCCGCCAGAAAGCGTAGAAACTTGCACATCAATGTTTTGACATTTTATATTAAAGTTCTCTCGATATGCATCAACTTCTTTTCGCTCAATGTTTCCATCAACAACACCTAATTTGCTCATTTTTGACAATGAAGCAATAGATGAATTTTCGCGAATATTCTGCAAAAGATTTAAACCATAACCTTTACGATCTTCTGTAGCATAAGCCAAACCAGCATTAATTGCTTCTTGCACATTGCGCAATTCGACTTTTTTACCTTTAATATAAAGATCACCAGTTATATTGGAGCCATATGAGCGTCCAAAAACACTCATAGCCAATTCGGTTCTGCCAGCACCCATCAATCCAGCCAATCCAATAATTTCGCCAGAACGAACATACAAATTAGCATTATCGACTATTATTCGGCTATTATCCATTGGATGATGAACTGTCCAATTGGTTATACGAAGATATTCTTCACCAGATTGATTTGTTTCGTGCTTAGGATACAGATTGGTTAATTCTCGACCTACCATTTTACGAATTAATTCATCGTAATCTAATGGCGTTTCTGGTGTAATATACATTTCACCAACTGTCGATCCGTCACGAATTATAGTAACGTTATCTGCTATTACAGCAACTTCATTAAGCTTGTGCGTAATTATAATGCTTGTAACGCCATGTTCATCTCTTAATTGGCGAACAAGCTGTAGTAAATGCGCAGAGTCCTCATCATTTAATGCTGCAGTTGGTTCATCAAGAATCAGCAACTTTACATTTTTAGATAAAGCCTTAGCAATCTCTACAAGCTGCTGTTTACCAACACCAATATCCATAATCTTTGTATCTGGATCTTCTGGCAAACCAACGCGTTTAAGAAGTTCTGCAGCTTTAGCGCGAGTTTCGCTCCAATCAATTACTCCATTTTTTGAGCATTCATTTCCCATGAAAATATTTTCGGAAATTGAAAGAAATGGATTTAAAGTCAGCTCCTGATGAATAATAACAATTCCATCACGTTCTGAATTTTTAATATTACTATATTTACACTCTTTTCCGTTAAATATAATCTTTCCCGTGTAAGATCCGTAAGGATAAACACCTGATAGCACATTCATTAACGTAGATTTACCAGCACCATTTTCGCCGCAAATTGCATGAATTTCACCGCGATCAACCGAAAGATTAACATCAGTAAGAGCTTTTAGTGAACCAAACGTTTTTGTGATGTGCTGCATACTCAATATTGTGTCTTTATGCGACATCATCTACTTCCAATCATTACAACGCACAGTTTCAACTAATGGGGGCACAACTATGGCACTGATCGTGCCCCCATATTAGTTCAAATTGATAGTTAATTTTTAATGTACTAACTTATCAAAGCGTTCTTGTGTTATATAGCCATCTTTCACTAAGTCAGTAAGATTATCCTTAGTAATATCTTGTGGATTTAGCAATTTAGAAGGAACGTCTATCTTGTTGTTATTGAACTTTCCGTTAATACCAGACACCTTCTTGCCTTTAGCAATTTCCAATACCATCTGATAAACGGCTTCAGCAAGCTTATTGACATTCTTAAATACTGTCTGGCTCTGCTTTCCACGTGCAATTGAAGATACAGCTGACTCCATAGCATCCTGTCCAGTTATAATTGGCCAATTATCTGTACCTGGCTTTAAATCTGGACGCTTAGATTCAATGGCGTTGATAACACCAGTCGAAATACCATCATAAGGGCTTAATATTGCATGTAGTGGCTGACCTTTAGCATATGCAGAATCAATAATTGATTCCATATCCTTTTGAGCCTGTTCAGCTTTCCACCCTTGAACAGAAATCTTCTGCCAATCTTGAACCTTAAAGTCTTTATTCACGCCACCACCATGATTAGATGGGGAAACTAAGGCACCAGATTTAAAGTATGGTTGCAGCAAATCCCATGCACCCTTAAAGAAGTACTTAGCATTGTTATCATCTGGAGAACCAGTGAAAAGCTCAATATTGAATGGTCCCTTTGCACCATTCTTAAGACCCAACTTATCAATAATATAATTTGCTTCAAGAATACCAGTCTGCTCAAGCTGGAATGTTGCATAATAGTCAACAGCCTTTGTATTCATAATCAATCGATCGTAGGCAATTACTTTAGCTCCAGCATCATGAGCCTTCTCTACTGCAGGTCCTACAGCACTACCATCCTTTGCAGCAACAACAACAACCTTAGCGCCGTTGTTAATCATATTTTCAATATCTGCATTTTGCTGAGCTGGTTTATCGTCTGCAAAGTTCAATATAACTTTATAGCCAGCATCTTCTAGCTTCTTCTTTAGGTTATTACCGTCTTTATTCCAACGTTCCTCCGACTTTGTTGGCATAGAGACACCAATGGTGGCACCTTTTTCAATTCCTTGACTTACGTTTTTGGATGCACCACCTCTTGAACCTGAACAGGCTGATAAACCAGCAACTACAGCAATACCTACAAATAAAGCGATTGCCTTTTTACCTATGTTCATCGACGCTCCTTTGCATCAAAAGGTTATTTGATATAGACAGCTACAACGCTATCTAATTTTTTATTATAAACTATTGTGTTAAGTTGTCAAACACATAAATCAAATTTTTCTATTTTTTGTTTAATATATAAATTTAATACAATTTTTAATCTACATGAATTAACTGCTCGTACCAATTATTTAATATAAATTCAACCAATTTAACCAATAAAGAACAAAAGTTTCAAATCAATGAATGACAATTCTTCAAAATATAGATATGCTTATATTATGTCGCATTTATTCGGATCCCAAACTTCATTGCGAGAAGCTAATCGATCTGCATTACTTTCTTACATACGCAGATTTGGTGCAATTACGCAAATAGAGCTTGCTGAAGCGACAGGATTATCAACTGCAACCGTATCAACTCTTGTAAGACAACTTGTAAAAGAAGGGCGGTTGTACACAGAAAACACAATACATAACGGAAGAAGAGCAACACTCGTAGCTTTAGCTCGTAGAAAAGGAATAAGCGTAGGACTAAAAATTAGCAGACACTCTCTAGATCTAATTTTTATTGACTACGAACTTAACATAATCGCGGAACGAACATTACTATTACCAAAACAACATATTCCAGATGTAACTCTCGAACGAGCAACATTACTCATAAATGAAACTTTGTCCAACATAAACGCATCTGCAAAAGAACTAATAGCAATAGGCGTATCTATAACAGCACCAATAGATAAACGTACAAAAACAATAGCAATACCTGGCATTATGCCACATTGGAACAATTTCGACATTATTTCGTATCTACAATCAATTTTTAATATTCCAGTTACTTTAGATAACGATGCAAACTGTTGCGCAGTATGGGAATCAAGAGCAGGATCTGTTACAAAAACCACAGATTTCATATACATAAATACCGATGACGGAGCTGGTGCCTCCATAATGGCAGATGGGAAAATATGGCGCGGCGTAACTGGAATGGCAGGAGAAATAGGGCATATTCAAGTTGATCCACTCGGAAGCATTTGCGCATGCGGAAACCGTGGGTGCCTTAATACTTTTATAAATGAAGAACGAATAACATCGTTATTAAGAGTTACCCATGGAGATCTAACTGTAGAAGATCTTGTACGTTTAGCAAATGAAGGAGACCCAGGATGCAGACGTATCATAGCTGATACTGCAATACGAATAGGAACAGTAGCAGCAGAACTATGTACATCAGTAGACCCTGAAATTGTAGTTATAGGAGGACTCCTAGTGCAAAGTGGATCAGTTTTCGTCGATGCTTTTAGAGAGTCATTGCACCGCTTACTATTCCCTGATGTTTTAACTCCTATACAAGTTGTAGTTGCATCAAATCTTACTAATTGTTCTGCACTAGGAGCAGCACTAGAAGGTATTGATGCTGCAGAAAAAATACATCACAAAACATCTCAACACCTATAGAAATAGGTTGTAATATCGATTGCAATATTATTAGCAATATCAACAAGGAGACGTAATGTACGGACAAAATCCACTCCTACAGCTAAAAGATATTAGCGTAAACTTTGGCTTTACAGAAGCACTTAAATCCATAACACTCGATATTTATAGCAAAGAAATAGTGGCAATTGTTGGAGACAATGGCGTCGGAAAATCCACTCTTATTAAAACAATATCTGGTTTGATTCAACCAACAAAAGGAAGAATGATCTTTGAAGATAAAGAAGTGAATTTGCACTCCATACGAGAAGCAAATGATCTTGGAATAGCAACAGTTTTCCAAGGACAAGAATTTTGCGATAATTTGGACGTTGCATCAAATCTATTCTTAGGCAAAGAGATGCGAAATAAATCATGTCATACACTCAATAAAGATGCAATGGCATGCGAAGCCCGAAAGGCATTACAAGAACTAACATGTGCCATAAGAATACATACTCCAATACGATTACTATCAAGTGGACAACGTCAAACTGTCGCATTGGCACGAATGCTACTATCGGATCCAAAACTCATACTATTAGACGAACCTACAGCTTCATTATCTTTAACACAAACAGCTGAAACACTATCTTATATGAAACGCCTACGATCACAGGGTCGCACAATTATACTGGTATGTCATAATCTTCCAGACGTATTTGCAGTTGCAACTAGGATAGTTGTACTAAGACAAGGAAAAATCGTTGGAAATCATGATGTTAGTGAAACAAATTATGTCCAAATAATCAGAGAAATGACGGGAATAGAGGATGAGGAAGACGATACAATATCTTCATCAATAATAGACAACATAAATGAGAATCAAAAACTAAGTCATAAAAGAAATACGCTTATTAGCAGAAGTACAAAATAAGCTATTAAAGTCAAAACATAAGAACATAAGCCCACATTTGTTCCATTTTTTGGCTGATATGTACCCCTTTTTCTGGACACATATCCCTTTTACTTAATCATATCGCTCGCGTGGATGCTTCCCTGTATTTAACAGGAGGCATCCACCCAGTCTTCTTCTGAATCCTCTCATTATTGTAATAATAAATATATTCTTTTAACGCTCTAGCAAACTCAGTAAACGAAGCATACTCATGCTCATGCCCGTAATACATCTCGTTCTTAAGCCTACCAAAAAACGATTCCATAATCCCATTATCATAACAATTACCTTTACGACTCATAGACTGAATAATCCCATGTTCCTTCAAAACACTCCTAAAATAAGCATGCCTATACTGCCAACCCTGATCAGAATGAAACACAAGCCCTTCAACCATTCGGAAACGTTTAAAAGCCTTATCTAACATGCGTTTTACCTGACCTAAATTAGGGTGCAACGATAAATCATAAGCAATAATCTCATTCGTATGCATATCAAGTATTGGCGAAAGATAACACTTACCCCACTGGAAAGTAAACTGTGAAACATCAGTAGTCCACTTCTGTAAAGGAGCAGTAGTAGTAAAATCACGGTTAATAATATTAGCTGCGACTCTACCAACCTCACCCAAGTATGAATGATACTTCTCCTTCGGACGCTTACCAGCCAGTCGCATAACACGCATTAAACGTTGAACACGCTTATGATTAACCCTAAACCCAAGGTTTACTAGCTCACCATATACTCTTCTAACACCATACCTGCCTTTATGGTGAGTAAATATTTCTTGAATAATACTCATTAAGGTTTTATTGCGTAGTTCTACCACATTTATTTTGCTTAACTCGAAATAGTAAGTAGACTTCGACATTCTTATAGCATGAAGAAGATGTTTCAGCTTATATCCCTGTTTAACGAGTTCTTTTACTGATTCTGCTTTTTCGCCTTGAGTAGAGCAGCTTTCTTTGCCCTCCTCAAGGCATCTAGTTTTTTTAGTATTGCATTCTCCGCTTTAATATACTCGTTTTCTTCACGAAGAAACTTAAGCTCTTCACGCTCGCTCACGGTTAAAGGCTGGGAATTTTTTGTGTTTTTACGACTCATACAAGGCTCTTTTACTGGTTTTTTACGAGTATGTTTTACTAAACCACTATAACCTTCCGTTTCATATATTTGTACCCATCTTCTTACTTGACCTTCCAGTAACCCGTTCTTAATTGCTACCTGTCTCATACTGCTCCCAGAGAGAACTTGATTAACCAAGCAAAGCTCTTCCTTGGGATCCCAATACCGATGTTTTTTAACACGTGGTTTAAGTACTTCAAACCCTTTAGCTTCTACTAGACGCGACCAGTATGAGACAATACCGCGGAAATTATTTCTACTAATAGTATTAGGTGTTGGTAATTCTAGGTTTTGACGGTATAGTTCAACACACTTCTTTTTGAACTCGTAACTATATTTACTAGTTGGCATTAAATACCCCTTTTTTCACTAACAGTCCAGAAAAAGGGGTACATATCAGGCAAATATAGAAACAAACACTGACGCGACGACCTGCCTTCGCGCTTAAAGCGTAACGCGCGAATGCACCTAAATTCGCACAGCACAAACATCGCCAGTGCGAACAGTTATTATCTGCCCAGAATCCTTACGCACTTGAATAGAAGCATCACGCATAAGATTTTGAGCAACTCCTTCTACACTAGTAAAACTTTTTGCGCCAACATCATAAGCATCAGCGTGATTAGAATCGTCAACTCCAGCATCAATACCTAAACCGTCATCATTCGGCGCACGAACAATCACCTTGCGCCCCAACGTCCAACATGCTTCACTCGCCTCTTTAAGCAGATCCAAAGAGTATTCATTCGTATTCTTTACAAACTTCCCCAACCTAATCCTAAGATTTTCCACCAATCGCGCAGCTATATTATCCCCAAGCTCAGCAAAATCTGGCAGATTATCGTAATGCATTTTAAGCGAAGTTGCTTCCTCGATTGGAAGCGACTGCTTATCCATAAAAAGATTTAAACCAATCCCGAAAATAACTCCAATATTAGGATCGACAATATCGCCAGCAACCGTTTTTGGAGTCAAAACAATCTCAGTTAAAACTCCACCTTCTTTACAGTCACCAATAAAAATATCATTAGGCCATTTAAGACTGATCTCGCTATAATCTGGCGATTCCCCATTTTCAATCTGCGTAGCGCCAAACTCTTTTAGCGCGCCAATAATCGAATCTCGCGCAGCAAGACCAGCAATTATAGGAAGCCAGCCATTGTAACTTGGATTCTTAACAATGCTACTTGGCAAAATCGTAGCAAAAGAAGCTAGTAGACTTTCAAATGGCTTACTAACCCATTTTCTACACAATCTTCCTTTGCCAGCTGTCTGATGGCAAGCAGCAACAACACAAATCGCAGGCAACTCGTCTTGTCTTTTTACAAAACAGATATTGCCGCAATCATCAGTACACCCATCAGCGCACCCATCAGCGCACCCATCAGCGAGAATTTTGCGTGCGTAATTCTGCGTTGAATCAATAACTTCAAAATAAACAAAACCGTCTGCAACATTTTTAGTGCGTTCAAAAAAATTACTCATACAGAAATTATAGAAATTTTAATATAATTTAAAAAGATTGTGCAACAGGTATAATTTACACAAGTACTTTACACAAATTACTTATTAGGATTAAAAATCAGTAGGCCAATATGAAATTCATTAAAAATGACTATGCGAGCGCAAAGACAGTCGCAGAACCTACTGATACTTGCAATGCAAAACCAGATACGAAAAACGATATAAAACCAGATACGAAATCTGAAATGAAAATCGATCCAAAAACAAGCACATCAAAAACAAGCTTGACAAAAACATCAATATTTAATCTCGTAAGTCAGCTTGCGACTCAAGCACTAATACTCTTTACTTGCATATGGCTCGCTCTTTGCACAAGCTTAGGCGTGATTTACCGCAATCAGGGATCTTTAACCGATTTTAATTGGGTTAACGCACTTATTTTTGCAGCAGTATTCTGCGTTTATTACGCTATTTTAAGATCCATCATTCATTTTGGGAAAAATAACAAAAACGACAAAAACGACAAAAACGACAAAATACTAAAAATACTAAAAATCACAACTTACAAAATCACAAAACCACTTTTTCACCCATTTAGAAGCATCGCCGCTAAAAAGCCTAAGATAATTTTTTCAATAAAACGTACTCTAAAATGGTGTTTTTACCATTCAACTTGTAGAAAACGAAACATTTTCCTAACACTGATTATCGGCTGGCTGTGGGCACCAATAACACTTCTAGCAGCTTATGGAGCCGATATTTGCTCACAAATCCGAGAATACAGCTGGACATGGAACCAAATAACTGGCATAAAACAACCATACATTGGATTCTTTAGCTTTGTTCCAGCAGACATCTACCCAACAGCACACTATCTTTGGCCGGCAAAACCTACGTATTTAAGCGACCAACACAATATTGTTTTAACATTAATTTACGGTGCCGTAGCAGCAGTATCGCGATATTTTACCGAATCAAACGATGCTGGAATCATACTACTTGCAATTATGCAATTCATTTTTGCAGCATGGTGTTGTGCCGCCACAGCGAACCGATTCCTAAACACACCGTGGGCTAAATCTAAAACAAGCGGAACGCAAACTGCTTTACCAACACCAATCTTCTTCCGCGCAGCCGTAATAATCACATTTTTATTCAGTCCACTTGTAGTTTTTTCAACAATCGCACTAACAAAATCACCATTATTCGCATTTGCATTCGTATGGTGGTTTGGAATATCTTACGAACTACACTGCACAATACAAAACACAAAAATTTCACGCAAACATACGATTCTTGAACTGATAATAAGCGTTTGCATTATGCTAATCGCAGCAAAATACGCGTGGTATATTCTTGTAATTCAATTTGTACTTCTAATGTTTTACAGCATAAAACGTTGGAAAATATGGGTTTTATGCATTCTGCTCCCAACAATTCTTATACACGGAGCCATAATAATAGCCATATCTAGCGGAGCCATAATAAATGGAGATCCTATTGAAAGCCGCGGAGTACAACTTCAGCAAATAGCCAGAATCGCAAAACTAGATCCAAAAAGCATACCTCATAAAGCAGCACGAGAAATTGCGCCAATTTTTAATCTCAACCAAACCGCTGAAGCATACACACCTCAAGACGCAGATCCTGTAAAATCTTCTGGCTTACAGTCTAAAAAAGTGAGCTACCGTTGGCGTTACATTACAAAAGACGACATGAAAAAGTTTAACCACGCATGGTGGCTTATGGTTAAACACAGTCCAATTGTTGCAACGGACGCATTCTTAGCCAAATCCTACGGTTATTTTGACATTCTAGACATCCCTTATGTCGGACCAGAATACTACATAAATACTGACAACATAAAAAACTCAGAGTGGATACGCTACTGGCTACCAGAATGGCGTGCAGGTGTTTCAAATACTGTTGAATCGTGGAGTAATACGCCGATTTTAGGTTGGCTGATTCATGGAAACCTGTATGTTGTTGGCACACTGCTTATCGGAGTTGCAGAAATCGTTCTTAAACGTTGGAAAACACTCGTTTTGCATATTCCTCTTGCGCTGTTAATGGGAGTAATGGTGTTGGCTCCTGCAAACAATTTTGAACGACATATGCTCCCTATTACGTTCGTATTCTTCTTTACGGCTCTAACATTTTTAAGAGAGTCTAAATTGCTTGGCAGAGATAATATTATAGATATAACGTCAAATACAAAAATAGAAAATACTTCACAGTTGCCAAAATTGCCAAAATTAAATATAGAAACGATTGGAGGTGACAAATGAACAACGAACTTTACGATAGCGCGGTTGCTGGCGACTCTACTGCTGACGCAACCAGCAAGCTTTATGACGTAGACTATAGTACTACTAGCAACATCACAGAAGATGTTGATTTTCTAACAATTCTTACAGGAATATTGCCAAACGGAAACAATATTTATAATAGGAACTCAAACGAAGCTAAGGAAAAATCGCAAGCAACCAGCGGTGAAAAAGCCGAAGAAACTCAAGACCAAAACCAAACAGAAACACATAAAAAACATCATCTTTTATGGCGCAGAAAACAATCAAACGAAACTACAGAAAAAGCTACTATCACAACACCACAATTTACGCCACTGCCATGCGCGCCAAAAAACGAAGACACAAGTGGAATATTTGACAATCGAGACGGAAAAATCTTCGACTCAGCAACCCGCCTGCGACTACACACAATAATTGGAGCGTGCCTGATGAACGGCATTGCAGACGGCCGCGTAAGCGCACTAATGCACCTCTTGCAATGGCAAGAAAATACGCGACTCCTGGCAATAGCTGGTACATACGAAACACTCGACATAAACGAAGACAGTCCAACACGAAAAACAACAACTCACGCGCCGCAAAACAACACAGACACTTTACGACGAACCATATGGACGCAACTTGGCGCATGTGGAGCATACGATGCGATAGTAGACCGCGTTCAAAAAGACGCAATTACATCTAGAACAAAAACATGGAAAATAGCCGCAAAACCTCAAGCAAAAGAAGACGATGAATTTCCTGCCCCGTCACACATAATCATCCTAGCTTTAAAAGAAAACCCAAACCAAGACGCGCTAAACAAACTTTGCGAAGTATTTACAAAATCAGGTAAGCCAATTTGCATAAGCGAAATTGCAGTCGGCGCACAAGAAATATGCGAAGAAATCACAGCAACTCTAGCAGCGCTTGCTGTTGCGCCATCTGTAACACATTTGCCACAAATAATACGATGCGACGACGTTCTGCCAGAGCGCGCGCTTATAGGCGACGAAACCGCCGTAGAAACCTTGTACACTAAGGTGTATCAGAGCTTGGCACCATACAACCCAGACGACCCGACTTTGCAAACAGTCGACGCTTTCTTGCGATTTGGCGGCGCACTAGACCAAACTTCACACAATCTTAATGTGCACCCAAACACAATACGATATCGTTTGCGCAAAGTTGCACAAACAACAGGCTGGGACGCCACCGATCCGCGTGAAGCATACGTTTTACAAACTGCAATTACGATTGGGCGCATCCGCGATTCTGCGCGCTAAAGCAAAAAGAGCTAAAACAAAAAGCGCCGAAAACAATGAATTCTATAAAAGAACACACTATTTTCAGCGCTAATAAAATTACTCAGCTATGCTTGGCTAAAATCACGCAGCAATGCTTGCAATATCCACTGGAACACCAGGAGCCATCGTAGAGGTAATCGTTACCTTAGTGATGTAACGACCCTTGATGGTAGTAGGCTTCAAGCGGCGAATCTCATCGGCAACAGCCTTGAAGTTCTCTTCAAGAGCCTTCTCGTCGAAGGAAAGCTTGCCAAAGAGGAAGGAAAGATTGCCCTGACGATCAACGCGGAACTCAATCTTACCACCCTTAATATCGGCAACAGCCTTTGCAACATCCATTGTAACGGTGCCAGTCTTAGGATTTGGCATCAAGCTACGAGGACCAAGCACACGACCAAGGCGACCAACCTTGCCCATCATGTCTGGGGTTGCAACAACGGCATCGAAGTCAAGGAAGCCACCGGCAACCTTCTCGATAAGCTCGTCATCACCAACGATGTCTGCGCCAGCTTCTTGAGCCTCAGTAGCCTTTGGACCACGAGCAAACACCAAAACCTTAGCGGTTTTACCAGTGCCATTAGGCAAGTTTACAACGCCACGAACCAACTGATCAGCCTTGCGAGGATCCACATTAAGGCGCATAACAGCCTCAGCAGACTCGTCGAAAGCGTGCTTTGGCATGCTCTTAAGCAAAGCAATAGCCTCAGCTGGGGTGTAAAGGTTGTTGCGGTCAATCTTCTCAGCCGCTTCACGATACTTCTTAGAACGCTTCACCATTTTTTCCACTCACTTTCAGTCGGTAACGGTAATACCCATCGAGCGAGCAGTGCCCGCGATAATCTTCATACCAGCTTCAACATCTCGTGCAGAAAGATCTGGCATCTTGATTTCGGCGATTTCGCGCACCTGAGCCTTGGTTACAGAACCAACCTTGTGGGTCAATGGGTTCTCGGTGCCCTTAGGAATGCCAGCAGCCTTAAGCAACAAAGCAGCAGCTGGTGGAGTCTTAAGAATAAATGTAAAGGAACGATCTTCGTAAACAGTAATCTCTACTGGGACAATCTGACCCATCTTGTCCTTCGTCTGGTCGTTATAGGCCTTGCAGAAGTCCATGATGTTTACGCCGTGGGAGCCTAAAGCAGGACCCAGTGGTGGGGCTGGATTTGCTTTACCAGCCTGAATCTCGAGCTTAATAAGCGCAGAGACTTTCTTTTTTGGAGCCATAATATGGTTCTTCTTTCTTTTGAAGCGGTTCATTCGGCGCCCTAAAACGTTGATATTAAGCCGTTTTAAGGATCCTCCCGCAACTTATATTGCTGTGCTGTGCTAGCGGATTACTCCTCCAGTCACAAGCTTTCCTATTATGCCACTTTGCCGCGACGATTTGGTGAAATGTTTTCCCGAGTTTGTACGTGTTTTAGGCCAAATGTGGTACAAAATCCGTCAACTATTTCCGCATGTTGTAGCTCAAAACAGCGATTAGAACAATAAAAATGCGGCAAGGAATCCGTGAAACCACGAAAACCTTGCCGCGTTCAAAACGCATTCGCGACTAGTGCACTAGCAAATCACTAACTAGCAAATTGCACCAGCAACCAGCCGCCTGCGTTAACAAAAGAGCCTAGAACTACTTAAGTTCAACAGTTGCGCCGGCTTCTTCGAGAGCAGCCTTAGCCTTGTCGGCATCTTCCTTCTTAGCCTTCTCGAGGACTGGCTTTGGAGCATTGTCAACAATGTCCTTAGCTTCCTTCAAGCCGAGGCCAGTCAAAGCCTTAACAGCCTTGATGACGGCAACCTTCTGAGCACCTGCAGAAGCGAGAACAACGTCAAACTCGTCCTTCTCTTCCTCAGCAGCGCCAGCGGCAGCGGCTGGAGCAGCAGCAACAGCAGCTACAGGAGCAGCAGCCTCAACATCGAACTTCTCTTCAAAGGCCTTGACGAACTCAGAAAGCTCGACGAGGGTCATTTCACCGAAAGCTTCAAGAAGCTCTTCGCTAGTGAGCTTAGCCATAATGGCTTCCTTTCTTACTTGGCCAGACACACCTTGTGCCTTAGAGCCATAACATTTTTATTATTTTTTGGTCTCATGCAGCAAGCTGCAAGGGAATCAAGCGGCCTTTTCCTGCTTCTCGCGCAAAGCGTCGATAGTACGCACTGCCTTGGTTGGCAAAGCGTTGAACAGGTAGGCGGCCTTGGACATGGTGCCCTTGAGCGCGCCAGCCATCTCGGAAAGCAATTCTGGGCGAGACTTGAGGTCTGCCAGCTGCTTGGCGCCTTCGGCATCGTAAACGGTTCCATCTGCGAAACCGCCCTTGATGACGAGGGTCTTATTCTCTTTGGCAAAATCACGCAAGGTCTTAGCAGCCTCAATGAAATCGCCCTTTACAAAGGTGATTGCAGTTGGGCCAGCAAGAAGCTCATCAAGACCTTCAATGCCCGCTTCCTTAGCGGCAATGCGAGCAAGCGTATTCTTAGCCACAGAGTAGGAAGTATCGCGGCCTAGCTTTTCGCGCAGAGAAGAAATCTGCGGAACTGTAAGCCCGCGGTACTCGGTAAGGTAGACAGCGTCGGCGTTACGGAACAAATCCGTAAGCTCTGCAACTACCGCTTCCTTTTCGGGCCTCTTCATGGCGTTCCTTCCTAAATTGGCCGTCGGAATGGAAATAACATATCAAAAAAGCCCTGCGCACGGCAGAGCATCCAAAAAACACATAGTGTTAAAAAGTTTGTGAAAAATCGCAAATAAATCGCAACAATCACTGCTCAACCTGTGCTGGCATGACACATCATTTTCAGGAATCTTTCGACTCCACCAACGGTCTGTGGTTTACGTTGGGCAAGTTTAATACCTACTTGCGACAATGTCAATATTTTTTCGCAAACTTTATAATTTATTTTTATTTAAGATTATTTAAGAGCGTACTCAACACGCGCGGTTGCTTGCGACTTATCCCAAACTAACGCGGAAAAGTCGAAAGCAACCGTACGCACCAAATACGCTCTTAAAATAATTAATTAAATTAATATCTAACTAATATCTAACTTAACTAATACAAACTAACAGATTTACAAAACTGCGTTAGCAACAAAGTCAAGAATGAACAAAAGCGAAACAATCCAAAGCATTGGATGAACGTCTTTAGCACGCTTCTTGCAAGTCATAACTAAGCAGTACATGATGAATCCAGCGGCAATGCCGTAAGAAATCGAGTAAGAGAACGCCATAAACACGGCAGCGAAGAACGCAGGAATTGCTTCGGAAATATCGTCCCAAGCAATCTCCTTCAGCGAGCTTGCCATCATGCAGCCTACAACTACAAGCACGCCAGCCGTAGCAGCAGCAGGAACAGCGCTAGCCAAAGGCGCAAGCACAATCGAAAGCGCAAAGCACACGGAAACAACTACAGAAGTCAAACCAGTGCGACCACCAGCACCAATACCAGCAGCAGACTCAACGTAAGTAGTGGTGTTAGAAGTACCGCAAATTGCGCCAACCGAAGTTGCAATCGAATCAGCAAACAGCGCGCGATCCATCTTGGAGCTAAAGCCAGATCCGTTTTCCAAAGCCTTCTCATCTGCCTCAGAGAAAATGCCAGTTCTGCGACCAGTACCAATAAACGTGCCAAGAGTGTCGAAAGTATCCGACATAGAGAAGGCGAAAATAGTTACCAAAACAAGCGGAATGCGTGCTGGATTAGAGAAGAGAGCAGGGAAACCTTGCGGACCAAAAATAGCACCAAAGGTGGTTGGAAGCTGAGCAAAAGCATCTGTAACAGAAACAGCGTTATTTAACGAAGTCAAGCTAAGCGGAATACCAATCAAAGAGGTTGCAATAATCGTAATAAGCAAGCTTGCGCGAACCTTAAGAACAGTAAGAACAATAGCCAAAACAAGTCCAATAAGAAATAGCCACAAAACAGGATTGTTAATAACTGCAAGACCTGGAATAGCAGCAGTTGGCTTACTCTTAGCAGCGGCAGCAGGATCCTTGGAAGTAAAGGTGATTAAGCCAACGCTCATAATGCCAACGTATGCAACGAATAAACCAATGCCACCACCAATCGCATGTTGCAACGAAGTTGGGATGGCACGAATAATCATCTTACGAATCTTGGTAACGGTAATAATAATGTTAATTAAACCGCACAAGAACACCATGCACATGGCTTCTTGCCAAGTAAAATGCAAGCCAAAGCAAACTGTGTATGTGAAGAATGCGTTAAGACCCATGCCAGCAGCTTGAGCGTAAGGCACGTTAGCAAACAAGCCCATAACAAGCGTGCCAATAATTGCTGCGATGATTGTAGCGAGGAAAACGCCACCCTTAGGCATGCCAGTTTGGCTTAAAATCATTGGGTTTACGACGATAATATACGACATTGCAAAGAATGTAGTGAGACCTGCAGTGATCTCCGTTGATACATTCGTGCCGTTTTCTTTGAGATGGAAGAACTTTTCCATAAACTCTCTGTTCCTTGGTTTACAGCGCAAAAGACCATAAAAAGCGTGGCGATAGCACTTGAGCAATCGCGGACGCAATTACATTTGGGCATTCACGCAGAGGTTACTGCGACTCGCTCGACGCACAAAGCACAAGCCGAATAAACACGCTAGAAAACTCGCGAAATTTGAAACGACTTATAGAACTTTGAACAACCGAACAGGTTCGACCTTACGCGCACGTGCTGACCAAAGAAAATCATGTAAAGAACCATGCAAAGAAAACGTGTAGTGGATCGCACGAATGCAAAAATCACCCAAAGCGGCCAGAAATGTAGCGTTCCGCCTCCGTATTGCGCGGATTGTTGAACATAGTGGTTGTATCTGCAAAATACTCAAGATGCCCTGGTTTTCCAACAGCCTTAAGGTTAAAGAACGCAGTGTAATCGGCCACGCGCGCAGCCTGCTGCATGTTATGCGTTACAATCACAATCGTGTAATCACGCTTAAGCTCGTTAATCAAATCTTCTACAGCAAGAGTAGAAATCGGGTCAAGAGCAGAGCAAGGCTCATCCATAAGCAGCACCTGCGGATGCACAGCCACAGCTCGCGCAATACAAAGTCGTTGCTGCTGGCCGCCAGAAAGCCCGATTCCTGGCTTATCGAGCCTATCTTTAACCTCATTCCACAAATTCGCGCCACGCAAAGCCCACTCAACTAGGTCGTCGGCATCTTGCTTTGAAATATGGCGATTATTTAAGCGAACTCCTGCAAGAACGTTTTCTCGAATAGACATTGTTGGGAAAGGATTTGGGCGCTGGAACACCATTCCAACATCTCGGCGAACGGCCACAGGGTCCACATCTTTGCCATACAAATCGCGGCCTTCAAGCAACACTTGACCTTCCACGCGAGCGCCTGGAGTAATCTCGTGCATGCGGTCTAAAGTGCGCAAAACCGTTGATTTTCCACATCCCGAAGGCCCAATAAAAGCCGTAACCTTGTTTGGCTCAATGCTTATGTTAACGTCTTCTACTGCTAGAAAATCACCATAGTAAATGTTCAAATGCTTAACATCAATGCGCTGACCCATTTGCGCCTCACTTTCTAAAATCCTTCGTCTTACTTTGCTTTTACTGAAAACACGCGCGCCACAACTCGCCCAACAATATTCAGCAACAAAACAATCACAATCAAGGCAAGAGCCGCTGCCCATGCTCGCTCCATTGGAATCGTAGTAACGCACGAAGATGGCGCGTTAGCTGGGCAATTCGCCGAAAGCTTTGAATACTCTTGGTAAACGTACACTGGCAAAGTGGTCATTTGCCCGTCAAAAAGATTGAAATTCGTGGATGCAATAAACCCAGCTGCCATTAAAAGCGGAGCCGTCTCTCCAACCACGCGCGCAACCGCAAGAATGCAGCCAGAAACAATGCCAGGCAAGGCGGTTCGCAACACAATTTTTGTAATCATGCGCTGCTTTGTAACACCTAGAGCCAGCGCCGCTTCTCTTAAATCATTCGGCACAATTTTTAGCATTTCTTGACACGACTTAACAACAGTCGGAAGCATAAGCAGCGAAAGCGCAACCGACCCTTCAAAACCGTTGATTGTTCCAGGACCCACAAAAATCGTAAAGCTAGAAAACGCAAACAAGCCAGCCACAATCGAAGGTATTCCGCTCATAACGTCTACAACAAGATTAATCAACGTAGATAAGCGACTTCCTCGCGCATACTCAATCAAATACACGGAGCACATAATTCCAATCGGAATCGAAATCAGCATTGCGCCAAAAGTAATCTCCAAAGTTCCAATAATGGCGTGCAAAATACCGCCGTAACCGCCTGTGCCAGTAGCAACGCCACCAACCACATACGTCATATTATGCGTTAAAAAGTCAAGGTTTAGTCGCTTAATGCCGTTTACAATAGTCGTAAAAAGCAAAGAAAGAAGCGGAATTAGAGCAACTACAAAAGACAGGAAGATTAGCACGCGCATAAACGCGTCTTTTCGCTTGCGGCTTGCGATTCTAGAGCGCGTTGGGCGGAACTTGTTAAAGTCGATTTTTGGGGATTCGCTGCTTGCGCTAACAGAGCCAGCTTGTAACGATTCTGAATTTTGCATCATGCACTCGCCTTTCCCGTGATTTTGCGAGCAATAAGGTTTACAGCGAATGAAATAACAAACAGCACCAAACCTGTAGCAATAAGCGCGCTAACACCCAATCCGTTGGCTTCTGGGTATTGCGCTGCTATGTTTGCTGCAATCGTCTGGTTTTGTGAAGCTTGCAAAATGTTGAATTTAAAGGTGAATCCTGGAGACAAAATCATAAGAACTGCCATTGTTTCGCCCAAAGCGCGACCAAGACCAAGCATAGACGCGGAAACAATTCCCGACTTTGCAAACGGCAAAACCGCTAGCTTTATCATCTCCCACTTTGTGGCACCAAGAGCAAGCGCACCTTCTTGCTGCAATCGCGGAGCTTGCTGGAAAATGTCTCGCGCCATAGAAGTTATAATCGGCAAAATCATAACAGCAAGAACAACACTAACGGTTGCAGCGCTACGCGAAGGACTTGCCGCAGGACCTGCAAAAAGCGGAATCCAGCCAAAAATGTGCGAGATAAACTTCCAGAATGGGTATATGGATGGAACTAGCACCAATCCGCCCCAAAGACCGTAGATTACGGACGGAATCGCAGCAAGCAAGTCGACTACACCACTTAAAAGCGGCACCATTTTTGGCGGAGCATAGTGGCTTATAAACAGCGCGATTCCAATCGAAACAAAGAATGCAAGGAGCAGAGCGAGCGCAGACATAAGAACAGTTCCAAAAACCATTGGCGCTACGTAGCTTAGGAAATCGTGCGCTTTACCGCCCGTAAAGTCTAAAAATACTTGACTTACTTGGCTTTTGTTTGCGCCTACAATCGGCCACGCTTGAAACAGCAAGAACAGCGCCACAGCTGTAAGCACCATTAAAATCAGCAATCCGCAAGCAATAGCTACGCTTTTGAACAAGCGGTCGGCAAAATGGCCACTTTTGCGCACATCTTTACTGATTTCAGTTCTTTGTTTAGAACTCACTCATGCTCCTTTTGTAGTCATTATATAAATGCTATCAGTAGCAATATATTGACTACTCTATTAACTACTCTAAAATCTTTGCAAAATGCTATTTTTACTTGCCTATAGACTGAATCGACTTGTTAATCCTGCCCATAAGCTTTTCTGGCAAAGGCGCAGTTCCAGCAGCACCTTGAGCCGCAGCCTGGCCATCTTTGCTAGTAACGTAGCTAAGCCAAGACTTTGCAAATCGCGCGGTTGCAGCATCTTTGTAAGCACCGCACACAATATCGTAAGAAACTAGCACAATTGGGTAAGCGCCTTTTTCTTCCGTCTTGTGGTTTATTTTAACAACAACGCGGTGCTTTGATTTTGCTGCAGCATCTTCGTCAACCTTTGAATCATTAACGGTTATAGAGCCACCTTCTGGGCTAATCTCGTTGTAAGAATCTCCCACTTTTACTGCCACAGTTCCAAGCTTTCCAACTTGCGAAAAGTCCGCGTATCCAATCGCTCCGTCTGCCATGCGGATTGTGGAAACAACGCCAGACGTGCCTTTTGCGCCCTGACCCACGCTATTTGGCCAATTTTCGCTAAGATCGTAGGACCAATCGCTTGGCGCAACGTCTTTTATGTAGCTTAAGAAGTTCTGCGTCGTGCCAGACTTATCGGACCTGTGAACAACTGTAATCGGCTTATCTGGTAGCTTTAGCTTTGGATTTTGCGATTTAATCGCATCATCATTCCAACGCGTAATTTTGCCGTCGAAGATTTTTGCGATTGTAGAAGCATCCATATTTATGTGTTTTCCAGCATCCGAAATGCCTTTTAGATTAAAGATTACTGCGATTGGAGAAACGTATACTGGAACGTCGAAAGCCGTAGTGCCATTTGCACAAACCGACTTTGACTTTTCTAACTCGTCATCGCTTAGCGATTTATCGGACCCAGCCCACGCTGTGGCTCCCGTCATAAACGTTGTAACTCCTGCACCCGAGCCAGTTGGATTATATGCGATTTTTGCGCCAGGATTTTTGGATTGGAATCCTGCAATCCACGCTTCTACAGCAACCTGCTGGGAAGATGCACCCGAACCTTGGAAGTTTCCTACGATTTTTGCGCTAGTATTTGCGGACGATTGCGAATTACTTGCAGGAACATTATCTCCACAAGCTGCAAAGCTCACTAAAGTTGCGGACGCTAGCAATCCTGCTGCAATCGCGCGAATGTTCAAATTTGTGTTCAACTTGATTGATTTATTTTTTACTGCATTATTTTTTACTGCATTTTTACGCATATTCTTCATTCCTTTCAAGAAGAATTGCCATCATGCCAGCCAATCTGCGTTTCTCGTATAACCTACCGCAAATTTTCCTCTTAAACTATTTAAACTAATGTCTAAAACTGGCATCTTTTATTTCTTATTACCTTTTTTCTTCTATTAACGATGCCAATCATAAGAGGGGGGTAAAAACCTTGCCGCCAAAATCTGATTGCACTCAGAAAATGGCGGCATTTAGCGCTACTCGCCTTTTGTTTGGCGATGCAGCACGTCGGCGACCACATCGGCGTGTTGAATTCTACAAATTCCTAACAATATTTACCGTCATTTTTGCAGCTGTATCCGCGTATTCGGATATGTCGAAAGTGTGAAACTCCTCGTATTTTGTGTCTGCATTGTCGCTCATTGCGCGCACAACTAACGCTGGAACGTCGTTTCTTGCAGCAACGTGAAGAATCGCAGCGCCTTCCATTTCTACAGCATCCGCTTGAGTCGCCTCAATAACTTCCGCCACTTTTTCGGGCGTGTCTACAAAATATCCGCCAGAGGCGATTGTTCCCAAAATGTGGTTAATGCCCATCTTTGTTAAAACGCTGTCTGCAGTTTTAAGAAGATAATCGTCTGAATGATATTCGTTTGTAAACGGTTTCCACTGACTAATCATGCGCATGTCGGTGTCTAAATATCTTAATGTTTTTCCAAGAACAACATCATTCGTATGCAAATTTTTATTAAGATTTCCTGCAATTCCCGAAAAGATTACGGCCTGCGGCTTGTACGCATCAATTAAATACTGTGCAGTTGCAGCGGCATTTACAAGTCCCATTCCGCCAACTGTTGCAGCAACTTCGATTTTTCCGCCATCTTCGCATTCAAGCATGCCGCAAGATACATCTAAGCTGGCTGCCTTATTATGCTTAACATTGCTAAGAGAAGCGGCAATGTGCGCAACTTCTTCTTCCATAGCGCCAATAATGGCAATTTTTGTAAACTTAGGCATTTGTCAAATCATCCTTTAATATTGTGCGTTGCATTGCGTTTAATCAAAAATACGCTTACACAACACATAATAACAAAAGACGCGGTTGCAATTTTTAGCGAAGCACTACACGTGAATTCAAACCAAGGATTTGTAGCGGGAACATTCAAAAACTCCATGATTTGATTTTGAAGCGAAATAAACCCAAAGAAAGACGCTATTAGCAAAACGCAAATTATAGAGCCAACAACAAGACGCCATCCGCGCACAAAAACGCAAAGCACAATCAACGTAATAAACGGAACAATAACGCTAAACCATAGTGCGGAACAGGCAACAACAGTGTAGCCTTTGCTGTGAGTGCCGCGATACCACGCAAACGCCAGAAGAAATGCGCCAGCAAGCAGAAGCGCAAAAATCGCGTATCGCGCAATCGTCAGGGCGCGGCTTAAAGCGCCATCTTTATCTTTAGGAAGACTGTTGTACTCGGGGGCTGGCGATTCGCACATTTTGCACTCCTTTGTTCAAAAATGCTGCATATTTGAGGTTTTATTGTAATGGTTTGCACCTAAAAAAAATACGGCGTGTCGCAATATAATCGCACTACAAGAAAAATCGAGAATCTCGGTGTTTAAGCGATACGCAATAGTTCAAGCACGTAAGAGGGCTGGGTGATTCTTGGTCGAACAGTATAAGAGCGGCAGCCGATACCAAATAATCCAATGATCAACCACTACAAACAAACTTAAACGAAAAACAAAATCAAAGCCAAATCGGAACAACCGCAACAACAGACAACACGTAAGAGGCGGAGCGTTGTGCGAATCGACGATTTCGAGCTGTGTAATGCGCGAGAAATCACCTCGATTCGCTGAGCCGCTCAAACGTAAAGTCCAGTGGACTTTACGTGCGGCGAAGACGCGAGCGCGGCTAATCCGCGCGAGCGTAAACACCCAGCCCTCACACAACACCAAGTAAGGGAAATCGTTCGCGCGGTCTAAGCGCGCGAACGTCTTCGCTTGCGTTGAAAGCACACTGTGCTTTCAACCTTAAGCAAGCTCAGCGCTCCGAATTGCCTTTTCGCGCTACGCTTTAAGTGAAAAGGCAGGTCGTCGCGCGCGACGAATCAAGACTTAATTCGGCGAGAAGAAACAGACTGCGCAAGAGTGTTAAGCAATTGCTCAGTATCTTCCCAAGAAATGCATCGATCCGTAATCGACTTTCCGTACTCAAGCTCACTCAAAGGCGCAGAATCTTGGTTTCCGCCTTGCAAGAAGCTCTCCATCATAACGCCTTTAATACCTTTTTCGCCATGTGCAAAACGATCCGCAATATCTTGCACAACTTGAATCTGGCGATTCTCATCTTTGCCCGAATTTCCGTGCGAGCAATCGATTACAACGCCATTAGACGCCACGCAATCCGCGCCGAGCCTCAAACGAACCGACGCAACAGCAGCTGCAACAGAAGCCGCATCGTAGTTTGGACCCTTGCTAGAGCCACGCAAAACAACATGACAATCAGGGTTTCCAAGTGTTTGTACAGCGCAAGCGCGTCCAAGATGGTCGATTCCAAAGAAAGTGTGATGCTGACTAGCTGCCAAACATCCATTGACGGCGGCTGTAACAGAGCCATCCGTTGCATTCTTAAATCCGACTGGCATAGAAAGACCGCTAGCAAGCTGGCGATGAATCTGCGATTCCGTGTTTCGTGCGCCAATCGCACCCCAGCTAACCGCATCTGCAATAAACTGCGGGCTAGTCGGCTCCAAAAACTCGGTTGCTGCAGCCAAACCAGCGTCCAAAACGCCAAGAAGCGTGCGACGCGCCAAAAGCAAACCCTTGTGAATATCGTGCGTGCCGTCAATATCGGGGTCGTTAATCAAGCCCTTCCAACCAACTGTTGTGCGCGGCTTTTCAAAGTAAACGCGCATAACAATCAAAAGTTCACCTTCGAGCTTTGCGCGCAAATCAGCCAAACGAGACGCGTAGTCAAGAGCTGCCTTAGGATCATGCACAGAACACGGTCCAACAATAACAAGAAGGCGGTCGTCATCTCCATTAAGGCATCTGCGGATCTCATCGCGTGACTCTGCAACAATATCTTGCGCATACGGAGAAAGTGGCAACTCACCAAGAACTTGTGCAGGAGTGGGAAGCGGCTCCAACTCCAACACGCGACGGTTGATTATACGATCTACTCCAACCTGGTCTTCCCAGCGCTCGAATTTAGATGAATCGAGTGGATTTTTCCCTTCTTCAACAGCTTTTTTAACAGCACGAGCATCCGAGTGATTTAAGGCATTGCTGTTAAACGATTTACAATTAAGATCACTTGTACTAGGCTCAATACCACTAATATCGCTGCTATTAATATCCAACTCCATAATCACCGCCAATCTTAAGCACAAAACACCACAGCTTCAGCCAATAATCTGATTAAATCAGATTACAATCAAGCTAGATCAAGAAAAATCAGCCTAAACTAATCTAAACCAGCTTATCGGTTTTCAGCATCAGTTATTTCTCGCACTTTCTCAACATCGTGTCTCACAGCATCCTTAAGACTTTCAACAGAATCGAAGGCATGTTGAGGACGTAAGAATTGCGCAAATTCAATGCAAATGCGATGACCATACAAATCCTGCCACTTATCTGTTAGAGCATAAGCTTCAACCACGCGATTTTCACTATCATTAGGATACGTGGCAGAATCGTCGCCAAAATCAGAGATAGAATCAGATTCAAAGATATCGCCAGAATCACCAGAAACTACATTCTTAACAGAAGAACCTTCATTCGATTCAGCAAAAGTTGGCTTAGTTCCAATTGAAATCGCAGCAGCCCAACGCCATGGCGAATGAACTCCAAGATGCAACTCATCCTTGCGCAAAACGCCAACACTCGGAATGTTAGAAGAATGCAAATTATCTGCACTAGCCTCGTCCGCATCTAAATCAACAATCCAGCCAGCGTAAACTCCATCAACAGGCACATACCCATCAATACGCTCGCCCAAATTCACTGTTGGGAAACCGATTTCACGACCGCGCTCGGCACCATGAACCACAATACCCTCAACTCTATGCGGTTGACCAAGAACATCCCTAGCATCGCGAACCCTACCATTCGCGAGCATCCATCGCACATTCGTAGAGCTCCAAGCACGAACCTTCTTATTCGGCATACCTTTACTCCAAGCGCGATATTCCGCCTTGTTCATACCATCCGCAGGGTCTTTTGGCTCTCCATCTTCAGACGGAACTTCTGGCACAATTGGGTCTGGAACACGAACATCCCCTGGACCAAAATCGTCTACCACAACCAAATCAAAAACGCCCGTAGCCTGCGCAAGCTCCTTAATCGCATGAACATTTCCAGCTCTACGCGCTCCAAGGGCTGCATCCGACCCGAGCACAAGTGCACGCATACCAAGTTTTCCAACAAGCTGCCCTAGGAAGAATCTGTATGATTTTGCAGCAAAAGCTAAGCTATATCGAACAATGATCACATGATCCACGTCTAGCTGCTGCAAAACCCTGAGACGCTGACGAACACTTGTTAACGCCTGCGAATCCACTGGAATCTGTGCGTTATCTCCAAAATCGTCGAATAAATCTGGGTTTTCATGAACCACGCTTGGTCGCGGATCAAACATTATAACAACAGAAAACGCATTGTTTTTGCGAGCAAGATCAACGGTGCGTTCAATAACTTTTCTATGCCCTAGGTGCATGCCGTCAAACACACCTATCGTAACAATCGCCTTACGCTGAGCACTTAATGTTGGCCAATTAATCATGCCGTTGGCATCTGGTCGAATGTTGATGACCTTCATCATATCCTTACTATTCGCAACTATCCGAAATAAGCAGCATTACTGCCGCGAACCCTTATTTTCACACTATTAACTATTTTACCAGCAAACTAGCTTTGTACAAATACCACAATAGGTTTAGCTTCTATTTGATTTATGTTTTTTTCATTTTTTTCTTGTAACTTGGAGAACGCTCTGCTTCCCCCTGCGGTTGCTGGCGACTTTTCAGCGGTTTCCAGAACTGCAACAACATCGTTTTGATCATCTTTTTCGGCTTTTACGTATGCAATAGCATTTTTTCCACTAATCGCAGGAATCACTATTTTTCTACCAAAACGCAAGTCTTTAGCCTGATTTTCGCTGATTTCAACTGTTTGCATGGTTAATTTTGCGGATTCAAACATACTTAGAACACGATTTTGTAAATCATAATTTTTTTGTGCAGATTTTTTGCAAGAAGAATCTCCAGATAAGTCGCAAGCAACCGAACTGTTAGAAACACTGTCAGAAAAATAGTTAGAAACACTATCGTGTCTGTCAGATACAACAGCCTTTGCACGAGTCTGAGTCACGCCATTCTTGTCCGTAAACGTACGAATCCTAGTTTCAAGCTTAAGAACCCTATCATCTTCTACCGAAAATTCACCAATTCGAGTTCGCCTAAGACTTACTAAATGTCCTCCTACACCAAGAACACGTCCTAAGTCGCGAGCAAGTGCGCGAATATACGTGCCGCTAGAACAAGAAACACTCGCACGCACATCAACAACTTTTACACCGCTTACACCCACATTAAAGCGCGCATCCAGAAGCGAAAAGTCATGAATAACAACTTCTCTCGGCTCTAAATGAACATCTTTACCTTCACGCGCTAAGTCATAAGCACGCACACCGTTTATTTTAATAGCCGAAAAAGCCGTTGGCGTTTGCATAATATGCCCAGTAAAATTCTCAGCGATTACACAACGCAATTCTTTAAGAATCTCATCAGTATTTGCAGAGTTTAGAATGCTATTTTCATCATCAACACTTGAAACGACATCACCATCTGCATCATCCGTATTGGTTGATTCGCCAAGACGAATCACAGCCTCATAAGTCTTATCGTGACCAAGCAAATAGTTAAGCAAGCGAGTGGCGTTACCAAACCAAGAATCAGCAATCCTGTAGCCATTGGGTCAAGCGTTCCCGCATGACCTACGCGTTTAGTGTGCAACAATCCTCTTGCACAAGACACAACGTCATGGCTGGTAACGCCTTTCGGCTTATCTACTAATAAAATGCCTGAAGATGATGTTTGAGAACTACTCATTACTAAATTTTATTTGATTAATTATTTGATTTAAAACTATAATTCCGAATGAGCAGAATCATCTAAATCGTCGGTTGCTGGCGACTTATCTTCTACAAAATCGTTTTCGCTGTTCTCATAATCCTCATACTCGTCGGAGTCATCAAAATCATCAGAATCATCGGAATCGTCAAAATCCTCATCTTCACGAGGCTTTTTATACGGATCCTCTTCACCAGCGTACCGAGCATTTTCTCGCGCTTTAGCTAGCTCCTCATCACGCTTACGCGCGGCGACCAAAATGTCTTCAATCTCATGAGCTTCACTAGGAACCTCATCGTAAACAAATTGGATTTGAGGAGTTAAACGCAATCCAGCCTTAGCTCCAACTAGAGTGCGCAAACGCCCCTTAGCCTGCTGCAAAGCTTGAGCTGCACGCTGACGCTCACCCTGCTCTTTACCAACAGTACCAAGC
Organism: Gardnerella sp. DNF00354; assembly: GCF_049262755.1. Lineage (NCBI taxonomy): Bacteria > Bacillati > Actinomycetota > Actinomycetes > Bifidobacteriales > Bifidobacteriaceae > Gardnerella > Gardnerella sp. DNF00354. Next base: position 119,953 of record NZ_CP058402.1, read on the forward strand.
TGTGTCCAATACACTTTAGCGATCTGCAAGTCGTTAGTAACTCTCACTTCTGTAATAGTCACATTAGCAAGTCGCTTATCGTGTAAATGAGCCTCCATGTTGGACGCAATCACTCTGTGAATCAGAGCCGCAATTCGCGCGGCTCTAGGGTTTGTTCCTGCCATAATTACTTGCGCTCAATCTGCTTCATTTCAAAGGTTTCGATTATATCGCCAAGCTCAATGTCGTTAAAGCTGCCAAGGTTAATGCCTGCCTCGTAGCCTTCGCTAACGGATTGAACATCATCCTTGAACCTACGCAAGCTGGAGATTTCAAGATCGTTAACAGTAGCAACACCGTTACGCAAAATACGGCACTTTGTACCGCGCTTAACTTCGCCGTCTTGAACCATAACGCCAGCAATATTGCCAAACTTGGAAGAACGGAAGATTTCACGAATCTCAGAGTGAGAAGTAACAACCTCTTCAAACTCTGGCTTAAGCATACCCTTCAAAGCAGCTTCAATATCTTCGATAGCCTTGTAAATAACCGAGTAGTACTTGACTTCCACGCCCTCGCGGTCTGCCAAATCGGCAACCTGACGGTTTGGACGCACGTTGAAGCCAATAATCACAGCCTTATCAACTGTTGCCAAGTTCACATCGTTCTGAGTAATTGCACCAACACCGCGGTGAATAACCTGAATTCCAACTTCGTCGGAAACCTCAATCTTCATCAAGGAATCTTCCAAAGCCTCAACAGAACCAGAAGAATCGCCCTTAATAACAATGTTGAGCATATCAACTTCGGACTTAGCAAACTGTTCCTTAAGGCTTTCAAGAGACACAACCTTGCGACGCTTAGCGAGCTGAGCTGCACGCTCTGTAGCTTGGCGCTTTTCGGCAATCTGGCGAGCGGAACGATCGTCGGATGTGACTAAGAACAAGTCTCCTGCAGTTGGAACAGAAGTCAAACCAAGCACCTGAACTGGCGTAGATGGACCAGCTTCCTGCAAGTGGTTGCCATTTTCGTCGAGCATTGCGCGAACACGACCATAAGAGGTACCTGCAACAATAGAATCTCCGACTTTAAGCGTTCCTTGCTGAACAAGAACAGTAGCAACAGCGCCACGACCCTTATCAAGTCGAGCTTCAACGGTTGCACCACGAGCATCCATGTTTGGATTTGCCTTAGGGTCAAGCTCAGCGTCAGTTGTCAAAAGAACAGCCTCAAGAAGCTTATCTACGTTAGTTCCCTGCTTTGCGGAAATATCCACAAACATGGTGTCACCGCCGTATTCTTCTGGCACAAGACCGTACTCTGTAAGCTGACCGCGCACCTTATCTGGGTTTGCTCCAGCAACATCAATCTTGTTTACAGCCACAACAATAGGCACGTGAGCAGCCTGAGCGTGGTTGATTGCCTCAACAGTTTGAGGCATAACGCCGTCGTCTGCTGCAACAACAAGAATTGCAACGTCTGTAAGCTCTGCACCACGAGCACGCATAGCAGTAAACGCTTCGTGGCCTGGGGTATCCAAGAACGTAATCTTGCGCTTGTCTCCGTCTAAAGTAACCGTAACCTGATAAGCGCCAATACGCTGAGTAATTCCACCAGCTTCTCGAGCTACAACATTCGACTTACGAATAGTATCGAGTAAGCGAGTTTTACCGTGATCAACGTGACCCATAACGGTAACAACTGGAGGACGAGTTACAAGATTATCGTCTTCTTGAAGTTCCTCTTCATCCAAATCAATGTCGAACTGTTGAAGAAGCTCTTTATCTTCTTCTTCTGCAGAAACGAGATTAATATTCCAACCGATTTCTTCGCCAAGAATCTGGAATGTTGTTTCATCCAAAGACTGTGTAGCTGTAGCCATTTCTCCAAGATGGAACAAAACAGTCACCAAAGCAGCTGGATTTACATCAATCTTTTCTGCCAAATCAGAAAGCGTTGCACCTTGACGAAGTCGAATCGTAGCACCATTTCCAGAAGGAATACGCACGCCGCCAATCACTGGTGCTTTAAGCTCTTCGTATTCTCTGCGCTTTGCAAGACGATTCTTTCGAGCCTTAGAGGACTTTCCACCCTGACGACCAAATGCGCCTGCAGCACCTGCGCGACCGCGACCACCGCCACGAGATGGACCAGCATTTGGAGCGCCTGCAGCCGCAGCTTGGAAACTTGCAGCCTGATTTGCATTAAAGCGCGATTCTGCAGACGGACGAGAGCTTGCGCCATTACCGCCACCCTGACGATGTGAACCAGACCACTGCGAAGAGCGGTTCGAACCATTACCGCCGCCCTGACGAGCGCCTCCGCGACCACCGCGACCGCGACCACCGCCGTTGCCATTACCGCCGCCCTGACCAGGCTTTGCTCCACGAGAATTTTCTGCAGCAGCGCCTGGACGTGACATTGGGTGAGGACGAGGAATATCACCAGGTGTAGGAGCGCGCATACCTTGCTTTCGGCTGAACGGATTGTTACCTGGACGAGGAGCAGAACCAGAGCCAGCACCCTGATGCGGACGAGGGCGTGGAGGCATCTGAGAAGAACGATCTGACTTAGAAGAACGATTTTCCCCGCGCTTATCGCCTCGTGCATCGTTACGATTTTCGCCACGCTTATCGCCTCCACGCTTAGAATCAGCGTTAGCGATAGCATGTGGCTTTACGTGACCAGCAGAAGGCTTAGGAATTACACCATTTGGAGTGGAAGATGAATGATTTTCTTTATTGTCACTATTATCATGATTATCATGTGACTTTTGCGAAGAATGCTGTTTTTCCGAAGCTTTTTCTGAAGACTTATCCAAATTTCGTTTTTCAGCATTATTCTGAGCCAACGACTCCGATTTATTAGAAGAATGATTAGTCTTATTCGAAGAATTATCAGCATTCTTATTTGCAGCAGGTTTCGCATCATTCTTTGCAGCAGACGATCCAGAAGATGATCCAGCGGACGCAAACTCTGTTTTTAATCTACGTGCAACAGGAGCCTCTACTGTTGAAGACGCGGACTTAACAAATTCGCCCATGCTCTTCAACCGCTCCAACACGGTTTTGCTGTCTACACCAAACTCTTTAGCTAGTTCGTATACGCGCTTTTTTACCACTCAGTGTTCTCCTCAGTCTGTGGCAGCGCAAAACGAACGCAGCCACTTTATATTTTTATAAGATTCTTATTCTTATGCTCTTTAGTGAGATACCTCATAATGCGATATCTCATCGTGCGACCATGATTTCAACCATGATTTTCCGTACCTCGTTCCCACTAGGCAGAAAGCTGCGCATAAGCCCAAATTGCAGCTTTCAGCATACTCGAAACGTTGGATTCTCGGGAGTGTCGCTAATGCTAATCCACGGGATGTTACTCTGCTGAAACCTTAGAATCAGCATTAATTTCTTCCTGCTTCTTAGCATGTTCTTCCGCAGACTCAATACCAATCTTCCAACCAGTAAGTTTTGCTGCAAGCCTTGCGTTTTGACCTTCCTTACCGATAGCAAGAGAAAGCTGAGAATCATGAATAAACGCTACAGCTGTCTGGCTCTTTTCACTAACAACATGAACCTGTGTTGCTGTTGCTGGAGAAAGAGCAGCGGCAACAAACTTCGCTGGATCTTCCGACCAATCAACAATATCTATTTTTTCTGGACCAAGATTCTCCATAACAGCACGAACACGAGAACCACCAGGACCGATCAAAGCACCCTTTGGATTAACACCTTCCGTGTTGGCGCGAACAGCGATCTTAGTGCGAGCGCCAGCTTCGCGAGCAATAGCCATAATCGAAACTGCTCCAGAAACAAGTTCTGGAACTTCGCGCTCAAAAAGTCTACGAACAAGATCAGGATGAGACCTAGAAACAACGATTTCTGGACCACGCAAACCACGAGCAACGTTCACAACGTAAACACGAATACGCTCACCATGACGATATCTTTCGCCTGGAACCTGCTCACGACGCGGTAAAATCGCCTCAACATCTCCAACAGCAACATGAATATTAGAAGGATCTTTAGAATCCTGCTGCACAACGCCGTTAATCAACTTTCCTTTTTGTCCAGAAAAAGCACCAAATACACGGTCATCTTCTACTTTACGGAAAAGTTGAGTAATAACCTGACGTGCCGTAGCAGCAGCAAGACGTCCAAAATCACGAGGTGTATCATCGTATTCTTCGCCAAGAGTTGGTGCTGGATGAGGATTATCTTCCGTAGGAACTCCAGGAATCTCGTCTTTTGCCCACACTGTAAAGCTGCCAGCACGCTCATCTAATTCAACGCGAGCATGCCTAGCTGGGTGAGAAGTCTTCATATATGCAAGACGCAAGGCCTCGGCGAGTGCCTCGTCCAGCTCCTCGGCATTAATCCCCTGCTGCGCCGCAAGCTGATGCATTCCCGCCAAATCCAATTCCATCGTGCATGTCCTCCTGTTGAAAATTCATTTATAAATTCACTTATAAAATTAACTTATTTTTCTTTTATCGCGATTAGCACACAACAAACGCGTTAAAATCTAAATCTAACAACGGTTGTAAAGCACAAAATCTTATGACTGCAATTGAAAATGTTAAGCATACAATGCCAAACGCAAAACAAGCAAACATTGGTCACAGTCACGGACTATTTTAGTAGATTATGCAGACACAGTTTGTTTTGTTAAGAAGCCTATTAGAGCGCACAAAACACAATCAAAAGCGCAATCAAAAGCATACGCAAAATCATCTTTTAATAGTTGCAGCATTAATGTCAATAACAATGCTTTTCAGTGCATGTTCTAGTACAAAAGAATTAAAAAACAACAATCTGCATTCTTTGCAAAACCACGAACCTTGCTACAAAATTATGCAAAAAGCAAAATCAAGCCAAGAAAAAGTGGATAAAAAAATAAATAACTTAACATCTAAAGACTTAAAGAATGCTTCTGACACATGGAAAAAAGTCGCAGTTCAATGTAACAGTAGATTCGCTCAAGGCGTTGTGTTCAGTGCCCAAAACATTTGGAAATTAGCCAATTTAAATCAAACTGGAAATTCTGAAACAATTAAGCTAGCTGAGCAACTAGAATTAAACGCTTACAAAAAAATCCAAGACTTTGCAGACAATAACAAAAACCTATACTGGAATCATGATCCGCTAGCAAAAGCAGCTGTAGCACAAGACAAACTCGCATTTCTATTGCAAACGCTAGCTGCTAGAGATGCAAAAAACGTTTCACTTCGGCAAAGCGACATGACGGCTACAATTTCAAACACACTTATGCACTTTGCATCAAGTGGAAGTGACTTGCGTCAAAAAGTCTATGAGATACCTCAGCAAAACTTGGAATCAGGAATCGCTAAAGACAACGCCACAGGAAAAGAACTACCTATTGTTGCAATAGCCTATATGGATTGTGCAAGAGAAGAACTAGCCGCGTTAAATCAAACGATTTTCCCCATAAACAAAGACGGAAAAATAAATAATGATGCGATTGTAAGTATCGAAAATCAAGATTTTATAGGTGTACTTGCAGATATCGTAGTTTCACACATAATAAGCGCGTATTCAAACGGATACCCAACTGACGATTCTGCAATCTTTGAACAATAAACGCACTAACCTAGCAACTTCGAGCAAGCTAGGGCGCATTAGAGTAGGCTAATTTCCTAGTGAAATTAGCCTAAGCTACAACATTCGCGCGGTCTAAGCGCGCGAACGTCCTCGCTGCAGCAGAAGCAATGCTTCTGCCCTAAGCAGCTCGGGCGCTTTGGAGTAACGCGAAGCGCAAAAACTACATAAATACACAATGTGACACCTGCTGCGTCAATCGAGACGCAGCAGGCCTCGCTTGCGTTGAAAGTCCAGTGGACTTTCAACCTGAGCAAGCTCGGGCGCATTAGAGTAGGCTAATTTCCTAGTGAAATTAGCCTAAGCTACAACATTCGCGCGGTCTAAGCGCGCGAACGTCCTCGCTGCAGCAGAAGCAATGCTTCTGCCCTAAGCAGCTCGGGCGCTTTGGAGTAACGCGAAGCGCATTATGCAGCTTCGCGTTAAGCCAAAGCGCCCATTGGGTCCCATGCTGGTAAAACAATTGCTGGCTCTTCAAGCGCCTTACGATACTCCTCTGGCAAAAGCGCCTTAGGCACAGCAACCTCATACACGTACTCAGTAAACCAATCGTCACTCATAGTAAAGTAACCCTTGTCGGCAATATCCGCGCCCCAAGAGTTCTCAACGCGCCAGCGGCGAGTAGTCGTGCCATCTTCCGCAACATCAACCCCAGCAAACGCCATCGCATGATTCATCGCCGAATCAGCAAAACGCACACGCTGCTCCTTGTTTAAATCAAAATCAACGCCATAAACGCGATCATACTCAAACAAATCCGTAGCCCAAGCACCGTTTACACGATCCATCATAGGATGGCAATCCGCACCAAACCAAACTGGAATGCCCTGCTCAACGAGGATCTTACGCACACAATCCTTCATAAACTGATTTGGTACGTTCAAATATTCCGTAGCGTCTCCACCAGCAACGTTACCCAAGTGCTCAATCGCAATCTTCTTGCCCTTTGGATGCTCCGCACGCGGGTCGTCTACTAGGCAAACGTAATCTTCCAGCCCAGCCGTAACATACTTCTTCCAAAACTCAACTGGCGTAATCTCGCCATCGCGATGGAACTTTCCGTCCTCGTCCGCCCATTCCCAGTCGAAGCTCTTTGGCGGCTCACCCAAGTGGATTGTAAGAATCCTATGACCTGCAGCAGTTGTTTCCGCAATTATGTCGTCAATATCTGCAGCATTAGCGTACATATGTGCAACAGCTGTTCGCAGCAAACGGCGAAGCTGAGTGTTCATAGCGTCCGTATCTTTAGACGATTCCGTTTCTGGATACAAGTCTTTAGGCACGGCACCATACTTCTTATAGACGTTCATAGCCATTGTCCACTGACCGCCGTCACCCATAACGTCGTGCAACAAATGCTGTACTAGTCTAGAATCAGCTGGTTCACCAGAGCGAACAAGAGCCGCAACATCCTTTAAGAAATAGTTGATTCGCTCAAGCTTATCGAAATACATTGCGTAATTTTGCGAAAACTCAAAATCCTTAACTTTAAGCGTTTTTTTAGCCACAAATCGCGCAACGTTCAAAGAGCTAAATAGCCAGCAGCGACCAGAATGATCCTGATGCCTTGCGTCACCATTATCCACAACCGTTGAGAATCGGCGCTGCAATAAACGCGCGCGGTCATAGTTGCGCGCCACCTTGTCGATTCCAGCGGCAGTAACACCGTTCATTGCTAAACGATTCAATGGATTCGCGTCAAAATCGTCACGCAAACCTTGCAAAGCCTCGGCACTTAATTCAGAGATCTCAGTCACTGTCTAACCTTTCTTGTTTTTCCTTATTTTATCTTTATTTTTTATAGTTTATTTTAGCTTTTTATGCAAATCTTCGGATGCTTGCGACTTTTCCGTGGAATCTCTTTACTGCTTTTCTTTATGAGTTTTCACTTATAAATCCACCACACAGCACAATTCGCTACTCGCAACTCGCCACTCAGGATTCCTGAGCGATAGCTTCTTCAACTTGGGCTTGTGCGTCTTTCCTCGCCTGTTTTTGGGCATCAGCATCGCTATTATCCGAAGCATCCGCATCTGCAGAATCGCCAGAATGCCCCTGCCCAGAAACAGCATCACCAAAATCAAATCCAGAAAAAGCGTTTGCAAACAAAGACCTAAGCTCGGTAACACGTTGCGTAATTTGCGCTTCCCTATGCTGCAACTGTGTTAGGCGCGCAGTCATACCATCCAGCTCCTGCTGAGCCGCTGCCCTACGCTCTTCCACTTGAGCCGTAGCATCTTGCATAGCTTTACGAACGATTTGTGCAGCCTGAGCATCTGCATCCTTATGCGCCTGTGCAGCATAATTATCCGCATCCTGATGAATAGTTTTTGCCCTAGCAACAAGCGCATCAGCCTCTTCTTGAGCAGCATGTTCTCGCTCTTTCAATCCAGATATAAGTTCGTTCACCTTTTTTGTTGCTTCTTCTTGCTGAGCTGCAATATCGTTTCTAATTTGCTCAACTTCTGCACTAACCTGGCTTAGCGTGCGCGTGCGCTCAACTTGCGCTTCGTCTGCAATCTCCTGGGCTTTCGCAGCAGCAGCATCTGTAATTTCTCCAGCCTTGCGCTGCGCATCCGCCATCATCTTTGTTGCTCGCTCCTGCATGTCTGCAAGTTTCTTGTTTGCTTCTGCCAAAGCCGACTCAATCTGATCATTTGTCTCTGCTTTAGCATGAGCAATTTCCGCGTTTGCCGCAGACCTTTGTTCCGCGATTTTCTGCGCTGCATCCGCTTTTAGCTGTGCAATTGCACGCTCCTGCTCGGATTTTTCGGATGCCATTCGCTTCGTGTGTTCTTCTCTAGCGTTGTTTATTTCCAGCGTTGCAGCATCTCTTTGTGCAGTAACATCTTTGTTTGTTGTTTCACGCAAACGCTGCGAGTCTTCTTTTGCCGCACTCGTCATCTGGCTTGCCTTGTTGCTTGCTGTAGAAAGCAGCGTATCCGCTTTTGTTTGAGCCTCTTGCAGCAAATGCTCTGCGTCTAATTTTGCATTATTTAGCAAGGTTCCCGCCTGCGCCTGAGCAGTTTTTTTAATCGACGCAGCGTCTTGCTTTGCGCGTTCAATTAGCTGCGCACTCGTCTGTTCTGCCGACGCAAGTAATTGTTGCGCATTTGCGCCCAAAGATGCAAAAGTATTCCCGCTTTTTGCACGTTTAACATTATTTTTTTCTTCTTGCAATTGTGCTTGCAATTGAAGAATAGATTCATCACTAGATCGCACTTGTTCACGCAGACGCGATATTGTGCGCTCGTAGTTAGAAAAGGCTTCGTTGACTTTATCTTTGTCGTATCCGCGCAAAGCAGTTGGGAAACGATCTGGCACCATAGTTTTTCCTTTCACAAACCCCCGCACGATTCACTAACTTATCGTGCACACTCCATCAGCAATAACGCTATCACTTTAGACGCAAAAACACTCGGGCGTGTCGAGCGAACTACTCGAGCAATATGCTTAAAGATGAAGGTTTCATATAGTATTTTACGGCTTCACGAATTATGTTTTGACCAGCTTTTATTTGCGAATCTAACGGCAGCCCATGCCTAGCGTCATGAGTTGCAACAACTGGAGGAAAACTTACAAATCCTGCGATTATCTGCTTTTTAGAATTATTGGACGCCCAATTTAATAGCCTATAAAACAGTGAGTTGCAAACGTATGTTCCTGCATCCGAACTTAGTGTTGACGCTATTGCGTCGTGAGCAAAATCGTTCAGAATCATTCGCAATGGCAACCTAGTCCAATATGCAGATGGTCCATTTTCAACAATTTGTACACTTTGTGGAGTGTGGTTATCTACGTCTGGTTTAGTTGCATCCATAATATTTGTGGCGCACCGTTCTAATTGCACTCCGCGAGCAGTATGTTTTACCCCTGTTGCTATTACAATATCCGCATCTTGCGCATTAATCATTTCTAAAAGCTGAGGCCATGCGTTTGCAAAGCTAATCGGCAGCATTACAGACTTGATATTTACTCTAACATCTTCTGGAAGATCAAGCTCCTGACTTGAATATTGTTCTAAAGCCAATGGCACTTCGTAAGACGGGTTTACGCTAAGATCAGCATATGGTCCAAATCCTGAAATAACTACGTTAATTTGCTTCATAACAATAGCTTTCTACGAATAGATTTGCTTTTTACTTATCTTTGACTATAAGCGCAAGCAATCGTCCTTCATGTGATTTTCCAGCAAGACCTGCGCGTCTATGAGAATACCAGAGTGGATTTTCCAACGTGCACATTGGGTTTTGCAACGCCTGAAGACGACTTTTCAGCGTTCCACCTTCGCAATCAACATCGCAAACTGTACTCAATTCTTCGTCTTCTGCCAAATATTGAGTTGCGGCTGTAACTCGCGGCAAAGCGTCAACAACGTTTGCAACTCCTGCCAGCGCTAAATCAATGCGGGCAGCTTCAGCAATATCAATTCCCACTCCACCAAAACGCGTTTGTGTTACAGTTTGTGGATATCTGCGTTCAAAGTCGCTAGCTATTTCTTCGCCAACTTCGTAGCAATCGCCACAAATGCATGGTCCAAGAACAGCTGTTATATTCGAGCGTTCGGCTCCTTTTTCACACATTGCTTCAATAGTAGAATCAAGTACTCCAGCCATTAAGCCTTTTCGTCCGCAATGCGCTGCAGCTATTACTCCAGATTCACTATCGGCAAGTAAAACTGGTAGGCAATCTGCAGCAAACATACCTAAAGCGAGTGAGCATGCTGTTGAAACTTGCGCATCAGCCTCAATTCGCACTTTTGAATCTGCAAAACCTGTTGCATCAAAACCATACGGAGTGTTCCACGAATCAACTATTGAATCTGCATCAAACACGCTATTTCCATGCACTTGGCTAACAAGACACAAGTCGGCTTTAAGAGTATTTTGCAAAGCACAACGGTTGCTAAACACAGCTTTAGCATCGTCGCCAGCTTTGCCACCTAGGTTAAGCGACGCAAAATCACCTTCGGAAATGCCACCTAATCGTGTTGTAAAAACGGCGTGAGCGCGCGACCCCAATGGCACTGGAATTGTCACTGGAATTGGCAACCCATGCTCGTCTTCATGAGCAAGTGGCATTCCTGCTACGCTAGTTTCCTGCATATTATTCGCTTTCGTTTTGTTTTATTTGCCGTAACAAGTTATTTGCCGTAAAAGTTAGCCCAAATAAGCTAATTCTTCATCGCTTAACTGCAAATCCGCAGCTTTTAGACTATCCAATATTGTAGCTGGTCTATGAGCGCCTGGAATAACAAAAACGTTATTTCCCTTAGCAAGCTCCCAAGCCAAAACAACCTGCTGATAGCTAACTTTATGAGCATCTGCCACTTTGCGGAACGGATCAAAAAGATGCTCGTCATATGGGTGACGGAACCCTCCAAGAGGACTCCAGCAAACAAACGCAATTCCAAGCTGCTTGCAATATTGCAACGTGTCTTCATTCTCTAAATGCACTGGAGAATACTGGTTTTGCACAGCCACAAGCTTTTCTCCAAGAATTCCGCGCGCAATGTCAATCTGCTCAACAGATGCGTTAGAAATGCCAATTTCGCGCGCAACTCCTTCATCGAGCAACTGTTGCATTGCTTCAATCGACTCGTTGTATGGAACTTCTGGATCTGGCCTGTGGAAGTAAAGCAAATCAATCGTATCTACGCCAAGAGCCATTGCTGACTCTTTGGCATGCGCAATCAAATGCTCTGGCTTACCATCTTTACCCCATGTTGGTCGTCCGTCAGTAAAGTTGCGGAAGTGTCCGACTTTTGTTGCAACTAAAATAGAAGACTTGTCTCCATTCCAACTTTCTAAAGCTTCGCGAACAAGCTTTTCTCCAGTTTGTTCCTCGCCGCCAGAACAATAGTATGCCCATGCTGTATCGATATGAGTGCAGCCTGCATCAAGAGCTGCATGAATAGTTTCGATACCCATATCGTGTCCAAGATTGTTTTCAATCGTCAATGGCATTTCACCAAAACCAATAGCAGTGGTTTTAAATGACCCTAAAATGCGATCCATAATAGTATTTCCCTTATTTTAAGCCGTTTTAAAATGCCCCCAAGTGCAAAAGCTACTTGAAGGCATTTAGAATTATTTTTATTTTATGCGACTACGCTTTTGTGCGTTCATCTATTTGACTTAAGATTAATCCTCGTCAAATGGGTCAAAATCGCGACGGATCCTACGACGAGGACGCTCAGAACGCTCTTCGCGAGACGCGCGATACTCATCATAGTGATCGTCATCAGCTGCGTAACGTGGATTACGGTCGTTTCCACGACGATCGGCATTGCGATGAGCAGACCTATCTTCATGGCGATCATCGCGATTATCCCTGCGATCATCCCTATCATCATAGCGATCTTCACGAGGAGCGCGTCGGCGAGGACGATCTTCAAAATCGTTGTTATCGTAACGATTATCCCTGCGATCATCCCTTCTGGAAGAACGATCCTCGTAACGGTCAGAACGATCGCTTCTATCGTTTCGATCATTCCTATCGTCATAACGCGAATCACGATCATCACGAACATTACGGCGGCGAGGGCGCTCATCCCTATCGCCCCTATCATCCCTATCGTCACGTGGAGCGCGTCGGCGATCGCTTCTGCGATCATCCCTATCATCACGATCTTCGCGAGGAGCGCGACCACGGTTTTCGCGAGGCGCTGGAGTAGAAGATTCCTGATTCTCAAAACCTGGAATGGCCAAAGAAATCTTACCGCGTTCATCCACGCTTTGTACGATTACTTCTACGTTATCGCCTTCCTTAAGCACATCTTCAACGGTATCAATACGCTCACCATTAGCAAGGTTACGAATCTGAGAAATGTGCAGCAATCCGTCACTTCCAGGAGTCAAGTTTACAAAAGCACCAAAGCTTGTTGTCTTAACAACCTTACCAGTGAAAGTTTCACCAGCTTTTGGAATACGAGGATTTGCAATAGAGTCGATGATTTCCTTAGCCTTTTGAGCAGCTTCGCCGCCTTCAGAAGAAATATAAACAGTACCGTCGTCTTCAATGGCAATCTCGGCACCAGTTTCTTCTTGAATCTGGTTAATCATCTTGCCCTTAGGTCCGATTACTTCACCAATCTTATCTACAGGAATCGTAGTTGTGATAATGCGTGGAGCAAATGGGCTCATCTCAGCTGGGCAATCAATGCACTCGTTGATAACTTCAAGAATCGTTGCACGAGCTTCGTGAGCCTGCTGCAAAGCGGCAGCCAAAATATCAGCTGGAATGCCATCAAGCTTAGTGTCAAGCTGCAAAGCAGTGATGAACTCGGAAGTACCAGCAACCTTAAAGTCCATATCTCCGAAAGCATCTTCTGCACCGAGAATATCTGTCAAAGTCTTGAAGATATGCTTTCCATCCACGTCTCCTGAAACCAAGCCCATAGCAATACCAGCAACTGGAGCCTTCAAAGGCACACCAGCTGCAAGCAAAGAAAGCGTAGACGCGCAAACAGATCCCATAGAAGTGGAGCCGTTAGAACCAATAGCTTCCGAGACTTGACGAATAGCGTATGGGAACTCTTCACGACTTGGCAAAACTGGCACCAAAGCCTTCTCCGCCAAAGCACCATGACCAATCTCGCGACGCTTTGGAGATCCAACGCGACCAGTTTCACCAGTGGAATATGGAGGCATTTCGTAATTGTGCATATAACGCTTGGTTTGTGGACCAGAAAGCGCATCCACTTGCTGCTCCATCTTAAGCATGTTCAAAGTAGTTACGCCCAAAATCTGGGTTTCTCCGCGCTGGAATAGCGCAGAACCGTGAACGCGTGGAACAATATCTACTTCTGCACTAAGAGTACGAATATCGCGCAAACCGCGACCATCAATTCTGTAATCTTCCGTTAAAATACGACGACGAACAATCTGGCGCTGCAACTCCTTGAAGGCGTTACCAAGCTCCTTTTCCTTCTCCTCATCGTCCATATCAGTAAACTCTTCTGCGATTGCAGCACGCACGCCTTCCTTAATTTCAGCAATGCGATCTTGACGAGGAAGCTTTTCAGCAATAGAAAGAGCCTCGTTCAAATCAGCATGAGCAATCTCATCGATTCTGGCATAAAGTTCGTCAGTGTATTCTGGGAACAGCTGGAATTCCTTGGTTTCTTTAGCTGCAATACGCTTCAACTCATTCTGAGCGTCGCAAATAACCTTAATAAAAGGCTTTGCAGCTTCCAAACCACCTGCTACAACCTCTTCATCTGGCTTTACTTGACCCTCATTATAGATCAAATTCCAAGCGTTCTTGCCAGCGCCTGCTTCGATCATTGCAATAGCAACATCGCCATTTTCAATAACACGACCAGCCACAACAATCTCAAATACTGCACGCTCGCGCTCACTCCAACGTGGGAAAGCAACCCACTGACCATCAATCAAAGCCAAACGCACACCAGAAACTGGGCCTTCAAACGGCAATCCAGAAATCATAGTAGATGCAGATGCAGCATTCAAAGCAATAACATCGTATGCATCATCTGGATTAATTGCCAAAATCGTTTCCACAACTTGCACTTCGTTACGCAAAGTGTGTGGGAACAATGGGCGTAATGGGCGGTCAATAATACGGCACGCTAATGTTGCTTCGTTAGAAGGACGGCCTTCACGACGGAAGAAAGATCCTGGAATCTTTCCAGCAGCATACATTTTTTCTTCCACATCAACAGTTAATGGGAAGAAATCGTAATTTTCCTTTGGGCTAGATCCTGCAGTCGTCGTCGACAAAATCATGGAATCATCATCCAAATATGCGGCAACAGCACCGTCTGCTTGCTGAGCAAGGCGACCAGTTTCAAAGCGTAGCGTACGCTTTCCAAATGAACCATTATCAATAACGGCTTCTACAGCCTTAATTTCGGGACCCTCCACGGGTTCCTCCTTTTCTTAACTTACCTAATCAACCAACATGCGTAATAACATTGACAACTTCGCTTTTGTTATTTGTTTACCTCTAACATCCACGCGAATTTGCAAATTTGCATATGCCAATGTTTCTTTTCGTAGTGTTTTTTGTTTCGGCTACTTCAATCATCCATATTCAATTATGCTTCTAAATCTTCAGTTATAAATCTTATGAATCCTAAATTCTAAAATCCAAAAATATAAGTCTCTACAATATTTTCTATAGTTTTTCTATAACTTTACAAATTAGACACTATAAGTCTGTTTAAAACTAATAGATTTAATTCAAGCTTTTCTATTCTACTTCAAACCCACTAAAACCGATAAACCCGATAAATACATAATGAAAATATTCATCATGAAAATATAAAAGCCCGAGCTTATGCCCGGGCAAAAAAGACTTATCGGCGCAATCCGAGTCGATCGATCAAAGAACGATAACGGTTGATGTCTACACGCTTCAAATAATCAAGAAGACGACGACGATCACCAATCATGAGCATCATACCACGACGAGAGTGGTGATCATGCTTATGCTCCTTCAAGTGATCAGTAAGGTCAGCAATACGCTTGCTCAACAAAGCAACCTGGACCTCTGGGGAACCCGTGTCACCCTCATGTGTCGCGTATTCGTTGATGATGCTCTTCTTATCTTCAGCCGTCAATGCCACGGCGTCCTCCTTAATATCACTGCGCGGTGCTGCAACCTTATGATGCAGCGCTCTCAATCCGCGGGCGTTACACGCCAAGTGTTGATTCTACAACAACGTGTTAACAAGATTAATTCGATTGAATACTCGTAATTCTACCAATACCCTACTTCTCCAAACATTTCTTAGCTTTGTTAGCAGCATGAGCTTTATAAAGTCCAATAAACGTTGGTACAAGAGAAATCAGCAGAATCGCCACTATAACAAGCTCAAAATTCTTCTGAACAAAAGGAATATTGCCGAAGAAATATCCGAGCATTGTAAAAAGCGACGACCATACCACTCCACCAAAAATCGAGAAAGGAGTAAAACGAGTCCAACGCATTCCAGAAATACCCGAAATAAAAGGCATAAAAGTTCGTATAAACGGGAAAAACCTACCTAAAAACACAGCAAGAGGACCCCATTTATCAATCATCTTCTCTGTTTTAGCAACGCGTTCTGGAGTCAATGCCTTAACTTTACCAGATTCAACAATTCTTCTGCCGAAAAAGTGTCCGATGAAATAATTGCACTGGTCGCCAACAATAGGTGCTATCCACACAACCGCGAGCAAAAGCATAAGCGGAAGAGAACTTTTACCAGTTTGCGAATCTGGAGCGGCAAAGAATCCTGCTGCAAAAAGCAAAGAATCTCCAGGCAAAAATGGGAAAAACACAACGCCTGTTTCAATAAAAACGATTAAGAATATCAATCCCAAAGCAGGAGCTGTACCCATAGCAATCCAACCAGCTATAGCTGAACGCGGGTCTTTAAGAAGATTAAGAATAAAATGAATAAATCCCATACGAATACCTAAAATCCTGTTTTGTAGTGCCGTGTTGCACTTTCTATGCACGCATTTTGCGCGGATTAACAATTATATTGCACGCTTTAGATTATGAGATTATGATTTGAATCCTGAATTTGTTTCATTTTTGAATCCCGACTTTGTTTCCTTAAAACCGACATTTGACTACAAAACCAAGAACGCTAGCGCACTTACCGTGCACACGCAATACAGACTAACGATTAAACATGATTAACAAGATGATTAACAAGCTAACGATTCGAGATTTTTTACAGACAATCAGGCGTTTTTCGCGTATATTTTATTTTGCTGGTAATGTAGTCATTGAGAATTTGATATTACAAATTTGATCTAGCTTTAAAGTGTTTAACGCGTTTAAAGGAGAGTGGCAAAAGATGGATCAGCGTAAAGCAAACACTGATGCTAACGCAGATAAAACACTTGGATCACCTAACGAATTGGAATCTGAGCTATCGATAGCAGATATTTCCAAACGTCACTCTAATCCTAAACGCTGGATACTCTACTTTGCAGTGCTTCTAGCAGCAATAGTCATTCCATATTGGATAGGTAGAACATTAGCCGTACAACACACTTCATGGGTTGTTCAACATTATTCTGGTTTAACACCACAAGGCGTTGTGTTTATAGCATGGGTTACAACCGTTGCAACAGCTACAACACTAGCAATGGCATTAATAGAGTCTAAAAAATGGCTGTGGAGATTCTTATTCGTTATTTTTCTAACGATTGAACAATTTATAAGCGGCTTATGCTTGCTAAGACTAAGCTTTTGGTACTCAACATACGTCGTTTATGGGTCTGCAGCTGGACTGGCTAATGCAGCAAACCTTGGAATAATATCTGCAGGATTTGGCGTTGCTGTATACGCTGTTTTATTCGTAGGACTACTTGTAATAGTGCCTAAAACATCACGCTTAAATGTGCTGACTCGCAGCTGGGCATCATTAATAATGTTCTATACTATTGAAGTCTTAGCGATTCTTGTGGTGATTTTTGGCGGATTTATGACAGCAATGTAGCTTCCACATATGCATAATAAATGTGTGCACTATATGAAAATACAAATAAGCATTAGGCACATTATTATTGACATTTAAACGTTTTTTGCAACACTCCATACTGGTTTAGCATTGTACTTTTACGCACCTTGTAGTACAGTGTGCAGAGTTGTTGTAGAACAATGGGGCTATAGCTCAGTTGGTAGAGCGCTTCGTTCGCATCGAAGAGGTCGTGGTTTCGATTACCATTAGCTCCACTAAGCCCACTGCATTCATTCCACCGCAGTGGGCTTTTTCTTTGCAAATCCTCCTTATTTACTATTAAACTAGATTGGCGCATTTTGTTGCGCGCTTTTCTTACCTACTGTTGCGCGGGCGCGACGACCTGCATTTTCGCTTAAAGCGTAGCGCGAAAAGGCAATTCGGAGCGCTGAGCTTGCTTAAGGTTGAAAGCACAGTGTGCTTTCAACGCAAGCGAAGACGTGAGCGCGTCTAATCCGCGCGAGCGATTCGCCTTACTTGGTGTTGCGCGAGGACTGGCTAATTCTTGTCTCACAACGCTCTGCCTTTTGTGTATTGGTTGTTGTTGCGGTTGTTCCGATTTGGTTTTGATTTTGTTTTTTGGTTGAAGTTTGTTTGTAGTGGTTGATCATTGGATTATTTGGTATCGGCGCCGCTCTTATATTGTTCGACCAAGAATCACCCAGCCCTCTTACACTTATGAACAATTGCGTATAGACTAATCAAATATATTTTCAATTGAATCAATTAACGGATCTGCTTGGCTCATTATTTGCTTAACTCTATTGTCAACGTTTTTATTTTGCGACTTTATAGATCGCGCTAAATCTAATGCGTCGTCAAAAATATTTTCAATACTATCTTGACTAACAGCATAAGACTTAAATAAACTAATCCACGATTTTAGCGAATTAAAAACAAGTTCACACGCATCTATTTTTACAATCTCGTTCTGATTTTTCTTAGCATTTTCAATAAAATTATGCAACTTCGTAATATAATCAACATTTTGCGGCTTGGATTTTCCTTCCGCATAAGATGCAAAGCTTAAATACTCACTTCCAATCGAATAATACATTGATGCCAACTCATAGTCTTTTGATTTAACACCTTTTAACGCTTCTTTAAACCATTCAGATGCTGCTGTTATGCGAGTTTTTCTATTTGAATCACTAACTTCTTCCCCATTTTCAACGCTATAATACCAATATGCTTTACCCACAGATAAGCACAGTTCATACCAATCTTCAGATTTTTTAAGCGTGTTTTTATACTCATTGATCAACGCTGTAAAATCTTCTCTTTCATCAAGAGTCCACCGAAAATCTTCAATTTGATGCACTAAAAGTCTGAGTATTGGTTGAATGGAAAGCGGCTGAATATTTGCATTAAAAAGTTTTATTTGCAATCGCATGGCTTGATTAACATTTTGAATCACCTGCTTAGAATCCACTGATTTTGCCGCTGTTCTCATGTAGTTTTTATACTTTTCAACATCACTTATTTTCTCTATAGCATTCTTGTTTCTTTTTTCATCATTGTTACGAGTCAGTCGCGCATAATCATTTTTTCGACTACTTATTTGACTATTTGATGTTAAAGAATGCAATGATGTTCCTATCAAAAAGCATCCAACAACAACCATCAGTATGCAGCAAATAATTTTGATTACAATATTTCGATAACTATTCCTACCACTCTTTTTATGAGTATTTTTACGCATACTCCTACGACTACTCTTACGTTTATCACGACGATTATTCTTATAATGATTTACACGCGACCTGATATTTTCTATACCCTCTACGCCAGAATCTAAATTGTCTCCTAAATAATTTTCTAAACAATCCTCTAACGACTGAGCAAATTCTTTACAATCCGCATAACGCTCCAAAGGATTTTCTAACATAGCGCGCATTAAAACAGCTTGAAGATCGTTAGCAAAACCACCATCAGCTAAGTCGAAGTTAGTAAAGTGCTTTGTAGCATCATAATGCTCTGAGTTTTCTGAGTCTATAGTCTTATTATCAGAAAAACATTTACCCGTAAGAGCAAACCACAATGTAGCACCAAGAGAATACACATCAGTAAAAACGCCTATTTTGGATTCAGTCTTAAAAAGTTCTGGAGCAGCAAATCCACGAGTAGCAAAACGCGCATCTTGTTTAAATCTGCTTGGTTGCACCAACACACCATCTTTATTTTTAATTTCTAACGCAGATCCAAAGTCAATTAAATAAACTTTTGAATCCGCACCAAGCATAATGTTAGATGGTTTTAAATCGCAATAAACAATAGAAGGATTAAGTGAATGAAGATATTGCAATAAGCCACACAATCGTATACCTAAATTACACACTTCGGCAGGATTCATAACACCTTCTTGTAAAATCATTGATTTTAAAGAAAATCCGTCAACATAGTCGCGAACAGCGTATGCTCTGCCATTCTCCTCAAAAAAATCAACAATTCTAGGTATAGAAGGATGATTGCAGTGATTTAAAACCTCAACTTCTGCACGCAAAGACTGCAAAATCAAGGCTTTTTTATCGTCATCAAAATCAGTAGCAGTTTCTTTTATAGCCCACTGCTTATGAAGAACATTATCTACCGCAAGATAAACAGTAGATGTTCCTCCAGCTCCCAGTTTTCCGAGAATCTGATATCTTCCGCCCGCACAAACCATATTTGCCGCACTTTCATAAAATCAAAATGACAATAATCCTGTGCTGCAAACTTTATAGACTAATTTGCGTATTGAAAATACTTATAGAACAATGTGTACCAAAGCCATCAAAACCCTAGAAAAATAAGGGAAAAGTTATCCACATTGCTCACATTGCTCAATCAATATCCGCGCCAAGAGCAGTCAACTTACCACGGAAATCTGCATAGCCGCGGTCAATAAGCGAAATACCCTTAACGTTAGATGGACCCTTAGCTGCAAGAGCAGCAATAAGATGACTAAAACCACCTCGCAAATCAGGAACATCAATATCTTGACCAGTAAGAGGCGTCGGACCAAAAATCACAGCAGAATGCTTGTAATTTCGCTGCTGGAATCGGCAAGGAAGAGAACCTAAGCACTCGCGGTACAACTGAATCATAGCGCCCATTTGAACAAGCGGTTTTGTAAAGCCAAAACGATTTTCATAAACAGTTTC
Organism: Gardnerella sp. DNF00354; assembly: GCF_049262755.1. Lineage (NCBI taxonomy): Bacteria > Bacillati > Actinomycetota > Actinomycetes > Bifidobacteriales > Bifidobacteriaceae > Gardnerella > Gardnerella sp. DNF00354. The sequence continues at coordinate 140,178 of NZ_CP058402.1, forward strand.
GTGAACAATACTCAAACCTTTAGCCTGCGTTAAAGCAACAACAAGAGGCTGCTGCCAATCAGTCATAAAACCAGGATGAACATCGGTTTCAATAGCAACAGGATGCAAATCACCACCCGGATGCCAGAAGCGAATACCGTTATCCGTAACGTCAAACTGACCACCAACTTTACGGAACACGTTTAAGAAGGTCATCATCTCTGGCTGAGTAGCCCCTTTAATAAACACGTCACCATGAGTCGCGAGCGCCGCCGAAGCCCAAGATGCCGCCTCAATCCTATCTGTTAAAGCCGTATGATTGTAGCCTTGAAGCTTATCAACACCCTCAATCCTAAATGTTCGATCAACGTCTACAGAAATGATTGCGCCCATTTTCTGCAAAACAGCCACCAAATCCATAATTTCTGGCTCAATTGCAGCACCCGAAAGCTCTGTTTTACCTTCTGCAAGCACGGCTGCAAGAAGAGTTTGCTCAGTAGCACCAACCGATGGATAAGGTAGATGAATTTTAGTGCCATGCAAACCGTTAGGAGCAGTAATATGAATACCATCCTCATGATCTTTATCTACATTCGCACCAAGTTTACGCAAAGTTTCAAGATGGAAATCTATTGGACGCCCTCCAATATTGCACCCACCTAAAGCTGGGATAAAAGCCTCACCAAGTCTGTGAAGAAGCGGACCAGAGAAGAGAATAGGTATTCTCGAAGATCCTGATAATGTATCTACGTCTGCAACATCAGCAAGCTGAACCTTGCTTGCGTCAATGCTAACAACGCCTGCAGCACCATCGACATCTACGTTTACTCCGTGCAAACGCAGCAAATCAGAAACAACGTGAACATCTCTGATTTCTGGAACATTCTTTAACACGGATTTCCCAGGAGCAAGCAAAGCTGCAACCATTGCTTTACTAACAAAGTTTTTTGCACCACGAACTTTAATAGCTCCGTTAAGCGGCTTGCCACCTTCTACATGCAAAACGTCTGCAGTGTCAATGCCACTTTCGTTCTGTTCAGCCGTATTATGCGCAGACACATTTACCTCTTTCGTTTGCAACTAAAACTAATCACTATAATACCGACATGCGTGCCAATAACACGTACCAATTCGAGCATTAACCAAGCTACTTTGCTGCGCGAGACCGCCATCTTCTCAATAGCCTTGCAAAAAGCGAAGGTTTTTGCAATAAATCTACTTCTGGCAAATCGTGATCGCAATCCGCGTTTAGACCATATGTATACGCCTTTTTAGACGAAGGTTTTCCAACTAAATCACCAAATTCAAGCATTTGCGTTCTAGGCTCATATGGGTGACGTATGTCAAATTCGATAAGTCTTGCACCACATTTAGATGCAGCTGGCCCATAAGATCCAAAACCACACGTTGCAGTAGACATAAGTAGCATATCCGAATCTTTACAACGTCCAGCAAACGCGTTTCTGTGATCATGCCCTGCGCAGAAAGCGAAAGTGCCAATCTTTTGCAAAATATCATATTCCCCACTGTCTTTATCTGGGCAGCTCACACCTTCTCCAAGATAACCATCTGGCAAAACGCGATTATCGTCTAACGCGTAATATTTTCCAGCGAAACGCCTGTACCCCTCGATAGCGTGTTCCTGAGACGCATAATCTTTAGAAACTTCACGCATTAAACCATAGTATTGAGGAAGAGGAAAATGCTGGAAAACACAGAATTTTGGAGGCAATAACTTTGGCAAATTTCTCAAAAAATCAAGTGCCTTATCCGAAGGTTTCCCATAACCTCCACTCTTCTCATAGTCTCCAGAATTAACCAAAACTAATGAAAATACAACATTTTCCTGATTCACATCCATAACTGGAAGCGCAAACGTACCAGCTTCACAAGGAAAAATAATTTGATTTGGCAATATGCATTTAGTAGATTGCAAAGCTGCAACATTGCAACTAGAAGAATCATAATTATTCGACTTGTTTTGCGAAGAACGGTTCATGCAACCCTTAAACTCTTGATACAAAGAATCCAATTCTTCATTGCTTAACCCACATTGAAAATCATGGTTTCCGTAAGTCAGCGCCCATGGAATTGAACGATCTTCCAAAGGCTTCACCATACGCTTAATGTGCTCAATAACTTTTTTTCGCGTTGCATCTAGTTTTTCTGCATACGACTCATCCTTAGGCGAGTAATTATCAGAAAATCGTCCTGAGGAAGAGTCGAAAGCCTCCGAAGACCAGCGTCTGCGTACAAATGTATCTGCAAAATCTTTAACATATCCAGCAATTTGATTACCAGTAAAAATCACAATATCTGGCTTAACAGCATCACAAGCGGACTCTATAAGCCTAATTGTATCTTTGCTAATTTTTGGAGCATCCTGAACATCTGCAAACTGCAAAACACGAAATTTGCCAGAAAGATGGAATTGCAATTTACCTAATCGTGCAGAAATAGACATCGGCAAATTATCCGATTCAGAAGAATTAGCCGATTCAGAAGTGGGTAAAACTTTAGACTCATCGCTATTCGTAGATTCTGCAATTTCTGACATGATTCAAGCATACGGCACATCAGAGAACAGTATCAACAAAAGATTTAACAAAATTCAAAGAATTTAACGCGAAGTTATTAAGACTGCACTCGAACTACAGAAAAATAAAGAAATATACACAAAAATGGCGAAACGTAGAGATTTTTTACAAGATTTTCAGGTAATTCACAGGCAATAACATCTTTGTCTTAAGTAAAGGATGCCTATTATAGAGACATCAAGGAAAAAGCAAATCAACATAACGAATGATTTGCAAGAACTAATAACTGAACCTCTCTTCTTCTCTTCTCTTTCATAACCCCGGGTTAATAACTCGGGGTTTTTGATTACATTATAAAAAATTACATTACAAAATTACGGATTATCCCCCCCCCCCCAAAAAAAACAAAGCAAAACAAAAGTCGGGATGCAGCAAACACCACACCCCGACTTATGCACTGATAAAATCAGATACGCGCAACAATCACAAAACGCGCATTAAAAATCAAACAATAGGCTCTACCTGGTTAAATCCAAGCTCCACAGGAGTTTCGCGACCAAAGATAGAAACAAGAACCGTAAGCTTCTGCGTTGTAGGATCCACATCCGACACCACGGCAGCCATAGTAGCGAATGGACCATCGGTAACCGTAACCTGATCGCCAACCTTGTAAGCCACCTCAACGGTACGCTTACGAGCCGCAGCAGGCTTATCTCCAGCCTTCTTCAAAGCCTCAGACGCAATCATAGGAGCCATCATATCGATAACTTCCTTACGGCTAAGAGGAGCAGGCTCCTTAGATGGGCCAACAAAACCAGTAACGCCTTCAGTTTCGCGCACAATACGACGAGCATTCTCATCTGGCCACATACGAATAAGCACATAACCTGGAACGCGAACGCGAGTAATAACCTTCTTACCCTTGTCAGTGTGCTTTTCAACCTCTTCCATTGGCACTTCAATCTGGAAAATCTTGTCTTCCAAACCAAAGCTTTGTACACGAGATTCAACGTTAGTTTTAACGCGCTTCTCGTAGCCAGAGTAGGTGTGAAGAACGTACCACTTGCCTTCAAGAGTGCGCAAAGTCTTAGAGAATTCCGCAACAGCGGCAGCACCAGCATCTGTAGCATCAACTTCTTGCGAAGCGGAAGAATCGCCAGCAACCGTTTCAGTAGGCTCAGCAGGAGACTCGGTCTCACCAGCTACGTTTTCACTATTTTCAGAAGCATCTTCTACGACAACAGTATCTGCAGCATCTGTGTTCTCAACATTTGCAGAATCAGCCGAAATATCAGCTGCGTCAAAATCCGCAAGATCATTCACAGAATCAACATTTTCGAGATTCAACTCGTCAGTCATATTCGCACACCCTCAAAATTCGTTGAAATCAGCCAAACAGCCACATAACAGACTTACCCAAACCGAAGTCCATAACAGTGACGAAAACCATCAAGAAAATAACAAAAATAAACACGGAAGCTGACCAAGCAAACAATTCCTTGCCGTGAGGAGCAACGACTTTGCGAGTCTCATCAATAGTTTGCTTAATGAACATGCCAATACGCATGAACAAATTCGGCTTCTTCTCTTTTGCCTTGGCCATGCTTGAATCCTTCGTTTGAAAATTGTTAACAATAAAACTGGCAGGGACGGCGGGACTCGAACCCACAACCTACGGTTTTGGAGACCGTTGCGCTACCAATTGCGCCACATCCCTAGGTGAACTTGCTAATCATACCTTAAAAAGATTGACTTGGCAAAACCGCCAAGTAGATATGTTAGCGGAAGGGCAAGATTTAAGGGTTTTATTATGATTAGCGAGTGTCGCTAAACGCTCGGTTGCTGGCGACTTTTGCGCGCGTAAACAACGCGCTGGCGCCTTTAAAACGCGCTGCCGCCTTCAACCCACTGCTTCATACGCCTCATGCCCTCGGCAAGCTGACTGTCTGCTAAAGCACACGAGAATCGCAAGTAGCCAGGCGCACCAAAAGCCTCGCCAGGAACAGCGGCAACATGCGCTTCATCAAGTAGCATTTGCGCGAGCACAGACGACGTGCCTGGAATCTTAGAATCCTTGCCCATCGGGCACTCAAGAAGCGCCTCAACGTTTGCAAACGCGTAGAAAGCGCCGTGCGAAAGAGGGCAAGTTACGCCTTCCATGCTGTTTAACGCTTGCACAATCGCCTTGCGACGAGCATCGAAGGAATCACGCATTTTTGCAACTTCATCTAAGGGCCCACCAACCGCTGCAAGGGCTGCGCGCTGTGAAATATTGGAAACGTTAGACGTCATGTGACTTTGAAGCTTAATCGCAGCTTTTGCAACATCAAGCGGCGCAACCATCCAGCCAACACGCCAACCCGGCATTGCGTAAGTTTTAGCGACACCGTTCAAAACAAGCAGCTGGTCGCGCACTTCTGGCACTTCTACGCCAATATACGACGTTTTTACGCCATCGTAATGCAAGTGTTCGTAGATTTCATCGGAAAGTACCCAAATATGGTGTTTTACAGCCCATTCGCCAATCGCGCGAATCGTTTGCGCACTCCAAATAGCGCCTGTTGGATTAGAAGGCGAAGTTACAATAATCGCACGCGTGCGTGGGGTGCGAGCCGCCTCAATCGCCTCAATATCTGGCTCAAAACCGCGATCCGCGCCAGACATAACAGGAACAGGCATGCCACCTGCAAGTTTTACTGCCTCTGGGTAGCTTGTCCAATATGGCGCTGGGATTATAACTTCGTCGCCATCGTTTAACAAAATCTGGCATGCTTCGTAAACAGCTTGTTTGCCGCCATTCGTTACAACAACTTGATTTGGGGAAACATCGTAGCCAGAATCGCGCTTGACTTTGCGCGCAATCGCCTCGCGAAGCTCTGGAAGACCAGCCGTAGCCGTGTACTTGTAGTTTTTTGGGTCTTTACATGCGGCGGCTGCGGCTTCAACAATGTAGAGCGGCGTTGGAAAATCAGGTTCGCCTGCTCCGAAGCTAATAACGTCGATTCCTGCGGCTTTCATTGCTTTTGCTTTGCCATCTACAGCAAGCGTTGCACTCGGTGCCACTTTGTTAATGCGATTGCTCATAGAGCGCCATTGAGAGTTTGATGCGTTTGCTGCCGTATTTGCTGCGATATTTTCTGCCATACTCTACAGTGTAACCATTACACGTTATTTCCCGATTTTGCGCATAAATTGGGTAGAATTTGGTACAAAGTCAGGAAAATCGCTTGCGCGCTCTAAGCGCGCGAGCGTCTTCGCCACGCAGAAGCAGTGCTTCTGCCTTGAGTGGCTCAGCGCTCCGAATTGCCTTCGCGCGCTACGCTTTAAGCGCTCAGGCAGGTCGGAGCGCAAGTGAGGTAGAGATTCTAGATTTTTCGCAGCGAGCGAGGTGAGCCTCAGCGTCGCTAGATGGTGACTCGCCGAGAGAGCAAGAAAAATCGAGAATCTCGGTGATTAAGGAATACGCAATTGTTAAAGCACGTAAGAGGGCTGGGTGATTCTTGGTCGAACAGTATAAGAGCGGCAGCCGATACCAAATAATACAAATGATCAACCACTACAAACAAACTTCAACCCAAAGAACAAAATCAAAGCCAAATCGGAACAACCGCAACAACAACCAACACGTAAGAGGCGGAGCGTTGTGAGACAAGAATTAGCCAGCCCTCGCGCAACACCAAACAAAGAATATCGCTCGCGCAACAAAATCCTATAAAAGCACAAGATTGTCGCGATGCACCACAGGATGCGCGTATTGCCGCCCCAAAGTCGCCTCTAAATCGTCCGTAGTAAGACCCATTACCTGCGGTATCTCGTCTGAATCAAATGCAACTAGCCCTTTGGCTAAATGATTGCCATGCTCATCATCAATCCACACTGGATCGCTTGCAGAAAAGTCGCCAGCAACCCCTACGATTCCAGCAGCCAGCAGGCTTGCCTTCCCTCCTCGAACGGCTGCAGCTGCACCAGAATCTACAATAATCGAGCCATGTGGATTAGACGCAAAACCAATCCAAAGTCTTCTGGAAGACGCGCGCGAATTTAGTGGCGCGAACACGGTTCCAACTGCTTTCCCCGATAGTGCGTCCTCCGCGTTACTAGCACATGTCAAAAGTGTTGGGATCCCAGAAACAGCAGCAACGTGCGCCGCATCCATCTTGGTTATCATTCCGCCTGTGCCTACACCCGAAATGCTGGAGCCAACTTTAACATCGTCTAGCGCGCGCGTAACATCTGGAACAAAACTAATCCGCTTAGCATCTGGCTCGCTAGGCGGAGCCGTGTAAAGCGCGTCAACATCTGTTAAAAGAACCAGCGCATCTGCTCGCACAATGTTCGCCACAAGCGCCGCAAGCCTATCGTTATCACCAAAACGTATTTCGTTGCTAGACAGAGCATCGTTTTCGTTTACGATTGGCACAACGCCCAATTCTAGCAGCCTAAGCATTGTGCGTTGGGCATTACGGTAACGCGAAGGGCTTATAGTAACGTCTGCCGTTAGTAGCATTTGCCCTACTCTTATGCCGAATTCCGCAAATGCTGACTCATATTGGTACATGAGCAAGCCTTGTCCAACTGATGCTGTTGCTTGCTGAGTCGGCACATCTTTAGGACGTTCATTAAAACCAAGTAGTCCAAATCCCGCTGCGATAGCACCAGAAGATACTAAAACTACATTAGCTCCAGACATTTGAGCACGGCTAATAGCCGTAACAAGAGCACGTAATTTTTGCACGTCTAAATGACCAGATAAGTCTGTAAGCGAGCTAGAGCCAACTTTTACGACTATTGTGTTCGCATTGCTAATTGAACGCCGAATCTCATCTTCGGTAGGCTCAACTGCCTTATTAATCATTTACTCACCACGTCCAAATAAACTCTGCTCATCGTGTTTGTCGTCATCTACCGATGGATCTGCCCAATGACCTTGCTTTCGTTCCGCCATCATAGCGTCTCGTACAGCGCTCTTTGCATCCATCATCATGTGATAATCGCGTCTGCGCTCCGCATTCGTGCGCCTTGCGCCACGCGGGTCATTTGCTTCAAGTCGCAAGTCTTTTCCACGCGCGCCCAAGCTAGCACCGTCCAAACCTTCCGCACCTGCTGCAATGCTTGGATCCCAGTCGAAGCAAACCATGCGGTTTCCGCGACCAATCCTAATCTCGTCTCCTGGACGCGCACCCTTCTTGCGCAACTCGTCTTCTACACCAAGTTTTGCTAGGCGATCCGCCAAATAGCCAACTGCCTCGTCGTTGTCGAAGTTTGTTTGCACAACCCAACGCTCCGGCTTAGCGCCCGTAACAGTAAACCAGAAGTCGCCATTTTTGTCTTCTTCGCGCTCGATTGTAAAGTCGCTAGCACTTCCGCGGCCATCATCTCTGCGTCGTCTCAATGCTGGCTGTTCAAGCGGCTGAATAACAACTCGCTCTTCTTCACGTGCCGCCTCTTGCTCAGCAAGCTTTTCGCGCATACTAGCCACCATCTTTCCAAGCGCAAAACCAAGCTCTTTCAAGCCTTCGTGAGACGCAGTAGAAATCTCAAAAACTGGAAAGCCCATTTTTTCAAAGTCGCTTCGCACAAATTCTGCCAACTCTTTTGCCTCTGGCACATCAATCTTGTTTAGCACAATAATTCGCGGACGCTCTGGAATCGGAATTGCTCCAAGCGGCAAATCCAACTTGTTTGCGTATTGCGAAAGCTCGTGTTCCAAAGCCTTATAATCGCTGATTGGGTCGCGATTTGGCTCTAACGTTGCACAGTCGATTACGTGGGCGATTATTTCCGTGCGCTCAATGTGGCGCAAAAATTCTAGACCAAGCCCTTTTCCTTCGGAAGCTCCTGGGATCAATCCTGGCACGTCTGCGATTGTGTAGCGGTATTCGCCAAAGCTGACCACACCAAGATTTGGAACAAGCGTTGTAAACGGATAATCTGCGATTTTTGGCTTTGCAGCGCTGATTGAAGCTACAAGACTTGACTTTCCTGCAGACGGGAAGCCCACTAGCGCCACGTCTGCTATCGACTTTAGTTCTAGGATTACGTCTCGTTCTTCACCAGGTTCGCCTAGTAGTGCAAAACCTGGAGCGCGGCGAGTTTTATTGGCAAGAGCGGCGTTTCCAAGCCCGCCTGCTCCTCCTGCTGCGACTACGAATGTGTCGCCTACATGTTGCAAATCAGCCAAAACGTTGCCTGGCTTTTTTTGCGCGCCCGATGCACCCTTCGCCTCAAAAATTACGGTTCCGACTGGCACTGGCAACATAAGGTCTTCTCCTTTGGAGCCGTCCTTTGTATCACCTAGACCCATTGTGCCACTCTGCGCTACGCGATGTGGCATGAATCGGTAGTCGAGTAGGCTGTTAGCGTTGCGATCGGCTACGAATATAACACTTCCGCCATTTCCGCCATTTCCGCCATTTGGACCTGCAAGTGGCTTGTATTTTTCTCTGCGCACGCCTGCGGATCCATTGCCGCCGTCGCCGCCTTTAACATGTACCGTTACTCGATCTACAAAATCGCTCATAACTTTTACCTTACTTGATGCTCAATACTCGCCAGATTTGCCTGCGCTTTGACTGAGCTTGAAATTGCATAACGCATTTCAAGCTCCTTCAAAGCGCTGAGCCGCTTAAGCGTAAAGTCCAGTGGACTTTACGCGCGGCGAAGACGTTCGCGCGCTGTAACGCGCGAACGTCTTGACCTGCCTTTCCGCATTTTGTACGTAATTTAGGCCAAATTTGGTACAAAAAGCGGAAAACACTTACGCACTTTGTAGCTCAAAACGCCAAAATCAACAACAAAAAGCGTCAATACTCGCCAGATTTACAAAAACAAAAAAGCCGCACCGAACTGGGTGCGGCTAGAAGATTAATGAGTTACTCAGGCGGTAACTACGTCTACAACCTTGCGATCGCGACGAATGCCGAACTTCACATTGCCGTCCACCAAAGCGTACAGCGTGTGATCCTTACCCAAAGCAACGTTCTGTCCTGCATGGAACTTGGTGCCGCGCTGGCGAACAATAATGTTTCCAGCCACAACAGCTTCTCCACCGAACTTCTTAACGCCAAGATATTGCGCCTGTGAGTCGCGACCGTTGCGCGAGCTAGACGCACCCTTCTTATGTGCCATCTTGCTGTCCTTTCAGGTTTATAACACCGTCAATCAGGCGATGGCCGTGATCTTGACGAGAGTCAACTTCTGACGATGACCCTTGCGGCGAGCCACGCCAGTCTTGTTCTTATACTTCATAATGCTAATCTTTGGACCCTTAGCTTCGTCGTTAAGAACTTCTGCCTTAACTGTGATCTTTGCAAGATCCTTAGCGCTTAAGGTCACCTTAGCACCGTCAACAACGAGCGCGACCGGGAATTCCACGGTATCGCCCTTCTTTGCATCGAGACGGTTTACGAGGATGGCGTCTCCAACCTCAACCTTCTCTTGATGGCCACCGGCCTTCACAATCGCGTACATAATTCGTTCCTTAGCTAAATTGAAAGCTTTACTATTGCCTCACGCGCAGCGTTGAACCTGCGGCAAGACACCGACTATCAAAATTACACCGACCCCTGTACTAACGTCAAGTCTTAATTCATAAAGTCGAAATAAGCAATAGACATTATTGTACTCGAGCCGTATACTTTGCGTCTATTTTTTAGTTTTCACTAGATTCTTGAGAGCTTTCTGTGGATTCTTGAGATTCTTGAGATTCTTGCGAATCATCAGATTCCTCAATTTTCCCGACTACCTGCGATTCTTCACTGCTTTCTGCAGATTCATTACTCGCATCTACTGCAGAAAAGTCGCCAGCAACCGAAGATTCATCAACACTGTCAACACCATCAACACTGTCAACAACACTATCGCCTGCATCGTCACCATTAGCAACGTCATCTGCAGCTACAGCATTCACATCATTATTGTTATCGTCTTTATTATCGTTATAGTCTTTTTCGTCACTTTTGCGCAAAGACTCCTCCAAGAAAGCCGACGACGCTGCAGCGGCAGCAATACGCGCTAATTTGGCGCGAACATCCGCACTGGACTCCTGCTTAACCACAGGCATAGGGTCCGCAATACTTCCATGACCGTGCTTATTGGTTTTAATAAACGGATCACCGCCCTTAAGCGCGTAAGGATCCGCATACTCCGAAGACACAGTCGGCTCGTCGTGAAGAATAAACCCACGACCCTTGCAAGTCGGGCACTCCTCCGAAAACGCCTCGACCAGACCCTGTCCAACACGCTTACGAGTCATTTGGACAAGACCAAGAGATGTAACCTCCGCAACCTGATGCTTTGTGCGGTCGCGCGCAAGACACTCAACAAGCCTACGCAAAACAAGATCGCGGTTCGCTGGCATAACCATGTCAACGTAATCGATCATAACCATGCCGCCAATATCGCGAAGTCGCAGCTGACGCGCAATCTCCTCGGAAGCTTCCAAATTGCAGCGAGTCACAGTCTCTTCCAAAGACTTACCGCGACCAATAAAACGACCCGTATTTACGTCAATCGTTGTCATTGCCTCCGTTCGGTCAATAACAATCGAACCGCCTGCAGGAAGATAAACCTGGCGCTCCATGCCCTTTCTAAGCTGGCTGTCGATTTGCCACTTGTCGAACACGTCTTTGCCTTCATGCTCAGCAGGATCCCAATACTCAATCTTGCTGCGCAAATCAGGAGCCATCATCTCCAAGTATTCACAAATGCGGTCATACGCGCCCTTGCCTTCCACAATCATCTTTTGGAAGTCATCGTTAAATATGTCTCGAACAACGCGAATAGCCACATCTGGCTCGCCTTGCAAAAGCTTTGGACGCTTGCCATGCAAGAACTCTTCTCGCTTCGCTTCGATTCGTTCCCACTGTTTTACAAGCGATTCAAGATCTTTTTCAATCGCATCTTCACTAGCACCATCTGCGGCGGTTCTAATGATTATGCCCATGTCTTTAGGCGCGATTTTGCTTACGATTGCGCGAAGTCGGCTGCGTTCACGGTCGGATAGCTTGCGACTTACGCCCGTCATAGCTCCAGACGGAACAAGCACAAGGAACCTACCAGCAAGCGTTACTTGCGATGTTAGTCGCGCACCCTTATGGCCTATAGGGTCTTTAGTAACCTGCACTAAAACAGGATCTCCTGCCTTAAACGCAAGCTCCATTCTTCGTGGCTGTCCTTCTAATCGTGTTGTATCCCAGTTGACTTCGCCAGCGTAAAGCACGCCGTTTCGGGCTTGACCAATGTCTACGAATGCAGCCTCCATGCTTGGCAGCACGTTTTGTACACGACCAAGGTAGATATTTCCAACGGTTGCAACTTCTTGAATATCAGAAACATAGTGTTCTACAAGAATATTGTCTTCGATTACAGAAATTTGCGTGTGACGATCGCGCTCGCGCACAACCATAAGTCGGTCAACGTTTTCACGCCTTGCCAAAAAGTCTTGCTCCATAAGCAAGTTTTGGCGATTACGCTCTCTGCGATTGTCGCGACGACGCTGTTTTTTGGCTTCAAGTCGCGTAGAACCTTCAATATCCGTAATCTCGTCAATATACTGCTGTTTTCTAGATCTTCGACTAGACGAATCGGAGTCTATTGACACAAAACGAGATTGTGTGCTTTGTGAATTTTGCGAACTTTGCGAACTTGAGGAACTTTGAGACGAATCGTCAGAAGATTTCGACCTGCGACGACGGCGACGACGAGTGTACACTTCCTCGTCATCTTGAGATCGCAACTCGTCTGGATCTGGAATTAAATCGCGGTCTTCTTGAGAAACTTCTATTTCGTTTATGTCATAATCGTCAGCATATGAAGAATCATCCGAAGATAGGTCGGATGTTGTTCTACGGCTTGATCTATCAGACTTATCTGCCCTATCTGTCCTATCTTCCTTATCTGCGCGAGACGGTCTGCGACGACGGCGACGACGGGTTATCATTTCTCCGTCTTCATCATCATTATTTTCTAAATCAGAAGTTTTTGCATACTTGCGGGTTGATTCAGAATCTACATCATTATCTAACTCAACACTATTTTCAATTCTTTCGTCAATTACATCATCGATTGGAGAATAAACTATGTCATCGTATTCAAGGTCTTCTTCTATTTGCTCGACTTCTGCGGCGGCGCGTCTTTCGGCAGCGTTTAGTCTGCGATTCTTGCGTGACTTTCTATGATTTTGATCATCGTAATTATCCTGATTGTCACGATTCTTACGACCATTATTGTTATTATCGCTATATTTGTCACCATTATCTTTGTCAAGGTTAGCTTTATCAAAATTAGACTTATCCAAGCTATCCTTATCCAGATAATCTCGATTATTTCTACTTATTCTGCTATCGCTTCTATTATCAATTTCGTTTGAATCTTCAGGATTTGCACGATTGGATCGATCTGCACGATCTGCACGATTTACTCTGGAACGCACACGAATAACACGTGTATCATCGTCAGATTCAGAATCATAGTTATCGTCAAAATTGTCACGATTATTGCGATTTTTGCGACTACGTACTCTACTTAAATCCTCGTCTTCATTGCGATTCTTCCTGTCATTCCTGCCAGAACGCGTTTTACGCAACTTTCGTGAACTGCGACTATTGTCTTTGTCTAAATCATCTCGACTGTTTTCTCTATCGCTTTCATTTGCATCATCGTCGTAATCTAAATCGCGCATACGACTATTGTTTTCAGGCAAACGATGAGGTAAAACAGGCTCCTGAAAAAGTAGCGATGTTATCGGTCTTACAGGAGTTTGGTGCTCAACAACACTTTCAGATTCAGTTTCCTCAGAGCGTGTATCGTAATCGTTTCCGCCTTGTACGTGTAGTTTCATCGATTCGCCAGCTGCTCCTGCAACTCTTACAACGCGTCTTCCAGCTCTTCTGCGTCGTGTGCTTGACGCTGCGTCTTGCGAACCTGAAACCACATTGACAACGCCTGCTGTAACGGGTGATGTAATAGTTGATGCAGCTGCTGATCTTTGCTCGTCAGCTGCGTTAGTAGATTCGTTCGCGCTTGAATTTGCTGCTACGAATGAAAGATTTTTATCTTCATTTTTATCATTATTGGCTTCGGGCACGGTGAAGCCTTCTCGTGTTACTCTGGGCACTATGCTCCTAGCGAAACTCTGCAATAGTTTCGCGCTCTTAGCCTGAAGAATGCACACGCTTATGCGAGCCACCCCTAAGGCTATCAATAAAGTCTAGCTGCACGACAGCGGACACCAGCCTCGCCCAAAATCATGCGTGAAAATCACGTGAGGGGATCGACGCCGTCGAATGCTCTGGCGGCTTGCAGCACCACCGTTTTCTAGTATGCCATATTGCAACGTCAAATAACATGCGCCAATAAAAGTAACATACGCCAATAAAAGTCGATTGCGCATTACCCACAATCCAAAAATCAGCGCTAAAATCGTTTTCATGGGTTTAATCAGTGCTATGCAAGGCTTTTGCGTAATTGGCATCGTCATTGCCGCTGGATATGTAACCGCGCGTCTTCACATCGGCGGATCGCAAGCACAAATGGTGCTTAATCGCGTGAGTTTCTTCGTATCTAGTCCTTGTTTAATGTTTGCAATCCTTGCAAAAGAGCCAATTTTTGAGATTTTCCACTCGTCAATTTTTGTTGCGTTTTTCTCCGCAATGATTGTTGGCGTTGCATTTATTCTGCTTAATCGCCTGTTTTTCCACCTTCCTGCGGCGGATTGCACAATTGGCGCGCTTAACTCGCTTTACTTAAACTCAAACAACATTGGCTTGCCTGTTGCAACTTATATTCTTGGAAATCCCGCGCTTGTTGCACCGATTTTAGTTATGCAGCAAGCTGTTTTTACGCCTGTTGGACTAACGGTTTTAGACGTTACAACTACTGGAAAGTGCTCGCTTAAACGCATTGCTCAGCAGCCTCTTAAACAACCACTTTTAATCGGATCGCTTGGAGGAATTATTATTTCGGCAATTTCCGCAAAAGTTGGATATTTCCCTGTGCCGAATTTTCTTTATGACCCGATTAAGATGATTGGCGATTCCGCGGTTCCTATGATTTTAATGGCTTTTGGAATGTCACTTTACGGCAGCAAGCCGCTACAAAAGGATTCTAATCGCGCTGCTATTGCTACAGTTGCGATTTTAAAAAACTTGATTATGCCAATTGTTGCGTTTTTATTGGCTTATTTTGTTATGGGTTTCCGAGGTGCCACTCTTTACGCGTGTGTTGTGCTGGCGGCGCTGCCGACTGGTCAAAACGTGTACAATTACGCTGCAAGATACAATGTTGGCTTGAGTTTTGCGCGCGATGGAATCCTGTTTTCTACGGTTACGAGTCCGATTTGTATTGCGTTAATCGCAGCAGTTTTAGGGTGACTAATCCTCCCGCGTTTGTTCCCTTTTTAAGCAAATCTGACTACAAACATGGGCGCGACGACCTGCCTTCGCGCTTAAAGTGTAACGCGCGAAGGCAATTTGGAGCGCTGAGCCGCTCAAACGTAAAGTCCAGTGGACTTTACGCGCGGCGAAGATGTAAACGCAGCTAATCCATGCGAACAATGTGACCGCACTCTACAACCAAACACAATATCCACAAAACAACACAATAAGCCCTTAAAAACAAAAAATGCTTCCGGTTTTGCAAGCCCCTAGTAGCAAACAAAACCGAAAGCAACAACACTCAACACCCAAAACCCAACAAGCTAAACGAATCAACACTGGGAAGAAAAGAAAAACAATAGCAAACCAATGTTAAAACAATAAAACCAAAGAGAATCGGGAATAAACCAGTGTGATGTTTCCCTACAAAACACCACACTAGTCGTTGAGCGCAAACCCTAAATAAGGTGGTAAATAATGCTTAGTGACGCATCTTGCGAACAGCAGCACCCATACCAGCAAGCATAGAAGCAGCCAAAGCAGTCAAAGCAACACCAACACCAGCATTACCAAGCTTCTCACCAGCCTTACTGGCCATTGCCACCCTTGTAGCAAGCTCACCCTTAGCAGCAGCAGCGCCAGCCTTACCAGCAGCAGCGGCTGGAGCAGCAGCCTGAGCCTTAGCAGCCTCAGTCTTCTTAGCAGAAGCCTGAGCAGCAGGACCAAACTTACCATTCAAAGCATCAGCATAAATCTGCTTCGTACCAGGAACAGCTGGGAAATCAGCAGCCAAAGGATCAGAAGTCACAACAGCAGGAAGAGCAGCAGGATTCACACCCAAACGAACTGCATCATTATAAGCATCCTTATACTCAGCCAAAGCCTTGTTATAAGCAGCAACAGCAGCGAAAGCAGCATCACGAGCAGCATTAAACTCAGCTTCAGCCTTCTGCTCAGCATCAAAAGCACGCATAGCATGAGCATTAGCACGGTCTACGGCATCACGAAGAGCAGTTTCCTTAGCAGAATTATTCTCACCAGAAGCCAAGAAATCAGTCAAAGCCTGATTAGCAGCTGCACCTTCAGCCTTACGAGCAGCAAGCTCAGTCATAGTCTCAACAAGAGTCTTCCTCTTAGCAGCATAATCAGCCTTCTTCTCAGCAAGATTATTATCAGCCTCATCCAAAGCAAGCTTAGCCTCATACACGTAATGAGCAGCAAGCTTCTTCTTAGCAGCATCAGACAAGTTCAACTTACCAAGATCCTTGATCTTCTCATCAGGAGTGGTAGTATCATCCTTCTTCTTGTCGTCCTTCTTGTGGGACTTCTTGTGATTCTTCTTCAAACCCTTACGATGATCATTGTTCATCGTACGATTATTAGAATGCTCGCCATCCTTGTCGTAAACATCATCTTCGCTAGTGGAAGCAATACGACCATTAACATAAGCATCCTCATCAACACGCTCCAAAGCAGCTGCAGTAGTAGCAGAATCAACATGCTCACCATCAGCAGTCAAAACAAGATAATTGCTAGTAACAGCAAGTTCAGCCTGATCTGGAGTCTGAGCCTTCGCCAAAGCTTCTTCTGCAGACTTAGCAGCATCCTGAGCTTCAACATACTTACCGTTCGCCTCATTAGCAGTCTTTAACAAGCCAAGATAAGTGTCAGCAGCCTTAGCAGCAGCATCCTGAGATTCAGCTTGAGTAGCAGCATCAACCTTAACTACCTTACCCTTTAAAGCTGTACCAGTGCCGAAAGCATAACCAGCCTTAAGAGTACCGTCTTCTTCAACAGCATCTTTAGCAGCAGCATAACCAGCCTTCGCAGCAACCTCAGCCGCATCAAAAGTATTCTTTGCTGTATTCACATTAGCCTTAGCAGCATTAGCAGCATTCTTAGCTGTCTCAAGAGCAGTTGCCGCAGCCAACCTAGCTTCACCAACAAGCTGAGTACGCTCACTCAAGGTGCCATAGCGCATTCCGTTTGTCTTAGCGGCCTTAATACGAGCAAGCTCCAAAGAACGATCATTCTTTGCTGCATTTACATTAGCGTGATTTTCAGTATCCGCGCTATACTCTGGGCTTTGGAAAGCTGGAAAATCCTTTGGATTAATGTTTGCAGCGAATGCTGGAGCGGCAGCGAAGCCGGCAAGCAAAGTAGCGCCAGCAGCGAAAGCGGCGATAGCTTTCTTATTCATCATTTTAATTTCCTTTCTTCTTCTCCTCCGTGCAGGTACACGAAGAAAAATCTTAAACATCCAACAACATTCAAAACATTGTGGATAACCACCATCTAGAGCATCTAGCTAGCAGCTGTTATTAACATACCCCCCCCCCGTTTAAAAAAGTCAAGAGGCAATCACACAAAACAAACAGAAAAAAATAATGTTACACACAAACTAATCCACAATAAAAACTATTTTCACCATAATATTTGTGGATTAACACTAATAAAACCGTAAAAACACATTGTTTCAAGGTTTTTAAAGAATTTTCCCAGACTTTTCTCAGGAAACTACTCGAACAAGAACACTAACACTATAAAACCATTGAAAAATCAACATTCCACACACATCACACACGCAACACGCCGACACCCCACCAACACAATACCGACGTCAAACCAACACCACACTACAAGACAATCGCACCCAATTAAATTCCCGAGTTTGTTCCCTCTTTTAGCAGAATAGAAACAAACGCAGGCAAAAGGAAACGAAAACAGGCGACATATTAAAAGCATTTATTAATTAACACAAAACCGTTGAAAACACTACTGTTTTGCTATAAACATTTCACAAAATCAGTGGTAAAAATATGCTGGATTTTCACGAAAATCAAGGTATTATTTCTCTCAATCTTCACGAAATCAATGGTACCGCTCAATTTTATATTTAACACAAAATAACGCAAAATGGCGCAATACATACAAAAAGGTCTTTGCACACATTACGCACAAAGACCTTTTATATTAGTCTCTACTGTATTCAGCACCATTCAGCACTAAACACAAGCGGTAGCTTAGCGACGAATCTTACGGAATGTTGCACCAGCGCCAGCCAAAACGCTAGCAGTCAAAGCAATCAAAGCAATGCCAACACCAGAATTAGGCAATCCTTCACCCTGAGTAGCAGTACCATTCTTCACAGTAATATCAGTCCAACCAAGCTGATTGCCCTGCTCATCAACAAGAACAACCGTATGCTTGCCAGAATAACCAGCAGGGAACATGGCATCAAACTGAGGCTTACCATTAACCAAGCGAACAGTCACATAATCCGTACCCTCAGCACCCTTAAGAAGACGTGGGCTAGAGTAAATGAACGCATAAGCCTTAGCAGAACCATCACGATTCAAACGATCAAGGAACGCCTGGTTAGAAATGCTCAAAGTCACTCTATTAACAGCACCAGCAACAGCAACATTATTAGTGCCAACCGTAATCATGCCCTTCAACTCTGGCAACAAATCAGCAACAGAAGCTGGAGCAGCAGGAACACCAGCATGCGCAGACGCAGGTGCAGAAGCAGGAGCAGGTGCAGCTGTGGAGGTAGGAGCAGGAGCAGACGCAGGTGCAGAAGCAGCGGATGGAGACGATGCAGCTGGAGCAGGAGTCGAAGCGGATGGAGTTGTTACAGACGGAGTGGAAGACGAGGATGGAGTCGTGTCATCAGAAGATGGAGTCTCATCCGATGGAGTCGAAGGAGTTGGCGTCACAGACGGTGTAACCGATGGGTTATCATGATGAGGCGTCACAGGCGTCACTGGCTTTGGCTCTGGAGTCACAGGCTTTGGAGCTGGTGGAACAACTGGATCTGTATTCTTCTTTTCGCCAACAAGTTCACTCACATCAGCTGGAGTCAACTTGTAGTCTGCAACCGTATCGCCATTAACCTGTGCGAGAGCATCATGAACGTTAAACTTTGGTGCTTGAGGCTCTTCCTTCTTAGGATTCTGCACTTCTTGAACCTTAGTTTCTTGCTTTACAAGCGTTTCTTCAGCCTTAGTCACACCCTTATTAGCAGCCGTGAGAAGATTCTTCTTGCTCTTGAGCTGCTTCTGCAACTTTCCAAGCTCCTCAGCAGCCTTATTGTAAGCTTCTGAGCCTGCTGGACCAGTCTGTTCCTTTGCCAACTCGTCAAACTTTGCTTGAGCCGCGGCAACCTTTCCTTCAAGAGTCTTAACTTCGCCGCGAATAGTTGCAGCCTGAGTGTAAGCCTTGACCATGCTCGTAGCCTTATCATTCAACTCGCTAAGCGAATTAGCAATCTTTTGAGCGTTCTCCAACTGTTCTTGAAGCTTCGTCTTTTCGGCACCAGTAGCCTTAGCAACCTTAGCTTGCAAAGCTTTAACACTACCTTCTGCCATCTGCTTCAGGAGTAACGCGTTCTGAGCCTTCTGGTTGGCTAAATCTTGAGCCGCCTTAAACTCAGCATCTTCCTTAGTAGTATCAACCTTTGGAGTTGGGGTTGGTACTACTGGAGGAGTCTGAGGGTCTTGCTTCTTAGGATTCTGAACTTCTTGAACCTTAGTTTCCCGCTTTACAAGCGTTTCTTCAGCCTTGGTTACACCCTTATTAGCCTTTTCGAGAAGATTCTTCTTGCTTGTAAGCTGCTTCTGCAACTTTCCAAGCTCCTCAGCAGCCTTATTGTAAGCTTCTGAGCCTGCTGGACCAGTCTGTTCCTTTGCCAACTCGTCAAACTTTGCTTGAGCCGCGGCAACCTTTCCTTCAAGAGTCTTAACTTCGCCGCGAATAGTTGCAGCCTGAGTGTAAGCCTTGACCATGCTCGTAGCCTTATCATTCAACTCGCTAAGCGAATTAGCAATCTTTTGAGCGTTCTCCAACTGTTCTTGAAGCTTCGTCTTTTCGGCACCAGTAGCCTTAGCAACCTTAGCTTGCAAAGCTTTAACACTACCTTCTGCCATCTGCTTCAGGAGTAACGCGTTCTGAGCCTTCTGAGAGGCCAAATCTTGAGCCGCCTTAAACTCAGCATCTTCCTTAGTAGTATCAACCTTTGGAGCTGGAGGAGTCTGAGTGCTTTGTTCAGCAAATGCAGTAGCAGCTACAGGAACAGCAAGCGCTAGTCCAGAAACCAGCGTCGCGGCTGCAGCAAACGCAGCAATAGCTTTCTTATTTAACATGATCTTCCTTTCTTCTTCCTTCTCACGTATAAGCGTGCGAAGAGAGCAATCGCAAGAATACAACTGAATATTCTCGCAATCTAAGACCTAAAACATGGACTATCAGCACTTAGAATACCCCCCCCCGTAGCCCTAAATCAATATTTTCACACAACAACACGCGTCATTTTTTACACAAACTTTGCACAAACCAGCCGAACGGCAAAAATCGGAAGCCTACTTACAACTTACGCAAAACTCGCTCATACTTGGAAGCCTACTTACAAACCGCAGCTACCCTTATGTAAACACAAAACTGTAGTGCGCTTTGACTGAGCTTGAAATTGCATAACGCATTTCAAGCTCCTTCAAAGCGTGATTAAACTCAATTTTTTAGCACGGAATCCAAACTCTTTATTCCAGAATTATTCAAATTCTCAAGAGATAAAATCTGCGTTCGAGCCAAATTTCTAAGTTCCACCATTCGATCAGCCTGTGGCAAGCCCTTAGAAATCAAAACAGCGTTATAACTTTCCATATTCGCCAATACCAAAAGCTCATTAATACTCGCCTCATCTCTAATGTTGCCTTTTGACTTAGGATTTGCATCTCTCCACTGTTTAGCAGTCTTATTAAACAGTGCAACATTTAACAAATCTGCTTCATTTGCATACTTATACATCAACTGCTCAGGAGTCAAATCCTTCAACAAATATTCTTTAATAGCATCCGTATGAATCTTGTAATTAATCTTCGAAATCTCACGGTTCAAATTCCAATTCAGTGAAAGCCTTGAGTTCTCATCAGATTTAAGTCTTTGATAATCTTTGATAATATATAGTTCAAATTCTGCTGAAATCCAAGCTGCAAACTTAAATGCTATATCTTTATGAGCGTAAGTTCCACCACCTCTACCGGATTTTACAAGTAAACCTATTGCATTCGTGATTTCTGACCATTTTTTAGGAGATAGCGTAAAAGCATTGCTACCAGCTTCTTTCAAAAACCCCTCGAATTCGACGGGTTTAAAATTCGGATTGTTTAGTCTCTCCCATATGCCTAAATACTCTATTGTACTGTAATTTCTCATCCAGTTTGCAACAACCACATTAGGCTCTTCTTTGTTTTTATATCTCGCTATATCGGTTAAACTAACGTAATCATTCCTAAAATCTTCCGTATAAACCTGAATTGTAAAGCCTTTTGCCTTAATAGTATCTTTTTTAATATTTGACGCATTAGACATAATTTCCCCCCTAATTTTTACGCAAATCTACGCAAATAGTTGCTTTATTTGATTTGTTTACTTTATTTCTATGCGCTTAACACAAAACCCATGAATCACAAACAAAATTACAAAAATCAAGCACAAGCCATATAACATCTAACAACTAGTAGAAAACTAGCATGCATCAGCGCATAAATATAATTCTACAAAGCAAGAGGATTTCCCGAGAATGTCGCTCAAAACGGCGTGTTGAACAACAAAAAGCGAAAAGCAAAATAAAGAGCTAATCCTCAAAACAATGCTCTAACTAAAACTATGCAAGCTGTAAGACTACTTCCGGTCACTCCACACTTTCTAATTCCACGCATCTGGCCAACAATCTGGCTTATTAGTGATTTCATTAAGTTTTGGCAAACCGTCAATAATGTTTATTGTTTCTACACTAACGCGAACTACCTTCTTAACCAAATCAACAATGTAACGCGGATTATCACAAGCTCCGTTTGGATTTCGTACAATACCAGTCTTCTTATCTACAACTACTTGATATCGCTCAATCAGCCATTTGATTGCACTTTTACACCAGTAAAACTATAAAAAACAACTATTTGACTGAAATCTGTCCATCAGTCTCAACTATTTTCTCGGATTGAAGCAGCATAGATAAAGCATTATCTAAAGCCTCGCCATCTAATTTACCAATTCTCTTTTTACCATACAAGCCAAGCATAAAGCGATATAATCCTTCTTTCGCCAAAACAACATTTTTACTAATAATTTCCATCATGCCAACACCTAGCTCTTCTGGAGCAATTTGTTTAAAATCACGAACAATATCTCCTGGGAGCCGGAAAGTAATCGGTTTATCCTTCAAATACATAAATCCATTTTCCCTGACAATACCAAAATATTCGCATCCACGCATTTTGATGTCAAACCTTTTTTGCACTGATGAAGTAACCTTTTCGCGCTCGAAATACCAAAGTATTCTTTGTAAAAGAAGATTTTCTGATAGAGGCGACTCAACTTCCAAAATATCTTTCACACTACTTTTGAAATCAGCGTTATTATATTTACTAAAAATATTCTTGCAATCCTTATTAGTATCCGCCATCTTATACTTAACAAAACTAAAAGGAATATCATTAAGAATACTATTAGTTGATTCTTCAGAGAACTCAGCATTGTATAAAGATTTTCCGCATAAATCAGCCTCAGTATCAGATAAAAATGAGGAACTTACAGGCAGTCTGTCTTCAAGATTCTCTGCATAATCATCTTTATGATTTTTATAGTTGTCCACTGCCTTACGAACAAATCCTAAAAGTTTATCTTGTTCAGAAATCTTATTCCTGAACCATTCGGTAGACCAAATGCGATAGAACTTCCAACCCATATTTTCTAGAATTGTTTGTCGCAATCTATCACGATCTCGCGCATTCTTTGACGAATGGTAAGTGGCGCCATCACATTCGACAGCAAGTAGATAATCTGAACTATTAGGAACTTTAACACCGAGATCTATTCTAAATCCAGAGCATCCCACTTGCGTATCAACCGAATAACCATGATTCCGCAAAAACTCACATACTTCAACCTCAAAATCGGAATCAAACTGATCATAACTCGCCACGCTTTCACTGCGCTGCAAGGCAATCTCACCATTCTCAGCAAAATCAAGATATTCTCGAAGAAGACGAGCGCCATCTGACTCACTATGACTTAAATCTATATCAGTTGCATGCATGGAAGAAACAACTTGAATATTATATTTTGCCCTTGTAACGGCAACATTCAGCCTCTTTTGCCCTCCATCGCGATTTAAAGGACCAAAATTAGTTGAGAACATTCCATTACTATCAGGACCGTAACCAATACTAAAAATGATTGCGTCACGTTCATCTCCCTGAACTGTTTCAAGATTCTTTATAAAGAAAGGCTCTTCCTTACCAGAATCAAAGAAAAACTCTTTTTCAGGAGTAATTTGACGGCGCTTAAAAAGCAAATTATCTATGAGATTTTGTTGAGACTGACTAAAAGCAACAACGCCTAAACTCCTATTAGGATATTTCTCAATGTTTTTATAAATTAAATCGACAACATATTCAGCTTCTTTTCGATTATTATGATATGAACGATTAAATACTCCATTTACGTAGTAATAATCCACACCCATACCTTCTGAATTATCTTTAGCAGCGGGAAAACTTATAAGGCTACCGTTGTAAAAATTCTTGTTTGAAAATGCAATAAGTTGTTCACTGCGACTGCGATAATGCCAATTTAGTCTAAGCTGAGGCATAGTGCTAGAAGCAAAATCTAGTATGGAATCGAAGCTCCTAATATCGTCATAGTCATCTATGTCATCATCATTATTAACAGATGTTGCGAAAAAGTTACTAGGTGGCATCTGCTTTGAATCACCAACTATGATAGCTTGTTTAGCACGGCTAATTGCACCAACCGCATCCCATGGAAAGACCTGAGAAGCCTCATCGAATATTACAACATCAAACTTTAAATCTTTATAATTAAGAAATGTGCTCACACTTAAAGGAGACATCATAAAGCAAGGTTTAACTATTTGTACAGCATCTTTGGTTTCTGAAAGAAGTAAACGTATATTCTTTTTATTCCTTGATTTTTGATTCTCATACAAAAGCTCACTTAATTGACTCCCAGCAACAGCACATTCCCTTACAGGACATGCATTTGCTAACTTTGCACGCAACCTTTTTCTATTAATATCAAATTCTTCTAAATCTTTCTCTATAAAATCTTTTATAAATCTATCCTGAGTTGCTCTATTAAATTGAGAAAGAATCGGACTTTTTAAAATTACAAAATCAATCCACTGTAAATAAAATTGCTTATTAAATGTAGGAACAATATTATCTTTACTAACATTATTCTTTATAAGTTCATGAATAAAAGGAATAAGCCCATTCTTCTCTAAACGAGCAAGAATGTCTCTAAAAGTACACCATTTTTGCAATGTATCAGAAGACTCAATGCACTTATGCAATCTAGATTGAACTTTAACAGCATCAATTGCATTAAAATCAACAATATTTTTATCAAAACATCCAGAAACGTAATCTATATTTTTGATGCTATTTTCATTCAAAATATTGTTAATTTGATGAGAATATTCCACAAAAATTTTGCTTTCAGACGCAAAGCTTGAATATCTTTCCAAGGATTCAAATGAGTATCCACTATCAAGCATATTTTTAAGAATTCTCATTTGACTGCTAACATAATTCCAATCAGTATCAATACCTTTATAAGCCGAACCAAGCAATGATTTTATAGAAGCTTCAGCGTCAGAATATTCACTAATAGATTTCTGATATTTCGCCAAAAGCTCCATCAAAAGAATTGATTCTTTATAATTAGGTTTTTTATTTACTTTCTTGCATGAACGTATATCGTAAACAATTTTTTTATATTCAGAATTAAAAATTCTAGATAATACGCTTCTAAATTGTCTTAAATTATTGTAGTTATCTAAACCATCCAGATAATAAATATCCTCATTACAATCAGATAATTTCTGCATTAAAGCATGTATTTTATTGCTCATTGATTCTAGATTTTCTAGCGCATTGTAAGCAATATCAAAATTCTGTCTCTTTAATATAGATGGCGTAACTAATGCTGAATTAGCAACAAAGTCAAAGAATTTCCCCCAGAATAGAGCATCTTTTAAACTTTCACAACGAACACCATACTGTTCAGAAATCCGGTCCAACAATGGAATTAGGTCGTTCAAAGTATCTACAGCAGAAGAAATACTGCCCTTTAATCGCACTTCTTCGGCAATTGAATTATCTTGATTTATATACCCATACCAAGGATTCTTGCGATAGTCATAACCGATATAATATGAATAATCAACATAGCTTCTTAAAAGATCAGTAGACCTATCCAAGTATTCAGAACCTAATTTTGATATATCTTCAGTGGGGCATATAAATTCTGGCGCATAATCCCATTTCGCAAGTGACTCGTATAAATCATATAAACTTTTATTTATTACGGGTTGCACCTCATGAAGAGTACGTTCATAAGAATCTAATTTTTCTTTAACATTCTTCTTAGCTTTTATTTCTTCATCAAATTTAATATTACTTACAATATCCTTCTTAATATTGAGATTTCTGCATATATCTTCAATAACACTCTTTTTGTTAGCTTTATTTGAATGAAGTTGAAGACAAAAATCCGCAAGACCAACCTGCTTCATTTTGTTATAAACGACGTTTAAAGCAGCAAGTTTTTCTGAAACAAACAATACTTTCTTACCATCATTAAGACATTCAGCAATAATATTCGTAATTGTCTGACTCTTACCAGTTCCTGGAGGCCCCTGCAAAACAAAGCTTTTACCAGATTTAGCCATTTCTATAGCCTCTATTTGGCTAGAATCAGCATCTACAACGTTACATAAATCAATTATTGAATCGTAATCAGATTTATCAATATCTTCGCTATCTAAGTATGAATTACCAGAATCAACTACTTCGCCAAAAAGTTGACGAACAGTAGGGCTATTTAAAATATCATTTTTATTTTCCTTAAGATCCACATACATATTAATCTTTGCAAATGAAAATAGCCCAATTTTGCACTCTTTACTTATTACCCATCCGAGTTTAGAAACCATGTTTTGTACATTTTCAAAATATTCTTCTAACGTGGTTTCACTATTATAATTCGGAAGAGTTATGCCATACTCGTTATCAAGTTTGTAAGAAAATGCTCTATTTACAATAACATCATTATCTAAAACAGATATTTTATATGACCGTCCAATCGACTCACTAATTAATTGAACAGGTATTAAAAGTATTGGTGCATTGTAAATAGTATCAGCATAATTAGCTTCTTTCCAATGAATTAGCCCAAATGTAATGAACGCAACATTTACTCCAGTCTCTTCAATAATCTCCCTGGATTTTCTCATAATATTTCTTGCTGCTTCTAATGGCTTTCCAGATGAACTATATGCAAGAATTTGATTAGCTTTTATTTTGTTGGAATAATTATTCTTAAAATCAGTTTTTGATTCATATTTTTTTCTTGGGTTACCATCTGCATATTCTATCTCATGAAAATCATCCGTATCTAAATTATCTACATAATACTTGTCGTTATGCTTTTTATTAAATTCTTCTTCTGGGTCAAATATTTTAAATGAACCAGAATTTTCTGATGAAAACTTTTGAAAAATATCTTCACAGCTTGGAAGCAAAACATCTAATGTTGAAGTTTTAGTATCCTTAAAATTAATTAAGTTATTGCGATTCTTACCAGTATCCAACAGCTGCTTTGCCCACTGGTCAAATTTTCCAACTTCCATAATCGTAGCCCTATTTGCTCAAAACCTGCAAAAAACAAATTACTCTAATTCTACCGCCATTAACAACTATAGAAGTGTAGCGTTTAATAAATCCCAAAAACTAGCTAACGTTTGGAAGTCTACTTCCAAACTGCAGATCTCTTTGCACAGCTACCTTTGCGATGCTAGAGAATCAAGGCGAGCGCGGAAAGACGGCCAATCCGTGCGCATTGCCGTAAGCAGCTTTAGCTTCGGAACATCGTCAATCGGCACCCACTTGATTTCCATACTCTCGTCGTCGTGCGCGCACGGATTCACACAATGCCCTGGCTTTTCAAACGCAAAAACCGTTGTATAACGCCAATTCCCGTGATTTTCGCAATACGCTCCAACAACATCAATGTCTTGAGACGTTATGTTCGCTTCTTCAAACGACTCGCGCAGCGCGCCCTCAATCGCAGTTTCACCATCAGATATTGCGCCACCAGGAATCCCCCACGTGCCACCTTCCGCGCTCCAAAGCGCGCGATGTTGCATAACAACGTGAGTCACGCGCCCAGTGGCATCGTCTCGCCTAGCAAGCAACACGCCAGCCGCGCCATTATGGCCCCAATGCTTGCGCCCACAATCGCACATAACCCATCCGTCTCCTGGCTGATGCACGTTTTCTTTAGGCACTTCTTCGGAAGTTGGATCGTCTTTAATCGCCTCGCTTTCTAACTTGCGACTATTCCACAAATCTGGCCAAGCGTACCCAAGATCGCAAACCATTTGTCTAAGAATCGGCAAGCTGATTCCAAGAACTCCATGTGGATCTCCCTGAATTCCCTCAATAAACGCACCACCAAAGCCTTCTAGCGTAAAGGATCCTGCCACTTCCAGCGGCTCGCCAGTTTCTACGTACGCGCGGATCTCCTCATCGCTCATATGTGCAAAAGTCACGCTTGCGCGACTCACTTTGCACACGGTTTTGCCGCTTTTTGCGTCGATTAAGCAATGGCCAGTAAACAATTCTCCAGTTTTTCCGCTCATTTGCTTGATTCGCGCAGCAGCAACTTCAGGAGTATGCGGCTTGCCGTAGCATTCGCCATCTAGCAAAAACATGGAGTCGCAGCCAACAATAAGCACGCTGTTGCAATCGTTACAAGATTCATTCATATGCGCAAAATCGTGAATATCAAAAGTCTTGGTAGGTACTTTTACGCCAGAAAAATCGCGAGTTTGCGCAGTATCTACGTTATGCGTTACGTCTGAGTGCGAATCGTCTGCCAAAGCGCTACTAGCAGTTTCAGAATATTCAGATTCTGCATTCTCAGACTCAGCCTCAGCCTCCAGCGGATACCCCACAACTAAATCGCCACTAGCGCTCGCCGCCGTATCTGCCACAAGCTTCCACGACTCATACACTGCAAATGCCTTTGCTTGCGCCAAAATCGAAACGCGCTCCTCGGCGCTCATCTGCTCTACGCTAATACCTTTCGCATTCGCAGCATTATGCAACGCCGCTGGCTCATCTACCTCGCTCACGTGAATCACAGGAATCACGCCTGCAGCAGCCAGCACAGATCTACGCGCTGGCGATTGAGAAGCCAAAATCAACGAAACTTTCATATTCCCTCTTTTTGCGATTTCACTCATAACTTCACTTACAACTTCACACAAATTATTCGCGAGTTATTGCAACGCTGCTTGTAATTGACATTGCTCATTATGCATCTGAGCATCTCTCAAAATCAAAGACTGTAAATACTTGCTTTTATTTGGCATACCATCTCTCTTAGCTGCGCGAGAAATATATTCACTCCAAGATTTAGGAACACGAAAACGCTCTTGAACACTGTTTTCGCGCCTTTCTTTTGAATTTGGTCTTCCTGGTCCAGATAAAGATGCAAATATCTCAGTTGCATTGGAATCTTCAGAAAGCAGAGTTTGCATAATTTTTGCAGCGTCTTCTCCTGAAAATTGAGCTGCAGGAGGATTTTTTGGAGCAGACACATTTTCATCAGCTAAATTCTCATACACGCAATTAATTGTACCACAATTTATTGACTTGATAATCCTCAACTTCACACAAATTATTCGCGAGTTATTGCAACACCAATAGAATCAACATGCACATGCAAAACTTTCCAATCG
Organism: Gardnerella sp. DNF00354; assembly: GCF_049262755.1. Taxonomy (NCBI): domain Bacteria; kingdom Bacillati; phylum Actinomycetota; class Actinomycetes; order Bifidobacteriales; family Bifidobacteriaceae; genus Gardnerella; species Gardnerella sp. DNF00354. The sequence continues at coordinate 168,899 of NZ_CP058402.1, forward strand.
CAGCCGCTTAAAAGCGGTTCTGCAATTTTTTCTATTTTTTCGCTTATATTAGTAGCGTTATTTTCATCTACGGTTGCTGGCGACTTTTCATCATAGAACACCGCCGCGCAAGATCCAGCTCCCGAGATTGCAGCCGCAAACCCCTTGTCTCGCAAAGCTTTTACTAAATCCCAAGTTGGTTGCATAAGACTTGCTCGGTATGGCTGGTGAATAGCGTCTTGAGTAGCTGTAAAAAGCAAATCGTTTCTAGAAAGAGTGGATTTTACGCAAGAGTTGGCAGAATCGCGAGAATCACCAAAATCACCAAACGCAATCGGCAATAAGCAAGCGCGCGAAACGTTAAATACGGCATCTGCATATGGCACTTTTTCTGGAAGCGCTTGGCGAGCCATTTGCGTTGAAAGAGTAAAGTTTGGCACAAAAATCGTTGCACGAATTTGCTTAGAAACGCCGTATCGAACAGTGTGGAACTCATCGCCATTCTTCCAACTGGTTGTTAATCCGCCAAAAACCGCTGGAGCAACATTATCTGGGTGTCCTTCAATCGCAGCTGCAAGCTCAAAAATCGCCTGCTTATTAAGATTTCCATTATGCGCAAAAGCCCAAGCTGCAGCCACACCCGAAACAATCGCACTGGCGGAAGACCCCATTCCTCGCGCTTGCGGAATGCGATTATGCGCTTCTAGAGTAAAGCGCAAATGCGGCAAGTCAAACGCTTCGCACGCTTTGCGAAATGCGCGAACAACAAGATGAGTCTCGTCTTTGGGCAACGCATCTTCGCCTTCGCCATGAATAATCACGCGAACATCTTGCGAATCGTCAAGAGCATCATCAAGCGTAAAAACTAGCGAATCCGCATAATCAAGCGCAATTCCTGCAACGTCAAATCCCGACCCAAGATTTGCGCTGGTTGCTGGCACGCAAACTGACACACTGTTGCATACTGGTTTCATTTCGCACCTTTTCCGTTCGAGCAGCCTACTTAATTACTTAATTACTTAATTACGCGATTACTCAATAATTCGCAAAGCAAGCGGTTTTGCACACACAACATCCACTTTTTGCAAATCGGAAAGAATTGCGCGCAAATCCGCCTCTGTACAATCTTTTACAAGCACACGCAAATCGCCAGGACCGCCGATTCCGCAAGCTGGGCAATCACCTTCGCCCTCATATTGAGTTTGGCAAAGCATAGGCAATCGTTCCGCATTAACTCCATGCGCATCAAACACATCCATCACTTCGCTGCAAAGAGCAAGCGAAGCATCTTCCATGCTGCATCGTACAACAAAATCCGCACGAATCGAGCGCGTGGAAGCCAAAGATTTGGCGTTATACATTGGCACGCTGGCATCGCTGCAACCGCGCGCTATATTTCTAGCAGATCCAACAATATCTCCAACAACCGCGCTGGCTGTTGGCGCGCCACCAGCGCCGCGGCCGTAGAACATAAGATCATCCGCCGCTTGCGCTTTAACAAAAACGGCGTTAAAGCTGCCATGAACAGAAGCCAGCGGATGCTCTTTGCTAACCAACGCTGGGTAAACGCTTGCGCTCACACAGCCACTCGAATCGCAAGCAACCGCCGCAAGCAGCTTAATCACGCGATTTTCTGCACTTGCCGCAGCAATGTCTTCAGCCGTAATCGCGTTAATTCCTTCAACGCTAACGTCATCAATGCTTATTGGCATTTGGAATGCAAGCGTCGCAAGAATAGCAGCCTTGTTTGCCGCATCAAATCCTTCAACGTCTCCTGTAGGATCCGCCTCCGCGTACCCTTTTTCTTGAGCCGCGCGTAAAGCCGAATCAAAATCAAGCCCGCGCACCGTCATCTCGTCAAGAATATAGTTTGTAGTTCCGTTTACGATTCCAAAAATTTGCGTGATTTTGTCGCCTACAAGCGACTCTCTAAGCGGACGCAAAATTGGGATTGCGCCTGCCACAGACGCCTCGAAACTTAAATCCACTCCGTTTTTTTGCGCGCACTCGTAAAGTTCTGGACCAAACTTTGCAAGCAACGCTTTGTTTGCTGTCACAACCGACTTTCCGCATTCTAGAGCGGTTTTTACAAATGTGTGCGCTGGTTCCAAACCGCCAATTAGCTCAACGATTATGTCTATATCTTCACGTTCACATAATGCTAGAGCGTCTGCGCTTAGAAGATTTTTGGCAATCCATGGAGCATCCACATCTTCTGGATGCAAGCATGCTACTCCTGCAAGCTCTAGCGGAGCGCCGATTCTCGCCGATAGTTCAGAATTTTCTTCGACTATTAGACGCGCTGTTTGCGATCCTACTGTTCCGGCTCCTAAAAGACCCACGCGGATTGGCTCAGCAGAAAAGTCGCCAGCAACCAATCCATCACTATTTTCTGCATTTTCTGCATTTACCGTAACCATAAAATCGCCTCCAATACACTAATCAATCCCAAATAATCCCGTAATCCGAAATCACACTAAACGCGTTCTCGCTCACACAAAAAGCATTATCATATTCATAAGCACTGAAACCACAAGGAAACCCATAATGCCGACTGTTCCGTAAAGCGCCTTTATTCCAGCACTTCCGCGAATTTCAAGCGGCGAATCGTAGAATTCGAGATATTTTTTACTCCTTGCTAACAGCACAATTCCAAACACAAACATAACAATCATGAACATCGCGTAAAGACCTATAAACATGAATCCAGGAGCCAAATCCGCGATTTCTTGCGTTGTAAGATTCTCAACTTTAATTAAGTTCCCGTTTGAATCCATCATATTGTCGGAAATCCACATCGCTATAACGCTTCCTTGGAAGTTTACAATCATGTGCAAAAATACGCTGTATCTAAGCTGTGATGTACGCGCATACATGTAGCCGAACACAAGTCCCAGCCCAAAAGCATAGAAGAACTGGAACATGTTCATATGGAACAACGCAAACGCCAGAGCCGAGAACACAATCGCGCGCTTTTCGCCATACACTCGCAGCCTGTCTATAATCTGCTTTCTAAACAGCCATTCCTCCACAACTGGAGCAAGGAAAACAACGAAAATCATGGTTTCCCATACGTTTCCGCCTGCCACTATATCTGCAATCCTGTTTTCAGCTTTTCCGCCAGATATAAGCGCAGAAATCGCCAAACCTAGGTAGTTTCCTGCATACATTATCGGTACGCTCACTGCGAAAAATCCAGCAAACTGTCTGAATGTCATTGTGAATTTGCGTGTTTCTACCGCTGGCACTCGTCTTAAAACAAGCATCGCTATCGGCAACGCTATTAAGTATTGCGCAATGTCTGACGAAACGAAGGAGCTTAATGAAGGACTTAGAACACCTTTTGGAATGAACAAGCCTATAAGTTCACCTATTAAAATAGTTGCAAGAATCCAAACAAATAGGAATAAGCACAGCGATACACCAACATCTCCTTGACGTTTTCGCGCTAAATGGTACATGTCGTTATGCTGAGTTTTCCGCATTTTTACCTCTTCGTTTGTGTTTTAAGTTTTCTTTTAAATCTGATTTTATACAGACTTTAAGATTTGATATTTGCGCAAATTTGCACAAATTCTTCGGTTGCTGGCGACTAATCCTCAAAAACCATGATTTTTTGAAGATTGTCTCAGTCTAAAATCACGCCTTCAATAAGTTTTGTGATTAAATCACTGTAGCTTATTCCCGTTGCTTCCCAAGCTTTTGGATACATGGAAATTGGCGTAAATCCAGGCATGGTGTTGATCTCGTTAATCATTACATGTCCTTCTGGAGTAACGAAAGAATCCACGCGACTAAGTCCTCGACCGTCCGCTGCTTTGAACGCTGCGAGCGCAGTATTGCGAACGCGCTGCAAAGTTTCTTCTGGCAGATTTGCTGGCACTTCCACGTGCGAAGCTGCGGAATCCATGTATTTGCTGTCAAAATCGTAGAACTGGTCTTCGCCAGCCTGACGCTTGTCCAGCACAACTTCTCCAGGCCAGCTCGCTTTAGGCTCTTCGCCGTCGCGAGCGGCAAGAACCGCGCACTCAATTTCTCGCGCGTCAATTCCTTGCTCTATCAATACTCGCCAATCGTGCTTCGAAGCCTCAAAAACGGCATCTGCTAAAGCTTTAGCATCGCGCGATTCAACTTTTGTAACTCCAAAACTAGATCCTGCTCGGCTTGGTTTTACAAAAAGTGGATACTCGAGTTTTGCTTCTTCAACTTGCTCAAGAATTTCGTTTGCGTACGCGTCAAAGTGATTTGCGCAATCATTAGCGAACTTTCGCACATCCAGCGCTATTCCTGGAGCAACATCAATTCCAGCCGCCTTAAAAAGTTGCTTAGCGTAATACTTATCCATGCACGCGGCGGATGCCAAAACTCCGCAACCAACGTATGGAACTTGCATCATTTCTAGCAAACCTTGCAAGGTTCCGTCTTCACCGTTTGGGCCGTGAAGAACCGGAAAAACAGCGTCAATATGACCCAAACTTGTAAGCGTGCCATCTGCCTCTCGCACCAAAAATCCGTCGGCACCTTTAGCTGGGTCTAGCACAACATCGCGCGTCTGCTCGGTTTTTGTGATTACTGGCAACTCGCCTTGCTCCATGCGGAAGTTTCGCGGATCTTCGCCGCCAACAATCCACTCGCCTTGCTTTGTGATTGCAATACGTACGATTTCAAATCGACTTTCGTCTACAGCACTGAGTACTCCAGCAGCCGATATGCAAGAAATCGAATGTTCGTCTGCTTTACCGCCATACAAGAACACTACACGCTTTTTCGTCATTTTTTTCCTTTGAAAATTATTTTAATTATCTTAATTATTTTAATTATTTTGAATTATCTACGCGCGCGGCTTATAAGGAATTTCACTACTCTTCGCAAACATCGTTATCGAAAAGCATTGCAAGCATCTCTTGGCATGATATTCCTTCTTCTAGCACACGAGCCATCGCACTTGCAAGCGGAGTAGCAACTCCCAAACGCTTACCCATTGAAACAACCGCGCTAGTAGTTGGAACGCCTTCAGCCACACCATTGCTTACGGCAGTTGCTTCTTCAACGCTCATGCCTTTTCCAAGATTTGATCCAAAAGTGTAGTTGCGGCTTAGCGGAGACCCGCAAGTTGCCACTAAATCACCAAAGCCTGCAAGTCCTGCGAATGTGCGCGAATCTGCGCCTTCTGCAACGCCCAATGCCGTCAACTCTGCAAGTCCACGCGTTTCAATCATAGCAGCCGTGTTTTCGCCGTATCCTGCGCCTCGAGCCATGCCAACTGCGAGCGCAACCACATTTTTAAGCGATCCGCACATTTCTACGCCGATTACGTCGGTTGATACAAACGCCTTAAAGTAGCTGTTTGAGCAAGCTTTTGCCACCACTTCGGCATTTGCGCGATTCTCGCACGCCACAACCGCCGCCGCATGCTGCCTTAACGCCACTTCTTTGCTTAAGTTTGGCCCCGATAATGCTGCAAAACGGTTGCGCGGTAAGCTTAAAGCTTCGCACACAACTTCGTCCATACGCTTGCCTGTTGTGCGCTCAATGCCCTTCATAAGCGAAACAACAATCGCATGTTGCGGAATTTTGCCAGCAAATTCTTCGAGTGCAACGCGCGCAAATTGTGCTGCAATCGCAACTACTACAATGTCTGCGTTTGCTACAGCTTCTTCGCGATCCCCCGTAGCAGTCATGTTTTCTGGCAAACGCTCTACGCTTGGCAGCCTCACTTCGTTGCGGTGATTATCTCGAATGCCTTCCACAATTTGCGGCTCTATTGCCCACATTGTCACTTGATTTCCCGCGTCTGCAAGCACTTGCCCAAACGCCGTACCCCAAGCTCCAGCACCCAACACCGTAACGTTCATGTTTACGCCTAGCCTTTCGGTTTTAATCTATATACTTTTGTGATTTAAGTATTTACGATTTTATGTTTGCATACTTTTAATCAAACTATTGCATAATTCTACACAGCCCGCTTTACGGATGATTCACAAAAGTTTTACGGCTTAGTGAACCGCAAATTTACAGTCACTATTCTTTGACTCTCTTCATAAGTCTATAGTCAAAGTATCCTTCTGGTGCTTTTTCTCCGCGGATCTCTTCCATAATTTCCGTCATGCGCACGCGTACGCGACGAGCTAATTCGGCAGCAGACTCCATAGGCGGCAAATCACCCCAATTTTCCATATCTTTTAGAAGATCCGAATAATCAAGACGCGCATCGTAGCACATTACAACGTTCTTTTTTGGCCACGGCCACCAATGATTAATGCTGGCAGCACCCCATGTAACAGCGCAAAATAGCGGAATTTGATGCCCCAGCCTGCGCGATGCTTCGAGCGCAATAACTCCGATTCCTGGCTTCATGCTCATAGGCCATTTTTGAGGGTCGCGCGTAACTGTTCCTTCTGGCCATACGCTAAGCGGCCTACCGTTTGTTAGGATTTTAATCGATTCTTCTTCGATTTCGCGCGCTTTTCCGCTTCTGCGTGGAACTGGTTGCATGCCAACAAGCTGGAACCATTTTCCTAAGATTGGCCAATGAGCGAGTTCTGCTTTTGCCATGTATCGCGGACGTCGGCCTTGGTGGAATAGAGACGTCATTGGCACGAAAACGTCGAACATTGTAACGTGCGTGCAAGCGGTTATAAACACGCCTTCTTCTGGCACATTCTCTAATCCCCATGCGCGCACTTTACAACGAGATCTAAGCACGCGAGACGTTCCTTCGAGAAGTCGCTCAGTTGCCTTTGGATTTTGCGCGTTGATTTCTGCCGTATTTGGCGTCCGCGCGCCCGTTGGGTAGTAGTAAGTAGGGTCAACTAACTTGTGTGCTCGCGCTAAGCGTTCTACTTGCTCATCACTGAGCGGCTTAACTGCGCTTCTAGGCGAAGGCTTTCCTTTAGATACCATACGTCTATTGTGCCGCAAACTATAAACCGCAAAATTTCCATAACCATACTACATGATTACGCCAAGTGAGGTAGAGATTCGAGATTTTTCGCAGCGGATGAAGCGAACCTCAGCATGAAATGGTGATTCGCTGAAGTAGCAAGAAAAATCGAGAATCTCGGTGTTTAAGCAATACGCAATTGTTCAAGCACGTAAGAGGGCTGGGTGATTCTTGGTCGAACAGTATAAGAGCGGCAGCCGATACCAAATAATCCAAATGACCAACCACTACAAACAAACCTCAACACAAAAAACAAAATCAAAGCCAAAACGGAACAACCGCAACTCTAGACTACACGTAATAGGCAGAGCGTTGTGAGACAAGAATTAGCCAGCCCTCTCGCAACAGTAAATAGTAAATATTAAATGTCGCTCGCGCGTTACAGCGCGCTTATGCAACGACTGATCGCAGTTTCGGCACAATCCTCGCCACCAACCCATGTTTAGGCGAGCACACCCACGCTAGAACAAACATAAAAGTCGCAACCAAAACGATTGTGCCGCCAGTAGCAGTGTCTAAACTCCAAGACAAGTACATTCCAAGAATCGAAGAAGCGCACCCAATAGCAGGCGCCAAAATCATCATTTTCCCAAGTCTGTCGGTAAGCAATCGCGCAGTCGCCGCAGGCGTAATCAAAAGCGCTAAAACAAGCACGTTTCCGATTATTTGCACAGATACTACTACAGCAATCGCAACTAAAACGTATAGCATTCCATCCAACCATGCTACTGGCAAACCCATTGCGCGGCTTGTTTCTCTGTCCATTGAAACGCATACTAGCTCTTTGTGGAACATCATTAGAAGCGTTACGATTATTAGCCCTGTTATTGCTACTACAGCAATGTCAGAGTCTGGTATTCCTGTAATGGAGCCGAATAGGAACGATTCTAGGGATCCTGCATAGCCAGAAGCTTTTGATATTACTACGATTCCGAGCGCAAAGGCAGACACAAAAAATACGCCAATAAACGAGTCTTCGCGAAGTCTACGATTTTGGCTAAAGATTGATACGATTAGCGCGGTTGCAACTCCTGCGAGCGCGCCGCCAAATAGCAAGTTTCCTTGCAACACAAATGCGATTGCGAGTCCTGGAAACACGGAGTGCGCTACTGCGTCTCCAATAAACGCCATTCCGCGTAGCACTACGTAGCATCCTACAACTCCGCATATTACGCTAGAAAGGCACGCTACTATAAGCGCTTTGAGTAAGAACCAAAGGTCTGGGTTTGTAAGGTCTTGTATAAAGTCGATTGGGGATAGCATTATTTTTCTACCACACTTTCATGCGCCATAACGCGCTCTACAGCTTTGATTAGTGGATTTTGCGCATCCACATGGAATGTTTGCACCCATTGATTTGCGTTTAATGATTCTGGAGCGCCGTCTCCTACTATGCTTCCGTCAAAAAGCATGATTCTAGAACACGAGTTTATGGATCCGATTATGTCGTGCGAGCTCATCAAAATCGCTTCTCCCGACTTTGCTAAATCCAAAAAAAGACTCGTGAGCAGCTCTTGAGTAGGCATGTCTAAGCCTGTAAATGGCTCGTCTAAAAGCAACAATCGCGGCTGCCCTGCAAGAGCACGCGCAACAAGTACGCGCTGCCTTTGGCCGCCTGAAAGCTCGCCGATTGTGCGATCCCTAAAATCCGCCATTCCTGTGCGCTCAAGAGAAGCGAGCGCTATCTCGTAGTCCTCTTTTTTTGCACGACGAACGTAGCCAATGTGGCGAATGCGGCCCATCATTACCACGTCTAGTACGGAAAGTGGGAAATCCCACGCAATATCGTGGCGTTGTGGCACGTATCCAACGTTACTCACTCGCGGATTAATCAAAGATTCACCGCTTTTATTAGCGTGCACTTCGAGTTTTCCAGTATGCGGAATCAAACCCATAATCGCACGGAAAAGCGTTGTTTTACCAGCTCCATTTGCACCAAGAAGTCCCACAAATTCGCCGCTTTTAATCGTAAACGAAACGTCTTTTACAATCGTGCGACTGCCGTAACTTACGATTAAGTTTTGCGCGCTTATAACAGTATTTTCGTCCATATTCGCGTCCATATTTCCCTTATTAATCTTCATAAATTCAACTTCAATCTCACTTCAAGCACTTCGCTAAAGAATCCGCGTTCGCTCGCATCATATCCGCATAAGTTCTAACTTTAGAGTCGAAAGCATCTCCATAAATCGGGCAGACTTTTACGTGCGCTTGCGCCGCAAGCTCTTTGAGCACAGACGAACGCGATATTAAATTTGGCTCCAAAAACACAGCTGGAATCTCTAAATCGCGCAAAATCTGCTGCAATCTACGCCTATCTTGCACGCTCGGCTCGCTCGAAGGATTAATCGTTACAAATCCTGCAATATTCACGCCGTAAGTTTTACCTAAGTACGCAAAAGCATCGTGTGTTGTAACCAAATTGCGCTTCTCTTTTGGTATTGACGCCACTTTTTTGCGCATATAAGCGTCTACATCTAATAGCTTGTTAATGTATCGATCTGCATTTTCGCGATATTTACGAGCATTTTTAGCATCCACTTCACAAAGGCGATCTGCGATTGTGCGCACGTATGCTATGCCATTTTTTACGGATTGCCACAAATGCGGATCAATATCTCCGTGAACGTGCTTTCCTAAAACTGCTTGTGGCAGCTGATAAATCTTTTGCCTTGCAGCTCCCAAAAACCTGTATCCTTGTTCGGCTGGTATCTCTTTTAGCGCGTTAGTTGGAACTTCTACAACCACATCGCGAGGCGCATAATACACGCGTTTTGGCGTAGTGGAGCGTTTTTCTTGCAAAGTATCTACGCGGTACACAAATCCGCGTTTTGCTAAGTCGTAAGCTAAATCTGCATGACCTTTGTTCAGCACTACGCTAGCTCCACGCTTTTTGGCTATTTTTTGCGCATTTACGCCTACAGCAAATCGCATTTTAGCGTTTCCAAGACTAGAAACTACCTCGTTTTGCGCGTTTAGCATGTCGGCGTGCAAGTCAAGTGTGTATTCGCCTGGCTTACTAAACGCCCAGCTTAAATGCGTGTGCGCGTCTGCTGGCAAGTCTACGTGGTCTTCTGCGCTTATGCCGTTTGCGCTGTTAAAGTATGTTTCTACGCTTCCAAAAGTGCCAGTCAAGTAAGCAAAAAGCGCGCCTGGTCCGCTTACTTTTGTAGCTGTTAAGCGTATTCTATCGGACCTTTTCATGTTGTATGCGTTCGGCTTTATTACAGTTGCGCGGCCTTCTTTTGTTGCAGTTGAAGGCGCATTTGATTGCAAAGATTGGCCTGACTTTTCTAGTTGGCTATCTTGTTTTGAATTTGTTTTTGTTTTATTGAGATTGTTTAGCGAAGTTAACTCACCAGCCGCCGCCGAGGGCGATTCTTCCGCACGCTTTTGCGTATTTGCATTTGTAGCGCCTTGCGCACTATGCGCTTCCTCGCTCGGTTGCGCAGCCATGCGTTCTGTAGCAAGCCCTAGCCAAATCGTGTCTAAAGACACGTCTTCTACCATCGGAATAATATCTGCCGCGTGCTTCACACTTTCTTCTGCAAGTTGCACATTTGGCACGCCTTTTCGCAAATTCGCGTCCAAAGCTGTAATTACGCCGTGCTCTTCCAGCATCATGTAGTTACTAAAAGCTACATCCGCATACACAACATCTCGAATTGAACGCAAACGCGGCTCGTACGAATGCGGATCCGCGTTATCTGGCACAATCGCACTTACATTTGCAGCGTCTCCTGCAACATTCGCCACCATGTCTCGCAAAACGCCCGTTGTTGTTACAACGTTAATTTTCCCAGATTTTGCGTTATTCGCGCTATTTGCACGAAGCGCGTTGTTAGGCGCACCGCACGCGCCCAGCGGCAGCGCGGTTAAAACTGCTAGAGCAGCAGAAACCGCGCGCTTCACACTTTTTTTACCTAGTAAATCAACGATTTTCATTAATTTTACCAACGTTTTCTACGCTTTATTTCAAATTCATAAGTGCTCTAAATAAGCCTCCTGCAGGTATTAGTCCACGTTTGCGTAGAATAAACAATCCAGCTGCGCAAGTTCCAGAAATTGCTGTAATACCAAGGCTTAAAGCCGTGTATGCAACTACTGGCTTGTGTTTGAACAATCCTACTATTCCTCTAGGCTCTTCGCTTTTAACGCCGCTTTGCAAACTTTTTCTTAGACCTTTAACTCGTTTGGAATTGTATTTTGATTGGATGCCTTTGTTTGCATGATTTCCAATTCCGCCAGAAAGACTTACAGACCTGCCAGTTTTGCCTCGATTAGCGCTTTTCGATGCTCCAATTCCACCACCAAAGAATGACGCTCCCGAACCAGAGTTTCCTCTAGCTGCAGCTGCTAATGGCGTCGCGCCACTATTATTTCCAGAATTGTCGTTGTTATTGTCGCTGTTATTATTGTTATCTTTGTTATTTTTATTGTTGTTTTGTTTGTCTTCGTCGTCGGAGTTATTCTCAGAGTCATCACCATTTTCATCAGTTTCATTTGATTTATCGTCTGAATCTCCGTCTTCATCATCAACCTTTGTCATAGAGCAGCTCATTGGCTTTTCCATTGGATCCACACCAATTGCAAAGTGGAAGTCTTTTGTAACTGTTTTTCCATTTGCGCTTACAGCAAAAGTAATCGTATAATATCCAGACTTTGAGAAGTCCCAGTTTAAATGCATATGCGTGTTTGCTGGGATTGTATACGTACTGTTTCCACTGCTAGACATGAGTGTTTTAGCTTTTACACCAAGTCCGCCTTGCAACCAAATTCGCACGCTACCTGGCCCTTTTACAGATTTAAGGCTGATTTTGCTTGGCTTGTGTGGGCTTAAATTCTGGTTACTCCAGCCAACCCACGGTACGCTATTTTTTTGCGTTTGTGGAAGTCGCCACACACCTTTATCTTTAGCTGATTTTCCAGCATAAAACACAACTTTGCTCGGGTCACGCTTTACGTGGCTTCCAGTCACGTCTTCTTGTACAGCAAATCCTATTCCGTTACCAGTTGAATAGGTTGCTAAATCAACGTGACCATGTTTAATAACTAGCTTATCGCCTTGTAAATCCTTAAATTTTGAGCATTTTTTGACGGTTTTTTGCTTTTTGTTTTTGCCTTTAGATTCGGCTTCAGATCCAGATTCGGTTTCAGATCCGTCACCGCCTTCACTTTTCCCATTGCCATCTTCCTCGTCGGAACTTTGGTTAGCTAGTCCGCCATTTGGCTTGGCACCAGGCCATGGTGTTACGTAAACTCTGTTATTGTTTCCGTTTATAACAATCGAAGTGGAAGAATCTTCATCATCTTCATCTTCGTTGTCTTCAGATTCTTCATCTTCATTATCACTATCGTCGCCGTCTTCGTCACCTTCGCTTGCACTTTGATTTTCGTGTTTATTTAATTCGCTATCGTTATCAGAATCTTTATCTTCTATGTGAAATTGCCCAGTAGCACCACCTTGCATATCCACATTAAACGTGTATCCTTGCGAATCTTTAAGTATTTTCCCGTCTTTTGTTTTAACTGTTACTTCTATACACAACACATATTTACCTGGTTTGGTAAACACCCAATTAACATGCAAATGCGTATTGTCGTCTCTATAAAACTTATGAGGGAAATCAGTATTAGGAGACCCTAAAACAGGTATTACCTTACCGTGAGAATCATTCTCATAAGCATACACTGCCCCGCCTTCTGGAATATCCGCAGACTTTAAGCGAAACTTTACAGCGGAAACAGTTTTACGAGGCAATGTTTGTGTTGTAAAACCTAACCACAACTTGTTATCTTCCTGTACTTGAGGCAAAGCCCAAACATACTCGCCACTGTTATCTTTAGGAAGGAAGCTTAATTCTTTAGCAAAAACAGATTTTTTTAATTTTGTGTTGCTTCCAAGCATAAATTCTATGCGATCAGAATTGTACCTAACACCATTTTTGGGTACGCCTGGAAAATAATCTCCTTGTGTGCCTAACACAAGATGTCCGCTTTTATCCATATACACAGCTATGCCATCAGTGTGCCCCTTGTACACCTTACACTTTTCGTATCGTGTGTATGAATCCTTTGGCTTACTGGAATCTTTAGCTACAACAGCGGCCTTGCAAGCTTCTTCATTGCTGGTTTTATTAGGATTATTGCTCTTTTTTGGATCTTTTGCAGGATTCTGATCAGTTTTAGGCATATTGGAAGAATCATCACTACTTGGATCATCCGAATATACGTTCTCGTCAGGATCTTCATCCTCATCGCTACTATTATCACTTTCTGTAGCAGAAAGCCCATTTTTTTGTGCTTCACTCGCATACGCGCTACCGCAATTGCAGCAGCACATCGATGCCAAGAATCCAAAAGATATTATTGCGCTTATAATCGCGCTTATTAGTTTGAAACAAATTAATGTTTTACTACGCATTGTTCTGTCCTAAATTATTAAAATCTGTGTTCGGTAAGATCGTTGTTTCCTCTGTAGGATTCACTAAGTCACTTAGTGAACTTTGATTTTCAACATACTGAGGATTTGGATTCGCATAAGTCTGATTCACTTGAGGCTGAACATACTGCTGAGAATATGGCTGAGCATATGTCTGTGCTGGCGCAACTGGTTGCACTGGCACATTAGGCTGAGCATACATTGGTTGCTGCGGAACGCCATACTGCTGTTGTTGTACATGCTGTTGTACGTACTGCGGTTGCATTTGCTGCACTGGAGCCACCATTTGCGGTTGCGTTGGTTGCTGCATAGGAGCCATTGGCGAAACTTGCTGATTCGCACCATGCTGGCTAATCGCCTGCTGCTTTGCCTTCTTGCTTTTAATTACAGCAAATACAATAAACGCAATAATTACGATTGTTAGAATTACAAACACAATCATCACAATCTGTGCTATCGCTACTGTATCGTCAGCGCTACTAGATTTCTTATGCTTTCTGGCGGAAGCATTGCTCGATTCGCTTCCTTCCGCATTCTCATCATTGTTGTCTGCGTCAGACTCTTCGTTATTTTCTCCGTCGTTTCCTTCGTTTGCATTCGATGAGCCAGACTGAGAGTGCGCGCCTGAAGAGGCTGCTCCCGCTGCTCCAGATAACGCAGCTTGTGGATCTGTTTTTTCTCCCACTGCAAAATTAAGCACACGAGTGTCACTTACAGCGCGACCATTCTTTAGTTTTCCAGAAAAAGTGAGCTTTACATGGTAAATTCCAGGCTTCGAGAATACCCAATTTACGTGAGTGTGCGCGTTCGCTTCAATCCAACTGTTTTGTGGATATCCTTTAGTACTATCCCATAATTGCTGTGGAGCATTATTGCCATTTTCAAGGTAGACGTGCAATTTTCCAGGTCCGCTAACGCCATCAAGCGAAAGGTTTGCTCCGCGATCTAGCTCGTTAAGCACTCCACCTTCCTGCGTGTTCCATCCGAGCCATACCACATTAGAGTTTTGTGTTTGTGGAATCACATAAAGCTTTGTTCCTGGTTTTTCGCCGATAAAGTTGTACGTTGCATCGTTTGGCATAGGAACTATTGAGCTGTTGCCAAGTTTGAATACTACGTTTTCTGGGTCTCTCCATACTGGTTCGTCGCCAGTATCATCGCGAATTTGTATTTTCCAATTTCCGCCAGAAAGTGTTGGTCCAAAATCTGCGTGACCTGCCTGAATCATAACTGGCTGGTTGCTTGTTGCAGCTTTGGCGGACCCCATAAATGGAGACGGGAGTAGAGCCGTAGCTAGTAGCATAATTGCTGTGCATATTGATGCTATTATTGCCGTTGCTATATAGTGCTTGTTTTTAGTCATTTTTCTTCTCCTTCTACAACAACTTCATACGTGGTCTCATCAAGAAAGCCCCAGCTCCTGTTACAGCACACAAGCTCACGCTTGCAGTTCCTACAGCAGCAGCTACCCATTTTGTTTTGTGACTTTTTGCTTCTTGTTCTTCTTCTGAATCTTCTAGTACTTCTGAATCCTCAATGTTTTCATCATCAGAATTGTATGAAGCAGCTTTAGTCTTATTTGACTTTTTGCCTTTTTTACTAAGCAGTTTCACTTTTTCATCTTCTTAGAATGTTTTGAAGAAGAAATACCATTTGACAATCCGCCTAATCCTTTAGAAGAAGATTTTGTGAAGCTTCCACTAGCATTTGTAAATACATTATTAGTATTAGCTCTTGCAACTAACGGAGTGGTTGCGGATTGCTTAAAACTGTTATTGTCAGAGTCTGACGATTCGGAAGAGTTATGCGAATTGGAAGAATCAGACGAATTGGAATCATCTTCGTTTTCATCTGACTTATTCTTATTCTTCTTTTTATCTTTATCCTTATCGTTTTTCTTTTTGTTCTTTTTAGAATCTTTATTATCTGACTCTGATTCCTTGTTGCTATTCTTTTCCTTTGATCCACCTGTGTTGTTGGATTCTTCGTTCTGATTGCCGTCTTCTATCTCATTCTGACTATCAGATTCATCGTTTCCATTAGACTTATGGTTCTTATTCTTTTTACGATTCTTCTTATTTTTCTTATTCTTCTTGTTTTTTGTTTTATTGTTGTTTTTATTCTTGTTGTTCTTCTTATTCTTAGAATCTTTTGAGTTTTCAGGTTGCGCATGATCTTTTTTGTCTAAATTCTTTATATTGACATTCCAATCGCAAAAATCATCGAAACCTGCGTTCCTATATAACGTTCCGTCGTCTAGCACAAGATAAGCGCGTACGACAGCATCCTGCATGCTTTCATCAATTGTTAATTCGCATGTGCTTCCGTCGGCAGAACCTTCAATATTTTTAAACTCTTTTTCGCCATCTTTTTTAATCATCCACTTGTATTTTTTTACTATGGATGTAGCTGGCTCTTCTGGATCAGACGCTTCACCTTTTACAGTAGGAACTCGTGGGGAGAACAGTTTAGCTTTTAGATGAACTTTTTCTCCTAAATTGACTTTGGACTTTCCGTATGCTTGTACTACTGGGCGTCCGTCAGTGCCATGATCTTCTACGACTATTGTTCCAAAAGCTCTATCTCTATCAAAAGGTCCAATTCCTTCTCCAGTTAAAATCACGCGAACTTTCATTCCGTTCATCGCAGGTTCAGCTGGCAGCTTTAGCCTTTCACCTAAGAAGCATGATGCAAATGTGTTTTCTTGTTCGTCAGCCCTGTTTATACACCATTCATATGATGGTCGTTTTATTTTTCCATCTTCAATATCTTTTTTGAATCCTTCACGATACGTGTAAAGATTCAATCCACCGCCTGGCTCATAGGAATGATAATGTGGGTGGCTACCAGTATTGCGAATCCCTAGTATGCACAGATTGCCATCGGCACAGTCAGAGTTTTCAGAAGGATCATCGTCTTTAGTGTTTGCATCCAAAACTGGAATTTCCGCTTTTCCGCGTTCTTTAACGACAGACTCAGATGGCACGGTATGATTATGGCTTGCTTCAACAATAAAAGTATATTTGGCAGTATTAGTGGTTTTAGTTTCTTTCGTTGTCTTGTTTTTAATAACAGCGTACGCTTCTAATGTATAGGTTCCAGGCTGAGTGAATACCCAGTTTGTATGTTGATGTGTAACTTGAGATTGATGAATCACTCCTGGAAGCTCGAATCGGCTGCCTTCTTCTTTTTCATCATCTTTATCTTGATATTCAAATGATTTTGCTATGGATTCTTTATCCTTATTTTTTGCAGACTGCCATATTAAAACTTTTCCGCCTTTAGGAGCTGTTACTTTTTGTATAACAATGTCTGCTGATGCGCCATCTTGATTTTCTTCGTCAACAGCGTATCTTGCTATAGACGTATCCCACCCTGGGAACAGCTCTTTATCTTGTTTATTACCAGATTCGTCTAAGAGCCAATAACCTTGTGAAGCATCGAATGGTAACTTGTTTTTGTAATTATCAAAATCTTGCGTACTGTATGATGACTCGCCAACCTTCATTGTCACATTTTCAGGCTTGTATAGCATAGAGTTGGCTTCAAAACCCATTGTTAGCTTGTCATCATGCATAAATGGATAGAAGATGTCCATATGGCCGTTTGACAACACATCTTTTGCGCTTGCATCATACTTATAGGTAGTTTGTTCTTCATCCGCATACGCAGGATTTGCAGCACTGAACCCCGATACCAGCACCGCAAACGCAAGTATCGCAACGCCGCACATCGCGAACGCGCGTTTTACCATATTCTTAATGACCTTAGTCATGTTACTGTTTCGCTCTCTACACTTCATCTTCTCAAATTCGCCTATTCGCGCTCTTCTTTCACGAATAACTATTGAAGACATCTTTACAACGTCTATCAATAATAATAATGATTCTCATTAATAGTCAAGTCGACACTCCGAATAAACAAAAACGCTGGCAGCTCAAAGCAACCAGCGTCGATTATTTAATAATTAATTATTTAATAATTATTTAATATTTTTAGATAAAGATCTTAGCCTTCTACAATATCTGCATTAAGACAAGTCTTAAAGTGGCGCAAAGCCCACTCGTGACCTTGAGGATCAAAGCTTGCGACTGCATCTTTGTGAACCACAATCTTGAATCCAAGATTATACGCGTCAACAGCAGTGTGGAGCACGCAAATATCCGTGCAAACTCCAACCAAGTGCAACTCCTCAATATGGCGCTCGCGAAGCTTAATCAGCAAATCCGTGCCATTAAAGGAAGAATAGCGAGTTTTATGAATGTAATACACGTTGCTTTTATCTTTATTTGCCTCATAAAAATCACCAAGAGTTCCATAGAGCTCCTGACCATGAGTTCCAGCAATATTGTGAGGTGGGAAAAGCTTAGTTTCTGGATGATACGGATCGTTTAGATGATGCGTGTCGATTGCAAAAACCACGAATTCACCAGCATCGAGAAATTCTTGCGATATCTCGGTAATGCGCTTCTCGAGCTTTTGCGCAGGTTCTCCTACTGTAAGCGAGCCATCACTTGCCACGAAATCATTCGTGTAATCAATGTTAATAAGAGCCTTTTTCATACATACTTCCGTTTAATCAGTTTAATTGTGTTAAAGCTACACTTACACACTACTCTTTACACTAACAAGATTCTTTACACTAACATGTTTCAGCGCAAGTGAGGTAGAGATTCGAGATTTTTCGCACTGAATGAGATGTATCGTTCGCGCGAGTAGACCGCGCGAACGATAACCTAAACTTAAATAATAAAAAAGCGGGGAACAATCAAGTTCCCCGCTAAAAGAATAATGCGGCAGCGTGCTAGTCTCCCACACCCTATCGAGTGCAGTACCCTCACCGTGTCAGGCCTTAGCTTCCGGGTTCGGAATGGGACCGGGCGTCTCACCTGAGCCATGACCACCGCAAAACTAGATTATACACTCACTATAAGCGAGCGGCAAATTGGCGGTTTGGGAACCGGACATGAACGCGAGCAACAGAAAAACAATCATCAAAATCAACAACTCAACCATAATCATGATCGTCTAACACTCCATACTATCTAAGAGAATTAAACGATAAGCAATACAAGTAGTATCACAATCGCCCATTAGTACTGGTCAGCTCCACCCCTTACAGGGCTTCCACATCCAGCCTATCAACCACGTGTTCTACATGGGGGCTCACACACAAAGTGCAAGGAATGCTAATCTTGGAGCAGGCTTCCCGCTTAGATGCTTTCAGCGGTTATCCCTTCCAAACGTAGCTAACCGGCAGCGCCACTGGCGTGACGACCGGCATACCAGAGGTTCGTCCACCCAGGTCCTCTCGTACTATGGGCAGGTCTCCTCAACATTCCAACGAGCGCAGAGGATAGAGACCAAACTGTCTCACGACGTTCTGAACCCAGCTCGCGTGCCGCTTTAATCGGCGAACAGCCGAACCCTTGGGACCTGCTCCAGCCCCAGGATGCGACGAGCCGACATCGAGGTGCCAAACCATCCCGTCGATATGGACTCTTGGGAATGATCAGCCTGTTATCCCCGGGGTACCTTTTATCCGTTGAGCGATGCCACGTCCGTACGCCGGCACCGGATCACTATCTCCGACTTTCGTCCCTGCTCGACCCGTCAGTCTCACAGTCAAGCCCGCTTGTGCGATTACACTCAACACCCGATTGCCAACCGGGCTGAGCGGACCATTGAGCGCCTCCGTTACTCTTTAGGAGGCAACCGCCCCAGTTAAACTACCCGCCAGGCACTGTCCCTAACACGGATAACGTGTCGAGGTTAGACGCCAGATATGGAAAGAGCGGTATTTCACTGATCGACTCCACGCAAGCTAGCGCCCACGCTTCACAGCCTCCCGCCTATGCTACACGATCCACACCTAACGACAATACCAAGGTATAGTAAAGGTCCCGGGGTCTTTTCGTCCTTCTGCGCTTAACGAGCATCTTTACTCGTACTGCAATTTCGCCGGGCTCCTGGCCGAGACAGTGGGGAAGTCGTTACGCCATTCGTGCAGGTCGGAACTTACCCGACAAGGAATTTCGCTACCTTAGGATGGTTATAGTTACCACCGCCGTTTACCGGGGCTTAAATTCACCGCTTCACCGAAGCTAACGGATCCTCTTAACCTTCCGGCACCGGGCAGGCGTCAGAGCGTATACAGCGGCTTACGCCTTCGCACGCT
Organism: Gardnerella sp. DNF00354; assembly: GCF_049262755.1. NCBI lineage: Bacteria > Bacillati > Actinomycetota > Actinomycetes > Bifidobacteriales > Bifidobacteriaceae > Gardnerella > Gardnerella sp. DNF00354. The sequence goes on from NZ_CP058402.1 coordinate 188,441, forward strand.
CCTGTGTTTTTGGTAAACAGTCGCTACCCCCTAGCTTGTGCCACCCCCAACAGCTCCGCTTGTAAAAAACATCACCATCAGGGGTCTCCCTTATGCCGAAGGCACGGGAGTAATTTGCCGAGTTCCTTGGCCAGGATTCGCCCGATCGCTTCGGTATACTCTACCAGACCACCAGTGTCGGTTTAGGGTACGAGCGGAATCACACCTCACGTTGAAGCTTTTCTCGGCAAGCAGGATCACCGGAATCAGCCTTACAGCCTACCCATCACGCCTCAGCTTAACATCCCCCGGATTTACCTAGAGGACAGCCCACACGCTTAGCCACGGAAAACCACCTCCGCAGCCGGCTACCTACCCGCGTCACTCCCACGCTAACCTACTACCGATACAGTCCCAACACTAAACCAGAAGAAAACCCCGAAAGATAATCAACCAGAATAACGAAGGTTAGTACTCTCAGATTCAGTTCGAACGGTGTAACACCGGTACGGGAATATCAACCCGTTCATCCATTCGACTACGCCTGTCGGCCTCGCCTTAGGACTCGACTCACCCGGGGACGACGAACGTGGCCCCGGAACCCTTAGTCATTCAGCGGACAGGATTCACACCTGTCTCTCGCTACTCATGTCTGCATTCTCACTCCCGTAAAGTCCACGACAAGTTCACACTGCCGCTTCACCCCATACAGGACGCTCTCCTACCCCACATGAACTAAATCATGCAGCCGCGTCTTCGGTGGCGTGCTTAAGCCCCGCTACATTGTCGGCGCGGAACCACTAGACCAGTGAGCTGTTACGCACTCTTTCAAGGATGGCTGCTTCTGAGCCAACCTCCTGGCTGTCTATGCGACTCCACATCCTTTCCCACTTAGCACGCGCTTCGGGACCTTAGACGACGATCAGGGCTGTTTCCCTTTTGACGACGGAGCTTATCCCCCGCCGACTCACTGCCATGATAAACCTAACAGGTATTCGGAGTTTGGCTGCTATTAGTACCCGGTATGGGCCCGCAAGCATCCAGTAGCTCTACCCCCTGTAAGCAATAACATGACGCTGCACCTAAATGCATTTCGGAGAGAACCAGCTATCACGGAATTTGATTGGCCTTTCACCCCTAACCCCAAGTCATCCCCCCAGTTTTCAACCTAGGTGGGTTCGGTCCTCCACACGGTCTTACCCGCGCTTCAACCTGCTCAGGGCTAGATCATCCCGCTTCGGGTCCAGGACATGCGACTAAAACGCCTTTTAAAACTCGCTTTCGCTACGGCTCCCCCACCCGGGTTAGCCTCGCCACATACCACTGACTCGCAGACTCATTTTTCGATAGGCACGCCGTCACCCCACAAAGAAGGCTCCGACGGATTGTAAGCGCACGGTTTCAGGAACTATTTCACTCCCCTCCCGGGGTGCTTTTCACCTTTCCCTCACGGTACTAGTACACTATCGGTCAGACAGGAATACTTAGGCTTACCCAACGGTCTGGGCAGATTCACGCGGGATTCCACGAGGCCCGCGCTACTTGGGAATAAACATAAAAAGACATCGCGCAACCTGCTACGGGGCCATCACCCTCTACGGCTGGGAATTCAATCCCATTCACATAACACGACATTTTATCACTCTTCTCAACCCCGTCAGAGGCTGAACAGTCAATCCCACGACCCCGAATACGCAACACCTGACGATTATCACACGTACTCGGTTTAGCCTGATCCGCTTTCGCTCGCCACTACTCACGGAGTATCCTTTCCTGCAGGTACTGAGATGTTTCACTTCCCTGCGTACCCCCCACAAAAACTGTGGTGACCACCCATAACAGTGGCCGGGTCTCCCCATTCGGAAATCCTCGGATCAAAGCCCACTCGGCAGCTCCCCGAGGCATATCGCAGCCCGTCACGTCCTTCATCGGTCCTGTCTACCAAGGCATCCACCATACGCCCTTACCAGTGATACACCAGTAAAAAGCCTATCGCTTAACTCTCTAGACAATAAATCATCACACTAAACGATCACAAAACGATCAAGCGACTCCACCAAAATGGAGCCGGTTGAAATTGATAAAAGTAAAAACAAGCAAAACCAAAAAACAGTCTCACTATTCTTACTCGCGTCCACTATCCAGTTCTCAAACCACCAAACACCAAGAACACAAGCCAAAAACCAAAAAGCCTCAACCTGTAATCCAAGGGCCAGGACCGCAACCCCAAAAAAAGGGGGGTGGCAATCCGGGAACCCAAAAGCATGCCCAACAAACTCATCTAAAACATTAACTATTGTTTTCCACACCAGTAACCACACTCAATCCGAGCGTGCACAAAAACTCCGTAGAAAGGAGGTGATCCAGCCGCACCTTCCGGTACGGCTACCTTGTTACGACTTAGTCCCAATCACGAGCCTCACCTTAGACGGCTCCATCCCAAAAGGGTTAGGCCACCGGCTTCGGGTGCTGCCCACTTTCATGACTTGACGGGCGGTGTGTACAAGGCCCGGGAACGCATTCACCGCGACGTTGCTGATTCGCGATTACTAGCGACTCCGCCTTCACGTAGTCGAGTTGCAGACTACGATCCGAACTGAGACCAGTTTTAAGGGATTAGCACCATGTCACCATGAAGCAACCCGTTGTACTGGCCATTGTAGCATGCGTGAAGCCCTGGACGTAAGGGGCATGATGATCTGACGTCATCCCCACCTTCCTCCGAGTTAACCCCGGCGGTCCCCCGTGAGTTCCCGGCATAACCCGCTGGCAACACAGGGCGAGGGTTGCGCTCGTTGCGGGACTTAACCCAACATCTCACGACACGAGCTGACGACGACCATGCACCACCTGTGAACCTGCCCCGAAAGGAAACCACATCTCTGCAGTCGTCAGGCACATGTCAAGCCCAGGTAAGGTTCTTCGCGTTGCATCGAATTAATCCGCATGCTCCGCCGCTTGTGCGGGCCCCCGTCAATTTCTTTGAGTTTTAGCCTTGCGGCCGTACTCCCCAGGCGGGACGCTTAACGCGTTAGCTCCGACACAGAACCCGTGGAATGGGCCCCACATCCAGCGTCCACCGTTTACGGCGTGGACTACCAGGGTATCTAATCCTGTTCGCTCCCCACGCTTTCGCTTCTCAGCGTCAGTAACAGCCCAGAGACCTGCCTTCGCCATTGGTGTTCTTCCCGATATCTACACATTCCACCGTTACACCGAGAATTCCAGTCTCCCCTACTGCACTCTAGCCCGCCCGTACCCGGCGCAAACCCACCGTTAAGCGATGGGCTTTCACACCAGACGCGACGAACCGCCTACAAGCTCTTTACGCCCAATAATTCCGGATAACGCTTGCGCCCTACGTATTACCGCGGCTGCTGGCACGTAGTTAGCCGGCGCTTATTCGAAAGGTACACTCACCCAAAAGGCTTGCTCCCAATCAAAAGCGGTTTACAACCCGAAGGCCTTCATCCCGCACGCGGCGTCGCTGCGTCAGGGTTCCCCCCATTGCGCAATATTCCCCACTGCTGCCTCCCGTAGGAGTCTGGGCCGTATCTCAGTCCCAATGTGGCCGTCCGCCCTCTCAGGCCGGCTACCCGTCGAAGCCTAGGTGGGCCATTACCCCGCCTACAAGCTGATAGGACGCGACCCCATCCCATGCCACTAAACACTTTCCCAACAAGACATGCGTCAAGTTGGAGCATCCAGCATTACCACCCGTTTCCAAGAGCTATTCTGGAGCATGGGGCAGGTTGGTCACGCATTACTCACCCGTTCGCCACTCTCACCAACCAGCAAGCTGGTCAGATCCCGTTCGACTTGCATGTGTTAAGCACGCCGCCAGCGTTCATCCTGAGCCAGAATCGAACCCTCCACGAAAAACTTCAATGAAGAGCCAACAAAAGGCTCCAATATAAAAGAAAAAGACGAGACATTCTTTAAGGAAAGAACATCCCAACAAAAAACCTCACCATCATTTAACCATCTCTCAGGCACCCCACAATCTGTGAGGCTGACAATGAACTGGCAATAATTAACTAATAAGTAGTACAGACACGCTCTTGAGTTCTCAAACCACCACCACACCAGCCGGCTCATCAACCTCAACCGAGGAGAACCAGCCGCGCTGAGCAGCAAGAGATAAACTTACACCAAACCCCACCAAAACGCAAACCAACACCAAACAAACACCACAAAACCATTGAAAACAAGCCAAAACATCGGCGTGTCGAAAACACGCAAAAAACCACAACAAACCACCACAACCACCAACACAAAACCAAAAACAACCCAAAAAACAAACAAAAAACCATAAAAAACACAAAACCCGGGAGTGTCGCAAACAAAAATAGATGGACAATTAACACATAACTGCCCATCTATACAATCTTTATCTATTTTTTACCTATTTTTACCTTAGATATTTTCTACTTACTTTGACTATTTTTTAGTGACATGACCACCAAACTGCGCACGCAACGATGAAACTACTCGCAAAGTGTCATCTCCACCTCCGCGAGATACTTGGCGAGCCCACAATGAGCATGCTGTAACTGGGGTTGGAACACCAAGTTCAAGTGCAGCTTCAACCATCCACTTTGCTTCACCAGATTCATTAGCAACAGGAGGCATAGATTCTAATGTAGGATCGTCTTTTGCAGCGCGCGCGAATAAGTCAAGAAGCCAAGACTGAACAACAGAACCTTGGCGCCATGAAGACATAACCTTAGCTGGATCATCTATTAATTCTGAACGCATCATTGTTGCAAAGCCTTCACCAAAAGCCTGCATCATGCCATATTCAATTCCATTGTGAACCATCTTGGCAAAATGACCACCGCCAACAGCACCAGCGTGAACGAGTCCGTCAGGGCCTTCAGGCTTCAAAGTCTCGAAAATTGGTAGCATTCTCTGATAATCTTCATCGGAGCCGCCAGCCATCAATGCGTAACCACGAGTCGAGCCCCAAACTCCTCCTGAAACTCCAACATCCATAAAATGGATTCCTTTTGCTTTTAATTCAGCAGAATGACGCTGATCATCAATATACCTGGTATTACCTCCATCAATTACTAGATCATTATCTTCAAGAAGATTGCTTAATTTTTCGATAGTTGTGTCTGTAGGAGAACCAGCTGGAACCATAACCCATACAATACGCGGACTAGAAAGTCTTTGTACCAATTTTTCTAAAGAGTCAACATCTCGATTTGATTCGGCACTAACATCGTATCCAACAACTTCATGACCTCCTTCGCGCAAGCGCTTAACCATGTTTCCACCCATGCGTCCTAAACCGATAACACCTAATTGCATAATAAATGCCTTCTTTCAAATTTTTTGATAACTTTTAATAACTTTTGCAAAACTGTCTTATAAAATTTTTATAAAATAATTCTGACGTCTGTATCTTTTGTATCTATGGTTCTTATAAATAATTTTTAAAGATATCTGCTACAAATATCTGCAAAAAATATTTGTACAAACCGTCTGTTCCTACACAAAACTTATTCAGATAATCTTTTTAATTTCATATGAACACAGGAACAACAGCAGAAACTAGCATAATAATTGCAAGTCCAACAACAGACAATACTGTTTCCATTAATGACCATGTTTTAAATGTTTGTCCTACGCTCATACCGAAATATTCTTTAACCAACCAGAATCCAGCATCATTTACATGAGATAAGAAGATTGATCCAGCACCAATAGCTAGTACGAGTAACGCTAATTGTACTTGATTTAGATTTGCAGCCAAAGGCGCAACAATTCCAGATGCCGTTACGGTTGCAACGGTTGCAGATCCAGTCGCCAGCCTAATTAGTACAGCAACAATCCATCCAGCAAGAAGAGGATTAAGATTTGCCTGAACAATGCCCGTAGCAATAACTTTACCAATTCCAGAATCTACAAGAGTTTGCTTGAATCCACCTCCAGCAGCAACGATCAACAAGATACTTGCAATTGAGGAGAACGAAAGGCCTACCAGAGAATTTAATGTATCTCTACTCCACTTTGCGCGAATAGCAAATAATATCATCGCAAAAATAGTAGTGATTGTAAGCGCTTCAAGTGGTGTTCCAATCCATGCGATTACACTACCAAATGTAGATTTTGATTGCCCCGTAATATCAACAACACTGGCTGCAAGCATAAGAATTACTGGAAGTAAAATTACGCTAGACGCTTCCGCGAATGTAGGGCGATTTTGTGGCTTATCTTCCTTCTTATTGTCTTCTTCTTGCTTAGCTTGAATAGGAACCATTTTTACCATCCAATGAACCATTAGAGGTCCTGCGATTGCTACAGTTGGTATGGCGATAATCAAACCAAAAGCCAAAGTCAATCCAAGGTTTGCATGCAAAGCATCAATAGCAACAAGTGGTCCAGGATGTGGCGGTACAAAAGCATGCAAAGCCGATAAGCCTGCGAGCGCCGGTATTCCTAAAGCAATTACTGGCATTTTTGTACGACGAGCAACAAGAAGAATAATTGGTATAAGTATCACTACACCAACTTCAAAGAACAGTGGAATTCCAACAATAAATGCGCTCAGCGCCATAGCCCATGGAAGCTTATGTTCTGGAGCTTTCTTAAGTATGGTGTCACAAATCACGTCTGCTCCACCAGAACGCGTAAGAAGAATTCCAATAATTCCGCCTAAAGCAATGAGTAATCCAACTCCTGATGCTGTGGAACCAACTCCATTAGTAAAGCTTGTAAGACTTTTATCATATGGAACTCCTGCAATGATTGCAGTTGCAATCGAACCAATCATTAACGATAGGAAGGGATGTACTTTTACCACTGCAATAAGTACGACAATAAGCGCTATACCTAATATTGCCGCAAGAATTAACCCACTCATAAATCCTCCATGATTTTGTGAATTGTTTTAATTATTGTGATGCTTTATTTATAATTCCTTGTGATCTTTTGTTTACGATCAATGCGCTAACAACTTTGTTATTTGCGTTAGTAATTTTTGAATGTATATTTTTGTGCTGCTTTACAATTGCGCCACTTTACAATTGCTATTGTTTTGCATTTATGATTGTTTTTGCAGCTGCGATTGTTCATATGTTTTCACTGCTTTGATAGCTCTATGAACCATATCTTCAACAGAACCTTCAATCGATATAACGGTTCCGTTTTCTTCTTTACCTAGAGGCTCCAAAATTGCGAACTGACTTGGCAATAAAGATGGTGGCATAAAGTGTCCTTTACGATCTTTTAGCCTCTGCGCTATTAACTCATGGCTTCCGTTTAAATGCAAGAAGTACACGTTTAGATTTTTAGAAAGAACTTCGCGATATGACCGTTTTAATGCAGAGCTTGAAACAACTGTGTTTTCTCCAAGACTTTCACGCGCAACCATCCATTTGTTAATAAGATCCAACCAAGGCCAACGATCTTCATCTGTTAGCGCAATTCCTGCGGACATTTTATCTATATTAGCTTTTGGATGAAAATCATCACCTTCTGCCAGAGTGTAACCAAGTTGATCACGAATTGCCTCAGAAACAGTAGACTTGCCGCAACCAGCAACGCCCATCACTACAATGTGAATCGCCATAATAGCTCCTTTGTTATTGACAACACTATAAGAATACCACACAAAGACTCTTTGTCAAAGAATTAAGAGTCTTTGTGTGGTATTTTTTGAGCATAACTATATTTTCATTTTCTATTTGCTAGGATGAAACCATAAATATACATAAAACTGCGAGGCAAATATGGTGTCTAATACCACACAAAGTCAAATTTCTAGTGACTTAGTGACCGAAAACGCTCCTTTACATCTATCTATAGCAGATTCTCTCGCAGATGAAATAGTAAATAACAAATGGGAGCCAAAAACTAATCGAAAACTAGAAGATATTCAAAAACAATATGGAATATCTAGAACAGTAGCTCGAGAAGCAACAAGACTACTAGCATCTTTGGGTTGCGTACAATTTCAACGCGGAACAGGCGTAATAGCTTGCAATCCAGAAAATTGGGACGATTTAAATACACGAGTAATCACATGGAAACTACATTCACCATACAGAGAAAATGAACTACGAGCATTAACAGAACTTCGTCTTGTTGTAGAACCTGCCGCAGCAGCTGGATGTGCATTACGCGGAGATGTAGAAATACGCTATAAATTGGGCGTAATTGGTCACGATATGGTAAAAGCGGTAGAAGAAAATAGACTGGCAGATTTTCATGAATCAGATATCCAGTTCCATACTCTTTTGCTTGCAAATAGCGGTAACCCGATTTTTGCAAAACTTAGTTCAATAGTCGAAAGCGTATTACGCGGCAGAGTTGAGCTAAATCTTTATCCGCAAAAACCAAACAAAGAAGCGATATTAAACCATAAAAAGGTAACGCAGGCAATTATGGAAGGCGACGCAGCTGCAGCAAGCGCTGCTATGCACGATATTGTAGCAGAAGTAAACACTGCACTTGGATTAGCGGCTTTATAGCCATAAAAGCAAAGCTTAATCAACTTTGCTTAATCAACCTTGCCTAATCAACCTTAAGCCCAAAGAAATCTGCAAGCTTGCAAACACTCACTCTGCCATACTTATTAACCAAGAACATCCATCGCTTTGCATTTTCTTCGCCAAATCGTTCAGCTTTACGTCTATATGTATCAACTGTTAAAAATCGCGGCGGAATCGACTTACTGTTGTATTTATCTGCAACCATCACAATTTCTTGTTCAATAGTTTGCGGAATATAGTCGCCAGCTGGAAGCGGTAAATTCTGCGAAACAACTTGCTCGCGAGTCAGCCCTACACCAGTATGATTACGCGCAAATTGCGCAGTATCTTCGCTAAAACCGTTATCAATCAAATAATTGTAGCCGCGCAAGCCGTGCAAAATATAATGAGGACCGTCAAACTCCAACTTACCGTTCTCTTCGCGCGAACCGTCTTTATCTAAAACAAAATAAGTTCCGATATCGTGCAACAATCCGCCAGCAAATGCAGCATATTCGTCTACATAATCACTTGGAGCCGCACCTCCATCGATTTGAGGAAGAGATAACGGATCTAAATTTATTAATCTTTCAAGACACGACTTTGCTAAATCACATCTACTTTTTAAGTCTTTATTGATTTTAGATATTTGACATAGCATAATCTGTTCAACGGACGCTGGCGACTTATCCGCAAAATCCTCAATACTACCAAGCTGCTTAAAAGCCAACAACTGATTTTGGTGTCTTGCGATCATCCAAGAAATCGTAGCAATAACAACACAATGGCAGTGAATCAAATTGTACGCAGCTTCACTTGGCGCAGTAGCGCGATGCAACTTTTCGATCCTATTAAAATCAGGCAAATCTGCAAGCATAATTACACCGCGCTCCTTAAAACAAAGCAACACAACAAAGCAACACAAACAAAGCACTTGTTGCTTAGTTGCTTAAATCACTTCACTTTTTAACTGCTTTAATCTGGCCAGTATCTATTCTAGCGATTTTGCCAGTGTTAGATATTTTAGATTCCTTAGGATCCTTATTTGCAGACTTTTCAGACTTCTCAGACTTGCCATCGCTAGAAACATTTGCATTAACAATATCTCTAGCGTTCATAATAGTTGTTTGTTCAGCATCCGACGCAACATCAGACACAACTCCTGAACCTTGCAAAGACTGAACTGCTCTAGAAGAAGCAACTTCTTCTCTCTTTAAACGAGGAGGCCTACGAGTGGAAACAAACAACGGCTGAACTTCTACAACAGGATTATACGGAGCTAATCCAAACCACTTAACAGGCGTTCCAGCAATATGACGAATCGCATACTTCATTTTTAGCGACAATGCGCCACGCAAAGAAATATTCGACTCAGGCATCAAAGCCTTATGCAAAAGCACGTAACGAATTGGGCCAATATCTGGATCCGCATCAACCTTAGGGTACACAGATTGCTGTTGCGGAAGCTCGCCAGTATGCGACAAATCGTGCATAATCTGATGCAAATACGCAGGAATCGAAGGAGAAACCTTAAACCCAAGTTTGATCTTAACGCGGAACAAATAGTCCGTACCAAAATTCTCCACGCAATATTCGCGAGTAAACGGAGCATCATCCGTTTCCACTGACACAGCCCACCACGCGCGCGCACGCTTAGGATGATCCGCAAAAATAGAGAAGAAGATTCCAGTATCCAAACGCTTCATTTCCTTATCTGAAGTCAAATAAACAATGTTATCTGCAAAATAAGGAATACGGAAATCACGATGAAGCTTATCTAGCACAGGCAAAAAATCCTTAGGCTTCATGTGCAAGCGTTGCGAACGCTCAATCTTAGTGCCATCCTTCCAAGTGAGCATAACGATAAGAATCGTAGCCCCAAGAATCATGGTAAACCAGCCACCATGCATGAATTTTGCCATAGATGCTATAAAGAACAAAATCTCGATAATCAAGAACACAGTGGCAAAAATTAAAGCAGCAATCTTCTTCTTTTGATACCACATGTGAACAGTAAGAAGTGTTGTTGTAGCAATCATGGTAAGCGTAAGCGCAAGACCGTATGCTCCAGAAATATGCTCTGAATCTTTAAACACAGCTAAAACCGTAAGAGTTGCAAGACAAAGCACAAAATTAACAACTGGAATATAAAGCTGACCACGAGTACGCGCAGGGTAACGCACCTGGAGATGAGGCATCCAATTAAGGCTTGTAGCTTCTGAAACCATAGTGAATGCACCAGTAATCAAAGCCTGTGATGCAATAATGCCTGCTGTTACAGAAAGCACAACTGCTACATAACGTAAATTCGGGCTGAGCATCTGGAAGAAAGGATTTAAGCCTTCTATAGACCATAATGCTTTATTGTTTTGATGTTGTAGCATCCAGCTGCCTTGACCAAAGTAGTTTAGAACAAGAGCAACTTTAATAAATGGCCACGTAACGTAAACGTTTCCACGCCCAACATGACCCATATCAGAATACAAGGCTTCCGCACCTGTTGTGGAAAGGAATATGATGCCCATTAACGCCATTCCTTGCACATTGTGCGAACTAAACAAAAACTTCAAGCCGTAAATTGGGTTCAAAGCTTCAAAAATTGCCCAATCTTCTCCAATATTCATGATTCCAACAAGCGCTAGGAATCCGAACCATATCATAACTACTATGCCGAAAACTTTGCCTATTCTTTCAGTTCCTCGCTGTTGAACCGAAAACAGAATCACAATAATAACCACGGTGATCATTAAAGATAGATTGTCGTTTTCTAAGAAAATAGGCCTAAACGCAGATATAGTTCGCAGACCTTCAACTGCGGAAGATATTGAAACTGCTGGAGTTAGAACAGAATCCGCAAGGAACGCAGCACCGCCAATCATTGCTGGAATCGCAAGCCACGCGCCTTTTCGTCTAATAAGCGAGTAGAGTGCAAAAATTCCACCTTCGCCTTTGTTGTCTGTGCGCATAGCTACAAACACGTATTTTACGGTTGTGATCAGCGTGATTGACCAAAACACTAGGGATAACATTCCGTAAACGGCTTCGCGACTAATGTTTTGCAATCCGCCTTGACCAGCTAAGAATGTTTGAGCAGTGTACAAAGGAGAAGTTCCAATATCTCCATAAACAACGCCCAATGCCACTATCGACATACCTAAAGTAAATTTATCTGAGCTGGTTTGTATCTTTGCCCACCATCTGCCAAGTGGACCTCTAACCGCACTATCCGCAAGCTTTTCAGCCTCTTTAACTTCTTTAGCCTGCTGATACGCCAACGCCTCTCGTTCTTCGCGAGTGGTGGTTTTCTGAGAAACTTTTGGCGCTTTTGTAAAAGAAGCGGCTTTTAGGATCGCCTCTTTAGGGTTCGTTACTCCCTTAGCAGCCTTCTCAGACTCCTTCGCCCCGTTGCGAAGATCCTTAGCGTTATCGTTAGATAGCGCTGAAACGCGTGACTTAGTCATGCTTGATTTTTCCTCCAAAAAGTAAGACCTCTTCTTTGCAATAATCTGCCATAATAAGAAGTCGCATATGGTCTTACTGCTTACAGTTTTATTTATTTGTACCTAAATATTGTATACAATAACAGATATATAAAGCAAAGTCAGCATAGAATCCTTGAAAAATAAGGCTTAATCAAAGCAAGAATATAAGACTAGATCATCTAAAAACCGTAGATTTCTTTCGTTGTTTTTAAAGTTGACTTTGCTACTTCTAGCAAAGAACAGTCAAGCGCGGTTGCTAACGATTCAAGTGTATAAGGAACCATATAAGGAGCGTTCGGGCGACCTCGATACGGCATTGGCGTAAGGTACGGCGCATCTGTTTCAACAGTAATGTGATCTTTGCCGATAATTCGCGCAGATTCTTGTAAATCTTCGTTACCCTTATAGCTAATCGTTCCAGAAAAACTCGCGTACCATCCGTTTTCTTTTAATACTTGAGCTAAGTCTTTCCCGCCAGAATAGCTATGAAACACTGTGTGCTCTGGCGCTCCGTCTTTTAGCAAAATTTCTACAACATCACTATGAGCATCTCTATCGTGAATTTGAAGCGGCAAATTAAGCTCTTTTGCAAGTGCTATATGCGCGCGGAATGATTCGCGTTGGTAAATTCTTGCGTGTTCGCCTGTGCGAAAATAGTCTAATCCCGTTTCACCTATTGCCACTACTTCTTCTGCGTTACCTACGACTAGCGAGCGCAAGTGTTGCATCGCTTCGTCAAATGAAATATCATGATACGGCTTATAAACCACCGGTAAGCCGTCTGGTCCTTCTGCTCCCCTATGACCATGTAGAGGCGCTTCGTTGGGGTGAATCGCTATTGCAGCACGCACGCAATCCGCGTGAGCTGCCGCAAAATCTATTGTTGGCTGCCAATTTGGATATTCGCATCCAACCTCAATCATTTTAGAAACGCCTGATGCTTTTGCACTATTTACTAAGTCATCTGCACTTGGTTCCGCAATTGGTTCTCGCCCTTTTTGCGATAATTCTTGATTAAGATTTTTTGCAAAATCCACTACGCTTAACATGTGCGTGTGGTCGTCTGCGATTGTTATGCCTTCTTTAATTAGATTCTGCCATATTTCAGACTGCTCTGTTAAAGAAGGCGCCCAATTGTGTTCGCGATGATGCTTACTCATGATTTACAAGTGTAGTCGCATATTTAACGTGGCTTGAAACGTGACTTAAAACGCAACTTTTGCGCTTACTGGATCGCAGCACTAATCGCAGCGTATTGCGATTCCACAAGCCTGTAATACGCACCTTTCTGCGCCATAAGTTGCTCATGGCTTCCGCGCTCCACGATTTGCCCATGGTCAATCACGCAAATCAAATCCGCATTCTCTATTGTAGAAAGCCTGTGTGCAATTACAAAAGAAGTGCGATTTTTAAGCAATTGAGCTAATCCTGCTTGCAACGCCTCTTCTGTACGCGTATCTATATTGCTTGTTGCTTCGTCTAAAATTAGAATTCGCGGATTCGCAAGTAATACTCTGGCAAACGATATAAGCTGCCTTTGTCCTGCAGAAAGAGTGGCTCCTCGCTCCTCAATTTCCGTATCGTAGCCATTAGGCAATTCTTCAATAAACTCGTGCGCGTGAACTACGCGAGCCGCCGACTCAATCTCCTCGTCTGTTGCGTCAAGCTTGCCGTAGCGAATGTTTTCTTTAACAGTTCCGCTAAATATAAAGCTGTCTTGAAGCATAACGCCCATTTGTTTGCGCAAAGATGCTAACGTTATTGAGCGCACATCGTAGCCGTCAATTGTGATTGAGCCTTCGGAAACGTCGTAGAATCTAGAAAGCAGGCTTACAAGCGTTGTTTTACCCGCTCCAGTAGGACCTACAAGCGCAACCGTTGTTCCAGGCTCAATGTGCAAGTCAATTAAATTCAAAATCGGCTTTCCGCTCTCTTCGTAGCGGAACACAACGTCGTTTACGTCAACCCTGCCTTTAATTTGCGGCAATTCTTTTGCATCTGACTTATCTACAATATTTGGCTTAATGCTTAGAGTCTCAAAAATACGCTCCAAATACACTGAGCATGTTATAAGTTGCGTGTAGAAGTTACCAATGTTTACAACTGGCTCCCAGAAAGTGCTCGAATACCACACAAATGCTATAAGAGTACCCGTGCTTATGTTCATACTGCTCGCGTTTGTTATGCCAACATAGTAGAGCAGCGAAATTGCTGCGCTTTCAATAATCGAAGCTCCAGGCCAAAGCAGCATTTGCACTCTAACATTTTGCATCCACGCTTTTCTAACTCCCGACTGCTGCTCTTGGAATGTAGCGTATTGCTCCGATTCGCGCGCAAAAGTCTGAGTTGTTTTTACGCCTGCGATTGATTCGTGCAAATATGCGTTAAGATTGCTTTGCTTATTTGATAGTTTTTTAGACGCTTTTCGTTGCAAAATTTGCAAAGTGCGAGTCCAGATTATAAAAACTGGGAATAATACAAGACTCCACAATGCCATTCGCCAATCCATAGCAAACATTGCGATTAGTGTAATGATTAGCACAAAAACATCGGAAAACACGTTGATTAAACCAGAAGAAAGCGTGTCGGAAAGCGTGTTTATGTAGTTTACTATGCGAATCAAAATCTTGCCGTGTGGGCGCGAATCGAAGTAATCAAACGATAACGATTGCACGTGCGTAAAAATATCTCGTCGCATATCTTTAATTATCATTTGGCCGAGTCGCGTAATTGCAAGCGTTCTGTAGGCTAACCCAAGCTCATACAGCACAATAAGCACGCCAAACAATGCAATAAGCACGTACAAATAAGAAACGTTTTTATTAGGCAAAACTACATCTATAAGTGTTTTTGTAATCATTGGAGTTACTGTCATAATGCAACTTCCGCTAATAACAACTAAAACTATTTTGACTAGTTGCCATGCGTACGGCTTTATGTATTTGCGAACGCGCATCAACTCGTGTAAATTTACGTGCTCTTCTTGGCTTTCATCTTCTTTATAAGTGTTGCGTTGCGCCATTCTACTCACCTTTAGCCTTGTCTAAATCTTCAAATCCCAAAGCTTTGCCCATTTGCATACCAAGCTGCTTTTTGTAGATTTCCCAATATCTTCCATGCGACGCCACAAGATGCTCATGCGTTCCGCGTTCTACGATTTTGCCGTGATCTAGCACAATAATCATGTCTGCGTCTTTAACAGACGAGATTCTGTGAGCAATTGTGATTACTGTGCGAGAACCATCTAACTTTTTTAGCTCTTTTTGGATATGCTCCTCAGTTTCCATGTCTACTGCAGAAGTTGTATCGTCCATAATCAAGATTGCAGGATTATTAGCTAGCGCGCGAGCAAGACTTAAGCGCTGCTTTTGACCGCCCGAAAGGCCAACTCCTCGTTCTCCTACAACGGTTTCGTAGCCTTCTGGCATGCTCATAATAAAATCGTCTGCATCTGCGATTCTTGCCATACGCCTAATCGTGTTATCTAATTCTTTGCAATTTTCCTCGTTTTGAGGCAATCCAAAGCTAATATTTCCTGCAATCGTATCGGAGAACAGGAATGTTTCTTGCGCGACTATGCTAACTTGATTTCTAACAGTTTCTAGAGGCCATTCGCGAACGTCTTTTCCATCAATCAAAACGCGACCACGAGTAGGATCATAAAAACGCGCTATAAGACTTACAAGAGTTGATTTTCCAGATCCCGTTTCGCCTAAGATTCCAAGCTTTGTGCCTGCTGGAACATCTAAATCAATATCGCTTAAAATTGGCGAATCAAGATCGTCTGGGAATGCAAAATCAACGTGTTCAAAAGTTACATGGCCCTTTACCTTAACGTTTTTCTCGGAGGCAGATGGCAAATCAATATGCGATTCTTGCGTAAGAAGCTTACGAATATTTACACATCCTGCGTTGAATCGCTGCCAATCGTTAATAAGCCACCCAACCATTCTTACTGGCATGTGGAGCATCCAAAGGAAGCTGTTAAACGTTACAAACGCGCCCAAAGTCATGCTTCCGTTAAGCACAAGCCATCCGCCAAATCCTACTGTTACAAGCTCTAGCGCAAAGCCCATGCCGTCAAGCCATGGCATGTATTTTTGCGTGTTTTTTGCAAGCGTAATATTGCGGTTAAAGTAGTCTTCGTTGCATTTATCGAATTTCTGTGTTTCAAAAGGCTCGCGCACAAAAGCTTTTACAACGCGATTGCCTTCAATGTTTTCTTCTACCATTGAATTCATGCGTGCAAACGATTCGCGAATCGCAAGGAACTTTGGCCTAGCATTCTTGCCCATAAGCTTTGCAAGCCAGAACAAAAATGGTGTAATTGCCATAAGCGCTAGAGCTAGCTGCCATTGGATTGAAAACATTATAACTAGCGCAAACACAAACATTACTAAGCAATCCAGCGCCATATAAGACACCCAGCTTAAAATGTGGCGAATCGCGTCCGTATCCGAAGTCATGCGGCTCATAATGTCGCCTGTGCGCGTGTGATTAAAGTATGTAAAATCAAGCGAATGCAGCTTCTCGTACTCGTCGCTTACAAGGCGATACACGGCGTTTTGGCCAAATCTTTCCATTTGAAGCTGGTAGATATATCTTGAGCCTACGCGAATAATCATCATTGCAACCATTAGCACGCATACAAAAGCAAGCAAATCATGCTGTTTTCCAATAATGACTTTGTCTACAATAAAGCCCGAAAGCAGCGGCATTGTCATTGCCATTGTGTCGTTTATAGTAAAAAGAACTAGCGATACGCCTACTCTCCACATATCTGGCTTACAATATTGCAAAACCCAGCGCACATTACTCGCGTCTTTGCGTTTACTTGGATTTACATACATGCGCTAGATTCTCCCTTATTTTTGACTTTGTTTTTTGAGACTTAATCTTAAATTTATAGTTTAATCGACAGCTCTTGTTTGGTGTTGAGCGAGTTTCGTAGCGAGCGCTTATTCCTCACGGCATAGCCGTTCGGCTGATTTGGCATGTGAAGCACACCGTGCTTCACAATTGAGCCAAATCACGCTTTGAAGGAGCTTGAAATCCTGTTGATTTCAAGCTCAGTCAAAGCGCACGAAAGCATGTGGCGTGCAGCCAAAGACCACACGCCACATGCTATAAGTTAAGCAATCAGCTTAGTAAACTTGCGCGAGTTATCGCTACAAATTTACTCACTTCTGCCAACCGATGTTTTCAACAAAAACGTTAGCATATCCAGCAGGACCGCCGTTAGCGAAGCCCTTCTTGTATGCCTGGTAGGTTGGAGGAGCAGAAACTGGGAGCGTACCATACTCGGCGAAAGCCATGGACTCACCCTTGTTGGCCAATGCAGTCTGTTCCTTGTAATCGTAGGTCTTGCCAATCTTGGCTAGAACAGCATCAATCTTCTTGCTGCCAGTGCCAGTAAAGTTGGAATCGCTCTTAGAACCGTAGACCTGGGAAGCGGCTGCCAAGAAGCTCAATGGAGATTGGGAAACCCAAGCCATTGGAAGCACCTGGAAGTCGAAGGAGCTTACAGTCTTAGAGAACTTAGATGCAGGCTTGTTTACAGTCTTGCACTTCATGCCAGCCTTCTTCATCATGGCCTGGAATGCGTTAGCAAGAGCTGCCTGAGTGGAGTCATCGCCGAAGAAGGTGAATGTGAACTGAACGGTCTTGCCATTCTTAGCGTAGTAACCGTCTTTGCCCATCTTGTAGCCAGCGGCTTCAAGAGTCTTCTTAGCGTTTTCTACGTTGAACTTACCATCAGCTGGGAGGTTGTTCTTGTAGCCAGCCTGGAACATGGAGAGAAGCTCCGAACCTGGCTGCTCGCTCTTCCAGTTCATACCCTGGAACTGAATCTTGTTGTAGGTGGCAACGTCGAATGCCTGGACAACGGCCTTACGCACGGCCTTGTCTTTGAATGCGCCAGCCTTTGCGTTTAAGTTAATAACACGAATCTTGGTGCTGTAGCCGTAACGGAGCTGAGCGCCCTTAACGCTACGAGCAGCCTTAACCTTATCCTTGGTGGAGATGGAATCCACGGAATCGATTTCGCCGTTCTGGAAGGCGTTCATTGCAGCGGTATCTTCCATACGCTTTACAACAACCTTGTCAAGCTTTGCCTTCTTGCCCCACCACTTTGGATTGCGCACGAAAACAACCTGATCTTCGGTTGCGGACTGAATCTCGAATGGACCTGCGCCCCACTCGTTGTGAGGATTACCTACCCAACCCTGGTTGAACACAGTAGGATCGGTTGCCTTTGGATGAACCAATGGAGCGAAAAGCAATTCCCAAGTTGCGCATGGCTTATTGTACTTAACGATTACTTGCTTAGGATTTGCGCCCTGCTCAACGGACTCAATGCAATCATAGCCTTCGTGAGATGGAACGGAGTATGCTTCGTTCTTGCCATTCATAACTTCCCAAGTGGCCTTGAAAGCAGTGTAATCGATGTCTGTGCCATCGTTCCACTTAGCCTTTGGGTTCAAATCGTACTGAACTACGAGTGGCTTGTCGCTAACCTTCTTAACAGAAGTAATGTAATCAGGGTTGTACTTAACCTTCTCGCCCTTAACAGTGTCATAATAAGTAAACGATGGTTGGTAGAAGCCCCACAAAGTAGCCATGTAAGCGGTGTTACCGTCGTTAGAAGCGTAGTTCCAGTTTGGACCCATGTCGGAAAGCGAGAACGTGTAAGTACCGCCATCCTTAACATTGTCACGAGGCTGTGGATTGTCATAGCGCTTGTCAACCTTAGGCATTGGAAGAGCGCCAGTGTAGGAAGTATCCACACCTGCGGCTGGCTCTTCGGTCATACCGCCCTTGGCCTTATCTGCTGTAGTAGCAGTTGTGCCACCGCAAGCGCCGAGCAGCATTGCAACAGAAAGTGCAGCTGCGGCGAATACAGTTAATTTGCCTGCATTAGTTTTTTTCATGATTCCTCTCATTCCCCAGAAATGATGTCCGCTTTCTGGTATGTGTGTAGAGTATATCTAATCTTTTGACATTTTGTGTTACGACTTTTTTAACAAATACTGAATTTAAGCTTTTGTTACTTAAGATTTAATCCATAAAAAAGAAAATTAAATACATAAAACAGTCAAACAGAAAATTTTTTAGTTTATTTTAATTAAAAAACAAAATATATTACTTTTTTTAGAATTTATGTGCCTGTAACAAAAAATCGCGTGTGTCTTGCATAACACACGCGATCAAAATTGCCCTAAACAAAAGTTTAGGCGTATTCACAAAAGATTAGAATCAGACGCTTGCAACGTCATCAAACGAATCTTCTTCATTGAGAATAATACGCTTACGATTCTTCTCAATCGCAGGATCTGGAATTGGCACAGCACTAATCAAAGCCTTAGTGTACGGATGCTTAGGATTATCAAACACCTCATCCGTTTCGCCAGATTCAACAATGCGTCCGTGGTACATAACAGCAATTCTGCTAGAAATATGACGAACAACCGCCATGTTGTGAGCCACAAACAAGTAAGCAACACCCAACTTGTCTTGCAAATCTTCAAGCAAGTTAATAATTCCAGCCTGAATAGAAACATCCAAGGCAGAAACAGGCTCATCAAGAAGAAGCAGCTTAGGGTTTACAGCCAAAGCGCGAGCAATAGCAATACGCTGACGCTGGCCACCAGAGAACTGCGTTGGGAAGCGATCAACCTGATCTGGATTCAGCTCAACAAGCTGCATAAGCTCCGCAATACGCTGACGAATCTCTTCCTTAGACTTCTTTTGAACATGAAGAGGCTCTGCCAAAATATCGTAAACAAGCATACGAGGATCAAGAGAGCTCATAGGATCCTGGAACACGTATTGAATCTTAGAACGAAGCTCGCGACGCTGCTCTTTAGTCAACTTATCGTTAAGCTCGGTGCCAAAAACTGTAATAGAGCCAGCTTCTGGCTTCTTTAAACTCATGATTTCCATCAAAGTAGTTGACTTACCAGAACCAGATTCGCCAACAAGAGCTACAGTTTCGCCTTCGCGAATCTCAAGGTCAATACCATCAACAGCACGAACCTCGCCAACCTTGCGTCGCAAGAAACCGCCACCTGTAATTGGGAACGTTTTAACCAATCCCTTAACATCCAAAACAACCTTGCGATCCTCGCGAGGAATGCCCTCAAACATTGGCTTAATCGTTTTTTCGGTTTCCGCATGAAGCAGCGCGCGAACAGTTTCGCTTTCTGCTTCCAGACCCATCATGTCGCTAGTATCTCCACTCTTTTCTTCTGCCATCAACATATCCATTGTTGGCTTAGAGATTGGAGTTAAGCGACGAGTACGCTTTTGATCAACGCGCGGAACAGCACCAAGCAAGCCGATTGTGTATGGCTGAGTTGGGTGAGCAAAAATCTCCTCAACGCTATTATGCTCAACCAAATGACCCGCATACATAACAATAACTTCGTCTGCAACGCCAGCAATAACACCCAAATCGTGAGTAATGAAGATCATTGCGGCGCCAGTTTCTTTCTGCGCTTTCTTCAAAACATCCAAAACTTGAGCCTGAATCGTAACATCCAAAGCGGTAGTAGGCTCATCAGCAATAATAATATCTGGGTTATTCGCGATTGCCATAGCAATCATAACGCGCTGACGCATGCCGCCAGAAAACTCATGAGGGAAAGACTTTAAGCGCTCAGCTGGCTTAGTGATACCAACCAAGTTAAGCAATTCAATAGAGCGCTCACGAATCTGTTCTTCGGTCATATCTGGATTATGAATAACCAAAGCTTCCTTAAGCTGATCTCCAATAGAAAACACTGGAGTTAAAGCAGAAAGAGGATCCTGGAATACCATAGCAATATTCTTGCCACGAATCTTACTCATCTCTGCATCAGACTTCGTTAACAGCTCTTCGCCCTTATAAACAACAGAACCCTTAACAGACGCGTTCTTATCCAGCAAGCCCATAACAGCAAGGGAAGTAACCGACTTACCAGATCCAGATTCACCTACAATACCAATGGTTTTTCCGCGGTACAAATCAAAATTCATATTGCGTACTGCATGAACCGTACCAGCTTCCGAAGCAAAGCTAACTTGCAAATTGCGTACAGAAAGAAGTGGTTCGTTGTTCTGATTTTCCATCACAGAATCTTCCTTAATTGCGTCATTCACCATATCAGTCATGTTTAAACCTCCAACAAGCCTTACTCGGCCTTACCAACAGACCTAGAATATGGATCAATCGCATCGCGAAGACCATCGCCAATAAGCTGAACAGAGAAAGTCAAAATAACCAAAACCGCAGAAGGAACCAAAAGAACCCAAGGAGAGGTCATAACGCTACTTTGACCAACATTAAGAAGAGTACCCAGAGAAGTATCTGGAGCCTTGATACCAAGACCCAAGAAGCTCAATGCGGTTTCGCCGTTGATTGCACCAATAACACCGAGAACCGTATTAATAATCAACACAGAACCAAGATTTGGAACAAGGTGGCGAACAATAATGCGGAACGAAGAAACACCTTCAAACTTGGCTGCGCGCACATATTCACGCTCACGCAAACTCAAAGTCAAAGTTCTAAGCGTACGAGCATAACCAATCCAACCAAAGGAAGTCATACCAAACGCAAGCCAAAGCCAATCATTGCCACCGGTCGCGGAGCTAACAATCAAAGCAATAAGCAAGAAGGATGGAACAATCAAAAGCATGTCCAAAACCCACATGCCAACTTGCTCAAACCAACCCTCAAAGTAAGAAATAGCAGTACCAACCAAAGCAGCAATAATTGTAATAGAAATGGAGCTTACAATACCAATAGAAAGCGAACGACCAAGTCCGCGAACAACCATTGCATACATGTCAGAACCGCCAGGCGTTGTGCCAAGCCAATGCTCTGCGCTAGGAGGAGTTGCAAGAGCAGTAAAATCAGGCTCATCGTAACCCCACTTACTAATCTTAGATCCAAACAACGCAAGAAGAATCAAGAACACAAGCAAAACCAAGCCAACGACGGCAGACGGTCGCCTAAAGAAACGACGCGTATAAAGCGTAATCTTGCCAGTGCGCTTAAAATTACCCCAAGAATTAGCAGTCGCCTTCTTGTCTGCAGCAGACTCTTGAAGGTTTGAAGATACATCTTTTTTACTCATATCAATAACACCTACACTGTTCTGCAATTAGTTCAAGCGAATACGTGGATCAAGCCAAGCAGAGAAGATATCTGCCAGCAAAGCTCCAGCCAAAGTACACACAGCTCCGAATGCAGCAATAGCAACAGAACCATTAATGTCATTATTAGAAATTGTTTGCACAAAATAGCTACCCAAACCGTTAATTGCGAACACGGTCTCAGTAATCACAGCACCCGTGAACACACCTGCAATAGAGAAGGCGACGTCCACAGCTGTAGGAATCAAAGAAGTACGCAAAGCGTGGCGGCGAATAGCAATGTTCAAAGGCAATCCCTTAGCACGAGCAGTGCGAACATAATCAGCATTCATAGTGTCAAGCAAATAAGTGCGCTGCGTAAGATGGTATCCAACCATGCCAGGAACAGTCATAACAATTGTCGGCAAAATCAAATGCTGTAAGAAGTCAAGAACAAAAGCAATAGGGTTAGAACCTTGATAAGAATGCAATCCCGTAACAAAGAATAAACGAGAGCCAGCAGCATTGTTAACGCTAATTGCAGCTAACACAATAAGCAATCCAAACACAGCAGCTGGAACAACAAGTAAGAACGTAGCAATAGAGTTAAGAACCCTGTCTTGCCACTTATATTGACGAATAGCAGTATAAACGCCAACACTAACACCGAAAACAATACCAAGAACAGTTGCGCAAGTAACTAATTGGACAGACGCACCAATACGAGCCGCAATCGCAGGACCAACAGGAGCCTGCTCTGGGCTTAATCCCCAATCCCAACGAGTAAGAACGCCAGTAATCCAACGCAAATATCTCGTAATAACTGGAGTTTGGTCGTTAATGTTCGCCAAATCCAAAGAACGGTTAATCGAAGGAATTGGTGGATGCGGATGCCTAGACATATAATTCGATCGCGGATCCATAAAAGCACTTGCCAAGAAATACGTCATGGATACGGAGACAAACAGCATCACAACATAATTCAGGCATCGTTTAACGATGTATCGTATCATTGTGACTCTTTTCTACGTCTAAACATTGTTACCTCCATCTGGTAACTGCAAGCCTCAAGCCTGCACACTGCTATCGTTTGCTATACCCAGTTGCAAAAGCAAATCAAAAGCATACTCAAGGCACACTTAAGTAAGCCCTCATAAATGGGACATGTAATTAGTATATTTTTAGCTAACCTATGTACATTGCTTAAAATAAACATGCAATAATACGGAATAAATATCAATTATCACAAAAATTAATACACAAAATCAACAGAACATCAGAATATTTAACGGAATTATTTAAATTTTACGAAAATTAGTTTTGTAAATCGTAATAAAAGTGTAAATACAATAACATTTCGTACTAACAAAACACATTGCAATTAGTTTTACTAGTATCCTATTAAAAAAGCACAGACCACGCAAAACGCTACTCGTGCATTGAACACGCTACAATAACGCTTATTCGCCTATTTTCAACCTAACAACAAAAGGAGATATATGTCTGAAAACGTAAAAGCCGTTACCATAGACAACGTGCGCGAATATTCCAAGCATTTTAACGAACAGCGAGCAAATCGAGTAGCCGCAAACGCTTCTGTAGCGAGCGGCGTTCTTAAAGCTGCAACAAGCTATCAAGGACAACGCGCTTTACCACGCAACTTCTCCATAGAATTAAAACAAGGGTCAATAACAAACCAACAGCACTCTGGACGTTGCTGGATGTTCGCTTCCCTTAACACTTTGCGTTACGAATTAATGCACAAGTGGAATTTAGACGACTTCGAGTTTTCCGAAAGCTACCTGTTCTTCTGGGACAAGATTGAAAAGGCAAATGCGTACTTGGAAAACGTGTTGGCAACATTAGACGAAACCCTAGATAGTCGAGTCTTTGAAAACATTAACTACGGTCCGATCGACGACGGCGGATGGTGGCAAATGTTCGTTAACTTGGTAAACAAGTACGGACTCGTACCAAAAAGCGCATACCCAGATTCACAGAATGCTATTGACTCAGATGCATTCGTGCAATACATAAACACCAAGTTGCGTGAATTCGCGGCTGAATTGCGCGAAGCACACAAGAACGGTACTTCCATAGAAGAGTTGCGCGAAATGAAAATCCGCGACCTTGAAACCGTATACCGTATGACAGCTATCGCACTTGGCGAGCCACCAGAGCGTTTCGACTTTATTGCACGTACTAAAGATGACGACGATAAGAAAGACGAAAAGAACGACAAAAAGAACGAAGCCAAAGAAGACGATAAGAAGGACGATAAGCCAAAGACTGGCAAAGACGATCGTCCAATGATTCGCGAATATGGAATAACACCACTAGAATTCGCAAAGAAATACGTTCCAATTGACGTAAACGACTTTGTGAGCTTGTGCAACTCCCCAATGGAACACACTCCGTTCAACAAGCTCTACCAGCTTAAATACACCACAAACGTTGCTGAGACGAAGGAAATGGAGTTTGCAAACGTTGCGCTAGAAGTATTCCGCAAAGCCGCTGTCGATCAGCTAAAAGACGGACATCCAATCTGGTTCGCTTGCGATTGCACTCAGTTCTCACTCAGACAAGATGGGTTCTTTGATCCTGCAGTTGTGCGCGTAGACGAACTATTCGATGTAGAGTTTACATTCGACAAAGCTAAAGGTTTGGAATATATGGATTGCCCAGGCAACCACGCAATGACCTTTACTGGCGTAAACCTTAACAAAGATGGTGAGCCAGACCGCTGGAAGATTGAAAACAGCTGGGGTAAAGATAACGGCGAAGACGGATACTATGTCGGCTCCGCACAGTGGTTTGACCGCTACGTTACAGAAATCATTATTAACAAGAAGTATCTTGATGAAGCAACGCGAGCAATATTGGATCAGGAGCCTGTAATGCTTGATCCGTGGATTCCACTTACAAAGCGCTGCCGCTAAACTTGATATAGAGTGTAACTGATTTATAAACGCAGATTGCCACGCAGTCTGCGTTTTTTTTGACCCAGATTCGTTACATCTGTCTCGCTCGTGAGGCATTTGTAACGTTTTTTGACTGATTTTCGTTATATTTGCATCATTGATGAGATATTTATAACGTTTTTTGGCTTAATTTCGTTATATTTGTCTCGCTCGTGATGCAAATATAACGCAAGCGATACGAGTAGACTGCAAGAGCTTGAAAAAGATAAAAAGAAGCCCGGTGGGAAAGAGAAGACCCACCGGGGCAGAGAGAAAGAGAGAAGAAGGTTTCAGTTATGGGGTCCGCGAACGAACCTCACTGATGGATAACCATCAGCAATACTCATTATAACCACACTTTTCTCGCAAAACACGCATATAACCTAAAAATTTCCTTAAAAAATTTTTTAAATCCTGATAGTCAACCTATTTTTTGTTACATGCATCACTATAACTTAAAATTTTTCGTTTAATCATTTAGATTCTAGTGATTTTTTAGCCGCAGCCAATCTTTCTTCGTCAGCTTTACGACGAGCGGCAAGCGCAGATTCAAAACGCTCAAGCTCCTCATCAATAGCCTCTTTAGGAATTTTGGCAAAAATCGGAGTTGGCTTAGCGACAGGCGTACCAGTCACTAATTCCTCACTCTCCCACGGGTGAACAGTTTCACCAAGACGATAGTCACCAGTAATAATCGGATACTTAAAATCTGGATTATCTAAGTCAGTCACCTCTTCAATTCTTGGCAAAGGAGAGAACACACCCGTACCACCAAGAGCTTCCCATACTTTTTGCGCAGAATGTGGCAAGAATGGAGCAAGTAAATGATTAGCATCAGAGACGGCTTGAGCTGCAACGTGCAAAACAGTACCAAGACGTGCTTCATCATCTTTAATCTTCCAAGGCTCAGTTGCAGAAATATACTTGTTTATATCCGACACAACACGCATCGCCTCGTTAAGCGCATTCTTCTGATGATGACGTTCAATCAAACCACCAACAATCTCAAAAGCATTAGAGGTTTGATCCAAAAGCGCGCGATCCATATCTGTCATTGAATTTTCGTCCAGCGCAGGAATCTCTCCGAAATTCTTATGAATCAAATTAGCGACACGATTTACCAAATTACCCCAGCTGGCAGCAAGCTCTTCGTTATTATGACGAACAAATTCTGCCCAAGTAAAGTCGGCATCAGAATTTTCAGGACCAGCAATAGAAATGTAGTAACGTACAGCATCCACAGGATAACGCGCCAAAATATCCTTCACGTAAATCACAATTCCACGCGAAGAACTAAACTTCTTGCCTTCCATAGTCATAAACTCAGAAGCAACAACTTGCTCAGGCATATTCAACGGGCCATAAACTCCAGCCTCGCCACCCTTAGAGCCAGCGCCATTATATGCAAGCATTTCTGAAGGCCAAATCTGAGAATGGAAGGTGATGTTATCTTTGCCCATGAAGTAGTAGCCAGGAGACTTAGGGTCACACCACCAATCGCGCCACGCATCCGGCTTACCTTGACGACGTGCCCATTCAATAGATGCAGACAAGTATCCAATAACAGCGTCAAACCACACGTACAAGCGCTTATTTGGGTTATCAACCCATCCTTCTACAGGAACAGGAATACCCCAGTCAATATCACGCGTAATAGCTCGAGGCTTAACTTCCTTAAATAATCCAATCGAGAAGTTGATAACATTTGTACGCCAACCATCCCTTGAATTAAGCCAGCTTAAATTAGCATCAGCTAAAGCAGGCAAATCAAGGAAGTAATGCTCTGTTTCTTCAAATCGCGGAGTCTCACCGTTAATCTTAGAAACAGGATTAATAAGCTCATCTGGATCAAGCTCATTACCGCAAGCATCGCACTGGTCGCCTCTAGCTCCATCCGCGCCGCAAAGTGGGCATGTGCCCTCAATGTAGCGGTCTGGAAGAGTACGACCTGTAGAAGGAGAAATCGCAACCTTCTGAGTACCCTTATAAATATAGCCGTTCTTCAAGCACTGACGGAACATCTCTTGAACAACATGCTCGTGATTTGCTGTAGTCGTGCGCGTAAACAAATCGTAGCTTAAACCCAAATCGCACAAGTCTTTAGTAATCACGCGATTATAGCGGTTTGCAAGATCCTGAGCACTAACGCCTTCTTTATCTGCCTCAACTAAAATCGGCGTGCCATGTTCGTCTGTACCAGAAACCATAAGCACGTCATTGCCCTTCATGCGCTCATAACGCGCATACACGTCTGAAGGAACACCAAATCCTGCAACGTGACCAATATGACGAGGGCCATTTGCGTAAGGCCATGCAACATTCACCAAAATATGACTCATAGCCAAATATTATCTTGTTCAGCGAGGACACCTTAATAAAAAACATATACACATATGCACATTTTTTAATGTAAAAAGGCTTAAAAATCCACTTTTACACATTTCGCAAAAATCTTATGGACAACATGAACAAACGTATCTATTCTGTCTAAAACCATATGTCTAAAAAATTATTCCCAATCATTATGTCTAACAAGAAAGGAGGGATTATGAATAACGAAGCAGAAATTATTGCAAACAAAACTATTAACAATTCGACTAATGCTACAAATAAATACATATGCAAAACAACCGATAAGCGAACAAATAAAATAACAGATAAATCCACGATCAAGCCAATCGCTAAAAATTTAAAAAAGACTTCAAGGCACAATTCAAAAACGACTTCAAAAAGCAGAAACTATGATGCGAATAAATACAGTACGACTAAAGATATAGCTCAAGAAACAAAAATAATTCTTGAAAATTACGACAATAAAAATCAACACATTGACATTAGTAAAAATCTTCCAACCTTACTAGACACAACGCATCTGCCAGGACCATTGTGCATGAAGAAATTATCTAAATTCGGAGCTTTTGAACGATTGTCAATAAGAAGCGGATTTGCACATTCCACTGCAAAGTCCATTGAGGGGCGGTGCAAAATACTCAAAAAGCTAATACCACGAGACTCTGCAGCATGCATGTTTACAGCATCATGGATTTGGCTTGGAGGAACAATTCCAAACATATTAGACGTTATCTCTGGCAGCCATTATCGTGTAGTACCACATGATCATCCATTACGAGTATTCAGACGAAAATTGTTGAAGAGAGAACAAAAGGTGATTAAAGATTTGCGCATAACATCTCCTGCTCGAACAATCTGCGACATAGCATTAACACCGTCTAAAAATATTTACGACGAGATACGCAAAAAAGACACAATTTTCAATCTGATTCAAGAATATGGCACAAGCTTTAAAGAATGCGAAAAAATCATAAATAGCAACCCACATTTTCCAGGAGCGCAAAAAGCAAAAGATTGGCTAAAAAACGTTATAGAACAGGAAGATATTTTTTATGAATATTAATATTGAACATTTAAATCAAGTACAAGAAAATACAGAAAATTTCCATAAAACACAAACAAAAGATCTACCACCAAAACCGCCAATTATTCTCACAGAACAAGTAGCATGCTGCGAAAATACAGACAAAGAAATACTTTGGCACATAGCGAGAAACATTCCGCACTTACGAAAATGGGTTATAGCAAACCCAGCCGCTGACGCAAAAATACTGGAGTATATTTCACAGAAAGGCGGTCCAGATGTTAAGCATAGCTTAGACGTACTTTTAGAAAGCTACGATTACGCGAAACAGATTTCATGACTTGATATTTAAACAAGCAGCATAAACTTCTTTACGATTAGCAAAAGAACCGTCTGAAAGAGGATTTTGTGAAACAATACGCGTTATAGCATCTTTAATACGCAAACCCTCATTTTGCGAAAGATCGTAAGACATTTGCGCAAGCTGTTCAACGCTCAAATCAACGTTTTGCTGCTTGATTTCTTCATCGCTAGCTCCCGCAATCACAAGAACAATTTCTCCGCGCGGAGGGTCGTTTTCTACGCTTTTGCATATTTGAGAAATTGTTCCTCGCCTTATTTCCTCAAAATCCTTTGTAAGCTCGCGACATAACGCCATTTTGCGATCTGCGCCAAAAACTGCAAGAAGATCTTCCATTGACTCCGCAATTCTGTGCGGCGCCTCATAAAAAACGATTGTTCGCCGCTCTGAAAGAAGCGAGCGCAAATGCTGCTGTCTGTCTCCAGATTTACGCGGCAAAAAACCCTCATAACAGAAGCGGTCTGTTGGCAAGCCAGAAAGCGCTAGAGCATCTAGTGCGGCACTCGGCCCAGGAGCGCAAGTAACAGGCAAATCGCGCTCTATTGCACGGCGAACGATCGCAAGCCCTGGGTCGTTAATCGTAGGCATACCAGCGTCGGAAACAACAAGAACGGTATTGCCTTGCTCAACCTTGTCCAGCAAGCCATCTGCCTTATTGTGCTCATTGTGATCGTGATATGCAATAACTTGCCCAGAAACATGCACGCCAAGGCGATTTGCAAGATCGTAAAGCCTACGCGTGTCTTCCGCTGCAACAATATCCGCGGTTTCTAGAAGATTAATCAAGCGCGATGAAGCATCTCCCATATTGCCAATAGGAGTGGCTGCAAGAACAACTTTACCTAAATTATCTTCTTCATTACGCATCTTAAATCTCCTTATGAAACTTCTTAAGACTCTACACGAATTTATAAAATAACGCACTTAAAAAATAAGATATTTGATTAGAATTATGCTTAGTAATTGCGCTTAGTAATTATGCTTAACATGAATTGCAAATAAGCAAAACGAAAAGAGATACCATGAAGATTATAGAACGCCAAATTAAAGGCATTGACGGTAGCAACGCGCTTCTTACTGGATATGTTTTAGATGACAACTTAGATAGCGAAGGGGATCAAACACGCCCAGCAGTGCTGATTTTGCCAGGCGGCGGATTCTTGCGAGTTTCTAATCGCGAAGCAGAACCTATTGCTATGAAGTTTGCTGCAGCTGGATTCCACGCATTTGTTCTGCGTTACTCTCTTGTTCCTAGTGCACACCCGACTCAGCTTTTGGAAGCAGCACAAGCTATGCAATTGATTCGCGATAATGCAAAAGAATGGCATGTAGATGCGCAAAAAGTGGCGATTATTGGATTCTCTGCAGGAGGCCATGTTGCAGCAAATCTTGCGACTAGCGTTAGCGACGATGTTGAAGAAGCAAATGGATACAACGCAAATGATGTTCGTCCAAACGCTCTTATGCTTGCTTACCCAGTGATTTCCGCTGGCGAATACGCACATAAGCCAACTTTCGACCGTCTTTTTGGAAGCGTAGATTCTAGTACTCGCGCGCAACTCGTTGAACAGCTTTCGCTTGAAAATCATGTGGATT
The DNA here is from genome assembly GCF_049262755.1 of Gardnerella sp. DNF00354. Lineage (NCBI taxonomy): Bacteria > Bacillati > Actinomycetota > Actinomycetes > Bifidobacteriales > Bifidobacteriaceae > Gardnerella > Gardnerella sp. DNF00354. Next base: position 218,791 of record NZ_CP058402.1, read on the forward strand.
CTAAGACTCCACCTGTGTTCGTTTGGCAAACGATTACAGACCAAACGGTTCCAGTTCAAAACTCAATTATGTTTATTAATGCTTGTGTTAAAGCTGGCGTAAGCGTGGAAGCGCATTTGTTCCCTAAGGGTCCGCACGGCTTGGCTTTGGCTGTTAAAGAGACTGCTAAGCGCGATGAGAATGGCGCAGTGCTGCCTGAGTTTGTTCAGCCAGAAGTTCAGCAGTGGATTGAGCTTGCTTGCGATTGGCTTCGTCGCACATTTGCGTGCTAATCGACCTGCCTTCGAGCTTAGAGCGTAGCGCGCGACATTCTCTGTTTACTGTTGTGTGAGGGCTGGCTAATTCTTGTCTCACAACGCTCCGCCTCTTGCGTGTAGTCTAGAGTTGCGGTTGTTCCGTTTTGGCTTTGATTTTGTTTTTGGGTTGAAGTTTGTTTGTAGTGGTTGATCATTGGATTATTTGGTATCGGCTGCCGCTCTTATACTGTTCGACCAAGAATCACCCAGCCCTCTTACATTCTTGAACAATTGCGTATTGCTTAATCGCTGAGATTCTCGATTTTTCTTCTTCATTCGATGAATCACCATTTCATGCTGAGGTTCATCTCATTCAGTGCGAAAAATCTCGAATCTCCACCTCACTTGACGTAATCATGTAGTGCGATTGTACTGAGTTTACGGCGTGTCGTGATACAAACGCACTACATAAGCACGCAAAACTGTAGTGCGTTTGTACCGAATTTTGGTGTTTTGTGTCGTTCGCGCGGTCTAAGCGCGCGAACGTCTTCGCTTGCGTTGAAAGCACACCGTGCTTTCAACCTTAAGCAAGCTCAGCGCTCCGAATTGCCTTTTCGCGCTACGATTCTCAAGCGAAAAGGCAGGTCGTCGCGCAAAATGCGGAAATAGTTGAGAAAGATCACACGATTTTTGGCATTGGCGTTGTTAGTGAAGATGTAAGGTTGACTTGAACAACCCCAGCTCCAGCGTGAACTTCCACTTTCTTCAATGTCACAGTGCGAGAATCCTCAGGCGCATGATCATCGTCAGTCATGGTTGCTGGCGACTTTACAGCAACAAGAGCCAAGCTATCAAAATCAACACCAGCTTTATTGCACAAATCCTGCGCTTCATTCAACGAATCAGCAAAACCTGCTTTGTCGATTACGCGCTCAGCAGGAACACCATACGCCTCGGAGCAAAGCAGATTAATGCGCTCGCGAAGCGACTTTCCTCGCCTACTTTCTGGAACTTTCGTTTCAGCATCAGCGGTAATCACAGACACAAAATCGTCTAGCTGATCTGCCAACCCATCTCCGCCATCTCGGAATAAATTGCCAACAATCGGCTTACGGAATCCCAAATTCTTAGCTTGCTCAAGCAAATCTGGGACTTGTCCATCTTCCCCTTCCCACAAATTAATAAGAGGGAAAGTAGGAATATTAAGAGATTCAAGGCGCGAAACGTGGAATGGGTAACGCCACGCAAGCGTTTCGTCATCTCGCCAAGTAGTTGCACGAGTAACAACAACCGCAGCAGCAGGCCACTTTGCGCCAAACTCGCGAGCAGCAATATCTAGCCACTTTTGCGCACCAGCGTCCGTGCCATACCCTGCTTCCACAACAACAACATCGTGCAACGCACAAGCCATTTCAACGCTTACAAGGCTTGGAATACCAAGAGATACGTTGGCAAATGGCCCGCAATGAACGTAAATCGGAGAACCATTAATCGTCTCAGTTTTTGCAGGCTTTACAGCATCGGCAAGAATATTTGTGATTCGCCACAAGTCAACAAAATCGCCAAATTTAACAGGATTTCCGTCCTTTGTGCCAGCAATCATGGCAGCAACGCGATTTGCGATTTCTTCCATGCTTCTCGAAAGCACTACAATTTGCATAAGCTCACAAGTTGGCGTTAACACAACGCGCTCCGCAACCGTGCCCTTGCCAAAGTCAACAGCAATACTACGCAAAGATCTTGAAGGTACTTCACTTACGCGCGGCACTAAAATCGTGTCTAAAATACCCTCGTCAATCGCTTTTTCTGCAAAAGAAACAAGCAAATTCTGCGCACATTCAATGGCAGCCATTTCTCCGCACAATCCCCAATCGATTAGCTCAGGGTGCGAAAGCGAGGACTTTCCGCCGCCACTAGCGCCGCCTTTTGAACCCGCTGCAGTAATGCCCATGCTTGGCTGGCGCAAAACAGCCGCCGCATCTACTCCGCGCTCACGCAACGCGTCTACAAGCGCAATAGTGGTGGTTGTTTTGCCTTCTCCTCTAGAAGCCTTAAGAGGAGTATCAGCTGTAACGAGTAGCACTTTACCGTGCTTTCTTGGCTCGCTTGGATTCCTCTTTAGATAATCAATAAATCCAAAAGCGTCTATTTTTTTAACCAGTCCAAATTGCGTAGTAAACGAATCAAGAATGCTCATATTCCCCACTTTCATAAGCAAAAAGCCTAGTAGATGCCCAATAGTGTTCAATAACAAACGTTCAATAACAGATGCCCAATAAACGCTCAATAGTAAACGCGCATAGCTAATGTAAATGAACAATTTTTATACTATACGATTGCATGGGCGTGGTATAGCAATATTACATTAAAACTATGCGCGTTATCACTAATGTCTATAACAGCTTGCGATCAGTGATCGGAACGATTAAAACCATTCTTCATACGCATGCTAGTTATGTACAGCACTGTGTCAAGCAAAGAATCGGTTTCTTTCTTTAACTTTGCTGCCATATCGTCGTTCGCTTCAGCCAAAGCTTCACGCACTTTGTCGTTACGAAGCTCTGCAATAATTGCTTCAGGATCGCGAACTAAATCATCGTAATCTTCGCCTTCATCACCTTCGCGCTCAGGTTCGTAATCCTTCAAAGAAACGCCAAGAATATCTGCCACGGCAGCATCCGTAGACTTAACCATTGCGTGACCAAGGGAACCGACAACTTCTTGGTAACGCTCGATCGCGTTTGCAGTGTCGTTAAATGCGGCATCCGCAAGAGCTGCAATAATGCGATTCTCCCAATAGAAGTTTTCGCTTGTTACGCGAGTAGTTGTATCTTCCAAATACTTTGGAGTTTCGTTTACATTTGGATAGAACGGAATCAAAGAGTTGAAAGGATTAGAACCGTAAGTAATCCACTGAATTGCGCGCATCGGCTCTGGCATGTAAGGGCGGATTTGCATTACAGCAAGCTCGCTTTGACGATTGATGCCGATTGGACGGAAAAGATGACGAGTATGTTCATCGCCAAGCTTGCCGTAAGGATCATACTCAGTGCCCTGATAGTGAGAGCTTAAAACGTACTTAATATCCTCAATCGTCACTTTGCGCTCAGGCTGGCGCGCCCACGGAATATCGTTGCTATCTGGCTTGTGATCCGCGTCTTTGCCATCCCACACTTCGTCATAAGGATTCAAGAAACGCTCCATAAACCACGCGCGAGGAGTGTTGTACACGTGATCGGCATCTGAATGAGAGCCGAAAGCATCTCGAGGATTAAATGGCGAAGCGTTTTCTACCGACAAATCTAAGTGATTTTCTTCAATAAACTCAAGCAAATCAGCAGAGCACATGTGCTCTTCTTGGTCTCCCAAAGCGTCTTCCAAATCGAACTCGTCGATTCCAAGCTGGTTTGGCATAACAACATACGCCTCGTCTGGCACGCGCTTAGCAATCCAGTGGTGTCCGCCAACAGTTTCCATCCACCAAATCTCGTTTACGTCCGAGAACGCAACGCCGTTCATCTCGTAAGTGCCGTACTTTTCTAGCAACGCGCCCAAACGCTCAACGCCTTCGCGAGCGCTACGAATATAAGGCAAAACAAGAGTTAAGAAGTCTTCTTCGCCGATTCCGCCTGGAACTTCTGGCTTATAATCAGCGTCACCTTCCTTGCCTTGCGCTTTTTGAAGCTCAACCATTGGGTCGGCGCCCAGCACGCGCTCGTTGGATGTAAGCGTTTCGGTTGCGCTAATTGCCACGTTTGCTTCGTTAACGCCAGCTTCTCCCCAAATTCCTTCGCGCAAGTCTGCGTTTGGAACGCTTGTGTATTGCATTGGATTATCTGGAAGCTCTACTGTTACGTGGCTAAGCACGGACTTATAAACGCGAGGCTGATTTTGCGGCTTTACTACCACTAAGCGCTTTGGATTAAACTCGCCATTTGCTGAGTCTTCGTTACGCGCGATAAGCGTGGATCCGTCGTAGCTCGCTTTGCGTCCTACTAAAATTGTTGTGCATGCCATATTTGCATCCTCATTTTTCTAATTTTTGATTATTTTGGTTATTTGATTATTTTTGATTATTTTGTTTGTTTAGATTAGTTTGATTGGTTTTGCTTATTTTTGACTATTTTACGCACGCATATATAGTCGTAAGCTGCTTGCGACTAATCCGCACGAAGTCATATAAAGCCTAAATCCTAAATTCTAAAGCCTAAACTCTAAGCTTTTCCTCGCAAATATAATCCGTTAACGTCTACATACGAATCGTAATGCCTGATTTCATTCATCATTTCGTTAAGATAGAAGCCTTCTTTAAGATTTGGAAGAGGCTTTTGCGTGCCGAACACTTCTAGCATGTAGTCGTGATCCTTGTCTGGCGGCTGCGGGCCATTGTAGCGCATTGTAATTGCAGGGTCCGTGCACCCCACAAATCGGCTAGCTTGCGAGTTTCGCCCTTGTACAACTTCTGGAATCATGGTTGGCATTGTGCGAGAAAAGTCTTGCGGAATTTGCAAAGCGCGCGAGTCGTTAAAGTCAAACATAAGCGCTTCCACTGGAACATTTGCTACAACCCAATGAATCCACTGGAATCCGCACACTGGTATAGCGTCATCGTCTACAAATCGCCAATGCAAGTAGTGCACAAAATCCGGCAACTTGTCTACATAAAATGGAAAAGACACGACTGGAACGCCGTTAATCTTGTTTTCTTCCGGCGCAGCTTTTGCAAAGTTGTCTGGAATAGTGGTGAAATCTGCAGAAATATTCATAATTTAAGTATCTACTACCGCTGTGACTATACGCGACGACCTACCTTTTCGCTTGAGAATCGTAGCGCGAAAAGGTAATTCTGAGCGCTGAGCTTGCTTAAGGTTGAAAGCACGGTGTGCTTTCAACGCAAGCGAAGACGTTCACGCGCTTAGACCGCGCGAACGTAGAAACACCCAGCCCTCATACAACAATACCAAGCAAAGACGCTCGCGCGTTACAGCGAGCATAAAAGTGCTTCAAAAACAAGCGTTGCGTTTCCATTGCCAGCAAGCCGCTTTTTGGCCACCGCAAGCGCATCAAGGCATTTAAGCGCGCGCTCTGCTGTATTTTTTTTAGAAAGCTGCATAATTTCTGCTTTAAATTCTTGATTCACAAGTGGCGTTTGCGATTGCGCATTGTTTAGCACAACAAGCACATCTCTGTAAACGCTGCAAATCGCATCTATTGCGCGGTTTAAAACGTCTCTGCTTACGCGAGTGACTTTGCGCTTAACATCGTCTTTTTTGCCAATCGCATTGTATGCGCTACGAATTTTAGGTGGGATTTTATCTGTTGGCTTAATGCCATTTATGCGCAAAAAATCGCTTTGCTCAGCTTCAACAGACTTTTGCACTTCGTCTTCTGCCTGGCTTTTAGCGTCTTCTATTAGCGTTTGTGCAAGCATAATAGCATCTATTGCGCTGCTAAGACGCAAAACGCCTGCAACAAGCTCTTCTCTTCTGCTTCTAGCGCTCTCGCTTGTAGCGTAGAGCATTGCTAAATCAACGTTTCCTTGAGCTATGCGAGCCACGCTCGCCGCCGTTTTTGCATCAATGTGTGCGCTTTGTTGCACGTATTCTTGCACATCTTGGTCGCTTGGTTGAGCCAAATTCACTATTTGAGACCTAGAACGAATTGTTGGCAAAACATCTGCCGCGCTTGCCGCGCAAAGAATCCATATTGTGCGAGGTGCTGGCTCTTCGATTTCTTTTAGCAAAACGTTTGTTGTGCGCTCAAGCATGCGCCCAACGTCTTCGATTATTATGATTCGCCACGGTGCAACACTTGGCATTTGCTCGGATATTGATACGAGTTCGCGCACTTCGTCAATGCTTACTGTAACTTTGTCCGTGCTTAAAATGTTTACGTCTGGGCTTGTTCCAGCTAATACTTCACTTGCGATTTTATCTGTGTTTATTTGAGTGTTTATTTGAGTGGCGGAGTTTTCGGCGGCGCGGTTGCTTGCGACTTTTGCGCTCGATTGCAATGCCGCTGCAAACGCTCTTGCCACTTTTGCACACCCGAATCCAGCAGATCCGCAGATAAGCCATGATTGCGCGATTTTGCTTGAATCGCCTTGCGCTACTTTTTTAAGGCGTCCAACAACTTGCGCTTGACCAACTACCGATTCCCAAACGTCCATTGCTAAAATCCTATAGTCCTAAAATCCTAAAATCCTTGATTTTCTGGGGCTTCTGACGATTTTTTGTCACATATTCCAGCATTATCCAGCAACTCGCACATGTCTTTAGCAATCAACTTAGATAAGTCGCAAGCTGGCAAAGTGGCGTCTAAAACGCAAAATCTTTGCGCATTTTGTTTAGCAAGATCTAAGAACGCTTCACGCGTGCGGCGCGCAAAATCAAGCCCTGCACTTTCCATGCGATCCGCCTGCCCATGCAATCGCACAGCAGCATCTTTCTCGCTCATATCTAGCAAATACGTGCGATTTGGCCAAAGGCAATTAGACGCCCACTCGCTTAAATCGCGCACGTCTTGCATAGTGAGCTCGCGCCCCCCAGACTGATACGCTAGCGATGAGTCAATGTAACGGTCCGTTATAACCACCGCACCGCGCCGCAAGGCTGGGATGATGATTTGCGCAGCATGTTGAGCGCGATCCGCAGCAAACAGAAGCGCCTCGGTGCGCGCAGAAATCGCTCCGCCGTGTAGAAGAATGTTGCGCAACTGTTCGCCCAACGGTGTTCCGCCAGGCTCTCTCGTTACAACAACCTCAAGTCCGCGTGCTTGCAAAAAATCACGCAAAGCCTCAACTTGCGTGGTTTTCCCAACGCCGTCTATACCTTCAAAAGATATAAAAATACCCTTAAGACCTTTGTTTAAACCGCTAAGCCCGCTGTTTTTAAGACCCATAGCCATTTTTGCATACCTCTACCAGGTTTACTCGCCTTTAGACGTGGACTTTTTTGCTGTGCTCTTTTTTGCAGCAGGCTTTTTAGCGGCCGTTTTCTTAGCGGCCGTCTTCTTTGCAGCAGTTCTCTTGCGCTTTACAGGCCCTGCCGCGCGCTTTTGCGCCAAAAGCTCAAACGCAACTTGCGGCTCAATCGACTCAGGCGTGTACTGCTTTGGAAGCGTGCGATTCGTAACGCCGTCTGTAATATAAGCTCCATAGAAGCCGTCTTTAATTACCACTGGCTTGCCGCTTTCTGGATCTTCTCCAAGCTCCCTAAGCGGCGGTTTTGCGGCTCCACGAGTGCGCTTTGCATACTTCGGTTGAGCAAAAAGCTCCTTGGCTTCGTCTAAAGTCACACTAAAAATCGCGTCTTCGCTTGCAAGCGAACGATTGTCTGGCTTGGTATCCGCAGACGCTGCAGAATCGCCAGCATCCGCACGCTCGTAAGTCTTAGTCAAATAAGGTCCATATCGACCATTATTCGCCTCAATCTTCGCGCGCTTTACTTCGCCTTGCTCATCAACTTCTTCCACAACGCCAACCAATCGAGGCAAATTCAAAAGTCGCAAAGCATCTTGCAAAGTTATTGTTGCAGGGTCCATTGTTTTAAACAAAGACGCCATTTTTGGCTTAGCTTTAGCAGACTTTTTAGATTTTGCAGAAGACTTTGCGCCAGTTTTAGCAGAATCGTCGGCGGCTTTCGACCCATCCTCATCCGAGGCTTCAACAAGAGCAACGTACGCTCCAAAACGCCCGTTCCTAACTTCTACACTGCCTCCAGTTTGCGGATCTGTACCCAAAACGCGCGGACCGTCGGAGTTGTTCTCAATCAAATCTCGCGCAACTTGCTCAGTCAACTCGTCTGGAGCCAAAGTACTTGGAATCGAAGCTCTGCGCGCATTGCCATCTTCGTCTAGATTCTTCGTATCTTCCAAATACGGGCCGTATCTGCCTACGCGCACGTGCAATCCGCCGCCAATATCAATCGTGTTGATTTCTCGAGCGTCAATCTCGCCAAGCTGATCAACTTGTTTTTGCAAACCTTCATGCATTGCAAAGTCGCCAGCAACCGCCCCATTATCTCCAAAGTAAAACTTGTAAAGCCAATCTTTACCAGCTTCCTCGCCATGTGCTATGCGGTCCAAACCATTTTCCATGTCCGCCGTAAACGCATAGTCAACGTAAGTTGGGAAATTAGATTCCAAAAGCTTAATAACCGCAAAAGCAAGCCAGCTTGGAATCAATGCGCGCCCACGCTCATACACGTATCCGCGGTCAATAATCGTGGAAATAATGCTAGCGTAAGTAGACGGCCTACCAATCTCCTTAGCTTCAAGCGTTTTAACTAAAGACGCTTCCGTGTAGCGAGCTGGCGGCTGAGTTTCATGACCATCCGCGCTAACTCGCAAAGCTTTAAGAACATCGCCATTATCCATAGGAGGCAAAGCCTTAGACTGCTCGTCTTCGCTAAATCCGCCAAACACCTTCATAAATCCAGCAAACTCAATCACGGTTCCAGAAGCTTGGAAATTAGCCGTTCCAAAGCTGCCAGCCGAAGCGTCTAGCTTAACTGTAGCTGTAAAACCAGTAGCATCTGCCATTTGAGAAGCAAGAGTGCGCTGCCAAATAAGCGTGTAAAGTTTAAGCTGATCGGCAGGGAGAACGCCAGCCAAATCCGCAGGATTTCTAAACGTAGATCCAGCAGGACGAATACACTCATGCGCTTCCTGAGCGCCTGCAGAAGTCGTAGCATACTGTTTTGGAGAATCCGCTAAATACTCGTCTCCAAAACTAGACTTAACGCAATCTCGCGCCGCAAAAATCGCCTCTTTAGAAAGCGTTACAGAATCCGTACGCATGTAGGTTATGTAACCGTTTTCGTACAAAGATTGAGCCGCGCGCATAGTTTGGCGAGAGCTCATCGACAAGCGGTTTCCAGCAGTCTGTTGAAGAGTGGAAGTTGTAAACGGAGGCAATGGGCGGCGGCGATACGGCTTAGTGTCCATTGAGCTCACAACAAAATCAGCCGCGCCAAGACTCTGTGCAATCGCACAAGCATCTGCCTCATTCAAATAGTGCGCTAAAGCAGATTCGCCCTTAGTTTTTTGAAGCTCGCCAAGCGAATTAAAATCTTTAGAAGCAGCCAAACGCTCTCCATTTAGAGCCGTCATTCGCGCCTGAAAATCAACGCCGTTTGCGCTCAAATCCGCGCAAACATCCCAATAGCTCGCCTTTTTAAACGCCATCCGCTCGCGCTCGCGCTCAACAATCAAACGCGTTGCAACAGATTGCACTCGCCCAGCAGAAAGACCCGGCCCAACTTTACGCCACAAAACTGGCGAAAGCTCGTAGCCGTACAATCTATCCAACACGCGGCGTGTTTCTTGAGCATCAACCATATGGTCGTCAACGTTTCGCGTGTTAGCAAGCGAAGCTTGAATCGCATCTTTTGTAATCTCGTGAAACACCATGCGCTTTACTGGCACTTTTGGCTTAAGTGCTTGCACAAGATGCCACGCAATCGCTTCTCCTTCGCGGTCCTCATCAGTTGCGAGGAACAATTCGCCCGACTTTGCGAGCGCAGCCTTTAAATCTGAAACTGTTTTCTTTTTATCCGCGCCAACAACATAGTATGGCTCAAAACCATTGTTTACATCTACGCCAAACTTGCCAAATTCTGCCTTTTTAGCAGCTGGCACCTGACTTGGCTGTGCTAAATCACGAATGTGGCCAACGGATGCCATAACAGTGTATCCGTTTCCAAGATATCCGCCTATTTTACGCGCTTTAGTGGGAGACTCCACAATGACAAGCTTGTTCTGCTCTGTCATACGCTCTCCTTTCGTACAGATGCATTTTGTATGCATATTCCGCGCTTTTACTACTCAATCCACGCAAACTCTAACGCAATACGCGTTTCATATTCAACAAAATCAACAAAATCAAACTTTGCGAAATATCAGCATATACTCCTATATATACCACTTTACTTATTTTTTATTCAATTAGACGATAATCTTAACAATAAATCGTCCTCATCTTGACGTTTTGGAACTTCGCTTTTTGAAGGAGGAGTAGGCGGAGCACCAACTAATCCGAGCCTACTTAAAGGAGCTGCACTGGATTGTCTAAGAACCATCAAAACGCCGAAAGTCAAGCTACACACTCCTGCTACAGCCCAATATGAGGAAGAGTGCGCTACTCCTATAGCCCATTTTGCACCTAAATCTATTCCTGGCATAATCTGGTAAATCATGTACGAACAGTAAGTTAGGCAGATTATTCCCATTGTGATCATTGCGCTTCCAACGATTTGCACGCTTATAGATGATCTTCTTGAACCTGGCACGTCCATTCCAGATGATCTTGTAAAAATCAACACTGTTGACGTTACAGCACCAACTATGAGTACGGATATCATAACGTCTGCCGGTCTGTGCCATCTGCCTCCCAAAAGAGCTATGGCAAGCAGAAATGTGATTATTGCTGAGCCAAGTGCAACCCATGCTCTAAAAGCGCGACTTACAGCGCAAACAAGCAACGCGCACGCAGCCGCCATTAGTAGCATGTGACCAGATGGAGCGGAATTTTTTGCAAGCGTTGCTACATTTACTAGGATCGGACGCGGAAGCACACGTTTTAGAGGCTCTGCAGCTAGAGATAAAACTAGTATTACAGCGCATTGCGCAATCAGCCACCAGCGTTTTCTTATGATTGATATTATTGCTGCCGCAGCGCAAATCAAGGCAGATAAGACTATAACGAGTATGGAACTTCTAAGCGGAGTTAGTACAACAGACAGCCACGACGGAATGGCACTATATCCAAAAGTACTAATCACCATTTCTTCATACGACTGACCTATTGCGGTTCTAACGGCTAGAATCCACATGATTGATGCAAAAGATGCAAAAAGAACAGCACACAGCGCACACAAAGCTATTGTTGATATTCTAGGACGATTCATCAGCGGATCGAGCTTAGAAATATCTTGATTAGCCTCGCTGCTTTGAGAATTTTGACTATTTTTGATATTTTCACCAATGCCGCTAATTTGGCTATTATCACTGTCGTCGCTGCCATCGCTAATCTTGCTGCCTTCAAATAGACTCATACCAAGCATTTTATCAAACAACACTCCACTCGCGACAGAGCACTTGCAGTACAAAAATACAAGAAAACCCCCGCGCACCCACCAGAGGCCACTTACCCTTGCTGCATTCCTGCCCTGGGGGGATTGGGTGACGTAGTGCCACGCGGAGGCTCTACCTATATTACACGATTTTGGCTACAAGTCGAGCGCAAGTCGCAAGAAACCGCACCATTAGGCGCGCCACACGCTTTTACCATGTTCTTTTGCAGCCTCAACATCTGCATTAAGCTGCGACTCATCTGCCTCAACATCTCCAGCAATATAGCGCTCAACGAGTTCGCGCGCCTCGCTATCTTCATGCTGAACAGCTGGCGACTTCATAAAGTAGGAGCTAGGAGCCAAAATAGGCCCCGAAAGCTTGCGATCCAATGCAATCTTCGCCGCGCGCACAGCGTCTATAACAATGCCTGCAGAATTAGGCGAATCCCACACTTCGAGCTTGTACTCTAAGCTAAGCGGAACATCGCCAAAAGTGGTGCCCTCTAAGCGCACAAACGCAAACTTGCGGTCGTCAAGCCAAGCAACATAATCCGAAGGACCGATGTGCACGTTGTGATCATCCATATCGTGCGGAACAATCGAAGTAACTGCGCGAGTCTTAGAAATCTTCTTCGACTCAAGCCTAGAGCGCTGCAACATGTTCATAAAGTCCATGTTTCCGCCGACATTCAACTGGTAAGTGCGATCCAAACGCACTCCTCTATCTTCAAAAAGTCGCGCCATAACGCGGTGCGTAATCGTAGCTCCAACCTGGCTTTTAATATCGTCGCCAATAATCGGAACGCCTGCATCGCGGAACTTTTGCGCCCAAACTGGGTCGGAAGCAATAAAAACAGGAAGGCAGTTTACAAACGCGCATCCAGCTTCCATAGCCGCCGTAGCATAAGCCTTGTCTGCCTGCTCGGAGCCTACTGGCAAGTAAGACACAAGCACGTCTACATGCAAATCGCGCAAAACCGCGGCAACATCCACAGGTTCTTCTTCAGATTCGTCAATCATCTGCTTATAATAGTCGCCCAAACCATCGTAAGTAGGTCCACGCTGCACTTTAACACCAAGATTAGGCACGTCTGCAAAGCGAATCGTGTTGTTTTGCGAAGCATAAATCGCCTCGCTTAAGTCATGGCCAACTTTTAAAGCGTCAACGTCAAAAGCTGCTACAAACTCAATATCTCGCACGCGATATTGCCCAAAAACAGCATGCATTAATCCTGGAATTTTATCGCCATCATTGGCATTTTTGTAGTATTCAACGCCTTGAACCAACGACGAAGCACAATTGCCAACACCGGCAATGGCAACGCGGATACTCATATAAACTCCTTGCCCAAAAACAGCAGCATATAATCATGCTGCACTAACACACTTTTATAATACTAGCTTTTACAAATATTACACATGATATTACATATGATTAAAATTCCTCGCCAAGCGCTAACTTGGATTATATGGTTGCAAATAGTAATGGACAAAATTCGCACTCTTCTAATACAGGACGCACTGTAAGAAGCGCGACTTCTGCAGAGGAAAGACGACGCGCAAACGCCAGAACTGGAACAGCCAGACCAAGCGCAACAAGGCAGAGGCGTCAAGGAAGAAGACACAAAAGAATCCGCGACACGTGGCGAACAAAACATCCAATCCTATTTTGGGCATTAATCATAATTTTTACGCCAATAATCCTTGGCACACTCGTATTTGCGGTTATGTATGTGAACACCGACATTCCGCAGCCAGATAAGATTGCAATGGCAGACAAAACCAAGGTGTACTACGCAGACGGAAAAACAGAAATCGGTAGTTTTGCGGAGCAAAATCGAGAAATCATAAGTTGCTCTGCGCTAAAACCATATGTTGGCAACGCGATAGTCGCAAGCGAAAACAGATCGTTCTACAAAGACGGTGGAATTGATTTTAAAGGAATTGGACGCGCAATAATTCACAACGTAACTTCTAAAGGACGCTGGGGCGGGTCCACAATAACACAACAGTATGCAGAACGCTACTATCTTGGTGAAACAAAAACGTATTTAGGCAAGCTTCATGAGGCGATTCTAGCTCTAAAAATCGCGCAAACACAAGATAAAAACACTGTGCTATGTAACTATATGAACACTATTTATCTTGGTCGCGGAGCGTATGGAATTCAGGCGGCAGCAAAAGCGTACTTTGGTGTAGAAGCAAAGGATCTTACACTATCTCAAGCAGCAATGCTGGCTGGAATAATCCCTGCACCAAGCAGCTGGGATCCTGCAATCATGCCTAAAGAAGCGAATATGCGATTCAAGCGCGTTCTTAGGATTATGCGTGAAGACAAGTACATTACTGACGCAGAATATAAAAGCGCTAAAATGCCACAAACCATTAATCAGACTAAGCAAAACGTTTATTCAGGACCTCAAGGTTATTTGCTTCACATGGTTCGCAGCGAGCTTACTCAAAGCGGAGCTTTTACAAAGGAAGACCTTGATACTGGCGGATATCGTATTGTTACAACAATCGACAAAGCTAAGCAGGATTTAATGTTTAGTGTGGCAAGCCCTGCTATGGGTGGTCGCGGAATCACTCCAGCTGGGTTGCAAGTAGGTGGAATGAGTGTAAATCCTAAAGACGGGTCAATCATATCCGTTTATGCTGGAGATGATTATCTTTCTAAACCGCTTAATAATGCTACTCAAGCCCTTTATGAGCCTGGAAGTACCATGAAGCCATTCGCTTTAATCGGTGCTATTCAGGCTGGAACAAGTCTTAATACACTGTTTAATGGAAATTCTAACCTAAAGTTTGAAGGCATAGATAAGCCTGTTAACAACTATGCAAACACTAATTGGGGAACAATCAACCTTTATAAAGCAACAGCAAACTCCGTGAACACGCCGTTTATGTCTTTGCAGCAAAAGCTTGGGCGTAGGGCTGTGGCTCATACTGCTGTTACGGCTGGCTTGGATCCTAAGAGGATTAATGGCGAAAATCCGTTCACAGTGTTGGGTAACGACCCTGTGCATGTTAGCGAAATTGCGCGAGCCTATTCTACTATAGCAAGTCAGGGGCGTAGACCAGATATTCATATTGTTGCTAGCGTTAAGAATCCAGATGGTAAAGAATTTTATAGAGCTCCAACATCTGGACGACAAGTGTTTTCTCCAGCAGACATGGCTCTTACCACTAAAGCTCTGCAAGGCGTTGTGCAATATGGTACTTCTACAGAAGCTAGGGGTGTTGGCAAACCTATAGCTGGAAAGTCTGGTACTGCAAACGATGAGACTGCATGCAGCTTTGTTGGTTTTACTCCTAGTGTTGTAACCGTGTTTGCTATATGGTATCCGAATGCGCAAGGAAATCCTCAGCCTGTTCCATCTTTCCGCGGTTATCCAGGCGGTGTTGGGTATTCTGCGCACTTGTTTACAAAGTATATGCGTCACGCGCTTACTGGAATGCCTACCGAGAAGTTCCCAGAAGCTAAGGATAACGGCAAAATTGGTGGCGAAGATGGCAAGTGGGGACTTGGCGGTAATAGGCGTACTTCGGAATACGACTACTCGGATAGAGCTTCTGACGATAAAGAGCCTTATAAGGAAAATAAGGATAAAGTAGATAGGACAGAAAATAAGCCTTCAGATTCTGCAGGCGCGGCTGCTGGCGACTCTTCACGCGCATCCGAAGGATCTTATGGATCTGGGCTTGGTTCGGGAGAGTCTGGTCAGTCTGGTCAGTCTGAACGCGATTCGTCTGGAGCGTCTGGTTCTGCAGGGTCGCAATATGGATACACTGGATCAGATACTCAAGAAGGCGCTGCTGGCGGCGATTAAGCTACGCAATCTTGTACATTTTTTACTTGTTGTTGCACGAGGGCTGGGTGTTTCTACGCTCGCGCGGATTAGCCGCGCTCGCTCCTTCGCCGCATGTAAAGTCCACTGGACTTTACATTTAAGCGGCTCAGCGAATCGAGGTGACTTCTCGCGCATTATGCAGCTCGAAGTCGTCGATTCGCGCGATAATGTAGCGCTCAAGCGTTTGAGGCGTAACATCTTCGTATCCATGTATATCAGCGAATTGCGGTCCGTTACTTACGTCTAGATTCGAGTACGCTGTTTGTGCAAGAGTCGTCGCCCCCGAAGCCGCAGCCGACTTTAACCCTGCAAACGAATCTTCAATAGCGATGCAATACTTCATGTTTTGCGCGCTAATACCAAGCAGTTTCCCTGCTGCTAAATATGGCTCGGGACTTGGCTTTGTAGCATATCCATCGTCTCCGCAAATGTATCCTGCAAACGCACCTTTTGGCGCATGGTTCACAATGTTTTCAACAAGTCGACTTGGTGAATTGCTCACTAGAATCGAAGGGATTCCTGCATCCGCTAATTTTTGCAAAAGATTCAGAACGTCTGGTACCCATGGAACCTCTATCTGCTCTTTTTGCGCTACATAATCCACCATCGCGTTGCCGATTTCTTCAACGCCCATTTTTGTTCCGCGAGCAATCATGGCTTCAGCAACGTCTTTTAAAGATCCACCGGAATACTGCCAAGCTAATTCTTCGCTCCATTCGCCACCATGTTCTTTTGCGATTTGGATTTCAGCATCATGCCAATATGGTTCCGAATCAATTAACGTGCCGTCCATATCCCAAAAGACTGCGGAAAGCTTGTGATTTGTGGTGTTTTGCGCTGCTGTTGTGTTTATTGCCATTAATACCCTTTGTTTTGTCGCTTTACGTATGCAATATTTATATTTTATATTTACATTTTATATTTAAACATTTGATTAGTATTTAATAATATCTAAACTAATGTTAGACTTCTACATTGCTATATTCTGAATGCTCGCCACAAAACAACAGACTTATCGTCGTTTAAATCATCATAATCACAATTGTTGTATTGAGTATCATCTTGCGAGTGAGAATGTTTATTATACGATGATGGCAATGCGCGCTGTTGAACACGAATATCGCGTCGCCAATCCTTTGCGCTTTGTGACCTTTGAACTTCTACAATATTCCCATCTACAGTCGCAGTAAAAATATTTCGTTCAGCGCAATTGGCTTCTTCAATCAAATGTCTTACTTGTCTTTTAAGCTGGCGATTTTCTTCTTGCAAAGCCAAAATACGCATTATTCCAGCAAGATTTACTCCATCCTCTTGGCTTAGTTTTTGTGTTTGCACAAGCCTATCTATGTCTCTAAGCGAGTATCTTCTAGCTCCACCTTCTGTACGCTGTGGCATAATCAAGCGCAGCCTGTCGTACTGTCTTAGTGTTTGTGGATGAGTGTCGGTTAGGTTGGCTACGTGGCTTACTGTAAAAATCGGCATGTCGATTTTAAAGCCGACTTCATCTGCGCCGTCAAGAGTTGCGCTTCCACGCACTAACGCCACTGCACACATTTCGTACAATGCTTTAGTTTGGCGCTCCAACCTAACCATGACTTTTCCTTTCTACACGCATGCGTTAAGCGATTTGTTGCTATGCTCGCAAATCGTTCACTTCTTGCTCATATGATTCTCCGCATGCCTTGTTGAATTCTTTTGCAGCACGCTTTATCATCATGCCCGATCGCTTTGGTATTTGTATTTGTACGATTCCTACAAAGGCTCCATTTTTACCTGGCACGCCTTCGCCTTCTACACGTACTTCGCTACCGCTAGATGTTCCAGCTGGCACTTTAAACACTACTGGCTTACCATCTAGGTTTTTAAGCGTGACTTTTGCTCCGCGAACAGCCTCATCTAGTGTAAGCGGAAGATTTGCCACTAAATCACAGCCGCGTATAGAAAAATTATCGGTTTTTTCTACCTGCACCTGTAAGTACATATCTCCAGCTTCTCCACCAAACTTCCCTGGCTTGCCCTTGGACTTTAAGCGGATTTTTTGCCCATCTTTTACTCCTGCTGGAATATGAGTTTTAAACGACTCTCCGCCCGATCGCAGCGAAACCGTAGCACCTTTGAACGCTTGTTTAAATGTTAGTTTGATTGAAGTTGTAATGTCTTCACCGCGTTCAGGCGAATTTTGTGGAGCATATTGACCATATTGACCATATTCTGCGCCACCATTAAAGCCACTTCCTCCAAATCCTTGCGAAGATTGCGCTCCTGCACCTCCCGTAAACATGGAGAATATGTTTCCCATGTCTGGTCCAGCTCCGCTTGTGGAGAATCGCACGCGAGACCCATTTGAGCCTCCGAACATCGATGAGAATATATCACTGAATCCACTTGCGTCGAATCCGCCTGCTCCAGAGCCTCCAGCGAATCTTGCTCCGCCCGCTCCAAATTGGCGTATCGCATCGTAACGCTGACGTGTTTGTTTATCTTTCAAAACGTCATACGCTTCGGACACGTCTTTGAATTTTTCTTCCGCTTCTTTTGTTTTGTTTAAATCAGGATGATATTTTCTAGCTAGTTTTCTGTATGCTTTTGTGATTGTGTCTTCGTCGGCATCTTTGGAGACACCGAGCACTTTGTAGAAATCTTTGGCTAACCATTCATTTTCAGCCATTTGTGCCTCCTTCTTATGTTTCGAGCACATTGGCATAACATTTATATATATAAACCTTAAATACAAACCTACTCGTGTTGGTTTTGCGTTTTTAAACAGTGTTTTCAACGTTTTAAACCAGCACGAGTAAGTTTTTATGGGATTCTTCGCTAGTCGGTAACTGCGTTTTATTGCGCTACATACAAACCATACGAATGTTTCACAGCGTGTTTCACGAGCTTGCTGGCGATGCAACAACCACTCTAGCTGCGCGAATCACTCGATCTCCAATCCTGTATCCTGCTTCTACAACAACATCTACTGTGTCTTTTGTAGCGTCTGGATCTGGCTTATGCAGAATCGCATCGTGCTTAGTCGGGTCAAATTCTTCGCCCTTTTCGCCGAACTTTTCAACGCCGAATTTCTCAAATGCTTTGTCTAACTTTGCGGCAACGGCTTTAAATGAATCGTCCATATCGCTATGTTCACGAATACGATCAATATCATCTAAAGCAGGTAGCAAAGCTGTTAAAACATCGATAATTCCATGTTGACGGAATCGATCTTGCTCTTTAGAAGCACGGTTGCGGAAGTTTATGAACTCTGCTCGCTCGCGTTGCAACGCTTCCAAATACTCCGCCGCCTCTTTTTTGGCTTTGCCAAGCGGTGTTAAAGAATCTTCTTCTTCGTTGCTTTGCTTGCCTGAAGAATCATTATTTTCTTGAGACTTACTAGCGTTGGCTTCATCGTCGGTTGCTGGCGACTTTCCACGTTCGGCACTTGCATTAGCGTCTACATCTTGCGTTGGCGTATCTTGCGTCGCCGAATGCTTTGCCTCATGAGCAGCTGCGTCTTGTGCTTCGTTTTGTGATGCATTCACATGCTCATTAGACGAGGCTGCACTAGCAGAATCAGCTGGATTTGACGATTCTTCCAAATCGCCAGCATCCGAAGGCACATCTTCCAATCCGCTCAAGTAGTCGTTGGCGTTAAACTCGGACATTACTTGTTGTCCTTATCGTCCTTGTCGTCGTCCACCACTTCGGCGTCAACCACGTCGTCATCCTTTGCAGAAGATCCAGCGTCAGCATTTGCGTCAGATGCAGCACCAGCAGCACCAGCAGCACCAGCAGCACCAGCAGCACCCTGCTGAGCGTAAAGCTGCTGACCAATCTTTTGAGCAGAAGTCATAAGCTCGCTCTGAGCAGACTTAATCTTCTCAATATCATCGCCCTTCAAAGCTTCCTTCAAAGCATTCACCTTTTCGGTAACTTCCTTGGAGATTTCGTCAGAAAGCTTATCCTTATTGTCGTTTACAAGCTTTTCAGTCTGGTAAGCGAAGGATTCTGCCTGGTTGCGAGTATCCGCTTCTTCCTTACGCTTCTTATCTTCAGCTTCGTGAGCTTCAGCTTCCTTAACCATGCGGTCAATCTCGTCCTTTGGCAAGCCAGAACCGCCAGTAATCGTCATGGACTGTTCCTTGCCCGTGCCCTTATCCTTAGCGGAAACGTGCACAATGCCGTTAGCATCAATGTCGAAAGTAACTTCAATCTGAGGAACGCCACGAGGAGCTGGAGCAATACCAGTCAACTCAAAAGTACCAAGAGGCTTGTTATCGCGAGCAAACTCACGTTCACCCTGGTATACCTGAATCAACACGGATGGCTGATTGTCTTCTGCAGTAGAGAATACTTCAGATCGCTTAGTTGGGATTGCGGTATTACGCTCAATAAGCTTCGTCATAATTCCACCCTTGGTTTCAATGCCCAAGGAAAGTGGAGTTACATCAATAAGCAGAACGTCTTTGCGGTCTCCCTTAATAACGCCCGACTGCACGGCTGCACCAACAGCCACAACCTCATCTGGGTTCACGGACTGATTCGCTTCCTTACCGCCCGTAAGCTCCTTTACAAGATCCTTAACGGCTGGCATACGAGTTGAACCACCAACAAGCACCACGTGATCAATCTGGCTTACGGAGATGCCAGCGTCGGAAAGCACGTTGTTAAATGGCGTACGGCAGCGGCCGAGCAAGTCGGAAGTCATTTCCTCAAAGTGAGCGCGAGTCAAAGTTTCATCCAAATGCACTGGAGTTCCGTCTTGAGTCATTGCCAAGTACTGCATAGAAATTGAGGTAGAAGTAGAAGAGCTAAGCTCCTTCTTTGCTTGCTCAGCAGCTTCCTTCAAGCGCTGCAAAGCAATCTTATCCTTGCTCAAATCAACGCCGTACTTGTTCTTAACTTCGCCAACAAGCCAGTCGATAATCTTCTGATCCCAGTCATCGCCACCCAAGTGGTTATCGCCATTAGTTGCCTGCACCTGAATTGTGGAGAATCCGTCATCATCCTTACCAATTTCGAGCAAGGACACATCGAAAGTACCGCCACCCAAGTCGAACACCAAAATGCGCTCGTCTTCCTTGCCTTTTTCGAGGCCGTAAGCCAAAGCTGCAGCAGTTGGTTCGTTAATAATACGCAGCACGTTCAAGCCTGCAATCTTACCTGCATCCTTAGTTGCCTGACGCTGTGCATCGTTGAAGTAAGCTGGGCATGTAATAACAGCATCGGTTACTGGCTCACCAAGGTAGGCTTCAGCATCGCGCTTCAACTTCATTAAAACCTGTGCGGAAATCTCTTGTGGAGTCCACTTCTTGCCGTCGATTTCAACAGACCAATCAGTGCCCATGTGGCGCTTTACAGAGCTAATCGTGCGATCAACGTTTGTAACTGCCTGACGCTTAGCAACTTCGCCAACCAAGATTTCGCCCGACTTGCTGAATGCCACCACGGATGGTGTTGTGCGTGCACCTTCAGCGTTAACAATAACTGTTGGGCTTCCGCCTTCTAGTGTTGCAATGCAGGAGTTCGTTGTTCCTAAATCAATACCTACTGCGCGTCCCATAATATCTCCTAGCTATCTTTATCTATGTACCTTTTAATCTATGTACTCAAATTCTTGGCAGCCAGCCTTGCGACTAGCCACTTTTTCTTTTTACAAAACTTGAGTCTAACACACTCAAGTTATTAAAGTCAAATATTTTGGTGCGCGTTTCGTAAAAACTTAACACTCCCACACTCAACTTTTGCATTAAGCAAAGTTCACGCAAATCTAAAATGTCGAAGCGAGTTATCAATGGCGTTATATCGCGCCAAAACCCCAATAAGCGGCTTTCCTATACCAGTTATAATCTTGATTGCTTCAGTTGCCATCATTGCGCCAACAATAGCTGCAGTTGCGCCTAATACAGCCGATTTTGGCACTTTTTCTTTAGGCGGAGGGCAAGCATACAAGTCACGCAAAGTAGGTCCTTTTCCTGGCACAAAAACGCTTACTTGACCTTCATAATAAAGAACTGAGCCATAAACTTCTGGCGTGCCAGCGCTCCAAGCAGTATCCGCAATCAAAAAGCGCGTAGCAAAATTATCACAACCATCAATTATTAAGTCGTGATTTTCTACAAGTTGTTTTGCGTTGTCTTCATTAAATCTATTTACAAGGTTGATTTTTAAACCTGGAGATAATGCCTGCAAGCGCTTAGCTGCAAGCTGCGCTTTCGACTTGCCACACTGATCAACAGTGTATAAAGTCTGCCTTTGCAAATTAGAAAGCTCTACAACATCGTCGTCGCAAATCGTGATTTCACCAACTCCTGCAGCAGCAAGCGAAAGCAAGCACGGCGAACCAAGTCCACCTGCCCCAACCATGCAGATTTTAGCATCGCGAAGTAACTGCTGATGTTCATGCGTAAAGCCTGGCAGGAGCAAGTGGCGGCAAGTGCGTTCCGCCTCAAGCTCCTGCAGGTTGTCATAAATCTTATTAATCGTCATGCTGAATAATATGCCGAATAATATTCTGAAAAATTACAGTACCGAAATTTACAGTACAGAATCAGCCCAAGCGCGACCTTCAACAGGCGAAGACGCGAGCGCATGCTCACGCTTAGGAATACGGCCAGCATCGTGAGCAAGCTTACCAGCAGTTACAGCAGCAGCCATTGCACGACCCATCTTTACAGGATCTGGGCAGCGAGTTACAGCGCTTGCAAGAAGCACGCCCGAGCAACCGATTTCGAAAGCTTTCACAACATCGGAAGCAGTGCCAACGCCAGCATCCAAAATCACAGGAACGCCAGATTCTTTGCTTTCTTGAACAATCAGCTCAATGTTTCGAGGATTCAAAATACCAAGTCCAGTTCCAATTGGAGCACCCCCTGGCATAACGGCCTTCACACCAAGTGACACAAGGCGACGAGCCACAATCGGATCGTCATTAGTGTAGCAAAGAACGCTAAATCCTTCTTCAACTAGCTTTTCGGCAGCAAGCAAAACTTCGCGAGTGTCTGGGAGCAAAGTATCGTCGTCTGCAATCACTTCGAGCTTAATCCAATCAGTTCCAAGTGATTCACGAGCCATTTTTGCTGTAAGAACAGCATCATGCGCAGTTTTGCAACCAGCAGTATTTGGCAAAACGTTAATGTTATGGCGTTGCAACATACCGTAAATATCAACGCCAGTTTTTGCGTGACGACGCAACGCAACAGTTGCTACTTCCGCGCCTGAAGCAACAAGTGACTTTTCCATAATGTCAATGCTTGTCATTCCGCCCGTGCCAAGCAAAAGCCTTGAATGTAAGGTCTTACCGCAAAGCTGCCAAGTATCGACATTTTCTTCATTATTTTCTATATTTTCCGTCATTTTAAGCCTTTTATATAAATTTTTTGAAACTATACTCAAATTATTTGAAATCAACCGCTTATTGGGGATCAGCCGCCTATTGAGGGTCATCCGCCCTGAACCGCGCTGAGAATTTCGATTTTATCCCCATCGCAGATGATGGTTGATTCCCATTGGGCGCGCTTAAGCACATCGTCACCAATGGCGACCGCAATGCCAAAACCAGAGTCAGATCCGTAGAGTTGTGCAACAAGTTGAGCAATAGTCAAGTTATCCTTCACTTGAGTGGTTTCACCATTGACGACGATTTGCATAATTCAACCTTTATTAACGTCTATTAAAACTTGCGTTTCTAGAAACTTGCGTCACTAGAAGCGAGCAGGATTGCAGCTTTCCAAGAAGCCCTTTTCCTTCTCAGTCAACTCTTGCTCAAGCACAAGCTTTGTAGTCAAAGAAGAACCCAAAGCTGTGAGCAAAATGCCGTGACGGAAATAACCGGTAGAAATAGTTGTGTGCGTCTTAGGATCAATACCGATGAATGGTAAATCGTCTGGAGTTCCAGGGCGTCCACCAGCGGTAACCTCAGTAATCGAGCATTCCTGAATGCCAGGAAGTACGCTTGCAGCATCACGAAGCAAATCAAGCACGCCGCCAACCTTTGGAATATCGCGGTCGTCTTCGCGAGAAGTAGCGCCGAGCACAAGCTCGCCTGTTTCCTTAGCGCGAGGCACCAAATACACTGGGCGGTCATGCACAAATCCACGAACCACAGAGCTCAAAATTGGGCGCAAAGGCTCTGGAATAGTCATACGAATCATATCGCCCCACACAGCGCGAAGCTTAAGCTGAGGAAGCATTTCCTTAGCACCCAAACCAGATGCCAAAACCGTGTCTGGACCCAAATCGTCTGGAGTGCTTGCGCGACGCTCAATAACAACACCACGCTTTTCAAGTGCATCAATCATTGCTGCAGTAAACTGACGAGGATTAATCTGATGATCATCCGGAACGCTTACAGCACCTGCAATCGTCGGTGAAAGCGCAGGTTCAATTTCGCGAAGCTTACTCACAGAAATATGCTCAGCTCTACGTCCGTAACGGTGCTGCAAGTTTAGCAACTCGTTTACGTGCTCGTTATCTGCAGCGTCACCGCCAATTACGTAAGATCCGCACTCTAAGTAGCCAGTTGGCTTATCGGTGTACTTTGCAACCGAATCAACCAATTCCTTATACATAGTTGCAGACTCAAACATGAGTGGATACAAAGCATCCTGCTGATATTGCATTTCTGCGGTAGGAGCTAACATGCCGGCAGCATGATGAGAAGCGCCAGAGACTGGATCTGGATCAATTATGCTAACTTTTACGCCAGCTTCTGTAAGTCTCCAAGCTGTTGCTAGACCAATGATACCTGCACCAATAATACGAATATTTCGCATAATACTCCTTCCCTACGGCGGCATTACCCGCATCAGGTTTACGGTCGGCTTTCGCCCTCTCAGCCTGTATAGAACAAGCTCCCGCGTTTCGTCTATTTTGGTTAATTTCAAACCTTTTAGACTGTTTTTAGATTATTTTTTAGACTATTTTCTCTTTTTGACTTTTGCAATCACAACTACTGGCGATTATTCGCGATAGTGCAATCCTGCAAACGTCCCCATACGGGTGATTTGCAATTTTGCTTTGCATAAGTCACAATTACGGATTTTAACACTTTTGTGAAAAATTACTAAATTCACTGGTATGTTCTTAGCAATGTTCTTCAAAATGTTACTTGTCGTTTTCTTCTTTACAACACCAAACAATTAATGGCTTGAAGAGATTATCTCCAAGCCATTAATTTACATTACTCCAATCGTAGCAGCATCACACACTGCTACAGATTAAACTAACGAGCCGAATGCCTCCTACGCTTAGACGCAGCACCAGCCACTCCGAGCCCAGCAAACACCGCAGCCAAAGCAGCAAACACCGAAGAGCTAGCACCTGTATTAACACCACTCACATCACCACGCTTGAGATTCATTCCAGCAGAGTTACGCGCCGCGAGCATTCCCGCACGCAAAGCTGCACGCGCAGCACGCAAACGAGCCAAAGCAGAATCAACCTGCCCCTGAGTAGCATTCGCGTCCGCCAACACTGAACGAGCATAATCCAAAGCCGCATTAAACTCACTCACCAAGTTAGAATCAGCCACTACACCATTAGCATTAGCCGAAACATCACCAAGAGCCGCATCAACCTCAGCCTGCAAAGCACCCTTATCAGCGACATTATTAACACTAGTATTATTCACATCGTTAACACCAACACCAGTATTAACATCGGTATCGGTTCCAAAATCATGGTCAGAACCACTACCAACACCACTGCCACTATTAATAAGCCTGTTATAAGAATCAATCAACTTTTGCTTAGCATCACGAAGCCTACGAAGAGCCTGATCAACCTGAGCTTGTGTAGCATTAGGATCCTTAAGCACACTATCCGCATCATTCAACGCCTGCTGATACTCTGCCAAATCAGCAGCCTTACCAATAATGAACGGAATCGACTTACGGAAATCAGGATCATTGCCAGCTTCAGTGTTCAAATCAGACTTATCAGTCTTATGAGAATCAACAAGCTTACTCTTAGCGTCCTGGAGCTTCTTCAAAGCCGCATCAACATCAGCCTGCGTAGCATTCTTATCACCAAGAATCCTATTAGCTTCATCCAATGCGCGCTTATAAGCCTCAGCCTCTGGGCTTCCAGCAGCATTCTGATACTCAGGCGTCTTAGTGAAATCAGAATCCTTACCAGCCTCAGCAGTCAAATCAGACTTATCAGTCTTATAACCATCAGAAAGCTTAGACTTAGCATCCTGAAGCTTCTTGAGCGCCGCGTCTACCTGAGCCTGCGTAGCATTCTTATCACCAAGAACCTTGTTAGCGTCTTCGAGTGCCTTCTTGTAGGCTTCAAGAGCTTGCTTAGAAGCGTCGTCACCCTTAGCTTGAGCATTCTGATACTCAGGAGTCTTGGTAAAGGTGTCATTAGCATCCGCTTCAGACTTCAACTTAGAAGAATCAGTCTTGTAGCCGTCAGTAATCTTCTTCTTAGCATCCTGAAGTTCCTTTAGAGCAGCATCAAGTTCCTGCTGGGTTGGAGCCTTATCCATGCCTGTTGGAAGAGGCTTTACTGGTTTACCAGTTGCGCGATCGAAGGCAGCGAGAAGATCCTTGGCAGCCTTTAGCTTCGTGTTATAGTCTTCAAGAGCCTTCTTAGATGCTTCATCACCCTTAGCCTGAGCATTCTTGAACTCTGGAGTGTTCTCGAACACGTCGGTGCTGGTATCAGTATCGCCGTCCTTCGACTTATCAACTTCTTGTTGCAAGTCATGTGGACTCGTGACGTAGTTCTTAGTAATCTTATCCTTAATTTCCTTCAGATTCTTAAGAGCCTCGTCAACTTCCTTCTGAGATGGGATGTCCTTTTCACCAGGCTTTGGCTTACCATTCGCATCGAACTTTTCAAGCAAAGCCCTAGCTTTCTTCAACGCTTCTTTATAAGCAGTAACGTCAGCATTATCCGACTTGCCATCTTCAGCCTTCTTAGCAAGCGCATTCTGATACTCAGTAGTACTCTCAAATGACCCAGGAGTTGGCTTAGCAGTAGGATCTGGCGTATCAGCAGTAGACTTCGCAGCTTCAGTCTTCAAATCGTCAATCTTAGTACCGAAGCTGTCGTCGATTGCCTTTTTAGCATCTTGCAAAGCCTTAAGAGCAGCGTCTACCTGCGCTTGCGTTGGACGATCTTCTGGCTTTGCGTTTGGATCTGGGTTATTCACCTTGTTGATAAGATCCTGCGCAGCCTTCAGCTTCTTGTTGTAATCTTCCAGCTTCTTGGTGGCAGATGTATCAGAAGTTTTGTCTTCTTCGGTATCAGCCTTTGCAAGCGCGTTCTTGTACGGAACCGATGCCTCGAATGGAGGTATTACATCATTGCCTTGCGCGTCCTTATCGCCGACTTCGTTTTCAAGAAGCTTTGCATCGGTCTTATAATCCTTTGCAATCTTGTCTTGAGCTTCTTGCAGCTTCTTTAGCAAGTTGTTTACAGACTTCTGAGTTGCTGTCTTCTTCCAGTTATCATCATTAAGCTTCTGCTTGATTTGGTTGAGAACATTATCGAAGCCCGTGTCGCCACCATCTGTACCCAAGGCAGCTGTGGCACCTTGGTCACCAGCACCCTTCTTAGCAACAGCATTTTGATACTCAGGAGTCTTCTTGAAGTCACCATCTGCAAAGTCTTTAGCAGAAGTCAACGGCTCAAGATTCGTCTTGTAGTTATCGGTGATTTGCTTCTTGGCGTTCTTCAAAGCCTCAAGCGCATCGTTAATCTGTTGCTGCGTTGGGCGTTCGCTAGGCGTAGCAGAATCCTTCTTAGCAAGTAAGCCACGCGCATCCTTCAACGCCTTCTTATAAGCAGTAACATCTGTGTTTTCCACACCGTTACTTGTCTTAGCTTTAGCGTTTTTGAACTCTGGCTTAGCTTCAAAGTCTGCATCGACTACGGTAGCACCGTCTGCAGTAGACTTCTTCGCTTCCTCGTCAAGCTTAGTGGTGTCAGTCTTGTAGGCATCAAGTGCTTGACGCTTTTCGTTAAGCGTTGTCAACGCGGCGTCGATTTCTTTTTGAGTTGGCTTTGCGTCTTGCGGCGTATCTTTATCGCCATGCTTCTTCAAAAGCTCCTGAGCTTTTGTCAAAGCTTCATCATACGCCTTCTTGGCAGCAGCGGCATTAGTGTTCCTATCCTTATCAGGAACAAGCTTGCCACCCTCTTCCTTCATGAAGTGAGGGTCAGAGGCATTGCGATACGCATCAGAAGTAACAGTACCTTCCTTAACTGCAGGGCCATCTGTACTACCTTGCGCTTCAACGTTCTTCTTCAGCTCGTCAACATTAGTCTTGTAGTCGTTAAGAGCTTTACGAGCGTCGTCGAGCTTCTTAAGCGCTGCGTTTACATCCTCTTGCGTTGCGTCAGGCTTTATCATCAAGGCTTTAGCATCCTTCAAAGCATCGTCGTAAGCCTTAGCCTTCTCCTTGATGGCGTCATATCCAGAAGTATCTTCCTTGCCATCAGTACCCAGCTTATGCGGGTCTCTAGCATTCTTGTACGCTGGATCTTTCTGCGTATCCGTATCCTTATTAATGGATTCCTGCAGCTTATCAGTCTTTGTCGCAAACTGTTTCAATTGGTCAGCCGCGTCGTTCATTGCAGTCAGAATCTTTGTGACATCTCTATCAAGCGGCTCACCATTTGCGTGTGCCTGAACGCCATCAAGATAATTCTTGGAAGTCGGATTACCCTTTGCATCAGGAATCTTAGTGAAAGGATTGCCATGCGCATCTTTATCCTGATCGAGGGTATTGCTAAACGCTTTATGAAGCTTAGCAACAGCATCATCATATGCCTGCTTGATCTTCTTAGCGGCTTCTACTTGAGCTTTTTCATCCTTAGTAGGATTCGTCTTTACAGCAAGTGCTTTTGCATTTTTATAAGCAGGGCTATTTTGAATAGCTAGATCATTCCAGAATGCTGCCGAGAGCTTCTTCGTATCAGTTGCATACGTGTCAATAACTTGACGAGCCTTTTCAAGAGCTTCTTTAGCTTTTTTGCAGTCTTCGTCAGTTGGCTGCTGAGCTGGATCAGTGTTAGCAAACTTTGCCTTCAGAGCCTTGGCCGCATGATAGGCATCGTTGTACTCTTTGAATGCTTTCTTAGCAGCCTCAGCATCAGCACCCGCACCAAATGACTTATCGAATGCATTGAAGTACGCTGGCTTCAAATAGCCATCGATATTGTCTGCAAGTGCTTTCGTAAGATCGTTCTTGTTAGTTGAATAACCATCATGGAGCTTATCTTCAGCGTCATTTAATGCTTTTACTGCAGCATCAACCTGAGCTTGAGTTGCTTTGCCATCCTTATCTTCAAGAAGTAGTTTTTTAGCTTCCTTTAGAGCATCATCATATGCCTTAATAGCAGCAGCAGCCTTAGCCTTTTCTTCTTCTGATCCATTGGTCTGCTTACCAAGAGCATTCTTATAGAAGGTACTCTGCTTGGTTGCATCATTTGGATCAGGATTATCGAAGGTTTGCTGAACAGCAACAGCAAGCTTCGTCTTGTTTGTTGCCTTAGCATCAAGAGCCTTCTTAGCAGTCTCAAGAGCTGTAATTGCCTCGTTTACTTCCTTTTGAGAAGCGTTTGGATTCTTAGAAAGCTCGTTTGCCTTCTTTACAGCGTCGTCGTATGCTTTGCGCTCATCATCATTTGCGTTTTGATAGGCTGGGTCTGCAGTCTTGAGCTTCTCATCGCCTTGCTTAGACGCATCGCCAGTCTTCACCTGACCATGCTCAGCGATGGCAGCATTAAGCTTATCCTTGTTGGTGCTGTACTTATCAAGCTCCTTACGCGCAGCATCAAGCTTAGCCTTAGCATCGTCAACAGCCTTTTGCGTGGCGTTGGCATCCTTGTTTACTTTCTCAGCTGCAGCAAGTGCCTCATCATAAGCTGTTTTAGCTGCGCTTGCAGCCTCATTCTTCTTAGTATCAGGAGTTTTTCCGTCATCCTTCAAGAAGGAAGGCTCAGTCACATTCTTATACTTATCAGTTTCATACGTGCCGCTTGCAGCTGTATTGTCCTTCTTAGGATTACCTTGATCTTTAATGTCTTGCTCAAGTTTGCTCTTGTCAGTCTTAGCACCATCAAGAGCCTCGCGAGCCTTATCCAACCTAATCGTTGCGTTATCGATACGTGCTTTAAGCTCTTCAGACAGCTTGGAATCCTCCGTATCACCAGCTTCCTTCAACGCATCATTAGCTTTCTTCAACGCATCATCATACGCAGCCTTCTTATCGTCCGATGCATTGTAGTACTCATGCTGAGTAGGAACATCCTTGCCATCAACCTGAGTTGTCGCGTGCTCGCCAACAGACTTCTTCAAATCCTTTATCTTATGATTCGTCTGCGGCACAAATATAACGTTAATCGCCTTAGGCGTATTCCAAGGTTGGTTGCCGTTTTCCATGTAAACATTTCTATACATCGTCAATCCATACGGCAAAACAAACAGGCGCGCTTTATATACCTTGTCTTGTTTAGCAGCAACTACTACAGGCTTAGCGTCTTTATCCCAGGAATACGATCCTGCATTCGACTCTTCATTGCCGAGGTCCACACCAGAATTATCAACATTACGACTATATTTCCAGTAAGCGCCGTCCATATTACCAAGCGACAACTCAGTGGTAGGTTGGTCGTTCTTGTCAATCACGTAGCCCACATGCGACTTCTTGCCTTTTCCATCCACGCCCTCGTGATCAAGCTTCTCGTTGCCCGTGAGGTCACGCAAACCAGAGTTTGGATCCTTTGGTGTAGCTTTCAACAAATCAAGAATCTTATTTGTATCAAACTCTTTCGCGGCCGTTGGATCGTAACGGTAAATGATTGTCTTCCCATCTTCGCTCCATGAGAGACCTTCATCACTGTCACGACCGTCAATCTTATTTTGCTTCCACGAAACGTTGTAATCCTTGCGAATATCTGCCAAACGCGTGAGCTTGTGCGCCTTTACGTCAGAAGTAAACTCGGCAACAGCCTTATCGGTCTTGATCTTAACGGTAATAATGTTTTCCGCCTGACCATTCGAGATGCCCTTATTAGAGTCACCAGTCGCAGTAAGATTGCCAGTAAGATACGAAAGCGAAATCTGCTTCTCGTAGTCGGTAGCGCTTAATCCAAGCTCTGTTTTGTCTTTATTAGCTTCGTAAATAGCCTTCTTAATGCTCTTAATCTCAGCATCAGAGTAAGCGAGTGGATTGTAGATAACAGTTGCTTTATCGGCTGCAGGAACAGAAATATCCTTTTCCTCAAGCTTCTTCAACACAAGGTCGCTGAGCTTAATCTTAGGAGCGTCCGCAGCATCCACGCCGTCGAAGTGGATTACAGCATTACCATCATTATCAAACGTGATTTTATCGGTAGACACGCCGTTAATCTTTGCAAGCTTCTTCTTAATATCTTCCTTAACTTCAGCCGAAACCTTAGTTGGATCTTCAACAATCGGCTTATCAATGCGATCATCGTAGCGCGCAACCGTAAGCGGAATAGCTTGCGACTTAAAGCCCAAATCCGTAACCATATAGGTGTTAAGAGTCTTCGCACCAGCTACATACGTCTTATTTTTTGCGTCTTTAGCTGATGTTTCCTTATTAATAGCCGCAAACTGCTTTGCGTCGTAAGCATCTGCAGATTTTTCGTTAATCTTGTCAGTAAGCGTATCTGCGACTTGCGTTAATTTTCCGTTGACAGTTGTATTTACACCATTAGATTTACTTGCTGCAACAATCTGGTCATTCACAGACTTCTTATCTTTACGAGTAGTTTCAGCATTGGCTGCAGCAGTAATTGCTGCTTGAATCTGCTCCTTTGTAAGAGGCTGATTGTACTTAAGTACCACTGAACCAGAAGCTTTTGGTGGCACAAGTGTTGCTGCACGGAATGCATTCGTTTTATAAATAGTTGTAGTACCATCTTTAGTTACATACACAAAAATAGAACGGTTTGCAGCATACGCCTCAGCGCCGCCATTAAGGTTACCATCCCTAAAAAGATCGCTCATCGTAAGAGTAGCAGAGCCATCACCATTCGGCTTAAACGTATAGTTACCAGAGAAGCTCTGGTGCATCTTAGGATCGCCAGAATAGTATTCAGCACCCCTCTTGCTCTTATCGTTAGTCAAACCATTATTTTGAGCAGGGAAAATAGCAATAGCTGTAATTGTTCCACCATCTTTTGGCTTTGAAAAATTGAAAGTAACCGTGTGTGTTTCACCATTTACGCTATACGTGTTGTCCGAGCTTCCCCAGCCATACATATTCAGCATAGTGCCAGCGTTATTCTCGTCAATATTAATCTTGGTATTAGTAGTATCCGTTGTGTCAGGCTTAATTTTATTAGGATCTTGACTTGCTGAATCACCTTCAGCACGATCCTGATTTTCAGCCTGAGCATCCTTAGTAGGCTCAGGTTGCTTCTTTTCATCTAGCGAACGCCTTGTACGCTTATTTACAACAGATCCCGCAGGAGTGCCAGTTTCTTCAGAATCCTGTTTTGCATCTTGATTATCTACAGACGCAATGCTCTCAACCTTCGACCCAGCCTCAGTCTTAGTAACATCAGTATTACCGTCGGTCTTTGCTACAGCCTGCTCAGCTGGCTTAGTCTGCTCCTTCTTAGGTTCTTCCTTAGCTTCCTTAGATTCTTCCTTCTTAGCTTCTTTCTTCACTTCACTGTTAGTGGTCTCATCCTTAGAAGCCTCATTCTTCTTAGTAGCCTTAGAATCATCAGAAGTCTTAGAATTACCCTTATTAGCATCAACTAAATTCTGCTCCTTTGCAGGATCATTCGTCTTAACAGACGCAGAAGTAGCATCCGCCGCCATTGCAGGAGTTGCGCCAAAAGCAATCGCCGCGCCAGCAATCACGCCAGCAGCTCCAGCCGAAAGAGCAGCCACCTTACGCATGTCAACAACCTTTGCAGCCTTATCCTTTGCAGAACCAGATGTCTTGTTGGCGTGTTTACCAGATTTTGTAGTCATGTTCTCCTCTTTCGTGAGTTTAATTCGATTTACTTGATATTGCTTTGCGCACCGACCGCGGCTCTCAAAGCCCTATAGTTTTTAACAATAGATTTACAAAGTCTTATAGCGTACATCTATAATGATGTAGTCACCCTTTGATAAATCATTATAACATTTTAGAAAAAATTTTGAAGACAACTAACAAATGTTTATAGCTTTTGGGGGTACATACCCCCCCCCCCCAAGCCTTTTATTTCAAGGGTTTTTGCGAGATATTTTTTTCAAAAATTCTTGCGATTCTGGCGAGTCAACCGCCATTTTTAGCTCACTTATCTAAACATTTGTATATGATACAAATCACATTTTTAGACCCTATACAGTGAGTTTTCCTCTTTTATCCCGCGTTTGTTCCCATATTTGGCGTTTCGATAAACAAATTCAGGAATACCCCTCGCGCTGACTGCATCAAGTAAGGTGGAGATTCGAGATTTTTTGCAGCGGATGAAGCGTATCGCTCGCGCGTTACAGCGCGCTCACGTCTTCGCTTGCGTTGAAAGCACACTGTGCTTTCAACTTTGAGCAAGCTCAGCGAATCGAAGTGCATTCGCGCGCTACGCTTTAAGCGCTCATGCAAGTCGATCCGCAGTCCTCCGATGGCGATTCGCCGAAGTAGCAAGAAAAATCGAGAATCTCGGTGTTTAAGCTATACGCAATTGTTCCAGATATTCAGAAGGTTTGATGTATTTCTATACGAGCAATAAAAGAGGAGCGTAGCGACGGGACTTGCGAGGAGAGAAATACATCAAACCTCGCGCAACAGCAAGTAAGGGAATATCGTTCGCGCGCTACAGCGCGCTGCGAAGTAAAATCTCCTCAAGCGCGCGCTTAACCGAATCAGGCAGCGTGCACTTCCATTGCGCCCACTTAGCAACCTCTGGGTGCTGCGGCGCATGCGCGTTAGTCAAGTCAACGCTTTGCTGATGGCGCTCAAACTCGCTCTCGCTAGTGTATTCAAGCGCGCAAAGCTCACTTATAGCACTCGCACTACCACCAGCCTGGCGAATCGCATCAAAAGCAATCTCCTTGCCACGGTACGGCATTTGCGCTTGTAAAAGCAGCCTGTAGCAATCGCCAATCTTAGGGTCTTGAGCAATGCACAGTCCGCCATCCACAATCACTCGCACGCAATCGCCAACAGGCACGTTGCGCACAGAAACAGTAAGACTTAGCGTAGATTCTTCGCCTTCATATGAAACTTCTACAGCCTTAGATTCAAGCTGATTTTCCCCAACAAAAACGCGAACGCGCGAAAAGTCTGGGCAAGCCACGCCTCTAAACACCACGCTCCAATCGCGCTTGGAAGGCAGCGCAGAAACGGCACTAGCGCAACCCGTTGCAGCGTTAATCACAAATTGCGTAGACGCGTTGCCGTCTCGCCAAATAAGCTCCATGCGCGTATCGGCAGTTTTCCCAGCGCACGCGTCTTCAAAGCGACCATTATCTTCGCACATAACAAACTCGCCGCAATCCCCTGGGAATGCAAGAATGCGCAAAGATCGCGGATTTTCAACGCTATTAACAAGCTCCGCCGCCTGCTCGCTACTTGCGCAAGCCGCTTCGCTTGGCAAAACTTGCATTGGCACAATAGCCCCAGCGCGCGCAAACGCTGGCACGCGGTCGATTCCTCGCCAAACCTCAAATCTGCGCCCAGCACCGCCGCGCGAAACGTAGCGCCTTCCGTCAAAGAAATCGTACCAATCGCCTTCTGGAAGCCAAACGGCAGTACACCCGCGCTCAACTTGCGCGCACCCCTTGCTAACGATTGGCGCAACAACAAGTTGGCTACCAAAACGGTACTCGTTCGGCATCTCGTACGCTGCAAGCGTTTCTGGCGATTGCCAATACATTGGCTCTACAATCGGCCTGCCGCAAACCGCCGCGCGATAGTTCATCGTATATAAATAAGGCAGCATTTGCGCGCGAAGTCGCAGCATTTTAACCATCGCGTCACGAGTTTCACGAGGGAAGTTCCACGGCTCCTTGCCTGCAAACGGCGAGCAGCTGGAGTGAAGGCGATTAATCGGGCTAAACGCGCCAAACGCATACCAGCGCGCCTCCAGCTCATCGCATCGCACACCAAGCATGTGTCCGCCAATATCGTGGCTCCACCAGCCGTAGCCAATGTTGGATGCCGTAGAAGTAAAGTAAGTTTGAAAAGCCAGCGAATCCCACGTTGTTACGCTATCTCCCGAAAATCCCACTGGGTAGCGGTGCGATCCAGGCCCCGCGTAGCGCGAGAACGTTAGCGGCCACGCGCCGCCGCGCCCCGAATCCTGGTAGTGCACGTGGTTAAGCATCCAAAGCGGATCCAAGCCAGCCTGCTTTGTAACTCCGCCCTGCTGCCAGTCAATCCACCAGAACCCAACGCCCTCGTTCTCCATGCGCCGATGCATGTTTAGGTATGCTCGCAAAAAGCGCGGATTTGTAAGGTCAAACTCAACTGCCTTGCCGCTTGCAGGGTCAATTCCCATATCGCGCGCAACTTGAGCATAGTCTTCTTCAAACGCGCGCACGCCGTCTCGCGGATGCAAATTAAGCGTTACAGTAAGCCCTTCGCTGGCAAGTTGGCGCAAAAACGCGCGATGGTCTGGGAACAAATCGCGGTTCCACGTGTAGCCAGTCCATCCCGAACCGTACTTTGGGTCAACATCCGTTACGTGCCAATCCATGTCGATTACGGCAGTAGAAAACGGTATGCCTTCGCGCTTAAATCGGCTCATCAGCTGCAAATATTCGTCTTGACTGTACCTGTAGTACCTGCTCCACCAGTTGCTTAGCGCGAATCGCGGAAGAAGCGGCTGCGCGCCTGTGAGCTTGTAAAAGTCGCGAATTGCGCCTATATAGTTGTGACCGTAGCCAAAGAAGTATAAGTCT
Organism: Gardnerella sp. DNF00354; assembly: GCF_049262755.1. NCBI lineage: Bacteria > Bacillati > Actinomycetota > Actinomycetes > Bifidobacteriales > Bifidobacteriaceae > Gardnerella > Gardnerella sp. DNF00354. The sequence goes on from NZ_CP058402.1 coordinate 253,820, forward strand.
TTAGAGTTTGATTCGAGCCTGCTGCCATTCGCCTTTGCGCGCGGCTCCACCCATGCCCCGTATGGGTTTTCTTTTCCATCAACAGCAGCCGCGTACGCGATTTGTGCCGATTGCGAATCGTCTAACACGGCCCACCCGTCGCGAGATATTACGCCCATTCCAAGCTTTACGGCACCATCCGCCTCGTCCACTGTTCGCGCCGTGCCAAGCAAATTGCCGTGGCATTCGTCGCCGTAATGCCATGTGTTGAATTGCGAGCCTGGCACTCCGCGCACAACAATGCTCAAGCCCTCTTTGCTAAACGGCTGCTGGTTGTACGAAATCAACAGTTTTTCGGTTTCGACTTCTATCCAGCCATTTTCTAAGTTTTTTACACTATATTTTGGATTAGAAGATTTTGGATTAAAAGCGCGCGATGCCTCATCTTCGGTTGCTTGCGATTTTTCCGCGGCAATCTGCGTGCCAGCCTCAAAGTTTCGCCTTACAACTGTTTGCGTAGGCGCGTCTACAAATTCGCCGTTTTCGCTCCACTCAAGGCGCACAAGCGAATCCGTGATTAACGTGATTCGCCAATTTTTGCCGCTTATAACTTGCGACTCTTTGGCTTTAGACAGCGGATTTTTAGCGTAATCGTAAAAAATGTGTGCGTCTTGTGGATTGTGTGCGTCTTGTGGATTCAAAGTCATCTTATGCCTCTTTGCTTTGCTGCGTTGCATCTTCCAAAATCATACAGCAAACGTTTGCATTTACAAAACGATACGCGCCGCGCAAAAGTCGGAAGTTTCCGCGCGAAAAAATTACGCCACTCTTCTAAAGACTAAATAAAAATTAAAACATATATATATTAAGGACTAAAAACTAAAGACTTAAAGCTAAAAACTTAAGATAGCGCCTAAAGCAAAATCGTGAACAAGCTTGCGATTACAAGCATCAGCGGATACCACGCATACATAAGCCAGCGGAATTGCTTAGTTTGCTTAGGTCCGTCGCCATACGGACTGCGATAGTGCAGCACAGCCACGCCAACTCCAGGCGCCAAAAGCGACATAGCGCCAAACGCGCCAGCAATCAGCTCCATGCGAATCTCGTGGTTTTCTAGGAATCTAAAAATAAGAACAAATCCTAAAAGTAAAGCTCCACCCCAAAAAATATTCTGCCTAAAGCCGACTTTGCCGAAAAGATTCCACAATATTCCTGCAACCAGGATCACTGCGATTGACGCCACTTTTTGAACGCCTTTAAAACGCGCGCGAACCATGTCGATTCCCGAAAGCACAAAAAGCGCAATAACAAGCCCAAACACTGGATTTTGCGAGCGCATATCGAAAGCGCAGCCAAAGGTTGTAAAGTCGTACGGAACCTCGCAAATAAGCGCAAGCACAAGAAGTCGGAGCGTGTAAAGGTTGAGGTTATGCGTGTTTTGATATCCGCGAACGAGCAGCCACGCGTACCACGGCAGAGCCGACCAGCTTATAACTTCGCACACTACGGCAGCTGTGAGGCTCCACATGTTGGAGTTGGAAAGACCACCAAAAAGGTGCGGAATCACGGTTGTGCCAAATGCGCTGAGCATCATCATTACAGCGCCGAGCAGCTTGAACTTTTTGAGCGTAATACCCATTTTTATGTTCTTGTCTGCGCGGATCTTTGGTTTTAGCGCGTCCATAATTCACCTCTTGCTAGCACTCGTTGCGTTAAGTGCGTATATAAGTACGTATATTACATCAAGTTAGGTAGAGATTCGAGATTTTTCGCAGCGAAAGAGACGTATCGCTCGCGCGGTCAAAGCGCTCATGCAAGTCGGAACGCAGCAAAGGACTGCGCGCCGAGTTTAAGCGCGGAAGAATCGCAAGTAACCGCTCCGATCGAAATCCGCGGCCGCAAAATCGCCTCTGGCGTAAGCCCTGCAAGCGCGCTAAGCTCAATCGTCTCCTCGTTTAATCCAGGATTCATAACCACAATGATTCGTTCTGCAGAGGATTCGCCATCCGACTCAACCGCGCATCGCTCATACGCAAAACTGCGACCATCCACAGGCGCGTGCAGCACTCGCCAAGTGGCGTCAGCGTGCAACGCCGCGCACTTGTGACGCAAAGCAATCAGCGCGCGCACCCAGTTAAGCAGCGAATCGCAGTCCTGCTCCTGCCCCAAAACCGTTGGAATTTCGCCACTTTGCACGGCCTGCTTGCGAGAATTTGCGCAAGTCCTTCCATCCGCGCGAGCCTCAACAGGCAAGTACAACTTCGACTTTGCGGCCGTGGAGAATCCAAAATTCTTCGAATCATCCCACTGCATTGGCGTACGCGTGCCCGTGCGCGCATAACCACCCTCTTTTGTAGGAATATCGCGGTATTTCATGCCGATTTCGTCGCCGTAATACACAAACGGCACACCTGGCATTGTAAGAATCATGCCAAACGCAATCCGCCTTTCGCGCTCGCTTAATCGAGGAGCAAGTCGCGGCGTATCGTGATTGCACGTTATAAAACTAAAGTAGCCCTCGTTGCAAGTGGCCTCATACTGTGGGCAATAATCGTCTAAAAATGGGCAAATACTGCCGCCGCCGCGCGCATTAAAGTAGCTGTGGTCGTGCTCAGGATTGCTGTCTAGCGCATTATCCACATCGCGAGCCAAGCGCGCGTAACCGTTTGGCTGCCCATCCCAGCGCCAATTCAAATAGAAGTCCATGTCGAATTCAGCAGCAAGAGCCTGACGCGGCCTGCCCCACTCCGAAACGAAAGCAGCCTGTGGATACTCGGCTTTTACGGCACCCAGCATTTCTTGCCATGCGCGAATCGTGTTGTCTTTGCCAAGGCTTCCTTCGCCATTGTTGTCGTCGTTTTTTACAAGCGAATCCGCCATGTCTACGCGGAATCCGTCTGCACCGAGCGCAAGCCAGAATCGCATAACATCAACCATTGCAGCACGCGTTTGCGCCGCCTCCTTGGAATCTGGCGCGGATTGCCACGCGCGATCCCTATGCGCAAAGCCGTAATTTAGCGCTGGCTGGCATTTAAAGAAGTTAAGAATATACGTGGCATCTCGCTCGCTTTCGCCGCCAATAAACGGCATGGAATAGCCGCTAAACGCGCTGTCTGTCCATATATATCGCTTGCTAAACTCGTTTTCTTGCGCGCGCGAGCTTTGCTTAAACCACTCGTGCTCTTCGCTTGTGTGCCCTGGAACCAGGTCTAGCAGAATGTGCATTCCGCGATTGTGCGCTTCGCTAAAAAGCTGCTGTAAATCCTCGTTTGTGCCATAGCGCGCTGCCACTTTTTTGTAGTCGCGCACATCGTAACCCGCGTCTTTAAATGGCGAATCGTAGCAAGGATTTAACCAGATTGCGTTGCATCCAAGCGATTTTACGTAGTCGAGTTTTTCGATTATGCCTGGAATATCGCCGATTCCGTCGCCGTTTGAATCGTAGAAGCTTTGTGGATAGATTTCGTAGAACACGGCGTCGCGCAGCCATTGTGCATGTTCGTTTTGCATGTTTACCCCGTTTTGTTGGCGTATATTAACTTTTGCGTATATTAACTTTTGACTTGTCCGACTTTATTTTACTATTAACATTCTTGCTTTTGTTTCCGCATTTTGTACCACATTTAACCCAAATCACGTACAAAAAGCGGAAAAGATTGACGCACTTTGTAGCTAGCAATCATCAATTAGCTTAACCAATCAATAATAAAATTCCGTTAAATTTACTGAGTTACAGAATAAAATACGATTTTCTAAAGCTAAAAAGTCACTTTACAAACAATTTTTCTAATCACTTGCGACATGATTTGCTAACACTTTTATATCCGTGTATACTACACATTGCTTATACACGGATTTCAATAAAAATGTGACGCTGCTCAACGCAGCAAAACGCGATGTTGCGTCGCATGGAATCTGTTACTATGCCACCAAAGAACATGCCAAGCTGGCATGATATAGGAGGTCAAGGATGACGAATATGAAGAAAGTGCTGGGCGCAGGCCTCGCAATCGCTACAATGTTTGGATTTGCTGCATGCGGTTCTAGCACCAACGCTGGCTCCAGCAGCAAGGCAAACCCAGTAAAGCTCACCGTGTGGTCTTCTTCCGAAGATCAGAAGGCTGGCGGCTGGATTCAGGCTATGGAGAAAGCCTTCAAGAAGGATCACCCAGAGGTTACTTTTAAGAACGCTGTTGTTGCTCCACCAGATGCTGCTAAGACCGTTAAGCAGGATGCTAAGGCTGCTGCCGATGTTTACCTGTTCCCTAACGATCAGCTCGGCGACTTGGTAAAGGCAAACGCAATTGGCGAGTTGAGCGATGATGCCGCTAAGCAGGTTAAGGAAGACAACGATGAGACCATCATCCAGTCTGTAACCGCTCAGGATGGCAAGCTTTATGGCGTTCCATACATGGGCAACACTTGGTTCATGTACTACGATAAGTCCAAGTTCTCCGACGAAGACGTTAAGTCCCTCGATAAGATGCTCGAAAAGGGCAAGGTTGCTTTCGATATCAGCAACGCTTGGTACCTTCCAGGCTTCTACCTCGATGGCAACATGACCCTCTTCGGCGAGAAGAGCAACGATGGCAAGGCCGGCATCAAGATTGGTGATAAGGCTGCCGAAATCACTAAGTATGTTGCAAAGCTCATCCAGAACAAGAACTTCGTAATGGATGGCGACGGTGCTGGCTTGTCTGGCATTAAGAACCACACTGTTGACGCTTACTTCTCTGGCTCTTGGGATGCTGGCGACGTAAAGAAGGCTTTGGGCGACAACTACGCTGCTGCTCAGCTTCCAAAGTTCAAGTCTGAAGATGGCGAACATCAGATGAAGTCCTTCGCTGGTTCTAAGGCTGTTGCTTACAACCCTAACTCCAAGGCTCCAGAGATGGCCGCTAAGTTCGCTGCATTCCTCGGTTCTAAGGAATCCCAGGAGCAGATGTACAAGCTTCACGGCGATATCCCAGTTGCTAAGTCTTTGGCTGATCTCGTTAAGGACAACCCAGCCGCTGTGGCTCAGATGAACACCATTGCTAAGACTTCTGTCTTGCAGCCAACCGTTCCAGAAATGGGTGCCTTCTGGGATCCAATGAAGACCTTCGGTACTGCATTGGCAAACAAGGAAGTCAATGATGGTAACGCTGCTGCAAAGGTTGCAGACTTCCAGAAGGGCTTCGAGGAAGCTCTCAAGAAGTAAGTATTAACTTACGACTGTTTTCTGAATTTAGATTCTTTTAAAAGAAAATAATATTTAGAGAACACACGGCAAGGACGCCCCGCTCCCCTAAGGATTTTAAAATCGGGGCGGGGCGTCTTTTGCTTGTAAAAAGCCCCACAATTTTACGAAAGGCATGTCATGACTGGCACGACATCCACCAAGCGAGGGAAGCGTAAGAAGGCACCTGCTGCCGATGAATACATTGCTCCTTCGCAATACTCATTACAGGAGGCTGCAAAGCACGCAGACGTACTGTCTTGGGTTTCGATAATTATCTTCGGTTTTGGTAACTTCGTTCGCAAACAGTACGTGAAAGGTCTCGTATTCATTCTATGCGAGGCTGGAGTTCTTGCCTTCTTGGCCACAACTGGCGCTGAATATCTACCAAAATTCGGTACTCTTGGTACTAAGAAGCAGGGTAGAGTAAAGATTAACGGCTTCTGGCACTATGTGGCTGGAGATAATTCTGTTGAAATTTTGCTGTATGGCGTTATGAGCATTGCAGCAATTGTTGTTTTAATTTATTTAGCTACTTTGTCTTTGCGTAGCGCATACAAAGCTCAGGCTTTTGTAGCGCGCGGAGAAAAGCCTATCACTTTTGTTAAAGATGTTGAGTCTTTGCTCGACCGCCATGCGCACGTTGGTTTTATGACTCTTCCAACCGCTGGAATTGTTTTGTTCACGGTCTTGCCATTGGTGTTCATGATTTCGATGGCATTCACAAACTATGATCGCGACCACACACTGCTGTTCCATTGGGTTGGTTTAAACAACTTCTTTAAGATTCTTGGAAATACAACTGGAACCATTAATGCTGGAATCTTCTTTGATGTTTTGATTTGGACCCTTGTTTGGGCTTTCTTCGCTACATTCTTGAACTTCTTCTTCGGCATGTTTATGGCAATGATTATTAACAGGCGCACCACTCGTCTTAAGAGCTTGTGGCGTATCTGCTTCTCTTTGACCATTGCTGTCCCACAGTTTGTGTCTTTGCTTGTTATGCACAGCATGTTGCAAAGAGATGGCGCTATTAACCGTCTTCTTATATCTTCTGGCTGGATTCATTCTCCACTACCGTTCTTCCAGGATGCTACTTGGGCAAGGGTTACGGTTATTCTCATCAACCTTTGGGTTGGTATTCCTTACACCATCATGCAGATCACTGGTATTTTGCAGAACGTTCCAGCTGAACTTTACGAAGCAGCAGAGCTTGACGGTGCAAGCTGGTGGCAGCGTTTCATGAATGTTACTATGCCATACATCTTCTTTGTTATGACTCCATACCTGATCACCACCTTCACTGGAAACGTTAATAACTTCAACGTTATTTACCTCTTGTCTGGCGGCGAGCCAACACCAATTGGTTCTTCTGCAGGTAAGACTGATTTGCTCATCACCTGGCTGTACAAGCTTACGGTTGATAAAGATAACTACAGCATGGGCGCGGTAATCGGCATTATGACATTCATTGTGCTTGCGATTGTTGCTTTGATAACATACCGCAACTCTGGCTCCTACAAGAATGAGGAGGGATTCCGGTGAGTAATAAGAAGGATCTTATGCAAGGCGAACAGACCGTGCATAGTGTACGTAGTGTCCCATTCTGGCGCGATCAGCGTATCCGCCGCATATTCGGAGACATTGTAGCTCATCTGTTCCTGATTGTTATGGCTGTGATTTGGCTTGCGCCAATCGTTTGGGTGTTCTTGGAAAGCTTTAACCAGAACACTGCACCATATCAGACAACGTTCTTCCCAACTAAGTACACGTTTAATAATTACATTCAGCTGTTTACTGAGCGAGAAGTTCTTGACTTCCCACGCATGTTCTTGAACACCTTGATTGTGTCTATTTTCGTGTGCATTATCTCTCTGTTCTTCGTGCTTGTAGTAGCGTTCTGCATGTCTCGTTTGCGTTTCCGCGGTCGTAAGACATTTATGAACATTGCTTTGATTCTTGGTATGTTCCCAGGCATCATGGCAGTTATCGCTATCTACTTCATTTTGAAGGCTTTTGGCTTAACGAATGGTTCTGTTGTTCTTATTTCCCTTATAATCGTTTACTCTGCTGGTAGCGGCATGGGCTTCTACGTTATGAAGGGATATATGGACACGATTCCAAAGTCTTTGGATGAAGCCGCTTATTTGGACGGATGCACAACTTGGCAAGTGTTCTGGAAGATTATTCTTCCAATATGCAAGCCTATGATTGTGTTCCAAGCTATTGTTAGCTTCTTGGGTCCATGGCTTGACTTCGTTTTGGTTAAGACTATTGCCCGTACTCAAGATAATTACACTGTGGCTTTGGGCTTGTACCAGATGTTGCAGAGAGAATACATCAATCACTGGTTCGCACGATTCTCCGCTGGAGCTGTGTGCGTTTCCATTCCGATTGCAATCCTGTTTATTGTCATGCAGCGATTCTATGAAGAGTCGATGTCTGGCTCTGTTAAGGGATAGTAACCTCTACATCAATTGTGGGGTTTAATTGAAAATGGGGGCCGAGCGTTTTAAAGCGTTTCGGCCTTCATTTTCTTCTGAATAATTAAAAGAAGGATATATTACATGACGTTCACGTCTTCAACACAATGGCCAGTGTACTCGGGTCAGCTTGGATGCTCGCTTAATGAAAAATCAACAACATTTACAGTTTGGGCGCCAACCGCATCATGCGTAACGCTAAGACTTTTTGAAACAGGAAACAACAGCGAACCGTTCAAAACACGTAATTTAAAGCCATTGCGCGACGGCGCATGGAGAACTTCAATATTGCAAAGGCTAGATGGCGTTTATTACGACTTTCTGGTGACTTTTGCTGATGGAAAAGTGAATCGTACAAGTGACCCTTGGGGTGTTGCTAGTGGCGTAAATGGCGAGCGCAGCATGGTTGTAAGTGAGGAACGCGTTAGCCCAGCTGACTGGCACAAAGATAAGTCGCCAGAGTTTGTGCGCCATGCCACGGTTGTTTGGGAAACGCATGTTGAAGACTTTAGCAGCAATCCTGATGGAGGATTTAAGCCAGAACACCGCGGTCAGTATCTTGCTTTTACAGATTCGCATACGACTTTAGGTGGCGATAAGCACTTCCCTACTGGAATCGACTATCTTAAAAAACTTGGCGTAACTCACGTTCAACTAATGCCAATCTACGATTTTGCAACTGTGGATGAGGTTGCGATTTCGTCTGCTCGCAAAAACAGTGAGAGCGTGGATTCGCTTTACAATTGGGGCTACGATCCACATGCGTACAATGTGCCGGAGGGTGCTTACTCTAGCAATCCATACGACGGTACGGCAAGAATACGCGAGTGCAAGGCTATGATTGGCGCTTTGCATAAGAATGGTATACGCGTAGTTATGGATGTTGTTTATAATCACATGTTTGAGGCTGCGTCGAATGTGTTTGAAAGTGTCGCCCCAGGCTATTTCTGCAGGCGTAAGTCTGATGGGTCTTTTGCTAATGGTTCTGGCTGCGGTAACGAGATGGCTTCCGATCATCCTATGTTTAGGCGTTTTATGATTGAGTCTATTTTGCATTGGGCGCGCTGCTACCATGTGGATGGCTTTAGGTTTGACCTTATGGGCTTAACGGATACGGAAACGTTAAATATGATTCGTGCCGAATTAGATAAGCTTGATGGCGGCAAAGATATTCTTATGTACGGTGAGCCGTGGGGTGCGGCTGCTGCAGCTGTATCTGATGATTGCCCTATGGGAGATAAAGCTGGGCGCGGTTGCCTTGATTCTAGAATCGGCTGGTTCAGCGATGAGTCTCGCGACACGCTTAAGGGCAATGTTATGGATCATCATGACCGCGGTTATGTAAATGGCAATGAGTTTTGGACAGCAGATCCTGTACGAAACGCGTTTAATGGCTGGCGTGGTATGCCTTGTGCTGGTAAAAGCGTTGGTCAGATTGTGCAGTATGTTTCTGCTCACGACGATTTGACTTTGTGGGATAAGCTGTGTATTTCTATGCGTGACAATGCGTCTAGCTGCGATTTTGACGCAAGCGATCCAAACAGCGTTGCAGACATCTTTAACGCTAACATTCTTAGTGCTGGCATAATTTTGTGTTCTGCTGGAATGCCATTTATGCTTGGCGGCGAAGAGTTTGGTCGCACTAAGCACGGTTGCGATAATTCTTATAATCGCGGTGTGCTTATGAATCAGCTGGATTGGTCTAGAACTAAACAATTCCAGCCGCTTGTAGAGTGGTATAGTGCGCTTATATCGCTTCGCGCTAAGAATGCGGAGTTTTATGATGCTCAGCACACAAGGCTTACTGCGTCTGATAATACTGTTCTTGCGGAGCAGATTGGAAGCGACTTGATTGTGTGTGTGAACCCTATGAATGATGCGTCTGCAACAATTGATTTGCCTGCTAAATCTGCAAGCCCGTGGCGCTGCGTGTTGGATTCCACTGAGTATTTTGCTAAGTGTACGGGGCACGACTCTGGCAGCTGCGTTTCTATGCTGTGCGACGATAATGGCTCTCAGCGTGCGGTTCATGTGCCGCCGCGTACATTCGTTGTGTTAAGTCGCAAGCGCGCTTGATTGCTTGAGTTCTTGAGCGCGCTCGGCTCGCATTTTATCCCGATTTTGTTCCTTTATTCTTGTGATTTGGGAACAAAGTCGGGATTATTTTTTGGCTTATGATTGAATATTAATATTTTTGGGAAATAACCTAATATTTTCGAATACTGAGTCGAATACTAATATTTCAAGGCAAAACCTTGTAATTTCCTTAATTGTTCCTTATAACTTGCCAAAGTGAGCGAATTATTCCTGTGATTCTGCTAGAATAACTTTTATACTTTATACCCCTATTATGTATATGCAGAGTAGAAAAAATATGCAGAGTAGAAAAGTAGAAAGTTCAGAAACAAGACAGAGACGCAAAACGTAATAAACAGTCAGCGCTTTGATCTTACAACTTGATAACTAAACAAATATCCCCACCCCCCAAACCTAAATGATTTGAAGAATGAGGTAAATATGAACGCTAAAATTGCAGCCGCTATCTCTTTGGGCGCAAGCTCTTTGGCTCTTATTGGAAGCATAAGCATTGCCAACGCAGCCAACGCAGCCGAAGCGACTACAACAGATACGTCCAATCATCCAGCAGCACGTGTTGAAAGCATATCCGACACTGGTTTTAATGCTGTTAGCAATGTTGTAACTATAGATCCGCAAAGCTCTACACCACAAACCGCTAATTCTCCTGTTGCTGGCGACGCTGGCAAACCTGTGTCCACACCAAAAGCTGGCGACGACTCGCTAACTGAGGATCAGCAGAAAGCTAAGGCACAAGCAGATGAACAGGTTAAAGAACTTGCAAAAAAAGCAACTGAAGCAAGCACAGCTTCTGGTGAAACAAATAATGACGCTAACGCAGTAGAGCAAGAGGTAGAAAACGCTAAGACTCAGGCAGAAACTGCAAATAAAAAAGTTACTGAAACTATAGCAAATAAGAAAAATGCTGAAGAAGGCATTAAAAAAGCTGAAAAAGATATAGAAGAAGCAAAACAGCAGAAGTCTATTGCCGAAAAAGAGATTGAATCTAAGACTAAAGCCGTAGAAGAGGCAAAAAGAGTTAAGGCAGAAGCTGATGCTTCTAAGAAAAATGCTGAAGAAGTAAATAAAATAAATTCAGAGAAAAAAGACGAACAAGATGAAGTCGTTAAAGACGAGGAAAAAGATTTCAATGAGACTTCAAAGGCTCTAGAGCAAGAGAAGTCTAAAAAGTCTGATCTTGAATCTGCCTTAAAGAAAGCAAAGCAAGAGTCTGAATCCGCTAAGGCGGAAGCTGAAGAGCTTGAAAAAGAAGCAAAGCAAAAGGAAGCAGCTGCTGAAGGCGTCGATAATAAGATTGAGAACATTACTAAGCAAATTAAAACTGCAGAAGAAAATCTAGAAACTCTTAATACTGCTAATGATCAAAACAAAATTAATCAGTTAAAAGAAAAAGCTGCTTCAACTAAGAAAGATGCTGAAGAAGCAAGCCTTATCGCAGAACAAAAGCTGAATGAATACAAAAAGAAACAAGCTGAAATAGATAATCTTAAATCAGAAAGAAGCGAACTTGAGAAGACCGAGAACCTTAGAAAACAAGGCAATGCCGAAAAACTAAATGATTTAAATGGAAAGATTACTAAAGCAGAAGATGAAGCAAACACGCTAAAGCAAGAGTCAGAACAAAAACAACAAAAAGCAAAACAACTTGCAGGAGAAGCTGAAACCGCTCAAAAGGAACTTGCTGAAGCTGACAAGTCTGCAAGAATTAGCGAATTATCTTCTGAAATTGAAAGATTAACCTCAGAGAAAGATTCTTTGACAAAAGTTTCTGATGACGCAAAAGCTGCTCGAAAAGCTGCTAACGAAAAGAATGCTAAGGCTGAAAAATTAGCTAAAGAAGTTTCAGATAAAGAATCCGAAATAGCTGAGTATAAGAAGACTATAGAAGTGTTAGAAGGTTCTAAGCAAGAAGCAGAAGAATCATTAAACACTGCTAAGTCTAAGTTAGAAGAACTTACTAATGCTGCTCAAAAATCTGCTCGCAAATTGCAGGAAGAAATAGGCAAAGCAGAAGAAGCTGAGAAAATAGTTAAGAAAGAAACTAATGCTCTTGAAGAAGCCAGAGAAAATAGAAAAACATTTGAAGAAAACATTGAAACTTCTAATGAATCATTACGAAGAGCAACTAATGATTTAGAGAATACTAAAACGCAGCTTGAAGAAGCAAAGAAAGCTGTTGCAGAAGCTAAAGACAGGCTAAATAAAGCTAAAGCGCAAGCGCAAGAAGTTATATCTAAAGTAAATAAAACAAAGGAAAAAATAGCTAATATAAAGAAACAAGCTGAAGAAATTAAGGAAAAGATTAGAAATACAATCAAAGATCTTCCACCTAGTGCCCAAATAGAATACACTGCAAGATTTGCTGGATCAGATTCTGCGTTTGGTACAGTTGAGCAAGGCTTAAGCGGTCGAATTCAAAGAATGAACTTTGGCATATCAAAGATTGACTCATCTAATAATATGCTATCTAAGGCTGAGGAAGCTTTGAAACCGAAGGCTAAGAATCAAGCTCCGCAGAACGCTCCGCAGGCTCCACGAGAGAATCCACAGGATCAGCAACAAAATCCTGCAGTGCCAGAAACGCACGCTCCGCTTACACCTCCAGCACCTCCAGCGGCTTCAAATCCACAGGTTCAGAAGCCAGAAAACGGAGTGAAGCCAGAAAACAACGCGAAGCCAGAGGACAACACGCAAGATAGCAATAGCTCTTCTCGAGGAGACTTTGCAGGAAGCAACTCGCAGCAAGACGGTGGCAATTTGAGTGTTGCTCCAGGCGCAGGCTCTATAGAAGCAGCTCCTTCTGCTCCTGCTCCTGCTCCAAGCACTCCGCAGAATGCGCCACAGAACAACGCTGCACCAAGCACTCCACAGGCTTCGGCTCCTTCTGCTCCACAGTCTGCACCACAGGCTGCCCCTAAGCACAGTGCTGTTCCAGCGAACCAAACGGAGCCTGCGCATACAGCAAAAGCTGCAGAAGAGCTCGTAGAAAATGCTACCGATAAGTCGCAAGCAACCGCAGAGACTCCTGCACGCACGCCTCGTGCTGCAGCATCTGCTGCAGCTCCTGCATCTGCTGCTCCTGCTGATCCTACAGCAAGCTCCGCAAACACGACAAAGAGCGAAGAGTCCAAGAACACATCTAACGATTCCGCAAAAGATGAAAATCAGAAGGAATCCGAAGACTCCAAGAACGAAGACTCAAAGAGCGAAGACAATAGCAGCGATAAGAGCGCTCAGGCATCTGGCGCAAACAACGGTGAGCACGCCGCTGGCAACAACACAACGCTAATCGCAGCTGTTGCTGGCAGCATAACTGCTGGAATCGCAGCAATCGGAGCAGGATGGCACTTTATGCGCATCCGTCGCAAGTAGTCGCAAGTAGTGAACATGCGCAAATAATCGCAAATAACAAATAACAAAACCGCAGTTGGTATTTAACCTTCTGCGGTTTTTGTTAATGCGGTTTTTGTTAAATCCCACTAAAATCGCCAATATTGCAAACGATATCAATACTTAATATAATGGTTAGCTAGAGCGTGCCTCAATCCAGTGATGTGTTGAGAAATCGCACTCTTCGACATCGTTTGCAAACCAACATCGATGCGACGAGATTACATGTGCCACTGATTAACAAAGGAGCATCATGAGCACAACAGACAACGCCAAAACAAAGGCTGCCACGCCTGTGCCCGTAGAAGAAAGCGCAGAACGACTCAATCGTCCACTAATTCAGCTAGCAAAAGCCTGCGGAGTTGCAACTTTCTACATCGACCAACTAGGCGACTATACGGAAATTACCGATGAAGCTCTTGTTGGCGTGCTAGATGCACTAGGTTGGCAAGCAGATACAGAGGAAAATATTGCAAACTCACTAAAACTAGTGCAAGAAAAGCGAGATAGCGAACTTCTGCCACCAACCGTTGTATGCTTTAATGGCACAAAAACAATAGTGCCTGTGCATACTGGCGGCAGTGCAATCGACCCAAGCAAGATTCATGTAACGCTGACTTTAGAAGACGGAACAGAATACGAGGATACGCCTGATAAGCCTCTTAATAACTTTAAGACAAGCAAAGATGGCGATTTGTTGCTGGAGCTTCCAGAAGATTTGCCAATGGGTTACCACACTCTGAAAGCAACTGTAGATGACGAATGTGCCTTGCATGCTCAGGTTACACTGATTTCTGCTCCAGCAAGAATCCCTCTTCCGCAAAGCGTTCAGGAACGCCATCGCTGGGGCTACATGACTCAGCTCTATTCCGTGCGATCAAAGGAATCTTGGGGAGTTGGCGATTATGGCGACTTGCGTAGACTTCTTAAAGACGCGGGTAGCATTGGCAAAGCCGACTTTATGCTTATAAACCCAATTCACGCCTGCGCACCAGTGGCACCTTTAGAGCCTTCGCCTTATTTGCCTGAGTCGCGCAGATTCTTAAACGTAACTTATATTCGCCCACAGGATATTCCAGAATACGCGCAATTAAGCGATAGCCAGAGAGAACAAGTGGAAGCTCTGCACGAGTCGGTTGAAGCGCAAAACAACGATCCAAATCCTATGGATATTAACGCTGCTTGGAGTGCAAAACTACCAGCATTAAAGATGATTTTTGAGCAGCCTAGAAGCGCAGAACGCGAGCAGGATTTCGCAGACTTTAAGGCGCGTTCTGGAGAAGACTTAGACGCTTTTGCGACTTGGTGCGTAGCCTTTGAAGTTTGGGGCGCTCCTTGGGGAGATAACCTTTGGTTTGATACCACTGGCAAGGGCACTCCTCAGATTGACGCGCTTAAGCGCGAGCACGCTGATTTGTTGGAGTTCCACCGCTGGCTGCAGTGGATTGCAGACGAGCAGGTTGCAGCTGCCCATGCCGAAGCTAAAGCCGCTGGAATGGCGATTGGTCTTATGCAAGACATGGCTGTTGGTGTTCACGGTTATGGCGCAGATGTGTGGTGGAGCCCAGAACGATTTGCTAACGGCGTTAGCGTTGGTGCACCTCCAGACTTCTACAACCAGCAAGGTCAAGATTGGGGTCAGCCTCCATTTGACCCTAATTATCTAGACGAAACTGGTTACATTGCATACCGAGACATGGTTCACAACGTGTTCTTGCATGCTGGCGCGGTTCGCATTGACCACGTGCTCGGTCTTTTCCGCTTATGGTGGATTCCGCGAGGTCAAGGAGCTAAGAACGGTGCTTACGTGTACTACAACGTGGACGCTATGCTTGCTGTTCTTAGTATTGAGGCAACTCGCGCAGGCGGATTGGTGATTGGCGAAGATTTGGGCACTGTTCCAGCATATGTTTCTAAGGTTCTTGCCTCGCACGGAATTCTTGGGACTGTTGTTGAATGGTTCACTCACAACGACGATGCAGAAAAAGCCGCTAAGAAGGCTGGTAAGAAGCAGATTATATTTGCAAACCCTTCTACATACCGCGAATACGCTTTGGCATCTGTTACAACTCACGACATGCCACCTACAGCTGGATACCTTGCTTTTGAGCATGTTAAGCTTCGCGAGGAGCTTCATTTGCTTACCGATTCTGTAGAAAGCTTCCAGAAGGCTGCTAGCGCCGAGCGAGACGCCATGATGAAAATGCTTTTGGAAGGCGGATGGATTAGCAAGGATGCTGCCGAACATGTAGAAGACCATGTGCAAGAGATTGTGGAGGCCATGCATGCGATTATGCGCACTTCCCCATCTTTGCTTTTGCAAGTGGCGCTCGTTGACGCAGTTGGAGAAAAGCGTTCGCAGAATCAGCCTGGAACCAGTACAGAATATCCAAATTGGCGTATTCCTCTTGCTGATAAAGATGGCAATGTTGTTCATACCGACGAAGTGTTTAAGTCACCTAGAGTGCTTTCTATGGCAGCTGTTATGAACGGCAAAAATAATTAGAATTTAAGCCAAAATAACAATAAAAACAACAAAAAAGAAAGGGTGAAAACCTTTATAAATAAAGCTATTTAGAGTATAATGAAAGGGCATGGTTATCTGTTAAGAGTAACTTGTTTCCCTCCCCGACATGGTGTTAGGATTTGCGCATAGTTGCACATTTAAAGCACCTTGTAATGATGTCCCAAATGAGGCGAGCATCCATGATGGTGTTCGCCTCATTAATTATTTTGCAGAATACACGGATACCTAGTTACCCGCGATTACCTAGTTATCCGAATACCCGATTACTTGGTTACATCTAATTCTCGGGTTACTAATGTCAATTCACAAATCACTTACCACTTGTTTTAACGTATTTTGCAAACACGCGTTCAAGCAGCGGAGTGTGGAGCATAATCAAAGACCCCCATCCTAACAAAATCAACAATGGCAATCCCTGCAAAAAATACTTTAAAGACAAATAGACAAGCGCAAAAAATACAAAGTCAAGCAAAACCATCATAAAAGTGGTTGCAATGTAGCTCACGCCAAAAATCAGCGAGTTAATTAAAGTTCTGCCAATCGAGTTTTCAAAGCGCGCTTGCAACGCAAACACCCATTGAGCAACCAAAACCCACAAAATGCTAATCGCAAATTTTATTATTAAAAGCGGAGTAAGTCGCAAGAAAATCCAAGACCATATTATTAGCGCAAGAATCGGCCCTAAAATAAGCCAAATAATAGTTGCCTTAACAAAATTATTCTTAAAAGACTTAAAGTAGATTGCTGTTGTGTGCGCCTCGCCACGTTCAATTCTTCTGGCTGTTTCGTGAGCAGCTGTAATGGATGCGCCAATCGTTATAAGCGGAATGCTGGTAATAATCATTAAAATGGTAAGCCATACTGCGTCTGCAAACGATTCCATTCCTTGTGCAAACTTTGAATCGGGGCTTCCAAAAGAAATCATTACAACCACTCCCGCAAATCTAAACAAATCTAAACAGATTTAAAGTAGATCTAAACAAATCTAAAATAACAATACACTATAAAATACACTATAAGATATGCTTAAACACAAATGATGCTTAAACACAAATGATGGTGGCTACAAACACTTGCAACCACCATCATGCATGCCACCAAAGCCAGAAGGAGAAAAGACTTCAGCCCTTTACCGCACCTGCCATAACACCTTTAATTATGTACTTTTGGCAGATTAGGTAGAATACTATGATTGGAACAATCGCCATAACCAAGCAGCCCATCATGGCACCCATTTCAACAGAGCCATAGCCGCCCTTCAAATATTGAACTGCAATAGAAACCGTCTTGTACTTGTTCAAATCCAAAGTTAGGTAAGGAAGAAGGAAGTCGTTCCAAATCCACATTGTTTGCAAGATAGAAACGGATATAATCGCAGGCCTCATAATCGGCACAATAATCTGGAAGAATATGCGAGGCACAGAAGCACCATCAATCATTGCAGACTCTTCCAATTCTTGAGGAATGCCCTTTACAACGCCTGTAAAAATAAACACAGCCAAACCTGCACCAAATCCAAGGTAGATAATCCACAAGCCCCAAGGGGTGTTCAATCCAAGCTTTGTAGTGATGTTGGAAAGCGTGAACATAACCATTTGGAATGGCACAATCATGTTGAACAAGAACAACACGTAAAGCGACTTTGCAGCCCAATTGTTTACTCGCACAATCCACCATGCGCACATCGAAGTGCACAAAAGAATCAGAACTACAGCGCCAATAGTTACAACAATTGTCCACCAGAAGCTCATCAACAAATTCGTGCGATTAACGCCAAGAACGTAATTATCAAAGCCAATAAACGACTTTGGAGTAAGTGAAAATGGCTCGCTAGCAATATACACCTTTGACTTAAAGGAGTTTATAAACACTATCGCGATTGGGAAAATCCACAGCAAACTCACTACAGCAAAAAGCGTGGTCCAAAGCGCAGGATGCTTAGTCTTCTCGTTCATGCTGCCACCTCCTTAGAAGTTGCCAACTTGTTCTGAAGCAAGGCAATAACGGCAACAATAATGAAGAATATAACTGCCTTAGCCTGGCCAACACCTTCGCCATTAATTCTTCCATAGAAAGTGTTGAAGATGTTTAATGCAAGCATCTCCGACTTTCTAGAAGGAGCACCATTGGTCAACGCCAAGTTCTGATCGAATAGCTTGAATCCGTTTGTAACAGTCAAGAATGTGCACACTGTAATGGACGGCATCATAAGCGGAATCGTAATCTTAAACAGCGTTTGCATTGGGGTTGCGCCATCAACGGCAGCAGCCTCAATAACGTCTCCTGGAAGCGCTTGCAAGCCAGCAATGTAAATAATCATCATGTAGCCGATTTGCTGCCAGCATATCAAAAGAACCATGCCCCAGAAGCCGTATGTTGCAGAATACGTAATAGCGCGGCCAAAGTAGCCCAAAATACCATTAAGCACTACCTGCCAAACGTAGCCCAAAACAATGCCACCAATCAAATTCGGCATAAAGAATACCGTACGGAATAGGTTGGAGCCTTTGAACTTTTTTGTAAGCATGTAAGCGATTGCAAATGCAATAACATTAATAACAATTGTTGTTACAACCGTAAAAGCCGTTGTAAATATTAACGAATGAAGGAAGTGTGGGTCGCGCAAAGCCTTGCGATAATTGCGTATTCCAACAAACTTTCCGTCAGTAACAGTGTGGAACTTAGTAAAGCTAAGATACACGCCCATTACAAATGGCACCAAGAAACCAATTACAAATGCGGCAAACGTTGGTAGAGCGAACAACGCCCACCATTTGCGTATTGCTTTTCCACTCATATTAATCATGACTCGTCACTTTCTCCTCCTTGAGTACGACGCTTGTACGAGCGTCGACGCCCGAACCAATACTTTTATATTACTACATGCAACAGCAATGTCAAACGTTGTCATTTTTTTGCATGTCGTTACGCGATGAAAATAAAATCAAATGTGAAGAAAATCCCTATTTTTGGCGATTTTGCAGCAAAATCTGCTATCATTATTTTTATTGCAAACGTTTGTGTATAGGGGGCGCAATGAGCATTGATGTATGAGCTTCTCATATACTATCGTTGAAGATGTTTGAGTGATATTAATGAAGACATTAATAAAAAAATATTGATGAAGATATTGATGTTGTGCGAATAAAGGAGTTCACATGCCGGCTAATATTCAAGATGTTGCCAACGAAGCTCACGTATCAGTATCTACTGTTTCACGCTCATTTACACGACCAGACTTAGTTTCCGCAATAACTCGCAACAAAGTGTTGGCTATTGCAGAAAAACTAAACTTCTCAATATCTCGTTCTGCAGCCGCTTTAAAATCTGGTAGAACTCTAAGAGTTGCACTACTAATGAGCGACAGCATTCGTCTGTGGTTTAGCGCATCCATAATACAAGGATTGAATCAGGTTCTTCACCCAGCAGGCTACGATCTATCAATTTTCCAAATATCAAGCAGCCAAGAGCGCGCAGAATTCTTTGATATGCTACCAACTCGAAGAAATGCGGATGCTGTAATAGTTTGCTCATTTGACGTAAATAAGTCGGAAGTTGCTTCATTAAAGGCAACTGGCGTACCGGTTTTAGGCATAAACTGCTTATATCCTATGGACTGCGATTTTGACGCAACAATTAATATTGACGACGATCAAGGAGCGAGGCTTATGGCTCGCCACCTTATTGGATTAGGTCATAAAAACATAGCTTATATTCGCACAAATCGCGATGTTTCCCTGCATTTCAGCGTTTTACAACGTTATCATTCGTTTATTGACGAATGCAAGATTAACAATATTACACCTACCGAAATCGTAGCTCCAGAAGGTTTAGACCGTATAAGTTCAATAGTTTCATCGCTTTTAAGTAACAGTAGCATGCCTACTGCAATTGCATGCCAAGAAGACGGAATAGCAATACCTTTAATGTTCCAGCTTTCTAGAAGTGGATACAATACTCCAGGTGATCTTTCAATTATCGGTTTTGACGACAGCTTCTACGCTAGAGAAACAGGACTTACAACTATTAGACAAGACCCTGTAAGCATGGCCGTAGATATTGCAAAAATGACTTTATCTTTAATTAATGGAGATTATTTAGATGAAAGTCGCAGATACATTACGATTCCAGCACAGCTAATTGTGCGCTCGAGTACATCTCAACTTGACGTAGCTTAATTCAAGTACCATCTTAAATGCAATCTTAAAAATACTATTTAGATATCAGACTATTAGATATCAGACTAAATTCAAACAAAAGAGCTTCAAACCGATAAGGCCTGAAGCTCTTTTAGTAGGCTATTAATGCACTGTGCTAATGCAATTACATCAACAGCCCAATCTTAAATTATCATTTTAAATTATGTTCTTAAATTATGACTTTAATTTGTAATCAAGTTTAAGCCGAATAATCAATATTCAGATTAATCCTGATCTTCGTGAGTCTGAGCAACTTCCTTAGCCCAATTGTCAACGAAGGCGCTCTTAACCTTATCCCACTTGCCAGTGCCCTGAGCATACTCAAGCAAAGCGGAGCCAAGATCGTTCTTCCAGTTGTCAGATGGCATCATAGTGAAGTTCCAGCTTACAGGAGTCTTACCAGACTGAGCATCTTCAACAGCAGCAGCAGTCAAAGGATTCTCAGACTTCATATCAGCAAAGCTCTTGAATGGAGTGGTGAAGCCCATCTTCTTAGACATAGCTTCCTTGCCGTAATCAGAGGTAAGAACCCACTTCAAGAAGTCCTTAGTTGCCTTCTTGTTTGCATCCGAAGTCTTATCGTTAATGCACCAATAATTCTCGGAACCAGTAGCCAAGCCTTGCTTTTCTTCACCCTTAGCACCAATGTAGATTGGGAGCATGCCAAGGTCTTCAGCCTTCATACCAGCCTTCTGCAAATCAGTCCAAGCCCAAGTACCATTCTGATAGAACACAGCCTTGCCAAGCGAGAACTCAGAGTTTGCATCCTCGCCAGTCTTAGAGCTGAGCTGAGTTGCAGGAGTGGTGGAATCAGTAATGTAAAGATCAAAGATCTTCTTGTAGCCATCAAGGAACGTGCCCTTGATCTTTGCTGGCTGCTTAGTTACCTTGTCTGCCTTGAACTCATAGTACAGAGGAATGTTTGCAAGGTGAGTCTTAAAGCGCCAATCAGAGCTGGAATCGAAGCCAGCAGAAGTGAAAGCACCATCAACACCAAGTTCACCCTTACGAGCCTGAATGTCATCAGCAACAGCCTTAAGCTTGTCGAAGGAGTTAATCTCTTCAGCAGACTTTACCTTTGCATCCTTAAGCTCAGTGTACTTCTTTAACAAAGACTTGTTGTAAATCAAGCCGTAAGTTTCCATTGCGTATGGAACACCAACAACCTTGTCTCCATCCTTAAGAGCAATATCCTTGTTCTGAAGCTGCTTGTAAAGCTCGGTATCCTTAAGATCTGCAGTGTAATCCTTCCAAGACGCATATCCAACAGGACCATTCACCTGGAAGAGTGTAGGGGCTTCATCACCCTTGCTGATTTCACTCTTAAGAGACTGCTCATATGTACCAGAAGCAGCGTTCTGGACCTTTACAGGAATACCAGTCTTCTTGGTATATTCCTTAGCAACTTCCTTCCACTGATCAGCAGATTCTGGCTTGAAGTTAAGGAAGTAAACCTTACCCTTGTCGGAAGAATCCGAAGAGCTGGAACCACATGCAGCGAGCGCACCGAATGCCATCGCGGAGCAAGCTACAAGCGCAATTGTTGACTTAATTGTACGATTCATCATCGAACCTTTCTCCTATGCCGTCGACCCTACTATGAGCCGCCGCACCCCTAGGTGCCCTTTTCGACAATTTTTATTATGCCTCAAATGCAAAAATATTGCAAACGATAGCAGTGTTGATATGATGGCGTGTCGAATAATCTGCAACAATCACAAATCAACAATTCCAGCGAACGATTACACGATCTCCCTTATAAGTTCCAAGAGCGCTGTAATGAGCAGTGTCTAGTCGCAGCAACCGCGCTTGAGACGCATCAACGCCTAACCACCTCATAGCTAAAATTCTAAGAACATGCGCGTGTGCAACAATAATCACATCCTTGCCGCTTTTAAGCTTTGGCAAAACAGAGTCGATTATTTTTTGCGTTCGATCAGAAACATCCTGCAGACTTTCCCCATTGCAGCGTACGACTTTCACCGTTTCACCACTCGGAAGAGACTCTTCACAAGAATCCGACATAAACTCTGGAAGAGCCTTAGGACCATCTCGCCAAACATCCCATGATTCTACTCCGCTTAACGCGGAGACATCTTTTCTAGTTCGCCCTTCTGCACACCCATAATCCCATTCAGCTGCGTATTCTAACGGCGTGCAATACGTAAAACCCGCCAGTTGAGCTGTTTGACGAGCACGAACAAGAGGGCTTACAAACTGGCAATCCGCATCAAAACCCTTAGGAAATGCTTGTCGAATGCGCTCACCAGCATAAACTGCTTGCGAACAACCAATTTGAGTAAGCGGTATATCCGTTCTACCTGTATGCTGACCTGATTCGCTCCAAACAGTTTGTCCGTGACGCAAAAGAACAAGTCTACCCTCGGGAGCTCCGCCACAAGTTGCTGGAACATCTTGAATCTCGTACGAATCTCCGCCAAATGAACCACCATTAACGTCAACGTCAATACTGTTCAGCATAAATCCACTCCACCTTAAGCACCGCCAACAAGTCAAAAATCTACGCTTGGTGCCTTAGCGCAAATCTAAACCCATTACTTACAAACTGGCTCCACTGCCATATTCGCTCGCTTTTATAACACTTTTATAACACTTTTACATGTCAATTACTAATTGGTATTTCGCTACCATTAACATAAAAATATGACGTTAACCCAAAATGATTCACGATATGATTCACGGAATGATTCGCAGCACAATTCACGACAAGACTTTTCTGGTCAATTTTATACCGAATCTTCCAACGCACATGCAGATTATTGTGCGACTCATAATGCGTCTCACAGCGCAACCCGCAGCGCTTCAAATCTTACAATTAAGCGTTTAAACAAGGTTAACGATAAAGCTATTGCATTAAGACAAAAAAGACTTAAAAATCCTGACACTTTGTTAGATATGATTGCAAAATCTGCAATTCCTGCAATTGTTACAATGGTCGTAGGTAAAGTCGCAGAAATCGTATGGAAGCATTACGTAAAAAACAATAAAATGCACAAAATCGCGCAAAATAAACAAGAAGATTCTTTGCTCATGAACATCGGGCTTGCGATTTTTAGCGCAATCTTAACAACAGTTGCAGGTAGATACACAAATCGCGCGGTACTATCTGCAATTAAGAAAAGGCAAAGTCGCAGAAAATAACAAGAAAAACAAGTATTTTAAGTAGTCTAAATAGCATAAATATTTTTAAGTAGCATAATTTTAAGGAAATAAAATGACAGAGCTGCAGCAAAATAACGATCAAAATAACGATAAACAGATTGAAGAAAATAAAACAATTCAGACGCTTCTTAATCGCAGATCTATACGCGCTTTTAAAAACGAGCCAATTAGCGAAAATATTGTAAAAACGTTGGAAGCAGCAGCACAGCGCGCAGCTTGTAGTCAGTTTTTAAACGATTGGTCGGCTATTAAAATCACTAGCAAAAATCTTAAACAAAAGCTTTCCGAACTTGGAAATCAAACTTATATAGCCACAGCGCCACTTTTGTATGTTTTTATTATTGATCAGCACAGAAATGCTGCTATAGCGCGCAAAAATGGCATTGATTCAGACGGAGGCGACTTTACGCTTAAAACAGGCTACAGATTCTCGCAGTCGCAAAATGACGCAATTCTTGCATTGCACGCTATGGAAACAGCAGCAGAATCGCTTGGACTCGGTTGCGTAATTCTTGGTTCAATTTTGAATAATATTCCAGATTTAATTGAACTTTTGAAGTTGCCAAAATACACGTATCCAGTACTTGGGCTTGCGATTGGCAAGCCAGACCAAAGCCCAGAGTTAAAGCCGCGCATGGATTCAAGCATGCAATTCTTTGAAAATGAATACCCTGGCAGCGATGATGTTTTGCTTGAAAAACTTGCAGAATTCGATGAAAGAGTGCATAAATACTACGATTTACGTAATGCAGATAGGCCAGTGGATGCTTTCAGCGCACAAATCGCAAAGCTTGCTGTAGATTCTGGCGCCAAAAACCATAGTTGCGAATCGCAGCTTAACGCGCAAGGATTTACTTTTAAGTACTGATTTACTGATTTGCTGATTTTTAGTGTTAATTATTTAGCGTTAATTATTTAACGAAGACGCGGCTTATATCCGCGTTTTCTAGACTTAGGTTTGGTTGTTTCAAACCGCGATCGCATATCGCAATACTTACGAATTGCAGGATTTGAATGCGTTAAATGCCAACTTCCGCAATAATCGCATTTATAAACCCATAATCTTGCTCCGCGCTCTCTAAGGCTTTTATCCGCTGCCATAAGAGCCTGCCCTTTATTGGCATACATTATTTTTTGGGTAGATTCACATCTGCGCGGAGTAAAGAAATACATGTAACCCATAGTATCACCGCAACAAACTGCGCAATTATTTGTGGAAAATATATCAAAAATGTACCAAAAATATATAAAATTTGACCCATTTTTGGCACAACGTCAGCAGCTTCTTCCCGCATTTGTTGTCGTAATAGCCAATTCGGAAGACAAACGCGGGAGTAGTGCTATCGCGGATTACCCGTTCGAGCAGTGCTACAAACACACTACAAGATTGAGGCTTGCGCAAAATCGTATTCCAGCAAATCAAAATAAGTTCAATTTAATGTCTTTTTAGTTCAATTCTTAATTATTACTCAGCCAGAATTTGGTCAAAATTCAAAATAAATTCAATTCTAGGCTTGCAAAATGCTTTTTTATGCGTAAAATTGTCTTTTAATCGCCTCAAAGTTCAATTTATAGCTTCTATTTTGAACTTTGTTATAAGTTTGTTCAATTTAAGAATGCTGATTTTATGAGCTTCTATAAGATGGCATAAAGAAAGACGGATTATGGCACAGAATTTTGCAAACGACCTTAAAAAGGCCATGAAAATCAAGGGATACAAGCAGATTGATGTAATCGAGCTTGCAGCAAAAAGCGGCCATAAGCTTGGCAAAAGCCAGTTAAGCCAGTATTTAAGCGGCAAAACTGAACCTCGCAAAGACGTGCGAGATATGCTTGCACAAATTCTTGAAATTAGCGACTACGGAATCAAAGGTGGGCATTCTTGCGCGAAAACCGCGCAAAAGTCGCAATTAGATTGCAGCGAGCAGCACGAGGAAAATCGCCAATTAACAGAGGAAGAGCTTTCCGAAACACTCAAACATAGAAACTTCAACAAATCCACCAAACTTGAGCACGTGCTCTACGACGTTCGAGGCCCTGTTGTAGAAGAAGCAAACCGCATGGAAGCAAACGGAACGCATATTTTAAAGCTCAACATTGGAAATCCTGCGCCTTTTGGATTCCGCGCTCCAGACGAAGTGATTTACGACATGCAACAGCAGCTTATTGACTGCGAAGGCTACTCGGATAGCCGCGGACTTTTCTCCGCACGCAAGGCGATTATGCAATACGATCAACTTAAGGGCATTCCAGGCGTGCAAATGGAAGATATTTACACTGGAAACGGTGTTTCAGAGCTGATTAACCTTTCTATGCAAGCGCTGCTTGATTGCGGCGACGAGATTCTTATACCAAGCCCAGACTATCCTCTGTGGACTGCGTGCGCGAGCTTGGCTGGCGGCACTCCTGTGCACTACATGTGTGACGAAAAGTCGCATTGGTACCCAGATATTGCCGATATTCGCTCTAAAATCACGCCTCGCACTAAAGCAATCGTGATTATTAACCCGAATAATCCTACGGGCGTGCTGTATAGTCGCGAAGTTTTGGAAGAGATTGTTAGGATTGCGCGCGAGTTTAATCTGATTATTTTTGCGGACGAGATTTACGACCGTCTTGTTATGGACGGCAAAAAACATGTTTCGATTGCTTCTCTTGCTCCAGACGTGTTCTGCGTAACTTTTAGCGGACTTTCTAAGTCGCATATGATTGCAGGCTTCCGCATCGGCTGGATGAGCCTTTCTGGAGATAAGTCCAAGGCTCGCGACTACATTATGGGTCTTAATATGCTGTCTAATATGCGCTTGTGCTCGAACGTTCCTGCACAGTCGATTATTCAGACTGCTTTGGGTGGATACCAGAGCGTTGAGAAGTATTTGGAGCCAGGCGGACGCGTGTATGAGCAGCGCGAGTATTGCTATAACGCGCTTCAAGAGATGGATGGCGTAAGCGTTGAACGACCAGACGCTGCTTTCTACATGTTTGTAAAGCTCGATCCAAGTCGATACAACATTCACGACGACGAACAGTTTGCGCTTGATTTGCTGCGCGATCAGAAGTTGCTGATTGTGCACGGAAAAGGCTTTAATTGGCAGACTCCAGGTTACTTCCGCGTAGTCTACTTGCCACGCTTGCAAACGCTTCGCGATGCAATGGGCAAACTCTCCAGCTTCCTCTCCTACTATCGCCAGTAGAAATCATAATTTTTGCATAAACAAAAAATTACGATTAATTCTGACCCTATTCAAGAAATTATGCATATAGTGCCACGCTAAAAAAACTTAACGTGGCACTATATTTTTCATAGGAGGAAGGAATCAAGTATTTACTACGCAGCCTATTCTCTTATAGATGCTGCTGGGCCAATTGACTCACGCAGCAGCACAGTAATAGGTAGGCATACGTGACGGGATGATGCTCGTTCATACCCAGCATTCAAAGTCTCTACTATATATTCAGCAGCTAAACGTCCTTTAGTTGTGACAGGTTGTTTAACTGTTGTCAACGGTGGATTACTACATGCAGACTCATCTATATCATCAAATCCTGTAACAGAAATATCGCGTGGGATTTGCAAACCAGACTGTCTAGCAGCATCCATTACTCCAAACGCAATAACATCACTAAAACAGATGAATGCAGTTGGTAATACAGAATTATTTTGTTTTATTTGTGCAAAAGCTTCTTCTCCTCCAGTACGAGTACATGGCACTTCAATAACATTTTTCTTATCGACCAGTGGAGCTATTCCATTCTCTTCTAAAGCAGAAACCACACCATCAATACGGCGACGAATTGTTCCATGCCAAGAAAGATACCCATCATCATTGCCTGATTCTGGAGAAATCACCACAAAATTGCGATGACCCAATGAAATAAGATGCTCAGTTAATTCTTTCATAGCGCGCGACTCATCAATATTGATACTCGGAGCCTGGCTATGTACTTCACTGTCAACAATCACAAATGGCTTTCCTTGCTGCATAAGAGCTTCAACTTCACCACGATCTTCTTCTAAACCAGTTACTATAAAACCGTCAACTGCAGCATAAGGAATTGCTTTTAACATAGAATTACGAAGTGGAGGCACTAAAAGAAGCGTCAATCCCTCTCGCTCACAGATTTGCCCAATACCCTGAATAAATTCCGAATAGTATGGATTTTCTAGCACTCGACCTAATTGCTGCGGTAGTAACAATCCCAAACTATTTGTCTTTTGAGTTCTCAGCATATAAGCAACAGGATTACGCACATATCCTAGTTCCTTTGCAACTGAAAATATGTGTTCTACAGTTTCTGACGATAAGCGATCAGGAGTATTATACGCAAAGGAGACAGCAGATTTAGAGACACGCGCTGCATCAGCAATATCCTGCATTGTAATTTTCTTTCCCATGCTTCACACTTCTTACTTCTACATTATTTTTACTGTTGAGCCTGCAATACGATCATAGAACTATCTTTATTAGGGCGCCAACTATCTCCAACAGTTACACCATTTATAATTCGCCAATTATGATTTTGCAATTGTTGAGGTAGCTTCGATGAATTATACTCTAATAAATTACTACGTGAAATAATCATCAAAAGAGATTCTTCCTTATGCTCTCGCGAAATAATGACAGTATCTCCATCAACAGCGTAACAACTTTGCGTACCCCTCCGCAACGCAATATGATCACGCCGCAATGCATTTAATTGAACAATTGTACGGAATATTTCAGCATTTGTATCAAGACTATCCCACTGCATACCAGAACGGCACCCAGGATCATTATCGCCAACCATACCAAGTTCATCACCGTAATAAATCATCGGAGCACCTTCGCAGGCAAACATGCAACAGTAGGCAGTTATGCAATCCTCAGTATTATTTTGATGCGCAGTTAAAACACGCTCAGTATCGTGACTACCCAACAAATTCATCATCCCATGGTGATATCCATACGGTATGCGCTCCTGCAGACGGTTAATACCGTTAACAAAATCGTATGCATTGAATCGCTTTGTTGCAGTAAAACCTAAAACTAAATCACGCAGAGTATAATTCATTGTGCTATCGGTAGTGTCTCCTTGCAACCATTGAGCAGGGTCTCTCCATTCTTCAGCTATCAAACATAATTCTGAATTTTTTGATTTAACAACTTGCCTAAAATCCTGCCAAAATTCTGGATAAATAAAATATGGAACATCAAGACGATAACCGTCGATACCTTGATCAATCCAATATTTCGCAACATTAAAATGATGCTCACGCACCTTTGGATTAAACACATTCCACTTCGGTAGATATTCACAACCAGAACAGGTTTTATAATTAGGCACAGGCAATGACTTAACTGGAAAGTTTTTCACTGAAAAATAATTAACATATTCTGAATTCTCTTCATTTTTAACAACATCTTGAAACATCCAATGAGTTTTACCACAATGATTTAAAACTGCATCTAGTACTATACGTATATTCCGCTTATGCGCTTCATCTACCAATGTATGGAAATCTTCAAGAGTTCCTAAAAGTGGATCGATTTTAAAATAATCGTTTGCGTCATAACGATGATTTGTTGCAGCAGAAAAAATTGGATTCAAATAGAGCGCGTTGCAACCTAAATCATGAATATAATCAAGTTTTTCTGTAATTCCAGCAATATTACCACCTAAGAAATTCTCACGCGTAGGCTCAGCATCCCATGGATCAAGCGGCACATGACCTTCAGTTAGCATACCGTAGCCTTCACAACGATAGAAACGATCAGGAAAAATCTGATAAAATCTTGCATCAGGCAACCACTGTGGTATAGACATAATAAACCCCATCCTTAATATTTCTACAATTTCTAATCTTTCATACCAGTATTGGCAATTCCTCTAACAAGCGCACGTTGGAAGAAAAGGAACACAATAATACTTGGTATTGTTGCAGTCAAAGTTCCTGCCATCAAATAATTCCAAGAGGTTCCGTAACGCCCTACGAAAGATGCTAAACCAATCTGAATTGTACGAGTTTCATCCGTATTCGTAACCAATAATGGCCAAAGAAAATCATTCCACGCAAAGAGAAAACTAAAAATACCAAGCGTCGCAAACGCTGGGGACGACAATGGAACGATTACTTTGAAGAATATTCCAAACCTGCCACAACCGTCAATGCGCGCTGCCTCATCAAGCTCTCGAGGAATTGTTGCAAAATATTGGCGAAGTAAAATAATGCCAAACACATCTGCAAGTCTAGGAACAATCAAAGCATACAGCGTATCGACCCATCCCAAATTAGCGACTATCTCATAAGACGGAATAACAATCACAAAATTAGGAATCATCAATGCAGAAAGCAGCAGAATGAATATTGTTTTCTTCAAAGGAAATTCTAATCGCGCAAAAGCGTAGGCGGCAAAGGCATCCAATATTAAATGTCCTACAACAATTCCTACCGTCATCAATAGCGTATTCCAATAATATTGCGCAAACGGCGCCGCTTGCCAAGCGTGAATATAGTTTTCCCAATGCCATGATGTAGGAAAAATTGAAGTATTCGTGTATGTTTCAGCACGCATTTGCAAAGAAGTAGTGAACATCCACAAAAATGGAATGATTACTGTTGCTGAACCTAAAATCAGAATCGCATGACGCGCCAAACGCGACCATAATGATGACTTCATTATTCTTCTCCTTGTGCTCCAGAAACTTTCCATTGAATCATCGTCACGCCTAGCACTAGCGCAAGAGTAATGAACGCTATTGCTGTTCCATAGCCAAAATCACCGAGCTTGAACGCATCACGATACATCATCATGCCAAGCACTTCCGTGCCTCCGCGAGGACCGCCACCAGTGAGCATGTATGCAAGGTCGAAGGATTGGAAGCTCGTTACTAATGCCTGAACTACTACAAAAAACGTCATTGGAGATAGCAATGGGAAAGTAATCTTCCATAATTTTTGCCACCCAGTAGCTCCATCTAATGCAGCCGCTTCATACACGCTTTTTGGCAATGCTTGTAACGCAGTTAAATACAAAATAGCGTTAAAACCAATATTTTTCCACACGGTCAAAAGAATTAATGCAATAAGCGCAAGCCAGCGATTTTGTAACCAATCTGGTCCGTGTATATTGAATTTCATCAACACACTGTTCACGAATCCAGAAGGATCGAGCATATATTTCCACACAATGGCTGCAGCCACAGAAGATGTAACCACTGGAAGGAAGTAAATACTACGATAAATACTCCTACCTCGTATAGGCGCATCAAGCAAAAGCGCGAGCAACAATCCAGTCAGCACACTTAATACACATACACCAGCAGCATAAATAACCGTTACCATTAAGCTGTTGAAAAACTCAGGATCTTGGAAAAGACGAACATAGTTTCCCAAGCCAATAAATTTCTTCTCTGGAGAGAATCCATCCCACGATGTTAGTGAAATATATACAGCAGACAACACAGGGTACAGCACGAAACCACCAATAATAAGCACTGCTGGCAACAAGAATACCGCAGCACATATTACTTGATCTTTCTGGTAGTTCCTGTGCGCAGACTTGAGAAAATGACGTTTTTTCATTACATACTCCTTGATGCAAAGAACCCCGATAGCTGAGTCAACTTCATTGCCTTTAACCCAGCTATCGGCGCAGTATTTATGCAATCAGCCTTTGGCAATCACGTCGTTCACTGCCTTTTCAGCATTCGCAAGCGCTTCGTCAACACTCTGCTCTCCAGCGAAAGCCTTCTCCACAGCCTTTGCAAATTCAAAGGAAATCTTTGGATACAATGGCGTATTTGGACGTGTATGAGCAATCTCCATTTGTTCCACAAACGGAATTAAACGAGGCTGTTCCTTCTTAACCCAATCCAAATACTTATCAGACTTTGCAACACTCTTCGTTACAGGAAGCATGCCAGTCTTTTGCGACCACTTGATCACCTGTTCTGGCTGCAAGAACCAGTTCAAGAATTCGCCAGCAGCCTTGGCACGAGCGTCAGAATTATGGAAGACGATTGCTTGTTCACCACCGAGATTAGTCGCTTCCTTGCCATCCTTTGGATGAGGAGCTTTCGCTACACCGAAATCAAATGGTGGATCTGGCGCCCAGATGCCAACCATCCAGCTACCTTCCTGAGCAGAACCACCCTTGCCCTTTTCAAATTCGCCCCACTTAGCATATGGGCTCACTCCGCTCTTTATAAGATCCATCCAGAAGTTCATAGCCTTCTTGCCTTCTGGCGTATTGAATGCAGCCTTAGAATTATCCTT
This sequence comes from Gardnerella sp. DNF00354, assembly GCF_049262755.1. NCBI lineage: Bacteria > Bacillati > Actinomycetota > Actinomycetes > Bifidobacteriales > Bifidobacteriaceae > Gardnerella > Gardnerella sp. DNF00354. The sequence continues at coordinate 285,156 of NZ_CP058402.1, forward strand.
CGTCAAGAATTCGCCGCCAGCTTGCCACAAGTTGACCTGGAAGTTCCAAGTTAAACCTTCTCCGTTATCTCCTGCTTGAGTAAGCAAATCATACCCTGGCTTGCCAGTCTTTTCCTTGATCGTCTTTGCAACTTTCTTCAACTCATCCCATGTTTGTGGTGGTTTGTTAGGATCTAACCCAGCTTCTTTATAAACGTCCTTGTTGTACATGTACGCAAGATTATTGGCAGTAACTGGCACAGAAACTTGTTTGCCGTCAATATGACCATAGTCAATCAATGCAGGAGTCACATCATCGAGCGTTTTCGAGCTGATAACCTTAGAAAGATCAGTCAAATTGCCCATTTTTGCAATCTGTGGCACCCATACCAAATCACTTATAGAAATATCTGGCAAGCTCTTCGACGAAGCGGATGCACGAAGCTTCGTCATAAAATCAGAGTTCGGGACGCTCGCAGTCTTAATCTTAATATTTTTATGCGAAGCATTAAAATCCTTCACCATTGCATCAAAGGTATCGGCATTAGCGCCATCCCAATAATGCCAAATGGTAAGCTGTGTTGAGCCATTAGCGTCGGATGATTTTGCACTACCACACGCACCTGCGCTAATAATCATTGCAGCAGCACCGATTAATGCACATATTTTTGTAAGTTTCTTCATTGTAACCTTCTTTTTATCTGCATATGTTAACTTGCACTCATTTTGCATTTAGAAAATGAGTGACGAACTATTCTCTAAAGCATCAGAAAACAAACTAGTAATTTTTTTATTCTTTGTTGTATGACTACATAACAAGCAAACAGTTTTTTAATTGCCGCAAACACTGGCTCATATAAATCTACATGTCATGTTCACACAGACACCAAATCAAAAATGCACGCTTGTTTCTACCTCCTCCCCTCCAACTCCGAAGACATTATCTTTAGATACCCACTGTTTGTCATCAAGCAATGACTTAAATTGGAACTTTTTACCTTTAGGTATTCTTTCCATTTCAGTCTCCTTTGAACTGCAATGCTAAACTCTTGTAAATCAATTTACTACATTGTTAAACAGACGTCAATCCCTTAAAATAATTACACGTTATCTACTTGCCACGCTTGCAAACGCTTCGCGATGCAATGGGCAAACTCTCCAGCTTCCTCTCCTACTATCGCCAGTAGTTATATATCTTGTTTGCAAACCGCAGCACTACAAGTCACAGTACAAACAACAAAGCGCAAAAGTAAATACATTTCGGAGTAGTTAAGGGTATTTCGGAGTATTTCGGAGTAAAACACCGCAATAAACACAAAGAAAACCCAACAAAGCTATACGAGAGTAGGGCTCAGCACACTTCGGAGTAGTTCGGAGTAGTTAAGGGTGTTTCGGAGTAAAACAACAATGTACTTAATAGCGCGCTATAAATACTCTTAATTTACTCATATGGCATTCCAGTCAAATCCTTGAAAGAATAACACTCTCTATATCCTTCTTTTGATATAGTAATCACAAGAATTATTCGTATAAAAATCGCGCAGTAATGCTTCGATATTTAAGGCGGAACAATGGAAGAGTGCAAGATTGAAGAGATTAAAGACCTGAAAGAAGGTCAGTATTTTGATCGTAAAAGTGCTCGCATAAAGCCTAAAGATATACTAAAACACGTCATTGCCTTTGCCAACGCAGACGGAGGCACATTAGCCATAGGCATCGAGGATAATGGCAAATTATCTGGCACAAATTATACGGAGGCACATTCTTTAGACGAATACGAACTAGCAATCCAACAAGATATCATTGGTCAGCCTTCAATCGATTACAGTAAGTTAGACTATGAATCCGAAGATGGCAAAAATGCATTATTTATCATTCATATCGATTGTTCAAAGAATAGACTTATTAAAAATCGAAGTGAAGAAGTTTATTTAAGAATTGGAGATAAAAGCGTCAAACAAAATTACTCTCAAATTAAGCAATTAGAGTATGCTAAAGGTGAAAGATTATTCGAGGATAATCTAATTCCAGATGCTAACCTGGCAGATCTTGATGAACAACTGTTGAATGAATATAAAAAACAACTTAATTGCGAACATTTACCCAATCAGCAAGTATTAGAAGCTCGCGGATTTATGCATCAAGGTCAACTAACTACCGCATCAATTCTAATGTTTGGCAAAAATCCAAGCTATTATTTCCCACAAGCTCGTCTGAGATTCTTGCGATATGAAGGAACCCACCGTGAGACTGGCGCACGAATGAATATTGTTAAAGATCAAACCTTTGACGGACCGATTCCAACAATTATTCGCCAATCACAAACAGCTATACGAGCGCAATTGCGCGAATTTGAATATCTTGGAAACGATGGAAGATTCAAAGTCGTACCAGAATATCCAGAATTTGCCTGGTTTGAAGGAATTGTTAACGCCGTAGCACATCGCGATTATTCATTAAGAGGCGATTACATTCGCGTCAGCATGTTTGACGATCGATTCGAGATATTCAGTCCTGGTTCCTTGCCAGATATTGTAACATTAGAGAATATGCGGCATACGCGATACGCTAGGAATCCTCGTATTGCTCGCGCGTTAGTTAACTTCGGCTGGGTTCGAGAACTCAATGAAGGAATTAATAGAATTTATGAGGAAATGGCGGAATTTTATCTCAATGATCCTCAATACAGCCAGCCAAATCCTTACTCTTTATTGCTGACGTTAGAAAATAACTATGCTTCGCGTCAAATGCGTATGGACGATCATATAAATGAGTTAGAGGAAAAACTAAATAATGGCGAGTTCAATGCGAATGAGCGAAAAATTCTCGCATATTCATATAGCAATGATCGAGTTACCGTAAAAACAGCTGCAAATCTTATTAATATGAGCGACACTACCGCCAGAAAAATATTACAGGGGCTTGCTAGCAAACAAGCCCTTGTATGGCATGGCAACTCAAAACGTGACCCTAAGCAATATTATGCGCGCATAAAAGATTAGATTAAGCACAAAGCAAACAGTTAAGAGTAGTTAAGGGTATTTCGGAGTACTTCGGAGTAGTTCGGAGTAAAACACAGTAACAAACACAGCAAAAACCCAACAAAGCTATACAATAGTAAGGCTCAGCACAGTTAAGAGTAGTTAAGAGTAGTTAAGAGTAAAACACAGTAACAAACACAGCAAAAAACACTCATCTCACTCACAGTCCAGAAAAAGGTGTATATCAAGAGGCATATATCATTCAGAATATGAAAGACATCCATAACATGAAAGAAAAAAAAAGAGAAGGAAATGAACGCTGCGGCACGAATTCGCACGACTCTTATTATTGCCGTTTTATCGCTTAATGCTTTTCTTATAACAAGCTGTAGATTTGGCGTAAGTCTATATCTTTTAATACATGTCGACTTATCTCACGCAGCGCTTAACGCAGTGTCCGTAGCACTTATGACCTGCATAGCAGCACCGCTTGGCGGCATTATTGCAGATAAATATCCACCAACTAGATTGTTTATAGCGCTAACGTTTTGTTTTGCCTTGTTGTGTACTGGATACGGTTTCGCTTTAGTAGCACAGCATAATCTTATTGCTATTATGGTTACACTACTCGGCATAATATTCGGATTCTTTACTGCATTTTCTTCGCCTAATCAAAAAGTATTAATGGCATATAGCGTACCAACTGGCGAAAAAACCAAATTTTTAGCAAGCATGCGTATGTGGATTAATCTCAGCAGGCTTGCTGCACCAGCGATTACTGGCATATTTGTTGATATATGTAATCCGCTCATTTTCTTTACGAGCATTGCTATTGTGATGATATTAGCGGCGCTACCTCTACTGTTAGTTAATCTAAACCAGCAAGCACAAAATAGCGCAAACAATACGAAAACAGGAAGCAATAAAACTGCTGGTTTTGCAGCTTCTCTACACTATATGAAATCTACACCATGGTTAATAGTCTTAGGAGTAGTATCAGCATTACAATCTGGATCATGGCTTGCTGCATTCAGACTAATGGGAGCACACCATTGTCTCACGCTTTTTCATTCGGCATCCACGTGGGGTTCAATAGTCAGCATATTTAACATTGGCATGATTGTAGGTTCGCTATTATGCAAATATATTGTGCTACATTATGAGATTTTATACTCTATTTTATTACCTGGATTCCTTTCTATTCCTTTACTTATTTTCGCACTTAATAATTGGATTGCTCTTTTTCTTTGCTCTGCTTTCATTGCAGGTATTATTTTTGACGCCACTATTGTCTATGGGCAAACAGCTCTTCTCGACGGCATACCAACACGCATTCTCGGCGCTACTACTACTTTTACTTCTATTATGGAGCAATGCGGCATTATCGTGGGGTATGCAAGCGTACTAGCATGGGGAAATCTAAATTCATCATTATTCATAATGATTGCAGCTGGCGTAATACTTGTTTCAACAGGTATAGCCTTATGGATTATTCAAACTCGTAGACGAACATACCCATCAATGCTTACCAAAGATTATTGGACACCATCAACATGGGTAAAAAGAAGCATATAACAAGCTATTTAGTGCAAAAACGCAATAAAGCCATACAAATGCACATGGCATTCTTCACTCATCATCGCCAAGCCTCAACCATATTGCATTAAGTTACTAAGATTTGAGCGAACTTATTCGCTGCGGAGTAACCCCCATAAGCTCTCAGCGCCTACCTTTATAAGATTCCCTTTGTAAGGGTTTTCCTAGACAAGATATTCATCATACAAATTCAAGTACTATTATTACTTAAATAATGCTTTTCTAAAGGAGCAGTATGATAGCAAAGCATATTACTGTTGGCATTGTCGACGATGATTGTTTTTGTCTACACGGCCTAAAAACATATATTGAACAGGTTGTTCCGTCCTGCAATATTTGCTGGTTGTCAACATGTGCCGATCAAGCAATTCAGTTTTGTCAAAATCAATGCCCAGACGTGCTGCTAATTGACATGTATATGTCTGGGGTCTCGGGAATTAAAATATTATACGAATTGCGAAGAAGACATTCATTCCCAATAATAATTGCTATAACTTCATTTCCTATCAACGATTATGCATTAAAAGCATCGGCAGCAGGCGCGCAAGGCATTGTTGGGAAAAACCACCCAGAAACTATTTGCGCCATGCTCAGCAGTATTATCCAGGGAGCGTTCAAGCCGCAAATAATAGGTGATATTCATTTTGACGACACGATGACAGCATTTCAACGTTTGCAAAATAAGCCAAAAAAGGGACGCCTTGCTTTAACGGATCATGAGACTGAAATTGTAAAGTTGTGCAGTAAAGGCATGACCAATGCGCAAATCGCTAAACGTTTATTTGTTGAAACTTGTACTGTGGAAACTATCCTTCGTCGCGTGTTCAAAAAGTTGAATGTGACGAATCGTTCACAACTTATTACCACATGGCTGCATGATGAATATTTAGGAAATGATACACAATGATTATTTTCTTAATGCGTCGTTTGCGAGAAAAGCTTATTGACAATAAAACATTTTTACTATTGGGATGTTTGTCGAGCGCAATGGATGCATATATTTACTCAAATAGCGACAATAGCACAATACAACTTGTTATAGTTTACATGATTCTTGCTGCTATGAATCTGTTCCTTTGCTTGCTCCCGCATTTTATGAGCATGTGCTATATTTTTGTGCACCTCAGCATTCTTGTTATTCCTAGTCTGAATCTTCCACCAGTAACTTTCGGGCTCATCATATCATTTGTTTTTATTTCATATTTATATCCGATTCAATTTACACTACCTTTATTCTTAGTACTAGATGCATTACACTACGTTGCATACCGATACCTATCAACTTTGTCTTTCAAGTATCTTATTGCTTACCTTTTAATAAATATATTTTGCGTTTGCACTGGTATTATTTTGCGCATTTATCACCAAAAAATGGTTCTTTATGAAAAAGACAAGCAAACAATTAATAATCTTAATTTGGCTGTGCGAATGCACGATAAATTAACTAATAAGATTGCAGATATTGCACTACAAAGTAAAATAGCATTACTTGACAAGTCTATTTCTAAAAAGCAACGAGAAGCTATTGAAGAAATAAATGATTTGGCAGATCAGGCTTTTGAAGAAGGTCATAATATTATCGACATTCTACGTGGAAATACTGCTAAGCATGATGCTCGAAGCGAGTTCATTCAGCGCATTGAAGATACGCTACAAATGAACGATTCAATCAATGAATCATGTGGATTAAAAGGAAGATCCATATGCAATATATCTAGTAACGATATTCCTGAAGACATTAGAGATGAAATCATCTGTGAAGTTATTGAATTAATCGAAGAGCTATATTTGAACATGCGAAAATATGCTTCTTTAGTTTATTACATCAGAATTTCGATACGCGAAAAACAAATTGTTATAAAACAGTTCAATGTTCGATTTTTGGGCGGGAAAAGTAAAGATGCAATTCGCTCAGTATCTCAAAAAGGACTTCTGCTTCATCGCGATACCATAAAGCATTTAGGCGGTTCACTCTATTTTCGAGCCTTTGGTAAGTATTGGGAATGTAATGCAGTTATTCCTTTCAAAAATGAACATAACTGTATAGATAGTATGGCTTACTGATTCAGTTTAAAAGATTAATGAATCTTAAGCAGTTTTAGATAGTAATTATTTGTAAAGGTTTTCCTAGACAAGATATTGTTTACCTTTTAGCACGCCATTAATTTATAAGTTGTAAAGGTTTGATATACACAATTATTTTCTTGTATTAGAAAGAGAAGAATATGAGTAATTTAGAAGATACAAAAGCACAAATTCCATCCGTATTTTGGACAATAGCCAATGGTGTATTTCTTGCTAGCGGAATTGCGCTGATTGTAATGCGTAATGATTATCTATGGGGAGTGCCTCAAATTATCGCTGGATTATTTGGCCTTGCAACCATGTTTCTCATTAAAAAACCGTGGTGCGCGCAACTATATTTTATCGTATCCTCACTAGCTGTAATAGCAAATGGGCTTATGGAAATATTCGGCATAATCCACGGATCTGGATACGGTTATGTTCCGCTGATTATTGGTATAATTGTGCTTCTATTTATAGGCCTTGATAAGGATGAAAGTTCAAAAGCTCTTGGCATAGCCAAAAATAAGTAAAAGCATTAGACTGCGAATTTTAATATAAAAACATATCACAATTTTCAAAGGTCAAGCTGTAGCCATGTATCCTACGGCTTGGCCTTTGACTATTTATCTGTTAATGATTTATTTTGCATAGAGTTTATACGTTACTGAACAATTTATTTGCACATAATCTCAACCATATCGCATTAAGTTACTAAGCTTTAAGCGAACTTATTCGCTGCGGAGTAACCCCAGTAAGCTCTGCAACATCACGAACCGTCAATCCCTGATTCCTTAGTAGGTGAACCGTTTCACGCATAAGCATAGACGCTTCTTCTTGAGTTTTTATAGCTGCAGATTTTGCATCTAGCATGCGCTGAAGCATAAGCTCATCTTGCTCACTAAGTTTCGGAGTTACTTTCACGCCATTGACTTCAACATTTAAAGTTGCAGCAGCGTCTTTTACCATTGCTGCAACCTGATCAAGCCTACGTACTTGAGTAAATAATCCTGGTATTTCTGACACTTCTATAACCCACCAGCCATCGCATCTGCGAGCTATAGCGGTCACCATTTGTAAACAAGTCGTTGCATTATCATGCTCAGTAGCACTCATTGATTAAGTCTTTTCTCCAACTCTTTTCGCTTCAAACATATAAGTATATGCCTATTTATCAATTCAATAAATAGGCATTGCATACAAAATCAGCACAATAAAGCTATAAATGCAATTACATCACAGGACAATTAGTTTGCACATCCTGTTGGAATCCTGACGGATCTCCTAGTTTTGCTTTACGCATGTGCTCTTTGAAAAAGTTTCGCGTTGCATCATCACAACGGTCTGGACCCATAAACGGCATACTAGGCACTTTTTCAAGCTCATGCAAAGCTTTACTTGCCGCTTGTTCATCACTAGCATACGTGTCTAACCATTGCCGCTCCCAAGCACACTGATAATAATTAGATGCTTGCGTATCACCATATCCACTCTGGAACTGACCGTCTTTTTCTTCTCCAACCAAGTTTGCAGGAGCTTTATATTTTTCAGGCCAACTAAGCTTTGCCACAGATTCCTGATATTCCTTCTCTATATGAGCAAAATCAACAGTCTCTCTCGGCGAACTATTTTGCGAGCGCGCACCACCCACACCACTCGCATTATTGTTGCCTATTCCTCCACACGCATTAAACATAAGAAGCGCACTAAGCACACCAACAATAAGAGTTGCTTTACCAATAGTATGATTATTCATTATTCCTTCTTTCTTATTTTTTGAAAATTAACGCAATGCTAATGCTGGTTGTAAACGTGATGCTTTTATTGCCGGCACCACACTTCCAGCAAGCGCTGTAATAAAAGCCGCAATAACAGCTCCAATAGCGGCTTCATATGGGTAAACTGGCGGACTAACTGGGCTTGCTGCATCCCAAAAACTTGATGCTATAGACACAAGGCCAAAAGAAACAGCGACAGCAGCAATCGAAACTATCAGCGCTAAAATAATCGCACTGCCTAACACGAGTGAAGCAATCGACCATCTAGTAGCACCCAAGGCTCTGCGTATAAGCAGTTCATGCGTGCGCTGCTCCAACGATGCTAAACCAATATTGATTAAACCTAGCGCGGAAACAAAAAGCAATAATGCTGCTACGATAGCAAAACTTAATTGCAATACTGTTATAACATTCTCGTAATCATCACTATTATCATGTCTTCTAATTTCGTTTACTTGCCCACCACAACAGTCGTAAAGAGCATCTGAAACATAAGATTTAATTGATTTTTGAGAACGATTTTCTTTATTCAACCAGTAGATTGAGCCTTGAGCTTCTTTTCCAGAATATTCCCAAAGAGTTGGAGCATAACGTAATAATCCTAGAATATTCACGTATACTTTCGCTGAGTCTACGCCATCGTTCACAACTCCAACAATCCTTATAGAACTCATTTGTGTTGTTTTGCGAGAAGTAATAAATGCTACTTCACCAATCTTGTATCTTTTGCTAGCAGATTGGTTTACTACCATTTCTAATGCGTTGCTTTTAGCGCTATTACTAAACCATCTTCCACTTACAATAGGTAAGTTATAAACTTTGTTGTATCCTGCCGTAGTGTAAACAGCGTCAACATATTGAAGATTGCTGGTCTTATCTTCTTTGCTTATTTTTACGCTATTCGAGGCTGGCATAGAAGCGCTAAACAGTAGTCCAGTGTTTGGTTGTAGCATAACGTTAGCGTTACGGTTTGCGGATTCAATGCGATTTAAGAATTTGTTAAATACTGAATATTCGTCAAAATTTTGTGCTGAAAAAGTAATCTCGTATGTTGGTCTACGACCGTTTAGCTGTTCGTTAGTTGCAATAAGATAGTCCTTACCAACCGTGCCGATAAGCACTGACGCAATAACGGCAATGATGCCGATAAACATTGAAAAACCTGTGAGGAAGGATCTCATAGGAGACAGGCGCAAATCTTTAAGCAGCATGATCATAAAGAACACCGCCTTCCATAGTAAAAATGTGAGAGCAAGAACGAGCCACTTTCATATCATGAGTGACTAATAGTAATGTTGTTCCAGATTCTTGAACACGATCATGCAACACTTGAAGCACTTTTTCTCCCGTACTACTATCGAGCGCACCAGTTGGCTCATCGCAAATAAGTAATTCGGGATTAGTGACGAGAGCACGCGCTATCGCAACTCTCTGCTGTTCACCGCCTGATAGCCTTCCAGGGTATTCGTTTAGTTTATCTTGCAATCCAACATCACATAATGCTTCTTCTATCGTTTTTCTTCTTGTCTGCTTGCTTTGTTGTAGTCCTGCGTATAAAAGCGGTAACTCAACATTTTCTCTAATACTTAAATGCTTAATGAGAGAATAGTTTTGAAAAACAAAACCAATATTTCGAGCGCGCATATGCGATACTGTACTATCACTACACTTTTGGATTGACTTGCCAGAATAATAGTATTTTCCAGTAAAATTTTTATTCAAAAATCCAATAATAGAAATAAGACTCGTTTTGCCAGATCCAGACCTGCCAACTACCGCGTATGTTTCACCTTGATTAAGTAGCATAGAAACAGAGTTGACAGTGGTAAGCCATTCGCCATTGCCTAGTTTTACACGCGCTGACACATCTTGTAGTTCAACCAGTGGAACAGGATTGTTCTCCATAATCATTGCACTCCTGGAATGAGATCAGGAGAAACACCTGCTACGACATCCCCCTCATGCAAGCCAGACGTAATTTCAATATTAGCGCCGTCACTGATTCCAAGACCAACTTCTTTATGCTCCCAATTATCGCCTTTCTTGTATGAGACTAAGCCTTTTTGAACTCTTCCAGCAACCGCGCTAACGGGCAGTGTTAGAACTGATTGTTTATGCTTGCCATTAAAAACAAGCGTCGCATTTTGACCTGATTCTACTTCTGCGCTTTTATCTATTAAACACGTTAAAACTTTTGACGATACACTGGGTGCATTTTGCGAACTCGACTCATCTGTTTGAGTCGAATCAGCGCTATCATTCTTGCTACTACCTGAGGCTGCAATATCGGTAGAAGTTCCACCGCTTTGTACTATTTGCAAACAATTGGTTGGTCCAACACCGTCTTCAACTTGGAAGCGACCTTTAACATCTGCAATATCCGCAGAACGAAGTAAAGCTTTTGCATTAAGGCTTATTGAAAAACCTTCATATTTAAGAGTGAATAGTGGGAAAGATTTAGGCACGTCCGCAGATGATTCAGCTACTGACACAACTTTAGCGTCTACGGGAGCAATAATTTTGTTACCAGCATTGTAGCCTAGAACACTTCCAGCTTTTACAGCACTTCCTGCTTTTACCGATGGAGAAAAATTCCCTCTACTTACAGCAGTGATAACAAAGGTAGATGATTGTTCTATTGCTGCTTTACCCGACACAACTTGTGTTAAAGGCTGTTTTTTGACTGAAACAAGTGGAACTGAATCATGTGATGCCTGCTGTTGACTATTATCAACTGCTCTACCAGAGCATGCAGTAAGCAAACACACTGGCAGAGCAGCAAGCAAGAGTACTTTCGTAAACTTACGCATAACACAAATCTCCTTACTCGCCAAACTCGTAGACACATAGTATGCGTCGAAACAAGCCTCTCAAACTGATCCAAAATAAAGTGCTTGATAATGCTACAATTAATGCTTTTATGATTGACACTTTATTGAGGATTTCAGCTTTTGCTTAATAGCCTATAATCGCCGTAAAGAGTTTGCATCACACTAAATGATGATTTTATTTATGATTCTTGGAGCTTGCATAATACCAGAGAATGATTTATTTTGCATAGAGTTTATACACTACTGAGCGACTTACTTGCGCATAGCCTCAACCACATTGCTTTGAATCACTAAGCTTTTAGCGAACTTATTCGCTGCGGAGTAACCCCTGTAAGCTCTGCAACATCACGAACCGTCAATCCCTGATTCCTTAGTATACGAACTGTTTCACGCATAAGCATAGATGCTTCTTCTTGAGTTTTTATAGCTGCAGATTTTGCATCTAGCATGCGCTGACGCTTTGACTCATCTTCAAATCTTCTAGATTTTGTTAATAAAGACGAAGTCAACGCATCAGCGCTATCAAGTTATCAAGCTATCAAACCATCTACCTCAATGCTCTATGAGCCTGATTAAAGAATTCATACTCGTAAATGCACGAAGTCATATATGCTTGAGCAGCAAGAATTCGAGCCTTTGGTCCAGCTTCTTCAAAAGCTCTCTCAACAAATTTAACTGCCATTCTTACTCCTGACTCAAAATCATGAGAAGAATACATTGAAATCCAATCATAATATGGGTTTTCAGGAGTATTATTTTTGACTAAAATTTGCCCCACTTCTTCATAAAGCCAATAGCATGGCAATAGAGACGCAGCTCCAATCACATAGTCTTCTGCCATTGTAGAAGCAAGTAAGTGATTTACGTAAGCTAACGTTACTGGCGAGCAAGGCGCATCAATGCTTATATTTCTGCTTCCAAGCCAATCTCTGTGCAACTGCGATTCTGCTTCTATACACATAGCTGCGCCCGTAGCCCAATGCACTCTAGCCTCATTATCTGGCGTTTTAGCTCCAACAGCAGCTAGCGCGCGCGAGTAACGCTTCAAGTATTCGGAATCTTGACTTATGTAGAAAGCAAACAAGTCGGAGTCAAGCGTTCCATTACCTAAAGCCTTAATAAATGGCATTTTCATAATGTTGTTATCAACATCTGCACTAGCATCCCATAAAGCTTGAGTCCAAGGACCACAAGGCTCCACGTTTGGCTTTCTAGCCTTGCTATGAGCTTTTACGACTACGCTTTGTGGAGTTAATCCGTCTAATCCATTAGTTTGCATATGCTCCCATGGAGTTGACGAAGAATCCAATTCCAAACGATAATTACGAGCCGCATGATTCACAGGCCCATGGCCTTTGCCAACATGCAAATCTTTACCGCAAGCAATAGCCTCATTAAGCCATCTTGACGACCATGCTAGAGCATCCGCTACTGTACTGTAATCGCTTAGCTTCTTGCCTTCTCGCAACGCTAATCCTATGCGCGTAGCGAGCGAGGAAGATAGCGAGCAGCCAGTGCCATGCGTTGTTGTTGTATCAACTCTAGGGCAAGGAACGTGCACTCTGTGACCATCTGGGAACACAACAGTATTACCAGCATCTTCGCTTGTTAAGTGACCGCCTTTAACAATAACAATAGTATTGTTTTTTGCACTCCACTCGCTTGCTTGAGCATAAGCTTCTTCAAAATTAGATGCAGGCTGTTTATCGCATAATACTGCGAGTTCAGGTATGTTTGGCGTAATAACATCCGCAAGAGGCGCAAACTCACGCATTGCATCTTCTGCAGACTTTTCAAGCAACCTATCTCCCGAAGTTGCTACCATCACTGGGTCTAACACAACAACAGGAACAGGATGATTCTTAAGCCAATCTTGAACTAGGCTAATATATGATTTGTCTCCAAGCATGCCGATTTTTACAGCATCAATAGTTACGTCATCAAATACTGCTTCTAGTTGCGCTTGCAAAAAGTCGGTTGGAGGAGTGTAAACTTCGCGCACACCGCAAGTGTTTTGAGCAACCAAATTAGTTGTTACACACATTGCGAATCCATGAGATGCTGTGATTGATTTTAGATCAGCTTGAATTCCAGCTCCGCCTGTTGGATCAGTTCCAGCAATGCTTAGCACTCGCGGAATAATTGGCTCTTCTAAAGATGGCAAGGAAGATGGCCTTAGGCTTGAATCATATAATTGAGAAATTGATTGCAAAGGTGCTTGAGTTTGCGAAAATTGATTATTCATTATTTTTATTCCTTTGTAATAGCATCGCGTAATTTGTGTGCTTCTTCGCAAGGATTTTGCGCAAGCATTAGAGCAGATACTACGCATAAACCATCTATTGAAGTGCTTTTAATAGGAAACACGGTATTTTCATTAACTCCACCAATTCCGAGCGTGCTAATGCCGAGTTCTTTAGCGCGTTTAGCAATCTTTTCTACTCCTTCAACGCCTAAAGCAGGAGCAGCGTCTGGCTTAGTGGCAGTAGGCCAAATTGGGCCTATTCCAATAACATCAGGCAATGCCACATTTTCTTTAGCACATTCGTTATAAACGTAATCTAACTGTTCTAACTTTTCTATAGAAAGTCCAACCATCCACTCTGCAGGAATAGACTTACGCGCTTCAATATAAGGCGTATCTGTTTGACCAACATGCAAGTTGAACCCTAAGCTTTTAGCGCAATCTATACGATCGTCAACAAAAATCGGCACGTCTCCGCAACCATTAGCAAGCATTTTGTCTCGCAGGCTTTGAGCTTTATTGTTAAAAGTTTCGCTATTTGCGTACTTATCGCGCAATTGAACTACGCTTGCTCCGCCTTTAACGCAATCAACTGCAATATCTTCTTCGGCTCGATCACTCATCTTTGGGTCTGTTATAAAGTATAAAGACCAATCGACAGGATCGAGTTCAAATTCAATATTCGCTAGTTTCAGCATCTCGTCTGCGCTCAAATCCATAAGCGCATCCATCCATAATTTTCTAAATGACCCTGGCAATGTTGAACGTTGCGCTGCCCAAGTTCCTGCTGCAGCAGCGTGTACGTGCGCGGCAACTGTTGCTGTAAAAGGTCGATTTCGATTTGCTCCAACGTATGCTGCCACCAATGCGCCAAGAGAGCAGCCCGTGCCGACTACTTTCGTCATTATTTCGTGGCCGCCAGAAACTCGTGCCGAGCATCCATGACCATAAATAGCGTCTTTTTCGCCAGAAATAGCCACTACCGAGCCGTAGAGTTTAACTAGCTTCTTAGCAGCTGCAACTGCCGAATCAACCGAGTCTCCAGCGTCTACGCCTTTACCGCCGCTTTCTTCTCCAGCTAAGCCTAAGATTTCGGAAGCGTTGGCGCGAATTACAGCAGGATGACTTTTAACAATTTCGCGCGCGTATTGCGTGCGTGGAGCTAAACCGCCAACTGCAACTGGGTCAAGAACCCATGGAGTGTGTGCTTTTACAGCTCCGCGAATCGCAGCATCCATAGATTCTTTGTCTACTGGCCTGTACGTTCCAATGTTTACTAATACACCAGATGCGATTTGAGCAAATACTTCAGCTTCTTCTGCATCTACGACCATTGCTGGCGATGCTCCAGCAGCTAGCAGAACGTTTGCTGTTATTTCTTGAACAACATTATTCGTTACGCAATGTGTTAGCGGATTTTTTGCGCGTAAAGTTTCAATGCATTCTCGCACATCTTGCATGAATTGCTTGCAACGAGCATTAGTTGAGAATTCACTATTTTTAGAGCACGACACAGTAGTCATGATTTTCCCTTCGCTAGTACTAACTAGATCAGGTTCAACGGGTATAATCTCAGCGCTTATGCGCACCCCGAACCTATGTTTGACTATATATGTTCGTTATGACGTTATTTACGCGCGCGACGACCTACCTTTTCGCTTAAAGCGTAGCGCGAAAAGGTAATTCGGAGCGCTGAGCTTGCTCAAAGTTGAAAGCACACCGTGCTTTCAACGCAAGCGAAGACGTTCGCGCGAGTAGACCGCGCGACGACCTGTTTTAAATAATAAAAAAGCGGGGAA
This sequence comes from Gardnerella sp. DNF00354, assembly GCF_049262755.1. NCBI lineage: Bacteria > Bacillati > Actinomycetota > Actinomycetes > Bifidobacteriales > Bifidobacteriaceae > Gardnerella > Gardnerella sp. DNF00354. The sequence goes on from NZ_CP058402.1 coordinate 300,429, forward strand.
CAATCGTTCCCGCTAGAAAGAATAATGCGGCAGCGTGCTAGTCTCCCACACCCTATCGAGTGCAGTACCCTCACCGTGTCAGGCCTTAGCTTCCGGGTTCGGAATGGGACCGGGCGTCTCACCTGAGCCATGACCACCGCAAAACTAGATTATACACTCACTATAAGCGAGCGGCAAATTGGCGGTTTGGGAACCGGACATGAACGCGAGCAACAGAAAAACAATCATCAAAATCAACAACTCAACCATAATCATGATCGTCTAACACTCCATACTATCTAAGAGAATTAAACGATAAGCAATACAAGTAGTATCACAATCGCCCATTAGTACTGGTCAGCTCCACCCCTTACAGGGCTTCCACATCCAGCCTATCAACCACGTGTTCTACATGGGGGCTCACACACAAAGTGCAAGGAATGCTAATCTTGGAGCAGGCTTCCCGCTTAGATGCTTTCAGCGGTTATCCCTTCCAAACGTAGCTAACCGGCAGCGCCACTGGCGTGACGACCGGCATACCAGAGGTTCGTCCACCCAGGTCCTCTCGTACTATGGGCAGGTCTCCTCAACATTCCAACGAGCGCAGAGGATAGAGACCAAACTGTCTCACGACGTTCTGAACCCAGCTCGCGTGCCGCTTTAATCGGCGAACAGCCGAACCCTTGGGACCTGCTCCAGCCCCAGGATGCGACGAGCCGACATCGAGGTGCCAAACCATCCCGTCGATATGGACTCTTGGGAATGATCAGCCTGTTATCCCCGGGGTACCTTTTATCCGTTGAGCGATGCCACGTCCGTACGCCGGCACCGGATCACTATCTCCGACTTTCGTCCCTGCTCGACCCGTCAGTCTCACAGTCAAGCCCGCTTGTGCGATTACACTCAACACCCGATTGCCAACCGGGCTGAGCGGACCATTGAGCGCCTCCGTTACTCTTTAGGAGGCAACCGCCCCAGTTAAACTACCCGCCAGGCACTGTCCCTAACACGGATAACGTGTCGAGGTTAGACGCCAGATATGGAAAGAGCGGTATTTCACTGATCGACTCCACGCAAGCTAGCGCCCACGCTTCACAGCCTCCCGCCTATGCTACACGATCCACACCTAACGACAATACCAAGGTATAGTAAAGGTCCCGGGGTCTTTTCGTCCTTCTGCGCTTAACGAGCATCTTTACTCGTACTGCAATTTCGCCGGGCTCCTGGCCGAGACAGTGGGGAAGTCGTTACGCCATTCGTGCAGGTCGGAACTTACCCGACAAGGAATTTCGCTACCTTAGGATGGTTATAGTTACCACCGCCGTTTACCGGGGCTTAAATTCACCGCTTCACCGAAGCTAACGGATCCTCTTAACCTTCCGGCACCGGGCAGGCGTCAGAGCGTATACAGCGGCTTACGCCTTCGCACGCTCCTGTGTTTTTGGTAAACAGTCGCTACCCCCTAGCTTGTGCCACCCCCAACAGCTCCGCTTGTAAAAAACATCACCATCAGGGGTCTCCCTTATGCCGAAGGCACGGGAGTAATTTGCCGAGTTCCTTGGCCAGGATTCGCCCGATCGCTTCGGTATACTCTACCAGACCACCAGTGTCGGTTTAGGGTACGAGCGGAATCACACCTCACGTTGAAGCTTTTCTCGGCAAGCAGGATCACCGGAATCAGCCTTACAGCCTACCCATCACGCCTCAGCTTAACATCCCCCGGATTTACCTAGAGGACAGCCCACACGCTTAGCCACGGAAAACCACCTCCGCAGCCGGCTACCTACCCGCGTCACTCCCACGCTAACCTACTACCGATACAGTCCCAACACTAAACCAGAAGAAAACCCCGAAAGATAATCAACCAGAATAACGAAGGTTAGTACTCTCAGATTCAGTTCGAACGGTGTAACACCGGTACGGGAATATCAACCCGTTCATCCATTCGACTACGCCTGTCGGCCTCGCCTTAGGACTCGACTCACCCGGGGACGACGAACGTGGCCCCGGAACCCTTAGTCATTCAGCGGACAGGATTCACACCTGTCTCTCGCTACTCATGTCTGCATTCTCACTCCCGTAAAGTCCACGACAAGTTCACACTGCCGCTTCACCCCATACAGGACGCTCTCCTACCCCACATGAACTAAATCATGCAGCCGCGTCTTCGGTGGCGTGCTTAAGCCCCGCTACATTGTCGGCGCGGAACCACTAGACCAGTGAGCTGTTACGCACTCTTTCAAGGATGGCTGCTTCTGAGCCAACCTCCTGGCTGTCTATGCGACTCCACATCCTTTCCCACTTAGCACGCGCTTCGGGACCTTAGACGACGATCAGGGCTGTTTCCCTTTTGACGACGGAGCTTATCCCCCGCCGACTCACTGCCATGATAAACCTAACAGGTATTCGGAGTTTGGCTGCTATTAGTACCCGGTATGGGCCCGCAAGCATCCAGTAGCTCTACCCCCTGTAAGCAATAACATGACGCTGCACCTAAATGCATTTCGGAGAGAACCAGCTATCACGGAATTTGATTGGCCTTTCACCCCTAACCCCAAGTCATCCCCCCAGTTTTCAACCTAGGTGGGTTCGGTCCTCCACACGGTCTTACCCGCGCTTCAACCTGCTCAGGGCTAGATCATCCCGCTTCGGGTCCAGGACATGCGACTAAAACGCCTTTTAAAACTCGCTTTCGCTACGGCTCCCCCACCCGGGTTAGCCTCGCCACATACCACTGACTCGCAGACTCATTTTTCGATAGGCACGCCGTCACCCCACAAAGAAGGCTCCGACGGATTGTAAGCGCACGGTTTCAGGAACTATTTCACTCCCCTCCCGGGGTGCTTTTCACCTTTCCCTCACGGTACTAGTACACTATCGGTCAGACAGGAATACTTAGGCTTACCCAACGGTCTGGGCAGATTCACGCGGGATTCCACGAGGCCCGCGCTACTTGGGAATAAACATAAAAAGACATCGCGCAACCTGCTACGGGGCCATCACCCTCTACGGCTGGGAATTCAATCCCATTCACATAACACGACATTTTATCACTCTTCTCAACCCCGTCAGAGGCTGAACAGTCAATCCCACGACCCCGAATACGCAACACCTGACGATTATCACACGTACTCGGTTTAGCCTGATCCGCTTTCGCTCGCCACTACTCACGGAGTATCCTTTCCTGCAGGTACTGAGATGTTTCACTTCCCTGCGTACCCCCCCACAAAAACTGTGGTGACCACCCATAACAGTGGCCGGGTCTCCCCATTCGGAAATCCTCGGATCAAAGCCCACTCGGCAGCTCCCCGAGGCATATCGCAGCCCGTCACGTCCTTCATCGGTCCTGTCTACCAAGGCATCCACCATACGCCCTTACCAGTGATACACCAGTAAAAAGCCTATCGCTTAACTCTCTAGACAATAAATCATCACACTAAACGATCACAAAACGATCAAGCGACTCCACCAAAATGGAGCCGGTTGAAATTGATAAAAGTAAAAACAAGCAAAACCAAAAAACAGTCTCACTATTCTTACTCGCGTCCACTATCCAGTTCTCAAACCACCAAACACCAAGAACACAAGCCAAAAACCAAAAAGCCTCAACCTGTAATCCAAGGGCCAGGACCGCAACCCCAAAAAAAGGGGGGTGGCAATCCGGGAACCCAAAAGCATGCCCAACAAACTCATCTAAAACATTAACTATTGTTTTCCACACCAGTAACCACACTCAATCCGAGCGTGCACAAAAACTCCGTAGAAAGGAGGTGATCCAGCCGCACCTTCCGGTACGGCTACCTTGTTACGACTTAGTCCCAATCACGAGCCTCACCTTAGACGGCTCCATCCCAAAAGGGTTAGGCCACCGGCTTCGGGTGCTGCCCACTTTCATGACTTGACGGGCGGTGTGTACAAGGCCCGGGAACGCATTCACCGCGACGTTGCTGATTCGCGATTACTAGCGACTCCGCCTTCACGTAGTCGAGTTGCAGACTACGATCCGAACTGAGACCAGTTTTAAGGGATTAGCACCATGTCACCATGAAGCAACCCGTTGTACTGGCCATTGTAGCATGCGTGAAGCCCTGGACGTAAGGGGCATGATGATCTGACGTCATCCCCACCTTCCTCCGAGTTAACCCCGGCGGTCCCCCGTGAGTTCCCGGCATAACCCGCTGGCAACACAGGGCGAGGGTTGCGCTCGTTGCGGGACTTAACCCAACATCTCACGACACGAGCTGACGACGACCATGCACCACCTGTGAACCTGCCCCGAAAGGAAACCACATCTCTGCAGTCGTCAGGCACATGTCAAGCCCAGGTAAGGTTCTTCGCGTTGCATCGAATTAATCCGCATGCTCCGCCGCTTGTGCGGGCCCCCGTCAATTTCTTTGAGTTTTAGCCTTGCGGCCGTACTCCCCAGGCGGGACGCTTAACGCGTTAGCTCCGACACAGAACCCGTGGAATGGGCCCCACATCCAGCGTCCACCGTTTACGGCGTGGACTACCAGGGTATCTAATCCTGTTCGCTCCCCACGCTTTCGCTTCTCAGCGTCAGTAACAGCCCAGAGACCTGCCTTCGCCATTGGTGTTCTTCCCGATATCTACACATTCCACCGTTACACCGAGAATTCCAGTCTCCCCTACTGCACTCTAGCCCGCCCGTACCCGGCGCAAACCCACCGTTAAGCGATGGGCTTTCACACCAGACGCGACGAACCGCCTACAAGCTCTTTACGCCCAATAATTCCGGATAACGCTTGCGCCCTACGTATTACCGCGGCTGCTGGCACGTAGTTAGCCGGCGCTTATTCGAAAGGTACACTCACCCAAAAGGCTTGCTCCCAATCAAAAGCGGTTTACAACCCGAAGGCCTTCATCCCGCACGCGGCGTCGCTGCGTCAGGGTTCCCCCCATTGCGCAATATTCCCCACTGCTGCCTCCCGTAGGAGTCTGGGCCGTATCTCAGTCCCAATGTGGCCGTCCGCCCTCTCAGGCCGGCTACCCGTCGAAGCCTAGGTGGGCCATTACCCCGCCTACAAGCTGATAGGACGCGACCCCATCCCATGCCACTAAACACTTTCCCAACAAGACATGCGTCAAGTTGGAGCATCCAGCATTACCACCCGTTTCCAAGAGCTATTCTGGAGCATGGGGCAGGTTGGTCACGCATTACTCACCCGTTCGCCACTCTCACCAACCAGCAAGCTGGTCAGATCCCGTTCGACTTGCATGTGTTAAGCACGCCGCCAGCGTTCATCCTGAGCCAGAATCGAACCCTCCACGAAAAACTTCAATGAAGAGCCAACAAAAGGCTCCAATATAAAAGAAAAAGACGAGACATTCTTTAAGGAAAGAACATCCCAACAAAAAACCTCACCATCATTTAACCATCTCTCAGGCACCCCACAATCTGTGAGGCTGACAATGAACTGGCAATAATTAACTAATAAGTAGTACAGACACGCTCTTGAGTTCTCAAACCACCACCACACCAGCCGGCTCATCAACCTCAACCGAGGAGAACCAGCCGCGCTGAGCAGCAAGAGATAAACTTACACCAAACCCCACCAAAACGCAAACCAACACCAAACAAACACCACAAAACCATTGAAAACAAGCCAAAACATCGGCGTGTCGAAAACACGCAAAAAACCACAACAAACCACCACAACCACCAACACAAAACCAAAAACAACCCAAAAAACAAACAAAAAACCATAAAAAACACAAAACCCGGGAGTGTCGCGCAGAGCAATCGAGCAAAATAATCAAAATACACAACGCAAACAAAATATATGCATACAACATGTGTACGTGCTATGCGTTCGCGTGCTATATATAGGTATATGAGAAATAGCGAGAAAAACAGCAAGAACAACTCACACAATCACATTGTGGCTCTAACAGGCGCCGGAATATCTACAAGCGCTGGCATTCCAGACTTTCGAGGCCCAGATGGAGTTTGGACTAAACACCCAGAGCAAATGAGCGTCTACGACATTGACGCGTTTTTAAGCAGCGAAGAAGAACGCGTGTACTCTTGGCGCTGGCAAAAAGAGTCGCCAGTTTGGAACGCTCAGCCAGGAACAGCACACAAATCGCTAGTAAAACTTGAGAAAGCTGGGATGCTGGACTTAATCGCCACTCAAAACTTTGATGCGCTTCACGAAAAAGCTGGAAACAGCCCAGATATTGTAGTGAACTTGCACGGAAGCATTGGAACATCGCATTGCATGAGCTGCCACGCTAGCTACAATACAGCAGACATTATGCGCGACTTAGACGCACACCCAGACCCACATTGCAGGCGCGCGCTGCCATACCACGGAAACATGCCTTGCAACGGTCTTATAAAAACAGACGTTGTATATTTTGGAGAAGCACTTCCCGAAGGCGCAATGGAACGCAGCGCGCAGGCGATTATGCACGCAAGCGAGTTGTGGGTTATTGGCTCCACGCTAGAAGTATTCCCAGCTGCAAGCCTTGTGCCGCTAGCCGCTCGCGCAGGAGTGCCGATTACAATAATGAACCTGGGTGCTACGCAATACGATTATTTGGCAGAGCGCATAATACGCGAAGATATTGCGAAAGCTCTGCCAAAGTTAGTAGACGAAACTATTGCAAAGTGACTATTACAAAGTGACTATTTCAAAATAATTATTGCAAGCTAACAGCGATTCCCTCCCAAGGCGCAAGCGTGCCATTTTTAAGTGATTTAAGAGCATGATCCGCGCTGTAGGTAGAAATCATCACATCATCATACAATACGCCATTAGAGGCGATATTACGCAACAATTCGGCACTTTGAGCAGGTATTGCCACAGACGAATCCGTCATATTTACCATTACGAGCAGCTTCTTTATCGAGACAGAGGAAGAATCGCCAGCAACAGCGCTTGAAGAACGCACACCATTCTCAAGACCTGCCTCATCTGCCACATCTGCCTTACTATTCTCACAAGTCTGCTCAACCTTCCTAATAAACGCGTAAACACACTCATCATCCGCATCAATCAAATTCCAAGAACCAGCCGAAACAACAGGCTGCAAATGACGCAACTCAATCAAACGCTTGTAGAACGAATAAACAGAATCCGAATCTTCCATTTGCTCAGCCGCGTTAATATCTACATAATTAGGATTCACGCTAATCCACGGCTGTGCATTATTTTGCGACGGAACATTAAAAGGCATGAATCCCGCATATTTAGACGCATTCCATTGCATAGGCGTTCGAGAATTATCGCGACCGCGCTTTGCGAGCGCATCCATCATCGACTCAGCCGACTGAATATGCGCTTCTTCTACGCGCTGCTTAAACATGTTCAACGCTTCCAAATCGCGATACTGCTCGAGACTCGTAAAGTGCGCGTTTGTCATGCCAATTTCTTCACCCTGATACACGTACGGAGTACCGCGATGCATATGAAGAAGCATTGCAATCGCCTTAGCGGAAAGCACGCGCATCTCATCGCTAGCCTCACTACCCCAGCGAGAAAGCGCACGCGGCTGATCGTGATTATTAAAGAACAGGCTCGCCCAACCAGCCTCGCTAACTGCCTGCTGCTGATCCGCCATTGCGCGCTTTAATGCCGTCAACTTAAGAGGAATAGGATTCCACTTAGTGCCATTTGCGCAATCAACATTAACTTGATCGAACAAGAAGAGCATGTCTAGCTCGCCATTAGCAGGATTTGTAATATAAGTGTTTCGATGCGCGGAAATTCCAGGAGCCTCGCCAACAGTTAAGAAACCTTCGCGACCCTTGAAAACCGCCTCGCGCATCTCGCGCAAAAACTCGTCTAAACGAGGACCATCGGAGCAGAAGAAATACGGCGAAGAATAGCCGTCGTCGCCAGCTGGCGCATCCTCGATCTGCGAACCGTATTCTCCAGGTAAACGCCCTTCGCTATCTACGCGCTTAGAAATTTGCGTAATCACATCCATACGGAAGCCGTCAATACCGCGATCCATCCACCAATTCATCATCTTGTACACGGCAGCGCGAACCGCAGGATTTTCCCAATTCAAATCTGGCTGCTTTGGCGAATACTGGTGGAAGTAATATTCGCCGCGCTTTGGATCGTAAGTCCACGCGGAACCGCCAAAATACGAACCCCACTTATTTGGCTCAGCACCTGGCTCCCCAGGAACGCAACCTTTGCGCGCTGGCCTCCACCAATACCAGTCTGCGTAATCGCTAGAAGCATCTCTTGAAGCCTGGAACCAAGCGTGCTCGTCGGAAGTGTGATTTACTACCAAATCCATCACAACTTTAAGACCGCGCTTGTGCGCTTGTGCCAAAAGCTCATCCATATCTTCTAGGGTGCCAAAAAGCGGATCAATATCTTGATAATCGGAAATATCGTAGCCGTTATCGTCTTGCGGAGACTTGTAAACAGGACTAAGCCAAAGCACGTCAACACCTAAATCAGCCAAATAATCAAGACGCGAAGTAATGCCCTTCAAATCGCCAATACCGTCTCCGTTAGTATCTTGGAAGCTTCGCGGATAAATCTGATACACAACTGCATTTGCCCACCAAGGGTTTGGTGTAGCCCCATTTGTGCGCACGGATTCTGGCAAGTTCGCTTTGTCAAAAGTAGTCATTTAATCCCCATTAATTTACGTTAATAAGTATTTTTATTACAGTTTTATTTATTACAAATAATTTTATTTATTTAATAGTATTTATGATTTTAGACTCTAAATTTTATCAGCATACTAGATGTTACGCGCGGATAATAAAAAGCGACCCATGGTAAAAACCATGAGCCGCGTCTCCTTCTCATTCATTGTACGAATTGTAGAATGCTCTCCAAATCATTGCTGATTATGCAATTTAAACGCTAGTTCCGCCAAATGAACTCCGTGCGTTAAGAACTCATGAGTGCGGCACACGTAATCATTTTCGCGACCAAGCTTCGCAATATAACCATTGATATAATCAACCTCTGTTTTTCGTCCACGACTCATATCTTGATACATAGAAGGATAGTGCAAAGGATTTGCCACTCGGCTCACGTAATCAATAGCCTCCAACTCCTGCTGACGCGTATTAACCATACGGATTCCTGCACGATCGCACACGTCGTACGCCTCGTCAATAAGTTGGCGAGCCATATCCATAGCCCCTGGGTAAGAAATAAACTGACCCATCTGAATCTGATACATTGTGCACAAAGTGTTAACTACGGAATTAAAAACTACCTTCGCCATGCAAGTACCCTTGAAATCTTCCGTAATAGTAGGATTCAAGCCAGCAGCTTTAAAATCATCTCGCATAGCAAGCTCAACATCACTCACCTGCTCATTCAACGCGCACATATTCATCGTACCAACGCCGACTTTACCAATAAAATCAACGTCGCCCGGGCCATTCAGCACGGTTGCAATCATTGCAGTACCACCGTAAATACGATCATCCGAGAAATATTGCTGAAGCTTCTCAAAATGACCCCAACCATTCATTGCAGCAAAAACAACTTGATGATCATTAAACAAATGCTTGCATCGCTCCAACATCTCCGCAAGCTGCATCTGCTTCATAAACACAATCCACACATCTGGATCGCCGTCATAATCCTCAGGGGTATACATATTGATTGGCACAAGATGACGATTTTCATGATCTCGGCTCACCATTACGCCGCCTTGCTCGCGAACTTTATTCACATTTTCATCCCAGGCATCAATGAAATCAACATGAATGCCAGCCGTTTCCTGCAACAAAACGCCATAGCGATACCCCATAGCTCCAGAACCGATCATTGCATATTTCATGCCACTCATAGTGACACCTCCTTTTAGGTAAAAATGTACTTAGGCGAAATTCATACATACATGGAAATTCGTCGAAGCGACTGTAAATATAGTAAAAAGCAGTAAGGCTGATTGTAGTGACTAAAATCAGCCAACTGCTTTTTGGTTTTTATAGCATATTACACAGTTTTTTGAGAATGTCAAAATTTTTCTAATTACATCTTTGCGGCGTTTCTAATTAAAAAATTATTCAGTTTTATCTATGATTTTCGAAAAAATTACGCAATAATTGCACGCACTCCGATTCACAAACAGAACCAAAAACTTGCGGATGCGAGCCAACATGAGGATCTCGCAAAATATCCCAAACAGATCCACATGCGCCAAGTTTTGAATCCCATGCGCCAAAAACAACACGCTTTATATGTGTTTGTAAAATCGCCCCAGCGCACATAGGGCAAGGCTCCAAAGTAACAACAAGCGTGCAATCACTAAGATTCCAAGACTTGCAAGATGCTGCCGCCTGCCTAATCGCAAGAATTTCTGCATGAGAAAGAGGATCCGCGTCTCGCTCGCGAAGATTAGAGCCGCGCCCAATAATCACCCCAGAGCCGTCTACAACAACAGCGCCAACTGGAACTTCTCCGCAAGCTTGAGCAGACTTAGCTAGTCGCAATGCCTCTTGCATGAGCGACGTATAGCCATAGCCGCACGCATTGAAAGTCACATTAGCCCCGAAGAAATATTGTGCAAAGCAAACCAAGAGCGAATATCGCCAAGTTCTTCCATATGAACGGCATGATCAAGTCCGCGGTAACGCTTCTCTTCCAACCACGTATGTTCCTCAAGCCAAGCTGCAGCCGCCGAAAACTCGTAAGGAGCAATAACAGCATCATCCAAACCATAACCAAAGAAAACAGGCGTATTAAGATCAGCAAGAACATCATCATTAAGAGAAATATCCTTGGCAATATTAGGAGCTACAAAGCCAGAAAGCGCAACAGCTGCACGATAACGTTCAGGGTTAAGCCTGAGAATATGAACAGCAAGAGCCGCACCCTGCGAAAAACCAAATGGCACAACAGCGCGATCTTCAGGAACGTTCGCAGCAACCCACTCGTCAATTGCAGCAGCTGCAGCATACATATCTCGATCTAAGTCATCTCCCTGAGGAACAGCATCATGGAACCAGCTGTAAGCGCCTTGATCTAATCGAAGCGGAGCGCGCAAAGAAATCGCATCATTATAAGGGGCAACAACGCGCAGCAAATCAAGCAAATCATCCTCATTGGAACCCCACCCGTGCAGAAGCAAAAGAAGAGGTCTTGTAGCGTAAGCCGACGCTTCTCCGCGAGAATACTTAGCAGCGCTTACATGCAAATCTTCGCCGAAACGTCCTGGAACAACGCTAGATTCGCGACCAGCATGGAGACCATTTGAAGCGCTTGCAGCACTGTCTTCGCTGCCAAAATCACCATTATTGTCGTTATTGTCAAACTCGCCGTTGTCGAACTCATCTGAGATCACACCGTTATGATTAGTCATATCTACAGCATACGGCACAGCTTTGGCATTTATAACCCTTGTAACCCGAACACTGCGCTAAGCGTAAACGCTACATAAAAATTTAACCCCGACCGTTTAAGTCGGGGTTTAAATTAAAGGAAAAAATATGAATAAGCTTTCGTGAATTACTTTTTAAGTTTTTCACTAATATTATGAAAACACATAATCCTTAGTGCTGCTAGTACGTTAGCTGATAAGTTCCTGAAAGTTTACTACTTTTCCCCTGATTTTTCTTGATATTAGTTGCTAATCTTACAAATTTAGACTTTCAAATCTAGATTTTCAACTCTAATCTTATAAATTTAATCTTCCAAATTCGCGCGATAGAAGTTCTCATAAGACCTAGATGGTGTTGGACCACGCTGACCTTGATAGTGAGATCCATTAACAGAAGACCCGTAAGGATTTTCGCAAGGAGAACTCAGCTTGAAGAAGCACATCTGGCCAATCTTCATGCCTGGCCACAATTTAACTGGCAAAGTACTAACATTTGAAAGCTCCAAAGTAATGTGGCCTTCAAAACCTGGGTCAATAAAGCCAGCCGTGGAATGAGTTAAAATTCCAAGACGGCCAAGCGAACTTTTGCCTTCTAAGCGCGCAGCAATTGTGGAATCCAACTTCACATACTCCCAAGTGGATCCAAGCGCAAACTCGCCAGGATGCAAAATCCAAGGTTCATCAGGGGCAACCGCAAACTGCTCAGTCAACTCCCCCTGATTTTCTGCAGGATCCACGTAGGTGTAAGCGTGATTATTGAACAATCGGAAGAATCGGTCGAGCCGCACATCAATCGACGCAGGCTGCACCATTTGTGGGGTCCATGGGGTCAAATCAATATGACCCTCGTCATGAGCTTTGAGGATGTCGCGATCAGACAACAGCATAACGTCAAATCTCCTTGCGATAAAACTTCGTAAAACAAACACTTAAACACTGATACGCCAAGTGTAGCGCGTGCCGCAGTCGAAAATATTAGGCAGAAATCGCAGCAGAGGAAGCAGCTTTGCGCTTAGCAATAAATCGCAAAACGCACTTTCTTAGCTCCGAAGCAATAAGCACAACCATTGAAAGCCCAAGGCATTCAACCCACTCCATAAAGTCGAGTGGAACTGTGCCAAACGGACCATTAAGGAATGGTATATAAATTACAGCAAGCTGCAACACTACAGAAACTGCGATTGCGCCCCAAAGCCAACGATTTGCAAACAAGCCAACAAACACGCTTTGCAAATGAGAGCGAGAAGCCAAAGCATTAAGCATTTGCGCAAACACAAGAATAGTGAAGCCCATTGTGCGCGCGTGAGTCATTTGAGCTGCATGAGTTAAAACAGTTGTGGAGCGGTCTGTAAACAATCCGCCAGCCAAATGCATATCCATGCCAATCAGCGTTATAGCTGCCATGATCACACCAATAAACACAATGTCTCCCCACATTGGCTTATCGATAACGCTATCTGTAAGTCTTCGCGGCTTCCTATTCATAACATCGTCAGTTTGCGGATCAACACCCATTGCGAGCGCAGGAGCCGCGTCCGTAAGCAGATTAATCCACAAAAGCTGAGTTGCCAGCAAAGGCAAAGTTACGCCAACAGAATTTGGCTGCGTAATTCCCAAAGCGCCAGCAAACACTACGCCACCAAAAACGGTAAACACTTCGCCAACGTTGGAGCTAAGCAAGTATCGCAAGAATTTACGAATATTGTCGAAAATTCCGCGACCTTCACGCACGGCTGCAACAATTGTAGAGAAGTTATCGTCAGCCAAAATCATCTTGGCAGATTCCTTTGTGACTTCCGTACCCGTAATGCCCATTGCAACACCAATATCTGCCGACTTTACAGCAGGAGCATCGTTTACGCCATCACCAGTCATAGCAACAATATTGCCTTGCCTTTGAAGCGAGGAAACAATCGCAAGCTTGTGTTCTGGAGCAACGCGCGCGTACACGCTAGTTTTACTTATAGCTTCATCAAAAGCAATATTATCGTCGTTGCGCGAAAGCAACTCGTCAAGCTCATCGCCAGTAAGCGCATGCTCATCTTTTCCGATAATGCCAAGGTCGCGAGCGATTCGAGCAGCAGTAAGCGGATGATCGCCAGTAATCATAACAGTTCGGATTCCAGCACGATGTGCTTGAGCAACGCTATCTCGAACTTCGATTCTAGGAGGATCAATAATCGCAACCATGCCGTTCCAAATCAAATCAGACTCCAAAACATCACTTTGTTCAGCAACGTCTGCGATTTGGCCGGCAGCGTTAGAAACCATGCCGTCAACTTTAGCTAAACTATCTACGCCAAGCGGCCTATACGCCATTGCAAGAGTGCGATACGCTTCTCCAGATAGCTTTTCCACGTTTGCAAGAATTTCTTCGCGATCTCCGTCTGTAAGAGGACGAACAGCGCCAGCAACTGCGATTCGCGTGCAATAAGAAAGCAAAACATCTGGAGCGCCTTTAGCGCAAACAATAAGATTTCCAGAATCCGACCCGTCTTTAACAACAACAGACATGCGTTTGCGCTCAGAAGTAAACGGCACTTCCGCAACGCGACTAAGATGCGCATAACGCTTGTCCGCCTTGGTTTTGCGCGCCGCAACAATAAGCGAAACCTCGGTAGGATCGCCAACTGGCTGCCATGCGTCAGACGATTCATTATGGTGCAAATCGCCATCGTTTGCTAAATACCCAGATCCGAGCGCGCCAATCACCTCTGTTGCTAGAGCTGGAGGAACCGCCAAATCCGCATCTAAAGAATCAAGCAAAACCATTCGTCCCTCTGGCTTATATCCGCTACCCGTAAGCTGCACCTGGCCACTAGGCGTTATAACACGCTCAACAGTCATCTCGTTTCGAGTTAAAGTACCCGTTTTGTCGGAGCAAATAACAGATGCGGAGCCAAGCGTTTCTACAGACGAAAGCTTTTTAACAACAGCATGATGCTTTACCATGCGCTGCACGCCAAGCGCAAGAACAACCGTTAAAATAGCAGCCAAGCCTTCTGGAACAGCAGCAACAGCAAGAGATACCGAAAGAAGCAAAGAATCTATAACATCTTCAATAGTGCGGAACCCTTCAAGCGCCCACATAGACGCAAGCACAACGGCTGCAATAATACACACTGCGATTCCAAGAACCTTAGATACGCGAACCATCTCCTTCTCGAGAGGAGTGGCTTCTTCTTGCGCACTAGAAAGCATATCCGCGATTTTTCCAACCTGAGTTTTCATGCCAGTAGACGTGACGATTGCGCGACCAGTACCCTGCGTTACGGCAGTGCCATTAAACACCATGTTTGTGCGGTCTGCCAAAGATTTTGGCGAAGCTAGAGTTTCTGGACGCTTGCTAACAGCAACAGATTCTCCCGTAAGGCTTGCTTCCGCAACGCGCAAAGAAGCGGCTGCAATAAGCCTTGCATCTGCAGAAACAGCATCGCCTTCGCCAAGAACCAAAATATCTCCAGGCACAACATCTGCCGTATCTATGCGCATAACTCGCCCATCTCTAAGAACAGACGTTTGCGGAGCGCTCATTTTTGCCAGCGCCTCAACCGCTTCTTGCGCACGCGACTCTTGAATATAGCCCAAAACTGCGTTTGCTATAAGAATCACGATTATAACTATTGAGTCAAACGGCAGAACTTCGCCGCCACTTTCACCACCATGTTGTGCGCGCTCAACAAACCATGCGATTGCGGAAATAATAGTAGCCGCTATAAGCAAGTAAACAAGCGGATCTTTAAACTGTTCGAGGAACCTCTTCCACGCTGGTGTTTTAGGAGCGCTAGCTAAAACGTTCGAGCCAAATTGCGCGAGCCTTTTAGCCGCCTCATCACTACTTAAACCCGTAGAAACGTTTACATTAAGCGAATTTGCAACATTTTGCACGTCTTGTAATGACGGATCTTTGGATTGATCGCTTTGATCAACCATATTTTCCCCCTTGGGAGCGCCGCGGAGTAGTCAATAATCAAAATTTTTACGCAAAGTTGACTCAAAATCTTGATTATTGCGCGGTTGTGGATTATTGCAATAACAATAATTAAGTACCGTTCTATTATGCCACATAAAGCGCCAAATACTAATGCCTCGCTAATGCAGCGCCAAAGCATCGTCAATGCCTCGGGGGCATGTGAAAATAGGAATATGGCTATGAAAAAAGGACCGACCAAGGGGTCGGGTGGAAAACATCGTAATGCATTGCGCGGCAAGGGACCTACTCCTAAAGCAGAGGACCGCGTGTATCATAAGGCTTATTTCGCTAAAAAGGCTGCGATTAAGCGCACGTTTGCAGATCCGCGTTTGGCAGCTAGACGAAGAGTAGATAAGTTGGGCACAGATAGCGACGAGTTGGTAATTGGGCGAAATGCAGCTCTTGAAGCTTTGCGCGTAGGCGTTCCTAGCACGCAGCTTTATGTTGCAAATCGCATTGAGCATGACGATCGCACGCGCGAAATCGTTAAGCTTGCTGGCATGCAAGGCTTGCGACTTTTGGAAGCGGATCGCCTGGAGATGGATCGCATTGCTCACAGCACCAATCATCAAGGCATTATATTAAAGGTGCAGCCTTATCAATATTATTCGCTGCAAGAGCTTGTTGATCGCGCAGAAAAGAAGTCTCGCGCTATGGAAGCAGCGGATTCTGCATCCGCTCGCATTAACGCGCGCCCATTGTTTATAGCGCTAGACGGAGTTACCGATCCACAAAATCTTGGTGCTGTTATCCGATCCGCAGCCGCTTTTGGCGCAAATGGCGTAATTTTGCCAGAGCGCAGGAGCGCATCTGTTACAGCTGCCGCTTGGAAGGTTTCTGCGGGCGCTGCAGCACATTTGCCTGTTGCTAGAGTTGTGAATTTAAACAAGGCGATTCAAGGTTTGCGCGAGCGCGGATGGTATGCGATTGGTCTTGACGGTGGCGGCGACAAGCTTGTTGGCGAAACTGGTTTTGAAACCGATCCGCTTGTTGTAGTTCTTGGAAGCGAAGGCAAGGGCATGAGTCGCCTAACGCGTGAAGCTTGCGATGCTATTGCTGGAATCCCAATTTCTAGCGCTGTCGAATCGCTTAACGCATCCGTTGCAGCTGGAATCAGCTTGTATGCTGTTGCTAATGCGCGTAGGCTTGCCGCTTTAAATCAAAATTAGTAATTAGCATTGCGAATTAAGAGTTAACACTCATGCGGATTTTTAAGCCACGCAATTTACAAGATTCACATAACGCGCGCACATTGGCTTTATTATTAGCTTTTGTTTTATACATTGCGATTATTGCAATCGTAATGTGTTTCCACGAACCTTGGTTTGACGAAGCTCAAAGCTGGCTGATTGCGCGCGATTCGTCGCTTACAGACATTATTAGCGTTAGACCCCATTACGAGGGTCACCCTCCTTTTTGGAATCTTTTGCTTGCGATTGCAGCCAAAAATGGCGTTCCATACGAGTTTGGAATTAAGGGCATTCAACTGGTTTGCGCAAGCCTACTGGGTGCGTGGCTTATTTTTAAGTCGCCTTTTAAAAGCGCAAGCAGCCTTGCAACTTTTCTTATTCCGTTTACTTATTTTGCTTGCTTCCAATACGGTGTTACATCGCGACCATACGCTTTGCTTTGCTTAAGCTTGCTAGTAGCGGCACATTATTGGAATAGTGCGGATTCTAAAACTTCTAGCGCTTGGAAACTTGCGATTAGTCTTATGTTTATGTGCTTGCTTAGCGTGTATGGGATTGCATTTGCTGCAGGCTTTACAATTGCTTGGATTTGGCGAGTTTTTAGCAAGAATATTAACAAAACTCTTAATTTTAGCTCCATTCTTCACGCGATTAAAGCAACAATCGCATCAAATTTGGCGCGACTTATATCTTGGGGATTAATCGCCATTTTTGGCGCTGCAAACCTTGCTCTTGCATGGCCAGCAAAAAACGCATTCGCCACTCGCGCAACGATTGATGGCAATTCAACAATTGCAAAATGCTTCGCTTTTATATTCGTAATGCCTTCCGAAAGCATGTTTACAAGCTTTTATGGCGATATTTCAATGCGAAGAATGCCTTTTGACTTTTTGCCAATTGCAATATGCACGCTGTTTAGCCTTGCGATTTGGGCGTTTGCCATTAGAATCGCCAAGCGCAGAAAACTCCTTACAGCTCTTGTAATCCCTTATCTTGTCCTTACAATCGTAGCTGTTCGCTATTTTACGCTTCACCACGCAGGTCTAATATTTGTGTTTTTGCTTAGTGTGCTTTGGATTAGTCACATAAAAGAGCCGCTTAGTACAAAAGATATTCCTGCGATTTTTGTTAAAGTCGCCCCTACTAAATTCAGATTTATAAAAAACAAAGCTTTTAAAATCAACCTACTAATATCAATAATCCTTGCACCAAGCCTAATTTGGAACGCGTTTGCTTGCGTAAACGACATTCTGTTTGACTATTCGCCTTCTAGATCTGTAGCACAATACATATCTAGTAATCACTTGCAAAATAAGCGTTTTGTAGCATCTTGGCTCCATAACGACGAGCAGGTTGACGAAAGTGGAAAAGTTATTTCTCACGAAGAAAACGACACTCACCAATATTCGTGGCTTTTAATAGGCGCAAACCCTTATTTTTCTAAAAATCTTATAGATTGCGCTTACGAAAACAAGACTTTTATAACGAATGAAAGCCCTACTGCAAGCCAGCAAGCACAAGAGTTGACGGATTGTGCTGCAAAGGGCGAGCCAGAATTTTTTGTTAGCGAATCCAGCCAGCCGTGGTACTACTTCTTGGCTTTAAACTACAACATTTCGCATTACAATGCGCACGCTGTTTCCAACGTTAAAACGTCTTGGAAAGCTTGGGTTTATGAAAGCACGTCTACTATTTACGAGCGCAAAGCGCATATAAAATAAGCAAAAACGATTGTTTCGCAATCACTAAAGCAGCTCAATCTTTGGATGCTCTGCTCTAAACTCGTTTGTGTGCGAATCGCTAGCATACCCAAGCGCAAATCCAGTTAAAAGCTCCATGTTTTCTGGAACGTCAAACTCCACGTCTAGCGGATCTCGCCAGGTCGCCAAAACTCCAAGCGGACAAGAGTCAACGCCTAAATCTTTAGCAGCAAGAAACAGCGTTTGTAGCATAAGACCTGCATCCATCGCAGCAAATGGCATAAAGTCGCGTCTAGCTAAAACAAAGCCAATAACGGGTGCTCCAAAAGCTTCGAAATTTCTGCGCGTATGGGCGTTCCTGGCTGCAAAATCGTGCCTTTCGATTCCTAAATGCGAATATAACGCTAGACCGAGTTTAGCGCTTCGCTGTTTTAGATCGTCGGGGTACGGCTTTGCAACAGGAACGTCGCCATTAGGCGCTGACTCTTGAGCAAACTGAGCGCGCTCAGATTCGCTCAAACTCTTATCTTTGGCTTTAAGCATTGCATTGCACTTATCTAAATAAGCTTTTACAATGCGATCTTTTTTGCCACCTTGCGCAATCGCAAGCGCGTAAGCTCTTGTGTTGCTCCAGCTTGGCGCAAGAGAAGCAGTGTGCAATATTGACTCTAAAACGTTTTGCTCAATCGGCTTATTCAAAAAGTCGCGTGCAGAAAACCGCTCCAATGCAAGTTGGCCAAAATCTTTGTAAGTCATACTATCAGTTTACCAGAAACCGAATGGGTCAAAAATGCCACCATCGTCGGAATCGTCGTCTCCGCCTCGAGGGAGCTGATCCAAAGGATCATCATCTCCATCTGAAGAATCGCCTCCATTGTTGTTCTGGCTCTTCTTATCGGAAGAATCAGGCTTTTTACTTCCGCGCTTCCTCAAGGATCGAGGGTCTTGACGAGTTGCGCCATTAACAGCAGCTTCTTCTTGGTTAAACTTGACTGTTAGATTGACAGTTCCGTTACCACGAACAACTGTTATTGTTGCCTTATCTCCCAAAGCGGTAGCGCGCACAAATCCCAAAAGCGAATAATTGCTTGTCACAGGCTTTCCATTAAACGCCACGATTGTATCTCCAGCACGCATTCCGCCTTTTGCTGCAGGAGCGCCAGGAGTTACAGACGCCACTTGAGCGCCGCCGCGCGTAATGTTATTTTGCGTTACGTTCACGCTTTTAACCATAATTCCAAGAGCAACGTGTTTTACAGAGCCATTCTTAATAATCTCGTTTACTACGCGCTTAACAAGATTGGATGGAATAGCAAATCCAATTCCAATAGACCCTGCTGTGCCGCCTCTAGCAGAAGTTGCGGCAATAGAAGAATTAATACCGATTACTTTTCCAGCAGCATCAAAAGTTGGTCCGCCAGAATTACCAGGATTGATTGCAGCGTCAATTTGCACAGCATTTGTTACGATTTCCGAACGACTTTGATCATCCATAACGGAAACTGGGCGATTAAGCGCGGAAACAATGCCTGTTGTAGCAGTATCGTCGTAACCAAGAGGATTTCCAATTGCCATCACAGGTTCTCCAACAGCAAGCGCATCAGAATTAGCAAATTCAACTGGCTTTACGTTACTTGGTAAACCGTCTACTTTAAGCACAGCCAAATCGGTAGTTTTATCGGTTCCAACAAGCTTTGCCTTGTAAATCTGGCCATTAGATAGCGTTACTTGCAACTGTTGCATTCCAGCAATAACGTGATTGTTTGTAACAACATGACCTTGCTTGTCGATTATTGCCCCAGAGCCTTTGCTCATATTCTTGTCATTGCGCGCCTGAATAGACACAACGCCGCCAGAAACGTTTTTAGCAACCGAACGCCAATCTGGAGATTGACCACCTTTTACTACTGCTGTTCCTTTTGAAGATGATTGTGTGCCTACATCTGCAAGCGTTCCCGAACCTGGAATAGAAATTAGTCCTTGAGTAATAGCGAATGACATTACAACAACGCATACCACTGCAGAAATAATTGACGATACAATCGCCACTGTTATATTTGAGTTTTCTCTGGACTCTTTTCTAGCGCCACGCTTTTTGTACACTACATGTGGACCCTGATTTGGATTCTGATTTGAACCTTGATTTATGACCTGTACTTCGCCATGAACTGCATCATCCTGATTATCGCCAGCATCGCCATCGCCAGCATCGCCATCAGCAGCATCATCACTCAAATCATAAGGATTCCCAAATCTAGAATTTTTAATATTGCCGCTATAGGGATCACTATAAGGCAAGAATGGATTATCCAAATTGTCATCCGAACGCGCATAATCTCCGTTAACTGTGTTTCTTGGCGATTCTTCACCATCATTAGCAGTAGAGTCGCCAGCAACCGAAGAGTTTGCAGAATTATTTTCATCACTTCCGTCGCCAGTATTAACAGGACCATATGCACCATATTCCGGAGCAGGACGATAAATCTGAGGTTCACCCTGACCAGTCTGCTTAGTCTCCTCCGTCTGTGACTGTCCTTGTGAAGACTGCTCAGATTGCACTTCACTAGAATCATAGGCCTTAGAATCATAAATATCGTCAGCCATTAATCCTCCTTAAATCTTTTAACACAACATACTCTAATCTGATTACACGCATTCATACAAGTTAATATGAGATTTTTACGCGCTTTAATCTTTCTACACGCAAATAAAGCGTAAGTTAAAATCTAAGATTTAATTTTCTTACAATATGAGTTAAACGTTTTGCTCTTAAAATTACCTGAATATTTAGCCATATAATGCCGTATAAATACCATATAGTTACCGTATGAATACCGTAAAATTAGCTAGCGGTTTTTATAGAAAATACATAAACACGTAAAATTTAACGAACGGTTGCTTACGACTTTTCCGCGTACAATGCCACAACTTATGCGCGTATCGTCATGCCTTCTAATAGAGTAAAAGGTATGACTAATCTTATTGAACACCCACGCGGAGCAGAGCCTGGTAAGCCTGGAGATCGCAGAGAATTCTCGTTTACAACAAAAACGCGTTTGGAAAATACGGCGGACGGCAAGGGAAAAGATGGAGCTAGATACGGGCGTACAGGCGTGATTCGCACGCCTCACGGGGATATTCATACGCCTGCTTTTGTGCCTGTTGCAACTCAAGCGGCAATGAAGGCCGTGCTGCCAGAGTCAATAAAAGACTTGGGCGGCCAATGCATGCTTTCTAACGCATTCCACTTATATGAGCGCCCTGGTGAAGACATTTTAGACGAAGCTGGCGGTCTTGCAAAGTTTATGAATTGGGATGGCCCAACTTTTACGGATTCTGGCGGATTCCAAGTGCTTTCGCTTGGCGCTGGTTTTAAGAAAACTCTTGCAATGGACGTTACAGGCATGAAGTCCGACGATGTTATTGCAGAAGGTAAAGAGCGCATGGCATTCGTTGACGAGGATGGCGTAACGTTTAAGTCCCCTCTAAACGGCTCAATTCACCGATTTAGCGCAGAAATCTCGATGGGTATTCAACACAAGCTTGGCGCAGATATTATGTTTGCTTTCGATGAGCTTACAACTCTTATGAACACTCGCCGCTACCAGGAGGAATCCGTTGAGCGCACATTCCGATGGGCTAAGCGTTGTGTTGCCGAACACAAGCGACTAACCGAGGCGCGATTAGGAAAGCCATATCAGGCGCTGTATGGAGTAGTTCAGGGAGCGAATTACGAGGATTTGCGTAGGCACGCGGCAGAGCAGATTGCTTCGCTCGACTTTGATGGCGTCGGAATTGGTGGAGCAATTGAAAAGCGCATTATTGGAGACACTTGCGCTTGGATTTGCGATGCTATGCCAGAAAATCGCCCTCGACATGTGCTTGGAATTGCTGCTGTAGACGACATTTTTGCTTGCGTAGAAAACGGCGGCGATACGTTTGATTGCGTGGCGCCTGCGCGATGCGGCAGAAACGGCGCGATTTTTACTCGCCACGGACGCTACAACGTAAAGCGCGCCGAATTTAAGCACGATCAGGGTCCGCTTGAAGCTGTATGCGATTGCTACACTTGCACGCATTATTCGCGCATGTATGTTAGCCATTTGCTGCGCGCTAAAGAGATGAACGGATACACGCTTGCTACGATTCACAACGAGCGATTTTTTGTTAAACTTCTAGACGATATTCGTGAATCGATTGACGGCGGATATTTTGAAGACTTCCGCGACGAGTCGCTTGCGCACTACTACGAAAATGGGTCGCGCGCGAATCGACTTGCATGAGCGCTTTGACTGAGCTTGAAATTGCATAACGCATTTCAAGCTCCTTCAAAGCGTGATTTGGCTTAAGGCATAAAGTCCAGTGGACTTTATGCGCCAAATCAGCCGAACGGCTACTAATAGCCGTGAGGAATAGCGTAGCGTGCGAATGCACTTCGATTCACTGAGCTTGCTTAAGGTTGAAAGCACAGTGTGCTTTCAACGCAAGCGAAGGCGTGAGCGCGGCTAATCCGCGCGAGCGATACATCTCATTCAGTGCGAAAAATCTCGAATCTCTACATTACTTGGCAGCGCTATCTAATCGATTGCGTATAATTTGCGCCAACACACTAGGTGTATATTTGCTAAACGACTGCAAATATGGTAGTTTTGTGGTCTGTATGCGAACGTGGCGGAATGGTAGACGCGCTGTCTTCAGGTGGCAGTGAGTGTATACTCGTGCGGGTTCAAGTCCCGCCGTTCGCACTCTTTAAGAACGTTGATTTTTCAACGTTCTTTTTTATTTTGTGACATCATCTTACAACAGTTGCGCGTTTGCTTAAAAATATGTGATAGACTAAATAAGTAGATGTCGTAAGACGTCAGACGTGTTAAAACATAGTGGTTTTAATTTTCTGGTCATGGAGGACTAAAAATGGAACGCCGTTCAACGAAGACGACGAGCCTTATTGAAGATATCGCGTATATCGAGGGTTCGAAGCAGACGCGATTCAGCCATGCCACAATAAAAATTACGCCATCTAGCGAAAACGCATCATGCCTCAATCGCAAAGATAAAAACGATGGAATAAATCAAAACGAAGGAATAATAGGATTCAAATTTGTAGCAAATTCGGATTGTGATTTATTAGATATTAAGCCCGCGCAAAAGTCGGAAGCTTCTGCACAACAAGAGCACACAACTCCAATAATAAAAATAAGTATTAAAGAAGACGCTCCCCTGCTTAGTGCACAAAATCTTTTAGAAGATAGCGCCGACGCAAACGGTGCGAAAGAAATTGCGCTACACATGGAAGACGCCGTAAACATAGGCAACGGACGCGAACACGATTTTGCAATAACGTACGGAAGTTTTGGAAGCCGATTCTATTTAGACGGATACCAATGCTTTGCGAGCGCAACAAATCTTGGGCCGCAAAGAGTGAGCGCAAAAGCAGCCGAAGTGCGTGCAGAGCAGGCAGAATCTTCGCGAATCTACGATTTTTATCACTCAAGTCACTTGCCGAATCCAGAAGAAATTGCAAATTCGTCCACTCAAGCACAGCCAGACATATGGTTTGCAGGACCTACGATTTGCGCAAGAGACATAAAACGCGTATCTTGCAAAGCGAGCGGAACTTTGCACATTCAATTTAGATTGCGAGGCCCTGGCCAACATGGAGTTCTTTTTGCTGCTGGAACTGTTGGAGCAAACACTAATCTAGAATCTAGCGAAAAAATAAGCGTGTACGCAGGACAAGAAGGCATAAAAATCACGCTAATCGACAGCGAAACGTGTGTAAAAAGCGTAATCGAAGCAGCCGCAAGCGTTGACGACGGCGAATGGCACGACTTAATTATTCGCGCAAGTCGCGGAGCAACCGACATTTACGTAGACGGATACAGCCAGTCGCACAACATAGGACAATTCTGGTTTGCAAACATACCAGAATTAAACGCAGTGAGTATAGGCGAAGACTTGCGCGGAGTGCGGTTAATGGGAGAAGCCAGAACAGGCGGAATCTACTTTAGCGCACTAACCGAAGGCCAAATCCAAAGAATATCAAGAGTAAAGCCACTTGTAACAACTGCATTATTCGACACGGGATATGCGGGCTCTCGCAGCTACAGAATACCGTCTCTTGTAAAAACGCACATGGGAACGCTAATCGCAGGAGCAGACCAGCGAACAAGCGTTTCAAACGACGCTCCAAACCACATAAACTTTGTGATTCGCAGATCCACAGATGGCGGAAAAACGTGGGGTCCTTTGCAAACCGTAATCAACATGCCTGGCAAAAACCTTGGAAAACTGGGCGCGAGCGCAATCGACTCCTGCCCCATTTTAGATCCAGCGGGAAAAAGCGAAAGAATTAACTTATTAATAGACCTTAATCCTAGCGGAATTGGGTTAACAAATTGCAAAACCTCTGTAGGCATGGACGCGTGCGGAAGAATCAAGCTGGAAGATCGCTTTGGCATACACTACTCTGCAGCAATGGATGGAAGCGCGGCCGTAAAATTGCCATGCGATTCTAGCGAAAAAGAATGCGCAACAAAGTGGCTAGTTTTCCCAGACGGAAGTATAAAAAATAGCGATTCGCACAATGACTCACGCAATAACTCGCACAGTAATCAAACTTGCGACAGTTCCACGTGGAACATATGGAAATCGCAAGAAATTGCAAGCGAAAGTCAGCCATTATTTGCCGAAAAAACGTGTTATATAGCTCAAATCTACTCGGACGACGACGGCAAAACATGGAGTGCGCCACGCTTAATCGACCACATGGTTAAGGAGCCATGGATGAGCTTCGCTGGAGTATGCCCAGGGAACGGAATAGTTATTAGACAAAACGAGAAACATTACGGCAGAATACTCGTGCCATTCTATTGCAGCGGCCAAAGCAAATCGCACTATTCTTCGGGAGCACTTATTTCGGACGACGACGGCAAAACATGGAGCCGAGGCAAAATGATTAACGAAGGGCGATCGATCAACGGAAAAATCGTAGATCCTGTAACAATGCAAGACGACGATGCAACAAGCTCCGAAACCGTGTTTGTTGAGCGCAAAAATGGCGATATTCTGGCTTTCTTCCGCAATCAAAATCGCTCGGGATGTGTAGGCAAAGCCATTAGTCATGATTGCGGAGAAACTTGGAGCGAGCTAATTTTTGACACAAGTTTGCCAGAGATATTCAGCCAGCCGAGCGCAACCTGTTTTAACAGCGAAAATGCAGACAACGCAGACTGTATAGCGTTTGCAAACGCAAGCCAAATGATGCCGTATCGCGGCCGCGGAGTTGTGCGATTTAGCTACGACGGCGGAAAAACGTGGGCAAAAAGCGTGTGCATAAACCCATTCCACCACGTTTATCAATGCCTTAGCTCTAGCAATAAACGAACTTTGCAACTACTGTGGGAAAGAGAGACTACTGGAATTTATATAACAGCAATAGATTCCAATCTTTGGAAGCAGGATAATTTACAAATAGATTTTAAAAGCAATGCAAAAAGTTTAAACAATACAGACTTAGATTGTATAAAAAATAAAATAAACACAAGTGAAAAAATGAAAGATTTAGAAGAAGGAAGCCTTACGCGAACTGAAAGGAGCCAACATGGAAGAGACATTTAGCAGCCATGAAGACGACGAGATGACAACACTAGATCGTTTATCCTTCTTACAGGCAAGCTCAAACTCAAACTCCGCTCCAATCACAGCTAGAAAACGCTGCGATGAAACAATGGATGCAATCAGGTCGCTCATATTAAGAGAACGCTTGCAGCCAAAAGATATGCTGCCAACAGAACCAATGCTTTGCAACTTGATTGGTGCATCAAGGTCATCGGTGCGCGAGGCGATTCGCAAGCTGGAAGCGCTTAATATTGTGGAAGTTAAGCAAGGAAAAGGCATGTTTGTTGGCTCATTATCGCTTGATCCAATGGTGGAAACACTCGCTTTTCGCTCCTTAATATCCATTAATAAGAATTTTGAAGATTTAAGCGATGTTGTAGAAATGCGAAAATTCCTAGACCTTGGATGCGCGGATAAGGTGGTTGAGTCACTTAAAGGAACGCAGCATCCAGAATTGGAGGCGCTTTCGGAAATAATGACTAAAGAAGCACATGCTGGAAAAACGTTCTTGGAACAAGACATTGCTTTCCACACTGGTATTTTGCGCGCGGTAAACAATACGATTGCAGAGCAATTCGTGCGATGCTTGTGGCTTGTGCATATGGCGGTTTTGCCACAATTGGGATTGGAAGTTTCGGACGAGCTTGAAAAAACCGCTAGAGCGCACGAGCTTATGCTAAAAACGGCCATTGCGGGAGACGCAGATGGATATAGACAGGCGGTAAACGACCATTACGAGCCAATTCAGTCGATTTTGCTTAATAGACTGCATAAGCACTAAATCGCATAATTTTCTTACGAATCGACTTGCATGAGCGCTGTGACTTAGCTTGGTGTTGCGCGATTTTCCTATTTAGCGTTGCGCGAGGGCTGGGTGTTTCTTGTCTCACAACGCTCTGCCTATTACGTGTAGTCTAGAGTTGCGGTTGTTCCGATTTGGCTTTGATTTCGTTTTTGGGTTGAAGTTTATTTGTAGTGGTTGATCATTTGGATTATTTGGTATCGGCTGCCGCTCTTATACTGTTCGACCAAGAATCACCCAGCCCTCTTACATTCTTGAACAATTGCGTATTGCTTAATCGCTGAGATTCTCGATTTTTCTTGCTACTTCAGCGAATCACCATCAAAGATGCTGAGGTTCGCTTCATTCGCTGCGAAAAATCTCGAATCTCTACCTAGCTTGGTGTGCATAAGATGAAAGAACCGCTCTAGTTTAGGGAGCGGTTCTTTCATCTTCAATGGTGATGCCTGAGTACTACAGCATCACGATTAATCGCAACGATACGATTTACGTTACGAAATTTTATGACCGTCGCACCAAACGTGCTCAACTGCCAAAGTTCCTGGATTAAGCAAAAGCAAATCGGCTGCGTACCCCTTTTCAACTAAGCCCAAAGGAGCGCTAGTTATAGCATTCGGCTTATCTACTCCAAGTGCGCGTGCAGGAATAAGAGTTGCAGCCGCAATAGCTGCCGGCAAACCAATGCCAAGTTCCTTAACAGCGCGTTCAACTGCCACTTCCAAAATCAGGGTAGATCCCGCAATAGCACCATTAGAAACAAGCCTTGCATGGCCGCCCGTAACCGTAACGTCTAGAGCGCCAAGCTTGTAAGCACCATCCGCGCAACCTGTTGCCGCCATAGCATCTGTTACAAACGCAATGCGATTAGGAGCAGCATCAAAAGCCATTCTCAAAACTGGGTTTTCAACGTGGAAACCATCGTTAATAAGCTCAATAGTTACGCGTGAATCTTCCAAGGCTGCAGGGATTGGACCTGGCTTACGGTGATGAATGCCGTTCATGGCGTTAAACATGTGAGTCATAAGCGTAGAGCCAGCATTAAAAGCCGCGCGCGCGGTTTTATAATCTGCATCACAATGCCCCACTGCTGGGATCACGCCAGCTTCTACAAAACGCTTAATCGCTTCCATGCCGTGTTCTCGCTCTGGAGCCAAAGTAATCTGGCGCAAAGTTCCATCCGCTGCCTCGAGCAACGCCTCAACGCGCTCGGGAGTAGGGTCCACTAGGCAATTAGGGTCGTGCGCGCCTTTTCTAGACAACGCCAAGAACGGACCCTCTAAATGCGACCCAAGCACATCTGGGCGCGTTTGCATAACACGCTTAACAGTACGCAAATTCTCTTGCATTACGTCAAGAGGGTTTGTAATCAAGCTAAGAACTTGCCTAGTTGTTCCATGAAGCATGTGATACGCGCGCGCTATAGCAATACCTTCAGCACCATCGTCAAACGAATGCTCCCAGGCTCCATGAGCGTGCAGATCAATATACCCTGGCGTAGCAAAACAGCCACACCCATCCACAACACTTAAATCAGATGCGCTTAAGCCGCGAGTGCTAATAGCTAAAGCAAGGTCTTCGTCTAAAATGCCAGTCTCTAGAATTACGCCGTCACTAACCAAAATCCACGAATTAGGTACAATTCCTCTAGCATCCACAACGTTCACGTTGCGCACTACAAAATTGCGCTCTTCGTTTGATTTTAGTGAATCATCAATCTTCTTTACGGCATCTAAATACACATCTTTTGACATTTCATTCACCTATGCTTGTGCTTATTTGATATCTTATTATCTTAAATTTATTATCTTAAATTTCAGACTTGTGTATCAGATCCCCTGCCAAGATGGCTTATTTGCATACACCCAACGATAGTAGTCAGCAAGCTTAAGTTTGCTTGCAGCAGCCTCATCTATAATCACTGTTGCATGAGGATGCATTTGAAGCGCAGAAGCTGGGCATAGCGAGCTTACTCCACCTTCTACTGTTGCAGCTACCGCATCTGCCTTATTTTCACCAAACGCAAGAAGAACAAGATGCTTAGCGCGCAAAATCGTTCCAATTCCTTGTGTTATGCAGTGAGTTGGAACTTGGTTAATATCACCGTCAAAGAATCTGCGGTTGTCTACGCGAGTCTGCTCGGTTAGTGTTTTAACGCGAGTACCAGATGCAAGAGAAGATCCTGGCTCGTTGAATCCAACGTGACCGTCGGAGCCGATTCCCAAGATTTGCACGTCAATCCCACCAGCGGCAGCAATAGCAGCGTCGTAGTCTACTCCAGCGTGCGCAATCTTATCACCTTCGCTTAATGGCGCTCCATTAAGAACATCTCCTGGAACGTGCACTAAATCTGGGTTTAGGCCGATTAAATCGGTTACGGTTCTGCGAATTGTGCTGTGGTAAGACTGTTCGTGCTCTAATGGCAATCCAATGTATTCGTCAAGCGCAAATCCACGCACGCGACTTACGTCAACATTCTTGTCTTTTACAAGCTTTGCAAGATGCTCGTAGGCTTTTAATGGGCTTGATCCTGTTGCCAACCCTAGTACTGCATCTGGCTTGCGACTAATCAAATCTACAACAGATTCGGCGTATAGCTCGCCTGCCTCATCCTGATCTTTTACAATAATAACTTCAGCCATCTTTAGCTTCTCCTTTAAAGCTTTGGTGATTTTTGATTCTGCAAATACTCCAAGCAAATATTAGCATTGCGGCATACGTTTAAGCGTACGCCGCAATACCATTTATTTACTATGCACCATGAATAAACGATTTTGTTTAAATTATTTGCTTAAATTATCTGATAAAAATACTCACTTAGTAGAATCGCTTACTTCTTCTGGGGTCTTTGCCAAAGTCAAGCCAACTTCCTTAAGAACGCGAGCCACGGCTTCAACATTTTCTCCCTTAAGTGGGCAAACTGGATCTGGCATCTGATTTGTGTCAAACACGCCAAGCAACGCCATTGCGGTCTTAAATGCTCCAACGCCAGCGCCGAAGCCTGCCACTCCGCTAGGAACAGTAACGATTCGCATCAAAGCAGCAAGCCAATCCTGCTCCTTCTTAACCGTTGCCCAATCGCCAGCCTGAGCAGCCTTCCACATGCGCACGTATCCAGTGGCCTCAACGTTTGCAAGTCCTGGAACAGAACCGTCTGCGCCAGCCATGTATGCGCCGTCAACAACAACCTCTTGACCCGTAAGCAAAGTCAATGGGTGACCAGCCTTATTGTTGTCGTCTACAAGGAACCTGAACGAAACGTCGTCGTTGGAAGAATCCTTAACGCCTGCAAGTACGCCATCTTTACCAAGCTTTACAAGCAAAGCACCTGGAAGCTTTGTGTGCACGCAAACTGGAATATCGTAAGCGAACAGTGGCAAATCTGGAACAGCTTCGTGAATAAGACGGAAGTGGCGCTCAACTTCTGCCATGCCGCCGAGTGCGTAGAATGGCGCTGTTGCAACGATTGCAGCCGCTCCGAGCTCCTTAGCTTCCTTTGCATGCTCAATAACGCGGTTTGTTTCCGTATCGATGCACCCAACCAACACTGGCACGCGGCCGTCAACAATGCGCATTACGGTTTCAATGATTTCACGACGGCGCTTATCTGTGCTAAACGCAACTTCGCCAGAAGATCCAAGCGTAAACAAGCCGTCTACGCCTGCCTCAATCATTCGGTTAAGCGAACGCTCAAAGCTAACAACGTCTACTTCGCCGTCTGCCGTTAATGGCGTAACTACTGGTGGAATAACGCCGTGGAATTTTTCTGCCATGATTAAACTTCTTTCGTATTTTTTATGATTTATGATTTATGATTTATGACTTATGACTTTAGATTTTGGAATTAATAGGCGGCCTGCATGGATTTACTGCAAGGTCTTAACAGACCGCCCACGCATTTAAGCTAGCGACTAGTGCTTGCTCACGCTACTTGCACTCTTCTTCCGTTGGATGCAAAAGCGAAGGCGCCGCGCCCATCAAAATCTTTGTGTACTCATCTTGCGGATTGTTAATCACCTGGTGAGTTTCGCCGCGCTCAACAATTGTTCCGTGATTCATAACAACAACCTCGTCGGATATGTATCGAATTGTTTGAATATCGTGGCTAATAAACACCATTGAAAGATTCAGCTTCTTCTTTAAGTCGGAAAGAAGATTCAAAATCTGAGCACGCACAGAAACATCCAAAGCGGAAGTTGGCTCATCTGCGATTATTGCATCTGGATTAAGCGAAAGAGCACGAGCGATTGCCACGCGCTGACGCTGGCCGCCAGAAAGCTGACCTGGCAAAGCGCCAAGAACAGAGTGAGGCAAACCAACCATTCGGATTAGCTCCTTGGCTCTAGCATCGCGCTCAGCTTTGCTTCCAATCTTGTGCACAACAAGCGGATCAATCAACTGGTCAATCACACTCATGCGCGCATTCAAAGCCATTGCTGGATCCTGGAACACAACGGAAACCACGCGTCCAATATCCATGCGTTCTTTTGCAGTTCTATGCGTAACGTCTTGACCTTTAAACAAAACCTTGCCGCTTGTAACTTGCTGAAGACCGCACATAATGTTTGCAGTAGTAGACTTTCCGCAACCAGATTCGCCGACAATACCAATCGTCTTGCCTGGCATAAGCTTAAGATTCACCTTGTTTACGGCTGTAATCTTGTTCTTGTGGAATAAGCCAGATCCTGCTCGAGTAGTGAACACCACTTCGGCGTCGCGCAACTCGATGATTGGAACATCGCCATTTTCGCTTTGATTTTTGTTTGCGTCATTAACATTCATGTTCATCGCACATCTCCTTGATCGGAGTTGGTCAAAATTGCGGAAGGTGCATCCGTTTCAGGATCTGGAGGCGCAGCATAGAAGTGCCATGTTCCTGGAATACGCTTCATTATTGGGCGCACATCAAGTCCTTGATCTGGATGAGAAGAACGCGGTGCGAATCGATCTCCCTTAGGGAAGTCGGATGGGCTTGGAACAGTTCCTGGAACCTGATGCAATCTTGGAGCGCCAGCCTCAATGGAGGTTACGGAGCCAAGCAAGCCGCGCGTGTACTCGTGATGCGGATCAGTGAGGATCTCCTTGGTGGAGCCTTGCTCAACAACCTGACCTGCGTACATTACGGTAATCGAGTGTGCAACCTTTGCAACAAGAGCCAAATCGTGGCTTACAAACACCATTGCGAATCCAAGCTTTTCGCGCAATTCGTTAAGAAGGTCGATTACTTGCTTTTGAACAGTAACATCCAAAGCGGTTGTTGGCTCATCTGCGATTATCAACTTTGGATCTCGCGTAAGTGCCATTGCAATCAACACGCGCTGACGCTGACCACCAGAAAGCTCATGTGGGTAGGATTCAAGCGTGCGCTTTGGATCCAAGCCTACAAGCTCCAACAACTCTTCGGCGCTACGAGTTCCACCTCTAGAAGTTAGCTGCTTCATCTGCGCTTTAATAAGCATTGATGGGTTTAAGGAAGACAACGCGTCTTGGTAAACCATTGCAATTTCGTGACCGCGCAAAGCATTGTGCTCCTTTGGGCTAAGCTTTACAAGATCCTTGCCATTAAACAGGATTTGTCCGCTAATCTTAGCTTTTGGATCAAGCAAGCCCATAATCGCAAGCGAAGTGATTGACTTACCGCAACCAGATTCACCAACCAAGCCCATTGTTTCGCCTGGACGAACAGAGAAGCTCAAGTGGTCTACAACATTTACGCTGCCGTAACGTGGGAACTGAATGCACAAGTCTTTAACCTCAATAACTGGAGGCTCAGTAGACGTTGGCTGCAAGCGATCCGTGCGCTTTAACTCAGCCTCGCGAAGCTTTGCCAAAGACTCAACCAAAGCGTCGTGCTGCTCCTTGTAAGCTGCCACTGGGTCGGTGAGAATCCTATCTTCCTTGCGAGCCGCATCCGCATCTGCAGCACTCTTAGCCACTGGAGCGGTTGGAGCTGCAACCATTGCATCCGTAATGCCCTCAGAAAGAATGTTAAGGCACAAAACGGTAATCATGATTGCTAAGCCTGGGAACAATGCCTGCCACCAGTATCCGAAGATAACGCCTGCTTTAGCAGAAGACAAAATGTTGCCCCATGTTGGCGTTGGCTCTGGAATACCAGCGTTGATGAAGCTAAGAGAAGCTTCGAACACGATTGCGTCTGCAACAGAAAGCGTTGTGAACACCATAACTGGAGCTGCAATATTACGTGTTACGTGCTTGAGTAAAATCCAAGGTGCGCGAGCGCCAGAAACGATTACTGCACGAACGTAGTCTTTTCCATATTCACTTATTATGTTTGCTCGCACAATTCTTGCGATTTGTGGAACGTAAAGCACACCAATGGAAATGATGATACCAATCATGGATTGTCCAAGAATTGCAAGGCACACAGCCGCTAATGCTATTCCTGGGATTGACATTACTATATCAATCAATCGCATTATAAGCTCAGATATCCAAGTGCGGCTTACAGCTGCGATTGCGCCGATTATTGAGCCCATTATCAAAGCAAAGATAACAGACGACAAGCCGATTACGAGCGAGTAGCGAGCGCCGTACATAACGCGCGAGAACACGTCTCTACCAAGGTTGTCGGTGCCAAACCAGTGCGCTCCTGTTGGCGGCTGATAGTTTTGCGTAATCTTTACTGGGTCGCATGGAGCTAGGAATCGCGCGAATACTGCGCAGAATGCCAGTATTGCAATCACAATAAGCGATATTTTAGAACCTAAGCTCATGCTTTTAAATCTGTTAAATTTGATGCCTGGCTTAGATGCGGCATCTACTACCTGATTCTTTCCGAATAGCATGTCACACC
Organism: Gardnerella sp. DNF00354; assembly: GCF_049262755.1. Taxonomy (NCBI): domain Bacteria; kingdom Bacillati; phylum Actinomycetota; class Actinomycetes; order Bifidobacteriales; family Bifidobacteriaceae; genus Gardnerella; species Gardnerella sp. DNF00354. The sequence continues at coordinate 333,838 of NZ_CP058402.1, forward strand.
GTCCTAATTCTTGGGTTGATTAACACGTAAAGCAAATCAACAATAATGTTTATGAAGATGAATGCAATTGCAACAACCAAAACAACACCTTGAACAAGCATTGGTTGGTTGCCATTAATGCCGTCGAACATTGCAGTGCCCATTCCTGGGAGTGCAAAAATAACTTCGATAACGATTGCACCACCCATAAGGTAACCAATCTTCATACCAAGAGTCGTGATTGGTGTAATCAGAGCGTTGCGGAACACGTTTCTAGCAACCACCACACTCTTTGGAATACCTGCGCCGATTGCAGTTCGCACATAATCCTTATCCAATTCTTCTACCATCGAGGTTCGTATGATTCGCGTAAGCTGACCTGCTACTGGAAGACCTAATGCAAAGCAAGGCATTGCCATTCTAGCGATGTAAGCTTCTGGATCTTCAAAGAACGGCACAAAATCGCCAGATCCTGGGAGCCATGCGAGCTTGATTTGCAAGACGTAAATCAAAAGAACGCCGAGCCAGAAGGATGGGGTTGCGATTGCAATAATCGAAAGCACGCGAACTGTTTGGTCAACCCAAGTATCGCGGTAAAGCGCTGCAAAAACGCCAAAGATTACTGCAAAGATTATTGCGATCAACAAACCAATGAAGGTTAATTGCAAGGTGATAGGGAAGGCATCCGCCACTCGTTGAGCTACAGAATCCTTGTTTACGCCATAAACACCCATGTTTCCTTGGAAGAGTCCAACTATGTAGGACCCAAACTGCTCCCACCATGGCCTATCGTAGCCCATTTCGTGGCGGAAGGCTGCCAGAGCTGCTGGCGACGAGTTTTCACCTAATGCTGCAACTGCTGGATCATATTTTGAAAATGACATAAGGAAGAATACGAGGAACGTAACACCGAATGCCATGAATGGCAGTGCGATTAATCGCCTACCTAAAAGTCTAAGAAAATTACTCATAAGACATCCACACATCCATTGAAGAAATTTGTTATTAAGGCATAACAAAACCGGCCCATCTGCACAAAGGCGAGAAAGGTAAACAGTTGGGCCGGTTTTGCGGTTAGAGGTTAGGGAAAATGAAGTTTGTTACTTTGACTTGCACCTACTTTGTTAGCTTTGCTTTTACAAGGTTGATGCCAGTGGAGCCGATTGCGTTCCACTCAGCCAATGCGCCCTTCTTTACAGCAGTCGTAGTCTTACGATGGAAGAGTGGGTACAGAGGAACTTCGTCGCTAATTAAATCGAAGCACTGGTTCCAATACTTCTGGCGATCTGCTGGCTTGGACGCTTCAAGAGCTTCGTCCATAAGCTTGTGGAGCTTTGCGTATCCTTCGGAGTTCTTCCAGAACGTGCGCTGACGAGTCCAAGCATTGTCACCATACCACCAGCTCATAAGCAAGTCTGGATCGTTGCCGAACACGGATGGGTCGCCTGGGGCCAAAACCATGGAGTAGTTTGCATCGTCACGGTCAGTAATCTGTGGGTAGAGAGCAGAAGACTTCATGGACTTGATTTCTACATCCATACCAATCTCCGCAAGATCGTTCTTGATTTGTGGAGCAAGCTGAGTAATCCAAGTGTGGTCTGTTGTGTAAAGAGTGAACTTTAGTGGACCGCTTACGCCAGCTTCCTTAAGCAAGCTCTTTGCCTTAGCAATGTTCTTGGTGTAAACGTTCTTTGCCTTGTGGTAGTTTGCGTAGTTCTTTGGCAAGAAGCTTGTTGCTGGCTCGCCTTGGCCGCTCATTTGGTTAGAGATGAGCTTGTTTACATCAATCGCGTAGAGAGCTGCTTGGCGAACTCGCTTATCGTCAAATGGCTTCTGCTTTGTGTTGAACATAACAAATGGAAGAGTGAAGCCCTGTGCGGTCTTAAGCTCGGAACCAGATGCCTTCAAAGTGTTGAATGCTTGCGCTGGAACCATTTCCATTACGTCTGTCTTACCGCCTTGCATTGCGGTTACGCGAGCAGTATCGTCAACGGTTACGTTCCAAACCATATTCTTGGTTTGTGCCTTGTACTTGCCGTTGTAAAGATCATTGCGTTCAAACTTTACTTGGTTATCGGTAATCGAAACGTACTTCCACGGACCAGAGCCGATTGGCATATTCTTAAGATCTGCATCAGACTTTGCAGTTGGAACAATCTGGATTAAAGCAAGACGCTGCTTGAACAGTGGGAATGCTTTCTTTAGCTTAAAGATTACGTGACGATTATCTTTTGCTTCAACCGAATCAATAAAGTCGAGCATAGAGATGTAAAGGCTGCCTTTTGCAGTTGTGCGCTTGAAGGAAGATACAACGTCTCCCGCTGTCACTTCGGTTCCGTCCGAGAACTTTGCAGCATCGCGAATTGTTACCTCATATTCGGTGTCGGAAATCTTCTTTGGCTCACCTTTTGCAAGAGCGTTGAAAACCTTAAAGTTGCTGTAATCAAGAGCGTAAAGTGGCTCTGTAACGTGCCAGTTTGCTGCCATTGGCAACGCGCCAGAGGTTGTTGATGGCGCAAAGTCGCGGCTTGCGTATGCAACTTGAGCTGTGATCGTATCTTTAACAGCAGTCTTTGCTTTTGCTGCCTTGTGGGATTTTGCTCCACCACAGCCAGAAAGCATCATCAATGCGGCTACACCTGCGGCGATTACCGCGGTTAGCTTTGAGTTAATTCGTGCCATATTTTCTCCTCACCATTGAGTTTGTTTTCTCCGCATTTCATCCTCGAATGCGAAAACGTTTTAAATTATAGCGCGTGCGTTATTTTCGCGTTACTTTAAACATAAGAGGTCTGATGTCTGATGTCAAGTTATACGTGTGTCGAATTTGTGAAAATTTTGATTTAATTTTTGAAGTCATTAAATTAGCACAAAATCGCACAAAATCAACACACATATAATCAATACTTTTATTTATTTGTTTACTTTATCCAGTACGGTTACTGGCGACCAATCCGCCTACAATGCACCGCTTACAACTTTGCCGCAAACCAGCGCGTAATCGACGTTGGATGTGTAATTGCAGTTCCAACCACCGCAGCCCAAGCTCCCATTTGCATAACCTTATGCAACTGATCAGGAGTGTGGATACGACCTTCGCAAATAATCGGATAGTTTGGGAAAGCTTGCAAAATCTGACCTAAAAGCTCAAAATCAGGACCATCAGTCTTTGGCCTTCCAGGAGAAGTGCCAGCCAAAGTGGTAGATATAATATCTGTTCCACAATCCGCCGCGCGCTTAGCGTCGTCAAAGTTGCCGCAATCAGCCATAACCACTATGCCTTCGTCATGCAAAGCGCGAACAGTTTGCTCGTAAGTCAAACCATCTGGACGCGGTCTATCCGTAGCATCGATCGCAATAATATCTGCCCCAGCAGCAGCACAGCAGCGTGCATGGCGCAAAGTTGGCGTAATATAAACTCCTTCATGACCGTCTTTCCAGATTCCGATTACAGGCACATCTACCTGCCCTTTAATCGCTGAAATATCCGACAATCCTTGGCATCTAATGCCAACAGCTCCGCCTTCTACGGCAGCCATTGCCATTTGTGCCATTGTTTCTGGGTGTCTTAGCGGCTCTCCAGGATAAGCTTGGCAGCTAACCACTAGACCGCCCTTGATTTTTTCAATCACAGGATTCATATAGATTCCTCCTTTTTCAAAATATGACTAAACTAAACAAAATTAAGCGCAATAAAACGCGATTAAACGCGATTTGAGTGAACAGCCCAAGCAGCACCAATCAAAGGAGCAGATCCTCCGAGTTGACCCTTTAAAATTGGCGTATTCTTAATCAATGTCAAAGCAGAATCTTCAAATCCGCTTCGCATAGCATTCCACCAAATATCGCCAGCTTCTACAACAGACCCAGAAAACACAATCACATCTGGATCTATAAGATTCGCCATTCCAGCTACACACTCTCCCAAAGCCTTGCCGCTTCTAGCAAGCGTTTCTTTGGCGTGCGCATCCTGCCCAGAATTTGCGCGCACACAAACCTCATAGCCGTTTTGCGCAAGCTCGACGCCTTGTGGAAGATTGCTATTGTAAAGAGTGGCAAGCCCCGTTCCCGAAGCCACTGGCTCAATGTGGCCCGCATGTGCTCCGCAAGAGCAGTCAAAACCTACTCCCAAGTCACTAACAACGTGACCCGCATGCCCAGCAACTCCGTGCGCTCCTGTAAACAGCTTGCCGTTTATAATAATCGCCCCACCAATTCCAGTGCCTATGCCAACAGAAAATACAATCGACTTTCCGCGACCCGCGCCGTAAATTGCTTCGCCTAAACCATGTCCACCAACATCGCCAATCATATAAACTGGCAAGTCAGTTACGCTCTTAAATGCGTCATAAATTCGCTGCCCTCGCCAACCTGGCAGAATGTCTGTAGCAGCTACAATTTCGCCAGTTTTGCTATTTGGCACTCCCGCAGCCGCTATTCCAATTCCGCTAATGGTTTTGCCATTTTTCTGCGCTTCTTCTATGATTTGCGACGCTTTTTCCACTAGGCGATTCTTTATATTTTCTCCACCTTCTGCAGCTTCTGTTGGCATTGAACCATGCTCTTGCACTGTTGGAGAAACGTAATCTGCACTTTCTTGGCGAATATTATGAATATTAGAATCTGGAAAAGTCACCAATCCGTAGGCGATTTTTGTTCCACCTATGTCAAAAGCAAGATATGTAGAGCGAGAATCTTTTGTTTCATTCATAAGTAATTTCCGTTTTCTTTCTTGCGTTTAAGACTTTACCTATTCACTCACCCTGCGCAGCACTCACAGCGTCATGAATACGCGATAGGTATCCCAAGCGCTCTTCAACGCTAGCGTCTTGAGGAACACACACTTTTGCACCCAAATAGTCGATTGCGTAATTGTCTTTTAGCGCCTCGCGAGTAGTTTCTTGAATTTCTTTAGACGTCATTAATGACGTTGGCTCATCTGGGTTCATTGGCAAATGACCATCAATCCACTCATATCCGTATTGCGTTGCTTCTGGTCCAGCTCCCGAAAACATTAATCCCTGCAATACTCCTGCTTGCCTTGCTTCGCGCACATGTTCTATAGCAGCTTGAGCATTTCGCTCTTCTACGACGCTTCTTCCCCAGTTTATTGTGATTCCAACCCCAGCATTTTTAGCAATTTGAATCTCTTCTTCTAGAGGTAGGAATCCTTTTTCCGGATTCTGTCCTTCGATATATCGATCGCAGTGTTCTATAACCAGTTTTGCCCCACACCAATCTAGTTGTGCTAGTTCTTCCAACGACTTTTTCATTGCGTCTGCTTGTGCTATTCGAGTTGGCGCTGTGTGTATTTCCACGTGCGATATATCACAACTATCTCGTTTATCTGCAACATCAGCTATGGCTTCGCGAATATCCTTAAAGAATGCGAGCGCACGATGTCTGCCCTCTTCGCTTGGGCTTGCTAGTCCAAATTCTGGATCTGGGTCAAAGTTTATGTGCCTCATTGTCCCAGGTATTGCGGTTATAGTGTTAGCATGCCAATGCGCTGGTATTGCCGACGCTAGCCACGTGCGATTTTGTGAATCTGCCAAATCTCCTGGGTACGGGATCTCTGTTCCAGCAATCCAGCTTTGTTTACCTAACAAATCGTAGTATTTTTCTTGATCTTCGCGAGTTTTTGGTAACGATGCGTATGCGCCTACAACAAATTTAGCTTTCAGCATGATATCCTCCTTGAAATCGTCGCTGATTTATCTTTTGACTTATCTTTAGACTTGTATTTTGACTTATCTTTTGATTCGTCTTTTGATTCGTAGATTACACCAATCACACTACAATTCGTCAGACGTCTGATAAATCTTTGTACTTGCGACTAAATTGTTTTCAAACTAAAACAGCTTAATGTCATAAAGTCATAATGTCATTAACACAACAATTTTCACCTATTTTATGCTAATTAATGATGTATTTAATTGATTAATGATGTAGCATGGCTGTATAAGCTATATCAATGCAAGCGCGGATTTGAGCATATAAGAACACTTAGCAGCATCTAGGATTTTCTTAATCGAACTCATATCGTCAAAGTTGATTGCAGAGAGTTATTGAGGAAAATTAAGCGTTACTGTAATTGTAATTAAGCGAAGGTGCAGATTACACAACTTGCTATTTGTAGCTTTAAGCGTAAAACGCGCTAGCGAGATAATAAAAAAGGATTAATTCCCAAAACGAGTTAATTCGGGTTAATTCCCAACATAGATGACAAAAGTAGGAGGAGTCATGAAGAAAAGCTTCAAACTAATAGGCTTATCTGCAAGCCTGTGTCTTATGCTAAGCATGTTAAGTATTACTACACCAGCGATGGCGTATACTCAAAACGAGCAGATTACGGAAAAACATACTCCTCTTACACAGGAAACAGCTAAACAGATTTCAAATGGAGATATAAAGCTGGAGCTTCCTGGAGCTTTAGACATGGCTTTGTATCACAAAACGCCTCTCGACCCAAATGCTGATTTAGATGGCGACGGCTTAACTAATAGGCAAGAAATCTACACTTATACTAAAGACGGTAAAACTTATTATGGGTACAATTCTCACCCTATGATGAATGACACTGATGGCGATGGCATTCCAGATAATCAAGACAGCAATCCTCGCAGATGGGATATAAGCCCACGAGATATGACGCTATTTTCTGAACTTTCTTATCGCGATGATAGTTATATAAACAAGGTTCTTGATTACACTAAACCACTTCATGACATTTATAAGAACCGCAATGAGTATCGTCTTATGCACAATGAGATAGCTCCATTCTGGAAAGTTAAAGAAACCTACCACAAGAGGGGTGGTTTTGACGCTGTCTTGTTTGAAAACGTAAGTCCATATCCGTTCTTAGAGCAAGGAACTGTTCAAGTTCTTGCAATTCGTGGAACTTCTCAATTCAATGATTATGACGATGATTTTGCAATAGCTGTGGGTCATAATCCAGATCAGGCTTACGATGTTGAACAGCTTATTGAGCGTTATGGCAGAGAACACACTGTAAATAATCTATATATTACTGGTCATTCTCTTGGAGGCTATTTGGCTCAACGAGCTTTGATTCGTGCAGACGGTAAAGGATATTCTTGGCTTAAGAAAATCTACACTTTCAACGCTCCTCAAATTTGGGGAAATATCTTCAACCGTTGGCTTCGCACTGCAGCAAACACAGGGAATCGTCTGACTCGCGAAGGTTATGCTGTTCATTACAAAGTAGACAACGACAGAGTTATTCGTTCTGTCGGCAATTTTGCAGGAGCTATAAGTGTTGGCAATTCTGCAGAAGGGCATGGCTCTCGAAGCTACTTTGAGCCACGAATGAACAATTTCCCAGGGTTTACCGTAGGAACTAGAGGAGATATATCTGGTACTGGGCGTTGGATGGAAGAGCTTAATAATTTCTACAATGTTCGCACGTTCTAATTTATCGCTAATTGTTAATTAGTGATTTGTAATTAGCAATAGGCAACTGGTTCGTGTAATTTACTAACAATAAACTAAGCGCTGACTTACAAAATGTGTATTAACGCATAAATAAGTCAGTGCTTTTTATGTTGATTAATCCAACTATTCTGGGTTATTTCACAAAGATTTTATCTGGCACAAGAACATCCTAGTGGAGAAAGAAAATCACCCCCACACCGAGAAGACTCGGGCGAGTTGAACTATTGTCTAGTATTCCAGCATCCAGATAAGACCAGACTAAAACTTTCTTCAATATAAAACTTATGCAATATTCACTCAAACGCATCGCATTCCCACAGCGTGCTTATAAGAACTTGTATACACAAAAAACGTATTTTTTGTACATTAAATGTACAATTTTTTATACATCCAATGTACAAAAACTACGATTTATACATCTTTTGTATAAATATCACACACACTTCAGACTGAAATCAAGGGTCCGAAGCGCCAAAAGTGTGTAAAAATAAACTCATAGCCCTTGTTGCAGTAAGGCGCATAGCGTATCAAATGTGATTATTCTTTATTTGCAAAATCATTCTAAACAAAGATATCCCAATATTTAACGCAGCTTCACGTTACTGATTTTATCAATCACTATTGTTCCGATAAATTAAATATGTTATTCCGATACTGTTTATATTATTCCGATAAAACGTTAAAATATAATAAAATGCAACAATGATTAAGGGTATTTTATGTATATAACAGTAAAGCAAGCTGCTGAAAAATGGGGCATATCAGATAGAAGAGTAAGAATTCTATGCTCCGAAGGGAAAATTCCAGGAGCATATCGGGAAGGAAGATCCTGGAAAATACCGCATGACGCATCAAAGCCGACCGACGGAAGATATAAAATTAGTGAATCGCTAATTCCAATCATAAAAACTAAATTAGAAACTCTTAAAAAAAGAAGACCCCTAACTGAAGGAGAATTAGAAAGACTTAATGAAGAATTTCTAATAGAATATACATATAACTCAAATGCAATTGAGGGAAATACTTTAACACTGCGCGAAACAGACATGGTTCTTAGAGGGCTTACTGTTGATCAAAAATCATTAAAAGAGCACCTAGAAGTTATTGGACACAAAGAAGCCTTTGATTACGTAAAGCAGCTTGTTAGCGAAAATAAGCAGATAAATGAAAAAGTTATAAAAGACATACATTATTTAGTTTTAGCTAACAAGAGAGAAGATAGAGGCGTTTATAGAAGAGTTCCCGTTCGAATTATGGGATCTACACATGAGCCACCACAACCATATTTAATCGCTTCAAAAATGGAAGAATTATTGAAAAAATACAAAAACAGCGATGAAGATATTGTTACTAAACTTGCTCGTTTTCATATAGAATTCGAAAGCATTCATCCTTTTATTGATGGAAATGGAAGAACAGGAAGACTGCTGGTCAATTTGGAGTTGATGAAAGCAGGGTACCCACCAATAGATATAAAATTTACTGATCGCTTGAAATATTATGAAGCTTTTGATGAGTATCACGCAAAGCATAACGTGTCTGCCATGGCAAACTTGTTTGCAAGATATTTAAATCAAAGACTTGATTTGTATTTGTCTATTTTAGAGTAATGATCATTTTTAATTAAAGCTACGCGCAATCGTCTTTACTGTTATTCTCTCAGATAGTTGACTGAATTATTGACAGTACTGTGGTTGAATCTCCGACTTGGTCACAGATTCTGTTTGACCTATAACTCAAATGCATTGCGTTGCAAGCGCGCGATTATAAAACTTGTATACACAAAAAACATATTTTTTGTCTAAATATCACACACAGAATTCAGACTGAAATCAACAAATCACAATCAAACCAAACACAACATATAACAAACATAGCCTTCTGAATCTTAATTAAACTCAGAAGGCTATTATTTAATAAACTGTTTAATCTAGTTATGCTACATAGCTATCTTTTTACTCTTAAATATGGTTATAGCAGCAATACTTACAACAAGAACAGCAAGAACAATCAATGGCGCCGTGAAATAATTTGTGTAGAATTCACGCACATCAACATCTACGGAATTGATAGTTGCAGCATAAGAAATATACGACAATACGCCTAATACAACATCAATAATTGCATACGCATATGCGTTTTTATACAATTCTTTAACTGATTTGCTGCTTTTAACCCAAAGCATTACAGATAGAACCAAGCCTATTAACATTGATGCAACAGCAACAAGTGCAAACAACATATCTAACATAAAAAAACCTCCTGCCCAATTAAATCCTCTTCCATAGCGGATTCAATATAATTTTAATTTAACTAAGATTTTCGTGTCAATATTAAAAAAAAATTACAGAATTTTACACATTATTTTCACATTTAGAGTACTTTTAAAACATAAGAACAAGCGAAAACTGTGTGATATTTCAGCGAATATGTGCTTATATTTCACTGAGATATGTGTAATTAGGTTTAAGTGAAAGCGGACATGTAAACTGAAATATAACAGTATAATCTAGTTAGCCCAAAGAGGTAAATCCCGCCAATGATCAGGTGCCCCCGTTCGTTCGAAAGGGATAATCTTATTGTGAGGAAATGTTTCAAGGGTATTGGCTAAAAGATTATTGCCTTCTAGTCCTAATTGGATGTGAAGAAATTGAATAATACTTATCTGCCCAAATAACCTGTGCGTAAGAGTGTTTACTGGCTTCATAAGCTCATGATTTATAGGTTTCGGCTTGATATCAAAACCACGATTAAAGAGCCGAGCATGATGAGCAGAAAGATTACGCAGTATATTCAAGGATTTCAGTGTTGATTCCAGCTGCGGAGCCGTCATCTCACACAAATACGCAATCTCATTACGAACCTTGTGTGGACTAAACCTATACAGGTGAGAAAGCATACCCCAGTCCATGATTTCAACTGCAACCCACACTGGTAGTTGACCGTCATATCTATCACGATGATGAGCTACAAAGTCTTCTTGTGAGTTCCTCACAGCTTCTGTATATTTGGAAAACCACACTTCATATTGGGTTTTATGCGGATTCTTTCGGTCAGTTGTACGAGCGACAGCATTAAGCTTATTAACGTCCATATGCACAAGCGGATCTATTTTCCCCAAGTGATAACCCAAAAGAGCGCGCAAAGCTAGTTCTATAGGTGCAATGGTTGTAAACACGGCACTTCGAAGCCGAGCATCAAACTCATACAATTCAGTACATAAATCCAAAGATGTACCAGGTTGAAAATTATCTGTGGGTTTACCAGAAGCAAAATCAATAATGCGTGCCGAATACCAGTACCCCGAAAGTCGGTAGTAGTTACGTGTCGCAAGCACGTGAGTCGCCTGTGCAACATTTTTAATCTCCATGCCACGTGAGCATAAAAGAGCTACCTGATCAGTATAACTTTTATAAGGCTTAATCGGTTTACTGGTCACAACTCCTCCCGACGAAAAGGACCAGCCCTGGACTCCCACCGAAGTGGGTAGCGGAACTGGTCTTGTTGTTTACTATGATAACACGCGTACCAGTCAAGTGCTTATAAAACCTGTCGACATGTGAGAAAATACTCAGCAGACACAATACCTACGAATGTGGTTGGGAATCAATTCTCAAGAAATCCAGCCCTCCTACTCACACGACTAGAGGTCTGAACTGTTGGTATGAGCATGATGCATCAGCGTATACGCCCTCATATTCCACTTATACATCACGGTGGAGCGGACAACGGGAATCGAACCCGCCTCTGAAGCTTGGGAAGCTTCCATTCTACCGATGAACTATGTCCGCATGTTCGGCTGCTGGCGATTAATACCTTCAAATGACTCGATTAATCAATCTAGACAACAAACCATATAAGGATATCATGCTCCGCTTACGGCTACAACTCCACTAGGGAATCTTCTCCCATATCGGATGTTGAATACAGATTCAGACTTATCAAATTCATCTGATCTTGCAGCAGCTTCATTTTCATAAGACATTTCCGCATACCCAGAATACTCAGCATTATCCTCTTGCGACTTAGCCATTAGTCTCAAGAAGTTAACTCGCTCTTTAACAGCTGACTGATTAGAAAACATCTTCAATAATTTCGATTTATCATCTTCAAATGGATTTACAATCATCAGCGAAGACATTGCCTGCAATCCAGCGACTCTACTCATCTCATGTATTTTTGCACCGTAAGAAATTTTATTTAGAGCAGAAGCCAAAGCTGCAGGATCTCCCGTAAGCATTCCAGCGCTTTTATCTGCGTCAAATTCGCGGCTTCTAGAAACCGCCAGCTTAATCATTAATGCTCCAACTGGCACAAAAATCACATTTAAAATTTGACCAACAATCTTTAACACTGGGCAACGGCTTTTAGAAGATTCTGATCTAACAGCAAACTCACTATCAGCAGTATGCTTCTTTTTGGAATACGTAAGAACATAGCCAACATAAGTCATAATTGTCGCAATAGCTGAAGCAATAGTGGAATTCAAAATATCATGATTATAAATATGAATCAACTCATGACTTACAACTCCACGCAACTCACGCTCGTTCAGAATGTTTAAGAGTCCACGCGTACAACAAATAACAGCATGTCTTTCACTGCGACCAATTGCAAAAACATTAGGACTATCCATTGGAGCAACGTAAAGATGCGGCATCGGTCTTTCGATTCTCGCAGAAATCTCGCGAACAATACCATACAAGATTGGCTCTTCATCTTCACTGACTTCTATAGCATTCACCATGCGAATTGCGAGCTTGCCAGAAAGCCAATACGCGCACACACTGAGAATTATTCCTAAAACTACAAACCAAATCAGCATAGGTAAGCGCAATCCACAGGAAGCCCAAATTAAGGCAAGAATCAACCAGATTACTGAGAACAGTGCTGCTGTTTTCAGATAATTGCGGCATCGCATTCCTATATTGCTGAACATGTTTACGATTCTAATAATCGGAACTGTAATTTTGCTGAATGAAAACTGTATATTTATAATTAATATGTTTAAGATTAATGCTAATTAGTGTATTTAAGATTTATAATCTGTTAACAAGTGGTCGCTTACGTTTTGCAAATGTGCATAACGTAAGCGACCACTAAAAATTAACAAACTATTGTTGATGATTTGCTATATCTATAAGCATTTGCTTAGATACAACTTTTTTGCGAGCGCGATTTTCTGCCATACCAGATTCAACTTCAAAATCGTCAACTCTTTTCCACCCATCAAAATCAACTACATCCACGCCTCTGGAAGCGAGAAGATTTTCAATAGATTTATGCTCTCTATCTATTGCCAATCTGCCAGGAAGTGCGGATTCACATTCTTCGAGCGAGCTTTTTGCTAAGTCTTCCAACATATTTGCCACTATTTGCAAAGCGTCTGACTTTGTAGAACCAATTAATCCAACAGGTCCTCGCTTCGCCCAGCCAGTTGCATACAAGCGTGGACGCACAACATCACCATCTGGATCAGTTAATATGCGACCATCTTTATTCGCAAGAAGAGTTTTGTTCTCATCGTAAGCAACGCCAGAAACCTTAGCAGGCTTATATCCAATCGCATGGTAAACCGCTTGAACAGGGTATTCTTCAAACTCTCCAGTACGAGTCATTTTTCCGTCCGCGCTTGTAACTGTACGCTCTACTCGAATAGCGCGCACTCGCCCATCTTCTCCCAGAATTTCAACTGGATCAGAATTGAAGTGAATAATATAGCGTCGATTTGCAGGATTGCCTTCAAAATCAACGTTTCCACTATCTTCCATATCTTCGCTCAAATCGCGTATAGCAAAAAGCTCTTCTACCATTTGACGGGTCAATTTGTCTTTTCCAGCAACATCAATCGTTTCGTCATCCAAGTCAAAATCGTTTTCATTTACAACTATTTGCACGCCAGGAAGCTTTTCCATCTCGCGCAATTCTTGCACGGAGAATTTAGCTTGAGCAACGCCTCGTCGAATAAACAAGTGCAATGTTTTAGCCTGGTTTTTAAGCAAACCATTGTAAACGTCGTCGGAAATATCCGTGTGCTCGCGGAGATAATCCGCATCTCGCAAAAGCTCGCGCGCAACATCCATAGCAACGTTTCCACCACCGATAACAGCCACTTCGCTTGCATCAAGCGGCCACGTGCGCTCACTGGTAGGATATCCGTCGTACCATTCCACAAATTTTGCAGCGCCATACACGCCACACAATGAGGAGCCTGGAATATTAAGCGGCTTATCTTCTACAGCGCCCGTAGCAAACAAAATTGCGTCATAGCGCGGCAACAAATCTTCTAGCGTAATATCTTTGCCAAATTCAACATTCGCATACAAGTGAATATTTGGATTATCAAGCGTTTTAGCCAAAGCATCTGCAATGAATTTTATGCTCGGATGGTCTGGCGCAACTCCATATCGAACCAGCCCGAATGGAACTGGTAGTTTTTCAAATAAATCGATTCTAGCGCTCGTACCTAATCCCATTTCGTCACCCAATTTTTTAAGCTGACGAAGAAAAATATCTGACGAGTATATTCCAGCAGGCCCCGCGCCAATAACTGCGATTCGCAATTCGCTCGCATCCGCATTATAATTCGTTTCCATAAAATTTCCCCATATTGAGTATTTCAAGCATTCTTAAGCATTTTTGAACTCTTTTGTAAACTGTTTTATAAGTCGCTTCCTTAAATGCTCCACTACTTAGACTAGCGCCTTGACTCATTCAAGAAAAGACCAAAGTGAATATTGTCACTTATATACATTTTTGCTTATGCATGCTTGTAACTTGTGACTTATGCACATATGCACATTTACTCTTACGCACGCTTTCCTTTCAACGCTGTAAGCGCCCATAAAATTGACACAACATCAATCATCTCTTGCATCATAGCTCCAAGAACCGCAGGAATCAGCCCAAAAGCCGCCGCAATCATGCTTATAACAGCTAATCCAATTCCCAACATAACAGCTTGAACCATAACACGCTTCGTGTGTTTTGCAACACTTACAGCGTTTGCTACAGCATAAATGTTGTTGTTCATAATCACAACTTGCGCGCACTCCGAAGCCGCTGTATCCGTTCCATCCGTCAAAGCCACTCCAATGTTTGCTGCAGCCAAAACTGGAGCATCATTTACGCCATCTCCAACCATCATCGTTATGCTACATTTTTGTGTTTTTCCGACAGAAAAGTCGAAAGCATCCGTGCTCAGTAAGCTTGTGCTACCTTCCGAATACTTATTATCCGCATTAACACTATCCGTATTCTTATAGTGCTGTTTTACGCACTCAAGCTTGTCTTGTGGCAGCAAATTAGCCTTTACTCGCTCAATACCAACGCTTTTTGCTATTGTTTGAGCAGCCTGCAAACCGTCTCCCGTGAGCATGCTTATTGAACGAACACCAAGCTCCTTTAGCTTTTGAATAGTCGATTTTGCATTTTCTCTAGGCACGTCTTTTAGAACAATTCGCCCAACAAGTTTGCCATCAAAAGAAACGTATGTTGCCATTTCGTCGGCAGAAAGCTCTTCAAAATTGCTTTCTATTTTTAATATATTTTCTACATTTTCTACATTTGCACGTTTGGCTTTATCTTCGGTTGCTTGCGACTCATCCTCGGGATTGCCAGCTGACGCCTGCAAAACGTATTTTTTGCGACCTACTCTAACGTTTACGCCATCCACACTTGCACATATACCTTGACCAGCAGTTTCTTTAACACCGCTTATAACTGGGTATTCACGCACGCTTGGAAGTTGCGGAACGGCAGATGGATGCATGTTTTGCCAAAGATCCGATCCAGCTTTTGCAATTCCTCCTGCAAGAATGTGCTGTGAGTATGTTTCCAGAACACCAGCAAACATTAGTATCCTATTTTGCAACCCACTATTTTCTTGATTTTCCTGATTTTCGCTATCTTGATGATTCGCTAAATCCACTCTAACAACCTGAGGTTGCTTAACAGTAAGCGTTCCCGTTTTGTCAAAGAACACATCTGTTACTCGGCTTAGCTGCTCTAAAACATCTTGGCTTTTTACCACAATACCAAGTTTTGCAAGTCTTCCTGTTCCTGCCATAAACGCCACTGGAACAGCTATCAAGAGCGGGCAAGGAGTAGCTAGCACCAAAACTTGCGCAAATCTTAAAGCCTGACCAGATGTAGCCCAAGCAACGCCTGCAATCACAAATGAAAGCACAGTAAAAGGCACAGAAAGCATATCAGCAAATCGCACTACTGCAGCTTTAGAAGATCTTGCAGATTCCACCAACTTCATGATTTTTTGGTATTGCGAATTTTGCGATAACTTAGTTACGCGCATAATCAACACAACGCCACCATTTACGCATCCAGACAACACTTGCGCGCCAGCAAACACTTCGCGCGGAAGCGACTCGCCATTTATTGCGCTTGTGTCTAGAACAGCAGAACCGCTTAAAAGCTCACCGTCTACAGGAACTGTTTCTCCTGGAAGAACAACTATTACATTGCCGATTTTTAGATCTTCAACTGGAACTGTTTTGTATCTTTGCAATTGGCTAGAAGACTTTACCTCTTGCAATATTGGGCATTCTTTAGAGTTATTGTTACATTTTTTACACGATTCACAACTAGTAAAATCTTTATGTTCTTGCAATGCCTCTAGCGAAGATTCATCGCTGACTTTTCTAAAATGACTATGATCAAGCAGAGCACATTGCTCACAAGATTCACCGCACACTATTCCAGGAAGTGTCATTAAATGTGCGGTTTGAGGAGATGCGTTTACTAAAAGCGACAGATTTTTTTGCGCTGCATCTTGCGCAAAGTCTTCGATTGCTTCGCCTGTAAACACCATTACAACAATCAAATAACTTGCCCAAAATTCGCCTATACAAAGCGTTGCAAGCAATGCAACAAACGCAAGCAAGTCAATTCCAAGTGTGCCATGCGCCAAATCATCAATCATACTTAAAAGCGACTTAACACATGTGTATAAAACTAAACATGTTATTATACTTTGCCCGATTGTAAGGCTTATTTGCACATTAAAATCAAAATTTATTAACGAAAGTAGGAAAGTAAACGTCTTGCTTATAACTTTGCAAAAATCGAGTATAAAAGTCAGATTGCTAGAATAAAACGCCGCAATAAACGGAAACAAAACTAAAACTATTACTAATTGAGGAGCACGACGGCAATACGATAAAAGTTTACGCATACACTTTCCTTACGCTGATCAGGCTAACTGCGATAAACGCTGCTAACACACGATTTCACGCCTTGTTAACCCATTGAGCATCCACTTAAGCATGCGCAATACACGGCGTAAAGATATCTATATTCATTTATTGGTGTTCAGTTTAGCAAAACACCTTGATGAGAAACATTCTCATATAACAAAATGCGCGCAAGAACAAGAAACACACGAAAGAAGACGATAATACGAATATATGAAAAAGGTTTCTAGCGATTGGCTAGAAACCCTGTTTGTGGAGCTAAGGAGACTCGAACTCCTGACCCTCTGCTTGCAAAGCAGATGCGCTACCAGCTGCGCCATAGCCCCATTGGAGAAAAAGAACAAAATGCTCAATTTCGTGGGCCCGGGAGGACTTGAACCTCCGACCTCATCCTTATCAGGGATGCGCTCTAACCACCTGAGCTACGGGCCCAACTTGTATGTCGAAAACATACAAGTAGTTAGATTAGCACATGAAACAAAAATGTCAAATAGCAAATCTAAGCGTGTCGCAAAATTATTCTACAAAATTACTCTAAATGACTGCGCATAAACCACTGGAACTTTTCAAGCTGCTGAACATGGTCTTGAATAATGTTTGAGCTAACAATATCGAGATTATCAAGCTGAGAAATTGCCTTACGATCATCTGCAATCATATCGTTGTAATACTCAATTAATGCTTGCAAATACTCTTTGGTGGACTTTCTACCACTAAGAGCAAAACGCTTCCAAGTGCGCGAAGCTACAACATCATCTGCGCGACCAAGTGGGGATCCACCAAGCGTTGCAATTCGCTCAGCTGTTTCATCGGCTTGAGCTAAAACTTCTGCAACCTGAGGATCAAGCATTTCATGAACTGCAATAAAGTCTGGACCCGTAACATTCCAATGTGCATGCTTTAAAATTAAAGCAGCTTCCTGCTCGTGACTTAAGCGATTCTGCAAAATATCGATTGCTTTCTCACTAGCTGATTCGTCAAGACCTGGAACAATATGAGTTAAAGCCATATTAGTATCCTCCATTTTTTGTTTATTTTTGTTTAATTTTATTCAAATCTTTAATTTACTTCGGTTTTTCTGACTTCAATCGTAGCTATTCTACGCCCATCAACCTCCGTAACTGTCATATCGTAGCCATCCGCATCGTGCAAAATAGCTCCAACCTTGCCCATTGAGCCAGTGTGAGCAAGGAAATAGCCTGCAACAGTTTCATAAGGTCCATCCTCTAGCTCAATTCCAGTCACATCTGCGAAATCTTCTATAGTCATTCCACCGTCAACCGTAGCAACCCCGTTTACAAACACAGTAGCTTTACTGTCACGCTTCAAATCTGACTCGTCTGGCAAATCGTATTCATCTCTGATATCTCCAACCAATTCTTCGGTCATGTCTTCAAGAGTTACGATGCCATCCGTTCCGCCATACTCGTCAATAACAACAGCAAGATGTATTCCGCGTTTTCTAAGCAGCTCCAAGCTTGGAAGCAATTTAGACGTTCCAGGAAGACTTATTCCTTCTCGAGTTACATCTGCAACTGTTTTAGCATTAGGATCTCTAACATCTAACAAATCACGTACATGCACAAATCCAATAACATCGTCAAAATCTTTGCCTGTTACAGGATATCTAGAATATGGCAATTCTCTAATTTTTGCAGCAGCTTCTTCAAGACTTAAAGAGCCATCCAAAAACTCAACGTCTGCACGAGGACGCATAACTTCGGCAACAATCGTTTCAGAAGCATCAAAAACATCGTCTAAAATTGTTCGCTCATCTTGGCTAAGCTTTTTATTCGAGTTAACTAAAACACGTAGCTCTTCGTCGGAAACTTCACTTTCCTTTTCGTTTGGATCGAATCCAAGAAGTCTCACAAAACCATTGGTGTTCTTAGCGATCAACCATATTAACGGCTTGCATATTTTGGAGAATATATCTACTGCTGGAACAACTGCTCGAGCGATTTGCTCAGAGCGCTGCATTGCTATTCTCTTTGGCACAAGTTCAGAAATTACTATTGAAAAATACGATATTATAAGCGTTAAAACAATAGTCGTTAATGGTCCAGCAACATGATCTGGAACTCCCCAAGACTTTACAATTGGCACAATATGAGGCGCGATTGCAGATTCACCAAAAGACGCCGAAAGAAATCCCGAAAGCGTAACTCCGATTTGAAGAGTGGAAAGAAAAGTGTTTGGATCTCGAGCTATTTTTGCAACTCTTTTCCCACGAGCATCCTGCGTTTCCATGCGGTCTAATTGCGACGATCGCAAATTAACAAGCGCAAGTTCGGTTGCTGCAAATATGGAACCAAACAAAAGGAACACAACAATGAGTGCAATGTTAAAACCCAACGACATACTTGCTATCTTAGTTGAATTTAACATATATAAAAAGCTTTGTGCTTAATATCGGAATAATATACACAATCAGGTTCTATAAAAATAACCGGATGGAGCTTTACTTATCTCTTTAATGGATTCAACTTTAAGAACCACACCTTTGTGTGAATATCCACTAACACCAATATTCCCAAGTGAGATATTAGCTTTTACAATCACCCATTGGTGATTTTTAAATCGTAAGTTTTTAGAAAAATCTGCAACAAACCCAAACGGAGACATATCTAGAATGCAGCAAGACATAAATTGTCTAGATATGCGAACCTGATTTTTAGAAAGCGTGTTTTCTCGACTTATAAAACCTTTTACCACAATTTCATATCCCTGGTATTTCTCTAAATTATGGTCAATTTCGTCATACCAATTTCCAAAATCATCGTCTGAAATAATAATTTTTTTATTAGCTACGTCTAGTCCTCTTAAAGTTTTTTTATTATTTTTACGATTAGACGCGATTGCTATTGCGCGCCCAGAGGCGTACTCGTCAAAACCTGCAGACTTTGTAAAACCTTGATCTAATGCTGATTTTGACATTTGAAGTGGAATTAAAATCACGAGCATTGGAATTATTAGGGAAACAAGAATGCGTTTAGAATCTTTTGCAAAAACTGGAATAATACCAAAAAGCGAGCAAATTCCCAAAACAAAAAGCAAAATCGCAGCAAAAATAAGGTATACGAATGCGCGCGGAGTGGTAAGGATTGTGTAGCATCCGCTTAATGCGCTCCACATTAGTGTGGCTGAAAAGCAAATCAAACACAACGATTGCGCAATCTGAGCAAAAGTAATTTTATGCTTAGTTTGCTTGCAATCTGCATTATTACAATCAACATTGCATACAACATTTACACTACTCATAGCATCACACCCCATGCAAGGTGAACAAGAAGCGCTGCGAGTAAGCAAATAACAACAATAGTTGCTGTTAGACGTATCACAAATTTCCCTTTAAAATCTTCAATAAGCATAAGAGTATTTTTAATATCTAGCATTGGCCCAAAAAGCAGAAAAACAATTACTGAACTCATTGGAAGAGAAGCAGCCAAAGAGCGCGCAATTACTGCGTCGGAGCTTGAACATAAGGAGCTTGCGTATGCTATTAGCATCATTGCTGGAATCGCCACAAAAACTGTTGTTGTGTTTATTTTTGATGCAGGATCTGCGCCAAGCCAAACGCGAATAATCGAAGCTACAGTTGTTCCAAACAATATTATTGGCATTAATCGCATAAAATCCGCATAGACGTGATGAGCATAAATTTTTAAATGATCTTTAAAACTTATTAAAGGCCCATCATTATTGTCAAAATCACATGAATCACATGTTGAGCCACATGATTTTATAAAAAATTTTTCCCTTAAAACTTGTGATTTTACAGGAAAAATCACAAAACTAACACCCACTAAAAGAGCCACACCAACACCCAAAGCCACTCGAGTCACAGCAACTGCTGGAACGTCCGCAAATGCGTACCAAGTAGCCCAAATAGAAACAGGATTTACCACTGGCACAGCGCACAAAAACGTTACAGCACAAGGCAATGGCAGCTTTCGCGCAACAAGACGAGAAAACGTTGGAACAACAACACAATCACATACTGGCACACAGACTCCAGCAAGAATTGCAGCTAAAAACCCATTTGCAATAGATTTTGGAGCGTGTTTTTCAATAAAATCTGCCGTAATCCACGTTTCTACAGCAGCAGAAACAAGCACGCCAATTAGCGTAAAAGGAACAGCTTGCAAAAGCAGCCCAGCAACACCCCTAATAACAGTGTTTACAGGCATCCAAGGGTTGCGCGCTTGCAACGCAGGGACCATGGCAATAATAAGAGCTACAAAAGGCACTCCTGCAATCAAAAAAAGATAGTTTGCAGAATTTGCTTGTTTTGCTTTACTTGCTTTACTTGCTTTTTCTACTTGGCTCGTTGTTTTTGCTTCAGTTTCTGTTTTTAGCATGACAACACTTCCACCAAGCCGTCACTCATTCGATACCTTGCTCCAACAAGCATCAAAGCGTCTTTGAAAACAGCTTCGCGAATTATTTGTGATTTTTCGCAAATTTCAGCCAAAATATTAGACACGTGAATACGTTCAATATCATCTGTATCTAAATTTTCCTCAACACCTGCGAGCACAGCAGGTCCTAAAGAACGCAGCAATATTGACTCGCTCGACTCAATTATTTCGCTTGTTTTATCTTCGCCGTATTCAGAAACCAGCTTTTGCACGTTCGGCAAAACAGCCTGTACGGCGCCGCAATGCTCATGCCCAAGCACAACCAACACTTTTACTCCCAAATCACTTACAGCGTATTCTAGCGAAGCTATTACGGCATCATCCAACACTTCTCCAGCTGTGCGAACAGAAAAAATATCGCCCAAACCGGCGTCGAATATAAATTCTGGAGCAACTCGCGAATCTGCGCACGAAAGCACAACAGCTCCAGGGTGCTGACCGTCAATAAGTTTCATGCGCGATTCTGAATTTACGCCTGCATGCGCTGAATTGCCGTCTGCAAATTTGCGATTCCCTGCAAGCATTGCGCTTAATACCGATGTAGCTAAAACTGAATCTTCATTAGCAAAATCTTCGCTGACTTCTTCTTGCATTATTACCTCCTACACTGGCATTGGCAATATTTTCAGTTGCTTAAAGTTTAAAATTTTTGACTTAGAATATATTGTATCTTTCGTAGTAAATAAGAATTTTGTTTAAGAATATAAGCCTATTATCAAAAAAGCTCCCGTATTGCAATTCGCAAATACGAGAGCCTTCTTGATTTAGTAATTTATTAAAATCATCCAGTATTTTGCAAGCCTGCAGCAACACCAGAAACAGTGCAGAGAATCAGGTAGATGAACTCTGCCTGCTGGCTTTCGCTCAATTCTTCCTTATCCACCTTGTTGCGAAGCTTATGCAAAGCAAGTGACTGAATTACAGAAAGCGCGTCCACGTAAGGCGAGCGCACGCGAATTGCCTGGCCAAGCACATGACGATGTTGCAGCGGCCACTTGTCACCAACAATTTGCAAAACCCACTTGCGCGTAAGCTGCATTTCCGAAAGCACTTTATCGCTTAAATCTTCGCGATCTCCAAGGCTTAGATACATGCGAGCAATTCGCTCATCTGTTTTAGCCAAAGACATCTCAATATTGTCAATAAAAGTACTAAACAGCGGCCATTCTTCGTAAGCTCTGCGCAGAGTTTCCAAGTCGCCAAACTTTTCGCAAGCTGTACCCAAGCCGTACCACGCTGCCAAGTTGATTCGAGCTTGTGCCCAAGAGAACACCCATGGAATTGTGCGCAAATCGTCCAAAGACTTTGCACCAAGACCGCGCTTTGCAGGGCGAGATCCGATTGGAAGCAAACCAATCTCACTAAGCGGAGTAACGGTTGAGAACCAAGGCGTAAAGTCATCTGTTTGAAGCAAATCAATAAAACGATTATGCGCTGCAACATCAAGCTTTTGAGCCATATCCGCATACTTGTGCGTCATCTCTGTGTTGGTTTTCTCAACGCTTGGAGCAGATTGAAGCAAAGTTGCTGCAGCTACTGATTCCAAGTGACGAATGGCAAGAATTGGGTTTCCGTAGCGAGCAAAAATAACCTCACCTTGTTCAGTAAGCTTAAATCGGCAATTTACTGAACCAACTGGTTGAGCAAGAACAGCACGGTTTGCAGGACCACCGCCTCGTCCAACAGCTCCTCCTCTGCCGTGGAACAGTGTCAAATCAATGTCATGATCTTTAGCCCACTGTGCAATACGTTCTTGAGCAGAATGTAATGCAAGTGTTGCAGAAGTAGGACCTGCGTCTTTGGAAGAATCGGAGTAGCCGAGCATAACTTCCATCTTGCGACCAGTAGCCTTCAGTCTAGCCTGAACTTCTGGAATCTTAATGATTTCCTCAAGAACATTAACCGAATTCTGCAAATCTTCTAGCTGCTCAAAAAGTGGTATTACGTCAATTGTTGGAGCATCCTGTGGATGCGCGAACGCAAGGCGATTAAGCTCAAATACATCGCGAACATGCTGAGCAGACTTTGCGAAGGAAATAATGTAACGGCGAGCCGCTCGCATTCCATTTCGCTTTTGAATCGCTCCCAAAGCGCGGAAAGTGTCAAGAACTTCACGAGTCATCGGTTGCAGAGGGCCACGCTCCCCGTGTAATCCATGCTCACGAATATCTTCCAATGCGCGCGAATGCACGAGCGAATGCTGACGAAACTCCATCTCCACCATGTGGAATCCAAAGGTTTGCGCCTGCCAGATCAAATCCTGCAATGGTCCATATGCTGCTCGAGCATCTCCAGCCTCAGCAAGCGAACGTTGCACTATCCGCAAATCTTCAATGAACTCTTCGCAAGAATGATACATCAAATCTGTATTGCGGCTAATCGTGTGGTGTAGTCGGTCTGCCATCACAAGCATAACGGCTCTATGCGGCTCGCTGTTAGATACGTCGGACGCGTTTTCAGTGAGCTGCTCGCTCATTTCCCTCTGGCGATTCCAAAGTTCCAGCAGCTCAACGCTTGGAGGCGTTGTGCGTGTTTCCATAGTCAGGCATTTGCCAACTTCGCGCGTGCGTTCTTCCAGCGCTTTCAAAACGTGGTTGCTAAACTTACTCGCAACCTGCCTACTTACCTTTGCTGTAACGTTTGGATTTCCGTCTCTATCGGATCCAATCCAACTTCCTGGGTGGAAGAATGCTGGGCAGCGCGGTGGCACTAATCCAGCTTTTTTGCCCAAAAGCCAATCGTCAAATCTGCGATAAACCAACGGAATTGTGTTGAATAATGTTGCGTCGAATATATCGAGTATTGTGTCTGCTTCTTCAACTGGTGTTGGTTTTTTAAGAGCAATAGGCGAGGTGCGGAGCAATGCGTCTATCTCGTTGTATAGACGCCTGTAGTTTTCGCGCTTGTCTGATCCTCCTAGCCTATTGTGTTTGCTTAGAAGCTTTGATATTCTGCGGATTTTACCAGCTACAGCTTTTCGTCTTGCTTCTGTTGGATGCGCTGTGAAAACTGGATGGAATTCAAGCTTATTTAGCAGTTCCTTAGCTTGCGCAGGGCTCATTTCCGTGAGCAACTTGTGGTATGCGCATGTTAGCTCGTTAACTGGGTCTACGGGATTAGATTCTTCTACTTCGCATTCGCGTTGGTGCAGCACGGAGACCCTGTAGTTTTCTTCACAAAGGTTTGCTAAGTGGAAGTATGTAGCAAACGCACGCGCAAGAAGCTGCATATCTGGCAAATCCATGCCGTTGATTTTTTCTACAGCTTTGTTTAGCCCGTCGTCTTCTGTTCCTTGTGCATCAACCATTTGTGCGAAGTGTGCTGCGCTTGCGTCTACTGCGTTTAATCGCACTTCGTCAAATACTGTTAAAAGTTTTTCATCAAATTCGCCTAATACATCGCGCAGAATATGTAAGCATAAATCCATGTCTTGCTTAAGCGATGCTGGCAGTTCGCGCTCTTCAGGTCCTTTTCGTCCTAGTCCAGACGTAACTATTGTTGCGTCTGCTGGAGTCACCTGTTGATTTTGAGTTGTCATCAGACCTCCTTGTGCTAGTCATAAGGTTGCTTGGTCGTTTGACTTCCGCGGCTCCTCCGCGGTTATTTAGGTCAAAAGTTGCAAGCCCACAGCCTTTGTTCCCAGCGAGATTCCAAAATAATTGTGAACCGACCTTAGGACTGATTTTTTCTATAAATTTCTTATAGGCTACGCGCTGCGTATACTAAAAATTGTGAGCATAGAAGAGAATAACGCTGATAGTAATTCAAACAGTAATATAGGCAATACTCCACAAATACTTCCGACTGGTCATATAGTAGGAAAACCTTCTGGAAGATTCCAAACGCACGCGATTCCGCTAGATATGGAAGATGTTGAGCGCGATTGGGATAAACCAGTTGCGGAAGCTGGGATTGCCGCAAAATCCAGCATTATTATTCGAGTTGGCGCTTTAGGTTTAGGTGCAGGAACTGGAAGCTACCGCGTTCGCGAGCTTATGCATAGAATTGGCGAACCTATGGGTGTAAATGTTCGTGCCGACGTTAATTTAACCGATATTGAAGCTACTTGCACAGATAAGCATGAGCGCATTACCGAAGTTGTTGATCTTCCTACTACTGGCGTAAATACGGAGAGAATTTGGCTTCTCGAACATTTTGCAGATTGGTTTAACGTTAAACTTGGAAACGATTCCTTATACCATTCAAAGGCGGCTGTTTCTAAGGAGTTGGTGGACACTCTTCAAGCTAGCAGCAATGAGAATGCGATTGTTCAAACAGCTAAGCAGTCGGAGGAGCACGCTGCAAAAGTCGAAGAAAAAATGGCAATTCAAGAGGCGATTCGCAAAGAAAAACCTCGTGGAATTTTTGCGCTTCAACCAGAAAGAACGTATGCTGAGCATTTTTCTCACGTTCAAAATGTCAAAAATGTTCAAAATAGCCAAAATAATTTGAATTTAGATCTTAAAAACAATCCGCATAATTCCAATAATCCAAATAATGCTGGCGACTTTTCCGCGCCGCTTACTGTTCGTCAAGTTCACGACCGTCTCGATTTAATTAAAAATCGTAAGCCTCTTTATAAGCCTTGGTTTGCGGGTCTTGCGTCTGCCGTGGCATGCGCATCCTTCGCATTTTTGCTCGGCGGCGGCGCTTACGATATGCTTGGTGCTTTTATTGGAGCTGGCATTGGTCATTATGTTAGAAGACGCATGTTTATGCATCATCTAAACCAATTTGTTGTAACGTTTATTGCTGTTGCTGTTGGCGCTTTGAGTTGCATTGCTTCTCTTCGACTTGTTGGATGTTTTGATCCTGCTGCTTTGCACCACAATACAGCTTATATTGGCTCTGTTTTGTTTGTAATTCCAGGTTTTCCTCTTATTACAGGCGGCTTGGATATTGCTAAAATTGATTTTCCTTCTGGCATTCAGCGACTTTGCTACACAATGGCGATTATTCTAATGGGTACTCTTGCTGGCTGGATGGTTGCAAGCCTTGTTCAACTTAATCCCCAAGGCTTTACTCCACTGGGCTTAAATCCTTGGCTTAATGCTGTTCTTAGAATGATTACAGCGTTTGCAGGCGTGTGGGGATTCTCTGTTCTGTTTAATTCTCCTCAAAGAATGTGTTTCGTTGCTGGAATAATCGGCGCGATTACCGATACTTTGCGCTTAACTATGGCTGATTTTGGTATTGCTGCAGAAATCGCAGCATTTACTGGCGCTTTGCTTGCTGGTCTTTTGGCTTCTGCTTGGCGATCTGTAGTTCATAGGGGTTGGGCGCCTCAATATTTGGGCTATCCGCGTATTGGTCTTACTGTTCCATCTATTGTGATTATGGTTCCTGGACTTTATATGTATCGTGCAATGTTTTATCTTGGTCAGTTTAATACTCTTCCTGCTTTGGATTGGACTTTCCGCGCTTTTATGGTGATTATTTGCTTGCCATTAGGACTTGCTGTTGCGCGAGTTATAACAGATAAAAGCTGGCGATACGACATTTAGTCATATCGAAAATAAACAAAATAGTGTAAACCTAAACAAAAACGCCCAGCGACTACTGGGCGTTTTATTTATATGCAATCAAGCAAGAATTAATCAGATTTAATTATCGCTAATCAACATTGCTAATCAATACTTCATATTCATTGCTTCTCGCACTTGCTCAAGTGTTTCTTGCGCAATCGCAGCAGCTCGTGCATTTCCATCGTGCAAAATATCTCTCACAGCGTCCATATCTTTTGCCAATTCCGCACGACGCTCGCGGTGTGGAGCAAGGAAGTTGTTTACAGATTCAATAACATACGCTTTTAGCGCTCCTGCACCTGCGTCACCAATTTCTTGCGCAATATCTTTTGGATCTCTGCCTGTAACCAATCCAGCGGTAGTCAAAAGCGCAGAAACCTGTGGGCGAGCTACTGGATCGAATGTAATTCGACGCTCAGAATCAGTCGGACTTTTCTTAATCAGCTTCGCTGTTTCTTCTGCGGTTGCGCCTAGCATAATCGAGTTTCCGTAAGACTTGCTCATTTTGCGTCCGTCTAATCCTGGGATTTCTGGCGTATCCGAAAGAATCGCAGCTGGCTCTGGGAAAACAGGATTCTTCTTTGCATATCTCTCATTAAACCTGCGAGCAATCGTGCGCGTAATCTCAATGTGTGGCAAATTATCTTTTCCAATTGGCACAACATTTGCTTTGCAAAACAGAATATCGCAAGCTTGATGCACTGGGTACGTAAGCAAAAGTCCTGTTAAAGCATGACCCGAAGCCTCCATTTCGGCTTTAACAGTAGGATTTCTATGCAATTCTGCTTCTGTAACTAAAGACAAAAATGGCAGCATAAGCTGATTTTCGGCAGGAACAGCGGAGTGTGTAAAAATCATTGTTTTCTTAGGATCAATTCCAGCAGCCATATAATCAAGAACAAGATTTAGTACATTATCTTCTACGTGTTCAACAGTGTCTCTATCTGTAATCACCTGATAGTCTGCAATAATCACGTTTGTGTTTACGCCAAGATTTTGCATTGCGACACGCTCACGTATCGAACCGAAGTAGTGTCCTAAATGAAGTCTTCCTGTCGGTCTATCTCCTGTAAGCATTGTAAAGGAGCTAGGATTTGCTTTTAGCTTCTCAAGCGTTGCGTCTGAACGTTTTTGAGCTGCTACAAAGCTTGCACTTATTTCATTTCCAGCAGCCGTAACTTGTGCTTCTTCTGACATTTCTAACTCCTTACGCACGCGATTTTTCTTGCGATTTTTAAGCCTAAAAATATGGCTTTTATCGTAAAAGTCCACTCAGACAATATACTCGGTTGCGGCACAGTGGTACGCTCTTGTGTGATGAATTGATTGTTTCGGTAAATTAGAGGGGGTCAGATGGGCCGCGGACGACAGAAGGCAAAGCAACAGAAAATTGCCCGTAAGCTCAAATACCTGACGACCGATACGGATTATGACGAGCTTGCTAAGGAGCTTAATACTCACGAGCCTGGTCAGGGATCCTTCGATCCGTTTGAATCTGATAATTATGATGAATCTAAAGATTATCTTGATAAGGAAGAAGATTCGTCTGATTTTGCTAATGATAGCGATTCTAAAGACGCTAATGAAGAGCAAGACTCGTGCGATTCTGTTCCTTGCAACGATGACGATTTAGACGATTACGCTAAGTGGGCTGCTGAAGCAGCTGCGTCTGCAGCCAATAAAGATAAATCGTCCGGCAATTCTGGCACGGTCCACCACCATATTCCTATGCCTATGCCGAATTTTATGCATAAGAAGTAATTTAAAAAATAATAAACAAGTAATTGTTGAATTAAATTGTTGAATTAAATTATTCTCATGCAAGAGATTTTGTGAGTTCGGGCAGCAGATTGCTTAGGTTATCTCGCTCTCCAATTGCACTTATGTTGCCAATTTGCTGCTCGTAATTCCATTTTGTTATTCCACAGGAAAGCCGCAACCAAACATCTGGATCAAGTTCTATAACATCAGGCGGCGTTAGATTGTGTGGATCTGATTGTGGACCTTCTAGGATTTTTACAGCTCCCCAGGGCGCTACTCTTACCTCTACAGCAAATCCAGGCGCTATTGATTCCAAGACATAAAGAGAATACCTAACAGCCATTGCTTCATCATCTCTACTAACTTCAAGAGTTTTGCTGTTAATACATGTGAAATTTTCCTTATCTTGCAAAGATTTCACATATGCCTTCGCCTTATTCTCCCATAATTTAAATGATTCTTTAGCGCGATTTATATCTTTTTCTCTTATAACCGTCATATTTGAATTATCTCATGAATTACATGACTATTGTTTGTGATTTTGGTAGCGTTTTATCAAAGTCTGATAAAAGTTTAATAAAAGTCATATTGTGAATAATTCTTAATAAGTGTTTGGGGTTGTGATATCATCAACAATGAAAACGTGTGCATTGTCACGAACCTTCTTGTGAACAACACAATTTGGCGTGACTCCAACCAAAACAATCAAGGGTTGAGATTCGCACATTTCAGTAAATATAACAAACGGCACAAGGAGTCAAATATGACTAAACACGTCGCGCCGAAAGCCAAGACAACTGCGGCGACATTTGCCAAAGAACTTCAAGAACATCTGAAGTACACTCAAGGTGTCACGCCAGAACAGGCCACTACGGCTGATGTGTATGTTGCCGCTGCTACCGCGGTCCGTCGTCACTTGATGGACTCTTGGATGCAGACCCAGCATGACATGATTAACGGCAACACCAAGGCTGTGGGCTATTTGAGCGCAGAGTTCTTGATGGGCAAGCAGCTTGAGAACGCTTTGCTTAACGCTGGTCTTACCGACCAGTTCAACAAGGCTGTAACTAAGCTTGGTTTCGATCCAAAAGCTGTTATCGATGCTGAGTATGAGCCAGGTTTAGGTAACGGCGGTTTGGGTCGTCTCGCAGCCTGCTTCATCGATTCGCTCGCCTCTATCGGCGTGCCAGCATTTGGCTACGGCATCCAGTATCGTTACGGAATTTTTAAGCAGCGCTTCGACGAAGATGGTAAGCAGGTAGAAACCCCTGATTACTGGCTTAGCAACGAAGAGCCATGGGGTCACATCGATTACGGTCGAGATCAGCGCGTTAACTTCGGCGGCGAAGTTGTTGAAGAAAACGGTAAGCGCGTTTGGAAACCAGCTTGGTCTGTTCGCGCAGTTCCAGTTGATTACATGGTTCCAGGATACAACTCTGGTCGCGTAAACACTCTTCGCCTGTGGACTGCAAAGTCTTACGACGAATTTGATTTGCTCACCTTCAACAAGTCTGAGTACTTGGATGCTGTTAAGCCACAGGTTGCAGCAGAAAACATTTCTAAGATTCTTTACCCAGAAGATTCCACTCCAGAAGGCAAGGCTTTGCGTCTTGAGCAGCAGTACTTCTTCGTAGCTGCTTCTATTCATGATGCTATCCGCGTATTCTATCCAGGTCAGGATAAGCCGGATCTCACCACCTTCCCAAGCAAGATCAACTTCCAGTTGAACGATACTCACCCAGTTATCGGTATTCCAGAGCTTATGCGCGTTCTTATGGACGAGTACGGCTACGATTGGAACACCGCTTGGGGTATCACCACCAAGACCTTCAACTACACTTGCCACACGCTTCTTCCAGAAGCTTTGGAAGTTTGGCCAGCCAAGCTTATTGGCGAACTTTTGCCACGCCACCTTGAGATTATTCAAGGCATTAGCGAGCAGTTCCGCAATGAGCTTCGCGGTAAAGGCGTTGCTGAGGATCAGGTTGAGCGCATGCGTATCGCTACCGACGCCGACGAAAATGGCGAAGGTGCTGTAGTTCGCATGGCTTACTTGGCTACCTACGGTGGTTCTTATGTTAACGGTGTTGCTGAGCTTCACTCTGAGTTGTTGAAGGATGTCACTTTGAAGGACTTCTCCAACGTTTACCCAGATAAGTTCAAGAACGTTACTAACGGCGTAACTCCTCGTCGCTTCGTGCGCTTGAGCAACCCACGCATGTCTGCTCTTATTACTGAGGGCTTGGGTACTGACGCATGGCAGGGTGATTTGGAGCTTCTTGAAGGTTTGAAGCCATTGGCTGACGATCCAGCATTCGTTAAGAAGTTTGCTGAAGTTAAGAAGCAGAACAAGCTTGCCTTTGTTGATTTTGCAAAGCACAAGTATGGCTTTGAAATCAACCCAGACACTATGTTTAACACCATTGTTAAGCGTTTGCACGAGTACAAGCGCCAGTCCATGAAGATCCTCCAGGTTATCTCCACATACGCTGGAATCAAGAATGGCACAATCGACGTAGACAAGATGCTTCCACGCACCGTGTTCTTCGGCGCTAAGTCCGCTCCAGGCTATGCTATGGCAAAGCTTACGATTCAGCTCATTAACAATGTTGCTCGCGTTGTAAACAACGATCCAGCATGCAAGGGCAAGCTTGCAGTATTCTTCCCAGAGAACTACAACATTGAACTTGCTATGAACTTGATTCCTGCCACCGATTTGGATGAGCAGATTTCTCAGGCCGGTAAGGAAGCAAGCGGCACTGGTAACATGAAGTTCGCTTTGAACGGTGCTTTGACTGTTGGTACTCTCGACGGTGCAAACGTTGAGATTCGTGAACGCGTTGGCGCTGAGAACTTCTTCCTCTTTGGCATGACTGTTGACGAGGTTGAGAAGCTCTACGCTGAAGGCTACGATCACGGCGGCTCCCGCAAGTACTACGAGTCTGATCCTCGATTGAAGACTGCTGTAGACATGGTTGCTGACGGCACATTCTCCAATGGCGACAAGAGCGTTTATGAGCCACTCGTTAACGATTGGCTTACCCATGATTACTTCATGGCAATGGCTGACTTCAGCTCTTACATGGATATTCAAGCTCAAATTGAGGAAACTTACCGCGATCCTATGAAGTGGGCTCGCATGGCAGTTTTGAACGTAGCCAACTCTGGTTACTTCTCTTCTGATCGCTCTATCGAAGATTACCTCGATCGCATTTGGCACACTGGCGCTCTTCCAACTGCTGAATAAGCAAAAGGCGCTAATTGTAGTAGCTATTAGATAAAGAAAAGAGCAGTGGGAATATTTTTCCGCTGCTCTTTTTGTATGTTTATATATTCTTCAATATTTTATAAAACGTGTTACTTGTAATCTTAAAGTCATACAATATAACGCGGTAAATATACGTTCTCATTAATCTAAGATTAAGGAAAAATATGTCTGTAGAAGAAAACATGCAGCATAGTTTGCTCCCAGAAGGTGCCGAATTATTAAACGGATTATATTCCGTAAGGGATTATATACAAAAGTTTAATGAAAAACTTAGCTTGTTTATGCAATCAGAAAAAGAAAAACGACAATTACTATCTGAACAGCAACTTATTCTTAAAAAACTTATCAGAACAGACAGCGCTAAAGAAAAATCTGATTATGGTCTTTTTATGGCTGGTATAGCCTTTAGCATCGTATTCGGAGTTATTACTGCATTAAGTGGCAATATTAACGGACTTATTTTTTGCGTAGTTATAACAGCTGTATTTGCCGTTGGAAAAGCAAAGAATAGCAAAACAATGTTAAATATAGGAAGAGTCTTACTTATTCTGCTTATATTAGCTTGGCTTAATGGACTGTGGAATGCTTATAATTTTTCAGCTAAAGCCAACAATGTTGGATCGTTTGTAATTTATGCTGCTATTAATGTTATTGCATTTATTGTTGCGGCTATTGTGGCTGCGATTATTGTTAAAAAATATAATAAAAAAATTAATCGCGATAACAATAAAGAAGAAAAACGTGTTTCTGAATTAAATGCACAAATTAAAGAGAAGAATAATCAGATTGTTCAACACAATAACATGGTTGACGAGCGTCGTAATGCATTATACAAAGAAATGAATGACATTAAAGAGCGTATGCTTGCAGAAACTTCTTCGTGGTATCCAAATGATTACTATGTTTTAGATTCTGTTGAATATTTTATTTCTCTAGTTAAGAATCACGAGGCAGATACAGTCAAAGAAATGATTACTGCATACAAGCGAGATCAATATCATAACCAAGTTCTTAATAATCAAATGGATATGAGGCAAAAGCTAAATGCTATGGTCGATAATCAGAAGACAATGCTTGAGAATCAAGAAGAGATGATTAAGCTACAGAAGATTTCTAACGTCCTTCAAACTATACAATGTGTTAATGGCTTTATTATTGCAGGCAATACAAGCGCAATTGCTAACAACACGAGCGCAATTGCTAACAACACAAGGGAGATTGCAGACAATACAAGAGGAATCGAGCAGAACACTCGTCCTCGTTCTTCGTGGTTCTAAAAAATATTTAGATAAAACACAAAATAAAAAACGAGTGGCGGCAGGTTCTCAGAGAAATCTACCGCCACTCGTTTTTATAAACAGTTAAGCTATTAAGCTTCTACTGGTTTATCAGCTTCTGCGTCTTTATCTTCTTTTTCAGCACCTAAATCGATTGGTGAAGAGCTGTTCTCCCATGGCTGCTCCCATGGATCATAATCAGGATTATGCTGCTTGTATACATACAATGCTGCAATACCTGCGAGCAGTGCTCCAAAGAGCAGTGCAAAGAACTTCCAACCGCCAGAGGACCTGTTCTCCATGATGGCTCCTTTCGTCAAGCTGACCTGCTCGTCCAAGTCAACAATTTATATCGAGTTTCACTCGCGTACTCACTATCATAGTGATTTTTTTCAATACTCGCATCTTTTTTATCATATAGATTGGTTACAAATATTTAAACTTTGTGTATGCGATTAGATAATGTTATTTTATGAACAATTTTGATGTAAAAAATATTATTAGGCGTTTTAAGATTAATTGCAAAAGCGCTACATATTCACTCATTTATATTTGTGTGTTTGTTTGGCTTATTGAAATTATTCTTCATACTTTTTCGCCAAACTTGTATCAAGTACTTATTGAGAATACAGCATTTTCTCCATTTTTGATTAAAAAATCTATTTGGACTTGGTTTACATCTATGTTTGTTCATTCTCCTGGATTTAGCCACATATTTTTCAACATGCTCTGCTTATATTCTCTCGGAATAGAATTAGAGAAATTCTTTGGCAGGTGGAAGTTCTTCTTCCTATATGCCATTTCAGGACTAGGAGGATGCGTTGCAACCCTACTTTACTGCAGAATTACAGGAAACTGGTTCTTGTCGGCTTATGGCGCATCAGGTGCAATTATGGGGCTTATAGGGGCACTTCTTGTAGCTCAATGGAGACTCGGTGAAAATACTCGAGGAACTTTGATATGGATTGCTTTAACTCTAGCTATGCCTATTATTATTCCAAATATTGCTTGGCAGGCTCATGTTGGTGGTCTTATCACTGGAACAATTTTGGCTACTTTGCTTGGAGTAAATAATCCCATTCTTAAAAAAGCATCTTTTAATGAACGTTTTGCTATATATTCTTTACTAATTCTTATTGTGCTCCTATCTATTTGCATGTTCTGCATATGCTAATCAACTTTAAATTACACGTATGTAGTTCTCCACAATTGTGGACACAAAAGTGGATAACTTGGGTATAACATGGGAATATCTACTTAAGTTATCCACAATGTTGTACACAAACGTTGATAACTCAGTCTTTTAAAACCTGTTAACAAGTGCATAAAAGTTATCCACATTTTTTATAAATTGTGATTTTCTCCAATCTTAATAAGAAATAAAATTATGCAATCTAAATTCAATCATCCAAAACATCTAGATCCACAAAGCCAAGAAACACTTGATTTTATTAAGGAAAATCAAGATGCTAACCCTAAAGATGCTGCTTTAAAAGCATCTAACAATCCCAAAATCAATGTTTTATTTGCCGTTAATCAAATAAGCGGAAAACAGATTGCAAAAACAAAACTGCCTAATTGGTATATGAATAAACAAGTAATATATCCAGCTCACATTTCGATGGAACAATGTTCATCGCAAGCAACCGCGCAATATAAGGCGCAGATAGTTCATAATCTTATAAAAGATAATAACTTAAACAAGTCTAAAACTACACTAATTGATTTAACCGGCGGATTTGGCGTAGATTGCGCAATAATGAGCAAAGAATTCAGTGAATCTATTTGCGCAGAAAAACAAGAAGAATTATCTGCTATCAGCCAGCACAATATGATTGTAATGGGATTAAAAAATGTTCATTGCGTAAATTGCACAAGCTCTGAAGTATTAAATAACTTAAATTCAGCTACCCTTATTTACATTGATCCTGCAAGACGCGACAAAAAAGGATCTAGAACATACGCTATAGAAGATTGCACTCCGAATGTTATAAAACTAAAATCACAGATGCTAGATGCTTCAAAATTTGTGATTATAAAACTATCCCCAATGCTTGATTGGAGAAAAGCTATATGTGATTTTGACGGAAACGTTAGTCAGGTACACATAATTTCTCACAACAATGAATGCAAAGAATTACTTTTAGTATTGGATGCAAATTTACATAACATTATTGAGATTCATTGCGTTAACAATGAAAATATTACTGTTTTTTGCGCCAAATATGATTCGTCTTTACACAAGGTTGAAGAATCTTACGAGATTTCAAATATCGCCACAAATGTTATGGAAAATTGGAGAAATTTAGCTAAATATGTTTATGAGCCAAACGCATCTATTATGAAAGCTGGATGCTTCAATCTTTTAATACAAAAATATGGTGTTTATCAAATCGCAAGAAACAGCCACATTTTTATTTCTGAAAATTGTAACTCTGATTTTCCTGGAAAAATTTGGAAAATAGAAGAAGTCTGCAGCATGAATAAAAAAGAAATCAAGCAAATTATTTCAGACTTAGAGTATGCGAATATAGCCACGTACAATTTTCCAATGAGTGTTAATGATTTGAAGAAAAAACTTAAATTAAAAGATGGTGGTACAACTAGGATTCTGGCTACTACGGATAGTAAAAACCAGCACGTAATTATTAGAGCAAGTAAAGTAACAGATAAACAGATAATATACAATAAATAAATTAATGGCTGCGCACTCATGCACGCAGCCATTAATCAAGATTTAAAAAGTTCTATTAACTTTTTATCTCCAGCACATTGTCATTAAGAATCCAGCCATAACCAAGCATGCTGCAATCAAAAGATTAAATGCTCCAATTCCAGGAATTGGTAGAGAAGGATTCAGGTAGTAAACAACTGCCCAGAACAAACCAACAATCATAAGCGTGCAGAAAAGCGGAACAAACCAACCAGCATTAGCCTTTGTTCCTTTAATTGACTCTTCAACTCTACGAGTATTTTCTTCTTGACGCTTCATCATTCGCTGTATCTGCGGAGACAAAGAATCTTTGTCCGCAGTCGCATTCAGCACAGCTTCAACCTGCTCCATAGGCACGCCATACAAATCTTCTTTAGAAGATTCCTTTGCTTCGCCAGCATCGGCAGATGAAGCAGCATTCAATGTGTTTAATTCTTCGTCAGCCATAACAGTAACTCTCCAATCAATCGGCTACACGCTATAATAATAGTTACACTCGAACGCAATAAGAAGACTGGATGCTATGGCTAGACAAACAGGTAAACACAGCGCTAAAAAATCGCTGTTGGGAAGCATTGCTGTGGCATTAGCTATCTCTTTTACAGGATATTTATTTATTACTAACTTGCGTATTAATCGTACAGCGTTTGTTACATCAGACACTGGTCAGATGGTAGAAAGAAATTCTCAAAGAGCAAAAAGCTTAAGAGAAGATGTTAAAGAGCTGGATTCACAGGTAAATCTTCTAAACAAAACTTTAACGAATAATACAAATGATGCAGATTCTTCCGACGATACTGGTGCTAGCACAATACTCCCAGCAATACAGGGACCTGGAATTAGTGTTACACTAAACGATTCACCACTGTGGAAAACAGCCGTAAACGGGTCTGGAAGCTCCGCAAACATAAATGACTACGTAATACACCAACAAGACATAGAAGCGGTGGTAAATGCCCTTTGGAAGGGCGGAGCAGAGGCAATAACAATCCAAGACCAACGCATACTATTCAATTCTGCTGTTGTTTGCATCGGAAATGTGCTTATGCTACAAGGTCATCAGTACTCGCCACCGTATAGAATATCTGCTATTGGCTCAATCGAAGACATGGTAGATGCGCTGGATGATTCTCCAGCAATTCGAACATATAAAGACTATGTCAGCGGTTTTGGGTTGGGATGGAAAGTGGAAAAAAAGAGTAATCTAAAATTCGCAGAATCTTCTGCACTTTTACAGCCACTACGATATGCTTCGGTTCCAAAAGATGCCGATTTTATTAGTAGTAATATTTCGCCACAACACCATTCCAACAGGCAATAAAGGAGTAACATGAAGCGTTCTAACAATATGCACGAACGTAGCGAAACTAAACACGGCAAAACCAGTATTATCTGGCAAGCAGTTGGTGTTGTAGGAGAACTTCTTATTTCTTTCGCTGTTATTTGTGCACTGTATATTGTCTGGCAAATGTGGTGGACGGGCGCACAAGCTGAACATATACAAGTTGAAACACGTCAATCTGTTTCTTGGACAAACCCTGCTGCTGGTCCTAAAACAAAAATTGCTCTTCCTCAAGTAGACAATCCTCCTAAATTACAAGGCGTCAAACACGGAGATCTTCTAGCGCGAATCTATATTCCACGCTTCGGTGATCAATGGGAACGTAATGTTATTGAAGGTGTAGATATGGAGATACTTAATCGTCGAGGATTAGGTCATTATCCTAAAACTGAGTTGCCTGGAGAAATTGGAAACATTACAATTATTGGTCACCGAAATGGTTATGGTCAGCCTCTTGCGGATGTTGATAGGTTCCAAAAGGGAGATCCTATTATTCTTCGAACTAAAGATTATTGGTTCGTTTACAAATACATTACTCACAAGATTGTTAGACCAGAACAGGTTGAGGTTCTTGACCCAGATCCAATAAACCATAGTAAAGATCCAAAGAAACGCATGATTACGATTATTACATGCGAGCCTAAGTTCTCTACGCCTAAGTTCCGCTTTGTTAGCTTTGGAGAGCTTGACTATTGGGCTAAAGTTTCTGACGGTATTCCAAAAGAGCTTTCTACTTTAGATGAAAACGGAAAAGTTAAGTTTGTTAATAACGAGCAACAATCTTTGGTTTCTCACCTTGATTCGCTTGTTCCACTTATGATTGGCGCACTAGTAGTATATCTGATTATTTTTGCTGCTGGAGCTATTGCATGGCAGTGGCCGTTAAGACGCGAGATTAAAGCAGGTCTAAAGCCAAAGCCTGAATTCAGCATCTTTGGCGGACTTATGAGGCTACAGCCTGGAATTCTTCCAGTGAGATTAATTCTCTCCTTAATTATCTACCTAATATGCATGATGATACTTATGCAATGGGTATACCCGTTTGTTTCGGCAAATATACCATTCTTAAGAGAGATGTCAGCATATACAGCAACGCCTTACTAAATGGCAAGTAGATAAGATTAATAGATAACAAAAATCAGGGTTAGGACAATTTCTTAACCCTGATTTTTGTTGTATAAGATTAAACAATTTGTATAAGATTAAACAATCTACTCTTGGTTTATATGCAAAAACTAAATAAAACACGTAGACAATAAGTATGCACTTAATTAACATATGCACTTAATTAATAAAAAAGCCAGTAAGCTTATTAAACTTACTGGCTTTATGCTTTGCTTTTTACAAACCTGTATCTGTTGTTGTAGTAGATGTAGATGGGTCTTCAGTAGAAGGTTTATTCAAATCTAATCCAGTACCTGGCTTTGTAGTATCTGGCGAAGGAGTAGCAGATTTCACAGTCAAAGTGATTGTTGAACCTTTGTCAATCTTTGCTCCTTCTTTTTCAGACATTCCAGTAACTATGTCATCATCTTTAGCTGATGCATCAGATGCAACAACCTTAAAGCCTTTTGCTTCCAATACTTGTTTAGCCTGCTTGAAAGTTACAGTGCCAACAGCCAAACGAGGAACTTCAACTTTAGGCTTTCCTTTAGAAACATATACTGTTACAGAGCTATGAGGCTTTACTGCAGCACCAGAAGACGGGTTCATCTTGGTCACAGTTCCTTCAGATGCAGTATCAGATTCTTCCTCAACAACATTTACAGTAAAACCAAGATTTTGCAATTCGCTTGTTACAACATCCTTAGATTGTCCAACTAAACCATCAGGAATCTTTGTAAGACCAGAAGAAATGTATAAGGTAACCATAGACCCCTTATCTGCAAACGAATCTGCAGAAGGATCTGTACGAGTAACATGATTCTTCTTAACTTCTGTGCTATCTTCTACACGAACATTAGATATCTTAAATCCAGCACGTTCAAGAGCTTTACGTGCTACATCTTGCGATTTACCAGTAACATCTGGAACCTTAGTAGACTGTGGACCTACAGAGAACCATACGCTTACTCTAGATCCTGAAGAAACTTTAGCTCCACCTTTAGGAAGCTGCTTTGTAAAAGTTCCTTCTGGTTGAGAAGATTTATCATCTTCCAAAATATCTGGGATAAGACCAAGAGCTCGCAACTTTTCGCGAGCGGCATCCTGCGTTGTTGTTTCTGTAAATGTAGGAACTACAACTTCTCCAGCAAGTTTACTGCGATTCAAAACAAATAAAATTCCAACAACAACAATTGCACAAACTACAGCAGATATAACGGAAGTAATAACAATTCTCTTGCTTCTTTTTGCTCTATTAGCTGCAAGCTGCGCTGCTCTAGTGTTATAACCAGTATTTTGAGTATAAGGCTCAAATTGACCTGTAATAGCACCAAAGCTTTGAGTTGATGCGGTATCAGCATTGTTCATTGCTTGTGTTGCAGCATTCTGCTCAGCCTGCTTTCTAGCACGCATATTAGCCAAATCCGTCAGAGGATTAAATGCTGCAGCAACAGGAACACCACCATTCATAAAAGCCAATATGTCATTTTTAAATTCTGCGGCAGTTGCATACCTATTCTGGCGGTCCTTCGCCATTGCTTTGGCACAAATCTTATCCCACATAACAGGAAGACCAGGAACAAGCGTACTTAATGGCGTCGCGACCTCAGACACATGCTGATACGCAATTGCAACAGCTGAATCACCTGTAAAAGGAGGTCTACCAGTTAGCATCTCATATAAAACACAGCCAGCAGAATATAAATCAGATCTCATATCTACTTGTTCTCCACGAGCCTGTTCAGGAGACAAGTATTGAGCAGTTCCAACCACACCCTGTGATTGTGTCATTGTTGTTGCAGAATCGTCCAATGCCCTAGCGATTCCAAAATCCATAACTTTAACAATGCCCTGCTCGGAAATCATAATATTTCCAGGCTTAATATCCCTATGAATCACACCCATTCTGTGCGAATACTCAAGAGCATTAAGAACTCCTAGCATAACCTGCTCAGAGTCTCTTTGACTCAAAGCACCATTCATTTTAAGAATATCGCGTAAAGTTTTACCCTTAACATATTCCATAACAAGATATGGCAGATGCTCTTCTACACCATTGTCATCTTCTACAGATTCTTCTCCAGAATCATAAATATTAACTATGTTAGGATTGTTCATCTGAGCAATTGAATGTGCTTCTCTGCGGAATCTAGATAAGAAAATCTCATCATTTGCCAGATCAGAACGCATAATTTTAACCGCAACAGTACGACCAAGACGTTTATCTTCTGCGATTCTCACCTCGGCCATTCCGCCACGACCAATTAATTCACCTAATTGGTACCGTCCATTCGCTAATGAGGTAGGCATTGTGTTACTCATTGCTGCTCCTTGCGGTTGTTATTGTTTAAAATGTTAATAATATTCACTTGAGTTTTTGGAACACTTCTCACGCTACGAGCAGGACGCTGAACAGCGGAAGAAGGTATTGAGTTTTTATTATTAAATGCTGTTTGTTGATCTAAAAGTCTTCTTTCTATTTTTGAAAGAACTTTTGACACTACTAGAGCATCTTTAGGTCTGTCTTTTGGATTTTTAGAAAGCATTGACATTACAAACTGTCTTAATTGGATATCAACACTATCTGGAAGAGGTGGAACAGGATCGTTAACATGAGCTGCTGCAATATCTACAGGCGTAGCTCCAGTAAATGGTCTGTGTCCACAAAGTCCTTCGTAAGCAACAACTCCGAGAGAATATATGTCAGATTGAGCAGTAGCTTGTTCTCCTTGAGCTTGTTCTGGAGAAATATATTGAGCCGTTCCTACTACCATTCCATCCTGAGTTATT
This sequence comes from Gardnerella sp. DNF00354, assembly GCF_049262755.1. Lineage (NCBI taxonomy): Bacteria > Bacillati > Actinomycetota > Actinomycetes > Bifidobacteriales > Bifidobacteriaceae > Gardnerella > Gardnerella sp. DNF00354. The sequence goes on from NZ_CP058402.1 coordinate 374,682, forward strand.
TGTTCTTGATCACTAGAATAAGAAACACCAAAATCTGTTATTTTTACACTTCCAGTATCAGAAACCATAATGTTTGCTGGTTTAACGTCTCTGTGTATAACACCGTGAGAATGAGCTACAAAAAGACCTCTAGCTGTTTGAATAAGAATAGGAAGCAAACGAGTTGGTTCCACAGTTTTTTCTTTATGATACAAATCTGCTAAAGATTTACTAGGCACATACTCCATAATCAGGAAGCCAATACCATCATGCTCATAATAATCAAATAATGCCGCAATATTAGGATGCGCTAAATTGGCTGAATTATGTGCTTCTGCGCGAAGTCTACGCAATTTAGCTTCAACATTGTTAGTGTCTGTTCTAAGAGCTTTAATTGCTACAATTCTGCCAAGCTGTATGTCAAAACCTTTCCATACTTCGCCCATACCGCCTTGTGCAAGACGCCTATCTAACCTATATCGATGATGAACTAACTGTCCTTCAACAAGTTTCATTGCTTAAGAGCCTCCTTCATCACCTGTTTCATAATAGGTCCTGCAGTATAAGTTCCATATGTGTTCGCATTATGAACTACTACTGCTATAGCTATTTTAGGGTCTTCTGCTGGGGCAAATCCAATTACCCACCCATTTGCAGACTGATTTTTTACACCAATCTGCGCTGTTCCAGTTTTTGCTGCAACATGAATATTTGGTAGAGAAAGATTTGAATTTTCTTTAACTACTACACTTTGCATCATACTATTAAGTTTTGCAGCTGTCTGTGCACTAATAGCTTGGCTCATAACAGTAGGACTTGTTTGCGATATAACAGACAAATCACTAGATCTTACGCAATCAACCAAAGTTGGTTTCATAAGAGTTCCATTATTAGCTATAGCCGACGCAATCATAGCATTTTGAAGCGTAGTAATCTTTGCATCTCCTTGACCTATAGATTCTAGAGCTAATTTATCTTGAGATGGTTTAGTAGAAAGTAATGATGTTACTACTCTCATAGGGAAACCAGTTGAATCTGATCCATCTAAAGTAAACGAACTAAAGAATCCAAATTTCTTAGCTTGCTTTATTATTGCGTCAGACCCTAACGATATTCCTAACTGTGCAAAAGCAGTATTTGAAGAATAAGCTAAAGCATCTTCAAATGATATTTGTCCGTTAACTCCATTTGCAGGAACAACAACATTTGTTAAATGCGTTCGAGTTCCAGGAAGAGTGTAGCTTGATCCAGCTGGAATCTGAGTATTTAAATCATATTTTCCAGATTCTAACGCCGCAGCAGCAATAAGTGTTTTTAAAGTAGATCCCGGCGCATACAGTTCAGAAATGGAACGATTAAGCATCGGATTATAAATATTAGATATAAGATCCTTGTAAGACCTATTTACAGAAGAAACATTGTGAGAAGCAAGAAGAGAAGGATTGTAACTTGGAGTGCTAACCATTGCTAGTATTCGTCCAGTTTTTGGCTCTATAGCAACTAAAGCGCCTTCTTTATTTTTTAGTAGATTATATGCAAGAGTCTGAAGCTTAGTGTTAATAGATGTTTCTATTGAAGCACCCCTATTTTCTGCTCCAGTAAACAATGACTTAAACTTTTGAAGGAATAAAGCATCTGACTGTCCACTTAAAAGCTCATTCCTTGACGCTTCTATTCCTCTATCAGCTCTTTGACTTATTGAATAATATCCTGTAATCGGAGCATAAACTTCACCATTGAAATATGAGCGCTGATAAACAAAAGCATCTTTAGATGGATCAGATTTTGCTAATACTGTTCCATCAGACGCAAGTATTGCTCCTCTAGGAGACCCAAATTCATGGTATAGTGCTCGTCTATTTCTAGGGTCTGAATTTAACTCGTTTGATTTTATAGAAGTTATGTAAGTACTAGAAACACAAAGTATTACGAATAATATTATTACTGCAGTAAAAAGCTCTTTTAAACATTTATTCATAACTTTCACCTCCATCTTCTTTAAGATCAGAGGCTTTATTTTCTCTCTCCCTAAGTTCTCGTTCTCTTAATGCAGCTAAAGCTTCGTATTGGAAAGTATCAGACATAACAGCAGTTTCAGGCTTATTTGCAGCATTAGAGATAACAATCAAAATAGCAGCAAGCAAATAATTTGCCACTAATGATGATCCTCCAGCAGCCATATATGGCATTGTTAAACCAGTTAAAGGAATTACAAGAGTAATACCTCCAACAACAGTAAAAACTTGGAAAGCCATTGTAAAAACTAAACCAGATGCAAGGAGTTTTCCAAAACCATCCTTGATTTTCATTGCCGTTATCATACCCGAAGCAATAATAATCAAGTAAAGCATTAATACTATGAACAACCCAGTCAATCCTAATTCTTCACCCACTGAAGCGTAAATAAAATCAGAATTAGCAAGAGGTGTCAAAGATGGGTGACCTTGCCCTAATCCTGTTCCTGTAACACCACCAGCTGCCAATCCAAATAATCCTGTAACAATCTGAGCAGAACCACCTGGGAATCTATTGTAAATAACTGGGTCATACGGATTAAGCCAAGCATCTACTCTATACTGCACGTGAGCAAATAATTTAACAGCTACAAAGCATCCAATCATGAACGCTATAAATCCAATTGCAAGCCAACCTTTTCTGCCTGTAGCAACATACAACATAGAAACAAACATTGCGAAGAACATTAAAGATGTTCCTAAATCATGTTGTACGACAAGAACGCACATTGATGCAGCCCAAACAAGTGCAATAGGACCCATGTCTTTAAATCGCGGAAGATGCACACCTAAAATCTTTTTTCCGCCAACAGCAAGCCTGTCTCTATGGTCAAACAAATATGCTGCAAAGAAGAATGCTAAGAATAACTTTGCAAATTCTCCAGGTTGAAGAGTGTGGTTACCAAAACCGATCCATATTCTTGCTCCGCCAATTTCCTTACCAACTATAGGAAGCATTGGAGATAGTAACAATATAAGACCTATTATCATGCTTACATACGAGAAACGTCTAAGTATTCTGTAATCTTCAAGAACAAGCACAAAAATTATTGACAAAACAAGAGCAACACAAACCCATATGAGCTGTTTCATAGCAATATCTGTATTGTGCTGTTTATCTATCCTAGCAATCATTACTGTGCCGATAGTTGTAAGCAGAAGCATACATGGCAATATAACTTGACTACAATAAGGTTTTTTTACTATTAAAACTCCCCATAGAACCAAGTATAAGGCTGTTGTAAAAGTAAGCATTCCAATATAATCTGCTGGAATATATCCGTTAATCCTCAAAAACATCTGCAAAAATGCCAATGAAGATATAATTATGGAGAACAGAAGTAGAGAAATTTGTTTAATTCTAATACTCAACATATTCATGAGGTTTTACCCCCTGAATCAGAGTCTGAATTTACAACTCCACTATTATTGCCATCTTTATCGTCTAAACTAGATTTAGTACTTTTTTGTTTATTACTGTGTTTTTCAATTTCTCTAGCACGCATTTCACGTCTTATTAATTTTGCGTGTCCTCTAGCTTCTTTAAGACTGCTAAAACTTATTCCTTCATCGAGTTGATCTTGCCAAGATTTATCTAGTTTTTTTACTCTAATATCTGTTTCTTCGATCTGATGAGAAAGTTCTAAACCAAAAATATTTGTAGGAACACCTTGGTAAATAACTACTCTATCGTTACCTTTACCAATGTAATACTGCTTTTGAGTCCACGAATATACAAGATATGCCCCAGAAGCAACAATAGCGCATATTACAAGTATTGCGAAAGCAACTCCTATTCTCATCCATCTTTTTCTAATCCTATTTGCTTTATGCGCTTCAGCTTGTTCTCTTTTTACAGCTCTAGCAACATCTGGATCTCTAGGATCAGTTGAGATTCTTCCATTCTTCTTTTTTACAATAGGAATCTCATTTGTATCTGTAGACCTAAGTTCTTCTTCATTTCTTAAGTGAGAAGGCTGAACTAAACGAGTTGTTTCAACTTTTTCAACATCTTTTTCACTCGACTTTTCACCATCTTGTATAAGAGCAGCGGCTCTTTGAGCAGGCGAATTTTTACCTTCTCGCAACACTGGTGTGGAAGATACTGCTTTATTAACAATATCTGCTATCGATTCCAAATCCTTACTTGCAGCACCGCCAATCAATGGTGTTTGGTGAGGTAAATCAAAAGCATCTGCGTCTAATGCCAAAGTCGCATCTGCAATAACAGCTGTGGCATTATCAGTACTTCCAGCTTTAAGAGCCATTGAAACAAGTTTTTGAGCACATTCTTCTTGATTAGATACACTGCTCATAACTTCTTGAATAGTGGAATCTTCTAATACTCCACATACTCCATCTGAACAAAGCAACCAGCGATCTGAAGGATGAGCTAATCGAATTGCCATATCTGGGCGTGGATCAATATCAAAATCACCCAATACTCGCATAACAACATTGCGTTGTGGATGATTTCTTGCTTCTTCTGGAGTAATATGACCAGTATCAATTAAATGTTGAACATAACTATGGTCACAAGTCATTCTTATAAGATGATTATCTCGCAACAAGTAGGCTCTAGAATCACCTAAATGTGCAAGAACCCAGTATCCGTTTACTAAAGAAACAGCTGTTACTGTCGTTCCCATGCCAGCAAGACGTCTTTCACGCTTAGCTTTTCCAACAATCGCGTCGTGAGCTGCCATAATTGACGTTTCCATCATAGAAGAAACAGCTTTTACATCATTTGGTCTTGAATCCTGCTCAATATGAGCTAAAGATCTTATTGCAATAGTGGACGCCGTATCTCCACCAGCATGGCCACCCATACCGTCACAAATAGATGCTAAACGCTCTCCTGCGAACGCTGAGTCTTGATTATTACTACGAACTGTACCAACATCACTAACAGCCGTGGAATACATAAACAACGCTTTATCAATAAATGAAGCTTTATTAAAATTATTTTCTTTATCTCGATTAGTGTTTTTATTATTTAAAGAATTATATACAGTATCGGAATTTCTACTATCAATGTCTGAATCTAATTGTGTCATATAATCACCTCAATTCAAACATTGTTGCGCCAATTCGCACAGAAGTGCGTGGTTGCAAAACGACTGGTTCATTAACTCTATTATGACCAATCATAGTTCCATTAGTACTGCCCAAATCTTCGAGTACCCAAGATTTTACAGATTGATTAAAGTAAACACGAGCATGATGAGACGATACAAATTCGTCATTTAAAACTACAGTATTGTTTGCTGATCTTCCAAGAGTTACACCAGATGGTTCAAGAGGGAAGGATGATCCAGCCAAAGGACCATCAATAATAACAAGTAAAGTAGGATTTTCTGAAAGTTTATTAGATTCTTCATTCCTAGAAACTATATTATTTTGATTATTTTCACTACTTGAATTACTTGGCTTACGACGATACTTATTCTTAAAAGAACGAGACTTTTTAGGACTAAAAATCTCAATATCTCTACGAAGAGAACGAACAGCAAACCACACGAATACCCACAAAAGTACTAAGAAACTGTACTTAAGTATAGCAAAAGTTAACTCGGTTAATATCATGCGCGTACTCGTATCTCTTTATATATTCGTCTATTACTCCTGATCTTGTGATGAAGCCCAATAGAAAATACGAGTACGTCCGATAGTTATAGTATTTCCATCTAAAAGTGTTGCTGCTGGAGTTTGATGTCCTTCAACATAAGTTCCATTAGTAGAACCAAGATCTCTAGCAATAACACCATCAGGCGTAATATCTATTCCAAGATGTCGACGAGAAATACCAGGATCGTCAATAACAATATCGCAGCCAGATCCTCTGCCTAATATAGTGCGATCCTTTGTTAACAAATATCTATTTCCATTAATTTCAAGCATTGGATGATTTTCTGACTGCTCTTGAGTTGTTACAGGAACAGCATTTCCTGGAACAGAGTCAGAAATCAAATTGAAATTACCTTTAGCAAGATCTGTGTCTTCTTCAAAAATAACTGCAACAGGCCCAACAAATGCATAATGCTGGCTTTTTGCATATTGTGTAAGATTATCTGCAAGCTCGTTAGCTAAAGCTTCACTACCAAGCTGATCAAAATCTGGCGTACTAAGTTTAAAGTGATATTCATTCGGAGCAACTGTACGATCGCGATCAATTGGCATAGATTGATTATCAATCTCTCGCTCTAATGCACTGGAAAGATCAACAGGCTGCAAGTCTTTAGAGCCGAATTTTGCGAAGACCCCGTTCATTGCACCTTCAACGCTCTTCTCAAGTCGGTCAAGCATGCTCATTGTAAACCCTTTCTATCTTTTCCTCATATTACTCGTCACCTCGTACGGTGTTCAACTTATTACATTCGTATATTAATACTTGTTTTAATCAATATTCTTTTATATTACAAAATCATCCATCAAATCATCCATTTAAATAAATAAACACGTATACTCATAATACATATTTATCATATATATTTCTAAGTGTAATCTTTAACTATGAATCAAAAAAATCAGTTTTATGACTTTTGGCAAAAAATAGTAAATAATAAAAAGTCTTCTATTGTTTTACTTCTTGCCATTCTAATCCCTTGCATTGGTAAGGGGCTGCTTGTTATGAGTGAGGAAAGATCTTTAGAAACAGGCATCGTTGCATTTTTCCACAATTATTCCCCATCTTTCATGATGTCTATTTCAAAGATTCTCGCAATAATTTTTTCTACAAAATGTTGCATAGTTATACTTTTTATTTTATGCATTATTTCTTACTTTCTTAAAAGAAATTGGCGTATAACTCTTACTCAACTTGTTATTTCTCTTTTGCCTATGGTTTATATTTTTGCAATTAAATTCATAGTTCATAGACCTAGACCTTTTATTGGAGTAAAGGTTAAACTTCCACCAGATCCAAGTTTTCCAAGTGGTCATACTGCAGCAGCTGTTGCGATTTGCGCTATGAGTCTTATGATTCTCTATGTATCTAATAAATCATTGCTAAAAATTGGCTTAATAATAAGCATTGTTGTTGTTGTAATTGTAGCCCTTTCTAGACTTGTTGTTGCAGCTCACTTCCCTACTGACGTTATAACTTCTGCAATAATGTATCCGATATTAGTTATGTATAATCTTGATTTCTTTAAAAACAGTAGTTTTATTAATAGAAAAATATTAAAAAGATAAAGGTAAATAAACAATGTTTAATGGTTTTAAAAAATTTATTGCTCGTGGCAGCGTTATCGACATGGCAGTCGGTGTTGTTATGGGCGGTGCTGTTACAGCAGTTGTTAATTCAATAGTTAAAAATATTATTAATCCTCTTATAGCAATAATTTGTGGAAAACCAGATTTAGATGGTGTTCTAACAATAACAATAAATGGTGCAACTATTTCATTTGGTGCTGTTATTGGATCTGTATTAAACTTCCTTATTATTGCTACAGCTGTTTACTTTTTCATTGTTTTACCTATTAACAAATTGAGAGAAATGAGTGTTAATTTCTTGAATCTTGAAAAAGAAAAAACAGATGAAGAAAAACGCAAGGAACGTGAAGAAAAAATGATTAAAGTATTGGAAGATATTAGAGATTCTGTTTCTAAGTAAAAATACTTTGATTTTAATTTAAAAATTCCCCCGCTAGTCTAAATAAAACCAACGGGGGAATTTTTGATTATTTTATTTTAAATCACTTATTTTAATCATCACCAAGAGTTAAATGTATTCCACCAACTAATGAACCAACAACGTTATATAACAAAGCACCAATTGCAGAAAGTAGTGTTAAAATAACTATTTCCACAACAGAAAGAATTGTTACAGCACTTAAAATTGTTGGAAGAGAGAATACGTCAGCAAGATTAAAACCGTTGCTATCCAAACCTGTTGATGAAACAATCTGAGTTACTTGATCAAAAACACCAACCATGTTTAGAAATAGCCAAACTAATCCTGCTGCAATTACTTGAATTATTCCTCCAGCTACGCTAAGAAGAAAAGTAACTTTTGCAACAGACCACGCATCTACCCTAACTAAGGAAAGACTCATTCTTCTAGCACGCGGCTGACTAGTTTTTCTCTTGGTATAACCATTAGATTCAAAACTAGCTGTTCCACCAATTGTTCTTGGAGAATTAGTGTTAGGTTCGCCATTAACTTTGCTATTGGACGTTTCAAAATCCTCACTCATCTAAGTTCCTTCTGCTAGTATTTTCTTCTACTTCTTCATTCTTATTTTCACTTTCATCATCTCTTTCCTCATTACGAGCTATAGAGATGATTTCGTCACCCTTATCTGGCTTAGCTAAAGTCACACCCTGAGTTGTTCTACCAGTGCGCTTAACTTCGTTAACATCAGAGCGAATTACCTTACCAGACTTCATAATTGCCATTACTTGATCTGTTTCTTCAACGATCAAGGCACCAACCAAAGAACCGCGACCTTCTGCAAGTTGAACAGCTTTAACACCATATCCGTTTCTTCCTTGCAAACGATACTCTTCAATAGCGGTTCTCTTAGCAAAACCTTCATTAGTAACAACGAGAAGATCTTTACTTGTTTCTACAGATACAACATCCATATCAAGTAATTCGTCGCCTTCTCTAAATCGCATGCCTTGAACGCCTGCAGTTTGGCGGCCCATTGGTCGAAGCTGCTCATCATCTGCTTTAAACTTCAAGCTCATTCCAAGCTTAGAAACAAGAATAATGTCATCTTCTGAATTGCACAAAGCTGCACCAATAAGCTCATCAGCAGGTTCGCCTGTTTCTTCATTAGTCATTAGTCGAACAGCAATCAAACCACCTTGACGTGGAGAATCATATTCTTGTAAAGCAGTTTTCTTAACTTTTCCAGAACGAGTTGCCAAAACCAAATACTTCGCTACATCATAATTTGGAATTGATAACACTGCTTGAATTGTTTCTCCAGGAGTAAATTGAAGCAAATTAGCAACATGCTGTCCTTTAGAATCTCTTGATCCTTCTGGAAGCTCATATGCTTTAATGCGATAAACGCGTCCGCGATTAGTAAAGAACAACAACCAATTGTGAGTAGATGTTAGGAAGAAGTGATCTACAACATCATCTTCACGAAGCTTTGCACCCTTAATGCCTTTGCCTCCGCGGTGCTGAGCACGATACTCGTCTGCTTTTGTGCGCTTAATATAGCCTGCACGAGTTACTGTAACAACAACGTTTTCTTCTGCAATAAGATCTTCAACATTCATTTCTCCCGAGAATGGAAGAATCTTAGTTCTGCGCTCATCACCATACTTAGCAACAATTTCATCAAGCTCATCGCCAACAATTTTGCGCTGGCGCTCTGGGCTTGCAAGAATATCGTTGTAATCTTCAATCTTGCGCATTAATTCTTCATGCTCGTCAAGAATCTTTTGACGTTCCAAAGCTGCAAGTCTACGAAGTTGCATTGCAAGAATAGCATCTGCTTGAACATCATCAACATCAAGCAAATTCATCAAACCAGTACGAGCAGAATCAACATCTTTAGAAGATCTGATTAAAGCCACAACTTCATCGATCATATCCAAAGCTTTCAAATAGCCTTGCAAAATATGATCTCGCTCTTCTGCCTCACGCTTTAAGTAGCGTGTACGCCTATCAATAACTTCAAGCTGATGACTTACCCAATGACGAATAAACGCGTCTAAACTCAAAGTGCGCGGCACACCATCAACCAAAGCAAGCATGTTAGCGCCGAAAGTTTGCTGAAGCTGCGAATGCTTATACAAGTTGTTCAAAACAACTTTTGGAACAGCATCTCTTTTAAGAACAAGCACTAAACGCTGACCAGTACGGCCAGACGTTTCATCGCGCATATCTGCAATGCCTTGAATCTTTCCATCTCGCACAGCTTCCCTAATAGAAGCAGCTAAGCGATCAGGATTAACTTGGTATGGAAGCTCGGTGACAACCAAGCACATACGTCCCTTAATTTCCTCGGTATTAACTACTGCTCGCATTGTAATTAATCCGCGGCCTGTACGGTAAGCTTGCTCAATTCCCTTGTGACCTAAGATCGTTGCTCCAGTAGGGAAATCAGGTCCTTTAATTCTCTGAATTAAAGCTTCAAGAAGCTCAGAATTACTAGCATCTGGGTGATCCAAAGCCCAATGTACACCATCGGCAACCTCACGCATATTATGAGGTGGAATATTTGTTGCCATACCAACAGCAATACCAGCAGAACCATTAACTAAAAGATTCGGGAAACGAGCTGGCAAAACTGTTGGCTCTTGAGTTTTACCATCGTAGTTTGGCAAGAAATCAACAGTATCTTTGTCAATATCTCGAACCATTTCCATAGCAAGAGGAGCCATACGGCATTCCGTATAACGCATTGCTGCTGCAGGATCGTCACCTGGGGAACCAAAGTTTCCTTGGCCATCAACAAGCATATAGCGCATTGACCAAGACTGAGCCATACGAACCAAAGTGTCATAGATAGCAGAATCACCATGAGGGTGATACTTACCCATAACGTCGCCAACAACGCGAGAGCACTTGTTGTACCCTCTATCTGGCCTATAGCCGCCATCATACATAGCGTAAATAACACGACGATGCACTGGTTTTAAGCCATCTCGAACATCTGGTAAAGCGCGCTCAACAATAACAGAAAGTGCATAAGCAAGATATGATTCGCGCATTTCCTGCTGCAAATCCATGTGCTTTACGCGAGCACCTTTCATTAAGCCGTAATCAGTATTATCTGATTCTTGCGGACTTTGTGGTTCCATAGACCCATCAGGCAACTGATCTCTATATTCACCATCATTAGCGGCGTTTATTTCGTCTACCACTGCTATTCCTTCTTATTTATATTTTAAAGTTTATTTTGCTTTATTTTTACGTTGATTTATTAACTATTTTTAAGCATCAATAAATCTTGCATCATGAGCATTACGTTGAATAAAGAGCCTACGAGGTTCCACTTCGTCTCCCATAAGCATTGAGAATGTCTCATCAGCTCGAGCAGCATCTTCAATATGAATTTGCTTTAAGATTCTGTGTTCAGGGTCCATCGTTGTTTCCCACAGCTCCTGATAGCTCATCTCACCCAAGCCCTTGTATCGCTGAATACCTTCGCCTTTAGGAAGTTGTCTGCCTGCAGCTTTACCTTCTGCAAGAACTCGATCACGCTCAGCATCGGTATAAACAAAGTCATGTGCTCCCTTGCTCCACTTCAAACGGTAAAGAGGCGGCATAGCAACATAAACGTATCCTGCTGTAATCATTGGACGCATATAGCGGAAGAACAGTGTTAAATTCAATGTAGCAATATGAGCGCCGTCAACATCAGCATCAGCCATAATAATGACTTTGTGATATCGAACCTTACTTAAATCGAAGTCTTCACCATAACCGCCTCCAACAGCAGTTATTAAGGATTCAATAGTTTCCGACTTCATCATTCGATCAATTGAAGCGCGCTCAGTATTCAAAATCTTACCGCGCAAAGGCAAAATCGCTTGAGTAATAGGATCTCGTCCTTGAATTGCGGAGCCACCTGCGGAATCACCCTCAACTATAAACAGCTCGCATTCTTCTGGATTATTAGACTGGCAATCCTTCAATTTATCTGGCATTCCAGCAGTTTCAAAGATTGACTTTCTACGCGTATTTTCGCGAGCTTTCTTAGCTGCAATACGCGCACGAGAAGCTTCAATTGCTTTTTGAATAATGTTCTTTGCTTCACTTGGATGAGCGTCGAACCAATCTCCAAGCTTTTCAGTCATTACTCGCTGAACAAAGGTTTTAGCTTCAGAATTGCCAAGCTTGGTTTTAGTCTGACCTTCAAACTGTGGAGTTGTAAGCTTTACTGAAACAACTGCTGTTAAGCCTTCTCGAACATCGTCACCAGAAAGATTAGTATCTTTTTCTTTTAATATATTCTTTTCTCGAGCATAACGATTTACAAGAGATGTAAGTGCAGCTCGGAAGCCTTCTTCGTGAGTACCGCCTTCTGTAGTAGAAATCGTGTTAGCAAAAGTGTGAACTGCTTCCGAATATGCAACAGTCCATTGCATAGCAATTTCGGCAGAAATACCAATTTCAAGATCTTCAGCCTCAAAATCAATAACATCTGGCTCTACAGGAACAGCTTTTCGAGATTTAACCAAATAGTCAACGTAATCTTTGATTCCATGATCATACTTGTAGCTAACGCTTTGATGCTTTTCTTCACTAGTTGATTCATTTTCTCCTGTGACTTCGTCCCCTGCTTCATCAGGCTTGCGCAAATCAGTTAAAGAGATCTTCAATCCTTTGTTTAAGAAAGCCATCTGCTGGAATCTAGATCGCAAAGTTTCAAAATCGTATGTAGTTGTTTCAAAAATAGCACCATCTGGCCAGAATGTTACGGATGTACCAGTAGATTCACCTTCTTCCATTGGCTTTCCTTTTTCCAATGGTGCTGTTGGATGCTGATCTACATACGTTTGAGTCCAATGGAACCCTTGACGACGAACTTCAATTTCTACGCGTGTAGAAAGTGCGTTAACAACGGATATACCAACGCCATGCAAACCACCAGAAACTGCGTATCCGCCGCCGCCAAACTTTCCACCAGCGTGAAGCTTAGTCATAACCGTTTCAACACCAGAAACGCCTTCTCCTGGTACTTCGTCAACTGGAATGCCTCTACCATCATCTACAACTTTTATTGCATTGTCTGGCAATATTGTCACTTCAATGTGAGAAGCATAACCAGCCAAAGCCTCATCAACCGAATTATCTACAATCTCGTATACAAGGTGGTGTAAGCCTCTTGGACCAGTTGAACCAATGTACATACCTGGTCTGATTCGAACTGCTTCTAATCCTTCGAGAACGCGAAGATCGCTAGCATCATAATGTTCAGGAGAAAGTGAATCATCAAGCTGAGCGTCATCGAGTTTATGTTCTTCAATAGAATTTTCCATTGAATTATCTTCAGTGTTTAACACTTTAGATCCCTTCCCGCATTACCTCATGCCATGAGGCATTTACGAGGTCGATACACGCTAGAAAGCACAAAAAAGGGGTTTCTAGCGATTTAACTACATTACATGACATTCTACACACACATAATGACCGCTCTTTAGTAAGAGGCTTTATTAATGATTCTTAATAATAAACCTATTATTATTTGATTTTTTACTTAAACCAAATGATGTTGGACCAACTATTTTGACTTCTTTAATATTAATATTTTTTGAATATTCAAATATTTTTTTCTCAAGCATAGGTTTGCAGTAGCTAAGTTGTGTATACCAAACGTTTGATTTTGTTCTAACTATTAAAATACCGTCTTTTATTTGATCTATATAACAATTTAAAGATGCACTTTTACCAACTATTTTCCACCAATCTTCTCGCATTCTTGCTATAGCAAGCGGCTCATTCCAATGTTTTTTATTAGCAAAATTACCTAGCAACGAATACAGATTTTGTGGATCCCTACCAGGTTTTCCAAAACTTTCCCAAGCTTTATAAGCGTTTTGCTCGTTTATTGTTTTCTTTTCTCCCCTTTTTTCTATAGGAGAAAAAACAATCTCAGGAAGCTTTCTAGTGTCTAATTTTAATAATTTATTTACGGGAATTTTCATTATTTTCCCCTTAACTATTAGAATTATTCTCGATATTATTTTTTCGATTATTAATAATATCTTTTAGTAGATCTTTATGATTAGAGTCAAGATTATTATTAAAGAAATTTTCATCTTGATTATTATTTTTTTCTACTATTTTAGATATATCAATAAATGATTCTTCTGAAAGATTCTCATCTTTTGGTATATCACTTAAGGATGCAACTGTAATAAAAACTTGTTCTTGTTCTTTTGCAAACTCTAAAATTTGTTTTCTTCTAGATTCATCCAATTGTGAAAAAACATCATCCAAAATAACTATTGGTTTTTGATTATTTTTTTCTTCTAAAGTCTTAAATAAAGCCATTTTTAAAGCTAATGCTAGAGTCCATGCTTCACCATTAGAAGCAAATTCTTTTGCAGGATGATTATTTATTAATATTGTAAAATCATCTCTATGAGGACCTATTAGGTTGTATCCTCTAGCAACTTCCCCAGCATAAATTCGTTGAAAATGCTCGCTTATAGCCGTTTGCGGAAAATAATCTTCTTTTGATTCAACTTCTAACTCTTCAAAAGACGGATTATATTGTATCGAAGCAAAATTAGAAGATCGGGAAAGTTTATCCACTATTTTAGGAAAAATTTCATTTAATAAATTTATTATTTTTTTTCGATTTTTTGTAAGAATTATTCCTGATTCAATGAATTTACCCGTCCATATTTCCAAATCTGATATAGGATTATATCCATTTGTTGAACTAGCTAAATTATTATTAGATAGACTTTTAAGAAGATATGCACGTTGTTTTGCAATATGATTATATTCTTGTAAAACTTGTAAATAATTTGGTATTAATAGTGCTCCAGCTTGATCTATGAAAGTCCTACGAATATTAGGATCTGAAAAAATCAAATTTTGATCTCTTGGAGTGAAAGAAATGGATTTAACTAATCCAATTATGTCCTTCATATACAATGATTTTCCACTATTAATTCTTGCTCTGTTAGCTCCTTTTGAATTAATCGTAAGCTCATATGTAGTTTCATCTAAATCATTATTATCAAAATTTTTAGTATTAAGTCGTATGGTAGCACAACTGTTATTGCACTCTATCAGTGGCATCAAAGATGATATTCTATGACTTGTTCCAGTAGATATAACTTCTATAGCTTCAACAATATTAGTTTTACCTAAACCATTTGAGCCAAATAGAACATTAATTTTTGGAGAAAAGTCTAATACACAACTACTCCAAGAACGAAAATGATCTAGTACAAGTCTTGAAACATACATTTATTTATCTTTAAGGATGCATTGGAACAACAAGATATCTGTAATTCATAGACTCATCGCCATCAGCTTCCTGCTGACCATTAAATTCAACAGGCTTAACTGCAGATGTGATTTTTGCATGAACAAATGGCTCGCTTATAGCGCTTAAACCTTCAATTAAATAATTAGGATTAAAAGCAACTATAATATCTTGACCGTCCATGTCTATATCTATAAGTTCTTTTGCTTGAGATTCTGAATCATTTCCAGCACTTAAAGTTAATTCATCCCCAGAGAAAGACATGTAAATAGGAGCATCTTTTTCTGCAACAAGTGCAACTCGCTTAATAGCATTAATAAGCATTGTTCGATTAATAATTGCATGAATAGGATATTCATCAACAAAAAGTCGATCTACAGAAGGAAATTCTCCATCAATTAGTTGAGAAGTACTTACTCTACCAGAATTTTCAAAACCAAGAATAGATGGTTCTTTATCGTTTAGGTTTACAATAACATTTTGATGTTCATCTATTGATCGAGAAATATCTCTAAGAATGCTTCCTTTGATTAGAGTAGAAGTATTTATGTCAGAATGTTCTGGTGTCCACTTAAAAGTTGATCTTGCAAGGCGATATCTGTCTGTAGCAGTGAAAGTAACAGAATCATCTTCAAAATGAGCATGAATTCCAGTCAAAACAGGTCTATCTTCTTCTCTTGAAACAGCCACAGAAGCTTGTACTACTGCCTGAACAAAAGTAGGAGCATCTACCTGACCAAGTTTTTCAGGAATTTGTGGTAAATCAGGATATTCTCCTTCAGGCATTAGTTGGAGTGTGAAAGTTGATTTTCCAGAAGAAATAGTAAGAGTAGTTTCATTAGAGGATAAATAGGTTTTTTCTGATGGTAAAGATTTAGTTATATCTGCCATCAATTTACCTAATACGAGTACACTACCCTGCTCATCTATTCCAGCTTCAACATGATGCCTGCTAGAGAGTTGATAGTTAAAAGCAGAAAGTTGAAGAATTCCATCTTTTGCTTCTAGTTTTAGTCCTGCAAGAATAGGATTAGCTGGTCTAGAATCTATAACTCTAGTTGTCCAAGCTACTGCATCAGCAAAAGAAGCGGAATTAACTTCAACTTTCATTTTTCCTCATTTCTGTTTAAATCTGTGTTTTATTCTATATCATGCTGCCAATTAAAAATCATATTTTATGAAAGTTAGTTGAGTAAGTAATTAAGTATGAATATTAGATAAAAATAAAATAGTAAAAGTAATAAAGGTTGTTAACATGTGGATAAAGTTAAAGAACTACTGATTTAGAGCCTTTATCCACAATTTAAAAATGTTGATAACACAAAGAGAAGTATGTGCATAAATGCTGAAGTTATCCACATAATTTTCTAGTTTTTAGCTTATTAACATTTTTATCGTAGTTAAAAACATTTTATTCACTTTTTAAACGGCGTTTTCCACCAGTTATCCGCAGCTTTTGCCCACATTTGTTACTAACTATGTGGATAACTTTATTTACTTTAATAAACAAATTATGAATAAACTTGTGCAAAACTCTATTTTTTGGAAGGATTTTGTTTCAAACGAACAGTCAATTCCATAACATAGTTATAAATTTCTTGTTTTTCCTGCATTTCGCCACTAATTCTGGTATAAGCATGCATAACAGTGGTATGATCTCTACCACCAAAAACTTCTCCAATATCAACCAAGCTCATGCTAGTCATTTCTCTAGCTAAATACATTGCAATTTGACGAGCTAAAGCAACATTTTTAGTTCTTGATCTTCCAACCATCTCATCAAAAGTCATATGGAAATATTGAGCAACCTGACCGATGATATCTGTTGGTCTAACTTCAATATCGGATGCAAAAAAGTCCTGTAAAGCTTGCTCAGCTAAAGCCTTACTAACTGGTTGGTTACTAAGAGAAGCAACCGCTGTAACACGAGTTAAAGCGCCTTCAAGTTCGCGAATATTTTCAGTAAAACGTTCCGCAATAAGATCCAAAACATCACTAGGAACATTGGACCCATTCATAGAAGCCATCATTCGTAAAATAGCAATACGAGTTTCTAAATCAGGCGGTTTAATATCTACTGTTAAACCAGATTCAAATCTAGAAATAAGTCTAGATTCAAATCCTCTAAGATTTTTAGGAGCAACATCAGAAGCTATTACGATTCTTTTATTAGCCTGATATAAAGCGTTAAAAGTGTGGAAAAATTGTTCAAGAGTTGCTTCTTTACCACCTAAAAATTGAATATCATCGATTAGTAGAACGTCAACTTCGCGGTATCTTCTATTAAAGTTAGCAATCTGACCTTGATTTTGACTTGTATTTTGTAAAGCCTCAATAAATTCATTAGTAAACTCTTCGCTTGTAATATATCGAACTTTAAGGGAAGAATCTTTAACAAGCGCATAATTTCCAATTGCGTTAAGCAAATGTGTTTTGCCAAGACCAGATCCACCGTAAATACACAAAGGATTAAAATCGCGTCCTGAGCCTTCTGCAACTGCCAATGCTACTGTGCGAGCAAAACGATTGGAATCGCCAGGAACAAACGTGTCAAAAGTGGCATAAGTATTCAAATGAGTTGTTGGATCTCTATTAACTGATGCAGGTATATTTGTCTGCTTTTGATTAATAGATTGCACATTGAGATTTGTATTTTGCATGGTTTTCAAACCAGTTGCGTAATCAAAATCTTTCTGTACAGGAATTGAATCATAAGAATCGTCCAAAAAAGATTCAACTTTTTTAGAATCAGAAGAATCAGAAGAATCAGAAGAATCTGACGAATCAGAATTATTATTTGTAGTATTATCTAGCGATTGAGAAGTTTTTGAAGTATTACTTACATTTTGTAAAGTATTGTTATTCTCTTTTTCACTATTTTGGATAATTTTAAATGCTGGAAACATGTCTTTTCCAGTACAAATTTTCAAAGAAGTTAGCAGAGCAGAACTAAGTTCGTTTTGCAGAGCTTGCTGAGTTTCAATATTAGAAACGCATAAAACAATTGTTGTTCCAAAAATAGCTTCAGGTTTTACACTCTCAAACCAACTTTTATCCCGATTGCTTAGAAGTGCATTATGGCGCAACACGGCGAGAGTATTAGACCATACTATGGCAGCTTGAGCACTAGGATCCTCAAAGGCTTCAGACATGTTACACCCCCAATCAAAAGTAATTTTCTTTTCGCATTAGCAACTCAGTGTATTTTTTAATACACGTTTATGTGTGAAAAGAGTGCTAGTAGAATATGTTTACTCCGACCCTAAGAAGTTATCCACAGCCTAGCGTGTTGAAAATACTTGTATGTTAATAACATGTGTGTAATTTGTGGATAATGTAAAACTTAGTAATCCACATTTTCCAACGATTTTAAGACGAATTATTTACGTTTTTTAATAGATTTATAAAGTTATTTAGAGAATAAGAATTATTCTAAAAGACTTATTTAAAACACGATAATTAATAAAATTTTAGCTCTTGGTGAGGGGTGATAGTAATTTGGTATAGCTTGACTCATACGGAGCCATGCTTTTGCATGGCTAAATACAGGAGCGTTAGTTATGAAGAGGACATTCCAGCCTAACAACCGTCGTCGTCACATGAAGCACGGCTTCCGCGTTCGCATGCGTACGCGTGCTGGTCGCGCAGTGATTAACCGTCGTCGTGCCAAGGGCCGCAAGACACTTTCTGCCTGAGCTGGGACGCGTCGTAAAGCATGGATAGGCTGAAAAGCCATCGCGATTTTGTTGCGGTGCTCAAAAAACGACGCAAAGTGTGTTCACGGGATATCGTCGCGCATTATGATATGCGTGGATGTGTGACCGTGTTAGACGCGCTTAACGAAGACAGGAAAGTAAGTCCAGATGATATTGCCACGGGTTTTGAAAACACTCCCGCGGCATTTTGTGATACCTTAAAGCAACCTCAAAAAAATGATGTTGCTTTAAGGTTGGGTCTTGCTGTATCTAAATCAGTTGGAAAAGCTGTTATTCGAAATAAGGTAAAACGACGTTTTAGGGTAATAGCAAAAGAGCACGAGTCGTTGCTTCCATATGGTTGCGATGTAGTATTGCGTGCAAAACCTACTGCTGCACAATCTTCGTTTGATTCGTTGAATGAGCAAATCAAAAAGATTTTCGGCAAAATAGCCAAAAATCTTCAAGATCAAAATCAATTCATGCAAACTATGTGCCTAAAAACTAGCGAAGATAGTGATAGTAAAGCAGGCTCGCAGGATCAGTGATAAGTCATGAGCGGTAGAAATAGTGTTGTAGCGAATTTGATTATAAAAGCGATTCGCTGGTATCAACGCGTGATTTCTGCCAAAAGACCTGCTTGCTGTCGTTATTATCCAACGTGCTCAAGATACGCTATAGAAGCCGTTAGCCGCTATGGGGCGTTTAAGGGTGGTATTCTAGCCGTTTTACGTCTGTTGCGCTGTAGACCATGGACTAGCTGCAGTATTGACGACGTACCACGAAAATATTCAATTTTTTATCGTTGCGCCTGGTCTAAAGCGCATGAAGAGCCACGGTTAACTCCCTTGGCTGACGAAGACAAGGATAACTAATGTTTAATCAAGATCATTTCTTACTTGATAACGGAATTTGGGGATGGTTTTATAAAATCCTTACGCCAGTTGAATGGCTTATGACTCAAGTAATGTCACTTTTCCACAAGCTATTTGTTCTTATTGGGATGAATGAAATTGGATTCTCTTGGGTACTTTCAATCGTTTTCCTTGTGCTTGTTGTGCATGCGTGCATATTCCCTGCCTTTATAAAAAGCATTAAAGGTATGCGCAATATGCAAGCAATCGCTCCTAAAATGAAGAAAATTCAGCAAAAGTATAAGGGTAAAAGCGATCCTGCTAGCAAAGAAGCCATGCAGCGAGAAATGATGAAGCTGTATCAAGAAAACAACGCAAATCCTGCAGGAAGCTGCCTGCCAATGATGATTCAAGGTCCAGCGTTTATGAGTATTTGGTACACGCTTTCCGTTATACCATTTATTGCTAGAGGCAAGCATGCTCCTCTTGGCGCTTTTGATATTGCTACAGCACAGCAATTTGTTAAAACTCATGTGTTTGGCGTTGGTGTTTCCGACACGTTTATGACGGTTCAAGCGGGCGGAAAAGTTGTTATTGTAATCTTTGTTATATTGATGTGTGCTGCAATGTGGTACATGCAATTTAACAATATTCGTAAGAATCTTCCGCCAGAATCGAAGCAGGGTCCCCAGTATACTATGCAAAAACTTATGATGTGGGGATTCCCATTAATCTACGTTTTCTCTGCATTTGCTCTTCCATTTGCAATGCTTGTTTATTGGCTTGTAAACAACATTATGAATATGCTTCGCTCTATTTGGCAGGTGTACGCCTTCCCAACTCCTGGCTCTCCTGCAGCTGAGGAAAAAGAAAAGCGAGATTATAAGAATGAATCCGAACGCCGTAAACGTGAAGGATTGCCATCTATTGAAGAAGAAAAGCTTCAACAAGCTCGAGAAGTTGCTAAGCGCAGAGAAGCCGAAGGGTTCCAGCGCAAGCAGCCTACACGTAAGCGAAAAAATAAATAGATAAAAATATGTGAATAAGCAAGTATGTAATTTTGGATTTATCTTCAGTTACACTTGTAGACAGAATTGTGATTCTTGACATTTATTGCAATTAAGGAGTATGTAAATGGCGCAAGACGAAACTAGAAGCATTGACCAGCTCAATGAGGAAGCTGATATAGCTGCCGATTACTTAGAAGGACTTCTAGATATTGCTGATTACGAGGGCGATATTGAAATGGGTGTTCGTAACAATAGACCGATGATTCAGATTGTTGCGGATGATGATTCCGATATTAAGCATTTGATTGGTAGGGATGGAGAAGTTGTTGACGCATTGCAGCAGCTTAGCCGATTAGCTATTCAACAAAAAACTGGTGAGAGATCTCATTTAATTGTTGATGTTGATGGATTCCTTAAGCGTAAGCGTCAGCATTTGCGTGATATTGCTTTGGATGCTGTTGATGAGGTTCGTGAGACTGGGGATCCAGTTGAATTGAAGCCGATGAATTCATTTGAACGTAAAGTCATTCATGACACTGTGCGAGACGAGGGCCTGCGTTCTAGGTCTCATGGAGAAGAACCACATCGTTATGTAACTGTTTATATGCCTGTAAGTGCAGTTGAAGATGAAGATCTTGATGATATAGCTGCTGATGTTGATGAAGAGTATATAGAAGACTGATTTAAGGTTTTGCAATTTTTATGATTGCATGAGGCTGTTGAGACACTATAAAAGTAACACAATAAAACAAAAAATGTTTTATTGTGTTACTTTTTATTTGATAAGTGCGGGGAAGTATGGAAGAAAATTTAAATATAGATAATAAAGATAATACTCAAGAAACAATTGATGAATTAGAAAATTCGCCATTGCTAAGCGAAGTTCTAGGTGATGCTCTAGATAAATGTAAGATGTTTCACGTGAAACTTCAAAAAGAGGGCTTGCTGAGAGGATTAGTTGGACCTAGAGATATGAGTATTCTCTGGGAAAGGCATATACTAAATTCCGCAGCTGTTGTCCCTTTTATTAAGGATGCTATTAAAAATTCTAAGAAAAAATCTATAGCAGATGTAGGAAGTGGTGGCGGATTTCCTGGTATTGTTATAGCAGCATGTTTGCCTGATTGTGATGTAACATTAATTGAACCTATGGAAAGACGCGTTCTTTGGTTGAAAGAATGTGTAGAACTCATGGGATTAGACAATGTCACTATTTTTCACGGAAGATCAGATGAAATTATTGAAAAAATAAAATCTCATGATATATCACCGTTTGACGTTGTAACTTGTAGAGCTGTAGCGCCTATGACAAAACTAGCAGGGTGGACTATCCCTCTATTAAATACACATGGTCAACTGATTGCGTTAAAGGGGAAATCTGCACAGGCTGAAATTGAGAAAGCCGCAAAAATGATCAAAAAGGCTAAGGGTGTAAATCCTAGGGTTGTTGATGCTCCTGTTGCAAATGGTCTTCAATCTACAACCGTTGTATTAGTTGACAAAGCATAATTCATATTATTAATTACATATAAAATAATTCGTTTCACGTGAAACTTTAATCTTCAAATGTTTTACGTGAAACAAATATTTTTATGTAAAAATATTTGTATAAAATACATATAAAATCGTTTACTTTATTTTCTATTTTTCGTTATTTTCTTTTATATTTAGCACGTGTTTCACGTGAAACTTGTGCTCTTTTTGCTGTGTTTTATGTCCATAGAAGAAACGAAACTTGAAAATACTAAGGTTTAAATTAGTTGAATTATGGTAATTTTCCCATAGGTGGTCGGGGGTGGATGAAGTTATGGTGGAGTCAGCTGAAGATACAATTAAGCGTATTTTTGGAGATTCTGGATCTTCCTTAGGTAGTGAATTGGCTAATATATCAAGCCGATTTCATGCCATTGATGGGGTAGTTTTTCCTAAGCCTAAAGAAACGAGATTTATCGCTGTTGCTAATCAAAAGGGTGGTGTTGGCAAAACCAGTTCGGCTGTAAATTTATCTGCAGCTATGGCTATTGGTGGTTCAAAAGTTTTGTTGATTGACATGGACCCTCAAGGTAATGCTTCCACAGCTATGAATATACCTCATTCATCATCAGATCCTTCTGTTTATGATGTTATCGAGGGAAGAAAAACTATTGCTGAAGTAAAGAAAACTTGCCCAGATATTGAAGGACTTGATGTTGTTCCTGCTTCTATTGATTTAAGTGGAGCAGAACTAGAAGTTGCGCAGATGGAAGATCGAAATAATCTTCTTAAAAATGCAGTTAATGAGTTTCTCGATAAT
Source organism: Gardnerella sp. DNF00354 (assembly GCF_049262755.1). Classification (NCBI taxonomy): domain Bacteria; kingdom Bacillati; phylum Actinomycetota; class Actinomycetes; order Bifidobacteriales; family Bifidobacteriaceae; genus Gardnerella; species Gardnerella sp. DNF00354. Next base: position 397,442 of record NZ_CP058402.1, read on the forward strand.
AATAATGAGCACTACGATTATGTGTTTATTGATTGTCCACCATCTCTAGGTCTTTTAGTAATTAATGCAATGTGCGCTGCTCATGAAATGCTAATACCAATCCAAGCTGAATATTATGCACTAGAAGGATTAGGACAACTCATTAGAACAATTGGCTTAGTGCAACAACATTACAATCCTACGTTGGTTGTTTCAACAATGTTAGTAACGATGTTTGATAAACGAACTCTTCTTGGTAGAGAAGTATTCCAAGAAGTTAAAAACCATTATCCAAATATTGTTTTAAATACTACCATTCCAAGAACTGTCAAAATACCAGAAGCACCAAGTTTTAATCAAAGTGTTATAACTTATGATCCACATGGAACTGGAGCAGTGTCGTATAGAGAAGCTGCGTTAGAGATAGCAAATAAGTCTGATGCTATTTTAGCTGTGATTGACGCTAAAAGAGAGGGTAATGCATAATGAGTACAACTAAATCTCGTTTAGGCAAAGGATTAGGGGCACTATTTCCTGCACTACCTGGGGAAAACGCTCTTGTTAATGCTGAGGCAAAAAATAATGAAAATGTTTCACATGAAACATTAATACAAAAAGATGTTTTTAACGATGTTTCACGTGAAACTAAGGTTCCTAGTATTGATAAAGCAATTTCTCCACATGAAGGTCAAAATAATGTTCAAAAAGCCACCGTTTCACGTGAAACAGTGCCTCCGATTACTAATAAAAACAAGCATTCGTCAAAGCGATCTTCTATGCCATCAATTGACGATGTAACTAGACCAATTGACTTTTTCTTTGGTGACTCTGCATCTAAAACGTTTGTGTCTTCAAAACAAAAAATTGAAGAAAAGAAAATTTCTAATAAAACAATTGACGAAGAACACAACGCAGAAAATAAAGAATTAAAACCAGTTGAAGGTGGTTATTTAGAATATTTAGATCCAACTGATATTGTTCCAAATGCTCACCAACCGCGTACGATTTTTGATGAAGAAGAGCTTCAAGAATTAGCTGCATCAATCAAAGAAGTTGGAGTTTTGCAGCCTATTGTTGTGCGAAAAATTAATAACGTAGATCAAGATGATACGCATAATGCTCATTACGAATTAATAATGGGTGAGCGCAGATGGAGAGCAACTCAATTAGCTGGTCTTAAAAAAGTCCCAGCAATTGTTAGAACAACTTCTGATGAGAATATGCTTAGAGATGCTCTTTTGGAGAATTTGCACAGAGTTGCTTTAAATCCTTTAGAAGAAGCTGCAGCGTATGCTCAGATGATTGATGATTTTGGATTAACACAGGTTCAACTTTCAAAATCTGTGTCTAAATCTCGTCCACAAATAGCAAATACTTTACGTCTGTTAAATCTTCCAGCTAGCGTGCAAAAACATGTTGCATCTGGTGTGCTTTCTGCAGGTCATGCTCGCGCACTTCTTGCTTTGCCTACACCTGAAGAAATGGAATCATTGGCAAAACGAATAATTGCAGAAGGCTTATCTGTTAGAAGTACTGAAGAGATTGTGTCTATTAAAGTGGACAATAGTGATGAGTCTTCTAAGAGAAATAGGGTTCAAAGAAACAATAAGTGGGCTCATTCGCCTATTCGAAAACAACTTGAGAATATATTCTCTACAAAAGTTGCAATTAAGGGCACAGAAAACCATGGAAGAATCGAAATTGTATTTTCATCTCCAGAAGAAATGCAGAGGATTTTTGACATTTTAGTAAACAAAAAAGATTAGCGATATAAGATTAGCGATATAAACTGAAAAGCCCAGAATTACTTTAAAAGTAATTCTGGGCTTCTTGTTTCACGTGGAACATAATTTATTATTCGCTTAAATCATTTAAATAAGCTTGAGCATCAAGAGCAGCGCGGCAGCCCATTCCCGCTGCAGATATTGCCTGTCTATAAACGCTGTCTACCACATCTCCTGCGGCAAAAACACCAGGAATAGACGTTTTAGTAGACGCACCCTGTACTGAAATAGTTCCATCTGCGTTAAGAGCTATAGAGTTATTTAAGAATGAGGTTGATGGTAGATGACCAATAGCAACGAAAATACCAGATGCTTCAATATCTTGAGTTTCTCCTGTTACAACATTTTTTACCGTTACAGACTGAGCGTCTTCGTTGGAACCATTTATTGATTGAACAACAGAGTTTAAAACAAATTTAATCTTCTCATTTTTGCGAGCTCTATCAATCATGATTTTAGAAGCACGGAATGAATCGCGCCTATGAATCAATGTTACAGAAGAACCAAATCTAGTTAGGAACAATGCCTCTTCAAAAGCTGAATCGCCTCCGCCAACTACAACGATTGGTTTTCCTCTAAAGAAGAATCCATCACAAGTTGCACAATATGAAACACCTCGTCCAGAGTATTCTTGCTCTCCAGGAACCCCCAATTTTCGCACTTGCGAGCCTGTAGAAATGATTACTGCATTTGCTGTATAAGTTTCTCCATCGTCTGTTGTAACTGTCTTCAAATCGTCCTTAAAATCTACAGACACAACATCGTTTAATATAATTTGTGCTCCAAATTTTTCTGCTTGCTTTTGCATAGCTTCCATTAAATCTGGTCCAAGTATTCCATCTACAAATCCTGGATAATTTTCAACCTCTGTAGTGTTCATGAGTTGTCCACCAGGAGTTAATGCTCCAGCAATGACCAAAGGAGTGTAGCCTGCGCGTGCTAAATACAATGCCGCAGTATAACCCGCAGGGCCAGAGCCAATAATTATTACTTTTTTGTTTAGTTTTTCCATAAAATATTCCTAATATTCTCAATAATCTTAATAAAATTTAGTAAATTTTTACGTAATTAATGTATAGACTGTTTTGAGGCATAGAGTCCTCTGGAACCCACAAAATGAAGTCTTGTGCCGTAATAGGTTTTTTGAACTTTACATCTGTTACACCACTGGCATCAAAGGTAAAATCAGCAACTTTATCTCCAGCACTAGGATCATTTTTAGAATTCGCAATCAAATAGCCATGTCCTCCAGAAGAACGAATTGAAACAACAAAACGATATGCTTCTTGAGGTTGAGCCAAATGCATGTAATAGCCATAACCTCTCTGGTTAGCCGTGTAATCCAAGAATTGTTGTACATCTATAGGATAAGGCGTAGTGTTAGTAGGCATTTTAGGTTTTGGAACCTGCTTTACCTTCTTACTCTTATTAAGTTTTTTATGCTTACTTTTATTTGATTTGTTTTCTTTATTTGATTTGTCTTTCTTTGCGTTTGTATCAGCCTTAGAAACAGCATTGGAATCAGATTTTGCTTTATTCTTAGACGAATCACTTTTATCTTCTGGAAGAACACCTTGACTTCCAAAAGGAACATTTTCTACGCTTTGAGAATCCCACGAGTTAGATTTTGTAAAACTAGAAGGAGCATCATGAGAATTAAAAAGACTATGCAAAGATAATGCGAATACCACTACAACCAATATTGCAACAACACTGATTGCAAGAACCTTCGTTGAAATACCGCCAAAAATTTTTGCGTCTGCTATATCCACGCCATTCTGCCCAGAATTCTTTTTGGACTCCAGAGATTCCTGACGCTCATGAGGCTGGAAACTAGGAGGCATTGAAGAATAAGATGACTTTAAAGAACCGCCATCATAATCTTCATAATCACCATTTTCCAACTCTTCTTCACGCAAAGCGCGTGCAGATTCTTCTCCAGGAGCAATAAAACGCCCATTACTATCTACAACTGGAACCCTACCTGTTGATTCTGCTTCCAAAGGTAAACTTTGTGGTCTAGACATCAGCTCAGTGTGTTTAGTGTTATCTGTGAGAAGGTCTTCAAAATCAAATCTTCTAGGCATTAATGGGGAAGCTAAATTATCTTTTTGTGAATAATCGTTTTTAGAATCTGATTCGTTTTCTATATTGTTATATTTTTCTGCTTCTTCATTATTTAGCGCATCAGAAGACTTGCTTTCTGAATAACTAGGAAAACTTGTGTATGTGGAAGATAGGTTGTGGAATATAGAATCATCTGCATCAAGTTCCGTAGGTGCTAAAATATTAGCCATTTCTGCGGCAGCAATATCATGGAAGTCATAATCTGTTCCAGTAGAGTCAGTTTCTGTAGAAGAATCTGAATTATTATCTAAATCGTTCTTATTGTTTCTTTTAAGAAGAGCGCTTAATGCTCCTATAGTTCTTCCAGCATTTTTTAAACCAGCTCCTGCTGCAGAAAATCCGCCTGTAAAACCAGCATTTTTATTGGATTTACCCTGTTTACTATCATCTAGTTTCTCAACGTCTTCAAGACTGTTATTGGACTCCTGTTCTGATAATTTATTTTCGAGCAAGTCCTCATTTTGGGCTAATCCTTCTGGAAAATCAAGAAGATTTTTATCGTCTTCTGGAAGCAATAACGCATTTTGAACGGAGGCTTTACTTGTAGTTTTATCAAAAATAATATCTTTATCAGAAAGTTTTCTAACAGGAGTATAAGATCCAAGTAATGCTAATAGCTCTCCTATTGATGCCATAGGTATAATATTGGAATCTTCTGTAGAAGAAAGCCCTCTTCTACAAATCATAGAAAATTCACTAGGCACTCCATCTGTAAGCCTAGAAAGATTAAATACAGAATTATTCTGAGTGTAATTTGTTCTAGTTAGTAGAGCATATAGCAATGCTGAAAGTTGATGCGTAGCAATATTTTCTATGCTCTTATTTTGAGCTTTAGGATGGTTAAAATCGTTACCTGAACCTTCGTCGGCAGACTCTACAGCAGACTCCCCATCTTCTTCTGACTTTTTTGGCTTTTCATCTTCAATAGTCACATCTTTTAAAAGAGGGCTTATCGGAGCATCTGCCAGTTCTACTCCAGAATCAGTAAGCCTTACAGTATTCGTAGAAATAGCATAGTGTGTTATTCCATCTGCTAACAGTTTACTAAGCGCATTAGCTGTTTCTGCAACTATGGAACGTATTGCTTCATAGCTAAGTGTTGAACTATGTAGCTTCATATAATCGCTTAAAGTTACTCCAGAATCCAGCTCGGTTATAATAATCGCGACATCATCTATATGATGAAGCTTCAAAACTGGCGTAAATTTGCGTATTCTAGACAGAGCAAGAGTAGAAGATATAGTGTTGACTTCTGGAAGAAAACGAGAATCACGTACTATAAAAAGCTGACAATCGCGAGCAAGTATACGATCGCTAGCATGCCATGCTTGAAGACCCGCTTCTTCGCGCAAAGGTGATACTAAAGCGTAGCGATCAAGTATAATATCTCCCAACTGAGGTTTCATCTACTCCCCGTCTTCCTACATGAGTAATGAATAATAATGCGTTACATAATAAATCCCACAAATTATTGTAACTGTAGAATCTAGTGAAACGCCCTGAGTTACTGCATTTAATTATCTTGATTTAATTATCGCTCACTGTGTTGATTTATTTTCGATCTAATAATCCTAGTATGTGCATTCTTATTATTTTCACTATGATTAGTCTGTTTATTATTTAACTTGCTTTTATTGATGTTTTCAAGATTCAACAAAAATGGCAGTTTTACACCAATTCTTCTAAGAATTGGATTAATAAGACCTGCCAGTTCACTCGTTCTTAAAAGTAACAAGATAGATATGTAAATAATCGCCAAAATAATGGTGATAATTGCACAAACAAAAATCGCAAGCAACCAACGACTAACGCCATGGAGGTTTGGTGAATCTAAAGAAATCCATTTGTAAATAAATTCTCTAAACAAAATTCCAACAAGAATAGATACTATAGAAGCTGCAAGCACCTTTAGATGCGTAATAACAAGCTGCTTATCGTCTAAATCGTTGTTAAAACGAGATCTAATCATTTTAACAAGCGAAGGAAAAGTGAGAATATAACTAAAAGATGCGGCTGCAGCTAAAGCGGTAACCCAATAGTTTGGCGGAAGGAATTGTATGCAAGAAAATACAATAATAAGTTCCACAAATAATTGTGCTGCACAAAACATAAACGGATGTTTGCCATCTTCAAAAGCGTAGAATGTGCGTTGAATAATCAAATACGCGCTAGATAAAGGCAATCCAAGCGAAAGCATCATAAGCGGATTTGCCATAAGATACGCTTCTTTTATGCTGATTGAAGGTAAAAGAGCCAAAGATATAGGCATTGGAATCACAATAAAAGCAACACTAAAAAAGCACATTAAAATGCTTACATTTCTAAGACAAGAGCTTAAATCTACACGAACTGTTGATAAGTCATGGTTTGTTATTGATCTAGAAATTTTAGGAAAAACAGCGGTAGCAACCGATACGGCAATAAGCGAATAAGGAAGAATAAACATTGTGTATGCGTTTTGAAAAGTAGCATTTCCAGCAACATCAAATTGACTTAACCCTAACGTTTTTTCTGCTACAGAAGGAGCGCTTGTAGTTATGTGAGTAGTTGCCATTGTAGAAAGCTGACTAACAGCCACTATTGCAAAACTCCATGCTGCAACAGGGCCCATTGAACGCAAACCAATGCCGCTAATGCCGAAACTTGGTTTGTATTTTAATCCGATTTTTCTAAGAGGAATAAATAAAACAAGCGCCTGAGCTGCAACACCCAAAGTCCAAAATCCTGCAGTAAGAAGCATAGTAGTGTTGTTCCAGAAGCCTACTGGCTGCCTGCTTGCTCTGCCAAAAATTGCAATAAAAACGCCGAAGCCCACGCAACTGACGATATTTGCTGCAACGGAACTCCAAGCATACATTGCAAACTTGCCTTTTGCGGCTAAAACTTGACCGAGCACGGTGTAAAGTCCATAGAAAAATATTTGAGGCATACACCATAACGTAAAAGCGTTAGTAAGAGCAATCATGGATTGGTTTGATCCAACATAGAGCCATGTTAAAACAGGTGTGGCAATTGCCATTAAAGCGGTTACGCCTAAAAGCAGAATAATCGCAAAGGTTATAAGCTTATTTAACCTATCTTTTGCATCTTGTTTTTCCAGAGTTTTAACGATTTGTGGGACTAAAACAGCATTGAAAATGCCACCAGACACAAGAGTGTAAATAAGCTGAGGGATCATGGACCCAGCCTGATATGCATTAGCTGCTAGACCTGTAGTACCAAGGGCTGCAGCAAGTAATATAGTTCTAACCTGACCAGTTATTCTTGAGGCTGCCGTGCCGCTTGCCATTATGATTGAGTTGCGGCCTACTGAATTCATTCGTCTGGATCCTTTTTACGGTGGAACTGCCTCCAAAGCCCCAAAATTCCAAGCGCGAAGGCAAATATTATAATAATCGTACCGCTTTTATCGCTGATTTGCAGCGTGCTTGTAATCATTGTTTCTTTATGATTGTAGAAAGCGCGATGGCTTCTATCTTCTAGTCCGAAAATTGCTCTAGCTTTACTAGAAGTTGTAGATCTAAGTGGCAGAATAATTTGTGTTTCACTATTTGCAGCAATCTTAACTGGAGTTTTTCTAGGAGTTACTATCTCCATTGAATTAGTGTAAGAAGTAAGATATACGCTAACAGGGTATGGATTAGTATTGCTGATTGTAATCGGCATTGTTGCTGTTTCGCTTACAAGCGTTACATCTTTTGGGGGAATAATATGTATTCCAGAAATTAAAATTTTGGATAGATTATGAGTGCCTTTAGAATCAACATTATTTGGTCTACTATCATTTACTTCTCGTTGAGCCATAGCATCAAAAAGTTTAAGAAGATTCTTACTCCAAATATTGCTGTTCTGGTTAATTTTCAGTTTTGCGTTTTGTTTTGCAAGAGATTGAACATCTGACTCATTAACGTGATGATTATTTAATTCACCGTGGTCAAGAATATTACTTATGAACTGTTTAATGTTTTCTCTATCTGAAGATAGTTGATTTAGAATTGACTTTCTATTGATTATAGATTCGTTTGATATCGCACTATCTTTAGGAACTGGATTGTACCCAAGATATTCTTTAGAAAAAGATTTTGCGTTAGATAAAGATCTTAAATCTAGCAGGGAAATCCACGGAGATTTTTCCAAATTGCTTATAACAGAATCGATATAAGAAGATGGCGTATCTTGGTGGAATGTTATAAGCAAGTGTCTTGAAGAATAAGGTTGTTCCATCTGATAAAACGCGCTTTGAGCAATAATCCTGTTTAGTTTGCCAGCATTAGTGTTTTCGCCAGTTGACTTACTACTTGTTGGTTTTTCGTTTGCCAAATCACTAAGAGTTTCTTGCGAGGAAAGCACTTTTACGTTTCCAAAAGAAGTTTGAACGTCATACACGCCATTCTTAACTGCAAAACGGTGCGCTAAAGCATCAAATCCGTTTGTTGCCACAACGGTCTTATAGCCATTGCTTTTAGCCTGTTCTAGTGCCTTTAAGGTCCATTTTCCGCCTGTTTGAAAAGCGTATGACTCGAATTTTTGCGCTTTACCTGTATGATCTTTTGGAATTGACGATTCTTCACTCCAAGACTCAGCGTCAATCCCAGATGATTGGTAGCAAGAAGAATTACTTGTTTCAGCATATTTACTTATATCAAAACCGTTATTTTGCATAAATGCAGAAGGAGTGAAGCTAATTCCAGAAGATTTAAGAGTATTTAAATCTGCTATCGTTTGTAATCGAGGATGCTTTTGTGCAAGAGATATCAAAGAAGCAATATGCTTTATGCTCTTTTTACTTAACCTTATTTTTCTATTGTCTTTAAATTGGTTTAAATCTTTGCTTACTTGGGAAGAGTCGCCAGCAACCGTTTTTGTGTTAGTTTTGCCCGAATTTTCTTTTTTAGTATCTGCTTTAGGTTCCTCTTTAGAAACAATATTAGATTCGCTAGGTGGAATATTCATCGAAGGAGAAATATTCTGCTTGTTAATTTCATAACGCCAGTCAGATGCTTTAGCGACTATAGGAATAAGCAATGTGACATTAATCGGAGGTGTTTGTACGTTTCTAACGCCAATATTTGCTCGTGTTACAAACGATTTTACAGAAGAATAATGTTTAAAATCCGATGAAGAATACGTTACAGAAAGAGGCTTTGGTCCCCAATAAAGGATGTTAGAAAGATTAGGGCTGTTTGCGTCAACATCAATTTGCGCGTTATAAGATTTGCCACAAGCAAGCGCTGGAACGCTAACTTCGCCAATTAGCTGAGGAGTAGGGATTCTGGACTCGGCTTGACTCCATTTTTGCAAATCAGTCCTAGACATAAACGTATACCAAGGGTTAAATGCAACCTGAATTTTTCCATCTGGAAAATCTTGAGAACCAGTATTTTTAACCAAAATGGTTATATGGTATCCGCTTTTGTCTGTAAGAATTGAAGTTGATTTAACTATTTGTAAAGAAATGCCCTTAGCTTTGGAATTATAAGATTCGTAATATTTTACAGAAGCTTGATTGACATTAGATGAATGGCTTGTATTCTGCGATGCTTCGTAAGCAAAAGCTGTATTTGAAACACAATAAAGCGGTGTAATAACAAGCGAAATCACTACTAGAATTAAAGTAATACTAAATTTAAAACAAAATTGAATAGGATTTTTAAAATAAAACATTTTACGGGCGATTTTATTAGTGACTTTTTGTAACTCCCGTAATTGGTTGTTTGCAAAATCAATCACATTAATCACGATTAGACCGCCTATTTGCCTTTTTAGCGTACATCCACGCTATCTTGCGTTCATTAGGATAGCTTAAAACATCATTAAGCTCTTTGAAATCCACCCAAATTGCATCTTCTGCCTCATGGTCTGGATCTCCAAGAACAGATAGTTCTCCACTAACATATTTCAAAGCAAAATGATGAACTAGCTTATGCACACGTTGACTTGTTCCAGTAAACCAGTAGTCAATAGTAGCAATAGAATCCACTACTTCTCCAAGAATTCCAGTTTCCTCATGAATTTCCCTAACAGCTGTTTGCTGAGGAGTTTCGCCTTTTTCTATATGACCCTTCGGCAAGCACCATTCCATATGTCCACTTCTTGAATGACGAGCTATAATCGCGACACGCCCGAGGGTGTCAAAAACTAGTCCTCCAGCGGAATATTCTCTCACAATAGGTAAGTCTTGAGCATCTAAAGAGGCAAAAGTTTTAGGACCGTCGTTAACTCTCCTCTGAGGCATTAAAGCTGGAGAAGGTGCCTCTAATGATGTTATTTGTTGGCGAGATTCCGTTATATCAACATGAATATTTTCAACGTGATAATCGCTCGAAAAGCTTGAAATATCAACGAAAATCGACTCGTCTTCTTCTGCCTGTTGAGGCTGTATTTTGCTTTTCATTCTAGCGATATCAAGTGGTGTAACTCGAATATCTGGCGTATTTTGGGCATGATTATCCGAGGCTCTGGCGAGCATGCGTCTTAAGTCTGCTGGGGTAACCATACACTCCACCTTACTCAATCCGCTGTGCATTGGGGTAACGGTATGCTGGAATATAGTTTGATTTTTGTTGAAAGGGTGTTTCCAAGCGTGTCTGTGAACTTTGAAGTTTGGCCTGAAGCCATGGAGTTGGGTAGATTATTCGCTAAACATAATTATGAGCTGGCTCTTGTAGGCGGTCCTGTACGAGACATGTTGTTGCATAGAACGTCGCACGATCTTGATTTTTGCACTTCTGCCAAACCAGAAGAATTTGAGCATATTCTTAGGAGTTGGGGGCACGATGGCTTTTGGGATATGGGTCGAAAATTTGGCACGCTTGGAGCTGTGCGTCGCAGAAAAGACGGAACAGAAGTAAAAGTCGAGATAACAACATACCGATGTGATGACTATGAGCCAGATTCTAGGAAGCCAGAAGTAAAATATGGCGATACTTTGGAAGGTGATCTTTCTAGGCGTGATTTTACTGTGAACGCAATGGCTTTGCGTGTTCCAGATTTGGAATTTGTAGATCCATTCGGTGGAGCGAATGATTTAGCAAAAGGTATTCTGCGTACTCCAGTAGATCCTCGTCAATCTTTTGACGATGATCCTTTAAGAATGATGCGTGCTGTTCGTTTTGTTGCTCAACTTGGTTTCACTATTGAAGCAAATACTGCAGAAGCTATTTTAGATATGGTTTCTAGGTTGGATATTGTTTCTGCAGAGCGCGTACGCGATGAAATAACAAAAATGCTGCTTTCTGCTAATCCTCGTGCTGGTATTGAAGCTATGGTCGAGTCTGGTATTGCAGATAGGGTTTTGCCAGAAATTCCTGCATTGCGCTTAGAAATTGACGAACATCACAGGCATAAGGATGTTTTTGAGCATACAATGATGGTTCTTGAACGAGCAATAGCATTAGAAACAGATAACGAAGGCGCGGTTCCTAGACCCGATTTGACTTTGAGACTTGCTGCTCTTTTACATGATATTGGCAAACCTCGCACCAGAAAATTTGAAGAAGGCGGAAAAGTAAGTTTCCACCATCATGATGTTGTTGGAGCTAAAATGACTCGCAAACGCATGAAAGCTCTTCATTTTGATCATCATATTATTGATGATGTAAGCGAGCTTGTGAATCTGCATTTGCGATTCCATGGATATGTTGACGAGCCTTGGACTGATTCTGCTGTACGCAGATATGTTAAGGATTCAGGACACTTGTATGAGAGATTAAATCGTCTAACCCGCGCTGATGCAACTACGCAGAACAAGCGTAAATCGCTGATGTTTGAGCAGGCTATGGATGAGATGGAAGAGCGAGTTAAAGAGCTTAAAAAGCAGGAAGATTTTAACGCGATTCGTCCAGACCTAGATGGCAATGAGATTATGCAATTGCTTGATTTGAAACCTGGTCCTATTGTTGGTAAAGCATATAAGCATATGCTGGATTATCGCCTTGATAACGGTCCAGTAGATCACGATATTGCTGTTGAGGAATTAAAGAAATGGTATTCCAGCTTAAATAAGTAGCTTAAATAAGTAGCTTAAATAAGTAAAGTTTTATTATTCTAACTTTATTTTGCTTTATTTGGCATCATGTTGTTGAATAAAACTTATTGAACTGGATTATGATTTGCGGATTTTGGAAGATTTTTCATAGAGTTAAAATCAGCGCATCCTTTTATTTCAACTATTGTTGCACCTGCTGCAGGAACATCAGTCTTAGGTTTAAGATTGTTGAATGTTGCGCCTAAAACCACGTCAATTAGCTTATCTTGCCTATCGTCCATTCGCAAAATAGCGTCTTTAAAGTTAGCAGCTAAAGTATAAGCTTCATTAATTGATTGCTTACCAAAGTAGATTGTTGTGCGTTTTACACTTTTTTCGCTATTTCCAACTTCAATCAGGTTAAAACCGCGGTTTCGTAGTCCTTCTCCTACCGCTCTTGCGAATCCACGGAATTTTGTTCCGTTTAGTACTCGAATAGGAACAGCACGATTATCGATATAAGTAGCCTTATTCTCATCTTTATTCTTTGTAGGGCAAGGTGCTTGAACTCCATAATTTGGGTCGATTTCTGGAGTTTTAGGGGCAGCAATACCAAATACATGGCATTGCACTAGAACAGCAAGAAGAAACGCTGCTCCAACACAAATTCCAACAGTAGTAAGTACAAATCGTTTCTTTTGGTACATGAACTCTCTGCGCGCCAGTCGCTCGTCGTAAAATTGCGTCATGCTAACTTCCGATCTGTACTATGTTTCTGTTGCGTATCTTATTGTACGAGACTTGCAATTATGCATAAATCATAATGTTTTATGCACAAAACAATACTAGCAATTTTACTTACTATGTATGACTGTGTTTTTAAAAATAATTCATATCTGCGAAGCTTTATAAAGAGCCAAGAATTCTGCGCATGTAAGGGTCTCTCCACGCCTAGTTGGGTCTATTTCGGCAATATCGTACGATTCATTAGAAATAATGCCTTTAAGAGCAGAATGCAGTGTTTTTCTTCTCTGTTGGAACGCTGCGTCAATAATTTTAAACACTTTTTCTCGCTCTTGCTCATCTTCTCTTATCGCGTTGTTTCTTTCAAAATAAACGAGAGCAGAATCAACATTTGGAGCAGGCCAGAATACATTTCTACCAATTAAACCAGCTTTTTGAGATTCGCCATACCAAGCCAACTTTACACTTGGAGTTCCATATGTTTTTGTGCCTGGTTGAGCGCAGAGGCGATCTGCCACCTCTTTTTGAACCATTACAAGGAAACTTGTAAGATTATTAAACTTTTCAAGAAGTGTAAGAATAATAGGGGTTGCAACGTTATAAGGAAGATTAGCAACAAGAGTAAAGTGTTGTGCATTTGCTAAATTGGGAACGTCTTGAGCGTTTAATTCGAGCGCGTCTTTAAGAATCACATTAAATCGTTCTAAGGCGTTAGGCATAAATTCTTTAACGGTACTCGGCAAACGTTTAGCAAGCGGAGGATCTATTTCTACAGCCGTAAGATTTGCGCCAGCTTGAAGAATCGCAAGTGTAAGAGAGCCAAGACCAGGGCCTACTTCCATAACAAAATCGTTTGAATTAATTTTTGACGCAGTAACGATTTTCTTAACCGTACCAGGGTCAATAACGAAATTTTGACCGAATTTTTTAGTAGGAGTAATACCCTCTTCTGCTGCAATCCTACGAATGTCAGCGGCTCCAAGAAGAGAGCCTTCTTGCTCACTAATATTATTTTCTGTCAATTTAATACCATCCAAACTTTAATACCATCTAAACTTTTCTGAATGCTTCCATGCTTCGCTAGGATTCCCGTATTTGCTTTTAATGTAATTAATTCCCCACGTTATTTGTATTGATGCATCTTCGTGCCAATTTGCTCCCGCGCTCGCCATTTTGTTTGCTGGAAGAGATTGTGGTATTCCGTATGCGCCAGAGCTTTTATTTTCTGCGTTCCAACGCCAATGAGATTCTCTTGTCCATAATTTAACAAGATCTTCCCACATTGCACCAGTCCAACCAATTTGAGCACATGCAGCTTGAGCATATAGCTTTGCTTGCTCAGGAGTGGCGTGAACCATGCCATTGGGATTGTTGTCTGGTGGAGCAGGTGCTGGTGGGGCTGAAGGAGCGGGAGCTGGCGTTTGTGATGCTGGCTGTGATGCTGCAGGTGCTTGTGTTTGAGAAGAGGAAGAAGGATTTTGCTGATTATTCGCATTAGATTGAAGCTGATTTTGTGAATTACTATTGTTCTGGTTTTGAGAATTTTGCACACTTTGTTGGGATTGACTATTTTGAGAAGGTTTTTTAGATTCTTGTGGTTTTGTTTCTTGTTTAGTGTTAGTTTTATTCAAATTAGTATTGCTAGAAGGTTTTTGTGAAGTCTTTCCGTTAGTGTTGTTACTACTTTGCTTATTCTGCTTAGGGGCTTGAGGATTAGGTTTGCTACCTACAGCAACAATCTGATCTGTTGCAGGAGTAATCACGTTTTGTTTTATTAATACAGAGCTTTCTGCTTTACCATCAACATAAGTCACATTGTATAAATCTGTTCGCTCGCCATTTATTCCAGATTGTCTAACAACTCTCACTCCAGATGGCAAATTTGGATCATTTATCGTTCTAGTGTTAAAAGGAACGATGACATTTCTAGATTCTTTTCCATGAGTTACGCGAAGAATGCGTAATACGGTTTGTGATCCATTTTCGCTTACGGTAACTCTATCTTCTTTTCCCAAAACGATTCCTAGAGAATCGAGAATAGAACTTGCTGGAAGTGTTCCATCTGGCGCTATCCTAGATTTGCCATCGCAAATAACCTCTACAGGTCCTTTTTTGTTAATAGACAATCCTCCAGTGAGTTTGTCGTAAATATTCTGCAAATTTACTGTGATTTTTGCAGCATGATCTGCATTTGCTTGGAAGAATCCAATTAGTTGATCTACGCTGGTTGCAACAGTCCAAAATGGTATTGTTATGCCATCTACTGTTACAGAAGTTTGGTAAGCGCTCCTAACGGTTACAGTTGTGTGATCTGCAAGAATTTCTCCCGAAGTACTAATAACTTGATCATGCGTTTTAACAGGTATTTTTTGTTCCTGCAGAAGTCTTTGTGCAGTAGACGCATAGGTTGTGACAATTCTTGTTTTACCATTGACAATTAGAGCTACAGATTTGCGCGCAGAAAGAGTAAAAATCCCAGTGCTTGAAATAATAAGAGCCAAAACGCATACAAGGATGCGTATTCTTCTCATTACAACAAACCTCTGAGGCGTCCATCTGCGTGCCATTCAACCTCACTTCCAAAGTAAAACTGAACTTTAATTATATATAATGCTCGCAACTGAGCTAAAAGCTTCTAAATGTTGTTGAAATCTATCATAAAAGTGGGGGCGGGAGAGAAGGGGATTGTTCCCGCCCCCATAGAGGAGGAGCTGGTTGGGGGACGCTCCACCCTCTTACTCGGAAATCCTGAGTTGGGGGAAGATTTCCGAGAACTTACTCAAGCAAAGTCTACAATGCAAATCTTTTGTAAGTTTTTATTTTATGTTTTATGATGAATAAGTCTTACTTTTTATAAATTATCATACGACAAATCTATAAACGTATTTGCTTTAATTCTAACCCTTTAACGCAAATTTTACTAAAATTGCCAAAAGCCTTCAACTTAACACTATTAACGATCGTATTTTAACACGTAGAAGAATAAAACAGAGCCTCCTGCCGGGATCGAACCGGCGACCTGCCGCTTACAAGGCGGCCGCTCTGGCCATCTGAGCTAAGGAGGCACGTCTCTGCGTGCAATAACTAGCTTGCGCGCAAAACATTGATTAGTGTACCAGCACCCAATGCCAAAATGCAACTTGTTTGCGCTGAAACACTAATCAACAAGAACTAGTCAATAGGATTTGGCTGATCTTTGTCAGTTATTTTTGGCATAACACCTTCAACTCCAACCTTAGATTTGTCTAACCCAATAGACTTAAGAATGGCATCTGGTGTACTAAGCTTCTTCTTGCTAACTTCAACCATATCAAGAAGTTTCCCGTTGATAGTAGTTGTTGGAGTTGTCATAGCTCCCTTATTTTGTCCGCTAACATTCCACAAAGCTTTACGATTTGGAGTATCGGAATTAATAGCATCTTGCCAAGCGAGATAATTCCTATCAAACGCTTTACTTGCTACCTCTTTGCTAACTCCAGCCTTAACTGCCTGTTCAATAAGCTTTTCATTGCTTACAGGTTTATAATCATCGCCTTCTTCTGGCTGGAAATCTTCAGCAAAAATGTTGTTAATAAATTGAAGCAAATGCAAAGGATTGTCGTCGTTAGACGAAATGTATGCGATTGCGCCAGTTACACGTGTTGAATAGTGGTCGCTAGAAATTCGATCTAAGAATGACATTGGGTGAATCTCAAGGTTAATCTGACCAGCCTTCATCATGGCAATAAGCATTTGATCGGAATCGCGATTAAAATTACCGCACCCAGGGCATAGTGGATCAGCATAAACTGCAATGGTTGGAGCATTCTCAACTGTTGTTCCATACCCGTTTTTGCTGATTAAAATTCCGCCCTCGTTGTTAGCGTACTTAGGCTTTTGGTTAGTCGTAAGTTTTTTAACAGCGCGTCTTGCTTGTTGAGCCTGCTCAATTTTCTTTTGATTTTCCATATTGTTTGCATTAAGAGCCGTAATGCCAATCGCAGCAATCATGCCAAGTAAAATAACCACAACAACGATTCCAACAATAGTTTGCTGGCGTAACTCTTTAGCCTTTTTGTCTTTAAGATCCTTACCATTGTGATTCTGCATGCTGTTTTGATTAATGTTTGGCATGTTGTTCCTTTCTGCACAGGTTTCTGTACAAGCAAATTTGGTGATGTTCTCGTGGAATAAAAATATCTGCAGAATAGTCTAGTTGACGGTATCAACTGTCTATATTTCTTGCTCGTTTGAGATTTTTCCCGCTCCGAGAATTGCTCCTGCCCCGATTCTGAAGATCTTAGTTTTCCCTAAAATAAAAGCAATAATCCATCCTGCTATAAAACCAATAAGATATCCAATTGATGTTTGAGAGAAAACCTCTGGAGAGTAAGTTGGAAAATGTATGGTAATAAACCATATTTTGAATTTAATTAATTGTGGAGTCGCATGAATCATAAGCGGGTAGATGTATGCGCCAATAACACCTGTAATTATCATTGTGACTAATCTAGGTATCGTGTAAATAGACGCTCGTACAAAATGCCAAGGTATGCTCCCGATTCTTATTAGCCAATCTTTTCCACCGGTCGAATCATTTGCGGATTGTCTGCGTAATTGCGCGCAAACATTGTATCCTATTGTGGCTGTAACAAGCATAAGAATAATGTTTGCAGACAGTGCGTCAATAATAGAGAATACTGAAATAGATGAGGAAAGTATTGCAAATATTATTAAAGAAAATGTTCCGCGAAACATGTATTTGCTTATTTTAGGATGTATGTTACCCTGTTCAGAATTTTTTGCGTATTCTTGCTTATTCTCGTATTCCTGTTCATCTTGATAAACATTATTCTGCTCATCAACATCTTGTCGATTGAAATTTTGTCTATCAACAATTTTTGTAGAGTCATCAGAATCTGTATTAAAACGTGTTGTATTAACAGTTGTTGTAAAATCACTTCTTTTAGTATCTTCAGAAACCCACATTTTTCTAGGATTTTCTGGCATAATCCGAGTTTGTGTTAGCTGATTAGGTACAGTTAACCCATCAGACGTATGGTCAAAAGGGTAATTAGATTCCTGTAAAGCCATAGGATTTAATGCATCTTGGCAAATAGCTTGTTCAAGTTGTTCGGGAGTACAGCGTTCGCTTCTTTTAGGACTCAATGCAGATCTAAATGCACGCATAGTATTTATAGGGAGTCCATTAAGATTAGCGTTTCCTGAAGCTGCCCTTTCCAAAACCGCCATTATTGGTTTTGTTCCAAAAACAGGCTTTCCTGTTGCAGCAAAAGCAAGAACTGCAGCGACACTCCACCAATCCGTAATCTCGTCAGAATCTGATCCTTCAATGATTTCTGGAGCAATAAAACCAGGGGTGCCCATAACTAAACCAGTGCGTGTTACATGTGATTCGCCCTGACCCATAGATATACCAAAATCAACCAAAACTGGTCCTGTTGTAGAAATCATAACGTTTGTAGGCTTAATGTCTCTGTGTATTATTCCAGCGTTATGAACAGCTTTTACTGCATCGATTAGCTTATGAGCGAGTCGTTCTAAATCGTCTGCGACATATGGACCATTAATAGCGACATCTTCTTTAAGATTGTGCCCATCAATTAGCTCTGTAACTATAAAGGCTATGGAAGCATCAAGCTCCATATCTACTATTGAGCACACGCCTTCGTGATGAATTTTTTGTAAAGCTAGAGCTTCTCGTTTAAGTCTAAGTCTTGCTTGTTCTTGAGGATTAGTGTTTTCTAATGAATCTAAATCTTCACTTTGATCTTCTAACATAGATGCGCGCAGAATTTTCATTGCGTAAAGTTGGCCACCATCATCGTGAACGCGCCAGACAGACCCCATAGCGCCTCCGCCTAAGCGTTCAATTAGCGTGTATCCGCCAATGTTTTGACCAGAACGCAAATCAAATATGCTCACATCTTCCATAATGCATTATGGTAATGGGAGAGTATGCCAATTATGCGTTCCAGTGGAAAATTTATACAAAATTTTATAAACAAATGTTTATATATTTAATGCATATTAATGCGTGTTTGTTAAACATTGTTTATATGTGATTTATCTGTTCGACACGCCGAAATGCTAGAAAATACTGTAATTTTGCTGTTTTTACTAAATAAACATGATATATTGGAGCATGGCTCAACGAAGAGAACCTTCAATGAACCATGTAAGTAAATGTGGACGATTGACGCCGCCGATGTAGGACTTGGGGTCTTGAGTGCACACCCTTCACAACGGATCGTTCGGCACGTACCTGCCGATGAAAGGAAAATATCATGGCAGAAGTTGTATTTGATCATGTCACCCGTATCTACCCTGGCAATGATAAGCCATCGGTTGATGATTTGAACATGACTATTAAGGATGGCGAGTTCCTTGTACTCGTTGGTCCATCTGGTTGCGGTAAGTCAACTACATTGAGAATGTTGGCTGGTTTGGAAGAGGTTAACAAAGGTCGCATTCTTATTGGTGGTCAAGATGTTACTACAATGCAGCCAAAGGATCGCGATATTGCAATGGTGTTCCAGAACTACGCATTGTATCCACATATGACTGTTGCAGACAATATGGGATTTGCTCTTAAGATTGCAGGCGTAAGTAAGGAAGAAATCCGCAAGCGCGTTGAAAAGGCTGCTGAGGTTTTGGATTTGACTGAGTACTTGGATCGTAAGCCTAAGGCACTTTCTGGTGGTCAGCGTCAGCGCGTGGCAATGGGTCGTGCAATTGTTCGTGAACCAAAAGTCTTCCTCATGGATGAGCCTCTTTCCAACCTTGATGCAAAGCTTCGTGTACAGACTCGTACACAGATTGCAGCATTGCAGCGTCAGCTCGGCGTCACTACCCTTTACGTGACCCACGATCAGACTGAAGCTTTGACAATGGGTGATCGTATTGCTGTAATCAAGCTTGGTGTTTTGCAGCAGGTTGGTGCTCCTACCGAGCTTTATGATCGTCCAGCGAACGTCTTCGTTGCAGGCTTCATTGGCTCCCCATCTATGAACATCAACCAGCATCCTGTTGTTGATGGCAAGGCTCAGATTGGCGAAGATTCCATCACTCTTCCAGCAGAAGCTGTTGATAAGCTTACTGAAGAAGATAAGGGTCAGATTATTGTCGGCTTCCGTCCAGAAGATGCAAGCTTGGCAACTTCTGATGATCCAAATGCCTTCTCCTTGAAGGTTGTGAACGTGGAAGATCTTGGCTCTGACGGTTATATTTACGGAAACATCATCACTGATGGTTCTCCAGAAGAAGCGTCTACAATGATGAGCGACCAGAACAAGCTCACAACGATTCGCGTGAACCCACGTGCGCTTCCAAAGGTCGGTGACACTGTAAAGATCAAGATTGATCCATCCAAGATGCACCTGTTTGCACCTTCTACAGAGCTGCGTTTGAACTAATTGCTGTTTTCTTGGGTACTTTGTATAAAGTGCCCAAGATTTCTGTATAAGGGTATGGCGGGGTTCGCTACGCGAGCCCCGTTTTCGCATCGTTTGAATTATTTACGATTAGTTATAATGCGATTAGTTATAATTTGATTGCGATTTATTATTCAATTATTGGCGTTCGAACTTAACGGGTAGATTAAAGTTTATGGAATGGAACGATACTCCTTTATTGGATCCACGTGCTATGCAAGCAACATCAGTATCTGCGCAGGATGAAACTGTATCTTCTGCAGAGCCTCAAGCTTTGAAGATTACTGCTGCAAGCTCTAATCCTCAAATGTTTATGCTTCCGTGGGAGCTTCCATTATCTCAATGGCCTACGAATCTTTTTGTAAACTTGCCGCGCGGTATCTCTAGGCACGTTGTGCGCTTTGTGCACGTAGGTGACGAAGTGTATGCAATGAAGGAAATTACTCGTCAAGTTGCTGAACGAGAATATGAGCTTTTAAGGCGTTTGCGCAAATTGGAGCTTCCAACCGTTACTCCTATAGCGGTTGTAGCTGGTAGAAAAGATAAGAACGGTGAACCGCTTGAGGCAATGCTGGTAACTCGTCATCTTAAATTCTCTCTTCCATATCGCGCTCTGTTTGCTCGTACCTTAAGACCTGATACTGCAGAGCGTTTGATTGATGCGCTTGCTGTGCTTATGGTTCGTCTGCATCTTTCGGGATTCTATTGGGGAGATGTTTCTCTTTCTAACGTTCTATTTTTAAGAGACGCGGACGCTTTTACAGCATTTCTAGTTGATGCTGAAACAGGTGATTTGCATGGAAGCCTTACAGAAGGTCAGCGTGAATACGATATTGATTTAGCTCGCACAAACATAATTGGCGAACTAATGGATTTAAGTTCTGGTCAACTTTTGCCTGGTGAGGTTGATGAGATTAGCATTGGAGATAGGCTCGTCGACCGTTATCATTCTCTTTGGAGCACGCTTACAGATGTGGACAAATTTAGCCCAGACGAAATGTGGCGTATTGAAAGACGAGTCAATAGGCTTAATGAGCTTGGTTTTTATGTTGACGAGTTGGAAATGAAGACTTCTGTGGATGGGCGAAGAGTGTTGGTTCGCCCACGAGTTGTGGATGCTGGTTATGCTTCACGTAAGCTACTTCGTTTGACTGGTCTTGATGTTCAGGAGAATCAGGCTCGTAGGCTTCTTAATGATTTAGATGCTTATCGTACGTCTACGTGGCGCCAGGGCGAAGAGTTGGAGATTGTTGCTACTGATTGGATGCGTGAGGTGTTTGAGCCTACGGTACGCATGATTCCTGCTGAGTTTAGATCGCAAATCCAACCTGCACAGTTCTTCCATGAAGTATTAGATCATCGTTGGTTTATGGCGGAACGCGTTGGGCATGATGTTTCTATGCAAGACGCTGTAACAAGCTATATTAAGAACGTTTTGCCGCAATATAAGATGGACAAGCGTGTTTTGGCCGCGATTAATGCGGATGCTGATTCTGGTGTGGTAGACGATGAATACACGTATTCCACTTCGTCGCCTATGACTCGCGATATTGATGAAGATGACCAAGACGCTAGTGTTTGGGCTAGTTGAATTCACTAGTTAGTTCATATTTTTCTTTAATCAGCAAAGAATATTTTGCTATAATTATGGAATTTTTTATTAATATCGTGTGATATTATTCAACCTGTTAGTTGCCAATGATTGTCAACTAACGGAAATAGTTATTGTGTAAATCAAAGGAGATTTCTATGTTAAAGGGCATTGATCCCATTATATCGCCAGAATTATTGAAAGTACTTTGCGAAATGGGACATGGAGACGTTTTGGTTTTGGCAGATGGAAATTTTCCAACCGAATCGGTAGGAAAAGATGCAATTGTTGTTCGTTGTGATGGTCATGGTACTTCAGAATTGCTAAAAGCGATATTGAAGCTTATGCCTCTTGACCAGTACACATCTAAGCCAGTTACTCTTATGGAAGTTGTTCCAGGGGATCCTTGTGAAACTCCAATTTGGAAAGACTATGAAGATATTATTTCTGGTTTTGATAAGCGTGGCGCTAATACCATAGGAGCCTTGGAGCGTTTTGCATTTTATGATGAAGCGAAGAATGCGTATTGTGTGGTTGCTACTGGTGAACGTGCTCAATATGCGAATATTATGCTTCGAAAAGGTGTGGTTTTCGCTGGAGAATAAATAACCCTTATACCAATAAACCCCACCAGAGATTCTGATTAGAGTATTTTTTAACACTGCATCGTTGTAAATAAGATTTTTGTAATTTCTTATTTTGCGCTGCAGTGTTTTTAGTTGTGTTATATGGGAATGTTTTTCTGGCGCACATCCTTGTTTTTTGTTAATATAGTAAACAATTGATTGTTCGATGTGAAGTTGCATTGATCACTAAAGCAGGGTGGCAGCATGAATGAGGATTATTTAGCAAATGTAAGGCCTACAGCACGTCAAATTTCTTGGCAGCGCATGGAAATGTATGGTTTTATTCATTTTGGAATGAATACTATGACAGATCGTGAATGGGGGCTTGGTCACGAAGATCCGAAGATATTCAATCCAGATAATTTAGATGTTGACCAGTGGCTTGATGCTCTACAATCGGCAGGTATGACCGGCGTGATTCTAACTTGCAAGCATCATGATGGTTTTTGCTTGTGGCCTTCAAAGTACACCAAGCATACCATTGCGTCCTCTCCATATAAAAATGGAAAAGGAGATATTGTGCGCGAAGTTAGTGAATCAGCTTATCGACATAATATGAAATTTGGCGTATACCTTTCACCATGGGATCGTACAGAATCATCATATGGCACTGGCAAAGTTTACAACGATTTTTATATTAATCAACTTGTTGAATTGCTAACGCACTATGGTCCTATTTTTTCCGTATGGCTTGATGGTGCTTGCGGCGAGGGTGAGAATGGTAAAACGCAAACTTATGACTGGCAACGAATCTATAATACAGTCCGGGCGCTGCAGCCAGATGCTGTTATCAGTGTTTGCGGTCCAGATGTGCGTTGGTGCGGCAATGAAGCTGGTCATACGCGCTCTAATGAGTGGAGCGTATTACCTACAGAATTACGTAGTGCTGAATTAACCTCTTCAAAATCACAACAATCAGATGATGGTAAGTTCTCTCGCAAATTTGCGTCTACTGATGAAGATTTAGGGTCTCGTAAGGCGCTTGCACACTACGAAGGCGATTTTGCTTGGTATCCAGCAGAAGTTGATACCTCTATTCGCAAAGGTTGGTTCCATCACGATAATGAGGATAATAATGTTCGCAGTTCTGATGAATTATTTGATATATGGTGTAAATCTGTAGGGGGTAACTCAACACTTTTGTTGAATGTGCCACCGACGCGTCATGGTTTGTTAGCAGATTCTGATGTTAAAATTTTAAAAGAATTGGGCGATAAGATTCGTAAATTCCATGGGCGCGAATTACGAGATCATGAAGCATTATCAATACAAGTTTTAAGTCCTAATACATATGAAGGAAATCCAAAGTACTTGGTTGACAGAAAACAGGGTACGGCATTGTCATCTTCTAAGCCGATTGATTTTCGTATGGTATTTACTGAACCTACTTATATTGATGGCTTAGTTATTGAAGAAGATATTAGTAAAGGACAACACGTTGAAACAGCTGAAATTCACGTTGTTGATGAATGTGGAGTAAATCATCATGTTTCAGATGTTCATGCCATAGGATATCGCAAAATTCTACGTTTTGACGCGATTTGTGCAGTATCGTTAACTGTGAGAATAACTAGTATTCGTCAATATGTAGCTCTTCAATCATGCTATCCACTAGTTGCACAAGACGAGTAGTAGAAAAGAAAACTCTGATATAAATTTATTTCAATAGCAATAAAATACCGCTGACATAGAAACTTTCTTGTAACTATATCAGCGGTATTAGCTATAGGAGGGGGGGGGTTAGAATAATTGCAAATCCACATTTAGAGAATATGGTTTATTGGCAGGCAAATGATATTCGGGATGCACAGGCGAGCCCCACGAATCATCGCCGCCGACTCCCATTTGTGCTGCAAGAATTCGCAAGAACATATGCTTTGAGTCGCCTAAATCACTTATATGTTGTGCTTCCTCTATCATAGTGCTGCTGTATGGAAGTAAACTTATGCAGAAGTTGCTAGTACTATTATGTCGCTGAATACGCATGCCATGTCCAGAATCGTCTGTTACGTTTGCCCATCTTACTTTTTCATGATTGCCAGTTTCTTGTGGGACAAGATATGGCATAAAATCGTCAAAAGCATTTGTTTTCCAAATCCCTAAACGTCCCGCACTGGTGCGGTCTGCATATGTTTCAACAGGACCAATACCGTAGAATTCAAGGTTGCTGTATTCTATTGGTAGCATCCATTCCAATCCAAATGCTGGAATGGAAGGTAAATCTTTTCCAGAAGGAACATAATTTAGTTCAATGTGTAAATCTCCTGATGTTTTAGACACATATGTTAAATTCACTGTTGTATGGTCTGCGTTAGCAAGTTCATATTTGTATACAATTTGTAGCGTATTGTCGTCGAGCTTCTCAGCTGTTTGATCTACGCATTTAGCATATTTACCTGCTACAGCCCATTGAGCACGCTCAAAACCATGCTTGCAACCGCGGTCATTGTCTGTTAGTGCTCGGAATGTAGTGATCAAAGGACGTTTAATCACAAATTCTCGTTCGCCAAGACGGTATGAAATAAGCCCGCATTGTGAATATGAAAAAAGCGTTTCGATTGAAGAGTTACGTGTTCCTGCGTTCCAGCGTCCAATAGTAACAGTGCCATCTTTATGTAATCGTGCATTTGATATTTGCTTAGCTTGTGATTCTGAATTTTTAGTTAATATTGTGTATTGTCCGAACGATAATTCGTATCCTTTTTGTGCCCAACGTGTAGATTTTGCAAGCGTGCACGAAACTTCAAAAGTAATTTCTTCCCCACTGCTTTGATACTGTTCTAATGGCCACTCTATGGTCATTTCAAAATCATTTTCAGGTTCCACATTACACGTATATGGTTGAGACCACATAATTTTGCCGTCAACGCGTAATTTTGCCAAGAATACGTAATTTTCAGTATTCGTGAAAAGCTGATGGTTTTCTATGCGAACACCATTTTCGTTTGGATATAGTCTTATATTTGCATATTGTTGTTTAGCCTCAATGGCCTTAGGACTTGGTTTTCTATCTGCGAATAATAGACCGTTGCCACAGAATTCATAATCGGTAGGTCGATCATCAAAGTCGCCACCATATGCCAAATGCGTGCTTCCGTCTGGTAGGGTTTGTTTTATTGCCTGATCGATGAAATCCCAAATAAAACCACCTTGGTAATGTGGATACTTTTCAAGAGCAACATACTCGTTCATGTTTCCCAATGAATTTCCCATAGCATGCATGTATTCGCAAGATATATAAGGTTTATCTGGGTTGTTTGACACGTATTTTTCTATTTCATCTGCGTGAGCATACATGCGTGTTTCAATGTCGCTAGTATCGCGCCAAGACTTATCCATAGTCTGCCCTTCGTAATGCACTGGGCGATGTGCATCTAGAGCATGAGCATGATGATACATAGAACGAAATACGTCTCCACCAAAGGATTCGTTTCCGAGAGACCAAATCAGCACACATGGGTGATTGTAATCGCGTTGAATCATGTTATCGACGCGATTTACGCACGCGGCACGCCATTCGTCTCTACTTCCAGGAATAGCGCATTCTGGAGTTATGTTTCCGCGCCCATCTGACCACGTTCCATGGGTCTCTAAATTAGTCTCGTCAATAATATATAGCCCATATTCGTCGCATAAATCGTACCAAGCATCTTGATTAGGATAGTGAGAAGTTCGTACAGCGTTTATATTGTGTTGCTTACAAAAAAGCACATCGGAAACCATGTCATCATATGTGATTGCTCGGCCTCTGTCGCAATTAAATTCATGACGGTTTACGCCTTTGAAAATAATGCGTTTTCCGTTTAATCTCATTATGCCGTTTTCAATATCAAAATGTCTAAAACCAATCGGCTGCACTACATGTTCAATAATATTTGATTCTTTGCTTACAACATCAATATGTAAGTCGTATAGCGCAGGGTATTCAGCACTCCAAGGTAGTGCTTTAGTAATAGTAGTCTGTTTTAGTTCAGTAATCGTTTGTGCAGGTAGCGTGCAGTCCCACAAAATATCATTATTATTTGTGAATTTATCGTTGCTGTATTTATGATTTGTGATGTAAGTGTGCAGTGTAATATCCGTTAAATTGTCTCCTTCTATGTTTGCTCTGAATGCGAGTTTCCCAGTATTTGTATCATTGCTATAATCTGCATCAACATGAAGATTTGATACATGGGTGGAAGGATGTGCACACAGTTCAACGGAACGGAAAATGCCGTGTAGTCTCCAATAATCTTGATCCTCTAGCCATGATGCGCTAGAAAATTCGTAGCACGCTACAACAATACTATTTTCAGAATCTTTTAAAAATTGAGTAATATCAAATTCACTCGGCGTAAAAGAGTCTTCACTATATCCAACAAACTTTCCGTTAATCCATACATAAATAGCTGTTTGTGCTCCATGGAAGGTAATAGTAGCTTTACCTTCTTCGTTCAAAATCTGTTTAAGATTATTTTGTAAAACAAAATGTTTCTTATAAATTGCCACGTGATTTAAGGAAGGAACATTTGGTGCTTGAACGTCCTCATGACCATCCCAAGGGTACTGAACATTAACGTATTGCGGTTTTAATAGACCATTCATCTGTAAGTGTGATGGAACTGAGATTGTTCGATATGAAGAATCTTCGTAATTTTTAATATGTTCATCTAAGTTTTCAGGGTTGAATACGTGGGAAGAAAGTAGCTTTACTTTCCACGTTCCATTAAGTGACTGTATTGGGGTGGTGTCATTTATTGTGTAATGATGATGTGAATGCGCTGGAATAGTGTTAACGGCAAAAACCTGAGGATTTGTTATCCAATCAGTTTTTGCATAGTTGGAAGATATGCAAGTATATGTTGGCTCATCCCAACAAGTATTGTCATTATAAATAGATGGCCTAGCCATTACATGCTCCAAATCGTGTTAGTAAAAGTTAAGAATACGTATAGATTAATTATGCTTCTGACAGCATAAAACTGTCAGAAGCAATAAAAGCAGATTTAGCGGGTTACCCTTTTGTCGCTCCAATTGCTAAGCCTGATTGCCAGTAGCGTTGCAATGCCAAGAAGAGCAGAATCAGTGGGAATACGACTAGCAAAGATGCGGTAATGACTAGGTTTGGAATAATAGGCATATTGCCGCCTTCATTTCCTTGAGCATTCCACTGTGCAAGTCCTAATGCCAATGGATACCATTTAGAGTCTTTCAGCATTATCAATGGAAGGAAGTAATTGTACCAAATAGAAACAAATGCGAACAATGACACTGTTACTAATGATGGCTTCATAAGTGGTAATGCCACCTGGAAGAAAATGCGTCCTTCGCCAGCGCCATCGATACGTGCTGCTTCTATAAGAGAAGTTGGAACACTTTGCCCTGAGAATGTCCACATTAAATATAGACCAAATGGGTTTAGTAGAGATGGGATTATTACAGCCCAAGGAGTGTTTGTTAAACCAAGTTGCGAGAAAATCAAGAACTGTGGAACTACAAGCAGTACTCCTGGAATTGCCATAGATCCTAAGATGGTTAGCAAAATAAAGTGTTTGCCTTTAAAATTGAGTTTTGCTAGAGCATATCCTCCCATAGTTGCAAACAATACAGAAATGATAGTGCCAATTATTGTGTATAGGACCGTATTTAGAATCCATCGTGCGAAAATGCCATTGTTATATGTAAATACCTCTACTATATTGTCCCATAGAGCGAATGAGGATCCAAATGATAGACCGAATGTAGAAGCAAAATCAGCCTTAGTTTTTGTAGCATTTATGAATAGCCAAACAAATGGAACGAGGGCATATAAGAGATATAGATACACCCAGAATGTCATCATTGGACTCTTCTTTGGATGTTCAACAGTGTAGAACCTCGTGAGTGGAGGCATAGCTGCCTGATTATTTGATGATTTTGTTGTATTAATCATTTGTTCTTCCTTTTGGATGCTTCGTTGCATATTTCGTCTATGGTTAGTCAGCGGTGACATTTTTGCGCATATTGCGAATTTGAATCGTAAATGTAACTACAATGACAATAATTGCCATAATCAATGCTGCTGCAGCAGCATATCCCTGTGAAGAGTCACCAAAAGCTAGATTGTAAATGTATAAGTTTGGTGTCCAACTGGTTGTAATGCCAGTGCCTCCAACCATTTTTGACAAAATTTGCGGCTCGTTGAAAAGCTGTACACTACCTATTATTGAGAAGATAGTAGTTATAGCCAGTGAGCCTCTAATCTCTGGAAGCTTGATATAACGATCTATTTGGCGATAGCTTGCGCCGTCAATTACAGCAGCTTCGTAGAGATCTGGTGAAATAGCCTTTAATGAAGAATAGAAGATGAGCATGTTATATCCAATAGCAGCCCAGCTAATCATTACTCCGATAGAAATCATGATAAATGAAGGAGAAAATGGATTTATATCAGTATGAGATATCTCATTAAAATTCTTAAACAGACCATATCTGGTTCCTAGGATGAACCCCCACATTAATGTGGAGATAACACCAGGAACAGCATATGGGATGAATATTGAGATTCTGCACCAGTTTGTGCCATATAGACGTTTCGAGTCGATAGCAAGAGCTAGGCAAATCGAAATTATCAACATTAGAGGGACTTGGATTGCTGTAAATATGAGAACGCGTGCAATACCCTGCCACAATAATGGATCTTTCAAAAGTTCGAGATAGTTTTTTGCGCCGACAAACACAGTTCCGCCAATTAATTGGTGTCCAAAGAAACTAATGTACATCGAGTATACAAGTGGAATAATAAACACGAAGGTAAAGAGAAGCAAAAATGGAAGCACGAACATCCAACCAGCAGCTCCTTCGCGTTTAATGCCATTGCGTTGCCGTGTTAAATTCGCTCGTTTATTTTTAGAAGTGTTCAATATCATTGCTTTCCCCCAATGTAAAAATTTTTCAGTTAAATAGGTGCTGCTGGTGTTGTAGCACCAACAGCACCTTAAAATGGTAATGAGTTTATTTGCTACTATGAGTAAACATTATTTGCTTACTGTGAAGCCCTGCTTGTTTCCATAGTCAATGCACAGCTTAGCCCAGTTTTCTAGCTGCGTTTGAAGTGATTCGCCTTTGGCCACCTTTGCATAATCCATATTGTCGCCATATAGATCACGCACTTTTTCCATGAACGGAAGGTACTGCCATCCTTCTCCTACTTTTTGAGCTGAATCAGCAATAGGTTCACGGTACTTCTGGTCTCCGAAGTAAGGGTCAGTAGAAGAGAGGAATTCGTTATTCTTAAGTACGGAAACATTTGGAGGGAATACTCCAGCATCAACGCGTGCTTTTACGCCTTCCTTATCGTAGGCAAGGAAGTGTAAGAATTTCCAAGCCCATTGATGATTCTTTGCTTTCGCTGGAATAGCAAAGCCAGAGCCGCCGTTTTCTGCGCTCAACTGTTCGCCCGCTTTCCATTGAGGCATAGGGGCAACGCGGAAGTTTCCAGCTTGTTTCGGAGCGCGATCTTTAATGCTAGAGGTGAACCATCCTCCTATGATTTGTGTGGCAATAGTTCCATCGTTTAAAGCTCTGTTCCAATCATCGGACCAAGTTTTGATATTAGTTGCAATCAAGCCTTCCTGAATCATCTTCTGATAGTAAGATACAGCTTCCTGCATCTTTGGATCTTTTACGTTAATGTGAGCAGTGGTTCCGTTAACCTTAAATGGATGCCCTCCAGCTTGCCATACAAGGGATAGCAATGTGAAGATATCACTTGCGTCATTTGTTATGTAGTACTTGTCTCCGAGTGCTTTTACTTTCTTAGCTGCTTGGTAATATTCTTCCCAAGTTTCTGGTACTTTGCTTACTCCTGCTTTTTCTAATATTGCCTTATTGTAGAACATGACGCTTGGGCCGTAATCCATTGGAATTGCGTATGGCTTATTGTTGAAGCTGATGTCCTGCCATGCGCCTTTCACAAATGTGCCTTTATCATTATTTGCGCCAAGAGTGCTTAAATCTACAAGTTTATTTTGAATTGCGAAATAAGGAACCGTCAAGTACTCAAATTCCATAACGTCTGGAATTCCCGATCCAGCTTGAATGGCTGTATCCAGAGCCTGATAAGCGTCTGTTACAGTTTCTACTTTAATTTTTACGTTTGGATATTTCTTTTCAAATATTGCTGCTGCTGCTTTTGTTGGTGTTGTATTACCAGTCCACACAGTGAGGTTAACAGGTGTTTTAGTATCAACTTGCGCTGATGAACTCGAGTTATTGGTGTTACCGCATCCAGCAAGCGATAGTAGAGCGGCGCTCGCTGCTGCAATGATGCCAATAATTTTCTTTCCACTATGCATGGCGCTTCCTTTCTTTGAAGCTTTACTTGTCGACTTTGACGAGTTGTGTATTGATTGCCGGCGGCATCTATGTCGTTGGAACATTCAATGTTAACTATCTTAACAAATTATTTATTTGTTGTAAAGGCCAAGAAATATACAAACACTTGTGTGTATATTGGGATGAAATCATTGTTAAGAATTATGGTAATTATGGTAGTTATGCCTAGCGCGTATGCGTTACAGATGGCTACAATGGTTGAGAGAGTACAATATAGTTTATTGTGAAATTTTGTTGTGAGTACATGTGCTGATAACAATTTTCCTGATGATTTGGCCTATTGGTGGGATGGTACGATGTAGTACTTACTTTCAGTATGCTGCAACAGCCCTATACTTGAGGAGTGTCATGTTTGGAACAACTGATGATAATGCCCTGTCTTGCTTTCTATCACCTTCTATGACAGTTACTAAAAAACATGAACCCGCTGATGTACGAATCAATAATCGCATGATGGTTTTTGGACAAATTTTTTCATCATGTCCTATGTCTAGAGCACAAATTGGCAGGAAAACCGGATTATCGCGAGTTGCTGCATGCGAAGTCGTGTCTGACATGTTAGATAAACACTTTCTGATGGAAAATGGATATGAACAACCAACGCGACCTGGTAAAAAAGGCACTTTAGTAAGTGTAGATGATCAATATTGGAATGTGATTGTTCTGGACTTATCAATGCCATTTTTGTTGCAAGCTGCTGTTATGAATTTACGCGGTGAAATTGTAACTAGGGTTGAAAAATCCTTTGATAAAATTACTGCTGTTACGCCTGAAACTGTAATTGCTTTAGCTGAGTCACTACTTGATGGTGCCTCGCACATACTTGGTTTTGGTGTTGCTGTCCCAGGCATTGTTGATGAAGATGGTGTAGTAGTTGAAACTGCGAATTTTGGGTGGAAGAATGTACCTTTACGTAAGATGTTTCAACAACATTTTGGTAAGTTTTGTGCAGTAGATAATGACGCGAATAGTGCTTTGATTGGTGAACGTTTTTGTGGGACTGGCAGAGCAACTGGCATTTTTGTTCAAATCGCTGTTGGCGTAGGCGCAGCATTGTTAATCGATGATTCGCTCGTTTTGGGTATTCATCATGCTGCAGGTGAAATCGGTCACGTAGTTGTTGATCCAGATGGTCCACAATGCACGTGTGGTAAGCGTGGTTGTTTAGAGACTTTTATATCTGCAGCTAACTTACGAAGAAGAATTAATGAGAATCCTTTAGACAGAACAACAATACTACAGGAAGCAGGTCGTTCACTTGGACATGTGCTTGCTCCGTCGGTTAGCTTACTTGATTTAGATGATATTTTTGTATACGGTTCAAAAGATATTGTTGACGATATATTTTTAGGTGCAACGGAATATGCAATTAATGCCGAAGCCGCCTCAACACTACAAAACCATTCTATTCGTGTACAGCAATGTTCTTGCGGTAGTGACATAGTTTTACGTGGTGAGAGCATCGCTGTTGTACAGGCAGTGCTTCGAAATGCAAATGAGTATAAAAAAGTGCCCCCTGTGGGACTCGAACCCACAACCCAAGACTTAAAAGGACTCTGCTCTGCCAATTGAGCTAAAGGGGCAACAAATGCCAAGTATACTACATTTTGTAGACTAATCCAACTTATGGCTACATGTAGCGTGTGTTTTGTGGCAAGTTGCTGCAAAATTGCAGGCAAAAATCACAAATTGATCTGTCCTAATTCTTCAAGTTTTTCTTTAATCTGAGTTGCAGTCGGCTCAACCATAAAACTTCCATCGCTAAAAGTAACGACAGGAATATGCTTCTGCCCACTAATATCAATAGCCTTTTGTTCGGCGCCTTCTTCAGATTCAATGTTATGCCAAGTAAAAGCAGCATTAAACTTATTAAGCGCAGCTTTAGCTCTGATGCAATCGCCACACCAATCTGCTCCATAAACATCAATCAATGGCGAGTTTTCCATACGCAATACCCCAATTCAATTTCTGATTACAAAATTAACTTACAAAAGTATTGTATTAAAATGCTAATATTTACGCGTTTTTTGCTTACTGTAGCAACAGTCTTTGTTGCATTCTAATTAACTGTCCCTTTAATTTCATAGTCTTTATTATATGAATATAGTTATGGATTTAGATTTGATTATATGGTCCACTGTTGGCACAGTTGTTTTAGCAGTGCTTTTAGTGACTGCGGCAGTTGTGCTGAGAATTATCAGTAAGTCGCGAGGTCCTTTAATACCTACTAGCAAAGATGATCCACTGCCTAGCGTAGCTAAAAGTGATAGTAATGTTGAGCAATCTGCGCCTGAAAATGTTTCCTCTCGAGTTACAAGATTGCGCTCTAAACTTGCTAATAGTGCGAATCCTTTTGGCCGTGCTCTGTTCAATATATTGAGCAAAGATAATCTTAGTGAAGACGATTGGCAAGATGTAGAAGATACGCTTTTAATGGCAGACGTTGGAGCACAGGCAAGTGATGAATTGGTTGAATCACTTAGAAAAGATGCTAGGATTTCTGGAACAGCAAGCGCACAAGATGTACGTGAAATACTTCGTGCAAAATTGCTGGATATCGTTGGTGCCAAAACAGATAGAAGCCTAAATGCGGATTCTTCTAAAGCTCATAAGCCAAGTGTAATCATGATGGTTGGTGTAAATGGCACTGGTAAAACCACTACTGCTGGAAAGCTTGCGCGACTAATGGTTTCTAAAAATCGTTCTGTAATATTAGCTGCAGCAGATACTTTCCGCGCTGCAGCTGCCGACCAGCTTGAAACTTGGGCAAATGCTGTAGGTGTTAAAATTGTTCGATCCGAAAAAGACGGTGCAGATCCAGCTTCTGTAGCATTTGACGGTGCCGCCAAAGCTAAGGAATCCAATTCAGATGTTTTGATTGTAGACACGGCTGGAAGGCTGCAAAATAAGGCAAATCTTATGGACGAGCTTGGCAAAATTCGCCGAGTTATTGAAAAAACTGTTCCTGTAGATGAAGTCCTTTTGGTTCTTGATGCTACAACTGGTCAAAATGGCATGGTCCAGGCAAAAGTTTTTGCTGAGGCAATTGGAATTACAGGTGTGGTTTTAACTAAGTTAGACGGTTCCGCGAAAGGCGGTATCGTGGTTTCTGTTCAAAAAGAGCTAGGCGTTCCTGTGAAGCTTGTCGGATTGGGAGAAGGTCCAGACGATCTAGCTCCATTCGATCCAGAAAGTTTTGTGGATGGAATATTGGATTAATCTATCGTAATTAGTTATTAATCACGCAGCGCCAGTTGAGTAGAATATAAAAGAACATATAAAATAGAATATTGAAGACATAACCGCCGAGGGTTGTGTATTGTGAGGTGAAAGATGACCGCAATGGATCCGCAATGGGCATTATTGGCCGCTGCTTTAGTGTTTATAATTACGCCAGGGATTGCTCTATTTTATGGCGGTCGCGAACGAGCAACATCTATGGTCAACATGATGATGCTTTCTGCTGGAGCTATTGCGGTAACAACCATAGTTTGGACGCTATGGGGATGGTCAATGGCTTTCGCTGGGAAAGACATGATTGGCGGCGTTGTGGGCGATCCTGTGAGTGGTTTGCTTCTACGTGATTCAATGGTTGCAGATCATGGAATTTTTACTTCTATGGACGCAAACACAGGCTTGTCGGGCGGAGGTATTCCAGCAGCCTTTAGATTAGCGTGCGCTGTCGTAGCAGTTGCTCTTATTACTGGTGCGTTGGCTGGACGCGTAAAATACGCAATTTGGCTTATATTCGTGGCGGTATGGGTCACTTTAGTATTTGCTCCTCTAGCGCATATGGTTTGCGGAGGGGGATTGCTTTCTCCTAATGGCGCAATATCACAAGCTCTAGGAATTCAAGTACATGATTTTGCTGGAGGATCGTTGTTGCATCTGACTGCAGCAGTTTCTGCGCTTGCAATCGTGCTAATTATTGGTGGTCATGCGCACTTCCCGTTAAAGCGATTTGTGCTTCATACCAAATCCTCTACTGTTCAAGGTAACAGTAGTAATAATTCTGAGCATAAGGGAAATTTGGTTCGTGCATTGTGGGCTGACGTTGCGAGATTTAGTAAATTAGAGGCTAATACAGGTTCATCATCTTCTAAGGCAGAAGATTCTAATGGTTCTGTTGAAGCTGTTAGTGATGTTGCTGATAATTCTGTAAATGTTCTAAAACGCCATCCGCATAATGTACCGTTTGTTGTTCTAGGAATTTTTATTATTTGGTTTGGCTGGCTTGGCTTAATGATTGGATCTTCTGTAGGTCTTCCTGGAGTTGCTGGATATGCTTGGGTTTCATCCACTATTACAGCATCTGCTTCTATGCTTGCTTGGGGTGTTACGGAGCGTTTGCGTTCAGGTTGTTTTACTGCTGTTGGCGCCGCGTCTGGAATTATGGCGGGTTTGGCTGCTAGTTCTGCCGCTGCAGATGTGATTGCGCCTTTATGGGCAATGGTATTAGGAGTTATTGTTGGTGTCGTTACATGCCTTGCAACGCATTCTAAGACTTTTGCGCGTTATGATGGAGCGCTTCATGTTGTGAGCGTGAACGGCATCGCTGCTCTTATCGGTATTTTTGCAGTGGGATTGTTTGCTGATAGTAGCGGACTGTTTTGCGTTGGTGACTGGCATCAGCTTATCGCGCAGATTTGTTTACTTGTAATCACTGTTCTTTATTCCGGTGCAGTTACTGCTTTAGTTGCATTTGGTTTAGAGAAGCTTTTTGGTTGGAGAATATCGGAAGCTAAAGAGCGTAAGGGTGTTGATTTGGCAGATCAGGGTGAGCGCGCATATGACTTTTCTAGTATTGCTCAAGCTAGAGCTGGAGCTGTTGTAGAAGTTGCTGATTCTGAAGAAGGGAAAACCCAAGTGGCAGTTCTTACTCCAGTAGCTATTTCTGTTGATGAATCAGTTGTAGATGCAGATGGTGATTCTGTAGATTCAGATAGTGATTCAGCGGTTGCTGGCGATAATTCAGCTCATTCTGATGATAATGTTTCTACTCAATCGCAAGACGAAGTTGAATTGAGCGAAGAGAAGATTGAAACTGAAAAAGATGTAGAAGAGTCAGAAAATTCAGAAGAATCTGATTCTAGTTCTGTGGAAAATAAGTCAGATAAATCTAGAAGTAATTCTAAGAAATCTCAAAAGAAGCAATAAAATATCAAAGTTTATGTAAAATAATCCCCCATTGGTGTGAATATCTCAAGATTATGACACACACGGACTAAGTGATGTGGATAAAAACTTTGAGTTATCCACATTTTAGGCGTGTTGCTGTGTGTATCTCAAAAAGTTATACACAAATGGGGGATAACATTGTGGATATCCTGCGGATAACTTTTCCAAAAACAATTTTGATTTGCAATTGGCAAATATTTATGATAGCGAAATAGGAAAGGAAAAGTCGCAAGCAGCCGAATATCAGATTTAGAAAAGTAATGTAATAAGTAATAAAAAATAATAAAAGTAATAAAAATAATAGTTTTATTAAATACTTAATCTAATAAGTTTTTTCGACAGTACAATAGTGCATTATGACAATAGCCAAGAGTAACGCAGCTACCAATAGACAAGAAGATAAAGAATCTGCTATAAACAAAAAAGATTTACTGAAGCATATATTTTCTCTAGCTATTCCTACATTTGGACAGCTTATTGCAGAGCCAGCGTTTGTTTTAATAGACACCGCAATAGTAGGTCATTTAGGTAAAACGCAACTTGCAGGGCTTTCAATAGGATCAACCGTGCTTTTAACAACAACGGGACTATGCCTGTTTTTGGCGTACAACACCACAAGCCAAGTTGCAAGGCTGCTGGGTGCTGGGAAAAATCGTCAAGGACTAAGCGTTGGAATGGACGGTCTATGGTTGGCTCTTGGGTTAGGTGTTGTTTTAACGCTTGTTTTAATGGTGTTTGCACGCCCGCTTTGTCAAAGTTTTGGAGCAAGTGGAGATACGCTTAAAAACGCGATTACTTACACTCAAACTGTTATGCCAGGATTGCCTGCGATGCTACTAATTTATGCGGCAAATGGCATATTCAGAGGACTTAGCAAAGTAAAAATCACACTTTTTGCTGCAATAAGTGGAGCTGTGCTAAACGCTATTTTAGATATTCTATTTGTGTTTGGAATGAATCTTGGCATTTTTGGATCTGGAATAGCAACAATGATAGCGCAATGGTATATGGGTATTGTTTTAACGCTTCCAGCGATTTTTTGGGCAGCTCGCGAAAAAGCACGTTTGCGTCCGCAAGCGCATAGCATACTTAAAAGCGCTGGAAGTGGTATTCCGCTGTTTATACGCACATTGGCGTTGCGCGCGTGCATGGTGGCAACTGTTGCAGCGGCTGCTCGTCTTGGAACAAATACTTTAGCCGCATACCAAGTTGCAAATTCTTGCTGGAATTTTGTTATGAACATATTAGACGCTATAGGGATTGCTGCTCAAACAATAGTCGCCTCTGCGCTTGGAGCTGGATTATTAAAACGCGCTAACATAATCACAAAAATATGCGCACAAGTAGGCGCATTAAGTAGCGTAATCGTTGGAATTTTAATGATATTTGCAGGATGGCTACTATCACCGTTATTTAGCCCAAACGTAGAAATACAACTCTTAGTTTCAATAGGAATGACGATTCTTGGAATTTTCTTGCCGTTATCTGGATTTATGTGGGCCTTAGACGGAGTGCTAATCGGAGCTGGAGACCACAAGTATCTTGCTAAATCGTGTTCGATTACAGCTGTTGTATACCTTGTTGCGATTAGTGCAATGTGCTTTGTAAATATAGCTTTTGGCTCTACTGACATAATTAGAACCGTGTTATTGTGGGTGGCTCTGAACCTTGTATACATTGGTGGAAGAGCTTTAGGAAATTCTCATAGGGTTAAAACAGATGATTGGATGAAGTCTGCAAGTCTGTAAGTATGTGAGTATGTGAGTATGTGAGTATGTGAGTATGTGAGTATGTGAAGTATACAAATATGTAAAATATTCAACTCGCGGCTTGTGTTGGTTTATATCAACTTTTGTTAGTGTGCTCCGTGCAGGCGTTTATACTCGATTCTATGGCAGGTAATGATATGTGGAAGTCAAGTAGAAATGACGCAAACCAGTCAGGCAACGCATCATATAACAGTATTTTGTTTGACAAGGTTCCGCCTCACGACGAAGACGCGGAAATGGCAGTTTTAGGCGGAATGCTAATGAGCAAAGATGCCATTGGCGAAGTTTCGCAAATCCTAGAAACAGCAGATTTTTATGTGCCAAAACACCAAACAATTTACGACGCGATTATAAGCTTATTTTCTGGTTCACAACCAGTAGACGTTGTTTTAGTCGCAAACGAGCTTCTAAAAGACGAAAATCTGGAGAAAATTGGTGGAGCAGACTACCTGCATAGTCTAGTTGCATCAGTTCCAACAGCTGCAAACGCGTTATATTACGCGGATATTGTACACAAAAATGCGATTTTGAGAAATGTGATTGCTGCTGGAACAAAGATTGCGCAAATGGGGTATTCTGCCACGGGAGATCAAGCAGAAGACGTTGTAAATCTCGCACAATCCGAAGTTTACGAGATGAGTTCTGGCAAAGTTCACCAGGATTATTCCGCTATTGGTCCTGTTGTTCAAGATGCTCTCGAACAATTAGACAAGTTGCAAAGTAACGAGATTGAAAAAGGCGTTCCAACAGGATTTAGAGATATTGACGACATGACGCAAGGCTTGCAACCAGGGCAAATGGTAGTCGTAGCTGGTAGGCCTGCAATGGGAAAGTCAACTCTTGGGATCGACTTTGCGCGTTCTGCAGCGTTGCATCACAATATGACAACAATTGTGTTCTCGCTAGAAATGAACAAATTAGAGCTTGCTCAAAGAATAATTGCAGCCGAAACGGATATTCCAATGACGGCAATGCATCGCGGGACTTCAGAAGACATTACAACAGATAGATGGACTAAGCTAAATGCGTTTTGGTCAAAAATGAAAGACGCTCCGCTTTTTATAGACGATAGCCCAAATATGAGTCTTATGGAAATTCGCGCAAAATGCAGGAGACTAAAGCAAACGAACGATCTAAAATTGGTTGTAATCGACTATTTGCAACTTATGACTTCTGGAAAGAAAGTTGAATCGAGGCAGCAAGAGGTCTCGGAGTTTTCGCGTGCATTAAAGCTTTTAGCAAAAGAGCTAGAAGTGCCAGTTGTTGCGCTAAGCCAGCTAAACCGCGGACCAGAAATGCGAAACGATAAAAAGCCTCAGCTTTCAGATTTGCGCGAATCGGGATCTATTGAACAGGATGCTGACGTTGTGTTTCTTGTGCATAGACCTGATTTTTACAACAAAGAAGATCGTCCAGGCGAAGCAGACATTATTATGGCAAAGCATCGTAATGGCCCTACAGAAACGTTCAATTTAGCTTTTCTTGGAGCAACGTCTAAATTTAAAGATATGCCGCAAGGATACCAGCCGCAATCATATTCGCAAGGCAATGATGCTCAAGGTTATGATTCGCATCAGTCTCAGGCATATCAGCAGTAGAGTTAATAGGGGGATTGATGATCGTCAAAAATAAAGTGGTAAAACGCTGTTGTTTTGGATTCATAATGCCAGCTGTAGGGAAACTGGTTAGGATGATTTCGCGCGCGACAAACCACGGAGGAAGTGCTTTACCAGGCAAAGTTGTGGAAACACTAGACCCTGGGTTTTTGGCTAGAACGCTGGGGAGTTTGCCTTACGGAGTTGTGTTAATTTCTGGAACTAACGGTAAAACAACTACAACTCGCATGGTTGCGTCTATGCTTAGAGATGCTGGATTGCGCGTGTTTACAAATCCTACGGGATCGAATTTCACACGCGGAGTTGTAGCAGCATTGGTGCAAGAAATGCCTGTTTTTGGCACAAAGTTAGATGCGGATATAGCTGTTTTAGAGCTTGATGAAGCTTACGCGGTGCATTTTGTAAATCAAATAAAGCCGCAATATTCTCTGCTTTTAAACGTTATGCGAGATCAGTTAGATAGATTTGGTGAGATTGACACTACAGCTAAATTGTTGAGCAATGTTGCGCACGCAACTAAGCGAGTAGTTGTGTTAAATCGCGAAGATCCGCGAATTTCTGCGCTTTCTAAAGATGTTTTGCCGTCTTGTAAGGTAAAATATTTCGGTTTGGATGAATCGCTAAGAAGCATGTTTCCAACTGACGACGATTTGCATAGTGATTTGCATAGTGATTTGGGTGGCGATTTTAATGGCGATTCGCGTAACCTTCCGCATGCAGATGTTGTTTTGGCAAAAGTTGCAGATAATAAAGCCGATTTTTTGATTGATGGGCATAGAAAAACTACTAGCGTTAAGTTGCGAGGCGTGTATAACGTTTTTAACGCAGCTGCTGCGTCTACGATTGTGCGCGCTATTTTGGCAGATGCTGCTAAGAAAGATGCAACACTCGCAAAATTCGACGACGATGCGCTTATGGAAGCTATTTCTCGCGTAACGCCAGCATTTGGTCGAGGCGAAGTAATCGAAGTTAACGGCGCTCCTGTGGAGCTTGTTCTAGTGAAAAATCCTATTGGATTTAGACTTGCGCTCGCTTCGGATAAGCCTGCAAATCATGACACAATGATTGCGATTTGTGACGAATACGCGGATGGGCGAGACATGAGCTGGCTGTGGGACGTTGATTTTACATGCTTTAGTGGCACTGGAGTCACTTGTGTTTCTGGCACGCGCGCGTGGGATATGGCTTTGCGTTTACAATACGACAAAGTTGCCTCTAGAAATGTGAACACTGATTTAGAAGAAGACGTTAAAGCTTTTGTAAATGGTGATTTTAGTAGTGATGCTAAAAATGCTAAGCGCATATATTGCACATACACTGCTATGCTTCGCGTGCGATCTACGTTGGGGCAAATCGCAAGCGTTAAAGACGTTGGAGTTGGAAAGTAGCAAGAAAGTAGTCATCATGAATGATATGAGTGATGTTAATTATATTAGTCAAGCGAATGCTACTAATAAAGCCGAAAATCGTGTATTAGATATTGTGTCGCTGTACCCGAAAGACATGAATATTTACGGTGACTATGGCAATGTGCTTACGATTATGCGTCGAGCGGAATTGTATGGTTACAAGCCCGTGTTGCACGAGTACAACGTTGGCGATGATTGGCCAGAGCGAGTAGATATGATTCTTGGCGGCGGTGGTCAAGATCATGGTCAAAGTAGAGTTACGGATGATTTATTTGCGCGCGCGGACGCGATTCGTGAGCTTGCAAAAAATGGCGTTCCAATGCTTATGATTTGCGGTCTTTACCAGCTTTTTGGAGAGTACTTTGAGACTATTGAAGGCCAAAAGCTTAAAGGCATAGGCATACTCGGAGAGCATACGGTTGGTCAAGACGTGCGCATGATTGGGAATCTTGTTGAGCATAGCCGCGATTTTGGAGATATTGTGGGATACGAGAACCATTCTGGTCGCACAAGTTTGGAGAGTGGTACGCAGCCACTCGGCTCGGTTGATGGCGAAAATTGCGGAAATAACGGCGAAGATCATACGGAAGGTGCGCGCAAATACAACGTTATCGGCACTTATATGCACGGATCAGTTTTGCCAAAAAATCCGCGTTTGTCTGACTTTTTAATTCGTACAGCTGCGCAAAATCGTTACGGAGAATTTGCGCCAAAGCAGACTAATGCTCAGCGCGCGGAGCTTGAAAAATTGGACGAATTGGCAGATCGCGCTCGCGAAGTGGCAGTAACTCGTCCGCGGTAAAACTTGCAAATTCTAAAACTTGTCGGCTCTAAATACAAAAGCCTGAATACAAAAGCCTGCTGAAAATTGCAAAGTGTTGCAAATCAGCAGGCTTTTTGTAGTTTTTGATTCTAGTTTTTATATTCTAGCTTTCGCTTGATTTGGTGAGTGTATTAGTCAATTAAACCATACAAGCGATCGCCAGCATCGCCAAGACCAGGAACGATATAAGCCTTGTCGTTCAAGTGCTCATCAACGGCGCAAACAACAACCTTAAAGTCAATAGAAGGATCAATTTCCTTCTCCAAGCGTTCTAAGCCTTCTGGCGCTGCCAAAATGTTAATAGCAGTAACATCCTTAGCGCCGCGCTCAGCCAAATAGTGCGTAGCAGCAATAAGAGTGCCACCAGTGGCAAGCATTGGGTCAAGCAAGAAGCACTGGCGACCAGTCAAATCTTCTGGCAAACGGTTAGCATAAGTGACGATGTCGAGAGTCTGCTCGTCGCGCTTCATGCCAAGGAATCCAACCTCAGCGGTTGGAAGAAGGCGAGTCATGCCGTCAAGCATACCCAAACCTGCGCGCAAAACTGGCACAACCATTGGGCGTGGGCGGTTCAAATGCTTGCCAGTCATCTTGCAAATAGGAGTTTCAATCTCTCGATCGCTAACTTCCAAATTGCGGGTTGCTTCGTATGCTTCGAGAGTTACCAATTCGGAAACTAACTCGCGGAAAATATTAGAAGGTGTATTTTTATCACGCAAAACGGTGAGCTTGTGGTCCACCAGCGGATGATGTAAAACATGAAGATCCATACCTTCTAGATTAGTGCAAGCGCGGCATGTTAAGCTATCGGCGTGCCGTGACTATTTAGAAAAAATATAAACAAGTGTTAATGAAGGTTGAATTTTGTGAATTGCTGGAAAATTAAAACATACTTAAAAACGCTGACTTGCGAAAGCGCCTGTCGGCGCAAACGCCGCTCGCAGCGGCAAAAAATGGAGCCCGGGGCTTAAACACAAGCCAGCGTCACTTCCCGAGTATACATGCTTTTAGATTTCAGCGCGCCGCGCTATGGCATAACAAATAAACGCAGTGTGATAACAAATAAACTAATCGAGTTTTCCAAGTCTCCACAATTTAGCTCCATTAGCGAAGCATAAGGAAAGTGCATGCATGTTTGCGGATTTGTGCAAAACGCTAGCAAGACGCTGTGAATCATCTCTTTTGGAATCGTTCATCTTCTGTGTTAATTTTTTCGCGTAAGAACGCATTCCGCACGAAATAATCGCAGTAAACGCAGAAGCTCGATATAGAGCAACAGCAAAATCGCCCGTAAAAGCACCAGAAAGAATAGAATCCGCGAGTCGCGCAATATCATCTCCTGTAGGAGATTCGTCAATTCCAGTAATTGCGGAAGCGCTAGTTGCAGAAGGTTCTCCAAGATTCCAATACTCTGCATATGCTTCTCGCTGCTTACGCAAAGACTCCCGAAGCAAATATAGCCTAAAAAGCATTCCAGGGAGCGAATCAGGTTGCGCTTGACTCCACAAGTCTGCGATGACCTCAATACCCTCATTCTCAACCAAATTCAGTACGCGTTCCACAATCTCTGGAGATTGTGTTTTATGCACGCGGTTA
This sequence comes from Gardnerella sp. DNF00354, assembly GCF_049262755.1. Classification (NCBI taxonomy): domain Bacteria; kingdom Bacillati; phylum Actinomycetota; class Actinomycetes; order Bifidobacteriales; family Bifidobacteriaceae; genus Gardnerella; species Gardnerella sp. DNF00354. The sequence goes on from NZ_CP058402.1 coordinate 440,441, forward strand.
AGCAGAACGGCCGCTGAAGTGTGGCTGATTTCGTTTACAATTTGTGGATCTGTGCCGCCTTCAATTTGCGCGAGCATTGCAGGATCCATTTGTGCAGGTCGGCTTGGGCGACTTGCACCTATTGGACTTGGCATAAAAGCAGATCTGCTCGAATGGATAGAACTCGATTGTGAATTAAGGCTAGTAGACAATTGGTAACACCTTTTCAATATCAATAACGCGAGCGCCTTTAGAAGTATTGCTAATATGCAAAACTATTGCGCTACCAGTAGGCATGTATGGAGATTTTTGGCTAAGTATACGTTTATGTGCTCGCGGTTTTGTGATTCCTCGCAAATAGTCAAAGAAAGTGCCGATAATAGGGCGATGCAAACACATAACTGTTGAATTGTTAATATTTGCTTCTGTGTTTTGTGTGCTTTGTGTATTTTGTGCGTTGCAATCAAGATTTTGTATTTCACTTATAAGAACAGATAATGTAGATTTTGGTTTATTCTCATGATGATCTTCAGTAAGTTCCGCAATCTGTTCTATATAAAGAGAAGAATCGTGTGCAAAAGTTGCAACAGTTTCTACGCAACGTTTCCAGGGTGACGAGACAATTCGATTTGGAGCATAGCAAGCAAGCTCACGACCTAGAGCGTAGGATGCTGCAGATCCAAGAGGAGTGATTGGACGAGTTGCTTCGCTGCCTTGCCATGATTTACGTGATTCAGCTTTTCCATGTCGTACTAGTATCAATGTCTTATATTCAGTTTGACCAGCGTGTAGCTTTTCAAGAAAAGCATCTAAAACTTTTCTATCGCTATCGTGTGTGAGTTTTTTGCGAGCTTTAGAAGGAGTAAGCCATATAACATTGCCAATTTCAGTAGGTTTTGCTGGTTTTATTGGACCAAATGCTGGTAGTCGCTTCATTGCGGCATTCTCGTCTATTTCGCGCATCATCCAGTAGTGAATTCGCTTAACTACTTCTGTTTTATTGTTGTTTTGTGAACTGTTTTTCGCACCGCTTTTTGAGATTGATTTTTTGCCTTCGTTTTCAAGCGGATATTCTATTTGTGCAATGTGAGGTCCGAGTGTGACTGCGTAGCCTGTTTCTTCTCCAACTTCGCGCACAGCTGTATGGCGATGCGATTCTTTTGGCTCATTCTTTCCTTTTGGCCAGCTCCAATCGTCATATTTAGGACGGTAGACTAGGCAAAGCTCAAAATCGTCGTCGCTTATCGTGTCCGCTTGATTGCTTGTTTTTTTCAAGTCACTTGTGTTTGAGCTGTCTATTGTATTTCGCTTGCGATAAATAATTCCGCCAGCAGCCTCAACGTATCGCGTCGTTACTACACTCATATTCACTATTTTAGCGGTTTTCCTTCGCAACTTTTAGTTGTTCCATAATGTTTTATATTTTGTGCACAGTCATGACTGTGATGCACGCGTTCTGAGTAAGCCAGATATTTTTGTTATATAACCCAAAATTACTAAAACTGGCAAATTGTGCTGTAGAAGAGTTCGGCTATTGCGGGAACGCTTGAGATTTAGTCAGATTAGAAGGAGCAATAAATACAACAAGAGCCAGAATCATATTGCTGAATCTGGCTCTTTGTCTATCGTTTATTAGTTACTCGCGATCAGTTCACACCTCGAGGTTTGCGTGTGTGAGTATGAATTAGATATTCCTGGCTATCGACTAGAGGGCGACCTTCGGAATCGCGAGAATGTAGCGTGTATGTGCCATCTCCATCCATCCACCAAGAAACTGTTGAATCAGCCATTTGCAAATCAATGTACTGAATCAACGCTTCCACCTGGTCTGGAGCGCTTATGCGAACCAGCGTTTCAACGCGCCTATCAAGATTTCGATGCATCAAATCGGCCGAGCCAATCCACACTTCTGGGCCACTTGCAGGACCATCGCCAATTTGCGGACCGCAAGAATTAGCAAAAGCATAGATTCGGCTGTGCTCAAGGAATCTGCCAAGAATAGAGCGAACTCGAATATTCTCGCTCAATCCTTCAATGCCAGGCTTTAGCGAGCAAATTCCACGCTCAACAATGTCAATCTTTACTCCAGCTTGAGCCGCGCGGTACAAAGCGTCAATCGTCTTTTCGTCAACAACAGAATTGACTTTAATCTTAATCCACGCTTCTTTTCCAGCAAGAGCCGCTGCCTCTTCCCTGCGAATTCGCTCAATAATGCCCGTTCGAACTGTGCGAGGAGCCACAAGCAAGCGATGGAAACTAGACTTTGGAGCGTAACCCGAAAGCTGATTAAACAGGCGAGTCAAATCTTGACCAACTACAGGATCGCAAGTAAGCAAGCCCAAATCTGTGTAAAGGCGAGCCGTCTTAGGGTTATAGTTGCCGGTACCAACGTGGCAATAGCGGCGCAATCCTTCGGCTTCTTGACGAACCACAAGCGAAAGCTTGCAATGCGTCTTCAATCCAACAATGCCGTAAACAACGTGAACGCCTGCGCGCTCAAGCTTGCGCGCCCAAGCGATGTTAGCGTCCTCGTCGAATCGCGCTTTAATCTCAACAAGCGCAAGCACCTGCTTGCCAGCGTGTGCTGCGTCAACAAGAGCGTCAATAATTGGCGAATTGCTAGACGTGCGGTACAGCGTTTGCTTAATTGCAAGCACCTTTGGATCTGCCGCCGCCTGCGCCAAGAACGCTTGAACAGAAGTAGAGAACGAATCGTAAGGGTGATGAAGCAAAATATCATGCTCACGAATCGAAGCGAAAATATCTTGCGCATGGCTAGTTTCAACTTCTGCAATCTGGCGATTTGTAGTAGGAATAAACGGACGATACTTCAAATCTGGGCGATCCAGCGCCTGCAACTCAAAAAGAACCGTCATATCTAGCGGCGAAGGCAAACGATAGACTTCTTCTGGGCTTACACGCAACTGATTAGCCAGCAGCTGCGACAAGAATGGGCTAGCTTCGTCGGAAATCTCAAGACGAATAGGCGGTCCAAAACGACGACGCAAAAGCTCCTTTTCCATAGCGTTAAGCAAGTTTTCTGCATCGTCTTCCTCAACGTCAATATCTTCGTTACGCGTAACGCGGAAAGATCGCGCTTCTTTAATAATCATGCCTGGGAAAAGCGATTCCAAATGTGCTGCAATCAACTTTTCCATAGGAATAAAGCCGTAGCGCTCTTCGCGACCCTCTTCGTCGGTTAAATCGTCAACTGGAACAAGACGATTCAAATTATCTGGAATCTTTACGCGAGCAAAATGCGATTTTCCAGAATTTGGATTTTCTACAATAACAGCCAAGTTAATAGACTTGCCAGAAATATATGGGAACGGGTGTGCAGGATCCACTGCAAGTGGCGTTAATACTGGGAAAACCTGCCTGCGATAATAGTCTGAAAGTCTATCTTTTTCGGATTGCGTAAGCTTGTCCCAACTGAGCATAACAATGCGCTGCTTAGCAAGCTCTGGCAAAATGTGGTCAATAACATAATGCGCATGCTCATCTTGACGACGATGCGTAACCTCGCTAATCGCGCGCAACTGCTGACGCGGGCTAAGCCCACTTGCAGCGGTTACTGCAATTCCAGAGTCAATTCGGCGCTTTAAGCCTGCAACTCGAACCATAAAGAACTCGTCTAGGTTGGAAGCAAAGATGGCTGCAAAATTAGCGCGCTCAAGAAGTGGTAAATCAGTATTTTGCGCTAGCTCAAGCACGCGACGATTGAACTTTAACCAGCTAAGCTCGCGGTCAAAGAAGCGATCTTTTGGCAACGGTAGCTCGCCCTCACGAGCTTCACGCTTTTCTGCCTTTTCGTCTTCGGCGATGTGCTCTGCAATTTGACCGCGCAGAATCGCCTTTGAGGGAGCGTCAAAAATTTGTACCATACTCCGTAATTGTATGCGCTGTAAGGGATGTGCGCGACTGAGTGTCGGCAGCTGCGCGTGCTCGACACGCCGATAATTGCAATATGTGAACGCATCTGAACATGACAACCATTGCATATTCACAAAATGATGCAAAACCATCTATTTTTTATGTTCGAATGAACACTAATTACAATATGTGAACAAAGATGGTTTTGTACTTTACTAAAGAACAAAAAACAGTAATAATAAGAATCACGAGAACAAATTAAAAGAGCGGTAGACCACAGAAAATGTATGGATGTTAGATTCCAATTACGTTGGACGGATACATAAGACTTTACCGTTGCAACGAGGATGTTGTGCAGATAGAACCGCTGAAGATTGTTTTTGTAAGTAAGAGGCTCGCCAGTGTGGCGGGCCTCTTTTGATATATGACTATTTGATATTTACTCGCAGTGTCGTGTTCATAGGGGAAACTATCAAAGAATAATTGTTGGAATAATAATTGCTGGATTCATTTTCTTAGCTTCTTTGAAAATGAGATGTGGTACAAAAGCAAAAGCAGCAAAACAATTAAGAAGGATCGAAGGACCATGCAACATTCATTTACAGTAATGTTGGCAGCCGAGTTTATTGGAACTGCCATTCTTATGATTTTTGGCAATGGAGCCGTTGCCAATGTTGAACTTAAAAACACTAAAGGTCATCACGCAGGCTGGCTAAACATTGCTATGGGCTATGGTTTTGGCGTTATGTTCCCAGTGCTAATGTTCGGTGGAATTTCTGGCGCGCACATAAATCCTGCTATGACAATTGCGCAAGCTGTTTGCGGAATGTTCCCTTGGGCAAACGTACTTCCGTATATTGTGGCTCAGCTTTTGGGCGCATTGGTCGGTCAGCTTATTGTGTACGTAACTTATTTGCCACATTACAACGAAACCGAAGAGCCAGAGGCTATTCTTGGCACGTTCTGCACTACGGATGCTTACAATAACAAGCTTAACTACTTCCTAAACGAATTCTTTGGTACGCTCGTGCTTGTTTTGGCTGCGCTTTGCTGCCTTACTTCTCCTTGGGGAGAGAAGAATTTGGCTGGAGCATCAATCGTAGTCGGCTTTGTTGTTTGGGGATTGGTGACTTCTATGGGTGGTCCGACTGGTCCTGCTTTGAATCCTGCTCGAGACCTTATGCCACGTTTGCTCCACGCCATTTTGCCTATTCCGCACAAGGGTTCTTCTCGTTGGGGCGAGGCGTGGATTCCAGTCGTAGCCCCTACTGCTGGCGCAATTTTGGGCGTGCTTATGTTTAAGTCGCTATTTGCATAAAACAGTTGCTTTTAACTGTTATTGATTGTGATTAATTGCGGTTGTAAGAAGCGCGTGATGCTAGTATGAATGCGTTACGCGCTTTTTATTTTGCAAGTTTATGCTTTGCAAACTTGTGCTTATTAAGAAAGATTTTAAGAAAGATTTTAAGAAAGATATTAGAAAGACGAAATCATGTTTTCTAAGTCACCTATTGCAATTGGTCGTTTTGCGCCGACTCCTTCTGGGCGTATGCATATTGGCAATATGGTAGCAATGTTGGCTGCTTGGCTTTCTGCAAAGTCGCAAGGTGGAAGCATGATTTTGCGCCTGGAAGATCTCGATATTGCGCGAATGCCGAAGGATGCAAGCGCGCGAGTGATTGACGATTTGAAGTGGGCTGGGCTTGATTGGGTTGGTGAGCCGACTTATCAGCATAATCGCAATGCAATTTACCAAGAAGCTCTTGATGTGTTAGAATCTTTGCAAGACGGAGACGGGAATTCCCTGATTTACCCGTGTTTTTGCTCGCGTTCCGATATTCGAGCGATTGCAGCGCCGCAAGAAGGCGACGGCTTTATACGCTACCCAGGTACGTGCAGAAATCTTCGCAAAAATGCGCAAGGCTTGGCGCAAATCGAAAAGCGTTTGCAAAATAATCAACAACATTCTTTGCGGCTTGCTGTTCCTTCGGCTGATTCGAGGGAGGCAAATATTGATTTTGAAGACGCGATTTTTGGTGCGCAATCTTTTAATATTAATCGCGACTTGGGGGATATGGTGATTCGTCGCGCGGATGGCGTTTTTTCTTACCAGCTTGCTGTTGTTGTTGACGATGTGCTTTCGGGAGTAAATGATATTGTGCGCGGACGCGATTTGCTTCGTTCTGCTGCACTTCAAATTTGGATTGGTGAATTGCTTGAAAAATCGGGATTTTTTGTGGCTCGCGGCGTACATTATGCGCGTCCGCAATTTGCGCATTTGCCGCTGATTGATAACGCTCAAGGCGAGCGACTCGCAAAAAGTAAGCATTCTTTAGATGTTGGCGCGCTTCGAGAATCTGGCTGGAGCGCCGAGCGCATGATTGGCTATTGTATGTATCTTTTGGGATACAAGAACCCTGGGCAAACCCGCCCAGTAGATATGAGTGCTGCTGATGCGCTCGCTTTGTTTGAAAGCGACGAAACGCCGTGGGATTCTGTTCGCGCAAACCTAGCAGACAAATCCGTGCCCTTCCTCGACTAAACTATGTATTTAGAATGATAGATTGGGGCAATAAATGGCATACATGACGCAAAAAGATTTAGCGAATACTGGGGTCGATTGTGTTCGTGCGCGTCAAATTGCCGACGGTGTGCACAGTGTGCAAGACGCCATTGCTCAAGCCGAATCGCATTATGGTCGAAAAGCTGAGTCTGTTACGCTGCTTGCTGCAACTAAAACGCGAGATGTTGGCGAAATTATGGCAGCGCTTCGTGCTGGAGTGCGAGTAATTGGGGAAAATCGACCGCAAGAAATTGTCGCAAAAGCCGAGATTTTACGCAAGGAAGCTGCGCGCGAAAATTTAAGCGTTGGCGTAAATGGAAAAATTCCGCTCTACTTAATCGGTCAGATGCAAAGCAATAAAATAAACAAAGTTTTACCGCTTGCAAATGGTATTCAGTCGGTTGACGGCATTGAACTTGCGCAAAAAATATCTGCTCGCGCGCAAAATTTGGGACTTTGCACAGACGTTATGTTGGAAGTGAATGTTTCGGGAGAATCTACAAAATCCGGATGTGTGCCGGAACGTGCGATTGACGAATCTCTCGCTATATCTAGCCTGCCTGCGCTTAATTTGCACGGATTTATGACGCTCGGAGCGCGCGTGGATGATGAAAAAATAGTGAGAAGCGGTTTCGCAAAATTGCGAGAAATTAGAGATTGTGTGAGTGAACAACTTGCGCAAGATCATGATGAAAACTCTGCAAAACTAGAGCTTTCGATGGGAATGTCCGGCGATTTTGCGTGGGCGATTGCCGAAGGCTCTACTATGGTTCGAATCGGTTCGGCAATCTTTGGCCCACGCGCATTTGTGTAGTTTTAAGTCAAATTGATGATTTTAATTACGCATGCATAATCACATTACGCAGCGAACCAATGCCATCTACATGCACAATCGCTTCATTGCCAGCGTGCAAAGTTCCTGCAGGATACGGCGTTCCAGTCAAAATAACATCTCCTGGAAGAAGTGTTGAGAAGCTTGAAATCGCAGCAATTTGCTCTGGGATGCTGTGAATCAATCGCGCTGTAGTGCCGTTCGCCTCTGGCACATCTTTGCCATTAAGCGTAAAGGATATATGCGCGTCTCGCCAATTTAGCTCGGTTGTAATCCATGGACCAAGTGGGCAAGAAGTGTCGAATCCTTTTGCGCGCGTAAACATTGGATCGCTGCCTGCGCAATCACGTAAAGTTACGTCGTTTACACATGTAAAGCCAAAAACGTAGTCCATTGCCTTATCGACCGACACATTCTTGGCGATTTTGCCCATAACAACAGCCACTTCTGGCTCAAAATTCATATCGTTTGAAAAAGCAGGAATAACAATTGGATCGTCAGGTCCTATTACAGATGTGCTAGGCTTTGTAAAAATCACCATATCTGCTGCCGTATGACTTGAAGACGCAGCAGAAGATGCGCGCTCTTCAGTAGAACGCGTATCGTAGTTTTTTGCCAATCCGTAGACTTTTGAAGGAATCACTGGTGCAAGCAGACGCACGCCGTCGGCATCTAACTCGTAGCGCTTGCCTGTTGGCTTAACTCCTTGAGGGCTTAGTGGGTGACCTTCTAGCGCTACTAAATAATCCTTGCCGTCTGCTTCATCTTTTTGAACGAAAGCGTACTGCGGAACTTCATTATAGGAAAAACGTGCAATTCTCATATTTTTAAGATTACGACATATTTAATACTTAGGAAAATACTTAGGAAAAGTCGCAAGCAACCGTTGTATAAGAAAACGCCACAAACATCTTGAAAACAAAACTTGAGTGTAGTAGACTCAAGTTTTAGAAATTGACAGAATGTGGTTTGAGTGCAATCGCAAAAAGTGCACGCAAATCACCTAAAATCCGCTAGATAGCGGTGCAAATGGGGGTAAATATGGAACAGAAGTTTACAACCTTAGCGCAAGATGCATTAAGCGATGCTGTGCAAAGCTCGGCGGCGGCTGGCAATGCGCAAGTAGATACGTTACATTTGGCAGATGCCTTACTTCGCCAAGAGCAAGGCGTAGTGCGCGCGCTTATTGCACAGGCAGGGGCAGATGCGCAACAAATCGGCGCTGAAATTCGCAACGCATTAGTGGCATTGCCTTCATCTACTGGCTCAACTACAACTAAGCCAGACGCAAGCCGTCAGCTTTTGGCTGCCTTAAGCCAGGCAGAAAAAGAAATGCGCACAATGGGAGACGAATACGTTTCTACTGAGCACATGCTTATTGGCATAGTTGCAAGCGCGCCGAATGCTGTTGTGGATATTTTCAAAAAGCACAATGTTTCTGCAGACGCGTTGCGCAAGGCTGTGCCAACTGTGCGCGGAGGCGCGAAAGTTACGAGTCCAGACGCGGAAGGCAACTACAAAGCGCTCGAAAAATATTCGGTTGATATGACTGCACGCGCTCGCGAAGGAAAGCTTGACCCTGTGATTGGGCGAGATCAGGAGATTCGCCGCGTGATTCAGATTCTTTCTCGCAGAACCAAGAACAATCCTGTGCTAATTGGCGAGCCAGGCGTTGGAAAAACGGCAGTTGTAGAAGGATTGGCTCAGCGAATTGTGGCAGGAGATGTGCCTACGACTTTGCAAAACAAGCGTCTTATAAGCCTCGACTTGGCTTCGATGGTTGCAGGTTCGAAGTATCGCGGCGAGTTCGAGGAACGCTTAAAGGCAGTGTTGAAGGAAATCCAACAATCAGACGGTCAAATTATTACGTTTATTGACGAAATTCACACTGTTGTTGGCGCAGGATCTGCAGAAGGTTCAATGGATGCTGGCAATATGCTTAAGCCAATGCTTGCGCGCGGTGAGCTGCGCTTGGTTGGTGCAACTACGCTTAACGAGTATCGTGAGCATATTGAAAAAGATTCGGCGCTTGAACGCAGATTCCAGCAAGTGTTTGTTGGCGAGCCTTCTGTTGAAGATACGGTGACGATTTTGCGCGGACTTAAGCAACGTTACGAAGCACACCACAAGGTGACTATTAGTGACGATGCAATCGTAGCTGCAGCAACGCTTTCAAACCGCTATATTACTGGCAGACAGCTTCCAGATAAGGCGATTGATTTGGTGGATGAAGCGGCAGCTCACTTGCGCATGGAGCTTGATTCTCAGCCAGAAGAAATCGACGAATTGCAGCGCAAAGTTACGCGTCTTGAAATGGAAGAAATGCAATTAAAGAAGGCGGAAGATGCTGCTGCACGCGAACGCTTAGAAAAGTTGCAGGAAGAATTAGCTAACTCGCGCGAAAAGCTTACTGGATTGAAAGCGCGTTGGGATGCGGAAAAGGCTGGTCACAACAAGGTTGGTGATTTGCGAGCGCAACTCGATGCTAAGCGCGTAGAAGCCGACAAATTCACGCGTGAAGGCAATTTGGAGCAAGCAAGCCGTATTTTGTATGGCGAAATTCCAAGCATTCAAAAAGCTTTGGAAGAAGCGGAGTCTGAGGCTGCTAACGCTAAGAGTGAAGCGAAAGAGCCGATGGTCCCAGACCAGGTTGATGCCGATTCTATTGCAGGAGTCGTTAGCGAATGGACTGGCATTCCTGTTGGTCGCTTAATGCAAGGCGAAAATGAGAAGCTGCTCAACATGGAAAAGGAGCTTTCTAAGCGCGTTGTTGGCCAAAGCGAAGCAATCCGCGCTATAGCGGATGCTGTGCGCAGAAGCCGTGCTGGAATTGCAGACCCGAATCGCCCAACTGGTTCGTTCCTATTCTTGGGTCCTACTGGCGTTGGTAAGACGGAGCTTGCTAAGGCTCTTGCCGACTTTTTGTTTGACGACGAGCGTGCAATGGTTCGCATTGATATGAGCGAGTACATGGAAAAGGCTTCTGTTTCGCGTCTAATCGGTGCTGCTCCTGGTTACATTGGCTATGAGGAAGGAGGCCAGCTTACTGAAGCCGTGCGTAGACGTCCGTATTCTGTAGTGCTTTTTGACGAAGTTGAGAAGGCGCATCCGGAAGTATTCGACGTTTTGTTGCAGGTTTTGGATGATGGTCGTTTGACTGACGGACAAGGTAGAACGGTTGATTTTACGAATACGATTTTGATTATGACATCAAACTTGGGTTCGCAATTCCTTGTGCAAGAAGGCTTGGATGATGCAGCTAAGCGTAAGGCTGTTATGAACGCTGTTCACGCTGAGTTTAAGCCAGAGTTCATCAACCGTTTGGATGAGCTTGTTATGTTCCATCCGCTTACTCGCGAAGAGCTTGGTGGAATTGTGGATATTCAAGTTCGTCAAGTAGCTGCACGCTTGAGTGACCGCCGAATTAGCTTGGATGTGAGCGATTCTGCTCGCGCTTGGCTTGCGGAGCATGGCTATGATCCAGTTTACGGTGCTCGTCCGTTGCGTAGATTGGTTCAGACAGAAATTGGCGATCAACTTGCGCGATTGCTGCTTTCCGGCAAGGTGCATGATGGCGCTCGCGTAGTTGCGGATTGTGCAGAGAGCGACGACCATGTAACTCTCAAGATTGCGTAATCTATGCATTATTTAATGTAGTCAAATCATGTAGCCAAATAAAACAAAGCGTGCTGTTTATTGGATTATTTTCCAGTAGACAGCACGCTATTTTTGTATCTGAATAAAAAATATTTGTAGAATTAACTTGTAATAAAAAGGTGGATTTCCCCCTTAATTTTTCGAGTTATTGCTGATAGCGTTTCATTATTGATAGTATTATTGCTTTATTTTGAACGCGCTTAAAAGACGCGTCTAATTATATTTCAAAAGTCAACTCAATAGTGTTTAATAGAACGTATGTTCGATAATATTGTGATGCTTGTTTTAATGGTGGTTGCTATTGTAATCACCGCCATTGTTGTGTTGGCTATTGTTAAGCGCAACTCTGGAATGCAAGGAGTTAATGGCGTAAGTCAACGCGAATTTAGCGAATTGCGCTCGCAGTACGAGCAAGCGCGCGCTCAAGCGCAGGAAAATGGCAATCAGGCTATACGGTATCGCACACAAGCAGAGCAGCTTGCTGAACGATTGAAATTTGTGGAGTCTGAGCTGTTAAAAGCGCAGCAAGCAGAACAATTGCGAGTGAATCGCGAAGAACAATTGCGTGCAGAGCGAGAAGAACGCGAACGATTAAATCGTGAAAAAACTTTGAAAGAGCAAGGTAAAGTCTTGGAAGCGCTTGCTCCAGTAAAAGACAATCTCGAAGCATTGAAGAATAAAGTTTCTCAGATTGAAGAAGGGCGTAAGCAAGAAATGGGTGTGCTGAGCACTCAGCTTAAAGGCTTAAGTGAGCAGCAAACAAGGCTTGACCGCGAAACAAGTTCGCTTTCTGCAGCATTGCGAAATAATAAGGTTCGCGGAGCTTGGGGCGAGGCTCAACTAAAGAATATTGTTGAATCTGCAGGCTTGCTTGAGCATGTTGATTTTGATACGCAAGTTGTTGTAACTGGAGTAAATAGCGAGCAGCAGAGACCAGATATGGTTGTGCATCTGCCAGGAGGCAAAACAATTCCAGTTGATGCAAAAGTTCCGTATGCGGATTATCAGCGCGCTTGCGAAATCCCAGATAACGCAAGCGACGAAGAATTAGCTAGAAGGAGCGAGCTTCTAAAAGCGCATGCTAAGGCTTTGCGAGAACACGTTAGAGTATTAGGAGCTAAAGCATATTGGCAGGCTTTTGAAACAGCACCAGACTTTGTAGTTGCATTTATTCCAAACGAAGCATTGCTGCAGGCGGCTCTTGAAGCGGATCCAACGCTTATGGATGATGCTTTTGCGCAAAAAGTAGCCCTCACTTCACCAGTTACTTTGTGGGCTGTGCTTAAGTCTGTTGCGTACGCATGGCAGCAGCAAAGTCTTACAGATGATGCAAAAGAACTTTTCGATTTATCTCGAGAATTGTACGATCGTTTTGCGGTTCTTGGAGAAAATGCTTCAAAACTTGGCGTATCTTTGGCAAGAACAGTTGCAGCTTACAATAAGTTTGCTTCCTCGCTTGAGTCGCGAGTGTTGGTAACAGCGCGTAAACTTCAGAAGTTAGATCAAAGTAAAGTTATTGCTTCAATAGATCTTATAGATTCTGATAAAGCTGATGTTAAAGAGCTGAGCGCTCCGGAAGTATCAGTAGAAGATCGTTAAGCATAAAAACATTAAAGCATCAAAAATTGAACAACTCTAAACGCTAAGGAGTGCAAAAATGGCAGAATTACAAGAGGAACGCGCTGAGCTTAAACGTATGCTTTGTGCGGATATGAGTGCGAAACCATTTAGCGAACTGTTTTCTGTTACTTTTGATCAGCGCGGCTCTAAGTTAGTTGGCGATATTCTTTTTGACGCAATTGAGAAAGCTGGGTATTCGTTAGAACGCGATGTTGACGCAGTTGGTGCGTTAACTGCTGCTGCAGTGCCAATGGTTTTTGCGCTTATTCATGCTGCAGAACGTAAAGGAATTGCGCTTGACGGCTTTGTTATGGATTTTGTTTTTCCTGCAACAAAAGGTCCGTCAGTTAAAGGCAAGCGAGTATTGTTGCTTGATTCTTGGCTTTCTGAAAAATCGTATGTTCAAACTTCTTCGCTTGTGACTTTACGACACGGCAATGAATTAAGTCTTGATTTTGGCATTGTTAATCAGCAAGGCGCGCAAATTCTTGCTATAGTTGCATTAATTGGTGGTGTTGACGCCGACGAACAAGGCACGAGGCATCTTCAATTAGTAAATCCAATAAGTGAGGAGAGTACTAAAATGGCATTTGTTCAAGCTTTCGGTGAAGAGGAATTACGTGCAGATGCAGAACATGAAGATTGCTGCAACGACAACTGCTGTGGCGGTCATTGCGAGGTTAAATGCACGGGAGATTGCGCTCATGACGGTTGCACTGAGCCTTGCTGCGAAGATAATTGCTGCGGTGGCCATTGTAAAGTAGAGTGCACTGGTGATTGTACTCATGACGGTTGCACTGAGCCATGCTGCGAAGACAACTGCTGCGGTGGACACTGCAAGTCAGGTTGCACAGGAGATTGCGCAACAGACGGCTGCCAAGACTAATTGCAAATACTAGCTGCCAATACTAAGCAAAAGTATTAAACGGAGCAAAACTCACACATGCACGAACCGAATCCAATTACTTTGGCTGCAAAAGCTTCCGATGAGCCAGAATTCCGACCTATAGGAGTTGGCCCATGGGAAGAAGAACATCCAGGTGAGCCTCGTCCAGATAATCCAGAATCGCCAAATTACGATGCGCGGTTTAGCACTGAATTACTAGACGAAGGCGACCAGCGTAACGTACTAGACCGCTACCGATACTGGAAAGTAGAAGCCATAAAAGCGGATCTCGATTCTAAAGGCCGTCACGAGTTTGAAGTAGCTGTAGAAAATTGGACTCACGATTTCAACATAGGCTCTATGGTTCGCACTGCAAACGCATTTACAGCGAAAAAAGTGTATATTGTAGGGCCTCATAAATGGAATCGTAAAGGCTCGTTAATGACTGAGCTATACCAATACGTTGAGTGTTGCCCTACGATTGAAACTCTAGTGACTAATTGGCGCGAAGATATGCTTAAAGAAGCAGAAGAAGCGCATCAACTTTTGCTTAAAGCACAAGCAGATGGCAATAAAGAAGCCGAAAAAATCGCAAATATCAAGGAACAAGACGCTAAAAACGCGCGCGTTATAGCGCTCGATATTATTCCAGGCGCTGTTGCTATGGAAAACTACAAGTTCCCTAAACGTTGCCTTATGCTTTTTGGCGCAGAAGGTCCAGGTCTTTCTAAAAAAGCGCTAGAAATGGCGGATGACGTTGTTTATATTTCGCAATTCGGCTCTGTTCGCTCACTAAACGCAGGAGCAGCCGCAGCTGTTTCCATGCACGCGTGGATTGCGCAACATGCAGCACCAAATTGCTGAATCTTAATTAAAATCTTAATTAAAATTTCAGCAGCAAAATTTCAACAAAAATATTAATCAAAACGCAATAGCCTGTACTTATAAACGCTTACATTTAATCTATATTTTTTTTTTATTTGTGATATTGTTAAGTTATGTTAGAATTCCAACATATTACAAAGCGTTTTGGCGAAAAAACAGCGCTTAACGACGTTTCTTTCGTCGCCGAAGACGGTAAAGTCACTGGCTTTTTGGGCCCTAACGGCGCTGGTAAATCTACCACCATGCGTTGTGCGTTAAATCTTATTCATGCCAATAGTGGCACTTCTCTTATTGACGGCAAACCTTACGCAAAAATTGCCTCTCCAATGACGGAAGTTGGAGCAGTTCTTGACGCAAAGTCTGCTCACAGGGGCCGTACGGCTTACAACCACCTGTATTCATTGGCTTTAACTCACGGAATATCAAAAAAGCGCGTTGACGAAGTGATTGATATTACTGGATTATCAAGTGTTAAAACCCGCAAAGCAGGATCTTTCTCGCTTGGTATGAGCCAGCGTCTTTCCATTGCGGCGGCTCTTTTAGCAGATCCACACAATCTTATTTTGGACGAGCCGATTAACGGCTTAGACCCAGAAGGCGTTAAGTGGGTTCGCGAATTATGCAAGTATTACGCAAGCGAAGGCCGCGCAATACTACTTAGTTCGCACTTAATGAGCGAAGTTGCGCTCACTGCAGATAACTTGGTTATCATTGCGCATGGCGAAATTTTGGAGCGCACAACAGTGCAGGATTTTGTTGATGCACATTCGCAGCACGCTGTGCGACTTGTAACTCCAGAAGGCGAAAAATTAAAGCAAGTGCTTGCTCAAAATCATCCTGAGTGCAAGATTTTGCCAGATAATCGCACACCTCAAGACGTTCAAGAAGGCGAACTTTTTAGAATAACAGATTGCGAACTAAGCCAGATTGCGCGAGCAATTGCGGATAATCAAATTTTGGTATATCAGCTTAATTACGAGCACGCGTCACTTGAGGAAGCATATTTGGCTCTTACACACGGTCAAGAGCAGTATGTAACGAAGGCTGTTCCTAGCAGCGGCTCGAAGCCGAGTGAACAAAACGTAGAGCAATCTAATAGTGAGGAGAGTGCAAAATGAGTGAGCAAGTAGCAAATCAACAAGTGCAATCTTCTGAATCTAACGCACATCAGTCTAACGCGTATAAAACAGGTCGCAGCATGAACGCTCAGCACTTGCGTCTAACATTTATGCACACGCTTAAATCCGAGATTGTTAAGTTGCGCGGACTTGCGTCAACATGGTGGTGCATGGCATTAACAATTGTTTTGCCAGTAATCTTTAGCTTTATTATAGCGATTGTGCAAAAAGCAATGTCTAAAGTTGACATTAAGAATGGAGCAAATCAAGGCAAATCAAGCGCTGCAATTACTGTTGGGCCGAGCAATAAAAGTAGCCTTATTGCATCTCAAGATAGCATTTTCCACTTAGTTATTAGCTTTGCTTCTGTATCTTTGATTGTTTTGGCAATTTTTGCAGTGCTTGCTGTAACCGCGGAGCATTCTACAACTTCGATTCAGGCTTCTCTTACTGCTGTACCTAAAAGGGGTATGTTCTTTACGGCTAAGTTTATTGCGGTTGCAATCTATGTTTTTGTAGCCCAACTTATTGCAATGGCAGTTTCTTTAGCTGCTGCAGAATTAGCTTTTATGGGAGATAACATTTCCGGATTATCGGGAAGCAACGTGTGGAAATTGCCGCTTACTCTGTTCCTTGGCTCTCCTGCAATTATGGTTGTTGTGTCAGCAATGGCCTACGGTTTTGGCATGATTTGCAAGTCAACTGCTGGCGGAATTATGTGCGTTATTGGAGCCGTGGTGATTCTGCAGACCATTGTTAGCATTATTATGCTTGCAAGCAATTTTGCGAAGTGGACTTCAATACTTATTCAGATTTTGCCAGGCAGTGCTGTAAGCCAATTCTTAGGAGCCTCCGCTAATTCTGGCCTGCAACTTCCACCAAACGCATATGTTTTCACATGGTGGCAGTCCGGTTTAGTGGTTCTTGCTTGGGGTGTAGTTATGTATGCAATTGGCCACGTTATTGAAAAGCATCGCGATATTTAAAATATCTAAATAATATTTCGCAAATAAAATTGCAAATAAAATAAATAACCCAGATAATACAAATAAAATAAGGGCTTTATCTCGTAACTGGCTACAAGATAAAGCCCTTTTTTGTATTCATTTATCTTTAATTATAAATTAAATTATCTTATTAAATTATAGGAAGCATCAGTCGTTCTTCACAGTTTCAGCAACTCGTGGCCACAAGGTGGTGCCCCAGTTCTTGATTGTGCGCTGGCGAACCAGTGGCAAATCGGAACGGTCATATACTGTACGCCATGGTTCCCAAGCCAAGCCGGTCTTCTCAACAAGCTTGATGCGGAGGTTACGCACATTGCCCTTGAACTGAATAGTGGTGTTGAAGTGAGCTGTACGATACTTGCCATTGCCTTCCCAAGCGCGAGAACGCACGTAAGGAGTGCCGTCAATTTCGGTGCCGTACTCATCCCAGTAGATGTAGTAGCGAGCTACGTAAGCTCCACGGTGATCCAAAGTCAAGTAGCCGTCGCGGTAGGAAGAAACCTTGGTTTCAACGTAATCGCTATTGGTTTGCAAAGTTGCTACTTCGTTATCCTTGACGAAGGAAGTGGTGTAAGCAATTGGAACTGCTGGGCTGGAGGTGCTCAAATTTGCGCCTTCTTGAATCAAAGCCTTCAACGTGTCGACGTTGCCGGTAATAACCTTGGCTGCACCGTTTGCGCTGCCGCCGAGAATTACAGCAGTTACAGAAGTGTTCTGCAAAATGCGGTGGAACTCGGTATTTGGCTTGATTTCAACACCCTTGATTGCAGCTTCAACAGCAGCCTGGAAATCGGTGCTCTTGCTGCGGGTGTCGAACTTTACGTACATTGAGCGACCATAAGCTACGTTTGACACGTAAACTGGTGGGCGCTTGTTGTCAACGCCACGGTTCTTCAAGCTTTCTGGCGTAGTGCATGGTGCGAAGAAGTCAGCTGGGCTATCTGGAGCATCAACACTTACGGTGTAGTAGGTCTGCTTGAAGTTCACAATTTGAGTCTGCTTTTCGCCCTTGTGCACAGCGTCGAAATCAATCTTCAGCGGAACGCCAATCTTGGCGAAATCAGCACCAAACTTTGCCTTGAGCTGGTTCATGCTTTGTGCGCTTGCAGAATCGTACTGCATGCGAGCTGCAACATGATGGCTTGCAGCGTACTGTGCATTCCACTTGGAAACTAAGCCGTTCACTGTGGAAGTTACAGAGCTCTTGGTTGGGCGCTGAACAGTTACAGCACTTTCGCCGCCGTGGAAGCCTGGCAAATCAACGCTCAACGTGATTGGAGCGCGGTTTGCGGAAATCAGGCTTGGCATATTGTCCATCAAATTCTGGTCAGCGCGGAAAAGAGCACCTGGGTATACGCGATCATCGTTGGCGGAAGTAACCGACAAGTTTGAAGTTGTATTTGTGATGTTCTTCTTCTGATGCTCAACAACAACGAATTCATCGCCCTTGTTGAAGCTATCGCTAGAGAATTTGTTGTCAATGGTTTCGCCATGACGGGCGAGAATGTTTGTTTTATCGTATTGCAAATCCCACAAATAATTATTCAACGAGTCCTTCTTGGCTGCGCAAGATGCGGTTGGCTCAGAATCCTTAGCTGCAGGAGCGGCCATTGCTGGTGCTGCTAAGCATTGTGGAATAATAGTTGCGCCCGCGAGGAGCAACATTGCTGCATTACGGTAGAACTTTGTGTTATTCATATGTGTCCTTCAATTTTATATTTTATGTTATTTTTTATGAGATACCGTAACTTATTTGCTTCTATGCATGGAATGCTTCGCTGCATTAGCTTAATATCTCATAGCATTTAATTATTACATGCTTTTTTATTTCTGGGATAGTGAAATAAAACAAATTTTTTTATTCTGCAAATAAACGTATGAAGAAGGTTGGAATGCCAACATTCTTTTATTGAATTATTTCCATTTCATGGCGTGTTGACATGCATAGACCCTCGTCTTCACTATTTTATACTCGTTAATTTTATGAAAACTGTATGTGATAATAATTGTTATTTCGCTTATTGTCTCACTAATAAAATTTTTTTAATATTACACATAATTTTCCCTAGAAAATATGGATCGACAATCATGTTCTAAAATTGGGAAAATATTTCTACAGTAACGTGTGTAAATCTTTTATCAATATTGCTTTTTTCTTCTATAAGAAGGTCACGCATCACACATATAGTTGAGGTTATGCCAACATTCACACGCGAAGAAATTGAGCATCTGGGCGTTCTATCCCAGATTGCGCTTAGCGACGAAGAAATCAGTCGCTTGCAAGGCGAATTAAACGTCATTGCAGAATCTATTAACAAAGTGCAGGAAGTTGCTGGCGAAGATGTGCCACCTACTGCAAATCCAGTACCTCTTGAAGCGTATTTGCGCCCAGACGAGCCTGCTACGCCATTGACTCAAGAAGAAGCGCTTTCTGGCGCTCCTAGAAGTGAGTCTGGCATGTTTGTAGCACCTCGAATTTTGGGGGAGGAATAAACATGACTAATACTCAAGATTTAGTAAAGCTTTCTGCTGCCGATATGGCAAAAGCTGTAAAAGCTAAAGAAGTTTCTAGCCGCGAGCTTGTTGAAGCTCACTTGGCAGTAATCGAAGCAGCCGAGCCAGAAATCAAAGCATTCTTGCATGTTTCTGCAGATGTTGCACTTGAACAAGCAGATGCTTTTGATAAAAAGAATGCTAATGGCGAAGCCGAAGGCTTACCTGAGCTTGCAGGCGTTCCAATTGCCATTAAAGACATGATTGTTACTAAGGGCATTCCTACTACTGCAGCATCTAAGATTCTTGAAGGCTGGGTTCCACCTTACGATGCTACTGTTATTGAAAAGCTCAAGGCAGCTGGCATGCCAATTCTTGGCAAGACTAATCTAGATGAGTTTGCTCAAGGTTCTTCTACCGAGCATTCCGCTTACCAAACCACTTGCAACCCTTGGGATACTGAGCGCGTTCCTGGCGGTTCTGGCGGCGGTTCTGCAGCTGCAGTTGCTGCATTCGAGGCTCCTATTGCTTTGGGTACAGATACTGGCGGCTCTATTCGCCAGCCAGGCGCTTTAACTGGTACTGTTGGCGCAAAGCCAACTTACGGCGGAGTCAGCCGTTTTGGCGCAATCGCCATGGCAAGTTCGCTTGACCAGATTGGCCCTGTTTCTCGCAGCGTTCTTGACTCTGCACTTTTGCAAGAAATCATTGGTGGCAACGATAAGCGCGATTCCACTTCGATTCCTGCTCCTGTTCCTCCAATGGCTCAGGCTGCGCGCGAGGGTGCTCGCCGTGATTTGAAGGGCGTAAAGGTTGGTTTAGTTAAAGAGCTTAGCGGCGACGGATTCCAGCCAGGCGTTGAAGCACGCTTTAATGAAGCTGTGCAATTGCTTAAAGATATGGGCGCAGAAGTAACAGAAGTCTCCTGCCCTCACTTCCCTTACTCGCTATCTGCATACTACATAATCATGCCTTCCGAAGTTAGCTCCAACTTGGCTCGCTACGACGGTATGCGCTACGGTTTGCGCGTAATGCCGACAGCAGACAAGCCTCAGACTGCAGCAAACATGATGGCTGCAACTCGCGAAGCTGGCTTTGGCGACGAAGTAAAGCGCCGTATTATTCTTGGCACTTACGCACTTTCCGCTGGCTACTACGATGCTTGGTATGGCTCTGCACAAAAAGTTCGTACGCTTATTATTCGCGACTTTGAAGAAGCGTTTAATAAGGTAGATGTTCTTGTTTCCCCAACAAGCCCTACAACGGCATTTAAGTTTGGCGAGAAGATGAATGATCCACTCTCCATGTACATGAACGATATTGCTACGATTCCTGCAAACATGGCTGGCGTTCCAGCTTTGAGCCTCCCAGCTGGCTTAAGTGACGATGGTTTGCCTGTTGGTATTCAGATTATTGCTCCGCAATGCCATGATGAAAAGATGTACAAGCCTGCAGCAGCGTTGGAAGCAGCGCTCGAAGAAAAGTGGAGCGGCCCAATCTGGAAGTCGCTTAAAGCTGGTTGGCTCGATTCATTGGCTAAGTAAAGTGAAGTAAAGCTTAAGTAAGAAGGATTCTCATGGCTGAAAAACTTATGAAATATGCCGATGCTGTGGAGCAGTTTGACCCAGTATTCGGTTTGGAAACTCACGTTGAGCTTTGCACGCGCACAAAGCTGTTCTGCCCAGCAGAAGTATCTTTTGGTGGCGAGCCAAATACTCAGCTAACTCCTGTAAGCCTTGGTTTGCCAGGCTCTTTGCCAGTTGTAAACAAGACTGCAGTTGATTACGCTATTAAACTCGGTTTGGCGTTGCATTGCGAGATTGCTGAGTGGAGCCAGTTCGCTCGTAAGAACTACTTCTACCCAGATATGCCTCGTGATTATCAGATTTCCCAGTATGATAAGCCTACTAATGGCAACGGTTACTTGGATGTTGAGCTTGAAGATGGCACAGTGTTCCGCGTGCCGATTGAGCGTGCTCACATTGAGGATGACGCTGGTAAGAATACTCACGTTGGTGGCGCTGACGGTCGTATTGAAGGCGCAAATCATTCTTTGGTTGATTACAATCGCGCAGGCGTGCCTTTAATCGAGATTGTAACTAAGCCAATCGAAGGTGCAGGTAGTCGCGCTCCAGAAATTGCTGGTGCTTATATGCGCGCTATTCGCGATATTGTTCGCGCTCTCAACATCTCCCACGCTCGTATGGAGCAGGGCAATATGCGTGCTGACGTGAACGTTTCGCTTCGCAGAAAGCCAACCGATCCATTTGGTACGCGTTCCGAAACTAAGAATGTGAACACATTCCGCGGTATTGAAAAGACGCTGCAATATGAGATTCGTCGTCAGGCTGCTATTTTGAGCGAAGGTGGCGAGATTTTGCAGGAAACTCGTCACTGGGATGAGGCAACTCAGACTACTGCTGGCGGTCGTGTGAAGTCGGATGCTGACGATTATCGCTACTTCCCAGATCCTGATTTGGTTATGCTTCATATAACTAAAGAGCATATTGAGCGCATGAAGGCCGAGATGCCGGAAATGCCTCGCGAGCGCCGTAATCGTTTGCAAAGCGAATGGGGTATTAGCGATCTTGAAATGCGCGATATTCTGAACGCGGATGCTCTTGATTTGGTTGAAGAAACCGTTAAGGCTGGTGCAAGTGCTGCTGGTGCTAAGAAGTGGTGGCTTGGTGAGCTTGCTCGCGAAGCTAACACTCGTGGCGTGACTTTGGAAGAGTTGCCTATTACTCCGCAAGATGTGGCTGAAGTTGAAAAGCTAATTGCAGACGGCAATCTTAACGATAAGCTCGCTAAGCAAACTGTTGCATGCGTTTTGGCTGGCGAAGGTAAGCCTGATGAAGTTGTTAAGAAGCACGGATTCAAGGTTATGAACGACGACGGCGCTTTGGAAGCTGCTGTTGACGCTGCTCTTGCTGCTGATCCTGAAGTTGCAGAAAAGCTTAAGGCTGGAAATATGAAGCCGATGGGCGCAATTATTGGCGCTGTTATGCGTGCGACTAAAGGTCAGGCTGATGCTAAGGCTGTTACTAAGATCGTGATGGCAAAGATTAAAGGCTGATTTAAATTTTAGTTAGATTAAAATTTAGCTAGAAAAGAATAGTTTATAGATGCACTTTTTGCATTTTATGCTTTGCGTTTT
Source organism: Gardnerella sp. DNF00354 (assembly GCF_049262755.1). Lineage (NCBI taxonomy): Bacteria > Bacillati > Actinomycetota > Actinomycetes > Bifidobacteriales > Bifidobacteriaceae > Gardnerella > Gardnerella sp. DNF00354. The sequence goes on from NZ_CP058402.1 coordinate 462,511, forward strand.
AACCTTGTGTTTTATAGCATTGTGTAGAGTGCAAAAAGTGTAATCTTATATTGTAGTTGCTTACGCATTTGTATTTTGCTTATGCTTTTTGTAGAACTTTTTGTAACGCAAGATCAATTAGGTACAGGAAACAGGTGAATATGCAGGAAGTCAATGCTGACTCTACAAACTCTCGAGAGTTACCAGAAAGTATTGTAATTCCGTCAATACGCGGCGAGATGGCGCGCCTTAGGCAAGCAACCATCGAAGATTTAGAGAGGATGGATTCATTACATGCTTTTGATGGTGCGGCTGTTATAACTGGCAAGGATTCACAATCTGAACGTGCTATGGTTCATGCGTGGGTTGAGCGTTCTGTGCAGTGGTCTTTGGGCAATAATGATAAAAGTATGTCTGATTATGCTGGGGTTGTTGGAGATGCTCAATCGCGCCCAACAATCGCATGGTCAATTGTGCCAGATCTTATTGATGATGCTAAAAATACCAATGGCGATATTATTGGAATGATTTTTTTGATCGACATTGATGGTTGGTCTAAATCCGCTAGAATTCAGGTGATTCTAGGACGCGATTATAGGGGTCGTGGGTATTCTAGAGATGCAATGCCTAGAGTTATGACGTATGGTTTTGCTCCAGACACAGTTGGTTTAGCATTGCATAGGATTTGGGTTGGTGTTCCAGCAGCGAATACGCGTTCTCTTTCTGTTTATCAGTCTCTTGGTTTTGTAAAAACTGGAACAGCTAGAGATGCTTTGTGGGATTCACAAAATCAAAAATATCAAGATTTTGTTGTTATGGACACTCTCGTAGATGAGTATGATGCCATTCGTTCTTTAGACGCTTTTGGTCTGCACGTTATTGAAGATAATCCTGGTGTTTGTGAAGCGCTAAGTGCGCATGAGCATTCAATTGCAATACCTGTTAGCAAAGATAATTCCGACGAATCGTGGCCGTATAATGCGGCTACAGTCAAAGAAGATTCTTCTAAACGTGCATGGTGGCGTATTATAGGACGCGGTCGTAAGCGTAACACTAATGGCAATAATGCGGAAGGGAAGCGATGAGCGCTGAAGATCTCGACAATTACGAAACTGACGCCGAGCTTGCGTTGTACAAGGAGTATCGTGACGTTATTAAGCTTTTTACGTATGTTGTAGAAACTGAGCGACGATTCTATTTGGCAAACAAGGTGGATTTTAACGTGCGTTCTGCAGGTCAAGATGTGTATTTTGACGTGCAATTAACAGACGCTTGGGTGTGGGACGTTTACCGCCCTTCGCGGTTTGTGAAAAACGTTCGTATTGTTACGTTTAAAGACGTAAATGTGGAAGAAGTGCAGAAAACAGATATCGATATTCCAGAATCTATCGCATGATAAGAGTATGCTAGTAAAGCTTATGTTTAGATTTTAATATAGATACGTGCTTGCAGTTTTGCGATTTTGACTTTATAAAGCGTCTTTTAGGTATGGAGGAAAATTGACTGATACACAATCCCAGAAACAATCTGTAGTGATTATTGGTGGCGGTCCGGCAGGGTTGACGGCTGCATGGGAGCTTGTAAAAGATGGCGGAGCTAGCCGCTACGATGTAACTGTTCTTGAAGCATCTAAAGAGTTTGGCGGAATTTCTCGCACTGTAAAATACAACGGAAACCGCATGGATATTGGCGGTCACCGATTCTTCTCTAAAGATGATCGAATTATGCAATGGTGGCGAGATATGCTGCCACTTCAAGGCGCTCCTTCTTACGACGACAAAAAACTTGGCAGACATCACGATTTAGAGGATGGCGGCCCAGATCCTGAAGTTGAAGATGAGGTTATGCTTAAGCGTCATCGCGTTTCTAGAATCTTCTGGAATCATCATTTCTTCGACTACCCTATCTCTCTTTCTGCGTCTACTTTGCGCTCTATGGGCTTTGTTCTTACTATGAAGGTTGGTTTTAGCTACCTTTGGTCTATGATTCACAAGTTGCCAGAAACTAATCTTGAGAACTTTTACATTAACCGTTTCGGTAAGAAACTTTATTCAATGTTCTTCGAGGGCTATACCGAGAAGCTTTGGGGTAGGCATCCAAGCCAGATTTCTGCAGATTGGGGTGCTCAGCGAGTTAAGGGTTTAAGCATTGTTGAAGTTTTGAAGAATGCCGTTTCAAAACTTATGCCTAAGAGTAAGGCGGGTCAGAAGGAAGTTGAAACTTCACTGATTGAAGAATTCTGGTACCCTAAGCTTGGTCCTGGTCAGCTTTGGGAGACTGTTGAACGCCGTTGCCGTGAAAATGGCGCCACTGTTTTAACAGATGCAAAAGTTGTTGCTATTAAACAGTGCGACGGTAAAATTTCTAGTGTTGTCGTTGAAAATCAAGATGGTTTGCAGCAAGAACTTCATGCGGATCAGTTTATTTCTTCTATGCCAATAAAAGATTTGGTTGCAGCTATTGAGCATGGCGCCGAAGGAAATGAGTCTGTGCAGGTTCCATCCGAATTACAACGAGTTGCTAAAGGCTTGCCTTACCGTGATTTCGTAACTGTTGGACTTCTTGTTAAGCGTATGCGTTTGCGTAATACGACTGATATTCCAACGTTAGGTAACCCTCCTATTGTGCCTGATTGCTGGATTTATGTGCAGGATCCAGGATACAAAGTTGGTCGTTTGCAAATCTTTAACAACTGGAGCCCATATCTCGTTAAGGATGTTGACAACACTGTGTGGATTGGTCTTGAATACTTCTGCGATGAGGGCGATGATTTCTGGAATATGAGCGATGAAGAGGCTCGTAAATCTGCGATTGATGAGCTTACTCGTATGCAGGTTATTGATGGCGAAGATGATGTTTTGGATGCGCATCGCGAGCGTGTTCCAAAGGCTTATCCAGCTTACTTCGATACTTATGCTCAGATGCCTGAGCTTGTTAAGTATTTGGATGGTTTTGGTAACTTGTATTGTGTTGGTAGAAATGGTCAGCATCGTTACAATAACCAGGATCATTCTATGGCTACTGCTATTGAAGCCGTGTCTAATATTAACAGTGGAAAACAGTCTAAAGATAATGTTTGGTCTGTTAATACAGAAAAGTCATATCACGAAAAGAAGTAGCGTTTTTTCTTTTTGCCACGCCGTGTTGTTGTGAGTCGCATGAGTGTAGTAGCATACATTTATCAGCGATTAAGTCACATTGTTATGTGCTTATCGTTGTATTCACAACGGATTTTTCCGAAATCTTCCATGTAAAGCTCCAAGTAGTTTGTTTCTTGGGGTTAGGGAAAGGTATAACTGTGGCAACAAGCCAAAATCTTGATGATATGAAGCTTTCTGAGCTTAAGGATCTTGCGAAGCAAATGGGCCTGCGCGGTACGTCTACAATGCGTAAGCCAGATTTGATCGCTACGCTTACCGCTGCGCGCAATGGTGGGGATGCGCCAGCAGGAGTTAGCGTACATGTTCCTAAAAGCATTGTTAGGGATAGTCGTTCGTCGCTTAATGATGAGGATGAGTCTAAATACGATTCATCTTCATCTTTTAGGTCGCGCCGCAATTTTGATGACGATAGTGGTGAGTCTGCTCGCAAGTCTGCCGATGAGGATTTGTTAGAAAATCTCGGCTTGCCTGATTCTGTTGAATCTTCTGATTCTGATGATTCTGTTGATTCAAATAGAAGCAGTAAGTCTAGGCGTCGTCGTGAGTTTACGCGTGATAATCAATCTCAGCGTCGTCGTCAGTCTGATTTTAAAGATAATTATCGCGGAAATAACTCGGATGATGCAAATGATACGGAAGATGATCTAGATCAGATTCTTGCTACTTTGCCAAGTGAAAAGTCTTCTGATTCTAACGCAAATCGTGATTCTGAATCTCGCAGGCAACGCGGAGCTTCGCGTTCTAATGGTGATGACGATTATGATACACATTCAGATAGGAATGACAGGTATCAACGCCGTATGCGTGGCCGTGGACGCGATAGAGATGATTACGATTCCCGCTCGGATCGCTCTGATCATTTAGAGCGTGAAGATCGCCCTACGAGGAATGAACGCTCTGATCGCAATGATATTCGTGAAGACCACGAGTCTCGTGAATCAGCTTCTCGTAGAGAGGAACCAAAAGAAGAGCTTGTTCCAGTTGCTGGTATTGTAGATGTGCTTGAATCTTATGCGTTTGTGCGCACTTCTGGATATTTGCCTGGTCCAAATGATGTTTACGTTTCTATGAGCCAAATCAAAAAGTATGGTTTGCGCAAGGGAGATGCGGTTCAAGGTTCTATTCGTGCTCCTCGCGAAGGTGATCGTAGGAATCAGCGCCAAAAATTTGTTCCTTTGCAAAGCGTTGACAGCATTAATGGCATGAGCGTAGAAGATGCTCAGAATCGTCCGCAATTTGCTAAGCTCACGCCTTTGTATCCGCAAGAGCGCTTAAAGCAGGAGACTACGCCAAATCGTATGCTTGGCAGAATCATTGACCTTGTGGCTCCTATTGGTAAGGGTCAGCGTGGTTTGATTGTTTCGCCTCCTAAGGCTGGTAAAACAATCACTTTGCAAAATATTGCGAACGCGATTGCTGTTAATAATCCAGAAGTGCATTTGATGGTTGTTCTTGTAGACGAGCGTCCAGAAGAAGTTACCGACATGGAGCGCACTGTTCAGGGTGAGGTTATTTCTTCTACATTTGACCGTCCAGCATCAGACCACACTACTGTTGCGGAGCTTGCGATTGAGCGTGCTAAGAGGCTTGTAGAGCTTGGCCAAGATGTTGTTGTTCTTCTTGATTCTATGACTCGTCTTGCTCGTGCATACAATATTGCTGCTCCTGCATCTGGTCGTATTCTTTCTGGTGGCGTGGATGCTCAGGCGCTTTACCCTCCTAAGAAGTTCTTTGGTGCCGCGCGAAACATTGAAAATGGCGGTTCTTTGACTATTATTTCTTCCGCTTTGGTGGAAACTGGTTCAAAGATGGATGAAGTTATTTTCGAAGAGTTTAAGGGCACTGGAAACATGGAGCTTCGCTTGAGTCGCGATTTGGCAGATAAGCGCTTGTTCCCAGCAGTGGATATTAATTCTTCTGGCACGCGCCGCGAAGAGTTGATTACTCCTGCTCAAGAATTGCCTATTATTTATCGCTTGAGGCGACTATTTGGCGGACTTGAGCCAGAGCAGGCTTATCAGACTTTGGTGCCACGCTTAAAGAAAACTGCGTCGAATCGCGATTTTCTCGCAGCGATTGTGCAGCAAGCGAATAACTCTACAAATGGCGGGTCTCCAGCAACCGCTGCTTAAGTAGGTTATGTTCGTGTAATTTTATAAATATAACTTTAAAAAATACACTTTAATTACCCCTTGGTTTGATCAATCGAGGGGTAATTTTTATTGTTTATTTTTTAATACTGTTTTTATTACAAGCTTATTTTGTGTTTTAAAATAAAAAAATATACGTTTATATATAATTAATTTCTTATAAAATACACTATTATTGGTAATTTTTACTATTGATTATGCATATGTAAATAATGAAAATTAAATAATTATAATTACTTGTCAAAAGTTTATTCCCATAAACATTTGATATTTAATGTGAAAAACCGTGATTTTTTATATAATTTTGTTCTTTTTCGTTAAAAAATACGATACGATTGAATAGACTGCAGGGTAGCGCAATCTGAAATCTACAACAGTATTCAGGAAGATGCGCTGTATGAGGATGGAGGTCGTATGACAGGAAACTCTCATAAGATTGAAAATAATATTCCTTCTGGCTTGAACGCTAATGTGAGCACAGTTGCTCCTATAGATTCTACAGATGCGATTATTGTAGATATTCTTGAACATGATGGTCGTGCAACATTAACCAGACTAGCTAAAGCATCTGGATTATCGGTTTCTGCCGTACAATCTAGAGTACAAAAGCTTGAGCGCAGAGGAATTATCACTGGTTACCGTGCCTTGATTGACTATGAGCGCAGAGGCTTGCCAGTAAGCGCATTTGTTGCTGTAACACCTCTTGACTTTGAGCAAGAAGCATCTGTTCCAGCCAAGTTGAAAGATATTGAAGGTATTGAAGCCTGCTATTCTATCACTGGAAGCCCAAGTTTTATGCTCGTAGTTCGTGTTGCTACACCTAGCAAGCTAGAAGAGCTAATTAACACGATTCATAGGATTGTGCCAGTTAGCACAGAAACAACTATGGTTTTGCAGACTTATTTCGACTAGAAGTAATATGTGTGAATTTCCTAAAGAATCGGTTGACGCGCGCAAGCATCAGATTGAACCGAGTTGCAATGATTGTAACGATTCAATAAGCGAGATTTTTGCGTTGCGTCAATCGATTGACAATATTGACAATGCAGTTGTTTCACTTCTTGCAGAGCGCTTTAAAGTTACGGAAAAAGTCGGAGAAATAAAAGCTCGCGCAAATCTTGCTGCGGAAGATAAATCTAGAGAAAATCGCCAAGCAAATCGACTTAAAAAAATTGCTGAAGAATCTGGATTAAAAGAAGAAATCGCGCTCGAATATTTACATTTTGTTGTAGCTGCTGCAAAAAAGCGCCATCAAGAAATAAAAGATAGCCAGAAATAGTTAAAAATAGCCACAAATCTAATCAAAAATCTAGTCAAATTTAGTAAAAAATCTAGCAAAATCTAAAAAAATATGCGCGCTTAGAGTCATAATAAAAATATGACTATTGCAACCGTTGAACGTTACGCGCAAATGCTTGATGCCGCCAGCAAAGGTGGATACGCCTACCCTGCAATTAATGTTACTAGCACGCAGACTTTAAATGCTGCACTACAAGGATTTGCAGAAGCGCAAAGCGACGGAATTATTCAAGTATCCGTTGGGGGCTCCGCGTATTTTTCGGGGCAGTGTGTAAATAATCGTGTTGTCGGTTCGCTAGCGTTTGCTCAATTTGCGCATCAAGTAGCAGCGCAATATCCAAATATTACCGTTGCCTTACATACGGATCATTGTGCAGAAAGCTATTTAGATGATTGGATTAAGCCACTTTTAGCTTATGAGGCAGATCAAGTTGCGCATGGCAAAGAGCCAATATTTCAATCGCATATGTGGGACGGATCCACAGTTAAGCTTGAACACAATTTAGACGTTGCGGAAGAATTGCTTGAGGCGTCGGCGAAGGCTCATACGGTGTTAGAGATTGAAATTGGGGCCGTGGGAGGCGAAGAAGACGGTCATAGAGCAGACATTGATGAAAAACTATACTCAACGCCGCAGGACGCTATGCGAGTAGTTGAACGATTAGGTTTGGCAGAGAGCGGAAGATATATGGCTGCTTTTACGTTCGGCAATGTGCATGGTGCATACAAGCCTGGTGTTGTTAAGCTGCGACCACAGTTGCTAGACAACATTCAAAGCGCTGTATACAACAAGTACAAGCTTGATTTATGTAATCGCAAGTTTGGTGTGCCAACAAAACCATTCTTATTGGTATTCCATGGAGGTTCTGGATCTACTCCCGAAGAAATTGCGCAAGCTGTAAGCTACGGCGTAGTAAAAATGAACATCGATACAGACACGCAATATGCGTTTACTCGAGCAATAGCAGATCACATGTTCCGAAACTATGATTCTGTTCTTAAAATCGATGGAGAAGTTGGAGCCAAAAAACTCTACGACCCAAGGTCTTGGGGCAAAGAGGCAGAAAAAGCAATGGCTCAGCGTGTTGTTGAAGCCTGTGTACAGCTTGGCTCTGCTGGTAAAGCCTTATAAGTTCATCAAGTTGCAAATTAAATTCGGTATTGGCTTTGCGCTAGTCTTAACACGTAGGAATTGTGTTTATTTGGGCAACGTTAGCCCAAAAATGGAGGTTCAGCATGCCTGGAATTGTGCTTATTGGCGCTCAATGGGGTGACGAAGGTAAAGGCAAAGCGACTGATTTAATTGGTTCTAAGGTAGATATTGTCGCAAGATTTAATGGCGGTAATAACGCTGGACATACTGTTGTTGTGGGAAACGAGTCTTACGCTTTGCATTTACTTCCTAGCGGTATAATCAGCCCTAATGTAACTCCTGTTATTGGTAATGGTGTTGTTATAGACCCAGAAGTTCTGTTTGAGGAGATTGACGCACTTGAATCTAGAGGTGTTGATTGCTCTCGTTTGAAAGTGAGCGAGTCTGCGCATGTGATTACACCTTATCATCGCGTAATTGACAAGGTTACGGAGAGGTTCCTAGGCAAGCACAAGATTGGTACAACAGGTCGCGGAATTGGCCCGACTTATGCAGATAAGATTAATCGCGTTGGTATTCGTGTGCATGATTTATTTAATGCAGAACATTTGAGGGATAAGGTTGAAGCTAGCTTGCATCAAAAGAATCAAATGTTAGTTAAACTTTACAACCAGCATCCAATAGATATTGATGATGTTACAGCACAGCTTGTGGAGCTTGGAAAGCGTTTGAAGCCTTATGTTGCAGATACTTCGCTTATACTGAATCAGGCTATGGAAAATGGCAAAACCGTGCTTTTTGAAGGCGGTCAGGCAACTATGCTGGATGTCGATCATGGAACTTACCCATTTGTAACATCCTCAAATCCTACTGCAGGAGGTGCTTGCACGGGAACTGGCGTTGGTCCAACTCGTATTACGCGAGTGATTGGAGTTGCTAAAGCCTATATCACTCGTGTTGGTGAAGGTCCATTCCCTACAGAACTTTTGGATGAAAGTGGCGATTGGCTGCGTGAGCAGGGTCACGAATATGGCGTAACTACTGGTCGCCCTCGCCGATGCGGATGGTTTGATTCCGTTGTAAGCCGCTATGCTACTCGCGTAAATGGCTTAACTGATATTGTTCTTACCAAGTTAGATGTTTTGACTGGTTTAAAAGAAATTCCAGTTTGCGTAGCTTACGATGTAACTTTGGCTGACGGAAGCGTTGAGAGAGTGAACGAAATGCCAGTAGATCAGTCTCTGTTTGCTAGCGCTAAGCCAGTTTACGAGATGCTTCCAGGCTGGAGTGAGGATATTTCTCAAATTCACAAGTTTGAAGAATTGCCAGCAAATACTCAAAGCTATGTAAAGCGCTTAGAAGAACTTTCCAAGTGCCGCATTTCGGCAATTGGTACTGGTCCTCAGCGCGACCACATTATTAGCGTTCATTCGCTGATTGACTAGTGGCTATTTAAATAGCGATTTAAGGCGGCTAAAAACTATGAGTATTCCAAGTAGTAATCGCCCCAATTCGCATAACGCGCTCAAGCGTAAATCACTTGGTGCAAAAACATATTTTGTTGTGTTTATTGGTGGATTGCTTGGCGCTTTTGTGCGTAGTGAAATAGGTGGTTTTACGTACGGCATGCATTGGGACTCGGGATATTCTATGCTTTTTAGCCGCTTTACTTTTGCAACTCTTTTGTCTAACATCTTGGCATGTTTTATTCTTGCTTTAGTGAGTTCGCTTGTTGCACAAAGATTGCGCAGCAAGAACAAAGACTTAATAAAATACGGTTTTTGCACAGGATTTTGCGGCGGACTTTCAACAATGTCTACTTTTGCTTTTGAGGGCGCGCATTCCGCATTTACTGCAATGAACATTGTAGAAGTGATTGCCATTATGGCGTTGTCTATGGTTCTTGGCGTTTTAGCAGTGCTTGTTGGGAGTCTAATTGGAGATAAAATTTTTGCTTTTAAAGGCAATGGCAGCGTAAAAAATGCTGGTGATGCAAACATCATCAATAAAATAGACGCTAACAGGGGCGGTGCAAAATGATGTTCTACGCATACGTTCTTTTTTGGCTGCCTGTTGTTTTCGCTGGACTTGGTGCTGTTCTTCGTTGTGCAATATCTGACGCAATTGCGCGCGTTTATAAGCGCGATTTTCCAATCGCAACGCTGCTAATCAACGCTTTTGCGTCTTTTATAATGGGCTTAGTTGTATTTTTAAGTTCTTCGATTATATACGATTTAACTTTTGCTTCGACTATTGTTTACACTTGCGCATTGGGATTTTTAGGCGGATTTTCAACGTTTTCAACCGCAATCTTAGAAGTCGTAAGCCTGTTTAAGCTAAAGAAAATCAAGCTTGGACTATGGCTTTTTGTTAGCGAGCTAATAGTGCCATTCTTATGCGCATTTATTGCATACGCTGGACCGTGTTTTGTAATGTTTTTACTTCTAAAGTCTTAGTTTTTAATTTTATTAATTGACGTATTTTATTTATTAATTAACGTATTTTATTAATTAACGTTTATTGTGTTATTAAAATGTTAAAATGCTTTGTGTATTTGTTTGCGATTTGATTTAAGAATAGGTTTATTGTGACTTTAAAGAACGTAGGCGGTTTTATACGCGATTTTTTGCGCGACTTTTCTGATCGCGTTCTTAAAACGCTTAAGCATCTTAGATGGAAGATGGTTCTTGCGGGCGTAGTTGTTGGTCTTGTTTCTGGTGCGCTTGTAGCAACTTACAGACTTGGAATTGAGTACGGAACCGATTTTGCGCGATGGATGTATGCGCAAATATTGCAAAACATGCTTTGGATTGTGCCTTGCGTTGTTTTTGCGATTGTTGCTGGGCTTTTTATTGGCTGGATGAGTCGCAAAGAAAGCATGGCATCTGGAAGTGGCATTCCACAAGTTGTTGGATACGTTCAGCGCGGGCTAAAAATGTGTTGGAACACTATTTTGCCCGTTCGATTTGTAGGCGGATTGTTGGGTTCGCTATTTGGTTTGTCTCTTGGGCGCGAAGGCCCTTCGATTCAAATCGGAGCTTGCGGCGCGCAAATGATGTCTCGCATCTTTAGAAAAGGCAATAAAAACGATACTCAAGAGCATTATGTTGTAACTGCTGGAGCTGCAGCTGGATTATCTGCAGCGTTTAGTGCTCCACTTTCTGGGCTTATGTTTGCTATGGAAGAAGTTCAACACGGATTGTCTTCTACAGTTCTTATGGGAGCCGCTGCTGCATCTATTTGCGCTGATTTTGTATCTCAAACGTGCTTTGGACTCCGACCTGTTTTAGACTTTGGAAGAATTCCAGACTTGCCAATGGCACTTCATTTTTGGTTGATTCCACTTGGCATTTTTGCAGGACTTATTGGCTCTTTAATGAACAGATTCTTGCTTGGCTTGCAAACGCTGTATAAATATTTGCCAAAATGGGCTCCTGTATCTGTAGCATGTTTAATAGCAATTCCTGTTGGCTTGTATTTGCCAGATGTTCTTGGCGGAGGCTCGAATCTTGTTAAGCTCTCTGAATATGGCAAAGTAAGCATAGCGCTTCTGTGCATTCTGTTTGTTGCAAAAATGCTATTTACTTCTACAAGCTTTGGATGTGGCGCGCCTGGCGGAATTTTTATGCCAATTCTTGCTGTCGGCGCTCTTGCAGGCGGCGTTGCTTCTCGCGCAATAATAAGCATTCCGCTTCTTGGCATTGACGCAAAACTAATGCCGATTTTTACAGTGTGCGTTATGGCTGGCACGCTTTCGGCTTCTGTAAAAGCTCCGCTCACTTCGATTTTGCTAACTGTAGAAATGTCGGGAACAATGATTCACACTCTTCCAGTTGCTGCATCTGCTTTTATTGCGCTTCTTGTATCCGATATTTTGCGCACAAAGCCAATCTATGGTGAACTTCTGGAAAGATATATGGCTTCTAATCCAAAACTTGTACGCTAGTACAACAAAAACAGCAATGTGGATAACTTTTTGGCGGAATTGCAACGTTTATTGATCCTTTAACCACATTGTTTAAATAGTATTGCCTAATGGTTTAGTATGCGATTCAATAGCCACATGGACAATATGACTATTGATAATTACGATGCTCCTTCTTGCGTTCCGCGCATTATAGAAACGTACCCGCCTCAGGCGAGTGCGATAAAAAGTATGCGCAAAAGTACATCTGATAGTAATAAGTTGGAAGATTCGACTGTTATCGCATCTTTGAATCATACGAATCATGTGGATCATTTAGATTACACAAATCATGTAGATTACGCGACTGGTGTATCTTCTACTTCAGTTCGTAGCGATTTTGATGCATTCGATAATCATAGTGTTCAAGAAAATATTGGTAGCTTGAACTATTCGCTAAAGCCTTTTCCAAAAAATGTTGTAATCGGTTCATCGGCAAATGATGGAGTTGGTTTAAGCACTACTCTTGCTCTTCTGGCAAGTCATATATCTAGTAAAAAATATGTTGTTGCACTAATCGACGCAGATATTTCTAACGGCGGATTAGATGTTTTGTTGGGATTGGAGCAGGACGAGGGTAGAAGATTGCAAGAGGTTCAAGCTCCTTTAGGACGATTAGACGGATATGTATTGCGTTGTGAACTTCTGCACTGGAATAACGTTGATATTTTGGCTTACGCTCCTTGGAAAGGTGAAGAGCCTAAGCCATGGGTTATTGAAGCTGCTATTAGAGGTCTTTCCAATGCTTGTGATGTAGTAATTGTTGATATTGGATCTGGTTTTTCAGCAAGAAGGCTTTTAAAGAATCTTCCAACTTTGGCGCAAGTTCCAACCATATTTGCTGCAGAGCTTAGTGTTCTTGGTCTTGCCAGATTGCGCGCATATTGGCGAAGCCTAGAATCTGACCATAAAGATTACTCTAGAAAACAAACTTCTATTGTCGCAGGATTAAATCCGCGTGGTCTTTCTAAAAGGTTTTGCCCTGTAAATGTTAATGAAGCTTGTGATTATTTGCTTTGCGATGTAGAAGGCCCAATTGGTCACGATCCTAAAATGTACGAAGACATAATATCTGGTTACGGTATAAGAGATATTCCAAAATCCGCCAAAATTCCAATAGAAAAAATAACAACATGGTTGCTTGGAGACTCCTCTAATTCCTCTTTGAAAATATCTGGAAAACAATCTGAACAACAATATAAACAATCAAATTCACAATCATATGAATCTGAAAGATTCTCAAAAATATCAAGGGGTAAGCATGGTTTTAGAAGATATTGATTTTGGCATTCTGCAAGAGCTTGCAGATGATCCTCAAACAACAGATATTGTTGTTACAGACACAGGTCACGTTTGGGTAGATAAAGGTTTTGGGTTGCAAGAGTACAATCCAAGAATTCCATTTGATAATCCTATGATTTTGCGAGAATATGCAGTTTGGCTTTGTGCACAATTAGGCAAAAGATTAGATGATTCATGCCCGATTGCAGATGCTTCTAGCCCAGTAGGAGTGCGAGTACACGCTCTTATTGCTCCAATAGTTTTAAGTGGTGCTGCTATTTCGATTCGTTTTCCCGCTTTAAAACGCTATTGTTTAACAGAGTTAAGTAGTAGAGGAATGTTTCCTATTGAATTATCTAGAATACTTTATTTATTGGTAACTCAACGTGCGAATATTTTGATTACGGGAAGCACTGGCTCTGGTAAAACAACGTTAATGAAGTCTCTTTTAGCTTCTTGTGATGAAAAAGACAGAATAGTGACTGTTGAAGAAACAAGAGAATTAGGTTCATTATCTAAGGATCATGTGTCTTTAGCTACAAGAGAAGCAAACGTTGAAGGAGTAGGCAGCGTTGGTTTGTCGGATCTTGTAAAGGCAACTTTGAGGATGAGACCAGACAGAATTATTTTAGGTGAGTGCAGAGGTCAAGAAATAGCTGATTTATTGCGCGTTTTTACATGTGGTCATAAAGGTGGAATGACAACTTTGCATGCTGATAAAGTTCAAAAGGTGCCAGCCAGATTAATGTCTTTAGGGCTTCTTGCAGGACTGGAACCTTCTGCTCTATGTTCTCTTGCTGCGGATGCTTTTGATGTTGTTATACATGTAGAAAGAGTAAATGGTATGCGAATTGTAAAAGAACTTGGAGTATTGCGTTCTACGGATTCTGGCGCGTTAGAAGGTGTTCCAATTTTAAGATTGAAAAATTGCGTTAATTCTAAGGATAGTAATTTTTCTGCTCAGATAGAGGCAACGTCTGCTTGGAAAAATTTTGCCATTAAATGGCATTTACCGTTGGATACAGGGTTGTTTCTGTAATTGATAAAGACAGTAAAGGATTTTGAAAATGGGTATTGAAGAATCACTAGCTGCTCTTGTGGCTTCTTTGCGTTCTGGTGCTTCTTTTGAATCGATTATAAGAGGAGACAGCAATAATGAGAATCGCAATGGACTTATTGAAGAGACCGATAATGGCAATAACAATTACAACAGCAATAACAGCGAAAGCTATTTCCAAGTTATAAACGTTGAATCGGTGTTCAAATGGATTGATTCTCGCTGTTCTAATAGGATTAAAAATCTTAGCGCTCGCCAAAGAAGTAAAGTTAGAAAAGACATGCGCAAGGTTGCACAATCGCTTATGTCTGTATACGAATTGAGCAGTTCTATAGGATGCTCTATGACTGATTGCGTTCAAGCTGTTTCTGACTCTTATCATGCCAATAAGAGGGTTAATGATTTAAGCTCAGAAGTTTTTGCAATGCCTAAAGCAACTATTAGATTGCTAACTGCTCTACCATTTTTGGCTCTTCTTACTGGACAATTGTTGGGTGTAAATCCAATATTGATGATTTTTACAAGTTCTAGAGGATACGCACTCTTAGGTATTGGCTTATTGTTTTATGTAATCGGTCTTTTATGGGTTACATGGATCATGAAGTCATCTAAAAAAGCAATGCTGAGTGCTGTTTCTAATGTCGATTAATGAGTTAATGGTTATTAAGGATCGTGGAAAATGTTTAAGGCAATTATCGTTTGGATTATTTTAGTAGCTTATATAGTTACGTTATGCAAATTTTTTACTAGACAGATGATTCTTAACCCGTGCTATGAGCGCGCTTGTAAACCTGCGATTTCTATGAGAGACAATTACGATTTTAGGTGTAACAAAGTTGAAGATATAGATCCAATTTTGGGTTTGCAAATGATGATAGTTGCTTTAAAAAGTGGAGTCGCAATTACTAGAGCGCTTGACGCTGTTGGGTCATCTATTCCTGGAGGAAAAGGGATTTGGCTAAGGAATGTTTCTAAAGCACTACTTTCTGGAGATACTTGGATAGAAGCTTGGAGTGCTCCTTATGTGTGCTTCGATAAAAAAGATAAAAATCCATCTGCGTCTTTTGTGTTAAGTATGTGGCTTAGACAGTCACTTAGAGAGTCATGGAGTTGTGGAAGTTCTCCAGTTCCTGTACTCATAGCGATTTTACAAAATTATGAGCAATCTATGCGAAACGTGGCAAGAAAAGAAAGCTCTAGGCTTTCTGTTCGTCTGCTTCTGCCTGTTGGGTTATGTTTTCTGCCAGCGTTTATTTTCGTCGGAATTTTGCCGACAGTATCTGCATTTATGTATTAATCGCAATCTAAAAAATAAAAAATTTGTATCCCAATATTGGGTACATAAATAAAAGAAAAATAACAATAAAAATAACAAAAAGAAAGGTAACGGTGAGTGATTATGAGATCAATTACTGCTGCATTGTCAACATGGTATTGCATGTGTTCAATGCGAATGAATGAAGGATTAATTAAAGCTGAACAAGCATGTAATAACATGCAGAATCGTTTGAGCAAAGATTTAAAGCAGTGTGATGATGGGGCTGTTACGGCAGAATATGCTGTTGTTCTTATAGCTGCCACAGCTTTTGCTACAGCGCTTATTGCTATTGCCAAATCAGATGCTGTTCGTACGGCTATCAGTGATCTTGTTACAAAAGCTCTACATGTTAGTTAGCTTTAAGTAAATAATCATTTGTAAAACTGTGAAACATTGCGTGAAACTTAAAACATACTTTAAAAAACGTGATATGAAATATTTATAAAGTTTTTTGACCGTGATGTTTATGTGATTTGTTGTGGGATTTTAACTAATGCGAAAAGAAACGAGACAAAATGGAGAATCATGTATTTTTGAACATTTTAGATAAGAGAACGACTAAGAATAATTGTCATAAGATAAATAATTCAAAAGATTCTGGGGCTGTTACCGCAGAATTTGCGATTATTCTTCCTGCAGTTGTGGTACTTGCTTTAACGTTATTTTTTGTTGGTAAATCAGTAGTAAATACAATGAATTGCCATGATGCAGCAGGTCAAGTAGCATACTATGTTGCTTCGCACCACAATTCTAAAGATGCGCAAAATATAGTATCTAAAGTATCTGGAGTTAATAGTTCTGTAAAAGTCAAATATGTTGGGAATATGGCAGATATTGTTGTAAGCTGCCCAGTTGTGCCAGACCCTTTAAAAGTATTGCCATTGTCTGTGGAAGCTCGCATTAGCCAGGTTTTAATATGAGTCAAAAAATATGTAAGCGATTAAGCATTTTAAATACGCAATATTACAGTTTTAAACATTTGCGTAGAGCAGATTGTGGTTCTGGAACTATGCTAGGCATAGGATTGGTAATAGCAATCTGCTCTATGCTTGTTGTTTGTGCGACTTTAGGGTCAATTTTGGTGCAAAAACACCGAGCTTACGCTCTTGCAAATGCATCGGCTATATCAGGTGCAGTCGCTATGAGAAATATGCAAGATGATGCATGTCAAGTTGCAGAGCGCACAGCAAAGGCAAATAATGGGAAAATAGAATCTTGTGTTGAAAAAGATGATGATGTATTAATCAGTCTAAGTGTGCCTTTACGACTTCCTATGGTTAATAAGATAAATGTAACGGCTAGAGCTGGTTTAATAGATTGTGACTAATAAGTGTGTGGAAAATATCAAATATTCGTGCGATTGGTCATAATGTAGCATGTTAATAGGCGATTAGCATGTTAATGTCTAAATGTTTAGAATAGAACAGAAACTTTGCTCAAGTAGAGTTGAGCTAATATTCAGGTGACGGTAGGTTATAGTTATGGCACTTGCATTGTATCGAAGGTATCGTCCAGACACGTTTGAAGGAGTGATAGGACAGAATCAAGTTACCGTTCCTCTTATGAGAGCGCTAGATCAAGGCAAAATAACGCACGCCTACCTATTTTCGGGTCCACGCGGTTGTGGAAAAACAAGCTCTGCGCGTATTCTTGCTCGTTGTATTAACTGCAAAGAGGGTCCTACTTCTAAACCATGCGGAAAATGCCAAAGCTGTAAAGATCTTGCAACAGGCGGATCAGGTTCAATAGACGTTGTAGAAATAGATGCTGCAAGCCACAATGGTGTTGACGATGCTAGAGAATTACGCGAACGTGCAGGTTTCGCTCCAGCGCGCGATCGATATAAGATTTTTATTCTTGATGAAGCGCATATGGTAACTCCGCAAGGATTCAATGCTTTGCTGAAGATTGTGGAAGAGCCACCTGAGCATGTTATGTTTATTTTTGCCACTACTGAACCAGATAAGGTGATTGGAACTATACGTTCTAGAACCCACCATTATCCGTTTAGACTTGTTCCTCCAGAAGTAATGGGACCGTATTTGCAAGACATTTGCAAAAAGGAAGGTATTCAAGCGCAAAAGGGCGTTTTGCGGCTTGCTATGCGCGCTGGCGGCGGATCCATGCGAGACACATTATCTGTTTTAGATCAGCTTATGATTGGTTCAGATAATGGTGTTATCTCGTTAGATTCAGCAGTTGCTTTGCTTGGTTTTACGCCTTCTAATCTTATTGCAGATGTTATTGATGCTCTTATTGAAAAAGACGGTGCAAAATTATATGAAGTTGTACAAAAAGTGGTAGTCGGAGGATTTGACACTCGTAAGTTTGTGGAAGATCTTCTCGGACGATTGCGTGATTTGTTGCTTTTGGTTTCTGCTGGTCCAAATTGTGCTAAAAACTTGTTAGGCGATTTATCGCCAGAAGACATGCAAGATTTGCAACGACAATCAAGTCAGCTAACTTTGCGAAGCTTGTCCAAAATGGCAGAAATCGTCAATAATGCTTTTGCTGGAATGGCAAATGCGGTTTCTCCTAGAATGAATCTTGAGATTCTTATGGCTAGACTTCTTGCTGATATGCAATCTGGTACTACTGCGCAGGAACCATTTTCTAAAGCCACTAATCAATCTCTTGCAAAGTCCTCCTCGCATCCCGCATCTTCTGCAAGGCATTTTATTGGTTCAAATTCTGCTGTAAATCCAGTTAATCCTGTTAATCCTGTTAATCCAGTAAATCCAGTAAATCCAGTTAATACAGTAAAAATTGCTGAAAATCCTTCGGTAATTCTTGATGATAAATCTGAAATCAACAATAACACGCAAGCGAATTGGTCAACTGCAAACGTTGAAAGACAGACAACACAAGAGCTTGACGTGGACGAAACTTGGGATAATCTGGTTAAAAATCTGCCAGACGATGTTCGTGAATACGTAGAGAGAGATCGCGTTCCAAAAGTTAGATTAGACGATGGAAATGCAGCAAAAAGAAGGCTTGTATTAACTTTTGACCAGCCTATAAGCCAACATGCTTTTGCGCTCGCGATTTGCACAACAGAACCTTACGATGGTAAAAAAGTGCCAGTTGTGGTTATGAACAAAGTAAAAGACGCATTTGGAAAAAACGTTGCAATAGCGCCAGATTTAGTAGCTGCAAACGGCGAAAAAGTGGAGTCTGTTGCAAGAATGACTCCGCAACGACTAGCACAAGTTAAGCGAGACTTGCTTATGCGAAAAGCTGGAATCGTAAAAGGATTCGGAAAAATAATCGAGAAAAGTTCTGATTCAAATTCAAATAATTCGAATTCCAGTAGCGATGATGCTGGCTCTAGTGACGATTTAAGTGCTAGTGCGGAGGCTAGCGACTTATCTGGTTCTGCAATTTCAGAAAGTGCTTTAGATTTAGATATTGAGAAAGATGACGCATGGGCAGGTATGGGATCTGCTCCAATGGGAGATGCGATTGCTGCATTACAGAATGCAGATTTTAATGCTGAAGTAGTAAACGATTCAGAAAACGCAGATAACGCTGCATCAAACGCGCAGCAATGGGGGCAAAAGTCGAAGATAAGCCAGCAAAATCTTCAGCGCGCAAATTCAGAATCACAGGCAGATAATGAGTCAAAAGCACGAATCTCTGATGGTGTAAACGGCGCGCAAGAAGACGAATGTTCAATGCAGGACGAATCGTTAGAGTCGGCAACCAATTTGAGCATAGATGATTTAGAGAAGATGTTTGAGGTGAAATCTGTAAAAGAATTCGCTGCAAGTGATCCAAAAAATCCTAAAAATGCAGGATTGCATAAGCGAAAGCAAGAGGAGTAAGTAAAAGTGCATAACGTGTCATCGTATGACGGTGCAATAGGCAGAGTTATTGATGCGTTCTCTAAGCTTCCAGGAATAGGACCAAAAGGCGCGCAGCGAATTGCATTCTATATACTTTCATCATCTGATGTACAAACGCAGGATTTAATTGACGCAATCAGTGACTTGCGCGAGAATGTGCGATTTTGTGAAATTTGCGGAAATGTTTGCGAGCAAAGTCCTTGTGTTATTTGCCAAGATCCGCGAAGAGATCACACAAAAATATGCGTTGTAGAAGAGCCAAAAGACATTATGAGCATTGAGAGAACTCACGAATACGCTGGCGTTTACCACGTTTTGGGCGGTGCCATTAATCCAATGGCAAACATTGGACCTGCAGACTTAAAAATAACGCAACTACTTGAGCGCTTAAAAGACGCGCAAGTAAAAGAAGTCATTTTAGCGCTTGACCCAAATATTGAAGGAGAAGCTACAGTAACTTATTTAGCACGTTTGCTTGAGCCGCTTGACATAAGTATTACGCGACTTGCAAGCGGATTGCCAGTTGGTGGAGACTTAGAGTATGCAGACGAGATAACTCTTGGTCGCGCATTTGCAGGAAGACAAGAAGTATAGAAGATTTGTGAATTCATCAGCAAACGCGTTTGATAAGTCGCAAGCAACCGCTTGTTGTATATGCGCCACTCATAATATTTCTAAAACTAAAAATAAATAGAGCACAGTTGGTAGTCTAATTTTAGATTAGTCTTATTTGGATTAATTCTTATTGCATTAGCGTGCTTTAGATAATAGTGACGGCTGAACATAAGGGGTTACAGTGGCTCTTATAGTGCAGAAATACGGTGGATCGTCCGTAGAAGATACGGACGCAATTCAGCGTGTAGCCAAAAGGATTCTTGATACAAAAGCTGCTGGTAACGATGTTGCTGTTGTCGTTTCCGCTATGGGAGATACCACAGACGACTTGATTGACCAAGCAATGAGTGTAAATGCGCATCCTCCTGCTAGAGAGATGGATATGCTTATGACTGCAGGAGAGCGTATTTCCATGAGTCTTCTAGCAATGGCTATTCATGCTCAAGGCTCGCACGCATACTCTTTTACTGGTTCTCAAGCTGGATTTATGACAGACGCGCAATTTGGAGCAGCTCATATTCGCGCTGTTAAGCCAGATCGTGTTCAGCATGCGCTTAAAAAAGGCAGTGTTGCTATTGTTGCAGGATTCCAAGGAATCAGCGAGATTGGTGACGACACAACGCTTGGTAGAGGCGGATCAGACACTTCGGCAGTGGCGCTTGCTGTTGCTCTTGGAGCAGATGTTTGCGAGATTTACACAGATGTTGATGGCGTATTTACGGCAGATCCTCGAATTGTTCCAACCGCAAAGCGAATTCCTGTTATCGATTATGATTCAATGCTTGAGATGTCATCTTGCGGATCTCGAGTGTTAGCTTTGAGATGCGTTGAATACGCACAAAGATTCAGTATGCCTCTTCATGTTCGCAGCTCGTTTTCGCACAGAAACGGAACCTTAATTGTGCCGAGTGGAG
The DNA here is from genome assembly GCF_049262755.1 of Gardnerella sp. DNF00354. NCBI lineage: Bacteria > Bacillati > Actinomycetota > Actinomycetes > Bifidobacteriales > Bifidobacteriaceae > Gardnerella > Gardnerella sp. DNF00354. The sequence goes on from NZ_CP058402.1 coordinate 483,187, forward strand.
TAAATCCAAAGAGCTTGCCGAATTTAAGCTAATTATTTATTAAAGAAGACACAAGCATAACAACAGACAGAACGCATAGGCAATAGACATAAGGCGGCAAAAATGGCAAATAAAATAGCAAATGTAGACATTCGCTCCACAATGGGCGATTTATTCCCAGACTTAGGCCCAGAGACCCCTGTGATTTCTGGCGTTGCACACGATAGAAGCGAATCTATGATTACTCTTCGAGGCGTTCCAGATAAGCCTGGAAATGCTGCAAAAGTGTTTACAACTCTTGCTGCTGCAGACGTTAATATCGACATGATTGCTCAGGCAAGCGCATCCACCGAAACGGCTGACATATCGCTTACGGCACCAAGCTCGTCCCTAGACGCTGTGTGCAAGGTATTGCAGGGCGCGCGCGGCGAATTGCAATTTACGTCTATGGATGTGGACCCTTCTGTTGGCAAAGTCGCAGTTGTTGGCGTTGGAATGAAAACCTATTCTGGTCTCGCAGCAACCTTCTTTACAGCGCTAAGCGATCACGGTATTAATATTCTTATGATTTCTACATCAGAAATTCGTATTGCAGCGATTGTCCCAGTAAAACAGCTTGACGAAGCGGTTCGTGCGCTTCACACAGCCTACGGATTAGACGCAAGCAAAGTCGAAGCTGTTGTTTATGGAGGAAGCGGACGCTAATCGCGCGAAAAAATTACGCAAAAATCACGCTTAAATAATCTCAAAAATCAAAGAAAATCGCAAAAACACGCAAAATAAGGGAGACAAAATGGCAATTATAAGCAACAAAGGCGTAAACCTTGCGGTTTTAGGCGCCACTGGCCAAGTTGGAATGGTTATGCGCCGCGTATTAGACGAGCGCGATTTTCCAATTAAAAACTTGCGATTTTTGGCTTCCGCACACTCCGCTGGAACTGTTTTGAAATATCGCAGCAAAGATGTTGTTGTAGAAGATGTAGAAAAAGCAGATTTAAGTGGAATTGACATTGCGATTTTCTCCGCAGGCGGCGGAACATCCAAAGTGTGGGCACCGCGATTTGCAGATGCGGGTGCAATAGTAATAGATAATTCTTCTCAATGGCGTATGCATAACGATGTGCCTCTTGTAGTTGCAGAAGTAAATCCAGAAGATTTAAATGATATTCCGCGTGGGATTGTTGCCAACCCTAATTGCACAACAATGGCGTGCATGCCTGTTTTAAAGCCGCTTTCTGATGCTTTTTGCTTAAAGCGACTTATTGTATCTTCTTATCAAGCGGTTTCTGGAGCTGGCAGAGCTGGAGCGTTGCAGCTTATGAACGAAGCGCAAGCTGCCTTAGATCAGGGCGCGGATAAGCTTGTGTTTGATGGGAATGCTGTTGATTTTCCGCAACCAACAAAAGTTGCGCGCACAATCGCATTCAACGTTGTGCCATTCATTGGTGCGATTGTTGAGGATGGGTCGCAAGAAACCGACGAGGAGCAAAAGCTTCGCAACGAAAGTCGTAAGATTCTGCATCTGCCAAAGCTCGCAGCAAGTTGCACATGCGTGCGCGTAGGCGTTTTTACAGGTCACGGAATGAGCATTAATGCTGAATTTGAGCGCGATGTAACTCCAGATATGGCTCGCGAAGTGCTAAAATCAGCCGCTGGCGTTGCGCTAGATGATATTCCTACTCCTCAGCTTGCTGCAGGAAAATCCGCGAGCTATGTTGGGCGTATTCGCCAAGATCAAGCGGTTGATGGAAAGCGTGGATTGGCAATGTTTATTACAAATGACAATCTTCGTAAAGGCGCTGCTCTTAATGCTGTGCAATTGGCGGAAATCGTAGCTAAAAAACGACACTTTGTGGATTGATTAGACCTGCGCGAATTCGCTATTATAAAAAATTTTACGTAAAATGTAATTATGTCTATAGCTTCGCAAGAAATACAAAAGCAGCTTGATCGTATTGTTGCTCTTGGCTACCCAGATGTTGCAGATATGAGTGCTGCATCGTTTCGTGCTTTAGCTTTGCCGCTTATTCGCGCTCTTGATCAAAGCGATTTGGGTACTAATATTCTTCTTGTGCCTACTCGTGAGCTAGTTTCGCCAGAATCCTTAATTTCTAGGACGAGTATTGATCGTATGGCTGGTTTTACAACAATGCCGCCTAGAGATATAGCTAGTTTCCTGCCACAAGATGGTTTTGAGCCTCCAGAAGGTCCGTTTTACTTGGCATTAGACCCTCATACAGGTACATCGTATTTGAATCGTGAGCCAGATGTTGCCAGAAAACTTATAGATTCAGACGAGCGTCTTCCTTTGACTTTAGAAGAAGGATTGGCGGTTGTTACTCAGCATCCAGATTGGCTTGAAATAAAAAATGGTTTTAATCTTCTTGGGTCTAAAAGTTCCGATGGAAGAGTGCCGAGTATTTGGATGAGTCAAGGCGCTCCTCGTCTTGGAGCTGTATGGCCAAATTCAAGGCATACTTGGCTTGGCAACGCATATTGTACAGCACGTCGTGGTGTATCTCTATTCCAATGAAGAGTATTAAATATTAATCTAATAAATTAAGAAGTTAATAGAAAAAGCGTCATTAGGTAGTAAGTAAGCAAGGTGTATTGTGGCATACATAACTTTTGATCATGTTGTAAAAGAGTATCCATCTGGATCAAGTGTTGTGCGCGCTCTAGATGATGCTAGTTTTACAGCCGAACGCGGTAAGCTCACCGTAATACTAGGGGCTTCGGGCGCAGGTAAAACTACAGCATTGAATATTTTAGGCGGTATGGATACGGCAACAAGCGGTAGCGTAACTGTTGGTGATTTAAATATTACAAAGCTAAATGGTCGTGGGCTTGTAAAGTATCGAAGAGAAGATATTGGTTTTGTTTTTCAATTCTATAATCTTGTTCCAAACTTGACGGCGTTAGAAAACGTGGAGCTTGCTTCACAAATTTGCTCAGATCATTTTGATCCAGCTCAAACACTTATTGACGTAGGTTTGGAAAAAAGACTTAATAATTTCCCAGCGCAACTTTCTGGAGGCGAACAGCAGCGAGTTTCTATTGCGCGCGCACTTGCTAAAAAGCCTAAGTTGCTTTTATGCGATGAGCCTACGGGTGCGTTAGATTATGAAACCGGAAAAGCTGTTTTGCAATTATTGCAAGATATTTGCCAAAAAGAAGGAATGACGGTTCTTATTATTACTCATAATGCTGCTATTGCTCCTATGGCTCATAAAGTTGTGAGATTCCATTCTGGAAAAGTCGTGAGCGAAACAGTACAAGAAAATCCTACGGCAATTGCAGATATTGAATGGTGATTTGTAGAGTGGTGGTTTGTAGTGAGTAGCGAAACTGTAAAATCTAAGAAAATCAAGCGCAAAGATGCGATTCGTAATAAGCGCTCACGCTCTATTTTTCCAATGGTTTTTATTAGTGCTATTAGAATGTGGTTTCACGAATGGCGTCGTTTTTGCATACTAGCAGTTATAGCAATGCTTGGCGTTGCTGTTATGACTGGCATTTATGCAGGCTGTAACGATATGCTTCTTGGAGCAGATGACACTTACTCTAAACTCAAAGCTTACGACCTACAAATTGTTTCTACGCTTGGTTTGACTGACAAAGATGTTAAAGCAATCAAAAAATTGCCATTTGTTAGTGAAGCAGAGGCGGAAAAGTCGTTTAAAGCTACTGCTCATCCTTCGAATAATGCTAATTTGTCTTATGCAATGAACGTTGTGCAATATAATCACAATGTTAAAAAACTGAATCGTCTGCATTTGATGCGTGGCAATATGCCAACAAACAATCGTCAAGCTGTGGTAACTGAACGATTTTTGCACGATAGCGGATTGCGAATTGGTAGCACACTGTTTTTGAGTATGCAACAAGTCGCTAATCAATCTAATTCGTCTAATCAACCGATTCAAAATCAAAAATATAAGCTTCTAATCACAGGAAGTGTGTTAGACGTAAACGATTTGGATAATCCAAACGGGTATCAATCAAAAGCTTTCCGCAATTCCGTAATATCACGCTACCCTATTTTTACCTATGCGATTAGCGAAAGCACAAATAATCTTCCATACACAGCTATATATGTGCGCCTAAATGAGGCTCGACGCGTTAACGATTTTTCGCAAAAGTATCGCGCAATTGTGGCAAATGCTTCAAACCAAATTAAAGACAGTGTGCAGAGTGATTGCCAAGAGGCGCGCACAAATCAAGTTATAAAAGACCAGACTAATCAACAAGTAGATCAAACTATAGCCAATATGCCAATGCTTAAAAACGCTCCCGACTCGGTTTTAGCTAAGGCTCGCGCACAAATTTACGCAAAAATTAAGCCAGAAGTGCAAAAGCATGTTCCTCAAGCAAGATGGCATATTTTTGCTCGCATATCAAACGGAAGCTATACTCGCTTGCGTTCTGATGTTGCCTCGATTCAATCTCTTGGATACGCTTTCCCAGTGCTTTTTCTTGTAGTGGCAATGATGATGAGCCTAACAGCCATGGCAAGAATGGTAGAAGAAGAACGAGGACTAATTGGAACGTACTTAAGCTTAGGTTATGGACGTTGCGCAGCAATAACAAGGCACGCTTTCTTTGCGATTTTTGCCTGTCTAGTAGGCGGCGGAATCGGCGATATTCTAGGATTCTTAGCAATTCCATCTTTACTACTTAAGATTTTGCGCGGATTGTACACAGTACCAGGAGTTGTTTTACGATACGACTGGCTTTATGGTTCGATTTGTGTACTCGCGTTTGTAATACCAGTTGCAATATGCACAATAATCGTAAGCTGGAGGGAGACAAGGCAAGTACCATCGGCATTATTGCGTCCAAAATCTCCAAAAGCTGGCGCTCGCGTGCTTCTTGAACATTTACCTTTTATCTGGAATCGTCTAAGTTTCCTCAACAAAGTATCTATAAGGAATCTGGCTCGTTTTAAAGGCAGACTATTTATGACAATTGGCGGTGTAGCTGGTTGCACTGCATTAATCGTGTGTGCTTTAGCATTAAACGATACTGTAGCAACTCTTGGAATCCGCCAATATGACGGCATTTACCGCTACGATATGATTTCTATTTCCGCTCCAGATGCATTTCAAAATATGAAGAAAAGTGTGCAAAAAGATAAATCCAGCAATCTTGTTGATACCATTTTGCCTGCCTACATTAGCTCTGGAGAAATCGCAAAAAGCGATGCAGATAATGGTAAATCTAATAGCAATTCCAATAACAATTCGCATAATAAAATCGTTGAAGATTCTGAAAGCGTACAAATCGTAGTTGTTAAAGATGCCGCAGCTTTGTCTAATATGGTTCGTCTACAAGATGTTAACAATAATTTGCAAAATATTTCACTTAATGATGATGGTCCGCTTCTTTCACAGAGTGCAGCATCGTCGTTGGGAATTGCGAGCGGAAACTATATTACAATAACAAACTCCAGTTTTAAGCGCGCAAAAGTGAAGTTGCGTGCAATCGTGCGTAATCTTATTGGTTCAAATATCTATATGACTTCTCGCTGCTATGAAAGAATATTCGGTTTTAAAAATGGGAAAAATGTTAAGAATAATGCGCTAATTATGCGTCTTCGTGGAGACGATGATGCAAGAATGCGTTACGCAGACCATGTGGCAGATAGGGATGGCGTGTTAGCTGTTATGAACATTACGCGCATGAAACATTCGTTTAGCTTTGATTTAATGAATGCTGTGGTTGCGCTTATAGTGACTCTTGCAGCAGGTTTGGCGTTAGCTGTGCTGTTTACATTGGCAAGCACTAATATTTCGGAACGTGCGCGAGAGATGGCAACTTTAAAGGTTCTTGGCTTTTATCGTAGAGAAGTTCATGCTTACGTGCATAAGGAGATGCTTACTCTTACTGTAATTGGTATTCTTGTTGGTTTGCCTCTTGGAAGATTGGTTGCAGGCTTGTTAACAAATGCTTTGCGCATGCCTTCTCTGTATTTTGAGGTTGAAGTGTCTCCATTAAGCTATGTTATTGCTGGCTTTGCAACGCTGATCTTTGCTTTAATTGTTCAATGGTCAACTAATCCCGCGTTAGACCGCATTGACCCTGTTAGTTCGCTTAAAAGTGTTGAATAAAGTTGAATAATGAAATTCAAATATTTACGGGTTCTTATAAAATTGAAAGCTCACGCCTAAAAGAATGGAGTTATAGCAATGAGTGATATTGGCCAAACTAACAATGGTCACACTAACAAGATGGAGCGCAGCCTTACAAAAAGACACGTGCAATTCATTGCTATAGGCGGAACAATCGGCACGGGACTATTCTTAGGTTCTGGCAAATCCATTAGTCTTACGGGTCCAAGCATTATGCTTGTGTACATAATTGTTGGCTTAATCATGTTTTTGCTTATGCGCGGCATTGGCGAACTTATGTACAAGGATCCAAACCAGCATACATTTATTAGTTTTATTACTAAATACTTGGGCAAAGGCTGGGGCGATTTTGCAGGATGGTCGTATTGGATAGTGCTTGTGCTTATTGGCATGAGTGAGATTACGGCTGTAAGCACGTATTGCGTTACTTTCTTCCAAACTTTTGGCATAGACGTTAGCAGCTGGAAATGGCTCATAGAAATAGCGTTTTTGGCTGCTTTAGTGTGCATAAATCTGGTTGCTGTTAAGCTATTTGGCGAAACAGAGTTTTGGTTCTCAATGATTAAAATCACGTTGATTGTGGCTCTTATTGCAACTGCTGCAGTTATGGTTATTATTGGCTACCATTACCCTGCAACACAAATTAGCGGCGTTGCAAATCCTGCAGGCCACGCAGGCTTTGACAATATTTTCAACAACTTCTCGCTTATGCCAAATGGATGGTTGGCATTTTTGATGAGTTTCCAAATGGTGTTCTACGCATACCAGCTTATTGAGTTTGTAGGCGTTACAGTTTCGGAAACTAAGAATCCTCGCCAAGTTTTGCCAAAGGCAATCAACGAGATTATTATGCGAATCTTGATTTTCTACGTTGGAGCGCTTGCTTCAATCATGCTAATTGTTCCTTGGCAACAATTTAAAGCTACCGATTCTAAAGGCGTTTATATGTCTCCGTTTATAATGGTTTTCCAATATGCGGGGCTTCATTGGGCTTCGGCGCTTGTGTTCTTTGTGGTTATTACGGCAGCATCTTCTGCGCTTAATTCGCTACTTTATTCTGCAGGAAGGCATATGTATCAAATTGCGCTAGAATCTAATTCTCCTGTTCTTTCACATTTGCGCAAAGTTTCGCGCACTAAAGTTCCTGCACGAGCAATCATTTTTTCTGCTGCGCTAATCCTGTTCTCTCCGATTATTAACTCAATTCCTGGAGTGCATGGCGCGTTTATTGTGTTTGCTTCTGCGTCTTCGGCAGTAATAATCATGATTTACATTTTGATTATGGTTACGCACAGAAAGTACCGCGCTTCTGCTGATTTTATGCCAGATGGTTTTGTTATGCCGCATTATAAGCTGCTTAATTCGCTAACGATTGCATTCTTTGTGTTTGTGTACATAACGCTGTTTATTAGCGAAGACACTCGCGGATCGGCAATTGGCGGCATTATTTGGCTCTTGCTTTTTGGAGGCTATTGCGCGCTGCACCAGCGCTGGCAGAATCGCGATTTAGCGGCGGCTCTGGGTAGGTAGTTTTTGTGCAAGTAGTTACGCGATTTATGCTACGCTTTTTGTGTGCGAATTATTGTTGCGGATTGTAGTGCAGAATATACGGGTAGGCTTAATGCAAGTCTTCCATCGGCTAAGCGCGTGTTGCTTATTAAGGCTGATGGTAGTGTACTGATTTTTTCAGAGTTAGGGTCCTATAAGCCACTTAATTGGATGGTTGCTCCTTGTACTATGCGCGTTATTGATGGAAATGTTTCTAAAGATAACGATTGTTCCTGTGAAGACGACGATTCGAGTTCTGTTTCTTCAGATGGTGCTGTCGGCGCTTGTAGCACGGATGCTTTCGACTTTTCGCGCGTTTTTAGCGATGGAACTGTTTTAAAAATTGCTGCAAAAAAGGGCAATGACCTGCTTCGCATTGTTCTGCAACACGTTTATAGCGATTCTTCGTATGATTTAGGCACAGACCCAGGTCTTGTTAAAGATGGTGTAGAAGACCATTTGCAGCGCTACTTAGCTGAGCAAATTGAGCGTATTGGCGATGGTGCTACGTTGGTTCGCCGAGAATATCCTACTGCTATTGGCCCCGTGGATATTATGGCGCAGGATTCAAACGGTGTCCATGTTGCTATTGAGATTAAGCGACACGGTGGTATCGATGGTGTTGAACAGCTTACTCGTTACTGTGAGTTGTTGAATCGAGACCCGTTGCTTAAACCAGTTCGAGGTATTTTTGCTGCGCAGACTATTAGCCCGCAAGCGCGAGTTTTGGCTGAGGATCGTGGCTTTACTTGCTTAATCCTCGATTACGATGAAATGCGCGGTGTTGAGTCTAACGATCTTCGCCTGTTTTAGCTTAGCGATTTTTTGCTTTATCTGTAATTTATTACGAAATTTACGTAAATTTACGTATAAAAATGCCGCGCAAGATTTATTCAAGCGCGGCATGATTTGATTGGTAATTAATCACTAAGAGAATTAATCACTAAGAGAATTAATCATTAAGAGATTAATAGATCAGGAAGCATAGAGAATATCTACAACAAAGTAAAGCGTTGAATTTGCAGGAATTGTTACATTTCCTTGTGCATCCTTCTTATCTTCTTTGCCATAGCCATCTTCTGGAGGAATTACCAAAAGAACTTGAGATCCGACTTTCTTTCCAGCTAAGCCTTTAGTCCATCCTGGAATCACTTGACCTGCAAGAGAGAAGTCTGCAGGCGTGCCGCGCTTCCATGACGAATCAAATTGATGCAATTTGCCGTCTTTATCGGTAGTCCATCCAGTGTAATGAGCGGTTACAGTGCTTTCTTTGGTCACCTCTTTGCCAGTTCCTTCAATCAAAGTTTGAGAAACCAACTTTCCATCTGGTACGTAGTTATTCTTATCTAACGATGGTTCTCCAGATTTACTCAGAGTTACTTTCGGCAGATTTTCAGGGATATCCTTAACTTTATTGCCTGTTGCGCGTTCAAGAGATTTCATTGAAGAAACAAGAGTTAACACCATTACGTACGCATCTTGCTTAGTTTGCGGATTTGCAGGCACACCAAATGCAATCGTGGAATTAATTTTTCTTCCCTTAAACAGTGCATAATAAGGTTTACTCGTAACGCCTTTTTTAACAACGATTGAGCAATCTGGTTTGCCTTGCTTCCATGTGTTCATAAGCTCTTTGCCGTTTTTAGCATTGTACACGATGCCATTAGCGCATACGCGACTATTTTCTTGGATTTTAGCACCGTTTCCGTTTTGCAAAATGGCGTAAGAATTTGGCTTTACGTCTATAGGAGTAGTTATATCGACCTTTGGTTGTTTGCCTAAAGTTCCACTAGCCTTAACGCCGCCTAAAACTTGCATTCCAGCAGCATTTGCGGCTGGGTCTGCCATTCCGTTATCATTCGTGCTATTCCCGCTGCAAGATGCCATTGTAAAGCACAAGGCTGCAGCGCTAATTGTGCTAATTGCGCGTATTGCAAAAGATTTGATTGTGTATATTCTGGTTTTTCTCATAGGTTTAAGACTATCGCTTGAGTCTGATTTTAATTATTCAGTAGCAAAATATATTTAAATATTACGAAGAATTGTAAAAGATTAATAAATATAACAATCAATTAATTATAAAAGATTATGAAAGATTGTAGAATAGATAGGAGCAAATACGATATGACGATTATTAAGGCGAATATCAAAAAGAATTCATGCTCTGATTACAAGCATAATGCATGATTTATTGCTGATTAGGATGCAGAAAGAGGTTTGATGCAACGACCTACAAAACGAGCTAAGTTTATGCGAGGAATCGTGGCACCTATTTTTGGGTTGCTTGCTGTGCTTAGTATTGTTCTTGGTGTTCTTAATGCCACAGTTTGGAGGCCAAACTCTATTGTTTCGGCTCATACAAACGTGTATGGTTCAAGATACATTGTTACGGATCCAGGTGTTTTAAATCTTGTGGATTACCGCGTAAAAATTAGTGTTGCGGCTCTTAATACTCGTAAGCCGATTTGTGTAGCAGTTGGTTTGGCTAAAGATGTTCGTGGGTGGACTCGTGGCTACTCTGTACAGAGAATAACTGGTTTGCAAGATTGGGAGAATCTTTCTACTGTCCCTATGAAGGCTGATGATTCTGCAAAGTCAGATTTGAATAACAAAAATTCTGTAGATTCCGCGAATAACTCTGATTCTAAGGCTTCTAAAGATGTAGATTTTAAAGATTCAGATTTGTGGACTAATGCGACTTGCCAAATGGGTTTGGCTAAATTGTTTGTTAATGCGGAAGATTTTGAACAATCTGAGAACATTGTTCCTGGAGATTTGAGCAGTGGCAATGCTGTAAATCAAGCAAATCAAGCAAATCAAGAAAATAGCCAGTCGAATCATCAAAAAGTTTCATCCGCATTGCGTGCAAGGATTTCTCGACGCGTGCTGATTATTGACTTAGGTAAAAATTCTCCTGAAGCATTCGTAGAGTTTCGTTGGCGTAGACACAATCTTCCAGATTTTGCAACTCCTTTGTATTTTGTTGGAGCACTGTTTGTTCTGCTTTGTGTCCTTTCTGCTTCTGTGTTCGCTATGGCTCCACATCGCAGGCGTAATAAGCGTTTGGTGGCTAGTAGAAGTGGTCTTATTACTGTAGAAAGTGTCTCCAGAGACGAAGAAGTTAAATTCTCAGATGCTTTTGCTGGCACAATGGCTAGTATTTTTGGCAGTTTTGCTAAAGATAAAACGTCAAGGCATAAAGGTTCTTCAGCTTCTCATGCTCGTCATGGTGCTCATTCAAAAACTCGTGTTGCAAAGTCGCAAGCAACCGTGGATTTGTCTGTAAACGTAAAGTCTGGTTTAAATTCTTCTCCAACTCCATCTTTGGATGAAACTGCTGTGATTTCTAAAGAAGATTTGCAGTCTTATTTTGCTCGTTTTGCTAGCGAATCAGTTTCGGATGTTTCCAAGAATAATAGCGATTCGTCTACTGTTTTAGAAGTTTCTGATGTTTCTTCTGATAAATCTTCCTCTGATTCTTTTAAAGATGACGATGATGCTATCCGTGATTCCAAAGATTCTTTGAATGATGATTCTAATAAAAAGCAATCTTCAAAGGAACATTCTGGAAATAGTAGCAATAATAATTCTAGAAAGTCGAGTCATAACAATTGCGGCAATCGCAATAGTAGATATGGTAGAAGAAATCGTGATTCGCATGACAATCAAGATGGTCGTTCTAGTAGCAGAGATGTAGAGAATCGCAAATATAGAGATAATCGTAGTAAATCCGCGGAGGCTTGCGACTCAAGCAATGAAAAGTCAAATAATCGCAGCAAGTCGCGAGATCAAGGAAATCATCGTGATTCGAGTAATCATCGAGACCAGCGTAAGAATAGTCAGAATAATCAGCATAGTCAGCGCGGGCAAAAATATGGCAAAAATCGTCGATCTAGCGAATTAGATAATCGTAATAGAAATAGCGGCGAAAATAATGCAAATAACAGAAACGCTGGTGGCAACACGAATTCAAACTATAACCAGAATCGTAAGCGTAAAAATAATGCGCGTGGAAATGAGCAAAAGTGAGTGTGGAAAGTAAGTATGACTATGTTTTATGCGCATAAAATCAAATATTATGTAAGATTTACATTCGCTACAATAATGACGCTAATTATGTGTTTTGCTCTTAGCGCTTGCGATGGTCAAGTTCCTAAAGCCGCTGAGGGGCATAGCACAAAGGAACTTCCAAACGTAACGTCTATTAGAGAAAAAGATATACGTTTAAGAGTTTTGAGGTCTCTAGAGCGCGCGAATGAAGAGAAGAATTCTAGTAATCTTGATGTCTATATGAGTGGTCCTGCAATGCTTGTGCGAACTAGTGAGCTTGCTATTGCGGCTAAAACAGGAAAATTGGATCCAAAAACAACAATTCCTCGTGAAGTTGCTCAGACTATTGTGCCTACGAATGCAAACTGGCCTCGTGATTTGATGACGATTACTACTACAACAAAAGACCAGCAGTCTAAGCGATTGTTGGTGATCCGTCAGGATAGGGCACGCTCAAACTATAAATTGTGGGCAGTTGCAAGACTGTTCCCTGGTGTGCGTCTGCCAAAATTCCCTGTTTCTTCAATCGGCGCTTCAATGGGTAAAGCAAATGATTCTGGTCTTGTTATGACTCCTCATGCGGCAGCAGCGGCTTATGCTGATGTTCTGCAGCAAGGAGAATCTAGTAAATTTGCAAAGAGTTTTGCTAGTGATTATTTGCGCGCAAAATTAGCAGAATTATCTAAGACTGTTCAAGCAGGAATGGAGCGAAACAAAGGTTCTCAGGAACAGGTTTTTGCTTCAGTTCCAAATCAGATTAGCGTTATGCGCGCAAGCGATGGTAGTGATTTAGTGGTTGCGCGTATTGACTCCGTGTGGACTAGGAGAGCTGGAGAAGGTCGAGAATCAAGACCAGCGTCTGACGAGGAGAAAGCTCTGTTTGGAAATGCTAAAGCTACTTCTACAATGCGTGTAACTTACGTAAATGTTGTAGCAATGGTTGTTCCACCAGCTGGCTCTAATGCGCAGATTGTTCCTGTGGGAGCGGAGCGTCAGCCTATAAAGGTAGAAGCCCTGTAAGCAGTTGTATAAGCAATATAAGAAATGTAAGCAAAGTTGTAAGCAATATAAGCAAAAGAGGAAATTATGGTTGATTCACAATCGATGGGTATGAACCCAGGCGGATTCTCTCTGGCTGGAGCAGTGGACTTGGAAGGTGTAAAGCGCAAAGCAGAAGCTCTTGCAAAACGAGAAGCGGCTGAAAAGTCAGGAAAACCTCAGTCTAAGATGCCGCCTGCTGGGGGATATGTGATTGATGTTAATGAACAAACTTTTCAGGCGATGGTTCAGACCTCTGTAAGTTTTCCAATTATTTTGCTTGTATGGCAAAAAAGCGATGAAACTTCTTACGATTTAGCACAAAAACTTGCGGATTCTATTACTGCGTTAGATGGCAGAATGCAGCTTGCTCGTATTGATGCGGATGAAAGCCCATCAATTGCTCAAGCTTTACGTGCACAGCAGCTTCCAGCTGTATATGGATTGGTTGGAGGCAGACCAATGCCTATTTGCCAGGGATTGCCTAGTGCAGATGAGTTGCAGCAGATTTGTAATGATATTCTGCCTCAGCTGGTTAAAGTTGCGGAAAAATCTGGTGTAGCTGGGATGGCTCCTTATGTTGATTCAGGTGATTCTGCAGGTGATTCTACGGATGCGTCAGGTGTTGGTGTAGGTGATGATTCTGCGGTTGCTGGCGACTCTTCTGACGTTCCGCCAGAACATAAAATTGCTCATGAGGCGGCTATGAATGGCGATTATGCTTTAGCAGCAAGTGAGTATGAAAAAGTATTGCAGGCTAACCCGAATGATTCTTTGGCATCTCGCGAACGCGCTAAAGCATTGCTTCTTGGCAGGAATACTAATACAAATGTTGATGCAGTTCGTAAGGCTGCTGGTGATAATCCTAGTGATGCTTCCGCTCAGCTTGCTGTAGCAGATGTAGATATGATTGATGGTCATATTGAAGATGCTTTTAGTAGGCTTCTTGATTTTCTTGCTGGTCATCGTGATAGTGCAGATGTGATCAAAGAACGTATGCTTGAGTATTTTGCGATGCTTCCAGCTGGAGATGAGCGTTTGAACCGTGCGCGTCGTCGCTTAGGAATTCTCCTGTACTGATATACCACGCAAAAGACGGGTTATAGGCCAAAAAGTGTGTAAGAAATCATGTCTCACGCATTGCAATACAAGCGTTTTGCGGTAATCGAATCTGTTTTCTGCACATTCGCCACCCGGACAAAAAGTGTGTAAAAAATCAGCTCATAACCCTTATGGCAGTAGGGCTCGTTGTATATCGAATGTGGGTTATTCTTCATTTGTATGAATAACCCACTATGCAATAACTGTCATCATAAAATGAGCAAGAATGGTCACACCAATGCTGGCACTACTAGATACCGTTGTACTAACTGTGGGGCTTCTAAAAGTAGAGCGTATGATAAACAATCAAACGATTTAACAGTTAGTTTAAATTGGCTTTTATCTAATAAGACTCAGGATAAGTATTCATACGATTTCTCAGCCCGTACCTTAAGACGTAAGAATAAGCTTTTATGGGACTTATGGCCGCAAGTACCATTCGTGGATGAAGTTTATGATTACATTCATGTTGATGGTATTCATTTAGGACGTAAATCTGTAGTATTAATCGCTTACTCTGGGAAACATGTTTTAGGCTGGTACGTGGCTCGTAGTGAGAATAGTCGCGCGTGGGGTTATCTCATGCAGCGTATTGCGGAACCGCTAGTAGTAGTTTGTGATGGTTCTGGTGGTATTCGTAAAGCAGTAAAAACATATTGGCCTAATACGAAAATACAACGTTGCTTGTTCCATATAGGTCTTAACATTAAAGCTTTAACTGGAGTTAATCCTCGTCTTACTCCTGGTAAGCAATTACTATCATTAGCTAACATTGTTTCTGACATAAAAACAGAAAATCAAGCTCGTCATTGGCTTATTTCTTACAATAATTGGGTGAATACTTGGAGTGATTTTCTTAAAGAGAAAAGCAAGTATTGTGATGGTAGTATTGCTGATACTCATCAAAGACTAGTTCGTGCTAAATCAATGATTGATAGGCGTATTCATGAGGGTTATATGTTTACTTTTCTTAGCCCTCCAGAAGATTGCACTCATCCTATTCCACCAACTAATAATGCTATTGAATCAATGAATAGTAGAATTCGCGCTATGCTACGTAATCATCGTGGATTAAGCTTGTTAAAACGTATACACGCTATATGCTGGTGGTGTTATTTAAACACGAGTAAGCCAAGAGATAAGTCTTGGATAGTCACTCATTCTTTTACTAGTAAACGTATAGAACAACTCTATAGGCAAGCTTGGGAGCGTTCTAATCAAGGATTATCTGAAGTATTTGGAATACCAGCAAGATATGGTACTGGTGTTGATTGGAATGAGTTCCATAAGAGTCGTGAATACTACCAGTAATTATCAAAAAGCTAAGCTGATTACTTCTATTTCCAGAATATTCATCAGCTTAGCCTTACACACTTTTTGGCCTATAACCCGTGCGTTTAGATGTGGTAGTCGCCGGTTACTGTAGTCATGATGTACAGGTCACGATAGTGAGGGTCGAGATAGTCAAGGCTACTTTCAAGGACTGTCCATGATAAGTTTGACGGGTTCATGATGATAATACGAGTAGTCGCATACGGTTGTGTAAGACGACGGTAGTCACGCATGACATGCCTGTCTAGCTCACTGTGCGCACCGTAGTGTGGCATGTACCCGTAATCGGTTACGATTCGTGCAGCGTGGTGGAATGTTTCCGCAGCTTCATGTGCAAGACTATTCATCTTTTCACTATCAGCGTGTAGGTGAACGATACCGTCATTCTTACTGGTAAGCGTGTATGGCATGTACTGTATTTCCAAGTCGACGATATCGCGTGGATTGTTCCATGTGTCGATGAAGTCAACATAGTCAGCTTCATCGGCTATGTCTTTTTCGAGGGTAAGGGGATCGACCGACTGGAGAAAAGTGGCGATGAGGTTGTCGTAGCTGGCATATTTTTTGAGTGCTTCGATAGCGTCTTTTTCACTGGTGAACGAGTAGAGAATGCTGGAGTGTCCCATAATAATTGTCCTTTCTTATGTGTGTCACTGTGTGCGTGACAAGCGTTAAGCAGCACACAACCCGTTGCCATAAGACACTCCGCCACCCCTCTAAAAATGATATGGGTTCTTGTGGGGCGCGCCCACACCCGTGGAAAGGCTTCCCTGTCTGCAATTTTTGCAGGCATGGGGAGCCTGAAAAACGATGGTGTCTGGCGCGAACTGCAAGAATCCTTATCGGGGTGGTGTGTGTGGATTGTGGTGGGTGTGTGCTTGTCTTGGCGCTGGCACGCACAAAGCTCATGTGGGGCGGCCGGGGTGCAGCATCTTTGCTGCACCCGTGTCATACAGACAACCCTTTAAGGGTTGGCATTAGCCCCACATGATATATAGGTCAGGAATATATGAGTAATGGTCGATCTCACGTGCGGTAATGTCGACCATTTCCATTTTGGTGGTGGTTGGTTTTCTATCAAAGGACAAGCCAACCACCCGATTTTTGGTCCCTTAGAGGGTGTTTACGCGTATGCAGGTTCTTTATATACTATGCCTTCTTTGTTCTTGTGATCTTTGGATGTTTCCTCTTCGTTTTCCTCTAGTGGACGTAGTGAGAGACTAAACCCGAGATTGTCAAGAACACGCATAAGAGTATCTAAACGTGGGTTGCCTTTGCCGGAAAGGATTTGATACAAGCTTTCGCGTGGAATTCCGGAACGCTGCGCAAGCTTTGTCATTCCCTCAGATTTTGCTACTTCGCCTAGTGCTTGAGTAAAGAAGTGCGCATCGTTAGCTTCTAATGCCGCATTAAGGAAATAAATGATAGATTCTGGGTCGGTTAGATAGTTTTGAATATCGAATTCTCGTGTCTTTACCATTGTCCTGCTTCTTTCATGTCTTTAAGGAGAGCGTCTGCTTTCTTGATATCCTTGTCTTGTGTGGATTTGTCTCCACCAAAGACAAGGAGAACTATCTTGTCTTGTTTTTGGGCGAAATACACGCGATACCCTGCATCGATATGGAATCGTGCTTCTTTGAGTTCGCCATGTATGGTTTTAACGTCTCCGAAAACCATGCTCTCATTTTTCCACTGGAAGAGTCGAGAGCCGATAGCTAGTTGAGCTCGTCTATTTTTAAGCTTTTCTAGCCATTTTGTAAATTCTTCTGTTTCTATTATTCTCACACATCAATTGTAAGATATTTCTTACAGTTTGTCAATCTGAAGCAATAAGAGCGCGGGTCTCTCTACCTTTCTTCTAGGTAGAGAGACCCGCACTCTTTAACTTAAACTACAGCCTTTAGAATGGCATATCACCTGGGTCGTAACCAGTCATCCAATCGTCCTCTGATGAGGCTGGTTGTTCTGGAGCAGCTACAGGTGTGGTGTCGCGGTTTTGCCGCATAGCGAGCAGTGCGATATTGGTTGTAAGGTTTTCAGCATTAAAACTGACTTGGGCGTGGGCTTTGCCGTCTTTGCCTATCCATGCGGATGGGCGTGGATCGAACCGGCCTATCGCAATGACGGGCATGCCTTTACCCAGTTGCCCATTGTTCCATAGGGTTTCGAGGATTTCCGCAGACCTACCGAATATTTTTACCTGGATGAAGTCTGCTGGTCCGTCGACCCACTGCCCATTTTCCTGGCGTCTGTTTTGTGATGCGATGGTCAATTGGAGCATAGCGCGTTTACGGTCTGCTGGCGGGAAGTAGGTGTGATTGTCGGTGAGGTTTCCTTCGATAGTTTGAGCGATGGTCGTTTTCATCATTGTTCTCCTTTTTAGTTGAGGTTGTTGAGGCTTATTTCTGTGACTGGGTTTAAGACTTCGGGTAGGTTTTTGAGCTCATCGAGTCCGAATTGGCTTGTGATACGGTCCAGATCGTATGTGTCGGTCGCGTTGATGATCCACAGGACGCCTTGCGTGTTTCCGAGTTTGGATGCGCGGAATGCTTCAAGACGGTTCAGGATTGCCGCGATGTTTTTCGCTTTTTCTGGGGTGAGGATACTGGTTTTGATGAAGCTTAATTGTGGTGTCCACCCGTTACTGTCATTCATGTCTACGGTGTGGGTGATACGGATGACGAGGCGGACTTTACGTTCTTGTTCACTCATTGCAAGTCTTCTTTCGTCTTATTGTGGTTACTGGTGTATGGTTCTATTCCGTGTGTGGCTGCTATTTCTTTGAGGGATACCCGTTTTTCTGGTATCCAGGCTTGGTAGAAGTAGTAGTGGGCAAAGAATGCCATCATACCGATGACACTGATTGAGCTAAAGATAATAAAGGTTTGCGTGTTTGTAGGGAGAAAACTGTTATAAAGCGCTGCTGCCAGTACGAGGGTTATGGTTACTGCGAGAACGCTTAAGAGTACTGTCCATGCGCGAATAATTGTCTGGTGTTGGCAATTGCGTACTCGACTGCTGTCTTTCCATAATCTATTTGTTTCTGTGTATGCTGTAGCAAGGAGGATCCAGCATGAGATGATACTTGCGAGTATGATTGCCCACTGTGGCATGCCGTGGCCTATTTGTGAGCATAAGGCAGGGGCAGCGGGTGCTAAGACGAGCCATAGAAGGTCACGCTGCCCGTTGTCTAGTGTAAACTCCATGATAATTCTCCTTTTAAGATTCTCTTGTTTTGATGAAGCTTAATTGTGGTGTCCACCCGTTACTGTCATTCATATCGATGGTGTGGGTGATACGGATGACGAGACGGACTTTACGTTCTTGTTCACTCATTCTTGTTCTTTCTTTTCGTTGCTCGTTTTGATTTTTTGATACATGCCACCTGAAAAGTTGCCGATAAGAAATGCAAAGGCTGCGAGAGTAATCGTTCGTATAGTCTGGTTGTCTGATAGTGTTTCTACGAGTACGCAGACGGTCACACTGGTAAAAATTAGTGCGAGTGTGAGTTTTTGCCATCGTGTTTTTGGCGTATGTGTCTTGTTCGCGCTCTCTTGCATGAGATGTGCCATGTAGGTTACAAGACCGCTGTATGCAATAAGTGCATTTATTAGGATGAATGCTGCGAGTATACGAATGAGCATAAAAGACCTTTCTTTGTTGTAGTTTTGGTTATTCTTGGAATAAGGCGGGCTCTAGTTGGGAGACATAGTCTTTATCGAGTGTCCAGTTGTGGATGAAGCGTAGGTCGCACGAGTTTTCGTATGTGTTTTCAAGCTCGCTTATGGGGTGGATGGTGTATCCGGTTTTTTGCGCGTCTTGCTCATCTTGTGTGTTTTCGCAGATGTAGATTTTGTGGCATCCGTCGTATGCGAAGCTTGTGCCGGTGACTGGCTTGCTGTTAATTTTCATTCTTGTTTTCATTTCTACTTGTATATGATTTTTCTTATGGTTTGGTTTTATATAAAAACCCTGGTGTGATTATTTTTCGTTCGTGTTGTTGAACACTGGAAGGGACAAAAACGGAATGCGCTGGAGCCAACCCCTTGCGGGCCCTAGCTTCGCGCGTGTCCGTAACGCGAGTGGAGGACGCGGGGAAGTTGGCGGAAGTGACCCGTTTTTTAGAGTGGGAAGTGTCAAGAACACGTCATAAAAAGCAAAAAATGAGAGTACACCGCAGGTGTTCCATGCGATGATAATGGGTCTGCCGCCATGATAGTGGTGGCAGATTCTTTGTTCTGCTGGTGGCGGCTGGTTCACACATCTTTGTGTGAACTTATGGAAGCATAGTAGCCACCCTTCTCGCGTGGTAATAGCGCGGCTTGCTCCTGGGGGTAATGCCCTAAAATTTATGGAATTTTGTTCAGGGCATGCCCTAGTGGTAAGACGCGCCCCGCGCGGGAGGGTGGCTGCGATAAGCCACCAGGGGCTGGCAGAAAAAGTTGCGCTTCTTTTTCTGCCAGCAAACCCTCTGCTTACTTCTGGCACCAGTGGGGTGTGATGTGGTGAAGGAGCGCTGTAGTAGTGATGCGTGCAAGCCCGTACTTCTCGTCTATCGTGAGTGCTTTCTGGGCTGTGATACGAGCGTTTGTCGTGTCATTTTTCAGCCAATACAAGTATGACAGTGTGCCATAGACTGTGACAGTTTCCCTCTGACTTAATCCTTTAAGTTCCAGCATGGTGGTCAGCAGTGCTATTGCACGATGGATGCGCCGTGTGTCGAGGGTGAAATTGTCATCTCTAAAAACCAGGTCGAGGCTTGAACGCACATAGTGGACAGTTTTCTCAGCGAATGGGTGCTCAACGTTATCGAGGAAGTCTTGCATGGTGCAGCCATGGAAACTATCAATAAGGAACATGTCACGCACGATGAGGAGACTGCTTAATGCTTGGATACCGTAGCGTAGTGTGTTCTCGTCCAATCCTTTCGTGGTAAAGCCTGCTAGGTAGTTGTGGAATGCTACGAGAGCTTCTACCTCTCCTATTAGGAGTGTGACCGTGTGGTCGCTGTTGATGGTAACCATTTTTTTATCCTTTCCTTGTGTGTTGGTAGTTCCAGGGCAGGCACACCCGTAAACCCACAAGAACACTCCCAGTCCTTGTGCGACGCTCCAGGCTCGACTCCGGTCAGCCCGTGGAACATGTTGTGGAATGGGCTGGCAGGGGTGAGCTTGTTGGGTGGCGTGACAAGGCTGGCGTGTGGTCTTTGGACTGGGTGTGCTAGCCTCTGGGCTACCAACACGAGAAAGTGGGGGCGGCGACCGGTGGCAGCATTCTTGCTGCGCCACAACAGTACAGTCTCCACGAGTGAAACTCGTGGAGACAATAGCCGCCCAGACTTTTTAGTGGATCCGGGTATGGTGCTGATATTTCTTTTAATTCTCATGATGTTAGTCAAAAGAATTTACAGACGGGACATCAGTTATAAATATCCTAGATATAGATGTTGGTGCTATTTGCTCACGGCACAAATGAACACTCTATGACAGATAAAGTATGGTTCACTCGGTTAACTTAGATGTCTGAATTGAAAGCGTTCTAATTTAAAAATAAGCTGCGCTGTGAAACTTCTGTAGTGAACTTTCACAGCGCAGCTTGTAGTTGTGCTCGTATTTACAATATTTATTGCATCTTATTCTGCTTTAATTGAACGCAATCGCTTATCGAATATGCAGATAAGCACCAGTATAAAGTGGATAAGAGCAGCTATGACAATTATTCCTGACTCTGCATGTAGAGATGGAATGGTCATGTGGGAATAAGCGTAATCCCATAGCGGATAGCTTACTGCTCCTATAGCGGCAACAACTGAGATGAATACAGACATTACCTGTCCAACGAGATTATCATCTACTGCATGAATAAATACTGTTTGGAATGGTGGATTTACTACTCCTTGGAAGAAAGCAAAAAGGAAACCAAACACGACTGCTGCTATAGCGTTAGGCGCTAATGCCAGTCCTATTATAGAAAGAGTCACTAGTATATGTGAAAGAGTGAGTAGCATAGAGAAGGACATTTTGCTGGACACTTTTGGCGCGATGAGATAGCTGAGGGCATACCCAAGTGACATTGCGCTTAAATACCAGCCATATCCTTCTGCACTATGTAGAACCATTGAGAATAAGAGGACTCCAGCAAAGCTTATGCCAGTAGATGCGATAGCTTCGAGTATTGCAAATGGAGCTAAAGTCCTGTACGTTTGGTTTTTTACAAATGTTGCCATTCCCCTAGCCCAAGTTGCCAAAAAGCCTTGAGAATATTCTGGATTTTCATCTGCGACGTCTGAAGTATAAATTCCGGTTCTAACTGCATGCTTGTAAATAAAATAAATAAAAATTATTATTCCTGCTAATGCGATAGTTTCTGTAAATAGAATTGGAATGTATAAATATTTACTACTCGCAAAACCTGCAACTGCTGGTCCTACTAATGTACCCATGAGGCTTGTAAAGCGAAGAAGTGAAAGAACATTAATAAGATCATCATTTTTTGTTACACGATTAACAAAGGAAGTAATAGCAGGAAAATAGAAAGTATCACATGCTGTCGTAACCATTACAAGTATACAAACACACCAAAATAGGAGCAACTTGTTAGCAGATGGGGTTGAGAAGGATACCGATACAATTGCGATAATACATAATCCCGCAATCATTCTTGCTAAGCATGCAGCAACTGTTGTCCTGAAAATTCCTACATGCTCAGCTAGTGCTCCTGAGAAAAGGCCTGCTACTAATTCACTTATTGCAGTGAGGGTGAGGTAAAGCGATAAATAATGGCTTGACTGCTGAAAACCGATAAAAAGTGAGTTCAATAGCCATAATTGAATAGTAGTTGAGGCTAGTGTAGTTGCATAGTTAGAAAGAAAATCACTAGCTGCTAAACGCAGATATCCGCGGTAAGGTTTAAATAGATTCGTCAAGGTTTGCTCGTTTCGCTAAATTACATTGCCAAATTATTGCTTGAGAGATGCTATCGGCACTAGTAGTGAAGTATGTTGTAAAGTCGTCGTTATCCCAAATCTGTTGCTGTAGGTTCTTGTCATCACGCACTGTGCTAAAGAGTTGAATAATCTGCTCGACGCAAGATAATGTTTTCTTTATATAGAAGTATTGTTGTGCGAAATCGACTTCTACTTGCTCTCCAGGGATAGTCGTATGTATTTCTTGGAATGTCCGTAGCAAATCAATTGTTTTAATAAGCGATATTTTACATGTCTCGAAATATTCTTGTATTGAATGGATGGTGGATGTTTTCGCTGTGTTTGTACTGACGATAGTGGCTTCAAGTTCAGCATTTGCTTTGAAAAAATATTCTGTTGCTTCAAATAGAGAAGCGCAATATGCTGCACTTGATTTCACATACTCATCAAACATTTCTTCGTACGAAGTCATGTTCATTATTAACCTTTGGTGTGAATATGTGCGGATAAATTATGCCTAAATCATATGAGGATATGGTCGAGGTCGTGGGTTGATTCCGCCGCGCTTGCTATTCTTGTTCATCTTTGCCTCCTTTCATAAGAACAATGCTGTATCTTATTTGCATCTTCATCTATGAAGATACAAATAATCCTAATACAGGATTCGCATTCTTTCCAAGTATGTCTCTTATTGTGGAATAATTTTATATAAAAATTAGTAGTACATTATTAGACCTTAACTATTTACCAGTCTCAGCTCGTAGTACGTGTTTTCTGATATCCCTACTGTTTGGCAGAGTCCGGCTATTCGTATGTCAGGATTCTTTCTGTGGAATTGGTGGATAAGGTGTAACGCTTGGCTTCAATCAAAACCCTCAACTCTGCTCGCCATCTGGTCGAGGAATATGCTGACTTGCTTGTGTACTTGTTCTGGCATGCCGGACTGTGTGTAGTCGGTGTTTTCCCGCCTGTTGATGCAGCGTTCAATCCTTTTGCGCCCGATGAGGGTGGACGGCATTCCAGCCTGTGCAAAAATAACAGACGGTCTGACACCGTTATCGTATTGCTGGACAGCGTCTTTGTGGAATTGGCTTGTGTAGTAGATTCGTGTGGCTGTCGCGTGTTTGATAGCTGGAAGACTGTTGAGATAAGCACGTTGACTAGGGGTAAAGGCTGTGTCTTTTCTACTCATGAGTATGAACCGTTACGTGTGAAAGATTAATAAGAAATCAATAGAGGAAGAAGAAAATATAGAGTGAGGGGCCACACCATTGCACGGAGATAGTCCCGTGTGCATGTGCGACCCCTCGCCAGTTAATACTAAGCGTGTTTACGGGTTAATGCTTACGAGCATTTTCCTTGTTACGCTTAGTGATCATGATGCTTGCTCCTGCGCCCAGGGCTGCAAGAGCAGCGATAGCGATAGACACGACCGCGCTACCAGTCTGAGCCAATGGTGCAGCAGTAACACCGTTCCAATCATCAGAATCTTCGACTGGAGTGTCATAGCACACACCCGTATTACCACCATTACCATTATCTCCACCGTTTGGGTCGAATGGGTGATCGTTATGGGATGCGCATGGCACGATAGGTGTACCAGTCGTGTGACCACGGTCGGTATGATTCATCGTGTTCATACCAGTCAACGTGCCCTTGACTTCTACGTATTCGCCAGGCTTTAATACCAGGTTAGACCAGTTTGCTGGATACTCCAGATTAGTTACCGTACCGGAGCCTGCGATAGTCTTATCATCTAACGTGATCTTGGTCAGGTTGACTTTACCGGTGTTGATGATACGGAACACAATCTTGGTGCCGTTCTTGGTAGACTTCAAGGCTTCGCTTGGTGTGTTACGGTCTCCCGCTTCAAGACCAGATGCTGCGTCGTACTTGATGAGTTTAATAGCAGGGGTCTGGTCTGGGGTCTTGGTCCACACCATATTGGATTCGCGTTCAACATCATTCATGGTTTCCACGAACGTGTTTTCTACGCGATCGCTTACGCCCAAACGGGTCATTTGCACGTACGCTGTCCAGGACAAGTCACTATCCATAGCAGATGCAATATCAAGGAACTGTTGTGTTGCCTCTACAGTAAACGCACCATTAGCCTCGGTGAAAGTGAAATATCCGGCATCAACACCGCTACCGTCGATACGGCTACCCTTGGAGATCACAGTGCCGTCAGCGAGCTTAATGTCGTTGTTGACATAGACTGCCCACTGGCCGGTTAGCTTGTCAAACTTTTCATCATAATCATCCACGATGCGCCAATTCTTGATCTGCTTGTAGGCACGGTTACCAGCGATCTTGGAGCTATCGAGACGATACAAGAACTGATGATCCTTATAAATACTCTTACCATTCGCACTTTCGCCATTAACCTTAACAGTCACATCCTTCTTCGGGTTAATAACCTTTAACGGGTTAGTTACCGTGTTCGTTACATCCTTGCGATCGTTTGTAATCTGGGTGGCAGTGTTCTTCACTACATACCCGTCCTTGACCTGCTTGACTGTCATAGGAAGCACGATGGTGTAATCCTGACCAAGGAGAGACTGGTCGATTGCAGGATCCTTTGTCACATCCAATACCTTGCCAGCGTAGGCCTTTAAATCTGTTGGTTGTGGATCCCCTGGAAGAATATCTCCGAGATACTCCGTGTCTACGGTCTTAGCGAACACGTAGACGACACCATCCTTAACCTGGATATTGAACTTGTTGGTGACGTCCTTACCGGCTGCGTCTAGGATTTCGATATTCTTGTCATTGAGCTGCAAGTACTCATCATCATAGTCATCGATCATGCCGAGACGGTGAACCTTATACGCAGTGTCCTTCAACGTGGCTGCGCTTAAAGTGAGACGGTAGTAAATATCGTCTCCTACGTATGCGGTCTTGCCATCAATATTGATACCAGTCTTGGTTTCATCCTTCTTTTCAGGCTTTGGCTCTACCGGCTTATTCGATACCACGTTAGACGAGGTCAAACTATTGTTGAGTTTCAAACCCCACTGATTATCCACACTATGGTCTGTTGGAGCGTTCTTGGATACCGTGCCTTCGAAACGAACCTGGAAACGATGCTTAGATCCCGCGGTCATATTCGCTGTCACGTAATCCTTGTTGAGTTCGATAGTAAACTCATGCTTCTCGGTATCTGCAGTAAGCGTGTAGTTCTTCTTACTGATGGTGCGACCGGTTTCAAGGTCACGCAGCTCGATAGTCTGCTTGTCAAGCTCAAGATACTGGTCATACGTGTCAGTGAATGCAACAGACTCGATAGCATAACTCAGGTTGTTTGGAATGGTTGGTTCGCTAGTGAGTTCGTATTCCAGCTTCTGTCCTGGCATGACACTCTTACCATTAATATCGTCCTGGTCACCACCCTGAGAGGCCTCAGATATGACTGCCTTTGCTACTGGTGGAACGTAACCACACACGTATGGTTCGTTCGTAGTCTTTGTCTTGCCCGCGGCAGACTCTGAGCCTTTATTCTTCAAACCATGAGAATTGAGGGCTGCGCCTGTGGTTGGATCAGCACAAAACTCGACTTCATCCGTAGCTTTTTTGCCTGCGTCAGCGCGTACCTGGGCTGCACCCTTACCATTTGCATAATTCGCCTTGCCTCCGATAAGCAGCGTGTATTGCATAGGGGTAGCAAGACTACGTGCAGCAGCAAGAGCTTGACTGGTCATGGTAGCAGTAATGGTCGTGCCAGCCTGTTGGATAGTGAACTGGCTTGTCACGTCAGTACCCTTAGTGATGATGTCATCGACTGAGGAGACGGTAGTTGATGCCTCAGGGATTGGAGCAGCATACACATGCACATCACTCATATCTGGATCCCACAAATAGTCAGCAGCCGTGTAATCATCAGACAGGGTGAATGTGTCGAGGCTATCTCCCAGGTTCTCGCCCAAGCTACCGTTAACCACAGAGCCGAGCTTGTCACCATCAAGGATGGTTTGGGTGTCTGCACCGGTGGTGTTGGTATGCTTCGCATCAATAACGGTTGCCCATTTGCCGTTAGAGTATTTTACCCAGGACTTATCAGGGGTAAAGTCCCACAGTTTAGGCTGGTCTTTTGCAAGAACGATAACAATCAAATCAGTATTTGGCGTACTCATACCCTGAGCAGCGAATGAAGCGAGTGTATTAGCTGAATCAATATCATCAAACACTGTGTATTCGCTACCGCCCTGATTATATTTTCTGGTACCGTTCTGTGTTTCGTTGTTCCATGCTGATAACCATTGAGCGCCAGTTGCTTGCGCGCTAGAAGTATTGTTATATTCCGGTTTTGTGATTCCTGGTCCTGCTGTTGTTGCGGTGAAGCCTACACCCCAGATGCGGCAGTCTGCCGAACCAGTGCCACCTCGCGCAGTATACTCTGTTTCACAATCACCGCGAGCCTTGGATAATGCAGCGTTAATTTGCGCTCTAGCTGCTGCTTCGCGGGTAGCAGAGCTACCGATGGCTACACCTTCTGATTGGATAGCGCGCACCACTGCTTCATTATCTGATGCGGAACCTAGGTTATCATCGGTAACCCAGAATGTATTCGATTTATATGTGCCAGATCCGCCAGTGTTTCCACCTGTCCATCCGGCACCGCCAGCGGCAAATGCGGATCCTGTCAACATTGTTGATGCGACAACGATACCAGCAAGAGCGCGATGTGAACCTTGTCGGATCTTGTCTCTCATACTTTTATGCTTAGCGAAAAGCGACATAAAAGTCTCCCTTTTTCAAATTGCTTATTATGAAATGCGAAACCAAAAAGTTTCACATTCAGTAATGAGAAAATGAAAAAATTTTATTTTATATCAATAAAAATTTGGTATTGATAAAAATGGTTGGTTTTAGAAGTCGTCTAAAACCAACCACTATGTAAAGGGAAAATGAGTAAAGATGGAAACTATTTGCTATTAGTTACATCACCGTCACCATCTGGTGTTCCATCGGTATTCCATCCAGTGCCACAGCGATAGATATATCGACATTGATTAGGTGTTCTATGTAATTCATTATATGCTTTCCCGTCAGCAAGGTATTTATCCCAGTCGACCGCACCCGAATTCTTATTCTGTGCTGGCGCACTATAAGAAGACCCACCACGAGTACTTGAACGAGGAGCTCCCGAGCTAGTACGAGCCGCAGACTGGGAACGAGCCTGCGGAGCTGCTTGCGCCGCAGCCGCTGCGGCAGCGTCTGCCTGCTGCTTCGCTTGTATACTTGCGTTTACACTGTCGATTGCGCCTTGGACTGGCTCAAGAGCCTTAGTCAAAGACTCGACGGTTTCTTTCTTATCATTCAACGCTGCGGTAAGCGTGTTTATCTGGTTTTGCAGGTTATCACGAGTAGCATTATCAGCCACTTGACCGTCTGATGAGGAGAGCAGATTATTCATCTCATCAAGCTTCGCCTTCACCATATTCTTAGCATTTTCAAGATCCTTCACATTCTTCGACTTTGTGACCTGAACGACTGAGTTTTTCAGAGCCTTAGTGGTCTTATTAAGCTGTGCTGTAGTCTTATCAAGACTAGACATGGTCGCGTTGAAAGCCTGAGTGTAGGAGATAGCACAATTCAAAGACTGCGCCTTACTTACCTTTTTACTCTTAGCATGCTGGGCTGTGAATGTGGTGTAGGTTTTAGCGTTTGCAACCTGCTCCACACTAGTCACAGTCTTAGCAGTTTCATCAGCATCCTGGCGTGTCTTCTCGTACTGTGCCCACGCTTTGGCGTACGCACTGTTTGCCTGGATGCACGCTTGAGTCTTGGAATCTCTTAAAGACTTCACACCCAGCATACTCGCAACCAGCAAAGCTATAACTACAACAACCGCAGTAGCAATGATGATAAGCTTACGCTTCTTCTTGCTCCCTGGCTTCTGGTCACCGCGACCAGAAATAGCATCTAGTCTCGTAATCTCGGTTTCTTGTTTAATAATCTGATTTTTATCCATATTA
Source organism: Gardnerella sp. DNF00354 (assembly GCF_049262755.1). Classification (NCBI taxonomy): domain Bacteria; kingdom Bacillati; phylum Actinomycetota; class Actinomycetes; order Bifidobacteriales; family Bifidobacteriaceae; genus Gardnerella; species Gardnerella sp. DNF00354. The sequence continues at coordinate 511,269 of NZ_CP058402.1, forward strand.
GCCATAATTATCCTTCGTCTTTCTATCTATGTTTTTACTATACGTAAATATTCAGGTGAAAGATATATACATACTTAGTGTCGTTCTAATTTTTCTTTCCTAATCTCGATAACTTTTGCTTTATACATAGTAGTGAGAATACGATTGGCAACTTTTTGATATAAAGTCAATATGCTCGTGTGCTCCCCTCATATTGTCTTGTTTTAGAGGCGAACAGCTTCTGTAATGGCACTGCTATCAGGGAATGTGAGACTGATATATATTTGAGTGGTTTCTACACTAGCGTGGCCAAGGAGTTTAGATACTAAGAGAAGGTCGTGTGTACTTTCATATGCCTTAGTGGCATATCGATGTCTGAGACTATGTGTGGAGTATCCGTTACCAAGAAGCTGAGAGATGTGATGCGCAATATAGGATGCTTCGACGTGACCGGTCCATCTGCCAGGAAACATGTATCCATGCTTGTTGGCGATGATTTGTGCGAGATCTGGCGCGATGGGGACAGTGCGTTCTTTGCGTCCTTTACCGTGTACAAGAAGCTGGGGATGAGTATTAAGCATCATAATATCGGATGAAGATACTTGTGCTATCTCACTACGTCGTAATCCACATTCTGCCCCGAGCCTGAGCATGGCTTCATACTCCTTGTTACCTCTAACTCGGGCTAAAGCACCACGAATGATGTAATCAGGACATGGATGAGGTATTGCGTATTCTTTACGAATTTTAGGTAACTTTACTGTTGGATTGACATCAATAATTTCTTCTTCAATCATGTATGAGTAAAACGAGCGTATTGTTGAAGAATAACCTTTGCGCGTTTCTCGTTTCCAGTCTTGGTGTGCAAAAAGCTCAACAAGTTGTTGTCCTGTAATATCTTCTGGTGGCTGATTAAGTAGGCGTGCAAGCCGACTGATTTTGTAGTAGCGGCATCTAATCGTATCTTCTGTATATCCACTTGCTTCAAGATATTCCAGCCAATGTGTAACATATGTTTCCCAACTATTAGGGAGTAGTTTTCTTTTGATTTTTAACATAAAAACATAGACTAGAATACGTAGAGAAAAGATTTTACGTATTGTTTCGTTACACGGTTTCAAGTCCGTTTTTTTTTACAAATACATAATATGTGATATACTATATATGTAACTAACCGATAGGATGAAAAGGCTAGTTGGTTTTAGGAAAGAAAGATGAATGATAATGGATTTGACATTGAATCAGATTGTGACAATGAATATTCGTATGCTTTTGGCGGGTCAAAGACGTACGCAAAATGAATTGGCGGAAGTATTAGATATGACACGACCGTCGGTCAATATGAGATTAAATGAAGCCACTCCATGGCGTGTTCCGGAAATAGAAAAGGCCGCAGAATTCTTAAAAGTAGAACCTACGACCTTATTCGTAGCGGGGCATGGATTTGAACCATGGACCTCTGGGTTATGAGCCCAGCGAGCTACCGAGCTGCTCCACCCCGCGTCGGCTACTTTTAGCAGCTCTATCTACGATAGGTGCAAATTGCGATTTGTCAAGTTCTCGGCGTGTTTCTATTTGCTTTTTGTGTTGTTAGTCGCCAGCAACCGAAGATTTGTGTAATTTTTGTGCAAAATAAATACAACAAATAAATCTAAAAATAGTTTAATTCTAAACAGAAGTGGAGTACAATAAACAATTGGCTATCGACTTGCTAATTCTGTTATAAGTGCAAAACTCGTTATTAATCAACGATATGACTTAAATGTACGAACCAAGAGTAGAATCAGCTTTTTAGAGATGTATTTTCGTTTCGTACGCACGCCAACGAATAGATTTTCAGGATTTGCTGTTTATACAACTTAGCTTTTGATGGATTGGTATTAACCAGACGTGAGTAGCGATATAAACGACGCCTTATAAGGAGGAGCTGATGAGTGGAGCTATCGGAGTCTTAGCTGGCACTGTGAATTCGGCAGTATTGCTAGCTTCAGAAAGTCCAGAGTTGCCTAAGATTGATGAGTTTTTACCTCCGGAGATTTTGTTCCAAGGCACACCATTTGCAATGAACCGCATTATTTTAGTGCGTGTGCTTATGGCAGTGATCGTTATGATCGTTTTTGGAATTGGTGCTGCTCGTGCAAAGGTTGTTCCAGGTAGATTCCAAAGCGTGCTAGAAATCCTAATGGACTTTGTACGATACAACATTGTGTACGAGATGATTGGCGAAGAACGCGGCAAGCGTTACGTGCCAATGATGTCTACATTGTTCATAACAATTTTCTTCTTTAATCTTTGTTCCGTGATTCCAGGATTGAATATGGCTGCAACCGCAACCATTGCTGGTCCGCTTGTATTTGCTTTATGGGTTGTATGCCAATATCTTATTGCTGGCATACGCGAAAAAGGTTTTTTGCGATTCTTCCGTGAAGCATTATTCCCAGCGGGCGTGCCATGGCCGATTTACTTTATTCTTTCGCCATTGCAGCTCATAGAATTAATAATTGTGCGACCACTTTCGCTTACAATCCGTTTGTTTGCGAATATGATTGCTGGCCATTTGCTGGTGGCCACTTGCTTAGTATTCACCAACTTCTTTGTGGTGGATTCCAGCAATAAACTCCTTGCCTTCGGCGGTGCATTATGGCTGCTTGGTGGCATTCTGTTTACCCTATTCGAAATTATGGTAGCAGGATTGCAGGCATTTATCTTTACCGTGCTTGCATCCGTCTACATTTCGGAAAGTTACCCAGAGGAAGAAGAAAAATCTGCTGTTGCTATTGCGTAAATAGGTAAGACTAATTAAAGCAAACAAATAAGTCAGATTTTACACATCTTATGGGTTTATACTGGTTACTGTTTTAACAGAAAGGAAACCAATGAATAACATCATCGCTCTAGCAGGACTGATCGGTAACCTGAGCATTCTTGGCTTTGCTGTGGCAACAATCTCTCCTGCACTTGGCATGGCAATCGTTGTTGCTAAAGCTATGGAGTCCACTGCACGTCAGCCAGAAGTCGGAAACCGTATTCAGCTGTTCATGTTCGTTGGCTTGGCATTCATCGAGGTTCTGGGCTTGCTCGGATTCGTTGCCTACATTATGGGAAAATGAACCGAACGAAACAACTCGTTCCAGCACAAATATAAAAGTGTTGAAAGAATAGAAAGGACAAGCCATGGCACATTCATCTGAGAGTAATGGTTTGGCATTGTTCTTGCCTGAGCCTTACGACGTAGTGTGGTCGTTAGTTGTTTTGGTAATTCTTGCAGCGTTTTTCTACAAGTTCGTTATGCCTAAATTCCAGGCAATTCTCGATGAGCGTGCAGAAAAAATCGAAGGCGGAATGGCTAAAGCAGCAAACGCGCAGCGTGAAGCTGATGAGTTAAAGAGCCAGATGGAAGAAGAACTTGCACAAGCTCAAGCAGATGCCGCAAAAACTCGCGAACAGGCTCGTGCACAAGCTTCCAAGATTGTTGATGAAGCAAGACAGCGTGCCGAAAAGGACGCTGCGAAAATCATTAGCGAAGCTCAGCATTCCATTGAGGCTCAGCATAAGCACGCCATGACTAGCCTCCAAGGAGAGGTATCGGTACTCGCTGCAGCATTAGCTGGAAAGATTCTTGCGTCTAAGCTAGATGACGATACCGTAGGCTCCAAAATCATTGATCATGTTATTGATGAAGTGGGAGACGTTAAGAGTTCGGGTCAAAACAAGTAGTTAAAAGAGTAGCTAAAACGATTTTTTAGTATTGCTTAATTACTACTTAAGTTTTGCATGAATGAGGAGGTAAGGATGCCAGAAAAGGCATCGCGAGTAAGCGAAAACTTATCACGCTCTTCGCTTGCGCAAGCCATTTCAGATGCTCATGACGAAGCTCAGCGCATATCTGATGAGCTTTCGACAATGATGGATACATTGGAAAAGTATCCAGAGCTTTCTGACGCTATTACCGATCCAAATAGGTCTTCGGAAGATAAGTCACGACTGATTGACGAGCTTATTGGAGGTAAGGCGCATCCTGTTGTACTGCGCATTATGCACTATCTTGTAGGTACTTGGCATGGCGGCGCCGAAAGCGGTAAAACGGGCAGCTTTGGAGGCGCGTGGTCTGGTTTTGAGCGCGAAGCAGGCGAAACTTTGGTTACTGTTACAACCGCTCAGCCTCTTACGGATAAGCAAATCAAGCGTTTGATTGAGATTTACAGCAACAAGTTGGGTCATCGTGCCTACATAAACCCAATTGTGGATCCAAACGTGCTTGGTGGAATGCGTATACGTATTGGCGATCAAGTAACAGACCGCACAATGTTGATGCAGCTTAAGCAGTTGCAACGTTCTGCGCGAAATGGTGCTTGGACACAGGCAGTGAAATAAGTTAAATAAGGAGAATTATGGCGGAACTATCTATTGATCCCGCCCTTATACGCAAGGCGCTTGACGGGTTCGTTGACTCGTATAAGCCGTCAGACATGCCAACGCAAGAAGTTGGTTATGTTGTTACGGCTGGTGACGGCATTGCGCACGTAGCTGGATTATCTGGCTGCATGGCAAACGAGCTGCTCACCTTCGAAAACGACACCCTTGGCTTAGCGTTTAACCTTGATGCTCACGAAATCGGCGTGGTTATTCTAGGCGATTTTACGGGCATTGAAGAAGGGCAGGAAGTTTACCGCACTGGCGAAGTGTTATCGGTGCCAGTGGGAGACGCCTATCTTGGTCGTACTGTAGACCCATTGGGTAATCCAATCGACGGTCTAGGTGCAATCGAGTGCAAGGAGCGTCGTATTCTTGAAGCCCAGGCTCCAGACGTGATCCATCGTCACCCTGTGGACGAGCCTTTGTCTACTGGTTTAAAGGCAATTGACGCAATGACACCAATTGGCCGCGGTCAGCGTCAGTTGATTATTGGCGACCGTCAAACTGGTAAAACAGCAATCGCAATCGATACGATTATTAACCAGCGCACAAACTGGGAAAGTGGAGATCCAAAGAAGCAAGTCCGTTGCATTTACGTAGCAATCGGACAAAAGGGTTCAACAATCGCTGCTGTACGTCAAAGCCTCGAAGAAGCAGGCGCTATGAAGTACACAACAATCGTTGCAAGCCCAGCTTCGGATTCTGCAGGTTTTAAGTACATTGCACCTTATACTGGTTCTGCAATCGGTCAGCATTGGATGTACAACGGCAAGCACGTTTTGATTGTTTTCGACGACTTGTCTAAGCAAGCAGAAGCATATCGTTCGATTTCTTTGCTTCTTCGTCGCCCACCTGGGCGTGAAGCATATCCAGGCGATGTGTTCTATCTTCATTCTCGTCTGCTAGAAAGATGCGCAAAGCTTTCCGACGATATGGGCGGCGGCTCAATGACTGGCTTGCCAATTATTGAAACTAAAGCAAACGACGTTTCTGCATACATTCCAACCAACGTGATTTCTATTACCGATGGTCAGATCTTCTTGCAGTCCGATTTGTTCAACGCAGGTCAGCGTCCAGCAGTCGATGTTGGTATTTCCGTGTCTCGTGTTGGTGGCGCAGCTCAGGCTAAGGCTTTGAAGAAGGTCTCTGGCATGCTTAAGATTTCGCTGGCTCGTTACAAGTCTTTGGAATCCTTTGCAATGTTCGCTTCCGATTTGGATGCAGCTTCCAAAGCTCAGCTCACTCGTGGCGCTCGTTTAACCGAGTTGCTTAAGCAGAAGCAGTTCTCGCCTCGTTCCATGGAGCAAGAGGTTGTTTCTGTGTGGGCTGGTACACACGGAAAGTTAGACGACATTCCTGTAAAAGATGTTTTGCGTTTTGAAAGCGAATTATTGGATTATCTCGATAAGGGAACCGACATTTTGCAAGTGATTCGCGATACTGAAGATTTCACTAAAGAAACAGAATCGAAGCTTGATGCTGCAATTGACGACTTCCGTAGGATGTTTAAGACTTCTGCAGGTAAGCCTTTGATTGTTAAGGATTCTCTGCCTCCAGCTGAAAACCCTGCTCCAGTTGAAAAAGAGCAGCTTGTTGCAAAGCCGAAGTCGGATAATCGTGAATCTGAGGGGAAGTAGCGTATGTCCTCCCAACTTGCATTGAAATCGAGAATTATTTCCACACAGTCTTTAGGTAAAATCTTTAAGGCTCAGGAAATGATTGCGTCTTCTCATATAGCAAAAGCGCGTGATATCGCTCTAAATGCTAAGCCTTATAGCGACGCAATTTTCGATGCCGTGCAGGCGTTGGTAGCTCATCATGAAGCGAATATTAAGCATCCTATTTTTGGTAAAGAGCGTTCGGGTAATCGCGTAGCCGTGTTGGCGTTGACTTCTGATCGTGGCATGGCTGGCGCGTTTACATCATCGATTATTCGAGAAACCGAGGCGTTGCTCGCAAAGTTGGATGCGGAAGGAAAGCACGCTGAGCTGTACGTGTATGGTCGCCGTGGCGCAACCTATTACAAGTATCGTAATCGCGATGTTGCAGGCACTTGGGAAGGGTCTACTGATCATCCTGATGTGACTATTGCGGAGAGAATTTCCGATACTTTAATGGATGCGTATATGACTCCAGAAGAAGATGGAGGAGTTTCGGAACTTTACATTGTATTCACCGAGTTTATAAACATGGTGAGGCAGAAGGTTCGTACGCTGCGCATGCTTCCAGTTGAGCTGGTTCCTTTAAAGGACGGCGAAGAGTTTGCCATGCATCGTCCAGATTACGAGGCAGCTTCTGGTCCTTCGGCTTCGCTTTCGTCTACGGGTGCGGTTTCGGCTCGAGAAGAAGCGGTTAGCCGCAGCAATCCGGACGCTGTGGAATATTGCTTTGAGCCAAGTCCAGGTGAAGTGTTGGATGCGGTTTTGCCAAAGTATATTCAATCGCGTATACACGAATGCTTGCTTACTTCTGCTGCTTCCGAAACAGCTAGTCGACAGAATGCTATGCATACGGCTACAGATAACGCCCGCAATTTGGTGGAGGATTTGACAAGAAAGCTTAATGCTTCTCGCCAGGCTTCCATCACACAAGAACTTACCGAGATTATCGGCAGCGCTGACGCGCTGAATAATGAGGAGGAATAGGAGCATATGGCTGAAGATCAGACCACAGCACCTCCAGAAGATGCAAAGGAAGCCGATCCAACGGCTGGTCGCGTAACCCGTGTTCAGGGTTCCGTGATTGACGTTGAATTCCCAGTCGGCTATCTGCCAGATATTTACAATGCTCTCAAAGTGGATATCAACACCGTTGGAAACACGGAGGGAGATACTGTTCACGAGATTACATTGGAAGTTGAGCAGCATCTTGGTGATTCCACTGTGCGTGCAGTGGCTTTAAAGCCTACGGACGGCTTGGTCCGTGGCGCTTTAGTTAGAGACACTGGTGGACCAATTTCTGTGCCTGTTGGAGATGTTACAAAAGGTCACGTTTTTGACGTAACTGGTAACATTTTGAACGCTAAGCCAGGCGAGAACATTGAGGTGACCGAAAGGTGGCCAATTCACCGCAACCCACCTGCTTTCGATCAGCTTGAGTCTAAGACTCAAATGTTTGAAACGGGTATTAAGGTTATCGATTTGCTTACGCCTTACGTTCAGGGCGGAAAGATTGGTCTGTTCGGCGGCGCAGGCGTTGGTAAAACCGTGTTGATTCAGGAGATGATTCAGCGCGTTGCACAGAATCACGGTGGTGTGTCTGTGTTTGCTGGCGTTGGCGAACGTACTCGTGAGGGTAACGATTTGATTGGCGAAATGGCCGAGGCTGGCGTTTTGGAGAAAACAGCGCTTGTCTTTGGCCAGATGGATGAGCCTCCTGGGACTCGTCTTCGTGTGCCTCTTACTGCTTTGACTATGGCTGAGTATTTCCGTGATGTTCAGAATCAGGATGTGTTGCTGTTTATCGACAACATCTTCCGCTTTACTCAGGCGGGTTCTGAGGTTTCCACGTTGCTTGGTCGTATGCCTTCTGCAGTTGGTTATCAGCCAAACTTGGCGGATGAAATGGGTGCGTTGCAGGAGCGCATTACTTCTACGCGCGGTCATTCTATTACGTCGCTTCAGGCTATTTACGTGCCTGCAGATGATTACACCGATCCTGCACCTGCAACAACCTTTACGCACTTGGACGCTACTACTGAGCTTTCTCGTGATATTGCGGCTAAGGGTATTTATCCAGCTGTGGATCCTTTGACTTCTACTTCGCGAATTCTTGATCCGCGTTATGTTGGTCAGGCTCATTACGATTGCGCTAATCGTGTGAAGGCTATTTTGCAGCGTAATAAGGAGCTTCAGGACATCATCGCTTTGATTGGTATTGATGAGCTTGGTGAGGAAGATAAGACCACTGTGAGCCGTGCTCGTAAGATTGAGCAATTCCTTGGTCAGAACTTCTATGTGGCTGAAAAGTTCACTGGTCGTCCAGGTTCTTATGTTCCAGCCGATGAGACCATTGAGGCGTTTACGCGAATTTGCAATGGTACTTACGATGAGATTCCTGAGCAGGCGTTCTCTGGCATTGGTGGCATCGACGATCTTGAGCGTCGTTGGCACGATATGAAGCAAGAGTTTGGTGCGTGATTATGGCAGAAAAGCAAGTGAAAACGCTGCACGTTAGTGTGGTTGCAGCCAGGCATCCTGTTTGGGAAGGCGATGCCAAGTTTGTGGTTATTCCTTCTGTGAATGGCACAATGGGTATTCTTCCTGGGCATGAGGCTGTGCTTGCGTTGATTGATCACGGATTTGTAAAGGTTGACGATTTGAATGGCGTTCGTCATGTTTTTAAGGTGACTGACGGATTCTTTTCTGTTGACTCAGACAATATTACTATTGCTGTTGAGCACAGTTGTAACGTTGATAAGGACGGCAATGTGTTGCCTAATGCAAAAGTGATTTAAGCCTAACTCTTACGGTTTTATAAGGCCTAAATTTCATATATTGCAGGAGTTTGCGATTATTTATCGCGACTCCTGCTTTTGTTTTATTTGTGTTTTATCTGTTTTAGCGTTTGATCTGTTTTATTTCTGTTTATTTGGTCTGAAAAGGTTATAACAATACATTAGGGGGGTAGGGTATCTGTATACTTTGTAATGATTTAATTTAAGCCTAAATTGAATCACTTATTATGCTGTGCTTTTTAGCAAATAGGCTCTTCGCACGATTATTCGTTGTGGGAGGGAAAGGAAAAGTATGTTAAGTAAAAAAGCGATTGCCGCATTTGCAGCGGTAGCGACTTTTGTTTCGGGAATTGCGTTTGCAATGCCAGCGTTGGCTAGTAGTGCGACTCCAGCGCAAGCGAATAGCGGTGGAGAATCTGCTGAACTCTCTCCTCTAGATACACTTAAAAAACGCGTGAACGGTACTGGTCTTTTTAAAAGTGAAATTGATGAGATTTTAGATTATGTAAACAAAAACGAGTCGAAGGTTACTGGTCGTAATAACGATAGTGGGAATGATGCTGTTCTTAACTACGTAAATAGCAAGATTGTTAAATATCGTGCTATGCATCTTGACATTATTGGTTTGCATGATCTTGCTAAGCAGATGCGTGAAGCTAGCAACTTCCAGTCGGCTAGTCAAATTTTCTACGGTAGTAAAGATAAACGCAAAGCTGCTCAAAGGGCATATGCTGATGGCAAAGCTGCTTTAGTTAAAAAAGCTAAAGATGAGGGTCTTACTTTAGTTGCTAACAAGATTAAAGAGTCTAATTACAGTTCTTTAGCTCTTTTGGAAAATTTGCTTAACGAAGCAGAAAAGTATGCTAAGGAAGACTTAATTAAGCAGGCAAAGGCTAAAGGTTTCAACTTTACTGCTACTCTTATGAGCAAAGCTGCGACTCTTAATGGCGCTCGTGCCTTGCTTAATGAAGCTCAAAAAACAATTACAGATACTCTTGTTAAAAGTATGGCAGATCTTGGCATATCGGAGGAAGATTTTCAGAAGGCGTTAAAGGAAAGTGGCAAAAGTGCAACTCCTTCTCAGCTTGAATTATTTAAGAAAGAAGCGCAGGAACATCGCAACGCGCAAGAAAAGCCTTATGCTAATGCTGTTGAATTAGCACAGCTTATTAATGGCGGTATGTTTACGCCCACTAGAGATGAGTATGATGCTGCTGCAGAGTTCCTAAAAGATATAAAGAGTTTTGCCAATAAGCCTTTTGGTGATTTGAGCGCCGCTGAGGCAAACAAAGCTGGTGCTGCTGCTTTGAAATTAAATAATAAGATTTCTGCAGCTCTTAAGAAGTCTGTTAAAGAATATAATGAAGAAAAGGAAGATTTAGCTAAGCAGGCAGAAGAAAAAGGACTGCGTTTTACCGCTAAAATAATTCGCGATTCTAAGAAGTCTAATTTGGATCTTTTAAAGAATCTTCTTGCAGAAGCGGAAAAGATTAAGAAGAGTGAGTCTGAAAAGGCTCAGACCCCAGGAGCTTCTGGTGATGTTCTCCCAGATAAGTCGGAAGATAAGCCTGCAGATAAGCCTGGTGATAAGCCTGCAGATAAGCCTGCAGATAATCCTGCAGAAAAAGCTCCATCTGCTCCTTCCGCTTCCGATTCCAATGCTACTCAAGATTCTTCTGCTGAGCATGGATTAGCTAAGACTGAGTCTTCTGCAAAACCTGAGTCTTCTGAAAAGCCATCTCAAACTAAAGCTGTAGTTCCTGCTGCTCCTAAGAGCGTTAATGATCTTAAGCCAGAAGTTAAGGGCAAGATTACCGTTGGCAATAATAATGTTGCTAAGGCTGGCGCATCTAACAGGGTTACTGTTCATGTTGATAACGCTAAGTTTAATGAGGAGTTGAAAAATAAGGGTTCTGTGCGTGCTTACGCGTTCATTTATTCTACTCCTAAGCTTTTGCGTGGCGTGGATGGTAGTGATTTTGTGACTGTTAAGCTTGGTGCTGATGGTGTTCCTTATTTTGATGCTCAGTTCCCTGCTGATTATTCTGGTAAGCATACGGTTGTTCTTGTGGACGAGCAGGGCAATCAGCTTGCTTGGACGGATATTACTGTTGCGAATAATGCTGTTAAGACTAACGTGACTACTGCTGCTTCTAATGTGAACGCTTTGCCTGTTACAGGTTCGAGTGTGGCGTTGGCTGTGTTCGCTGTTGTTGCGTTTGTTGCTGCTGGTTTTACCTTGCGTTTGCGTAAGGTGCGTATTTAGTTTTGCTTGATGCGCTAGTGTTTTAGGGCTTTCGTTTGTGTTCGCTTGCTTGTTTTCTTGTTTGTTTGCTTGCGTTCACACTCGAAGGCCCTTTTGTATTCTGTTTAATGCGTTTTTCGATTGCGTTCTGTTTGCTGCGTTCTGCTATTTAACTTAGTTTGCGTTAAGTAGCCATTGTGCTATGTCTATTACGCGTATTCCTTCAATGTCGTAGGAATCATGGCGAGTGTTTGCAAGTAGGATTTTAGTGTAAGCATCTTTTATTGCTTTTAGTGGCGAAAGTTCGCGCTCTAACGTTGCATTGTCACTAATGTTGTCTGAAACTTGAATATAAAACTTTTCGCTCGCTTTTATTGCCACAAAATCTACTTCTTTTTGGTAAAGTTTACCAACATAAATCGCGTATCCTCTTCGCATAAGCTCAAGTGCCACAATATTCTCGTACGCTCTACCGTAATCCATGTTGCGTGTTCCTAGAATTGCGTAGCGTAGCGCGGTGTCTGCTAAATAGTATTTTTCGTTTGTTTCTAAATATTTTTTACCGCGAATATCGTAACGTTTTACTTTATAAAACATGAATGCATTGCATAAATATTTTAGATAATTGCCAACTGTTATGTGCGTTGTTTCAATATGATTCTTCTTAAGTATTGAGCTTACATTGTTTGCGGTTGTTAGATTTGCAATATTATCCATTAGAAATTCGCATATTGAGTCAAGAAGTGACACTTCCGATATTGCGTATTTGTCTACTAAATCGCGTTTAACAAGAGTTGTATACACGTTTTTTATGTACGCTTGCGCATCGTCTTGGTTAGCGTAAACGTATGATCCTGCAAGTCCGCCGTGTTGTAAATACTTTTGCAATGCATTGTTAAAGTTGTTTTTTACTTCAAAGTATTCGCAATATTCTGCAAAACTAAACGGGAATACTGGTATTTCAATGAATCTTCCGCTAAACAGTGTTGCAAGATCCGAGCTAAGCAAGAATGCATTAGATCCCGTTAAGTAAATATCGTATTTATTGCTATTGTGAAGGCTGTTAATCGCAAGCTCAAATTTTGGGCATAATTGCACTTCGTCAATCATAAGAACGTTGTACGCCTCGGGTATGTAACGGCTTTCAACGTATGCAAAAAGGCTTTTGTAATTTTTCAAATTTTCATAATTTAGGTTATTGAAGTCAATGCTGATTATGTTAAGTTCTTGATTGTTTGAGTTGTTTTGCTGTTGTAGCTTGTTTGGCTGCTGTGCGTGTTTGGCTGATGCGTAAAGTTTGCTATTTTGATTGCTATAAGTGTTTTCTAAATATTTGCTATAAGCTCGCAACAACTCCGATTTTCCACTGCGTCGAATGCCAGTAATGATTTTTATATCTGGAGTGCCTTTAAGTCGCTTTAGGCGATTTAAGTAATCTGTTCTCTCAATGAGTTTCATTGCAATCACCTTTTGTATTCAAAATCGTAGTATTTTTCACTTTTGAAAGCAAACACGTATTTCTACTTTCAAAACTTTAATTTTATTTTACTTTTGAAAGTATTATATCATTTTCACTTTCAAAACTGTAATATTTTTTAAATTTTGAAAGTGAACCGTATTGTGTAAAATCCAAAGTTTAGGTTATGAATGACTTAAACTTGTAAAAAGTGGATTTTGTTGCGACTTCTGTTTGCGTTAACACTCGAAGGCCCTTTTGTATTCTGTTTAATGCGTTTTTCGATTGCGTTCTGTTTATTGCACATAAATGCATTGCGAATAGTAAAATAGTGCGTAGTTGTTTTTGATTTGAGAGAGGGTGCTGGTAGGAAGTAGAAATGATTGATAAAGAAACGCAACGTAAACGTCAAGAAAATTTGGGTCTTGCAATAGCTTCAGGCAGACTTGAAGGCAATTCTCCTTCAAAAGAGTTTCTTTATGACGCAAATCAATATGCTAAAGGTTTTATAACCAGTGACGAATTTGTTGCTAGAATGCGTTCTAGATATAGCGTAACGGATTAAGTTATTGGGTTGTGTGCGACGTGGAAACAGTTTTTGACCCATATCTTATTCCTCACACAAGGGTATTAAAGAACAAATCTAATATAGATAATCAGATTGAATTAGATAAATATGAGAACGATGCTGTTCTTACAAGATGCTCTATTTTGTACGAAAACTTGCCGCATGCAGAAGGAACTGTTAAGCAATTGCAGTGGATTCATCATTATCTTTTTCAAGATGTTTACGATTGGGCTGGTCAGATTCGCACTATAGACATGACTAAAGGTGGTGGCGAGCCGTTTCATCCGCTTGAATACATGGGTGTTGGTATTCGCTACTGTGAGCAAACGCTTAAAAATGATAATTTATTGCAAGGTTTATCTATTGATGAGTTTATTAGTAAGCTAAGCGTAAATTACAATAATTTTAATGTTTTGCACCCATTTCGTGAGGGCAATGGTAGAACGCAGCGCGTTTTTTGGGATATTGTTGCGCGAGATGCTGGGTACCATTTTGATTGGGGATTAATAACTCAGCGCGTTAACGACAAGGCTTCGATTCGGGCTAAAGATGCTAACGATACTAAGCTTCTTGAAGACATGTTTCGCATTATTACAAAGCCATTGAATGTTGAGCTTTTAGCTCAGCAGCAGTTTGCTCATCTTGTTGAAGAAGAATACGAATACGCGCCGAATGTGGCTAGTATCTTGCAAGATAAGGATTACGTGGCATATAAAACGCGTTACGGCATAGCTTGAATGTAGCGCTTGCATATTGCTATAGTGTGTAATCTAAACTTCTAAAAATCCAAAGTTTGAGTTATCGATAACCTAAACTTAGGAAAAATAAAAGTTTAGGTTATGTATGACTTAAACTTGTAAAAAGTGGATTTTGTCGACTTCTGCTTCCGAAAAGCTTTATATTAAAGTAACTGAAAGCATGATGGATGAGTCTGTGCGCGAGCGCGAGTTGAAGCCACTTCGTAAGATTCGTAATAATTACGATAAGCTGGTTATAACTTTGAGTAAGGCTCTAGATGACGATTACGACGGCATTCGCGCTGAAAACATTGTTGATTGGTTGCTTAAGTAGCGTTGCTGATTGGTTTCTTTTTAATTAGGTGTTATGTAAGTAGGTATTAAAGTGCGTAAATCGTGCTACGCCGAAACGAGTGGCGTGATGTTGATGTCGCCGACGCTACCGATATTTCTATAGTGCGTTTTTGCCAAAATGTCGGTATAGATGAGTATTTTTTGTACGCTATGCCTTCATTTTGCCAAAATGTAGGTATAGAACATGGCTTTCTGTAAACTATGACGACATTTTGCTATTTTGTGGCTTTTGGGGGATATTGTTGTGGTTTTTGATGATTGATAGAGTGTTTGATGTTGGGAGTGAGTCAAATGATGTTTAGGAACGTTGTTGCGTTTGAGCGCGCGCTTGGAACGGGGATTATTATCTCTAGCAGCAAGCCGCTTCCACAGCGCGTGCAGAAGCGGATTCGCGCTTTTGTTGAAGAGTATGAGCACACTCTCTCGCGCTTTCGTGCAGATTCGCTTGTTTCGCGCATGGCTTGTGCGGCTGATGGCGGCGATTTTGAGTTTCCAGAATGGGCTGGGCCACTTTTTACGCTTTATAGCGAGTTTTACGCTGCCACTCGCGGAGCTTTTGATGCGTGTGTTGGCGCGGATTTGCTTGCACTTGGCTACAACAATTCTGTGCAATTCGTTCCAGAGTCGGCAGCTAGCGCGAGTGATGATAGTGACAGTTGGGCTAATTATCGCCGCGCTTTGCCAGTTACGTGGGGGAATATTTCGCGAGATTGCGGCAGCGTAACGCTTCACACGAATCAGCCAGTGCAGCTTGATTTTGGTGCAGCGGGTAAAGGTTATTTTGTAGATCTTGTAACGCAGATTATTAAAGAGGAGCTTAGTGGAGATTCGCCTTCGAATAGCGATTCGCCTGCGGATTTTGATTTTTTGGTTAACGCTGGCGGAGATATGCGCGCTTGTTTTAGCGAAGAGAATAATCAAATAAAAGTTGCTCTGGAAAATCCGTTTGACACAACTCAAGCAGTTGCAGTGGCATCAATCGCAAGCGGAGCGTTGTGTGCGTCGTCTAGCGCAAGAAGGCGTTGGAAAGTAAAAGACGCAAGTTATTTAGGCAAAGATGCAAGTGGCTTTGAATCTAATTTAATTGCGACTCACTTGATTAATGCGCTTGATGGCATTCCTGCTTGCGATTTATGCGCAAGCTGGGCGTATGTGCCTAGCAAAACTTGCGATTTTCCAACAGCTTATGCCGATGCGCTCGCAACTGCATTGTTTGTATCGCAAGAAAGCGATTTGCAAAAAATCGTGCAAACCACCAGTGCTGAGTTTGCTGTAATGCTGCCTAATAAAACGCTTCGCAAAACGCGTGCATTCCCAGCGCACTTTTTTGCTGAATAATGATGACTAATGCGGACTAATGCCCAATAATGACTATGTGAGCTATCTTGCCTGCAGAAATCGAAGCTAGACGCAAGCAATGCGGTAGCGTTGCGATCAGCTTCCACTTTCAAACGTGCATAGTAAAATTGTAAAATAAATTTTACTGTAAAGTAAAAAATTGCATAGAAGGAGATTGTGTGTAATGTCTTATAAAACAGTTGATTCTTTAATGCAACATCTTAGAGATAGCGGCTTAATTATTTCTGGTAGTGTACAAAAAAGACAACTAATAAATACTGTATATTTGGGTTATAGTCCAAAAGACCTATGACCTACATTTTTTACTTGGCACTGTTAACTCAACCTTAAACCCACCGTATTTGCTTCTACTTATATCAACTGTTCCATTATGAGCGCCAATAATCTGCTGAACAATCAGCAAACCCAAACCATGCCGTTGCTCTGCAGTACTTGTATCGCAAATCATATAGTGCGGTGCATGATTAAGCTTTTCGATTTTTTCATCTGAAACACCTATACCGTTATCTTCAACACAAATAATACAATTATTATTATTTGCAGCAACGGATACATAAATCGTACACCCATTTTCATTATGAGATATGCTGTTCTGAATAAGATTAGATATTGCTCGTTTTAATAAATCTTTGTCTACATTAATATTGTAAACAGTCAATTCTGCGTCCGTTTCCCATTTAATCGAAAACTCATCTTGCATACCCATATTCATAAAATCCACAACAACTTGCCTAACAACAGCAACAACATTTTCTTCTTTTTTCATAATTGGTTGCATATTGTATTCAAGTTTTGAAGCCAGATTAAGGTCATTAATCAAATTTTTCATTCTGACACTTTGCTTAATAATCATCGTTGCTTTTTTACGATCTTCTTCCAAAATATGGAGAGAATTTTCTAACTGTCCCGCATATCCCATAACCATAGATAACGGCGTACGAATATCATGCGAAACCCCAGCTATCCAATTCGCTCTTGCAGTCTCTCTTTTCCTCAATTGTTCTTTTTGTATTTGCAAAATATCGGAAGCAGAATTTATATTAGATGAAATTTCTGAAAGCGCTCCTGTTTCTGGAATATGCACGCTTTCTCCACTAGATAAACGTTGTATCCCTTTTGTAATCGGATTAATTGATTTTAGTAGTTTTATATTAGCTATTAAATAAATTCCAAGAATCAGCAAAATGTTGATAAATAATACGCTTAAAACAATCTGCGGAAAATTTGAGATTAAACTGTAGTTCCAACTTGGTCGCGTATGTTTCCAAAAGCTGTTGTGCGGAAATCCGACTACAACAACTCCATCCTTATTTTTGCCAGTGTAAGTTGGATAACCATCAATGTAACCAACGCTCAAATTAGCTATATCAGACAAAGTATAGTTGTTTGGAATACCTGCAGGGACATTTTCTGTTTTCCATACGACTTTCAACGTATTATTATCAATCAAAATTGCCCATGCGCCAGAATTTGTCAATTTGGAAGACATATTTTTTGATAATGCATAATCCCCACTTGCGGATAATTGTAATGCTTCTCCCGTCTCTTTGGCTATGCTATAAGGAGACATCTCTTTATCGGGTGCGTAAGTTCCTATAAGTACAATAAACGCAATAATATTCATTAATACTATAAGCACAGAGCTTAGTAGAAAAATACTTATGAAGCGTTGTATTAGTTTTGGTATGCTTTTCATTCTGCTTTACTCCACAATCAGCTTATATCCTAAGCCTTTAACTGTTATTAAAGAAACAGGCTGCGATGGATTGAGTTCTATTTTTTCTCTGATACGACGTATATGTGCCATTAAAGAATTTTCATATCCAAAAGGATTAGCTCCCCATGTAGCTTCACATAACGCGTCAATTGTTACAATGCATCCAGCATTTCTATAAAGTGCAGAAAGTAAATCATATTCTTTGGCTGTGAGTTGAATATGTTCGTTATTTTTTATTACTTGGGCAGAGGAAAAATCAATCTGACTATTTTTCAGTTTAACAATGGGATTTTCGCTCTTGTAGCTTCGTCTTAAAATTGCCATAATGCGAAACGTTAGCTCTTTTGGAAGAAACGGCTTTACAATATAATCGTCTGCTCCTAAGTCAAATCCTTTAAACTTATCTTCATCTTCACCGCAAGCAGTAAGGAATAAAATAGGACAATCACTATATTGTTTTATCTGCTTCATTAGCTCAAACCCATTACCGTCGGGGAGCATAACATCAAGGATTGCTAATTCTGGACGTAATTTTTGTGTTGCCTCTACTGCATCTTTTATACTTTTTGCAGTCGTTATATTATAAAAACCGTATTCGTTTAATATGGACACAACCATATCTAGAAGTTCCTGCTCATCGTCAACAAGCAACAGATGCTTGTTCAATAAATAATCATTCAGATTCATGGAGAACCCCCTAACATATATTATGCCATGTGAATATTCATTTTTTGACCTCGCATAAAAATGTAAGGTAGATGTAAGGTGAAGAGAATGTTGTAGAAAGGTTGACGCAATATCATAAATCCTGAAAGGAGATATTGCCATGAACAATATTGTTACAACAGAACATTTAACAAAAAAATATAAGTCATTTATTGCTGTTAATGATGTTTCACTTCATATTCGCAAAGGTAGCATTTACGGCTTTCTTGGGCCAAATGGAGCTGGAAAATCTACAACAATGAAAATGCTCCTAGGGCTTACGGCTCCGACAAAAGGTGTATTTACAATCGACGGAAAGCAGTTTCCTGCCGACCGCATACCTATTTTGAAAGAAATAGGCTCGTTTATTGAATCACCATCTTTCTATGCAAATCTAACAGGTAGAGAAAATCTTGACATTATACGTCGCATTTTAGAACTACCTAAGAGTGCAGTTGATGACGCATTAGAATTAGTGGGTCTTTCTGAGTTTGGAGACCGTCTTGCAAAAAAATATTCGCTTGGCATGAAGCAAAGGCTTGGTCTTGCTGGAGCATTGCTTGGTAGGCCACCTATTTTGATTTTAGATGAGCCAACAAATGGACTCGATCCATCTGGCATACACGAAATCCGAAATCTGATTAAGTCGCTGCCAGATCTTTACGATTGCACGATTCTTATTTCTTCTCATATGCTATCCGAAATTGAGCTTATTGCAGATGATATTGGAATACTTAATCACGGACACTTGTTATTTGAAGGTAGTTTAGATGAACTACGACAGCATGCATTACGATCTGGTTTTGCTTCCGACAATTTGGAAGATATGTTCCTATCCATGATTGATGAAGACAATAAGATCAGGAAGCAGAGTGCAAGACTATGAAAACGCTTGTAATCGAACTAAAAAAATGCAAGAGAACTGGTTTTATAGCTCTTATGATTGCTATTGGCGTTATGGGAGCAGCGTACGCTTTTGTGAATTTTATTGTACGAAAAAATACATTATTAAATCTGCCTTTAGCTCCTATGGATATTCTTCTTACACAGCTTTACGGCATGATTATAGTGTTAAACATGTTCGGCATAATAGTCGCCGCATGCATTATCTACAACATGGAATTTAAGGGAAATGCAGTAAAAAAGATGCATATGCTGCCTATGAGTGTTCCTGCTATGTACCTATGCAAATTTATGCTGCTGACTGTTCTATTACTAATCGCTATTTGCATACAAAATTTAGCACTTGCAAAAATCGGTGTAACAGATTTGCCACAAGGCACGTTTAATGTAAGTACTCTTATATCTTTTGCTGCATATTCATTTATTACGTCAATGCCTGTATTGTCCTTTATGATTTTTGTATCATCACGATTTGAAAACATGTGGGTAACGCTTGGAATTGGTGTAGCAGGATTTTTAAACGGCATGGCATTGGCTTCTTCAGACATTGTGCTTTTTATGGCATCACCTTTTATCGTTATGTTAAAACCAGCAGTTGCCATGAGCGCGCAACCTAATACTACGGTCGTAATCGTATCCATAGTTGAAACACTTCTGTTTTTATGTTCTGGATTGTGGGCGGCTAAGAACCTGCACTATGAATAAGGAAATTATGAAAATGAGATTTTTTGAACTTTTTAGAATCGAATTTAAGAAAGTAAAGCGTAGTAAAATTATTCCTTTGATTTTTATTGCGCCATTACTTGTGGTTGGATCTGGTGTAGCAAGCCTTCATAGCTACTTCACTCCAGAATATACACACGCATGGGCTGCTATGTTTATTCAAAGCGCATTAGTCTACTCATATTATCTGCTTCCGCTTAGTATGATTGTTATTTGCGTGATGATTGCAGGACGAGAAACAAGCAATAACGGAATACTAAAAATGCTGGCACTGCCTGTTAGCAGATACGCGATTTCTGCTGCAAAATTTTGCGTACTGCTATTTTATTTGCTTATGGAAATGGTCGTATTTTTTGCTGTATTCGTTATAGCAGGATTGTTTGCAACCAGTAGCACAGGAGTTACAGAAACGCTCCCAATTATTTATCTACTAAAATGGTGTTTAGATCTGTTTTTGACTATGATTCCAAGCGTAATAGTCATGTGGGCGATTACTGTGCTTTTTGAAAAGTCAATGTTATCCGTTGGATTAAATATACTTCTTGTAATTCCTGGCGTATTAATAGCAAATACTCCACTTTGGATAGTTTATCCTTATTGTTACAGCGGATATATGGTTTCCCGCTCTCTACATGCAGTTACATCAACAGGATTAGGAAACGGATTTAATCTTATACCATTTTTGCCATGTGCAATTGCAATATCTGTGTTTGTATTTTTGATTGCAATAACACAATTTGGCAAAAAAGAGATGAGATAACAAGGGGTACTAAATAACAATGCAGTGAGATAACAAATGAAACGAAATAACAAATGCAGATGTGACTTGCAAAATCGCATATAAGGTTTTAGCTATACACAAAACGCGTAAAACGTTCAAAAAGCTCAAAACGCAGTATGGAAACAAATAGAACAAAAACAAACAAAAAAGCTTTCGGTTTTGAATGCCCCTAGTAGCAAACAAAACCGAAAGCAACACATTCAACACTCAAAACCCCCACACGCACAACAAACGCCAACATAAATCAGAGATAAAAATGTTCTTGCTTCTATTAGGGTGGCGATTGACGCTAGTCCGCAGTTGCGTAGTAAAAAGAAGCTTATTGAAGGGTTTATTGCGCAGCTTAACGAAAAAGAGCTTCGAGAGCTTGCGGATTATAGCAATGGCGCTGCGGCGATTGCGCGCGCTGAAAAGAAAAGTCGCATTGTAGAAAGTATGAGAAACATGTTTAATGAGTTTGTTGGGCTTATTGGCTTTTCTCAATACGATTCGCAAAAAGATTGATAATTATCATTATCAATATCATTTTTGTAATATTTGCGTGTTTTTTGCGTCTAACTATATCAATCTACTTGATATATCGATATTATGTTCATGGGGTTACTTGCGAAGCGACTTTAAACAGAATAAAAACGGAAATACAAACCGTGCAAAAGCCGCCAAAAAATTTGAACGATTAAAACTAAACGAAAATAGAAAAATTGTGTGCGCTCAATGGGGGGATAGAGCCAAAGGAGATATGGAGACATTATGCGCGAGTGTGCAAAAGCGCGCCAGAAAGTTGCGAGCGCATCGGCATTTTTGTTATCAATATGCATTTTAATAAGTTGTGCAATGGGAGTAGTCGGATTAGTAGGATTAGTTGGCGAGCCAACCATAGCCTACGCAACTGACGCTGACAAAACTTACAACAGTTGGTCAGAAGTTTCTTCAGCAGTTACAAGCCAAATAGAACAAGGTAAAGACGAATACAATAGTGCAAACATGGCAGGCGCTGCAACCAGATTCCAAGCTGCATACAACTCGGTATACGTAGCATCAAACTTCATAACCGTTGTTCGAGACACAATTGGTCAAGATAAGGTGCAGTCGCAAAGTGACCAGTTCCAGCAACTGCAAACTTTGGTATATCAACAAAATCAAAGCGCACAGATTAGTGAAGTGGCATCTACTCTGGAAAGAGATATTGCGCAAACCGCTTCTCAACTCGATGCAAACACTCAGCTAGATAAGCCGAATGTTTACGCAGCCAAGTTGCGCGCGCAAATCGCAAAAGAGCGTAAAAAGCTCGATGCAGCAAAAAAGAAAAATCTCGGGCGAAATGGCAGAACTTGGAGCCAAGTTGCGCGAGAAATGAATGTTATACTCGACAAATCTGCATCAACATATAAAGCAGCAAAAGGAAACAAGCAAGAAGTTGCCAAAGCTGTTGATTTAGTCAACGAAGCCTACTACCAATATTACGAAAAGCTCGGTTTTGAGAAGAACGTTATGAACGCAATAAGCGGCAGCCGAGTAAGCACTGTTGAATACCAGTTCAAAGAGTGCAGGCAGGCTATGAACAATGGCAAAACATTTGAGCAAACAAAAAAGTTCGTGACCGATCTTAAGTCAATGCTTATTGAAGATGCGGCAAAACTAGACGGCGGAGCGGCATCTAACTCCAATCCGTTTATGCAATTTATAACAAGCTCCTTTGGTCAGGCTTTTATAATCTTGTTGCGCGAAGGGTTGGAAGCGCTGCTGGTTGTGGCTGCAATAATCGCGTATTTGATTAAATCTGGGCACAAGAGCATGGTTAAGTACATTTACATGGGGCTTGTTGCAGGAATCATAGCTTCGCTCATTGTTGCTGCGCTATTTGGATTGTTGTTTAACGGTTCTGGTCCGCAGCAAGAAATCACTGAAGGTGTTGTAGCTCTGTTTGCAATGCTTATGCTGCTGTACACAAGCAATTGGATGATTTCAAGATCTTCTGTGCAAGCTTGGAACGAGTATATTCGCAACCAAACGACGGCAGCAGTTTCTAAAGGAAGCCTGATTTCTCTAGCGCTGCTAAGCTTCTTAGCAGTGTTTCGCGAAGGTGCAGAAACTGTAATCTTCTACCAGGCGATTTTTGCCGTATCAAGTGGAGCAGACTCCATGATCTGGGGCGGATTTGTATCCGCAGCCGCTGTTTTGGTTGTAATCTTCCTGCTAATTCGCTTCGCATCCGTTCGCATACCAATTCGCCCATTCTTTACAGGAACCAGCGCTCTAATGTGTATCCTAGTGGTGATTTTTGCTGGCGGAGGTGTGCACGCGCTCATAGAGGGTGATGCGCTCGCTGGAGTTTATATTCAAGGCTTGCCAACTAACGATTGGCTTGGATTCTATCCGTACGTTGAAACGATTTCGGCGCAAGTCGTAGCTGCAATCGTGGTTATTGCACTGCTATGCGTGTCTATTTTGCGCACACACAAGTCGCAAGCAACCGTTCGCGGATAAGTCAAAACTAAAAATCAAAACTAAAAATCAAGCAATAATAAACAAATAATTAACTAACAGAAAAGGTTAGATATGAAGAACAAAAAGATGATGGCAATTGCAGCCTTAGCGCTGGCAGGAATGCTAACACTCACTGGTTGCGGTGCAAACGGAAACGCGGCAAAATCTGCTGCAAAGCCACAAGCATCTGAGCAGAAGGCCGACGATAAGGGCGGAGACAAGGGCTTTGAAGAGGTTCCAGTTGGACCTAACCAAGACCAGAACATTGGCCCGCTTACGATTGGCGCCGTGTACTTCCAGCCAGTTGACATGGTTCCAGCAGGCATGGGCTTAAAGGCAAGCGAGGCAAGCTTCCACCTTGAGGCAGATATTCACGCAAACAAGGAAGGTACAAAGCTTGGCTACGGCAAGGGCGAGTTTATTCCAGATTTGACTGTGAATTATCAAATTATTGATAAGTCGAGTGGTGAAGCCGTTGTAAAGGGAACGTTTATGCAAATGAACGCTTCCGACGGCCCACACTACGGCGCAAATGTTAAGCTCGATAAGGCTGGAAACTACAAGTTAGTGCTTTCTGTTGAATCGCCAGAAAAGAAGGGTTGGATGCTTCACGTAGATCCTGCTACGGGCGTGACTGGCCGATTCTGGACTGAGCCAATTACCGCTACATTTGACGATTGGAAGTACACTCCACGTCAGTGGTAGTTTTGCAGTGGTAGTTTTTGCGAATAAAAACAACAAATAAATAATGCATAATGCATAAATAATGCATAAATAAAAAACAAAAAATCATGTAAACAGCAAAGGAGGGAGACATGCTCAGGCTGTTCGTTACAGTACTTCCAGGGCTGCTCCCTCTTGCGCTGGTTACAATGGGATTAAGCGCCACGCTAAGCGTTGGCGAGGGGCGAGATAAGCCAATCAGCTCTCGCTGGCGACTTTTCGGCTTGATTTTTGGAACAGTTGCGGCGCTTGTTTTTGCATTTTTGCGCGCAAGCGTGGTGATTAATCAGCGCAATTTTGTGAATCTTCCAGCGCTCTGCATTGCAGTTCCGCTAGACGTTGCCACAATCGCTTGTGTTGGCGCATCTGGCAAAACGGTTGCAAAATGGCGCAAAAATCCGCTGCCTTTGCACATAAGTAATGCAATTGGCGCGCTTTGCCTAGCGTTTACAGTGTTTTACGCGCTTCCAGACGTGATTTTGCAGCTTACGATTTTCGTTGACTCCAGCACGCCTCCGTTTACTTCCGATATGCTTCTTCGCGCGCTAGGGTTTATTCTTGGCGCGGCTGCTGCGATTTGCATAAGTCTTATGGTGCGATCTTTGCGCACAACCGCGAGTATTGGCGCCTTTAGAATCGCAATTATTCTAAGCTTAATAATCTTACTAATTCAGCATTTAACATCCCTGCTGCAAATTATGCAAGGAAGTATTTTGCTGTATATAGACGATTTTTCGTTTAGCATTCTTGTTTGGCTTATAAACAACGCTCCGCTTATGATTATGGCGCAAATTTGCGTGTTTTTGATTCCTGCATTCGCCTCTCTTG
Organism: Gardnerella sp. DNF00354; assembly: GCF_049262755.1. Classification (NCBI taxonomy): domain Bacteria; kingdom Bacillati; phylum Actinomycetota; class Actinomycetes; order Bifidobacteriales; family Bifidobacteriaceae; genus Gardnerella; species Gardnerella sp. DNF00354. Next base: position 535,706 of record NZ_CP058402.1, read on the forward strand.
TAATTGGTTTTAAGACGCCTGTAGTTGGAGAAAATTCTGCACAAATCCGCGCAAAGCGAGCGTTTAAGCGCAAGTCTAGAAGGTCCGCGCTCGCAGCGCTAATGGCTGCAATCGTAGTAATACTTACGCTTACAGTTGGCGTATCTGTTATGAATATTAAGCCAACGCTTACGCCGCCAGAACCGTACGAGTTGCATGATGGCGTAGCAACAATCAACTTTGTGCAAATTAGCGATGGTCACTTGCATCGATTCCAATACAAAGCTAAAGATGGCACTGTTATGCGCTTTATAATAATCAAGAAAAATGGTGGAGCGTATGGCGTGGGCTTGGACGCTTGCGAAAATTGCGGAGACGCAGGCTACTACGAAAAAGACGGCAAGATAATATGCCGAAAATGCGATGTTGCAATAAATTTGGCGACTATTGGTTTTAAGGGCGGATGCAACCCGATTCCATTCCCATACAAGGCTGGTGGCGGAAAAATTACCATTCACACAGCCGATTTAGACGTGCTTAGCTCGCACTTTAAGTAGGAGTGCTTGCAAATGTTTATGATTCGAATGGTTGCGCGATCTCTTGCAAGGCAGATTAAAAAGCGAGTTCTTATAGCGATTGTTGTGTGCTTGAGTGCGTGTGTAAGCGTTGCAATGCTTAGTGTTGTTTACGATGTTGGAGACAAAATTAACGCGGAGCTTAGCTCTTACGGATCCAATATTATTGTTCAGCCTAAGTCGAATGCTGTTGTGAACGACTTGTATGCGTCTCGCACAAAGTCAGGCTATAGTAATTCGCAAACTTTGCAAACTTTGGCGGATGCTGAAAGTCAAGAATCTACCGCTTTTTTGAAGGAATCAGATGCTGCAAAAATCAAAATGATTTTTTGGGCGTTTAACATAACGAATTTTGCACCAAAACTAACGATTTACGCAAATCTTAAAGCAAATTCTTCTGCTGAATCTGCTAATTCTGCTAATTCAGTAGTCCCGATTGTTGGCACGTGGTTTAATCGCAAGCTTGCGCTCGCTTCTGGAGAGACAACAGTTGTTGGTGTGCAAGGAATGAGGTCTTGGTGGAAGATGCTTGAAGGCAGATTCCCGCGCGATTTTAAGCACGAGGCCGCTGTTGGCACAAATCTTGCTAAAAGTCATAATCTAAAAGTTGGTCAGCGAATAAAACTAGATCGTTCTAGCAGGCAAATCTCACTTAAAATTGTTGGCATCTACGATTCTGGAGATAGCGATAACAACGCGATTTACGCGGATTCCAGCCAGGCACAGCGTCTTGCAAACAAGCCAAATATGGTTGAGGCGATTGAAGTTAAAGCATTGACTACGCCAGAAAACGATTTAGCGCGTAAAGCGGCGAAGAATCCAGCGGCTCTTAGCCAAGAAGAGTGGGAGACTTGGTATTGCACAGCTTACCCTAGCTCGATTACTTACCAAATTGAAGAAGTGATTCCAGGAGCTGTTGCAAAGCAAGTACGGCAAGTTTCGGCTATGCAAGGTAGCGTGCTTAACAAGACGCGCGCTGTGATGGTGCTTATGACGGCGCTTAGCTTGGTTGCGGCAGCTGTTGCGGTTGCAAATCTTATGGCGGCTGCGATTTCGGAGCGCTCGGGGGAGCTTGCGCTGCTCAAGGCGCTGGGTGCGCGCGATGGCGCTGTTGCTCGGCTAATGCTTATGGAAACAGCGGTTATTGCGTGCGTTGGTGCGATTATTGGCATGATTGCAGGCTTTGGCGTTGCGCAAGTGATTGGATTTAGCGTGTTTGGTTCTGCGATTTCGCTTCGACCAATGGTGTTTGTGCTGGTGTTTGTGCTTCTTGCGATTACTGTTCTTGCTGCCGCTGGCTCTTCTATTCGCTCTATTTTGCATGTGCGTCCTGCGGAGGTGCTTCATGGGCGTTAAATCTGGTTCGGGTATGACTTCTAATAGCGCAATGTTTGCAACTATGCTTTTTGGCGCGGTTTTTCGCCGAAAGTCGCGTGCGCTTATGGCAGTAGTTGCCACTCTTGTTGGTGCCGCTACGCTATTTTGCTTGGCTGCAATCTGCATTGTTGTTCCTCAACAAATGAGTGACGAAATGCGCACGTACGGAGCGAATATTATTGTGACACCGCTTGCAGGCGAGTGGAAAAATGGCATTGATCGCGCAATGGTTTTGCACACTAACGACATGGTTCTTGCAAAAGGTGCTATGCGATATGCTACCTACCGTTACGAAAATGTGCGCATTAATGCGGCTCCGTACGTGCTTGCTGGAGTGGATGTTTCCGCTGTTAAGTCGCTTAATAAGCATTGGAACGTGGACGGCGCTTGGCCTAGCAGCGGCAACATTATGGTTGGGCGAGATGTTGCTTCGGCTATGGGCTTGAAGATTGGTTCGCGCATTGCAATCGCGTATCGCGCTGGCGATAATTCCCCAGATTCGCACAAGCCCGCGCAAAAATCGCAAGGTAATCAAGAAGGTAATCAAACAGATAAATCTTCCTCAAAAAAGCTTGTTGAAGGCAGAGTTTCCACAGATATTATGGATACTCACGGCACAACTTTCCGCGTTTGCGGCATTTTAGATACAGGAGACGCCGAAGATTCCATGCTTTACGCAACTAACGCGGATTTGCGTGTGCTTACAGGCGTTAAGCGCGGTGCGGACGTGATTGCTTACTCGTCTTCTGCGCCGAACGTAGATGCTGTTGTGCGCAGCATTAACGATATGACTTCTATGCGTGTTCGTGCGCAACAAGTTACTAAAGTTACAGCGGCAGATACTGGCATTATTGCTATGCTTCGCAGCCTATTTTGGATTGTTTCGCTGGTTGTTCTTGCGTTGATGATGGTTGGCGTAAGCACTACGATTTCTTCGATTGTGCAGCAGCGCCGAAACGAGATTGGCTTGCGCAAAGCTTTGGGTGCGAGCGCTAAAAGCATTGGCATTGAGTTCACTGCAGAATCTGGGCTTTATGGCTTTATTGGTGGAATCGCTGGTACGGCGGTAGGGTATGGATTTGCGCGATTGCTTGCGTCAATGGTGTTTGCGCGAGATTTGAGCGTGAATTGGTGGCTGGTGGCGTTTTCTATTGTGTTTAGCGTTGCAGCGTCTTGCGTTGCTGCTTTGCCGCCTGTTTTGCGCGCTTCAAAAATCGACCCTGCGATTGTGCTTCGAGAAGAATAGCTTTTATAGTGATTTTAGAATGATTTTAGAATGTTTTTAGAGTGTTTAGTTAAGGATTTTAGTTAAGGATTTAATATGGCAGAGAATGTAGAAAATAGGCAGGAAAATACAGATTCCAAGCCAGAAATGCTGTTGACTTTGGACCACGTTTCCAAGATTTACGGCTCTCTTCGCGCTGTTGACGATTTGTCGCTTACTGTGCCGCAAGGCGAGTGGCTTTCGATTGTTGGCTCGAGCGGCTCTGGCAAAACTACGCTAATGAACATTATTGGGTGCATGGATTCGCCGTCTAAAGGCTCTGTTGCTTTGCAAGGCCGCAAACTCGAGGATTTGAACGCGGGCCAGCTTGCAGACGTTCGCAAAAACGTAATCGGTCTTGTGTTTCAAAAGTTTTATCTTGTGCCACATTTAACAGCCGTAGAAAACGTGATGGTTGCGCAATACTATCATTCAGTTGTAGATGAATCGCAAGCAATGGAAGCCTTGGAACGCGTGGGATTAAAGGACCGTGCGCATCATTTACCAAGCCAGCTTTCTGGCGGTGAGCAGCAGCGCGTGTGCGTTGCGCGTGCTCTTATTAACTGCCCGAAGTTACTTCTTGCGGACGAGCCGACTGGTAATTTGGACGAAAAGAATGAGCAGATTGTACTCGACTTGTTTAAGCAGCTTCATTCCCAGGGCACTACGATTATTGTTGTAACGCACGATTCTTTGGTTGCTCAATGCGCGGATCGTGAAATTATGCTCAACCACGGTGTGCTTGTTGGGGAGCGTTGGAATAATGAGGTTGCGCGCAAAGAGTACGAGGCGATTGGTGGCAAGCCTGCGTTTACGAGTGCACATGTTGATGAAAGCGTTGCGCAATCTTTGCAAAATCATGAGCCTACTAAGTCGCCTAAATTAGCGAATTTAAATGATTAGTTGCGTATAGTTTTAATTTAAGATTTAAAGGCGATGACTTATGATTTTAGACAATATGTTTCACAATGTTTCACACTGCAACAATTTGCGTGATGATTTGAAGTCTAAAAAAATTGCAAAAACGGTTGCTGCGATTGCGGTTTTGGCTAGCTCAAGTGCTTTTCTTGCATCTTGCGGTGAGCCGAGCGCTGTTCCAATGAATGATGAGTTTGCAGGAAACTCTGGTCAAAGCGAAAACGATAGTGGCAATGCTTCGAAGTCTTACGATTCTGGCGCTCAACAATCGCACGCTTCTGCACAAAGTGAGGATTCACAAAATCAGCAAAATCAGCAAAATTCGCCTAAAACAGACACTGGCAATTACAAAGATGGCGATTACAAAATCAAAGCTAAGTATGGGCCAGTTGCAGAAGATAGCATTGACGTGAATTTAAGCGTTGCAAATGGAAATATTAGCAGTGTGCAAATAACGTCTCATCCGTTTACGCCAATCTCCAAAAAACACATGAGCGCTTTCAGTGAGGCTATTCCAGGAAAAATCGTTGGAAAACCGTTAAAAGATTTGCATATTTCGGTTGTTGCTGGAGCAAGTTGGACTAGTGATGCCTTCAACAAAGCGCTTGACGTTGCTCGCCAAGAGGCTTCAATTCAATCCGCAAAATAATCTTGAACTACCTTAATCTTTGACTTCAAAAATAGTGCCTTCGTTGCGAATCATTGTTGCCATCATGACTCCGAGTGATGCCATAAATGGAATAATAGCATTACTGTATTCGTGCATGAACTGTACAAAATCATGATTACAAGATATAAGCGCAACGCACAAAATAAGGAATTCGACTACTGTAAATATTGCCCACTTAAGAATCCAAATAAGCGTTTCTTTAATAAGTTTTATATAGTCCTTGCTCATGAGTTGTTTCCCTTCCAATTTGCTGTTTTGTTTGTGAGCATTATAGCTAATTCATGTACATTGCTTATCGTTCGTATGCGTTTTGTATTTCTAGTATAAATGTTGCAATCCCTCGAGCAATACGATGTACTCAAAACTCAGTACTCAATATTGCGCGGAAAATGTTTGTAATTAGACTTAAAGCAACGCACAAATATATTGAAAATATGTGTTGCGAATATAAGTTGTGAATATGTTACAAATACAAGGAGATACAAACATGAGTAGCGCAAATATGGGTAGTGTAAGCATGAGTGATTTTGGCATAAACTCTTGGCAGCCGGAAGATAACGTAAACAAAATAGGAAATGTTAGTGAAAATAGCATTAATCAAATTCAAAAGCAGGAAGATAACTTTGCGGAAAATAGTAGCGAAGAGCTTTCACAAGATGAAATTGATGAATTAGCTAAGCAATTAGAAGAATTCTTTACAAAATATATTGTGCTAGAAAATGGCTCTTTTGTTGTAAAAGAGGATGCTATTATTGCAGACGGTTATGGCGATCACATAGAATATTTTCGCAATGCTGCAAAAGGATTAAATCTTTCAATGGAAGATCAGCAATAAGCTTAAATCCTTAAAGTCTTAAATCTTTAAAAATCGCTTTCATCAATAGGGTGACCTTGTGGGCGCTTTATTACTCGCCACAAAATCACCAATGTTAAAACGCCATTTGCAATTCCGTAGTAATAAATCCAAGGAACGTGAATAAGCCCACAAATAAAGCATGAAATAATATTTATTAAATTATTTGAGTAATTGTTGATTATTTGCTTATTTTGTGATTCGACTTTTTTGCGCTCTCGCTCAAGAGTAATTATGTAATCTTTGTTGTTCTCTGTATTCTCAACATCACTACTTATGCTGTTAGCGCCCGCGCCGCTAAACTTAGATATATTATTTTCTATATACGCATTTTTTGCTTTAATAACGCTGTTGAGCAAGAAAAAATATGCACAAGAATACATTGCAACAGAAAGAAGTCCTAGAACAAGCCACAAAGCGAAAAGGTCAAAGCTACGCATAAAAGCAGCTGCTGAGGCGAACGCCATCGCAGCTACTTCTGCGGAGTGCAATACTACTAGTCGTTTTGTCATATAATCCTGCTGCAATCATTATTGAAAATGAATTTTCAACGCAACCAAAAGTCACATATTGTTACTTATTATAATCACATTTGATTTACATGCATTACTTGTAATCATTTATTACTACACGATTTGCTCTACTTTGCGCATGCTTATAAAGTAGAATATAAGAAAAGTAGCATAAGATTGCAAGAAAGCCATTATGCAAAAAACGTATGCAATAGTAGATAACGACCCATTAGTTTTAGCGGTTATGCGAAACGTGCTCAGCAAGCTTTTGCCAAGCGAGTACGCGTGCAAATGGTGCGTAAAATCAGGCGTGCAAGCTTTGAAATATTGCCAAGTAGCAAAAACTACTCCAGATTATATTCTGATAGATATGTCAATGAAAGACATGTCTGGAGTAGACGTAATACGCGCAATTCGCGAGAAAAACAACAGCATTATTTTAATTGGCATGACTTCTTACGATTGTAGATCCTACGCTTCGATGGTTTCGCAAGTTGGCGGGCAAGCGATGGTTGCTAAAGACAATTTCAAAGGTCTAGCAGAAGCTTTGCAATATTGTAATAATCAGCAGGTGTATGGCTGCCGTTGTGTTAAAGACGTTGCTTACGATTTTGCTACACCGCAAGAATCTTTTATTAGGCTTTCTAAATCAAGATTGCGTAGCGTTTTGCCGCCTCAAGAACTAAAAATTATGGATCTGCTCGCTAAAGGCTACACAACGAATCAGATTGCGGCTCAACTTGGTCTTATGCCAAACACTATTAACACGCATATTCATAGAATTTACAAAAAATTGCATGTTTCTAACCGAGTGCAAGCAATATCCGCATTTGCTGCAATGCAAAATCGTGAGCAAAATAGCAATATGCAATATTTTAATGATTCGCCGCAGAATCATCAGAATTTTTTGCAAGAAACGGATAGCGCATGTTAATGAAAACATTTTCGCGCGTTATTGAGTTGGTTAGAAGCTGGAAAATTCAGCGAACTTTATTCATAATATTGGCGATTCTTGTAGTGTCAATGGATGTGCAATCTTGCAATACAGCTGGTTTGTGGCATAACCCGCAGCAATCTGTGTGCCAATACGTTTGGATGTTTGCAATATTTCTTTTGATTGCTTTTTCACGTCAAATATCCCTCGTAACTCCGATTTTGTATTGCGTAACGTTAGCAGTACCAGGCGTAAATGCAACTTGCTTTCTTTTTTCATTGATCGCTAGCATGTTTGTTGCAGGCTTTTACGATTCGTGGAAGTATTTGCTTTGTGCGTACATAGTTTCGCTGAATATTATGTACTTTGCAAAAATGGCGTACATTCCGCTTACTTTTCCTTGTTTTATTCTTATTTCCATGATTTGCGGTTACGTTTTGCGCAAGTATTTGAACATGTTGGAAGAAAATAATCGCGCAAAAATGGATATTGTACGCAGTGAGTTCCAGTCTTATATTGCGTCTGTTGCGTTGCAATTGCACGACGATGTGAACAATGAGATTACGGATATTACATTGCTTGCGACTGATGCTTTGTATGCCGAGAAAAGTGATCATACAAAAGAGTCGCTAGAGCAGATTGTTGAGCATTCTCGTAATGCGCTTTCTAAAACGCGACTTGTTATTAATCTACTTGAGCAAGCTGAGCATAAGTATGATGATTCTTTAGATTCAAATATTGCTAGTATTGCTGGCACGCAGTTTATTTATGGTTCTAATGGTAATAATTGCATGACTTTGGCTGATTTTCTATGCAATATTCGCGCGCGCTTACAGGCTGAACGTAAGATTTGTGAGCAGCTTGGGTACTATGGCTCTCTAACAGTGCTTGATAAAAGTTCGGGGAGTGGTGATTTTACTGCATCTGCAACTATTAGTACTGAAAAGGCTCAATGTGCTATTCGCATGTGCAGCGAGTTGCTTACTAATATTCGTAAGCATTGCAATACTAGCGTTGATTTTTCTATGAATGTTATGGTTGATGAGCGCGAATGCAAAATAATGTGCATGAATTCGATTTCAATGTTGAACAAGTTTGGCGAAAGGCTTGTTTTTGGCAAAGGGCTACTGTTTCATAAAAAATCTGTGGAACGCTTAGGCGGATCTTTAAACGCGCAAAAAGATGATGATACTTGGCTGGTCAATGTTGTTATTCCGCTAAACTAACATCACTCAAATCATGCGTTATCGTGGCAAAAACTGCAAATCTAACAGAATCTGCCACGATAACTCCATAAGTACGCCTCTATTTAAAAATAATTCCAAAACGGAAATATTCTTAAATATTGATTGTTGGAAACATACAAACTGCTAATAGTAAAAGTTTTTTTTTAAAAGTTTTCTAAAAGCACTATCGTTAAAAATAGGTACGCCTATTTGTGTAGATAAAATCTGCACGTTAGTATGTTGATAATTTACAAAACAAGAATCACGAGGAGGTGCTTATTATGACTAATCCTTTGCGCGGTATACGAGAAGAGGATATTGTTAAGTACTTTAAAGATCACAATCTTTCAGTTGATAAGACGTATGTATTTACAATGAAATACGACCCTTGGTGGAAAGATTTAATCAAACTATTTTTGTTACCTAAATTATTCTATGTAGCGCAAGGCGTTAATGCGCGTATTATTGCTGCCACTAATAATGAGTTTATTATTGTTAATCCGAATGTCATTTTAGGCTCGGGTAATCTAGCTAAATTAGACAATAAGCATCTTCGTCGTATTGCGTGGAATCAACTCACTAATTTTGAAGTTATAAATAAGCCAACAACTCAAATAATTCGTTTTACTGCAAATGGCAAAACTGAAGAATGGGGTGTACCAACGGAAAGTGCTAGCGTATGGCACTTTAATGTGTACAATCTTGATAATTTGAGAAAAACAATACAATCGCACATCTCTTGATAATCGGATTCCAAAACAAGATACCATATATTGTATGAACACCACTTACGCAATTGTTGATAATGACACGCTTGTATTGCGATATATGCAACTTCTTCTAAAAAGTCGTTTGCCTGAAAATTTTGTTTGTGCATGGATGTGTTCTTCTGCAAAACAAGCTATTCATCGTTGCATTACAGAAAATACTCCTGACATACTTTTAGTAGATATGTCAATGAGAGAAATGAGTGGCGTTGATGTAATTAAAGCAATTCGCGAGCGCAATAGCAATATTGTTTTAATTGGCATTACTTCCTACATGTTAGATGAATACGTATTGCAAGTTGCTAAGTCGGGTGGTCAAGCGTTAATACATAAAGACAATTTATCAGACGTAGTTGCAGCTATCCAATCGCGCGCAACAAGCTACGGGTGTCCAGAATTGCCACAATATATTGACTATTTTCACACTCCGCAAGAATCATTTAATATGATTTCTCAACTTCCGAAGACTTCAGTTTTGTCTCCTCAAGAATCGGAAATTATGCGCTTGTGCAAACAGGGATTTTCTACGAAAGAGATTGCAGATCAGCTTAATGTGAAAGTTTCAACAGTCAACACGCATTTACGGCGTATTTATGGAAAACTTCAAGTTAAAAGTCGCATGCAGGCGCTTGCTGCGCTCGCAAAATACTCGCATGACATATAACGTGTAAGAAATTAATGTGTAAAAGTAGGTAGTTATGAAATTATTAACGCGTATGATCAATTTTTTGCCGCATGATGCTTGGCAGAAAATTGGAATTGGTGCAATCATAAGTTGTACTTTGATTCTTGAAATTTGTTCCTATAATAATCTTCATTACTACTCTAATTGGCATGCAATTACAGTTGAAATAGTATGGATTGTAATCTGCTTATGCATTGCAATATGGCCACGTAAAGCATCTTTTATTGTGCTCATTTGGATGCCGTTGGTAATTGTTGCACCCAATATCAACTATTCATCTATGATGCTTACCATATTGATTTGTTTGGCAATTGCTGTAATTACTCAACCTTGGTACACCGTGCTTGCTTCTTGCGGAGTTTCTTCATGGTTCTTTATTATCTGCGATTTTCAAAACGCTTATGTGTTGGGGTGGTGGCTTCTTATCACTCTTATTTCTAGCGCAATCGTAAAATACTATATTTCTACTATTCACCAGCAACAGGAACAGTTATTTGCGCAACGTTACAACGTTTTTCAAAAATATGCCACTATTGCGGCAATTCGCATGCACGATGAAGTAACTAATGAGCTTTCCAGTATTATGATGATGGCCCAACAATCTATTGAACCTCAAACGACTCATGACCAAGAGCATGAAAATTCACGAGAGATTCTTCAATGTGCTACTACAACTATTCATAAAGCACGCAATATCATTTCTTTTCTTGACAATGCTACAACTGCAAGCACTGGTGATGTTATGCAATCTACTACATGTTATAAAGATTTTTGCACAGGCTTACGTGTTTTATTTGACTGTGAACAAAAGTCATTTGAAAAGCTTGGCTATATTGGTTCCATTGACTTGAGTAGTGATTTAACTGCTGAAGATTCTCGATCAATGCGTTTGCCTTTTGAAGAATGTGCTCAAATTGAATATATTTGCCGAGAACTACTCGCAAACGTAAAAAAGCATGCTGCAAAACCTAAAGAATATGCTATGAATGTAATGCTTAATGACCATGAATGTCATATTACGTGTATAAATAGTGCGCAACGCGGTATTCTTGCTAACTTGCAATTAGGATATGGACTGCGTTTTCATAAGATGCTTGCGGAACGAGTTGGCGGAACTTTTAAAGTTATTGAAGATGACGATTCGTGGATTATTAATGTACACGTTCCGCTTCATGTAGAGAAATAGCCATTGTGCAAAAATAAATTATTGTGCTTTCTTGCGATTTAATCGAGTATTTGGACGCGCCTTTGCGCAGCAAACGCAAATAAGAAGTTAATCTGCGATGCAGAATGGTGTTTCGTTGCTATGTTATAAGAGTTATCGTGGCAGTTTTTGCTAATTTTGCATTTTTTGCCATGATAACGCGTGATTGCGTTGATTATATTGCAAAATAATATAATTTAAATTATTATAATTACGATTATAATAATCGCGATTATATTAAATAGAGCGTATATTCGGCAGTAATAAGATGCGCTGAAAAATATTGCAATTATTGGCGTAACGGCAGGTGGAATATGGTTTTTGTTGGCAGACAAGACGAGTTACAAGTACTTGAAAAATTATATGAGAACAGCAAACACTCGTTCCAGATGGCAATAGTTTATGGTCGAAGACGGATAGGAAAAACTTCGCTTATTTCACAATTCTGTAAAAATAAGCACGCAATACTTTTTACTGCTCGCGAGCAAACTAATATCGAGAATTTGCGTGATTTTTCGCGCGTTGTGTACGACTTCTTCAATCTACCGTCAACTACAGGATCGTTTAATAATTGGAACGACGCTCTCGATTTTGTTGCGCAACAATCTAACGCCGTAGACCAGAATGCTCCTAAATCTCCACTTATTCTAGTTTTCGACGAATTTCCGTACGCAGCTCAAGCAGATAAATCCTTAGCGTCAACATTCCAAGTCGCAATAGATCATAAATTTAAAAACGCGAACATGACTCTTATTTTGTGCGGCAGTAACGAAGGATTCATGGAAAGTGAAGTGCTTGGCAAAAAGAGTCCGCTTTATGGAAGACGTACCGCACAGATTCGCTTGCAACCATTTAATCTTTTTGAAGCATCTGAGCTTATGCCAAATAATGCTACTTGGGAAGATAAAATCAACTATTTTGCATCCCTTGGAGGAACACCATACTATATAGAGCAGTTAGATAATAAGTCTTCGTTTGCGGAAAATCTTGAGCAATTATGCTTTAACATTTCGGGAATTTTGTACGCTGAACCAGACATGCTCATGCGTCAAGAATTGCGTGATCCTTCAACATACAATAGTGTGCTAAATGCCCTTGCTACAGGATGCAATACTCCGACTTTAATATCGGATCGCATTGGATTGCCAGCTACATCAGTGAACGTGTATTTGAAAACACTAGAAGGACTTGGATTAATTGAAAGAAATATTCCATTTGGCATGAATCCACTTCATTGCAAAAAAGGATTATGGCAGATTTGTGACCCATTTTTTGCGTATTGGTATAGGTTTGTAGCGCCTAATAAAGGATTGATCGAACGCGGACTTTCACACGCTGCCGCAAGTAGCATTCTTGGCGGCGAGCATGAAGCGTTTAGTACTTTTGTAGGTCAACAGTTTGAGAAAATGTGCGAACAGTGGATTGTGCGCCAATGCAAAGTTGGAGGAATGGACTTTTTACCAACTAAGTTAGGTAAATGGTGGGGTTCTGATCCTATTGCTCGTGAGCAAACCGATATTGATATTGTTGCAGAAGACGATATTAACAAGCAGCTTCTTATTGCAGAATGTAAGTGGCGTAATAATCTTAACGAAGCCGAATCGGTGAGCAAGTTGTTGCAGCGCGCAACTTTAGTTGAGAATGCAAAAAATAGCGATTATAAGAAAATATTTATGCTGTTTACAAAGTATCCAACTTCTTACAATCCTCGTCATGCTAAAACAAGCATCAACTTTGTTGACGCACAAACAATGTTTTTTAACTGATTACGCGACAATAGTTACGACCATATCGCGCAGCCGAAATCACGCGTTATCGTGGCAGTTTTTGCTAGATTTGCAATTTTGCCACGATAACGCGTATAAAATAGCAACGAAACAGAATTTTGCATCACAGATTAACCGCTTACTTGCATCTTCTGTGCAAAGCTTCGTCCAAATACTCGATTAAAACGCATCCTTAACATTTCTTGTTGACGCAACAAACAAGTAAATCTATCATGTTAGTGGGAGGCACATTGCCCCCCCCCCGACAAATAAGTTGGAGGTTTACGATGAAGAAAATTTCACGTATTGTATCGACAGTAGTACTAGCAGTTTCCATGGCATTGGTTCCATGTGCTACTGCATATTGGGATTGCAAATAATCTGTATGTATGAATAACTTATTATAGGGGTATGCGATGTCTCGATTATTGCGTTCATTGTCATGCGCACTTGTTCTTCTGCTTGCATTATTTGCATCGCTGTTAGGTTTGACAAAAATGAACGACTCCTTGGGTGATTGTATTGCTATATATCCACAAACGAGTCGCCTTTTTTCATTACGCGGTGTGACAGAAGACAAAGCTGATCAAATTTATGCATTACTCAAGAAGACTGTTGCTCAGCATAATGCTTTTGTGGTTCGTAATGATATGCGCTTGGCAGCGAGTGACGCTGGTGTAGATGGTTTTGAGCTTGGCATATTTGGCAATCCTCGAGGCAAAGAAGATTTGCTTACTTTGTCGTATCTCGGAACGCCGATTCTGACATCGCATGCCTTTACGCAATTATTGCACAGCGAAAGTAGCAAAACGCTTGGACTTGATATGGCAAAAGCAGATATGCTTGCTGATCTGCCCACTATTTCCATTGAGGGTTCGCGTTTAGTTGTTCGTCAATTAGATGCCCTCGTCAACAATAGTAAAACAAAGCTTGGTGATTACAGGATTGTGGGACTTTCCAATCGAGACTACCATGCATTAGTTACTCAAGCTGCTCGCATCGCTGGTACAACCTACCAAGATTTTCAACGTGGAAAATCTGGAATAGCACGATCCAATAGTTTTAATCAACTTACTTTTATTATTGTCTGCATTGTAACAGTGTTGCTTCTTGGCATTACGATAATCGCTGATGGGTATCTTTCGTATAGAACATTGGGAAGCTACTTGTTGCTGGGTTGGTCGCGTTCATCGTTTGCTTTGCGTCATCTTATGCCGATACTTGTTTCAGCACTCGCCGTATATCCTCTTGTTTGTATCGTGATGAGTTTATTTACTCACGGATTTATATGGAATATTCAATTGTTAATGCAGGCGCTGATTATAGCGTTGCCAGTTATTGCAGTTGTGTTGCTTCTCAGTGCATTAGTTATTTTGATGATTATTTCTGTGAAACCAGTAGATGCAATTCGTAATCGTATCACCAAACGCGGTATGCTTATTGCTCTTGCACTCGTTTATGCTATTGCATCAACATGCGTATTAGAAGGTGTGCATAGCATAGATGGGCCAATAGGCGAGTTGACGAAAAGTGTGGAAGTTGCTCGTATGTGGCATCCTGTATTAAACCAGAGAATTATGTATCACCACCTCGTAGGGCAAGATGGTGCTTCGGTATCTGGTCAATCGACGCAGTATGCCAAAGATGCTTTTGCATGGTATCGTTCTATTGAGGATAAGCCAGGAGTAAGGCTTATTTACACAAGTTTCTTTGATGCGGATATACTACAAGATTGGCGCAATGGTAGCGTATATAAGCATGTACCTTCTAAGCCATTCTGGTCGTTTGTGGCGTCGCCTAAGTACTTGCAAGATCAAGGGTTTACTGTAGATAACGAGGTCAAAAACCTTGCTCGTCAGGGTGTGCGCATCTACTTCATTCCCGACACGTATAATCCTCAAGAGCAGACTTCGATGAGGCGGTGGCTTCAAGAGTCAGACAACTTAACGTCTACTGATGTTTCGACCAAGTTTACTGCGCATCCACAATTCGCATTCCGCACGTATCATCCTTCTCGTGAGTGGTTTAACTGGTCTACAGATATTCATCATAAGGTTATGGTAAAAGATCCTATTATTTTTTATGCGACGAGTGATAATTTGAATGCGTCTGAAAGTGAATCATTACTTGCTGGCGGCCTTGACAATAGCTACATTAAATTGAATGATCAAGCAGCAGCCCGATATCTGAGCGACGCTTATACTGCACGGTATCATCTTGATGATAATCATCTTCAATTCTTACAAGTAGGAGAATGCATTGCAGGCTATCAAAAGACGATTATGCAGACGTTGCAATTGTTTGGTAGTGTAATTCTGCTTATTACTCTGCTTATGTTGATATTGCTTATAGCGATTATTGCTATGTTTGCAGCATGCTATCAAGAAAGTATTGCAGTGAAACGATTGCTTGGTTTTTCGCTATTACGCATATTCTCTATGCCATTCTTGCTTGTGGGACTCGTTCAAGGAGTACTTTTTGTTATTGCTTCGATTGAACGGACTCGTTCTGGCATGATATATGTGCTGATTTCGGCAATTATTGAACTCATATTATTAACGATACAAACATATTATTTGAGTAATAAACACATTACTTCTATGGTAAAGGAGTAGTCGATAATGCAAAATAACAGTATTGAACCTTTAATAAGTGTACGCAATCTTTATAAATCATATGGAAATCGACTGGTTTTAAATAATCTTAGTTTTAGTGTGAAACAAGGAGAATCGTTAGCAATCATGGGGGCTTCCGGCTCTGGAAAATCCACTATTCTAAACATTCTCGGCATGCTTGAAACCTATGATAAAGGTGAAATAAAGATTGCTGGCAAAGAACTTCCAGCTATTAATTCTGTTGCTGCTACTAAGTTACGTCGTTATCATATTAGCTATTTATTTCAATCGTTTGCATTGCTCAATAATCGAACTGTATTTGATAATTTGTGGATTGCGATGGCATATAATAAAGAGTCAAAGTCTGTTAAACACCAAATGATTGATGCAGTTCTTGCTGAACTCAATATTGAGTATGCTAAAAATGACCGTATTGCTGTGCTTTCTGGTGGCGAACAGCAGCGAGTTGCGATTGCTCGTGCAATGCTGAAACCTGGCTCGTTGATTTTGGCAGATGAGCCGACGGGTTCACTTGATAGAGATCTTGCTGATAAAGTGTTTGCGCAATTGCAAGCGATGAATAAAGAATATAACAAGACATTGCTTGTAGTGACACATGATCCTTTGATTGCTCAGCGATGTGATCGTGTGTTGCATATTGAGGCGTTAGCTCGGTAGTTGCATTGCTTCTCTTCTCTTCGTTAAATTTCGGGTTATCGTGGCAAAATTCGCAAATCTAGCAAAAACTGCCACGATAACTCGGTTTTGTGTTTTATAAGTCCTGTAACGCAATTCTTTTATCTTCTGCAGACTGCTTAGATGACTTATCATCTTTCTTAAGAGAATGCGCATATCGAATAAGACTTCTTGCAATAAAGAACACTAAAGCACATATAGCAAGTGCGATAAGAATGTCAATTATCGGACCAAATAATGCATAGCTCATGATTTATCCTTTCTTTTTCTATATTCGTTTATGAGTGTTCGAGCTGTGTCAACATCGTATTTATCGTCAATAGCAAGACTCTTTACTAAAAGAACGAACGGGTCTTCTGGTTCATTGTCGCTTATTCGAATTTTTTCAATGAGCCTGTTAAGCCTGATTCTCATCGTTGGGTAAGAGACTTGATACATTTGCGACATTTCTTTTAACGATCCAGACGATAATACAAAGTTCTTTATAAACGACATGTCTTCGTCTGTGAGATTAGCCATCCATCTTGGAATATGATCCATATCACCCTTTTCTTCAGCCTATAAACTTTAATTAAATTAAACTTTTATTAAAAATATTAAAGTCGCTGTATGAGTTTGTCAAGAATAAACATGAGAGATATGGCACAAAGCGACATTTTTATGTCGCCAAAATTGCCGTCTTGTCGCCAATGTATACAAATTTAGTCATTTTGCTTAGCACTAAGAATGTTCAGTAAGTTTATAGTCTCATCAAGTACGTTTGAAAATGTTATTCCTTTTGTATAACTATATTTTTTCGAATAATTTTGCCACTGTTGATTTTGCGTATAATCAGTTTTGAAGGATTCTAGAAGCTTAATTATCTTATTAAAATCTAGTTCTGTTTCACGATATAAGAAAGTTCTCTGGCAAGCTATCTCTAATTGCGAAAAATCAATATCATCCTTTTTTAATTTTAAAAGAATGAAAATATCATAAAAATCTTTACTACGACTATTTAAAAAATTGCGTGAATAAATAGTCTGAAGCTTTTCTGCTAATATGCTTTCAACGTTATATGCAATAATTGGGAATGTTTCATCGGTAAAAATAGCTTTATAGTAGTAATTTATTGGCTGTGGTGTAACAACATCGCCAGTAGCAATATCCAAATGAACAACTTGTTTAATATTTTCCAACTCGCACAAAATTGTTGCGCGATATCCTCCATAATCATCGCTTTCTTTAATGGCTGTAATAGACTGAATGGAAAAACTTATATCATCTTTTGAATTTGCAAAAACTTCTGTTAGTTGTTTTTTAACTTTTTCTTTTGAAAGCTCCATTTTATGAAACTGAAAGTCAATATCTACCGTACTGCGCGAATTGATACCTATTTATGTTTGACAGAAGGAATCCACCTTTGAAAACATAGTGATCTGAATAATTACTTTGACTTAATTTTTTCAAAATAATTTCAAGAAAATAATAA
This sequence comes from Gardnerella sp. DNF00354, assembly GCF_049262755.1. Classification (NCBI taxonomy): domain Bacteria; kingdom Bacillati; phylum Actinomycetota; class Actinomycetes; order Bifidobacteriales; family Bifidobacteriaceae; genus Gardnerella; species Gardnerella sp. DNF00354. The sequence goes on from NZ_CP058402.1 coordinate 553,218, forward strand.
ATCATAACAGAATTAAATGTTAAACCAGTCTTTGCGGACATTTTATGACACAATGCTGTTAATTTTGCCTTATTCACAGTAGCACTTCCAGTGTTTGCTTGACTTTATTGGATATATTCATTTTTGTTGCATACTCATGAAGCTTTATAAGATCTTTCCCGTTATACCTACTGTAAGCTTGAAGAGTTTTAACAAAGAGTTCAGAATCAATACTGTTTCTGTTTATTATAAAATCACAAATAATGCGTTCAAAATCATAAACACGTACTTTATTCCCCATTGTGGTAATCGTTGTAGTAATGCCTAATTTGCTATACAATTTTGAGACCCAATGAATAGTTAAATTTGATGGTGGATTATTAAAACGATATCCTCTAGGAACGCTTACTTCAAAATGTTGTGGAATTTCATCTGTAAAACCTTGAAGATAAAGAGCTGAAACATAAGAGAATACAGCTTGTGGATAACGATATTGAAAGAAGTAATATTCGTCATAATCACCATTGGAAGAGAGAAAAATTCCCCTTTCAATTCGATTAAGAACACCTTCGTTTTTCAAACGAGTTAAATATATAGTTGGAATATTTAATGTTTTACAATCTTTGTATGTAATTATTCCATGATGGTTATCTAAATAGTCAAGGAGCATCTCTTTGTTCGACATAATAGCCTCACTTCTGTTGCTTTCATACTAATATTTTATCTTTTTTGTAGTGTAAAAGCAACAAGAATTGCAGACGTCATATTTTTTAACAAGTTATCATGGCAAAAAATGCAAAATTAGCAAAAACTGCCACGATAACTCAGTAAGTACGCGGATATTTAAAAATAGTTCCAAAACGGAAATATTCTTAAATAATTAAATAAAAAAGGTTGCTTATGAAAGTACATAAGCAACCTAATTAATTAGTAAAGCGACTAGCGACTAGAAGTCCCAATCGTCGTCATCGGTTTCAACAGACTTGCCCATAATGTAGCTGGAACCAGAGCCAGAGAAGAAGTCATGATTTTCGTCGGCTGCAGGAGAAAGAGCTGCGAGAATTTCTGGGCTTACGTGGGTTTCTTCTTCGCTGTACTTAGCAGGGTAGCCAAGGTTCATCAAAGCTTTGTTAGCGTTGTAACGAACGAAATCAAAAACGTCATCGTGGAAGTCAAATCCTTCATAAATCTGACCAGAATACTCAACTTCCAAATCGTACAAAGTATCAAGCAAGTTCATAGTGAACTTTTCAAGATTCTTCTTATCGTTCTCGCTTCTAAGTTCCAAACCGCGCTGGAACTTGTAGCCAGAATAGTAGCCGTGAATTGCCTTATCTCGCAAAATCAAGCGAATCATATCTGCAGTGTTCATCATCTTTCCGCGAGAAGCAAAATAAAGCGGAAGGTAGAAGCCCGCGTAAAGAAGAAGCGAAGAAAGCATAGTTGCAGCAATCTTGCGCTTAAGTGGATCTTCGCTCTCGTACTCGCAAAGCACGGTGGTAACGCGCTGCTGCAAAACGTCGTTACCAACAGCCCAACGGTAAGCCTCATCAATTTCTTCGCTAGAGCAAAGAGTGGAGAAAATAGAGGAGTAGGAGCGAGCGTGAATCGACTGCATAAAAGCAATATTCGTGTAAATAGCCTGCTCGTGCTCCGTGCGCGCGTGCTCAATCTGGCAAAGCTCACCAATAGTTGCCTGGCTGGTATCAAGCAAAGTCAAGCCTGTAAAAACGCGAGTAGTGGTCTTGCGCTCAAGATCGGTGAGGGAACGCCAAGAAGGAATATCGTTGCTCAGTGGCACTTTTTCTGGAAGCCAGAAGTTAGCAATAAGACGATTCCAAACATCCAAATCTTTGTCGTCAACAATATTATTCCAATTAACTGGGCGCACGCGCGAACCGTGATGGTAACGATACTGAGCTGGTGTGATGGAAGCTGCCATCATAGCATCGTCTGCGATTACGCGGTTCGTGCCGAAAGGCTTATCTAAGCTACTGCGCAATGCTGTAGGGTCTAGTGCTGTTGGATCGAGCGCAGTTGGATCGAGTTCTGTCATAATTACTCCTGATTCTGTGTTTACGTTTTATAAAATTTTTAAGTTTTTGATTTAATTTGTGGAAGATTTACAACCATAAGGTTTACAGCGTGCAGCTTACGCAACCCTCGATTTCCGTACCTTCCAAAGCTTTCTGGCGAATACGAATGTAGTAAAGAGTCTTAATGCCCTTACGCCACGCGTAAATCTGAGCTTTGTTCAAATCGCGAGTAGTCGTAGTGTCTGGGAAGAACAAAGTAAGAGACAATCCCTGATCCACATGCTGAGTTGCTTCAGCGTAAGTGTCAATAATCGCCTTCCAACCAATCTCGTAAGCATCCTTAAAGTACTGCATATTGTCATTCGTCATGTAAGCGGCAGGGTAGTAGACGCGTCCAACTTTACCCTCTTTGCGAATCTCAATGCGAGAAGCAATCGGGTGAATCGAACTCGTGGAATGGTTAATGTACGAGATGGAACCAGTTGGAGGAACAGCTTGCAAATACTCGTTGTAAATGCCGTCGCGCAAAATCTCGTCGCGCAACTTCTCCCAGTCCGAAACGGTTGGAATCGCAACGTTAAAACGAGCAAACAAATCGCGAACCTTTTGTGTGCGCGGCTCAAGCGAGCGGCTGCCATCAGTGTACTTATCGAAGTAGTTGCCTTTTCCTGCAGGCTTAGCGTAAGCGCTTGTCTTAAAGCTTGCAAAAGCAGCCCCACGCTCTACAGCCAAAGCGTGAGAAGCCTTATAAGCGTGGTAAGCAACAGTCATAAAGTACATGTCTGTAAAATCAAGAGCTTCCTCGCTTCCGTACTGCATGTGCTCTCTAGCAAGGAAACCGTGCAAATTCATTTGACCCAAGCCAATAGCATGGCCCTCTGCGTTTCCGCGACGAATCGAAGGCACAGAATCGATCGAAGTGTGCTCGGATACAGAAGTGAGCGCGCGCACAGCCAAATCAACGCTTGTACCCAAGTCGCCGTCCATCGCCTTAGCAATATTAAGAGAGCCAAGATTGCAAGAAATATCGCGACCAACGTGGCTATAAGACAAGTCAGCGTTATAAGTGCTTGCTTCTTGAGTTTGCAAAATCTCGGAGCACAAGTTGCTCATAGTAATGCGGCCCTCAATAGGATTCGTGCGATTCACAGTATCCTCAAACAAAATGTAAGGGTAGCCAGACTCAAATTGAATTTCCGCAAGAGTCATAAAGAATTCGCGAGCGTCAATGTACTTCTTGTGAATACGAGGATTTGCAACCATCTCATCGTAATGCTCGGTAACGGAGATGTCTGCAAAAGGCTTTCCGTACTCACGCTCAACGTCGTAAGGGCTAAACAAAGCCATCTTTTCCTTACGCTTAGCAAGCTCAAAAGTAATATCTGGAATCACAACACCCAAAGAAAGCGACTTAATACGAATCTTCTCGTCTGCGTTCTCGCGCTTAGTGTCAAGGAAACGCATAATATCTGGGTGGTGAGCGCTAATATACACGGCACCAGCGCCCTGACGAGCGCCAAGCTGATTAGCATAAGAGAATGAATCTTCCAAAAGCTTCATAACAGGCACAACGCCACTCGACTGATTTTCGATGCGCTTAATAGGAGCTCCAAGCTCGCGCAAATTCGTAAGAAGCAGAGCAACGCCGCCGCCGCGCTTAGAAAGCTGCAAAGCAGAGTTAATTCCGCGTGCAATAGACTCCATATTATCTTCCAAACGCACGAGGAAGCAGCTCACAGCCTCTCCGCGCTGAGCTTTACCAAGATTCAAGAACGTTGGAGTGGCTGGCTGGAATCGGCCTGCAAGCATCTCGTCCAAATAGTTGAGCGCTGCTTTTTCATCGCCATCTGCAAGTTCCAAAGCTACGGCTGCTGCGCGCTGAGCGAAGTTTTCCAAATATTGCTTGCCGTCGAAAGTCTTTAAAGCGTAAGAAGTGTAGAACTTAAAAGCACCCAAGAATGTGCCAAAAGTGTGGTGAGCAGCTTCTGCGTGCTCGTAGAACTTATCTAGAAACTCGCTGCTATACTTGCCGAACACGTTTCCGTTGTAGTAGTAGTTGCTAATCAAATAGTTCAAGCGCTCATGAGTTGAAGCAAACTTCATGCTGTGTTCTTGCACGTAACCCGAAACGTAAAGCTTTTCTGCTTCCTGATCTTTATCAAACTGAATACCTTTTTCTGGGTCGAAAAGACCGAGCATAGCGTTAAGAACGTGGTAGTCGCGGCTGTTGCGAATGCGCTCTGCTGTGCTGCTAGCAGTGTTGGTGTCGTCAGTGTGATCAAGATTAAGCGAAGTGGATTCGCTCATCGGATCCGTGCTATTCATGGTGTTTATTCCTTTCCTCGTGCGTTAGTTTTGCTTTTCAAACGCTGTTTTTTGTTGATTTTGTTGATTTTGTTTATTTCGTTTCTTCTATTTTTCTGTTTCTTTTAATTGCCGTAAAAATCTTGGTATTCCCTGCGCTACTTTTTCTATATCTTCTGCAGTTCCTGTAAGTTCAAACGAATACATATTTGGGATTGCGCATTTTCCAGCGATTTGACCGCCTGCAGCGCAATATGCATCTCCAAAATTCGTATTTCCAGAAGATATTACGCCGCGAATAAACGAACGATTTTCGCGATTGTTTAGGAATTTGCGCACTTGCATTGGTATTGCTTTAGAAATATTTCCGCCGCCGTAAGTCGGTACAATCAAAACGTATGGCTCGCGCACGTGCAATTCTGGCTCTTTTGGTCGAAGCGGTATGCGATATACGTTCACATTGTTGCTTGGAAAATCGCAATTTTTTACGAATCGTAGTGTGTTTTCGGAGACGGAAGAAAAATAGACTACAGCTCCGATTGATTCGCCTTGTGCGCGCGCTTCTGGCTCGCTTGGTTGTGACATATTTTCTTGATCACACATTTTTATGCTTCTTGATTGCTTTGATTATTTTGATTGTTGATTGTTTATTCTTGATTCTTGATTGCTTTAATCGTTTTTATTTTCGTCTTCTAGTTGACTTGCGATTTGGGCAATCAAATCTGGGCGGTATCCGCTCCATGACGAGTTTGGAGTAATCACCACTGGCGCTTGGCGATATCCTGCTGCGCGCAACTGGTCTAAAGTAGAAGGGCTTTGAGTTAAGTCTACTGTTTCAAAATTCACGCCTAGCTTAGTGAATTGACGCTTTGTAGCATCGCACTGTGGGCAATGTGGCTTGGTGAAAACTGTAATAGTCACGGTTCTTCTCCCTTCGTTGAGTGTATTCTAAGTCTTTTTTCTTTATGATTATTTAAGTTTGTGCTTTTTGGCACGATTTAACAGTCTACTACCACTTAACACTATTTATAGTGGCGTGTTGTATGTCTAATCCCTATATTTAGTGTGTCCAAATTTTGGCTATCACGCGTGTCTATAAGATTTAAGCGGTATTTATGTTTTTTTAATAGCGACTAATAAAAGTAAAAATGTAATCTTTATCACAAAATTGCCATTAACGCGTGGGCTATGTCGTAGGCTTTGTGATCGTATGAATGACGCTTGTGCATATAGGTAGATAAACTTAAAAAAGTGTGTTTTGATTGGTTAAGTGTTAAAAATAAAGCAATCATAAAATAATAAAACGGTTATAAATATTACGGTTATAAATATTAAAAGATAGAGGTGTCATTATGACGGAAGCCCAGGCAAATATTGGCGTTGTTGGTTTAGCGGCTATGGGGTCGAATTTAGCGAGAAATCTTGCACATCACGGTAATACAGTTGCTGTTTACAATCGTCATTATTCGCGCACCGAAACTTTAATGAATGAGCACGGCAGTGAAGGTGCTTTCGTTCCTGCTAAAACTGTTGAAGAATTTGTGGCTTCGCTTAAGCGTCCACGCACTGCAATCATTATGGTAAAAGCTGGTGCTCCTACAGACGCTGTTATTGAAGAGCTTGCAAACGCTATGGAGCCAGGAGATATTATTGTTGACGGCGGAAACTCCTACTTTGAAGACACAATTCGCAGAGAGCGTAACATTCGCGCGCGCGGTCTTCACTACGTTGGTTGCGGTGTTTCTGGTGGCGAAGAAGGCGCTTTGTGCGGTCCTTCTATGATGCCAGGTGGCACGGAGGAGTCTTGGAAGACTCTTGGCCCTATTTTAAAGTCGATTGCAGCTGTTGCAGAAGGTGAGCCTTGCGTAACCCATATTGGCACTGATGGTGCTGGACACTTTGTGAAGATGGTTCACAACGGCATTGAGTACTCAGATATGCAACTTATTGCCGAAAGCTACGATTTAATGCTTCGCGGCTTGGGTATGAAGTCTGAAGACATTGCAGATGTGTTTAGCGAGTGGAATAAGGGCGAGCTTGATTCTTATTTGATTGAGATTACGGCGGATGTTTTGCGACAGAAGGATGCTAAGACTGGTAAGCCTTTGGTTGAGATGATGGTGGATCACGCTGGTATGAAGGGCACGGGTACTTGGACTGTGCAGTCTGCGCTTTCTCTCGGAATACCAGTTACTGGTATTGCTGAAGCTGTGTTTGCTCGCGGACTCTCAAGCCAAGTTGCTTTGCGTGAAGCTGCCGAAAGCCAATGTTTGACTGGTCCAGATATGCATTTTGATTTTAGCGATTCTGAGCGCAAGGCGTTTATTGAGGATATTCGCCAAGCTTTGTACGCTTCTAAGATCGTTTCTTACGCTCAGGGATTCGACGAGATTGCAGCTGCTGCAATTGAGCATGATTGGAAGATTGACCAGGCTGCTGTTGCTCGCATTTGGCGAGGCGGATGCATTATTCGTGCACAATTCTTAAACCGCGTTTCCGAGGCTTTTGAATCTGGGCAGGCAAGTGTTTCCTTGCTTTTTGCTCCGTACTTTAAGGATGCTATTGAAAAGTCGCAAGCTGCTTGGCGCCGTGTTATTGCGCGCGCAGTTGAGCACGGGGTTCCTGTGCCAGCATTCTCTAGCTTGCTTGCATACTACGATGGCTTGCGTTCCAAGCGTTTGCCAGCTTCGCTTATTCAGGCTCAGCGCGATTTCTTCGGCGCTCACACTTACGGTCGTATTGACGAGCCAGGAGTATTCCACACTTTGTGGGCAGAGCCTAATCGCCCAGAAGTAAAGCAAGATTAAATCAAATAATATTTATAACTAACATGCCTTTGCATTATTATGCAGAGGCATGTACTCTATTCTACTCTTTTTTAGCATATTTTATTGCTGAATTTTACTAATATTCTTAAATTGATTGATTTCCTTGATGTTTCAATGGTTTTATGAAAATTTTCCCAAATGCGCCATGTTTTTAGGGGCTGTTTTTCGCAAATGCGCCATGTTTTGCCAAGCGGATTTTCCCAAACGCGCCACCCGTCTATGTTGATTTAACTTTTAGTTGATTGAATATTATGCAGATTACTGAATTGCGGCGTGCAAAGTTTCTGCGGTGGTTAGCCATGCTATTTCTTCCGTGCCGTTGGCAAAAGACGCAGGATAATCTGGGTTATTATCCGAAGAAAGCGCGTTCATTAAAGCTTTTCCTTTTTTCTCGCCAGCCGTTAAGAACCAAGTGCGGCGGCTATGAGCTAGCACGGGTGCGCTAAGAGTTAATCTCATTGGCGGCTGCTTAGGGGAGTGATTTACGCCTAGAACTATGCGCTCGCGATTATGAATCTGTGGTAATCCTGGGAAAAGTGAAGCCATATGCGCGTCTGGTCCCATGCCAAGAATCGCCAAATCAAACACAGGCTCTTTGCCTAGTAATCCTATAATTTCTTCTTCGTAATCGCGTGCTGAAGCGTCTAAAATCGCATCATTTTCAGCGTCGCTAGCACTCGAAATTTCTTGTGCATTGCGCTCATCTGCAGGCATTTCGTGAATATGAGACTCCTGCAAAACTTTGTGATCGCTAAGCATGTTAAGAAGTAACTCGCGAGCCTTGCGCGCATTGCGATCGTCGCTGTTATAAGCTACAAAACGTTCATCTGCCCACCAAATATGAACATTGGACCAGTTGATTGCTGGAAGCAATGGGTTGCTAGCTAACATTTGAAACATGCGAATAGAATCTGTTCCACCTGTTAGCAAAAGATGGAATGGCTTATTAAGATTTTCAACATTGTTTTGCCATTGCATAATCAAAGTCACAAGTTTTTGCGCAGCAACAGAAGCTAGAATATCTTGATTATCGTAGCCGTACACTGTTGCGTTGTGTGCAAATCTAAAATCTTCAGCCATAATGAATCCTTTTATTATTTTTTACCCGTTGTATTAAAGTTCGTTATCTTGCATTGTGCAACAATCTGCGTGAACAAGTTGAGCATAGATTTCATCTGGATCGATTCTACGCAATTCCTCACTCAAGCAATCTTCTAAAGATCTAATTGGCATTGCAATTGGCTGTGTTGCTTGTCCTGGAAGGCTTATCATTGCTTGTTCTTCTCCAGAAGGACGAGTCAAAGAAAGCTCGCCATCTTGTCTTTTAAGACTTACTTCCGTAATCGCATGCGCGCTTGAATCTTCAACAATTTCAACAGGAACATTAAGCGATATTTTTAGCCATTGTGCGAGCAAATGCATCGGAACATAATGCTTTGGACCGCTAACCTTAGCATTAATAACAGGTAAATGCGGAGGCTGGTCAAGCATAGAAGCTAGCATTGCACGCCAAGGAGTAAGACGAGTCCAAGAAAGATCAACATCTTTAGAAGACCAGTTTTTGCGCAAATTTTTCACAGTTTCAAGAGTATTGTCCGCATTTTGAGCATCAGTGATTCTGCTACTTGCCATAGCTCCAAGTAAGTCCTTAGCAGGATTTTCTGGTGCATTTGTAGGCCACCACGCAACAATTGGCGCATCTGGGACAAGCAGAGGAATAACAAGCGTATCTGGATGTCGAACTAAGCCATTATGAGGGTAGAGAATAATGATTTCCCCAGCTCCAGCATCTGCACCAAAACGCACTTGCGCGTCTAAGTTTGGCATTTCTTCGCTTTGTGAATCTGCTGTATTGACTTGTGATTCTCGAACAATGGCAATAACTCGGCAAGGATGCTCTCGACTAGCCGAATTTGCTGCTCCCAGTGCATTTTCCAAATCGTTAAGAGTGGTGTCAATAAGAAGAGTGAGCACGCGTCCAGTTGCAGATTCTCCACGCTCTTCGTGAAGCTCGTCGATTTTCGCAGAGATTTTGCTTGTATTAGTATCAGGAAGATTAATAATCATGGCAGCCTCCAATGGCGATTATCGCGAGCAAGCATAGCGTCAGCTTCCGCTGGACCCCACGTTCCAGCACGGTATGGCTGAGGTTGTGTGCCAAGCGAACTCCAAAAATCTTCAATAGGATCTAAAATTTTCCAACTTAAATCAACTTCTTGTGTAGTTGGGAAAAGCGGTGGCTCGCCAAGTAAAACGTCTAGAATAAGGCGCTCGTAGGCTTCTGGAGAGTTTTCTGTAAAAGATCTTCCATAACTAAAGTCCATAGAAACATCGCGAACTTCCATAGATGTTCCGCCTGGCACTTTTGCCCCAAACCGCATTGTCACGCCTTCATCTGGCTGCACACGAATCACAATCGCATTACTACCAAGTTCGCGCACAGCAGTGGACTCAAAAGGCAAGTGTGGAGCGCGCTTAAAAATCACAGCAATCTCTGTAACGCGCTTGCCTAAGCGCTTGCCAGTGCGCAAGTAGAATGGCACTCCAGCCCAGCGACGAGTGTCTACATCTAAACGCACGGCAGCGTATGTTTCCGTAGTGCTTTTAGGATCTATGCCTTGCTCTTGTAAATATCCAATAGCCTTATACGATCCTTGCCATCCTTCTGCGTATTGTCCTCGCGCAGTATTAGAAGCCAAGTTTTGAGGTAGTCGGATTGCGGATAAAACTTTCGTTTTTTCAGCCGTCAAGTCACTAGCACTAAAACTTACTGGCTCTTCCATAGCAGTAAGAGCCATTAGTTGCAGCAGATGATTTTGAATAACATCTCTGGCTGCTCCAATCCCATCATAATATCCAGCTCTGCCGCCTATGCCAATGTCTTCTGCCATAGTAATCTGCACGTGATCAACATAATTAGCGTTCCAAATCGGCTCATACATTGCATTTGCAAAACGAAAAGCTAGCAAATTTTGCACAGTTTCTTTGCCTAAATAGTGGTCTATGCGGAATACAGAATTAGGGTCAAAAACTTCGGAAACTACGCGATCCAACTCTTGTGCGCTTGTTAAATCGTGACCAAAAGGTTTTTCTATTATCACTCGTCTCCACGCGTTTTCGGAGGAATGTGAAAGCCCTGATGCTGCTAACTGCTGCGCCACAACAGGGAAGCTAGAAGGCGGAACCGACATGTAAAACGCGTGATTTCCGCGAGTTCCGCGATCTCTGTCTAATTCGCTTACTGTTTTGCTTAAGCGCTCAAATGCGCTTGCGTCGTCGAATGTTCCGCGAACAAAACGTATGCCTTTAGCAAGGTTAATCCATGTTGATTCACGAAATGGTGTGCGGCAATGTTGTTGAATATTTTCACGCACAAAGTTTACAAAATGTTCATCTGTCCAGTCGCGTCTTGCGAAGCCCGTTAAACCGAATCCAGGTGGCAAAAGCCCTCGATTTGCCAAATCGTATACGGCTGGCATAAGTTTTTTGCGCGCTAAATCGCCAGTAATTCCGAATATTACTAAACTACATGGTCCTGCAATACGAGCCAAACGCAAGTCTCGTGGATCGCGTAGCGGATTTTTCCAAGCTGTTGTTTCTTCGCTATGCGCAGTCGAGCATATTGTGGTTCTTAATTCAGTCATGTATACCATCGTAATGTTTCGACTTGATTTGCTGCGCAGGACTTACCAAAATTTGCGCAGGACTTACCATGATTATCACTAAGATTTACCAGTAAATCATCCTCCGCACACGGCTAGTCTTATCATTTGCGCGTATTGTGGACCTCCAATAGGAGTCAAATGTATTCCATCGTCTGTTAAGAATTCGGAGTGTCCTGCGCTTAAACCATACCAGTCTATTATTCCAACGTTTTTGCGTTTCGCTGCAAAAGCGCGCAGTCTTGCGTTTGTTTCGTCTTGCCAAGGCTGTGGAACACGGGTTGTTACAAAATACACTGGTTTGCCGCCTGTAACATTTACCATATTTTGCAAAACAGATTCGTCTCTAGGAGGTCCGTTTGTTCCAAGCTCATAGATTACAACGCTTCCAGGGTGTTTCCCAACTAAATCTTGCTGATAATCTTCCGCTCCGTGGAATATTTGTCTGCTCACTTTTCCGTCAATCCAAGCGTTTGGTAATGCTTGCATAAGGTATGGTTTTGCGCCTTCTGTTACGGAATCTCCAACCATTGTTATGTCTGCAGTGCAAACATTGCGTTTTGAGTCTATTTTCCACGGTTTTGTATTTATGTTTTCTGGCACTTTTTCTGCAATCGGGTTGAGAATCCTATGGTCAGATGGTTTTGTTGGAAGCGTTTGTTTTTCTATGTTCTCGCGCTTTCCGCCTGTTTTTTTCTTCGTATTAGCGGAATTTTTTTCTTGTGCAGTTTTTTCTTGTGCAGTTTTGTTTTGAGTATTCGCGTCTTGCGCGTTTAATTCTGGTCTTAATTGTATAGCTCGCGCTTGCGCAATACTATTCCAGTTAACTGGCGCTGCAATTATTGCTAGTCCAACTATTGCACAAATCACTATTACCGTTCTTCTTAAAACAAACGGCAATCTTATATTCTTACTTTTAACGTTTAAAGTATCTGAAGATAAATCAGGGTTTTTCGCGTCGATATTGTCCGAGATAATATCGTCTTTCTGGCTAATACTAAAGGTTATATGCTTATTTGCAAGAGGCATCTCGAATATTCTGTAAAAAACCTCTGCTGCAATAATAACTATTACGCATTGCCCTGCCTGTTCCCAAAGAGTTATCTGTGTGGTTCTTGTAGCAGGGTTTAGTATTTCTAGAATAGGGAAGTGGACTATGTAAATCGCAAAAGATCTTAGACCTATATATTTCAGTGGAGCAATTTCAAGTATTTTAGTGCAAATACTATTTTTCTGTAGGCAGGACCACATTAAAATCGCGCAAACTATTGCGAATATCGTGTATCCGCCGTAAACAATCCAGGTTTTTGAACCGTCTTCTTTCACTAAGCACCATAGAATAAAAATTAACGCAGCCAATCCTATAATCGATTTTTGTAGTGTGCTTAGAGGTTTTTGAAGAGTTTTTGCTATTTTTGCGAATTTACCAGATTCTGATTTATTTTTTAGATCAGTTTTTACTTTATCAGTGTTTTCTGATTCGTTGGTTTGTTGCCACTTTTCCCCAGCAATTTCATTATTAGATTCATCGGGTTCGCCATCTTTATCAGATTCCATCATGTTTACTTGCAATCCTGCTCGTAAATCGTCTGGTATCGAGGCTTCTGAGGATTGGCTTTTATTTTGCGTATTTTGTGTATTTTGCGCTTCTATCTCTGATGAATCCTCTATTTTTTCGATTTGTGTTTTTTTGCTTTTGTTTCCAACAATATATTTACAAGCATCTGCAATAATTTTGAGAATAGAACGTTCACTAAACCATGTGAAATACATTGCGAGTAACGCACCAATTAAGAATTCTCCAGCTCGAGTGTCAATAGAGTAATACACGCGAGCAATGGTTTGACCATCTCCATAAAAAAGCGTAATTGCTAGGTTTGCCAATGAGCATGCAAGCATAAGAATCGCAGTAACGCACATTCTTACAAATTTAGAGTGCACAATTTTAAGAATCACCCATAGTATAATCGGCCAGAATACAAAGATTTGCATAATAAGTCCCAAATACCAAAGGTGTTTTATTGGGGATGGTAGTCCTGATTGTTCAAAGTAAGATACTTTTCGCAAAATATACGCCATATTGCTTGTAAAGCTAGCGCCTGTTAGTGCGTCAGATTGCAGTTTTGTTAAAAGACTTGGTGAAAATAGCCACATTAGTGGGGCGCTCAGAGCAATAATCCCTATAGTAGACGGCCAAATTCGTTTTACGCGTTTAAACAAATATTTTAAGTAGGCGAATATTTTAGACTTTGCCGGTGTTTTGGTTTGTTCGCTGGTTGCTGGCGACTTTTGTGCATTTGATGTTTCAAACATTTTTAGCAGAGATACAGTGCTGAAGTATCCAGCCATAACAAGAAACATTGTTACTCCCAAGAATCCTCCTGGAAGTACTATTGGACGTAGGTGGAACGCTACAATCGCAATAACAGCAATAGCACGCATGCCATCTATTGCAGCGTTGCGTTTGCTTGTAGTGTTAGCTGCGTTGTTTATCTCTGTCATTTTGCCTGCAACTTGCTAATACGTGGTTTAATTTTGGTTGTGGGCATGATGTGGGTATGAATTGTTTTATGACTAACATCGCCCAAAACGTAGTCATATTATCTACGTATTAAGACACTGTAGTTAGTTATAGCGTGTCTTAGTTTTTCCCTAGTTTTTCCTTGATTTTTCTTATGTTTTTTGCAAGTTTTATGAAATTTTTTAATACGGATTTAAATATTTTTCAAGGTAATTATTCGTTTTTATTAAGATTTTTCTCTGCTATTTTTTAGTGCGGTTGCTTTCGACTTTTGTTTGCTAAAATGCCAATGTTATACAACGCGTTTTACGTGCTCTTTGCTGCGCGCTAGAGTTAGACTGAACAGTCTAATTTAGGTGTATAAACGTTAGATTGATAAACAGTGTGTTTTACGCATTATTTTACGCATTAAGGAGTAAACATGGCAGAAACATTCAATGTTGTGGTAGAAATCCCACGCGGATCCAAGAATAAGTATGAAGTTGATCACGAAACTGGTCGTGTTTTCTTGGATCGTACCCTTTTCACAGCTATGGGTTATCCAGATGATTACGGTTACATTGATGGAACTTTGGGCGAAGATGGCGATCCACTCGATGCTCTTGTTATGATTCCAAACTCTGTGTTCCCAGGATGCGTTGTTGAGTGCCGCGCTGTTGGCTTGTACCACATGGTTGACGAAGCTGGCGGAGACGATAAGGTTTTGTGCGTTCCAGCAGATGTTCGTTTCGACGACATCAAGGATATTGATGACGTGAATGAGTATCACAAGGCTGAAATCAAGCACTTCTTCGAGCAGTACAAGGCTTTGGAGCCAGGTAAGGAAGTTCTTCCTGGTGACTTCTGGGCTGGAGTTGAGCAGGCTGAAAAGGAAATTGTCGCAGCTCGCAAGCGTCTTGAAGAAAGCGAAAAGTAGTTTTCGAGATTAGTCGCGAATCTTCCGAGCGTTTTAGAAACGTGTTTGCTAGTGTCTAACACATTTTTATGTGTTAGACACTTTTTTTATTCTAAAAAATTTAAGCTATTAGTAGCATTCCTAAACCAGTTGCGTAAACAACCATTCCGCCCATCATCACGGGAATCAAAGCAGTACCAACTTGTGGCAAAAGCATGTCAGTATTGTATTTTGCATCTTTAACCCAAAGATGAGAAAGCCCAGCTAGAACAATTACGGCAAGCAAACCCAATACTGCTACCAGTACGCCAAGTTCTAGAATACGCACGGAGAATGTGAAACGAATAATCGAAGGCAAAAAAAGCCATCCTGGAAGAGCTGCACAAGCGATACTTGCGGTAAGAGAATGTGAAATATTTCTTACCAGATTAGATCTCTCTTCCCTAAGCATTTGACGACCAAAGCTAACAAAAGTTGCAGCAACAAGAATTAGAGCAAAGCTCACAGCCCAACGTTCATATGGGTGAATAGCTGCAATGAACTTATCCATACTAACTTCTGTATTATCTATTACGCTGCTAGGAAGCCAACCTTTTAAAGCTAATGCCGCGCACCACATAGATGCGATTCCGGCAAAAAGCGGAATAGCTTTATCTGCTGTAGAACCTTGTAGTGGCCAGAAAGTAACTAGAGCAAGAAGAATAATCACGCAAACGGTTATAACGGCTTTTGCTGTGGCTATTGGCAGAATGGCTGCAATTGCTAAAAGAGCTATAGCAACGAATTGAGTTACAACAATCGTAATGTGATTATGCATTGCATTATGTGCGATGTTATCGTTGCTCATATTACGCTCCTATCGCGTTTTATAAGATAATTTTAATAAATTGTTTAGCCGTATTAACTTATTTTATATGTAAGCGTACACTTGCATGCTTCGATTCTTATTAAGTATCTTAAGTATGGATTACAATTCTCTTTTAACAGCTTGATTTTGAATTTGTTATTCAATTCTATGCGTTCTGGAGGTATCAATATGACGGATATTACATTGATGACCTCTTGTGCCGCGCCTGCAAAAGTTTTGCCATCTTTGACTCTACTTTCGCATAGAGTGCGAGTGCTCCCAATGGAACCGTCTAGTATGCTTAAGATGCCAGAAAACACTATTCTTCTTGTAGATGCTAGAGAAGATTTGTCTTTGGCGAAATCTTTATGCTCTATTGTTCGTGCTTCTAATTTAACAATGTCTGTTATCTTAATTCTTACAGAAGGCGGATTCACGGTTGTTAATGCATCTTGGGGCGTTAGTGATGTTATGCTGACAACAGCTTCTCCAGCCGAAGTAGAAGGTAGACTTAGACTAGCTTCTCAACGAGGTGGGTCGGCTGAATCTACTTCTAAAGAACATGTAGCTGATTCTGGTAGCGTGGAAATTAACAGTAGCGGTCAAATGTGCTCTGGGGATTTAGTCGTAGATACGCAGAGTTACACGGTTAGCTTGCACGGAAAGCCTATTGATTTAGCGTATAAAGAATTTGAGCTTCTTAAATACTTTGTTCAGCATCCTAGGCGAGTATTCACTCGTGCTCACTTACTTCAAGAGGTTTGGGGTTACGATTATTACGGTGGAACTCGTACAGTGGATGTTCACATTCGTAGGTTACGCGCGAAATTAGGCGTTGAATATGAGCATGTTATTGGAACGGTTAGGAATGTTGGGTATCGTTTCGATCCTTTAGAGTCTCAGGATGAAGTTGTAGATTCTACAGATTCTGATAATAATGATTCGTCGGCGGCTTCCGACTAGAATTCCTGTAGCGGATTAGTGGTTTATTATATTGGTTAAATTACAAAACGTGAATAGTAGTCAAGAATCATCTTCCAATTCTAGAAAATCTAAAAAAATCGCTAGGATGAGTGAAGAGTATAGGATTTTATGCGAAGAAATACCGAATCCAAAGTGTGCATTAAATTTTACAAATCCATTTGAACTACTAATAGCCACTGTTCTTAGCGCACAAACCACTGATAGACGTGTAAATATTGTAACGGAGCAACTTTTTAGAACTTATCCTACGCCAAAAGATTTAGCGCGCGCACCAATATATAAGGTACAAGAGATCATCCATCAACTTGGATTTTATAGAGTAAAAGCGCAGCATATTATAGAGCTTTCGCAAAAACTTATGGACGATTTCAATGGTGTAGTTCCAAATAATATGGATGATCTTACAAAACTTCCAGGTGTAGGAAGAAAAACAGCAAACGTTGTATTGGGCAATGCTTTTGGTATCCCAGGGTTTCCAGTAGATACCCATGTTATGCGTGTAACATCAAGGCTTAGATGGAGAAGCGATTGGGAAATTGCTAAGTCGGATCCTGTAAAAGTTGAGCGTGAAATTACATCTTATTTTCCGCCAGAAGAATGGACTAATTTGTCTCACCGCCTTATTCTTCATGGTAGAAAAATATGTACAGCTAGGAATCCGCATTGTGCTGACTGCCCTCTAAGATTTCTGTGCCCATCTGTTTCGTTGTAGCTATGTTGTAGCTATGTTGTAGGTTTTGTCGTGGATTTTGTCGTAGCTGCGTTGTGGTTGTCGTAACGGATTTTTCTAATATCTCATATAATTAACTTTTAGAATCTTTTTAGGGTATTTTTAGATTATTTTTTGCATAAATTCTACGTATGATTCAATTGATGATATACACTGTTGGCTATGTCTGAATTTGAAAGATACTCATCTGGATCACATATGAGAAAAGCACGTTATGCAAAAAAAGCTAAAAAAGGCGTGTCCTCATGGGTTATTTTTATAGTCTTAATTGCCATTATGTCCGTTGCCGCATGGGGTGGATGGCGATTTTTAGATGGAAGATCAATAATTCCAGAAAGTATTGTTCCTGCATCAAGCTCAGTTTTAAAAATAGGCTTGCGTACAGCCCCAGCATCCTTAGATATTAGGACTGACGACAGTGATTCACTGCAACAAGCTCTCATTGAAAACGTTTATGAAACGCTTATTAAACGAGACGGCAATAATGCTTTAAAACCAGGTCTTGCTCAGTCTTGGAGCGTATCTTCCGACGGTTTGAATTATAAGTTTAGGATTCGTTCAGGCGTGAAGTTTGCAAATGGAGACGTAATGGACTCTGGCTCCGTACTGCAATCACTTCAGCAAGGTATTACAAAAAGCTATCCAGGCTATGAAAAGTTGACGAATATTACAAGCGTATCTAACTCAGGACCTGATATTCTAAACATTTCATTAAAAATGCCAGATCCATTACTGCTGCGAAGATTAGCAGGTAGAGCTGGAATTGTATATGACACTCGCGCTTCATTAAACTACGCTTCAGACGCTATGGGAACAGGACCTTTTAAAGTTAACGGTTATAGTAAAGGTTCAGACCTTGTTCTTGTGAGAAACGACAAATATTGGGGTACAGCATCTGGCTGCGCTAGCATAACTCTTAAATACTTTAATGACGATACATCTTTAGCAAATGCCATGCAGAATGGCGATATTCAAATGGCTGTTCCTCTTGATGGCAATGAAAACAAACGTATGGCGTCAATGCCAAATACTCAACTTGTTGAAGGCCAGAGCACTAGAATACGAATGATTGCTTATAACACTGGAATATCGTCTATTTTCTGCGATCAGCACGTTCGTAGAGCAAGCAGTTACGCAATGGATGTAAACACTGTTTTATCGGCTGATCCATTTGGTGGTCAAATTGTGCGCGGACCAATTTCCCCATTGTCGCCAGGATACGAGGATTTAAGCGGAACTTATCCACACGATCCTCAAAAAGCTCGATCTCTATTCTCATATTTCTCTGCTGCCTACCTTGGTAAAATTACATTCCTCGTACCTCTTGGAATGAGTAATATTGGTAATGCGCTTGGTTCTCAGTTAAACGCTACTGGCGGTTTCCGTGTGAATGTCGAAGAAGTAGATGAGAACACTATGAAACAGCGAATTCATGATGGTAAATATGACTTAGCACTCACATGGATGAATCACACTTTGGATTCTGGAGCGTATGCAGATACAAAGTCTACTTATTTGTTCCAAGATCATGAGTCTCAGAAATATTTTGCACAGGCAATGAAATCAACAAATGCAGAAGGATATGAGTCAAATATCAAACAGTATGCTAGAGAGTTGAATAACTACGCTGTTTCGGACTGGATGTATGCGCGAAAGAGCATTGTGGTAGCTAAATCTAATGTTAGCGGATATCCTACAAACATGACTGATCAGCTTTTGCCATTGCACGACGTAAACGTAAAATAAATCCAAGATTATTTCAGGAATATAAGTGCGTGTGGTTTGGGATTAGTCGCCAGCAACCGTTGATTTGAATAATTTTTACAAATATTTGTAAAAATATTGACGTTGTCGCGCTGAGTTTCTAATATTCAGTTCATGAGTGAACAGGATAACACAGTAAAACACGCACATTTAACACCATTGCCTAATAAGGTTGGTGTTGATGGTCTTGAAGACAAATGGCGTAGTAATTGGGATGAAGCTAAGACTTACGAATTCCACAATTCTCGCGACCGCAAGGCCGTGTATTCAATCGATACGCCGCCTCCAACAGTTAGCGGCCACTTGCACGTTGGTCACGTATTTTCTTACACGCATACGGATGTGATTGCGCGATATAAGCGCATGCAAGGCTTTGATGTGTTCTACCCAATGGGTTGGGACGATAACGGCTTGCCAACAGAGCGCCGCGTGCAAAACTATTACGGCGTGCGCGTAGATACTTCGCTTAAATATGATCCTGATTTTAAGCCGCCTTTTGAAGGCACAGAAGGCAAGAAGATTGAGGCAAAAGATCAGGTTCCTGTAAGCAGACAGAACTTTATTGAGCTTTGCGAGCGCTTGACTTCTCAAGATGAGAAGCTTTTTGAAGCTTTGTGGCGCAGGCTTGGTCTTTCTGTAGACTGGTCGCAAACTTATCACACTATTGGCGAGCAGCCTCGCCGAGTTGCACAAAAAGCATTCTTGCGCAATCTTGCTCGTGGAGAGGCTTATCAGAAAGACGCTCCAGGCTTGTGGGATGTTACATTCCAGACTGCAGTTGCGCAAGCAGAGCTTGAAGCGCGCGAGTACCCTGGTTTCTACCATAAGATTGCGTTCCGTTTTGAAGATGGTACGCCAATTTATATTGAGACTACGCGCCCAGAATTGCTTGCTGCATGCACTTCTTTGATCGCGCATCCAGACGATGAGCGTTACAAGGAGTATTTTGGCAAGGAAGTTTACTCGCCGCTGTTTAAGGTGAAGGTTCCGATTTTGGCGCATCCTGCAGCTCAAATGGACAAGGGTGCTGGCATTGCAATGTGCTGCACTTTCGGTGACGTAACAGACGTTGAGTGGTGGCGCGACTTGAGTTTGCCAACTCGACCAATTATTCAGCGTAACGGCCGCATTGTAATGACGACTCCTGATTGGATTACGGACGAGTCTGGCCGCGAAATGTTCGAGAAAATTGCCGGCAAAACCACGTTCTCCGCTCGCAAGGAAGTTGTTGAAGCTTTGCAAGCAGCTGGAGATATGGAAGGCGAACCAAAGCCAACAAAGCGTATGACGAACTTCTACGAAAAGGGCGATAAGCCTTTGGAAATCGTCACTTCTCGCCAATGGTATTTAAAGAACGGCGGCACGGACGAAAAGTTGAACGCTGAGCTTATTGAGCGCGGCAAAGAACTTAACTTCCACCCAGACTTTATGCGCGTGCGCTACGAGAATTGGGTTCACGGCTTGAATGGCGACTGGCTTATTTCTCGCCAACGCTTCTTCGGCGTGCCATTCCCATTATGGTACCCAGTAAACGAAAATGGGGAAGTGGATTACGAGCATCCTTTGACGCCTAGCGAAGATCGTTTGCCAATCGACCCAACTATTGACGTTCCAGAAGGATTCGACGAATCTCAGCGAGATCAGCCAAACGGCTTTACTGCTGAGCAAGACATTATGGACACTTGGGCAACATCCTCCTTAACTCCACAAATCGTGACTCGTTGGGAAGAGCCAGGTGAGGAAAATCAAGCTTTGTTTAAGGCTACTTTCCCAATGGATTTGCGTCCACAAGGCCAGGATATTATTCGTACTTGGCTGTTTAGCACGGTTGACCGCGCGCATCTTGAAAACGGCTGCTTGCCTTGGAAGCATGCTGCGCTTTCTGGCTGGATCTTGGACCCAGACCACAAGAAGATGTCTAAATCTAAGGGCAACGTGGTTGTGCCAAATAAGCCAATTGAAGAGTTTGGTGCGGATGCTGTGCGCTACTGGGCAACTTCTGCAAAACTTGGCTTGGATGCAACTTATGACGAAGGTCAGATGAAGATTGGCCGCCGCCTTGCGATTAAGCTTTTGAATGCTACTAAGTTTGCGCTCGCGATTGGCCGAGAAGACGAGGAACATCAGGTTCTTGAGCCTGCTAGTGCGGATTGGGATTTTGCAGACGTTACGGAAGTTTTGGATCGCTCTGTTATGGCAAAGCTCGCATCCGTTATTCGTACAGCAACTGATGCGCTTGAATCTTACGAGCATTCCAAGGCTTTGGAAGCAATCGAAACCTTCTTCTGGGAGTTCTGCGACGATTACATTGAGCTTGCAAAGAATCGTGCTTATGGTACTGCAGAATCCACTGGACGCACTCCAAGTGAAGCTGCTGTAAAGTCTGCTCGCACAACTCTTGGTCTTGCGCTCGACGCTTTGGCTCGCTTGCTTGCTCCTTACTTGCCTTACGCTACTGAAGAAGTGTGGAGCTGGATGCACGAAGGCGAAGGCTCTGTGCATCGCGCTAGCTGGCCATGCGCTAAGGCGTATGAGGCTGCTGCAAACGGTGTTTCTGCGGATACTTTGGCTTACGCGGGTGAAGCTTTGGCTGCTTTGCGCAAGATTAAGTCTGAAGCAAAAGTTTCTATGAAGACTCCTATTTTGCAAGTGACTTTGAACGTTGCAGAAAATGCTTACAAGGCTGTTGAGGAGACTTTGGATGACGTTGCGGAAGCGGGTCGCGTTACTGGAGAAGTAAAGCTTAACGCTGTTAAGGCTGCGGATGCTGGAGATTCTTCTGATTCTGAATCTGAATCTGCGGAATCTGATGCAACTAACGTAAACGTTTCTGTTGCTCAAAGCGAACTCGGTGAAGCTCCTGCAAAAAAGAAGTAGTCGCAAGTAATTGCAAAACAAAAGCGCTGTAAGTCAATCTTTGACTCCAGCGCTTTTTATGTATTGTAAATACTAAGCATCGCGCGGTAACGCTAGACTGTAAACCATGAATCCAGAAAGCTTAAGTGAATTAATTGAAAAAATTGCTAAAGATTTAGTAGCAAGCGGTAAAGCTGGCAGTCTAACAGAAGATTTGATTCCTTCTGCCGAAAAACTTGCGGTGATGCGACCAAAAGATCGCGCACACGGCGATTGGGCTACGAACGTTGCTATGCAGCTCGCTAAAAAAGCTGGTATGAAGCCTCACGATTTAGCTGAACTTTTTGCCGAGCGTTTGCAAGAAGCAGAAGGTATTGCGCGCGTAGAAGTGGCAGGCCCTGGCTTTATTAACATAACACTTGATTCTGCGTCTGCCGCGGCTGTTGTTGATAAAGTATTAAAACATGGCGCGGATTTTGGTAAGAATGCGCACTTGGGCGGGAAAACCCTAAACCTTGAGTTTGTTTCCGCAAACCCAACTGGCCCAATCCATATTGGTGGAACTCGCTGGGCTGCAGTTGGCGATTCCATGGCTCGAGTTTTGGAAGCGAACGGCGCAAAAGTTGTGCGCGAATACTACTTCAACGATCATGGCGAGCAAATCAACCGTTTTGCAAAGTCTTTAGTTGCTGCAGCTCACGGTGAAGAAACACCTGCAGACGGCTACAAAGGCGCGTATATTAACGAAATCGCGGATGCTGTTATAAAAGAAGCGCAAGCAGACGGCGTTGATGTTCTCTCATTGCCGCGAATTGATCTTGGAAAAGACGAAGAAGGTTTGCCTCTTGGTGAAGGCGATTCCGAGCAGCGAGAAGAGTTCCGCAAGCGCGCAGTGCCAATGATGTTTGCGGAAATTCGCAAGTCAATGCGCGATTTTCGCGTTGGCTTCGACGTGTGGTTCCACGAAAACAGCTTGTACGAGGATGGCGAAGTTGAGCGCGCTATTGCAGATTTGCGTTCTCGCGGAGACATCTTTGAAAAAGATGGCGCAACTTGGTTTGAATCCACCAAGCATGGCGACGATAAGGATCGCGTAATTATTAAGTCTGACGGCAATTACGCTTACTTTGCTGCAGATATTGCATACTATCGTAACAAACGCCATCGCGAACAGAATCCTGCGGACGTAGCGATTTACATGCTCGGCGCGGATCATCACGGCTACATTGGCAGAATGATGGCAATGTGCGCGGCTTTTGGGGATGAGCCAGGCGAAAACATGCAGATTCTTATTGGTCAGATGGTAAACGTTATGAAAGATGGTAAGCCTGTGCGCATGAGTAAGCGTGCTGGAAACGTTATTACGATCGACGATTTAGTTGATGCAATTGGCGTTGATGCTTCTCGCTACTCGCTTGCGCGCACCGACTACAACACAAGCGTTGATATTGATTTGGATTTGCTTGCTTCTCACAGCAACGATAATCCTGTGTATTACGTGCAATACGCTCACGCACGCAGCTGCAATGTGGCTCGTAATGCTGCGGATGCTGGAATTAGTGCAGATGGAGCCGATTTAAGCTTGCTTAATACCGAGGCAGATGGCGAAGTGCTGGCTGCTTTGGCGCAATGGCCTGCAGCTCTTGCACAAGCTGGCGATTTGCGTGCTCCACACAGAGTTGCGCATTATCTTGAAGATTTGGCTGCAAGCTACCACAAGTGGTACAACCTTGAGCGCGTAGTGCCAATGGAATTGAGCGACCCAGAAAATCGTTTGCCAGAAGCAGAGCGCGAAGCTCAGCGCATTGCAAAGTGCCCAGAGCCAGCACGCGCTGCAGCGCGCTTAAAGCTTAACGAGGCTGTTCGCACAGTTATTGCATCTGGACTTGATTTGCTTGGAGTTTCTGCTCCAGACAAGATGTGATTTAGTGCATTTGCTTTTTTTATTTAGGACGTTAGTTTTTACGCTAGCGTCCTTTTATTTTTGACTAGTAGACACGCGCGAAATTGCAAATTTTTGTCGATTAAGTACATGTGATTTATTAATATACCCCCTAATATTATTTTTCGGTTTCAGTTTTGTTATTCAATGCGTTAAATAATATGCTTAAACAATTTTTCACCATATAGGAGGTGTAGCATGAGCGTCACAACACAAAGTGTCAGCACAGACAGTGCCCCGAAAAAAAGGAACTTGACAATTATTGAGTCCGCATACGTGGCGGTCATGTTGTTTGGCATGTTCTTTGGCGCTGGAAACCTTATATTCCCAGTATTCCTTGGTGCTAACGCAGGAAACAATTCTGCTCCTGCAGCAATCGGATTTATTGTTACTGGCGTTGGTTTGCCATTGTTAGGCGTTACAGCTCTTGCAATGAGTCGCGCAAACGGTCTTTTTGAGCTTTCTAGCAAGGCTAGCAAAAAATACGGCATGTTCTTTACGTGCGTTCTTTATTTAACAATCGGCCCGTTCTTCGCAATTCCGCGCTGTGCAACAACTTCATACACTGTTGGATTGGAGCGAGTTGTTCCGCAAGACGGGAA
Source organism: Gardnerella sp. DNF00354 (assembly GCF_049262755.1). Lineage (NCBI taxonomy): Bacteria > Bacillati > Actinomycetota > Actinomycetes > Bifidobacteriales > Bifidobacteriaceae > Gardnerella > Gardnerella sp. DNF00354. The sequence goes on from NZ_CP058402.1 coordinate 577,168, forward strand.
CGGTCAATTGTACTTGTTCTTGTTCTCTGTAGTGTTCTTTGCGCTCGCATTCTTCTTTGCTATGAAGCCAAGCGGCATACTTACGTGGGTTGGTAAAGTTCTTACGCCAATCTTCCTTGTGTTCCTAGCTGTTTTGGTATTTACAGCACTATTTTCTCCTATAAGCGGCGCTTCTTCAGATGCTGCTCCTATAGGAAATTACGTTAATAAGTCATTCTTTACAGGATTCTTAGATGGCTACAACACAATGGATGCTTTAGCTAGCTTGGCATTTGGAATTGTGGTTGTTAGCACCATTCGCCAGTTTGGTGTAAAAGATCCTAAAGATGTGGCAGTAAATACTGCTCGCTCTGGATTCTTTAGCTGTTTGCTTATGGCGTTGATTTACGTTGCAATTGTTGTTGTTGGTGTGCGTAGCCGCGCGCTGTTCCCACCTGCAGAAAATGGTGGCGTAACTTTGGCGCAAGTTGCACGCTATCATCTTGGAAACGTTGGCTTATTCGTGCTTGCTGCAACTGTAACGCTTGCATGCTTAAAGACTGCGGTTGGCTTAATCGTAAGCTGTTCGGAAACTTTCTCTAAGCTATTCCCTAAGGGTCCTAGCTACCGCGTTTGGTCTGTATTGATTACGCTTGTTTCGTTTGGTCTTGCAAACTTTGGTTTGAGCGCAATCATCGAATATGCGGTTCCAGTATTAATGTTCTTGTATCCGCTGTCAATCGTACTGATTCTTTTAGCTTTGTGCGGTCGACTTTTTGGAAATTCCAAAGTTGTGTATGCTTGGACACTTGGTTTTACTGGTGTTGCAGCTGTATATGACTTTTTGAATAGTTTGCCAACAGCTTTGCGCGACGCATTGCATATGAACGATATGTTGATTGTTGCTCAAAACTGGCTGCCGTTCTCGGAATTTGGCATGGCTTGGGTTTGCCCAGCTGTTGTTGGATTTGTTGTTGGCTATGTTCGCATGGTTTTATGTGACAACAAAGGTATGGAAGAGGTAGCTCGTGCAGCTTCTGGCCCAGATCTTGAAGGCAGTGTTGCTAGTAGCGATGATTATTCTTCAAGCAGCTCTGAGCTTGACGAGCCTAATTTTGGCAATCAATCCTAGTGACTAATTCATATTTATTTGTATAGATAGTTGTAATAATAAATAATCGCCATATTGCTGCTCATATGAGTTGCTATATGGCGATTATTGCGAGTTGATAGTTTAGGCTTGCGAGTTGCGACTAGAAGTTGCCGCCGTTCCAACCCCAGTCAGTTGTTGCAGTGTAACGAATGTAAGTGCGGTCTTGTGGAATTCCAAGCTCGCGATTTAGCGCTGCCATAATTTGCTCAGTTAACTTTTCCCAAGCCGAACCAGGCACGCTAGAGCCAAAGACGTTCACTTCAACGTATGCTGCAGGCTTGGAATTGTCTCCTGCAAAATAAATCGGCATATTGTCTTCAAATGGGCACATAAGCCAATGCTCGCTTTTGCCTGGAACTGCGCTAATTGCCTTGCCGTACGCTGCTTTTAAGGCATCTCGCTGAGCAGGTGTAGTGCTTACAGAAACGTGAGTGTGAATAACTGGCATAATCGCTCCTTTGCTAAGTTTTATGAATTTGCTGAGTTTTATAAACTTGTATCACGCAACTTGCGTTACGCAATAATTATAGTGAATTGTTAGCCTCCGCGTGTTTAATTGAATGTATGAAAAAACTTATTGAACAGGTTGTTAAGTTTGGAATCGTAGGCATTATTGCGCTGATTATTGACGTAGCGTTGTTGAATCTGTTGCTTCTTGTACATTTTAATAACGTTGTTGCTGGAACAATATCTTTTATAATCTCTCTTATTTTTAACTACATTGCCAGCATGAAGTACGTGTTTAAACACCGCGAAGACATGGCTCGTTGGATGGAATTGCTGATTTTTGTTATTTCTGCAGTTATTGGTTTGCTTATTAACGATGCGATTATTTGGCTTAGCACGCTTGGAATGGCACAAACTTTGCGTGGTACTGCAATTTACATGCTTCGCACAAACATTGGCAAGCTTATTGCAACAGTTGTTGTAGCTGTGTGGAATTTTGTTATTAGAAAATGGCTTTTAGATGACACAAAGTCGCAAAAACCTGATTATGATTCCGCTAAAGACAATACTTTTGCTCACAAGTTGGGCGAATGGTCGTTAAGTCACACTCCAAAAGGCTGGAAGTAGGTTTGGAAGTAGGTTTAGAGAATATGCAAGCTACGACTATTCATTTTGTGCGCCACGGGGAAGTGGAAAATCCAAATCACGTGCTTTACGAGAGGCTTCCGGGATTTCACTTATCTAATCGCGGCTTAAAAATGGCTTGCGCTACAGCAAAATACATTGCGACTGTTCCACAAATGCGCACAATTAGCGCGATTTACTCGTCTCCTTTGGAGCGCACGCAAGAAACGGCGCAACAAATCGCAAACGCTTTGCAAATCGGACCGATTATTTTAGACGATCGTTTAATCGAAGCGGAAAACAATTTTCGAGGAAAACGAATCGGCTATGGCGAAGGCGCTTTGTGGAAAAACAACAATTGGAAGCTTGTATCTAACTTGTGGAAGCCAAGTTGGGGAGAATCCTACAAAAGCATCGCAGCACGCGTTGGCGATTTTGCGCGCGAACAAGTGAAAAATCACCCAGGTGAACAAATCGTAGCTGTAACGCACGAATCGCCAATATGGTCTTACCGTCATTTGCTAGAAACGGGTCATGCGGAGCACAATATGCTTTTACGCAAAACGGCTTTGGCGTCAATTACGTCAATTACATATGATTGCGAAAATATGAATGTGCTTTCCATCACATATGTGGATCCTGCGGCGCGTGTGCAGTAGAACGTGTGGAATAATAAGCAGTAGACTTAAAAATATGCATGAAAGATGCGTAGAAATCGTGTTTTTTAAAGTTTAATGCGAAGGAGCGTTATTATGGGTGATTCTGTAGAAAAGCTGGATTCACAGGCTTTGAGTCTGCTTGAGTCTGCTGCAAAGTCGGCCGCGGATTTAACTAAATTGTGGCCTTTAAGCGAAGCTCGCCATTTAGATAATGACGCAAAATATGCTGAAAATCTTGAGGTTAGGGCGATTCGCACTATTGCTCGAATTATTACAGATTTAGACGTTACTGTTCCAGATGCAGAGTTTGTGTATGAAGGTGCAGACGAAATTCCAGGACGCCCTCAAGAGATAGTTGACGCGCTTTTGGCTGCTGCAAACGCTTACGATGATATGGATTTATGCTACGAACCAGACTACAGCGAAGCGCAAGAAGAGCTAGAAAATAACACGAATGATGTTAGCGCTATTTTTAACAAGCTTGAATCAAATCTTTCTAATGATGTTAACGCAATCAACGGTGCTGCGGATTCTTTAAGCGTTGCAGGTAATTGGAGCGTTGATAGCTTGCAAGATGCGTTTAGATGCGCAAAACAAGAGTGTGGTTTTTGCGGACTTAATTCTGTAGAATCGCAAAAAATTACAGCAATACTGTCTATTCTTAAAAGTCTTATTGAAAAAACAAGCAACATTTACGAAACTTTGCCTATATTCCTATATATTAACGAAGTGTGTGAGTGTGCGGGAGTTCCGCGAATGATGTTTAAGGATAATCAGTGGCGTGAGCTTGTTGATTGCGTAAAAAGTGGTAAAGCTAGCGAAAATGGCGAAAATGGCGAAAATAGTATGAGCACGCTACTTGAAATTGCAGCCCCATTGCTTGAGCGCGAATGGTTAAAGCATAAGGAAGATGTTCTTTGGGACCCAGAAGAGGCTAAGAAGCTTGCAAAAGAAGAAGACGATAGAAAGTCCAGAGAAGCATTGGCCGCAAAGTTTGCGCATGTGGAAGGTAATAAGGAATCAACGCAAGCGCTTGACTAGATAGGCACGTCCGTAACGCGCGGCACAATGGAACCTATGACTGATACAGAGGAAACTCAAGAAGTTGCTAATAATGCAACAAAATCCACAAAGCCTGAACTTCCAAAGAATGTTCGTGTGCGTTTTTGCCCTTCGCCAACCGGCACGCCTCACGTTGGCATGGTTCGTACAGCGCTGTTTAACTGGGCGGAAGCTCGCCATACTCACGGCAAATTGCTTTTCCGCATTGAAGATACAGATAATGAGCGAGATAGCGAGGAAAGCTACCAGCAGATTATTGAGGCTCTTCGTTGGCTCAATATTGATTGGGACGAAGGCATTGATGTTGGCGGAGAAAATGGCCCTTACCGCCAGTCTCAGCGTATGGAAATTTATAAGGATGTAGCGAAAAAGCTTTTTGAAGCAGGATATGCTTACGAATCCTTCTCTACTCCAGAAGAGATTAAAGAGCGCAATATTGCTGCAGGGCGGCCAGCTGAATTTGGCTATGATGGTTACGATCGCAACCTTACTGAGGAACAGAAGCAAGCTTTCCGCGATGAAGGTCGCAAGCCTGCACTTCGCTTGAAGATGCCAAATGAAGACATTACTTTTAACGATTTAATTCGTGGTGAAATCACTTTTAAAGCTGGATCTGTCCCAGATTATGTGATTGTGCGCCCGAATGGAGATCCACTTTACACGCTTACGAACCCTGTTGACGACGCATTAATGGATGTAAACGTGGTTTTGCGCGGTGAGGATATTCTTAGCTCCACGCCTCGTCAGATTGTGCTTTACCGTTACCTTATGGAAATGGGTATTGCGAAGGAAACTCCGCTTTACGGACATATGCCTTACGTTATGGGCGAAGGCAAGAAGAAGCTTTCTAAGAGAGACCCTGAGTCCAACTTGTTCTTGCATAGAGATAACGGCTTTATTCCAGAAGGCTTGCTGAACTACTTGGCTTTGCTTGGATGGTCGATTGCGCCTGATCGCGACGTGTTCACTATGGACGAGATGATTGAAAAGTTTGATGTGCGAGACGTTAAAGCAAACCCTGCACACTTCGACTTAGACAAAGCAATTTCCATTAACGCTGAGCATATTCGCATGCTTGATACGCAAGATTTTTTGAACCGTTCTGTGCCTTATTTGCATAAGGATGGCGTAGTTAGCGCGGATTCTTGGGATGCGTTAACTGACCGTGAGCGTGAAGTGCTCACCGCTGCTGCTCCTCTTGTTCAGCCTCGCGTGCGTTTGCTTGGTGAAGTTGCTGGAATGGTTGGCAGTTTGTTGAGCGAAGATGGCTACATTGAGCCAGATGACGACGCTCGTAAGCAGCTTAAGGAATCTGCTGGTGATGTGCTTGACGCTGCGCTCGCTGCTTTGCAAAGTGTTGATGCTTCTGATTGGCATACGGATTCTTTGCACGAGCTTTTGAACAAGAAGCTTGTTGAAGAAGCTGGATACAAGCCGCGATTGGCATTTGGCCCTGTGCGAGTGGCTCTTTCTGGTCGCAGAGTTTCGCCTCCGCTTTTTGAGTCCATGGAAATCGTCGGTAAAGACGTGACTTTGGCTCGTTTGACTGGATTGCGTGAGCATTTGTAAATCGCAAATAGCTTTTAAATCTTAAGTAGATTTTGTATAAAGCGGGAATGTAGTGTAATTCTGCATTTCCGCTTTTTTGTTTTTTATGCGTTTTAGTATATTTTCGACACGCCGCGGTTGCGTATTGAGCTGTTATGTTGTAAAGTCGACATTTGTTGCGTCTAGAGGCGTAGCAGATAAATGAAGCCCCCGTCGTCTAGCGGCCTAGGACTACGCCCTCTCACGGCGCCAACACCGGTTCAAATCCGGTCGGGGGTACAAAGACGGAACGGTTCCAAGAGCCGCGAAGCCTGCCAATTGGGGTATGGTGTAATTGGCAACACAGGTGATTCTGGTTCATCCATTCTTGGTTCGAGTCCAGGTACCCCAGCGAATAACCCTCGTATTTTACGAGGGCTTTTTTGTATTTCAAAGATAAAAGATATAGCTTACATTGCTCGTACTTTTCTTGTTTGTTATATTTGTATCGCGTGTGAGGCATTTGTAACGTTTTTTGGCTGATTTTAGTTACATTTGTATCATTGATGAGATGTTTGTAACGTTTTCTGCGGTAAAAACGTTACAAACGCATCATGTGAGCTACAAATATAACGCAAGCTATTGCTTCTGCTCTAATAGACCAGCGAATCGGGGTGATCTCGCGCATTATGCAGCTCGGAGTTGTCGATTCGCGCAATATACACAAAGCATGACACAATAGTATGTAGTGTGTTTTTTGAAGGGAGCAGGTTCCGTGGGAAGTCGACAAACCTTGCAGCGTTGGATGATTACAGTAGGTGGTGTCGAGCAGGCGCGCGTTGGAGCGGGTCAGTCTGTGGAGATCGGCAGAAAGCCTATACGACCTTTGCGCGAAGACGGTTTTATGCGTGTAGACATTGTAGACAATAAGCGCTCAATGTCTAAAAGGCATGCGCTTCTTATAGTAGACACAAGTGGCGTGGCGACTATTCGAGATTTGCATTCTACAAACGGAACTTATCTTGTAAACGAAAGCGGCGATTTGCTGCGATTAGATCCAGATGTTGATTTTCATATGCCAGATAGCATTGTTCGCATGCAATTTGGAGATGTGCCAATTGACTTTGTGCGTATAGAAGAGCCAGTTCCTTTGGCTGAAAATAGTGCGGAGCCTGTTCGTGACTTGTTCTCTTATGCTGCTGACGGTTCCATTAAAGAGCCAGATGCTTCGGATTTGTCGGTCGATGATATTCTTGATATTCGTGCTGGAGAGCCAACAGGCGTTTTCCGTGCACAATCTGTTTCACACCCTAATTTAGTGTGGGATAATCAGTCCAAATTAAATGCCGCCGGTAAAGCTGATGATGTTTATAGTGCAAGCAAGGCTGATATCTCAGTAAATCCTGTAAAACAAAGCGATCCCGTGATTGCTAGTCAGGTTGTTCTTCCTGTTGTGCGTGAAGATTTTGAGTCTGCTGCAGAACCTCGTAATCTTTTTGATGATGCAGCACAAGCTAATGCAGCACAAGCTAATGCATCACAAGTTAATGCAGCACAAGCTAGTAGTGACAAAACTAATAGTGATGAAACTGTAAATCCAGATAATATTGTGGATAACAGTGCTGTTGCAGGTAACGCTGCTATTTCTGACAACAGTGTTGTTGCAAATGATTCTTTTGATTCTCACGATGTTCAAGACGATTCTAATATTCAATACTCACAAAATGTAGATGTTGAAAACGAGGATCATACAACGCAAGATCAGAATACTGAACAAGAAGAGATAGCAGAAATTCAAATCAATTATCAAGATGAGAATGAATTACAAGATGGGGCAGAAGATGAGTCGCAAGCAACCGACGATTCATTGCAAGATGAACCTCAAATTCAACTAAATCATGAACAATTCATTCAATCCAATTCAGTCAATATTCAAGAAGATTCGCAATACACTCCAGCTTTTGAACCAGGGTCTGTGTTCGAAAAAGTGTCAAATGGAGAATTCAATGCGCATAAAGAAATTGTACAAGCAGGTGGATTCACTTCGGAAGAAGCTCAGAAAACCACTGATTTCTCTAAGCAGTTTGAGATAGCAAAATATCAAGAATTACTTCCATTTTTAGCCATGAATACAGGTCTTTATGACGATTTATACGCTTGGCTTTCAGCTCAAGGCAATGCAGACGTAGATGAAGCTTTAGCGCAAAATAGCGGGTATAACGCTTATCGCAACGCAGTAGGTTTATAAACAGGGGAGTTTAGTAGTATGAGCGGCGAACAGAATGATTTTATAAGCCAAGTAAATCAAGCACATAATGCGAGTGAACAAAATTATCAAGAAGCTTACGAGCAGAATGTGCAAATAAAGCATGAAAGTGCGCAGGCTACAGCTTCGCGAGATGAAAAGTTAAGGCGAATAAACTCTTGGCGTGAACAATACAAGTCACAGCTTGCGCCTTCGCCGCTTGAAGACATAACGAAACTTTCCGCACAATTAGAATTAACGCATGCTCACCCATCTGGGATAGCGCAACTTTTTGCGAGTGGAAAAGTAACTCTTCAGGCGTTATTCCGCGATTCTGGAATGTTGCGCGCAGCAGGGCGCAGACTAGACAGGGTTTTTGAAGATAGAGATAATAAGGCGCACGAAAATGGTGTTTCGGAGCTTTCGCTTGTTGTTGGAGTGGCATCGTGGAGCGGTAATCATGTGCCAGTTTTAACATACCCAGTGCGAGTTATTCGAGACTCTGGCAAGGATGAAACATACGCAACAATCTACTTTTCTGGCAATGTGCGCTTAAACCATGCTCTTGTTCTTAGATTGCAAGAGAGAGGCGTGAATCTTAGTGAAGATGCGCTTTTTGACGGCGCAAACTATGAAAGCGGAACACCAGAAACGTCAGCTGTTTTTGATGCAATTTGTGCATCTGCTCGCAGCGTGTTCCCAGATTTTGATATTGAACGAGATATTGTTCTTGGATGTTTTACTGATTCGGGATCCAGATTTTTGGCTGAAAGCGCTCAGATTTTGCAGGCGCTTAAAGTTGGGAATGTTGGAAACACTATGATTGATGCGGTTGCTGGCGATGAGCGTGCGCTTAAAGAGTTGGCAGCAAATGATAGGCAAGAGTATTCTCCACTAGACGTAGACCCTCATGGTGAATATGAAGTCGGTGATGTAGATAATGTTGTACGTTATGCATCTGGTTTAGCTGCTAATGGCGTTTCTCTGGCGCTAGACGTGGATGCTGGATCTGATTCTGCTTCTATCGCGGCTGCAATTTCTTCACGCTGTGTTCTTGCTGGAAAGTCCATTTTATATGTTCCAAATGTTATGGAACAACAGCGTCGATTCCGTCATGCTCTTAGTGCGAATGAGATTTCTTCGCTTGCGCTAGACGTTTCGGATTCTCACCTTGCGAAACATGTGGATTCTCAGCTCATAGCTGCAGTTGGGGCGCGTCAAAGCGTTGCTTCTAGCCGTTTTGAGCAGGTTTGTGACGAGTTAGTTGGTGTTAAAACTCGTTTAAATCGTTATTTGGGAGACTTGCACGGAGTAGATGAGCGTTGGGGTGTATCAGCGTATCAGACAATGCAAAATCTTGCTGCTATTGCAATGTTGCCTACTCATCCTTGTACTCATGTAAGACTAGATGTTGCTGCTGCAAGATCGCTTTCTGGTCATTTAGATGAATGGGCGCAAAAATTACATCAAGCAGATGAGCTTGGAGAATTTACGATAAAGCCTGAAGATACCCCGTGGTTTGGCGCGTCTTTGTTCAATGAGAATGAGGCTGTTGCTGTATATCAGCGCGTTGTAGATGTTCTACTAAAGCTTCTTCCTGCAGCACGCGAACATGTTAAATCAACTGTTCAAAACTGCGGTTTCCCTGTTCCTGCTACCGCACGCGAATGGGGTAGACAGGTTACGGTGTTAAAGAATCTTCGCCGAGTTTTAGATGTTTTCCAAGCAGATATTTTTGAACGTGATCTTAGCGCGATGATTGAAGCGAGTAAGCCTAAAGCTGTTCGCAAGCGTGAAGGTACAGTAATGGGCTTCTGGGAACGTAGACGTCATATTAAAGAAGCGCGTAGTCTTTTGCGTGTAGGAGCTAAAGTAGATGATCTTCATGAGGCTTTGAAGATTGTTGCTCAGCAAGCTGCTCAGTGGCGTACTTTTGTTCCTCATGGGGGGTGGCCTGTGTTACCGCCTAAGTTAGATGAGATTGTTAGTACTCAGGAGCTTTTGGATCGTAATCTTGTAGCTCTTGATGCTGTTCTTTCCACCACGCGTTTGGGTGCTGATCTTGAAAATGTTGAGTTTACTAAACTTGATGAGCGTTTACAGGCTTTACATGACGATCGTGCTTCCTTAGATACTTTACCTGGTAGGTGTGTGATTGAGCGCGATTTACGCGGTGTTGGTTTAGAAGACCTTGTTTGCGATTTGCGTAGGCGTAATGTTACTGGTTCTGCGTTAGATGGTGAGCTTCACTTGGCTTGGTGGACTACGGTTTTTGAAGATATCGTTAATTCTTCCGCGATTATTTCTAACCAAGATGGTTCGGCTATGCAAGATGCTTCTGACCGTTTTGTTCAGGTAGATACTGAGCATGTGCGTTCTGTGGGACCTATGGTTCAACAAGAGACTCTAAAACGTTTGTGTGAACTACTTTTCTCTAGGTCTCAGGAAGCTAATCAGCTTCACACAACTCTGGCAAGTAATAGTTCTGGCGTGACTTTTACCAAATTGATGAATTCTCATGCAGATCTTCTTCTTGCTGCTAAGCCAATTATGGTTGCTATGCCTTCTACTTTGACTATGATGACTGAATTTAAGCCGATTGTAGACATTGTGATCCTTGATTCTGTTGAGCATTTGAGCAATATTGAGCTTCTTAGCATTCTCGCTCGTGCACGCCAAGTTGTGGTCATTGCTCATAAGAATACGGTAAGTTCGCAGAGTGTTAACGATTTGATTAGTGTTTTGCCTTCTGTACATGTTAAATCTCGTGCTACTAGGCGTTCTCTTCGTCTTGCCAATTTCCTTGAAAATCATGGTTATGGTTCGCTTCGTCACGATGTTCCTGTAGATAGAATGCAAGGTAAAGTTAAGCTTCACCAAGTTGAGGCTTCTGGTGTTCCTGTTATGTCTACTGGTTTGATTGAGAGCAGTCAGAGGGAAATTGACGAAGTTGTTTCCTTGATAAAACAGCGTGCTACGACTTTCACGGTAGTTCCTTCCAGCTATGTTCTTGCAGTTGTAACTCTTACGAGTGTGTTTAGGAATCGTTTAGGAGCGGAGCTTAAGGCTCTTGCTATTAAAGATGAAAATATGAATAGATTCCTTCGCCATGTTCGTCTTGTAGATGCTAGTGAGTCTGTTGGTGCTGCCGCTACGGATGTTATTCTTTCCTTATGCTATGCAAAAACTTCTCACGGTAGGCTTTTGCAACAATTTGGTGTTTTGGAAGAAGAAGGCGGTAAGGGCATACTTCTTGATTCGTTAGCATTAGCTCGTAGGAATTTAGATATTGTTTGCGCGTTTAAATCTAGTGATATGGAAGATGAACGTTTGCATCAGGATGGTCCTAAGCTGCTTAAAGAATTGCTTATTTGGGCTGAGCAGTTGGATGATAGTCCAGTAAATCCAACTGATTTTGATGAAGCAAAACCTGAATATGATCAAGATAAGGCAGAAGATAAGGCAGAAGCTGCAGGTGCGCGTGCGGAGGCTTTTGATTCTTCAGTAGACAGTTTTAATAATGTTTTGTTTACTGATTTGGCGGATCGTATTCGCGCTCGCGGATTGTGCGTAGCGGTGAATTACGGATTTGGTAAGGAACACAGTATTCCTCTTGTTGTTGGTTTGCCAGATAAGCCTTTTGCTCTTGCTGTTTTAACGGATGATATGAGATTTATGAATATAGAATCAACGCGTGAACGTCATCGCATGTTTGCTCAAGATTTAGAGTATCTTGGCTGGTCTGTTATGAATGTTTGGAGCGTTGGAGCATTCGTAAATCCTGAAAAAGAGGTTGAGCGGGTCGTTTCTCGAATAGGCGAGCTTTACGGTGAAGATTAGTGAGCTGTGATAGGTGAGTGACTATAAGTGAGTGACTATAATCCCAATCGCAGATGTTCTAGAACGCATAATCGAGTAGTTCGTAAAGGCTCTGAGCTTTTTGATGCTGATGGCGTTAAGCTGGAGCCTTCGGATTTTCAGACTTTAGACCAGCGCTCTAAAGATGACGATAATCGTATTCTTGGAGAGCTTCCTCCTCATTGGGCAGTTTTTAGTGAACGTGGTAGGTAAAGCTGTTTTATCCTCGTATTGCAATAACCGCAAGGTTTGGAATAATAGATTGTGTATTTATTATCTGTAACGCAGACTCTGCAGGCATGGCTAGTAACGCGTTTTGAGATGAATTACCTGCCTTGACTACTATTACGTCGTGGATAAAAGAAATGTTTTTATTTTCTTGAACAATGTCATTCTCGTTGTTGTCTCCTCTTGAAACTTTGCTAAATGCTATCGAAATATTTTCGCCAATGTTTAAATCTTGGTTGTTGCTTGCCAGTTTTATTGAAATCGTTGTGAATCCTGGTGGAATTTTTGCTTGTTGCGTAATCTGACTAGTAAAAATAGGCATACCATATTTGATATTGCAGGTTGCGATAATAGCATTTTTGATCAAATCTTTATTAATAACATGATTAAAAACACTGTTTTTGGGCACGTTAACATAAGACAAATCATCTTGTTTAATAAGGGTGCCTTTAGATATATCTCTAATTGCTACAGGTATGATTTGCGTTTCTTGACAGCTCGTAATCATATTTATTGCAATAAGTGTTGCAACGCTAATAAAAAATACGGTAAGCGCATTTAACAAAAGTGCTTTCTGCCTGCGTTTTAAAAGCATGACTGGCACTTGATTTTCGTGCGCATCATGCGTGCTAGATGTGTTTTTTAATATTGATATCATGCTCATAGAAGCATCATCTAATAAAAGGTGATGCTTCTACAAGATATTTTTGTCAATGTGGTTAAAGGTTATTTTCTATTGTAAATCAGACGATTTTTATGCACTTTTCCACAAATTTGCTAATAAGCGAAATTGTTTATGCACATTTCCACAAATTGTTTGTACCTGCTTGAAAAATTATTTATCAGTGCGATAAAATCCGCTACCTTTAAAATTGATTGGTGGCGCAGAAAACACCTTACGAAGTTCTGGTTTTCCGCATTTTGGACACACTGTAATTGGGTCATCTTCAAACGATTGATATTCCGAAAAATCATATCCACATTGCTTGCAACGGTAATGATAAGTAGGCAACGGTTCCTCCGATCTTTATTTCCATCACATATCCTAGCTCATTCCCGCACCGCATGAAAGATGACTTAAAATATATGCAAAAAGATGCAGTAATTTGTAAAAATTTAATGTAATAATTCCTATAATTGCGACACGCCGAATTGGTTTTGGCTCTTCACATCCGTAACGCACTTTATATTTATACGTATGGGTTATGAATCGGTGAGTGCGTTAATTGTATTAATCATCATCATAGCCTTAATGTTTGGTTGGTTGCCTAAGCGCACTGTTAACAGCATGAAGTCAATGTTGGAACACAGCGAAGATAGGTATTCACCTTCGCTGCATATTGTGGATGAGCGTAGTGCTTCGCTGTTCCATGAGTGTAGTGGTGCGATGGCGAAAGGGGTTGGAATGCAACCGTCAGAGAAGCGATCGGATAAAAATAAGAACACTAAAAATAAGAGCAATAAGTCAAAGGTGTTAAGAGATAATTTTACTCCGCAACATGTTGCTCGTATTCGTGCTCTTCGTCGCGCTGCGGTTCGTCGTCGCCGTGTTTTGGTTTTTTCGCTTGTTTTCTTGACACTTGTGGTTCTTGTAGCTGGTTTGTCTGGATTATATTCTGCTTGGTTCGCTCTTATACCATTCGCTATGGTTTCAGCAGTTCTTTACTTTGGTTCTATTGCGGCAAAGCATGCGCGAGATTGGGAAGCGCGCGTTGCTGCTTATAACAAATCTGCTGGAGTGCCGCAAAACTATGGTAAAAAAGGTTATGGCGAATCTGGTGAATCTATTGTGGAACCAGTTTTTGACGCAATTGTCAATTCTGTTGTAGCTCATGAAGAAGAGTATCAAAATTATTCATCAGGTTCTGTTACACAATATTCGTCGAACACTCAAGACAATACAGAAACTTCTGTTATGCAGCAGCGTGAAATTAGTATGGCTTTAGAACGCGTCAATTCGCAGAATGCTAATGATTATGTATCTGCTGGTAATCAGTCATCGTCTTTGCCTGATGTATCTTATTCTTCTGGCGCGTCTGATTCGTCTGAATCTCATCAAGATTTAATATCTTTCTCGTTTGGGTCTGATTCTACAGAATATTCTTCAAATGACAAGAATAATGGTCCGTTAAGCTTGGAAATAAAGTCCACTAAGCAGGTTGCTAAGGCAATTTCAGCTAAAAAACCGCTTTCTACTAAAGAAGCTTCCGATAATAATGTGGAACCACCAGTTAGTACTGAAGATTCATTAGGAAAAGCTGATTTGCGAGATGTTTTAGCTCGTCGCACTGCATGAAAATAAGTTTAAAAGTAGATTAAAATACACATATTTTTAAAAAATTTTCCAAAATTTTAGCACTCTAGTTGGTAGAGTGCTAAAAACGCGCTATTATAAGTCACAGTGCGCGATAGTTTTGACGTGATCGTCAGCCTCGTCAATATTATTTGTGCGAATAGTTACATTTCTCTTAAGAAAGAGGTGGCGACAGTGTCGATTAAGCTCACACCGTTGGAAGATAAGATTATTGTTAAGCAAGCTCAGGCAGAAACTCAAACTGCTTCTGGCTTGTATATTCCAGATAACGCTAAGGAAAAGCCACAACAGGGCGAAGTATTGGCTGTTGGACCAGGTCGTCGCGACGACAAGGGTGAGCGCATTCCTATGGACGTTAAAGTTGGAGACAAGGTTCTTTACTCCAAGTATGGCGGCACAGAAGTTCATTACGAAGGCGAAGATTATTTAATTGTTTCGTCTCGTGACGTTCTTGCAATCCTTGGCTGATTTTTGATTAATTGTTTGGTTGATTGCTTTGTTAATCGCTTGTAATTAATCAAATAATATTTGAATCTATTTAACGCTGAAAATAACGGTTCGCCGCTGTTTTCAGCGTTTTTGCTTAATTTGTTTAAGACGCGACTATTATAAAATCATGGATTACAAACACCGCAGTATTTTAGATAGTTTGCCAAATTACAAGCAAGGCAAACCAGCGCCCGCATTAGACGGCATTCGCGCATATAAGATTTCGAGCAACGAAAACCCATTTGAGCCGTTAGAAAGTGTGAAAAACGCCATTTCTAGTCGCGCATTAGATGTTATTAATCGTTACCCAAATATGCGTGGAACAGAAGTTGTAGAAGAGTTAGCTAAAAAGTTTAGCGTTACTCCTGATGAAGTTGTGCTTGGCTGCGGCTCCACGGAGGTTATTACGCAGCTCGTAGACTTAGTCGCGGGTCCTGGAGACGAAGTTATATACCCTTGGAGAAGCTTTGAGGCATATCCAATTATTGTTACGGGTGCTGGCGCTACAAGCGTTAAAATTCCTAATCGCGCAGATGGATCGCACGATGTGGACGCAATGATTGATGCAATTAATGAGCGCACGCGTCTTGTTATTTTGAACAATCCAAACAATCCTACATCCGCGCAACTTTCTGATGAGGATGCTAGAAAGGTTTTGGATGCTGTACCAAGCGACGTTTTGGTGCTTATTGACGAAGCGTATGTGCAATTTAACAACGCAAAAGGCACGGCAGATGGCATGCAACTTTACCGCGAATATCCAAACGTTGTTGTTGCTCAAACATTCTCTAAGGCATACGGTTTAGCTGGCTTACGCATTGGATACGCTATTGGCGCTGCAGATGTTGTAGACGGCATGAGAAAAGTGGCTGTTCCGTTTGGAGTAAGCCAAATTGCACAAGTGGCTGCCATTGCCTCTTTGGAACCTCAAGCGCTTGTAGAGATGCACAATCGCGTAGATGCGCTTGTTAAGGAGCGTAATCGCGTTGTAAGCGGTTTGCGTGAACAAGGGTGGAATATTGCCGAGCCGTATGCAAACTTCTTCTGGATGCCGTTTGGTGAAGACACAGAGCGAGCTAATCAGCGTTTTGTTGATGCAGGTCTTTCTGTGCGAGCTTTTGCTGGAGAAGGTATTCGCATAACAATTGCGGAAACCGAAGCAAATGACCGTGTTCTTAAAATATGCGAGTCTTTAAAGAAAGATGGTTTTTTGCTTAAATAATCATATTTTTGACTGCATTTAGATGCGGTTTTTGCCTTTCGGCGTGTCTTAATCTTGCATTAGTCTCGCGTTCGTGGCAAAATAACAAAGTTGCCGTTTGGAGATATTCTTCTCCGTTCGGAAACATTGGCGGGTTACCAGAGCGGCCAAATGGGACTGACTGTAAATCAGTTGCTTCGTGCTTCAGTGGTTCAAATCCACTACCCGCCACGCCTCGATAGCTCAGTGGTAGAGCACTTCCTTGGTAAGGAAGAGGTCGTGAGTCCGATTCTCACTCGAGGCTCTCTGGCGGGGTAGCTCAGCTGGCTAGAGCGTACGACTCATAATCGTAAGGTCAAGAGTTCGAGTCTCTTCCTCGCTACAATGGCCAGCAGGAGTTGGTCAACACACAACATTCTAGAGGTGAACGAAATGGCAAGTAAGAGCGCAGACATCCGTCCAGGCATTACGCTTGCATGCACGGAGTGCAAGGAGCGTAATTACATCACGACGAAGAATCGTCGTAATACGCCTGATCGTCTCGAGTTGAGCAAGTTCTGCCCACGTTGCGGCAAGCATACTCTCCATCGCGAGACTCGCTAAGCGAGTGAGCTTCGGCGAAGTTTTGTAGCTTTATTTACCCCGCGTTTTGCGGGGTTTTTTGTTATTTAGTGCTGTTAGGATTAGGCATATGAGTATGCAATCATCCTTATCGAAATCTGATAATCCAACTTTCGCAGACCTTACAACAATTGGGGTTGGGGGTAGTATTGCTCGTTTTGTAGAGCCTAATAGCAGGGTGGCTGTTATTGAAGCTGTAGAAGATGCCGATTGTGCGGGATTGCCATTGTGTGTTATTGGTGGTGGATCTAACATGCTCGTTAGCGACGAGTTGTTTAACGGAGTTGTTGTGCGCGATGCTCGGCGTGAAATTTGTGTTTTAGATGAGGCGGCTCCTAGCGAAGATGGCGTTGATAAGGATAGTGGAGATTGTTTAGTTCACGTTAGTGCAGAAGCAGGATGCAATTGGGATGATTTTGTATCGCATACGATTCAGCTTGGCTTAGAAGGCGTAGAAGCGCTATCTGGTATTCCTGGAACTGTTGGAGCATCTGTTGTGCAAAACATTGGCGCATATGGTGCGGAAGTGGCGCAAAGCGTTGAATGTGTAGAGGTTTGGGATCGTAAAGATAAAACAACTTTTTATATGAATCTTGCGGATCTTAAGTTTGGATACCGCACGTCTGTTCTTAAAAAAAGCATGTATAAGGCGCCTGGTGTTGCTGCCGATTGCTTCTTCCCAACGCCTAGATACGTTGTTTTATCTGTTACTTTTTGCTTAAAGCATTCAAAAACGGGGATTGTGGCACATTCTCAGCTTGCTCACGCGCTTGGCGTGCAAGTTGGCGATAGGATGGAAACATCTAAGATTCGTCGCGAAGTTTTGCGCGTTAGAGCGTCTAAGGGCATGCTTGAAGATGCTATGCGCTACGCAAATAAGTGGATGTGCTACGCAAAAAGCGAAAGCGGTGTTGAGTCTGCGGTTAGTCTTCAAAATGAAGACTATGTTTGTGGAGATTTGTTAGACGGCGATTCTAAGTATGCCGATCGTCATAGTTGTGGAAGTTTCTTTATGAATCCGATTTTGACAGAATCTCAGGCAGATTTGCTCCCAGAAGACGCTCCGCGATTTGACGCCACTTTGACAGATGGATCTAAGGGTGTCAAGACCTCTGCAGCATGGCTGATAGATCATTCTGGATTCTATAAAGGATTTAGGCTTACACAAAACAATGGTATAAAAAGTGAGGCTGGGTTGTCTTCTTTGCATACTTTGGCATTGACCAATCGCAATAATGCAAAATGCAAAGATATTGTTGATTTAGCGCGCAAAATCATAGATGGTGTTTATGATTCTTTTGGCGTAAAACTTGTTCCAGAGCCTGTTCTAATCGGCATTAACTTAGATTGTTAATGTAAGTTGTTAACACAAATTTAGCATAATTTAACATAATAAATCGCGATTTGTGTTGTGATTTTCCGCTGAACACAGTACTATGCTCTTTTAATATCGTAAAAATTATTGTTTGATTGCACTTAATGTGTGTTGAACTGTATTTTTTGCGATTAATAACATATATACCCTTATATGGAATGTTTTAGACGTAGTTTTAGAGAAGGTTGGATTATGCAAATATGGAGAAAAAAGTCTGTTGAACAGACTATTGCAGAAACAATGGATGGTGATCGCCATCTTAAGCGTACGTTAAATGCATGGGATTTGGCAGTTATGGGAGTAGCTGTGGCGGTTGGTGCTGGCATCTTCTCCGTTGGTGCTCAGGCTGCAGCGTTCCACGCAGGTCCTGCAGTTATTATTAGCTTTATCATCGCTGGTATTGTTTGCGGAACGGCTGCAATGTGCTACGCGGAGTTTGCTTCGATGATTCCTGTTGCTGGTTCTGCATACACCTTTACGTATACCACAGTAGGCGAGCTTATTGCTTGGATTATTGGTTGGGATATGATTCTGGAAATGCTTATGGCAGGATCCGTTATAGCCAAATATTGGGGCGTTTATCTTAACGATTTAATGCACTTGTTTGGTCTTAACGTATCTACTTCGGTAAAGCTAGGTAATTTTACTTTCGATCTTGCTCCAGTAGTTATCGTTGCATTCTTTACGATTATGCTTGTTGTTGGAACAAAGCTTTCTGCTCGTTTTGATGGCGCTTTAACAATCTTGAAGATTGGTATTGTTCTGTTCGTTGTTGTTGTTGGATTCTTCTACATTAAGGCTTCTAACTTCACTCCATTCGTTCCACCTGCAACAGATGTTGCTAGCGTTAAGGGAATCCACGTTTCTGGCACAATGAGCCAGCCGCTTTGGCAGTGGCTTACTGGCATGCAGCCAGCTGTTTACGGCGTTACTGGTATTCTTTCTGGCGCAGCACTTGTGTTCTTTGCATTTATTGGATTCGACGTTGTTGCAACTACGGCAGAAGAAACTAAGGACCCACACAAGAACATTCCTAAAGGCATTGGTCTTGGTCTTTTGATTGTGACTGTTCTTTACATTCTTGTTGCTGTTGTTACAACTGGCATGGTTTCGTACAAGGATTTGGCTAAGCAAGAGGCTCCTTCGCTTTCTACAAGCTTTGAGCTTGTAGGCGCAACTTGGGCAGCAAAGATTATTTCTCTTGGCATTGTAATCGGCTTAACAACTGTTGTTATGGTTCTTCTTCTTGGTCTTACGCGTATCGTGTTTGCTGTGAGCCGCGATGGTCTTCTTCCTCGTAGCTTCTCTAAGGTTAGCAAACGCGGTATTCCTGCACGTATTCAGATTGTTTCTGGCATTGTAGTTGCTATAATCGCTTCTACATTAGATATTGGAATTCTTTCTGATATGGTGAATATCGGTACGCTTTCTGCATTCTTGCTCGTTTCTGCTGGTGTTCCAATTATGCGTATGCGTAGACCAGATTTGCATCGATCCTTTATGGTTCCATGGAATCCAGTTTTACCTATTTTCGCTGCGCTTTCTACATTCTGGCTTATGCTAAACCTTTCCGTGCTTACATGGATTCGTTTTGCGATTTGGCTTGCAATCGGCTTTACTGTGTACTTCGGATATTCCTACCGCAATTCTTTGCTTGGAAGGCAACTTCGTAAAGCTAAGAAGCTTGGTGTTCCAGTAGAAACCTTGTTTACACAAGATGCTGCTGCCGCCGAAAAAGTTGCGGAAGGCGAGTCGGAAGACCAAGCGCGAGCTGAAGCTGCTCAAGAGGCGGCCGTTGGGTCTTCTCAAGAGGCTGCTCAGTAAGCTTTGCCTTTGATATATTAATTAGATATATTAATTTAACTGTATTGAGTCGGTATGCGATTACGTATGCCGACTCAATGCGTTTTGCACTCGTAACGTGAACTATAATAGAAGAGTTAGTTTATTTTTGAGTGTGAAAGTGTGCGTTTGTTATGCCTTATGTTATTGCAGAGCCATGCGTTGACGTTAAAGATAAAGCGTGTGTTGACGAGTGCCCTGTTGATTGCATTTACGAAGGCGATCGCACGCTTTACATAAACCCTAATGAATGCGTTGATTGTGGTGCTTGTGAACCAGCTTGTCCTGTAGAAGCCATTTTCTACGAGGACGATGTTCCAGAAGAATGGGAATGGTATAAAGACGCTGCAGTAGAGTACTTTAACAAACTTGGTGATTTAGGTGGAGCGCAAGAAGCTGGTCCATCTGGCTGGGATGAAGATCGTGTAGCTGCTCTTCCTAAAAGAGATGCTTAAATACCTAGTTGCGCCGCATTGTTTCCATATTTTTCTCTTACAGCATCTAAAACATGTTCTGCGTGACTTATTCGTGCATAAGTATTTTTTACTGCGTTTTCTCTAATTGGTGTTGGATTTTTGTATGTATCGTTGTTTATTGCGGTTTCTCTTTTGCTTTCTTCAAGAATGTCATTAATAGTTGGTTGAATGAACGTTTCGCTGCATTTTACAAGATTGCTGGCGCTTACTCCTGCCAGTCTAACTGGGCTTAATAAGCAAATATTATTTCCGCCTAATTTATGATTGTGTACTATAGGGTTTGCGTGCATTAACAATGCGTCAACGTGCTTATATAATTCATGGGAAGAATCCGTTGCGTTTCTTAACGTTTTAGATCTAGTAACATAGTGCAAATCACTGAATCGTAGCTTTAACGTGACAGTTTTGGTTGCCATATTGCGTTTGCGTAGTTCTTGCGCCACGTCATTGCAGCAGTGCCTGATCAGGTTTTTCACTGCTGCAATATCCGTGGTGTCAGAATTGAGAGTTTGTTCTGTACCGATGGATTTTTCTGGAACATGGGGCATGACTTGCCGATTATCGATTCCGCGCGAAGTGTTATAAAGCATTTGTGCAACAATCTTAGAGCCGGCAATTCGTTCCAGAGTCTTTTCATCTATATTTCTTAGTGTTTCTATACTATTTATTCCCCATGCTGCTAGCTTTTTTGCCAGAGCTGGTCCAATTCCTGGTATTGCTCGTAATGGCATTATTGACACAAAGTCAGCGTTGCGGTTCTGGGGGACAACCAGCATTCCATTTGGCTTTGCATTTGTTGATGCCATTTTTGCTATTAATTTATTGGATGCTATTCCCACTGAGCAGGTGATATGAAACTTACGCGCGACTTCGCTTCGTATCCATTCGCCTATAACAATAGGCGAATGCCAGCGTAAAAGTGCGGAGTTAACATCCATATAACATTCGTCTACAGAGACTCGTTCAACCCTATCTGTGATTTTTGAAAAAACCTCCTTAAAAATCCTAGATGAAATGGAAACGTAGTATGGCATATCTACCGGCAAGAAAATGCCATTAGGGCACAAGCTTCGTGCTCGCGCTGTAGGCATAGCTGAATTCACGCCATACTTACGTGCCTCGTAGCTGGCTGCCGAAACTACGGAGCGCGAACCTGTACCAATAATCACAGGTTTACCAAGTAACCTAGGATTACGCGCCGCCTCGAGTGATGCGTAAAACGCATCCATATCGATATGAAGTATTGTGCAGCCAGACGTGTCATGCCCCCAGTCGCGTTTAGCTGCTGTAACTCGCGGTGCTGTGCTCATGGATTTATAGTAGAACAAACGTTCGATTTTATCTATAGTGTGTCGTAATAAATTTTACGAAAAATATAGTCAAAATATGCAAATATAACTACTGCCGTGTAGGGTATGCTGTATGAAACAAATCATAGTGAACGCGCTAAATCGCATGCCTGTTTTGCTTATTGTTGTTGTAGAAGCGGCGATGGTTTATTTAGCAACATCAATAGCGAAAGTCGCGTTTAGTCAGCTCGATCCGTTGTATTCTGTGTGGTATCGCGTTGGATTTATGACTTTGTTTTTGCTTGCTTGGAGAAGACCTTTTTCGCACAAAAAACGCGCGCACAATTCTTTGCCTAAAACGTTAAAAGAATGGTTAATTGTTGTTGCAGTAGGAATTTCCGTTGTTCTTATGAATACCATGTTTTATTTAGCTATTAGTTGCATGGCTGTGGGGGTCGCAGTTACTATCGAGTTTGTAGGACCGCTTATGGTTGCTGTTATAACAGGTAAAACGTGGCGTGAGCGCATTGGTATAGTTATTGCCGCGTGTGGAATCGTGCTTCTTGCAAGCGCTTCTATGGGTTCTAATGAAAGTCCGCATTTTCTTGTTGGATTAGTTGCAATTCTTATTGGCGGATCCATGTGGGGAATGTATATTGTCTCTGGGCGAATGTTGGCTAGAGGTTCTAATGCTATAGACAGAGTTAGTGTAGCTATTTTAATTGGATGGTTGTTGCAGTCTAGCGTACTTGCGGTTCCTGCGATTTCTCATGTTATATACCCTAAGCCAGGAGCTACTTGGGCTGCACAGTCTGGCGGTTCTATAAAGCTTTTAGCTTTGATGGTTGTTATTGCGATATGCGCATCTTTTATTCCTACGCTGTTGGATCAGGTTCTTTTAAAGCGCGTGTCTTCGGCAAGATATTCTGTTATGCAGGCTTTATATCCTGCTATTGCGGCAGTTGTTGGAATGGGATTTGGAGAAGTGCCAACTTGGATTGATGTTTGTGGAATGGCTCTAGTTATGTTGGCTGTTGCGATTACATTTTCGGGAGACCATAATCCTGCATAAATCTTGCTGTTTGGCTATTCAATCCACTTTTGCGTGTTTGGTGTGTCGCTGAAGCATTGTGCACGTCCTCAAGAGGTGATATAGTCTGAATCTGTTGCTATCTTGAATAGCTACAAAGTGGAGTCATGCCTGAGTGGCCGATAGGGGCACCCTGCTAAGGTGTTAGTCGTGTAAGCGGCTCGAGAGTTCGAATCTCTCTGACTCCGCGGTTTTAGCTCTAAATCGTTGATTTTTCAATGATTTAGAGCTTTTTGCGTTTTGTGTAGATTCCCGTAATTACAATTTTTCCCTTGAGATATTTTGGGCTATAACCCCTGTTCTCCATTGAATAGTCGCAAGCAACCGCAATTATTGTGGATAACTCTGTGGATAAGTTGCCTTTAAAATAGGCTTTAACCACATTGATAGATTTTTATTTACATATGAAATTCCTTAAACCATAGTTAGACCCATGAGTGTTCTTGTAGCTCATCGTGACTAGCAAAATGTTGGTTACATTAATTGAAAACAATGTTAAGGAGTTTTTTATGGGAAAACATAGTGATAAAAAACCGCCAATCCTGCTGAGAAGTATGAGAAGTAAGCGCGTAAGACTTTTCTCATTATTTACAGCACTAGCTGCTTCAATTTCCATTGTGGTTGGTAACGGTGTAATTAGCGGAGCATATGCATTCGATACGATTCCTACGTATTCAAACACAATTACTGGTTGTGGAGTTGTGAGTAATTATCAGAGATTATCTGCAGTAGACGATAGGGACACGTATTGCGTTGATACTTATGCTGGGAATAGTCTTTATGCGGATACTTCTTGGAATCCTGTAATAAATAATCGTGAAGTTGCGATCGCTGCAATGATGATAAAGCTCAGCAATCGTGAAAACCAGTATAGAGATAAAGTAGCAATTGCCTATGCTATGCATGAGCATTTTGATTCTGATAAATCTAAATGGGAGGATGCTAAAAGGCGTTCGTTCAGTACTAAGGATTTTAGTGAAATAGCTGCTAAAGCTAATGAACTTTGGGAAGAAGCTGCTGGCAAAATTCCTACAAAGGTTTTATTCAAAGATGAAAGTTGGTATGGAAGTGATGTTGGTGAAATAAAGGTAAAAGCAGAAGGTATTACTAGAACAAGATATGACAGAAAAGATGGTGTTAAATTCAAAATAACAGCATCGAATAATAATGTTGTATTCCAAGATAATTCTTATTATGGCAATAAAGAAAAAACAAAAGAACGAAATGGTGTTATATCTACAAGCGAAGACTATGCAGATGATTTTAAATGGATCGCAAATGGAGAAGGAAAAGTTAATATTAAAGGCGAGTATTATCTCCCGAACTTAGAGAAACAAAATACAGAACATGGTTGTTATTTGCTTAGATTATCGCAATCTACTGTGAAATATGATTTTGATGGTTCAGTGTCGGTTGATGTTCATAGAGAATTCTACCCAACTGTTACTTCAAAATCAGACGTTAATGAGCTAAAACTAGGTGATTCGGTTGAAGATAAGGTTAAAATCGGTGTTAAGCATGAAGATAAAAATCCGTGGATAGAAAATAAGAAGATTCGCGCACGTGGATATTACTTTGTCGGTTCATATGACAGCATTCTAAAAGAACGAGCAGCAGGTGACAATGTATCAAATTATATAAAGAATTTGCGCGCTGATTCTACTATTAGACAAGTAGCTGCAAGTGATGTTTACTTTAACAAATTAGGTGAAGAAGTTAAAGCAATAGCTCATATAACAAATGGTGACATGAATCCAGAAAACCTCAAAAATTCTGCACAATATAAGGTTACTAATGAGGACGCTGGACTATTTGGAACATGGGTTTGGACTATTTCTAAAGATGAACAAGAAGATGATGTTAAAGGTTTTGTAGCTACTGATTTCATCGAAGGATTTGGTAAAACTAAATCTACATCGGCACATAAAGCAAAAATAAGCATAAAGCATATAAAAGATACTAAGAATAAAGATTCAAATAATGTATCAGACACAATAGTTGTTAGTGGTGTGCCAAAAGACTACGGAAAGTTTAATGGCAGTAAAGACTACGGTTTTAGCAGCGATGCAAAGATGAAAGTTCGACTTTGGTGGAATGCTAATTTAGATGAAAAATTAGATGCAGAACCTAATGAAGATTCCAATCACAGTAAGGTTGGAGAGTGGGAAGTTCCATTGCGAAATGGTACATATACACTTGCTGACGGAAAAATTATGTTGAAATAC
Source organism: Gardnerella sp. DNF00354 (assembly GCF_049262755.1). Taxonomy (NCBI): domain Bacteria; kingdom Bacillati; phylum Actinomycetota; class Actinomycetes; order Bifidobacteriales; family Bifidobacteriaceae; genus Gardnerella; species Gardnerella sp. DNF00354. The sequence continues at coordinate 601,872 of NZ_CP058402.1, forward strand.
AAAGAAAATTCCTCAGCGGAAGAGAAAGTAGAAAAATTAGCCAGCATTGTGAACGTAAATGCTGGTAATACTGGAAAATCTGGATTATATGTATTTGTATATGATTTCCCTGGATCTTCTAGAGCAGAAGCGTTTAAAACGGCATATAACGATGAAGACAGTAGAAGCAGATTTACTCAAGAAAAAGAAGAGCATAAAACAGTAAATAATAATTCTGCAGGTAATACTGGTGATTCCAAGCCAAGTGGTGATAAGCCGAATGGTAATAAGCCAGATGGTGGTAATAAGCCGAGTGGAGATGTAAAGCCAAGTGGTGGAAATAAGCCAAATGGTGAAAATAAGCCGAATAGTGATTCCAAGCCAAGTGGTGAAAGTAAGCCAAGTGGTGATGCGAAGCCGAGCGGTGACGTTAAGCCAAATGGTGATAAGCCGAGCGGTGATTTAAAGCCGAGCGGTGAAAGTAAGCCGAGTGGTGATGCGAAACCAAGTGGAGATAAGCCAGATGGTGGTGATAAGCCTAGTAGTGGTAAGCCGAATGGTGACGTAAAGCCGAATGGTGGTAATAAAAGTGATAACGTATCTACGAATAACAATGATAATAAAGTAAACAACAATGATAATAAAGTAGAAGAATCTGGTGAAGTCACTAAGAATGAGATAGATCCAAAAACGTCTGCTGGAGGCGCTGTTGTAGACAATATCGTCAACAAGCAAGACTCTCATGATCAAGGTGCGCAACAAAATAATAAACAAGATACTCAGTCAGATACGCAGCCAAATATGCAGCCAAATACTAATCAAAATACACAAAGTCAAGGCAATAGTACCCAAACTGCGCAGAATCAAGGTGGCCAAAATGCTGGTTCGCAAAAACAACATCAGCAAACTGGTGATGTTGAAGGTAAACAAAATAGCAATATTAATGTAGATAGTTCTCAGAGTGGTTCTGATTCTCATTCTGCTGTTAATAGTGATAATACAAATGTAAACGGTTCTTCGCAAAAGAATAATGAAAGTAACAAAGTCGATAAAAGTGATAAAGAAAATAATGCTGGCGTAGTAGATAAAACAAACGCAGGTAAATCAGGTAAATCAGATAATGCAGGTAAATCAGATAATGCAAGAAACGCTGGTAGTGCTGGTAAATCAGATAAATCTGTGAATGCAGAGAATACACAAAACGCCGATAATGAGAATTTGAGTAGCAAAAATGTTCACAGTGATAAAGCAGATAAGTCATCTAAGAAAGATTCTGGTAGTAGCGTAACTGGGCATAAAGTCAATACGAATAGTGATAAAAAAGATGGTCGCACAACAAAGAGAACAGCTTCTGCAGCGGTTTCCAGCCTAAATACTGATGAACAGAATGATGATAAATCTAAAAAAGAAGCATCTGATTTAGGATCTGAGTCTCTTGCAGAAAGCCAATCAGAGTATACAAATACAAAAAGGAATAAGCGCAGGCATGCTCGTGCAGGTGTTGTAAGTGCCACATCTTTATTTAATGCTGGTATAAAAATTGAGAGTGTCTTGATGCTTTCTATGGCAGTATTACTTATTGCTGGTTCTATAGTTTTGGGAAAAAATATATATCGCGTTGTATATTAACAAAATATTAAATACAAATAAAATTGTTGCGTTGTATAATATGCATAATTTATTCTGTAGATATCGTTTTCTATAGATATAGTTTATTGATGTGGCGTAGTTTATGCATGCATACTATACAACGCACAATTTTGATATAGACAATATGTAAGAAGTGCTGTTTATACTACGAGGTTTTATATGAGCGACTACAACATAGATAAAGAAAAAATGTTGGTTCGTCTACATAGGGTATGTGGACAGGTTCATGCTGTTGAGAATATGATCGAAAAGGGAGAAGATTATACAAATATTCTTATGCAGCTTTCTGCTTCTACTGCAGCTCTTAGAGCTGTTGCTCTTATAGTTGCTCATCAGGAAATCTCAAAAGCTTTAGAGGCGGCGCAAAATGCTTCAGATCAAAAAGTTACAGACAAGAAAGTTGCCGAACTCGTTGATGTTGTAGATCATTTAATGAGATACGATAAATCGTGATTTGTGATTCTAACGGTTTCGTATGATTTATCGATAGCGTTTAAACTGTTTGAATTGAAAACGATTTGAATATTAAGTATGAATAATATGCGAACCGTAACTGATTTATGCGAAAATCCTGCGCACTTTGCTTTCGTGGAAAAGAAGTCTGAATTTATTTCAGATGCTTGCCATATAACAACTCTTGAAGAAGCAATAGATTTTGTAGAGTCTATTAGGCTAAAACATCCTAAGGCGCGGCACGTGGCTTATGCTGCTGTGTGCGGAGACAATAATGGCAGACTGTGTGAGCGCATGAGTGACGACGGAGAGCCTTCAGGTACTGCTGGGAAGCCTATTCTAGATGTTGTAAGGGCTTCTAATCTTACAGATACAGTTGTAACAGTTACGCGTTATTTTGGTGGGATTTTGCTTGGCTCTGGTGGGTTGATGCGCGCTTATTCACATGCAGCAGCTGGCGCTATACAGTCGAGCAAAATGGCAGATATCATAGAATGTAATTGTTTTTCTTGCAAAGTCGAATATACTCAGCTAAGAATGTTTAAACGCTTATTGCTAAAACATAACGCAGAAATTATGGATGAAGAATACGGAATTTCTGTAGATTTAAAGGTTTGTGTTCCTTTTGAAGAGTCAGACAGATTTTTAGAATCAGTAAAAAATACATTTTCAGCTATAGTAATTCCTAAATCATGTGGTGTTTACAGTAGGATTTCCTGATAAAGTTTTTCTCACCTTGTCTGTTTTAGAATTTGTGGCGTAAAACTGATACATTATATTGGATATTGGTAGCTAAAAGGTTGGTGAGTAGATTATGAGTGATATACAAGATCAAAATAATCTTGAACACAATGATGATTCGCGTAGTAATTCTCATGACGATTCTCATGAAATTTATGAGCCTTTGACATCTATTTATGAGCGTTTACGCCACTCCAGTAATTCTAAAGAGCTTCACGAATTTGCTGTAAAAGAACTCCCAGATAGAGCAGATCAAGCAGAATTTTCTAGGGCTACGGCATTACTAGAAGCTGTAGCAGGGAACATAAATACTCCAGAAGAAGATCGTATTCATCTCGCAACAGTGATGCCATTCCCTAATATTTTGGTTAAACTTTCACAAGACAAATCTGATAATGTTCGTTTAGCTGTTGCTAAAAATCGTAATGCTAAAAATTGGCTAGTAGGAAGACTTACTAAAGATTCTTGCGGAGAAGTTAGAGATGCTGCGTTGTGCAATCCGCAGACATCATGGAAAATGCGTCTCGAGGGTGCTCAAACCGAAGGCGTTGGGTCAAAAACATTAGATTACTTAGCCTCACTTGGTGTAGGTGAAGAAAGTAAGGATTCGCCAGTACTTTCCGCAATGGTAAGAAGAGCAGTGGCGCTTAATCCTGGTGTGTCGCAGCCAACATTGATGGCTTTGTCAAAAGACAAAGACCCAGATGTTTCCTCTGCCGCATTAGAAGTTTTAAATAAATAAAGTTTTAAATAAATAAAAAAATTTAGATAAGTCTTGAGTGTAAAATTAAATTAAACAATAATTGCATACGTTTGCATAAAAAACTCACATATATACTACGATGGAAACTATGAACAATAAAAATGAAGAAAGTACTCAGCAAACAAGCCCATTAAGGCGTTTGGCTGAGTTAATGGGAGTACGCTCCAAATTCGTTGGATCGGATGGAATAGAACATCAGATTGCTGATAACGTGCTTGTAAAAGTATTGCGCTCTCTGTGCGTAGATGCAAGTACTGATAAAGCGATTGAAGAATCAATGCAGAAGATTCTTTTGGAACGTCATACACGTTTAGTTGCTCCAACGGTGTTGCATACAGTTGGTAAAGAAGACACTGTTATAATCAACACAGGTATTTTGGAGTATCCTACAGCAACTTTGATATTGGAAGATGGAGAACAGTACCAAGGTGACTTGCAGATTTCTCCATGCAAAGATGATGTTGCGTTCCCTGTTAATGGCACTTTTGTGGCAAGCTCTTTGTTGACAATTCCAGCAGACGTGCCTATGGGGTATCACACTTTACGAATAAGCGTCGCGGATCGAGTAGAAGAGGCGTCACTTATTAGTGCTCCGGAAAGCATTGATACTCTAGAAAAGCTTGAAAAAGATGGAAAGCAGATTTGGGGATGGATGGCTCAGCTTTATTCCATTCGTTCTTCTAAGTCTTGGGGTGTTGGTGATTACGCAGATTTAGCTGATCTTCTTGTGCAATCAAAGAAAAAAACAGGTGCAGATTTTGTGCTTGTAAACCCATTGCATGCAGGTGAACCAGTTGCACCATTAACACCGTCTCCTTATTTGCCAGTCGCAAGAGGAATGGTTAATGTAACCTATATTCGCCCAGAAATAATTCCAGAATATGATTCGCTTAATGATAAGGATCGTAAGACTGTTGACGATCTTCATAACGAAGTAGAGCCTCTTAATAATGATGCTCAAATTGTTGATCGAGACTCCATGTGGCGAGTAAAAATGCATGCTTTGTGGATTATTTTTAAGTCTGGACTTTCTGCTGAACGCTCCGAAGAATTTGAAGCATTTAAGCAGGACATGGGTGAGCGTCTTGAATCTTATGCAACTTGGTGCCTTTGCTACGATAAGTGGGGTGCTCCTAAGGGGGAAGACTGCTGGGAGAAGCATCTTACTAAAGATTCCGATGAGATTAGCGCTTTATGTAAACAATTCCCAGATACTCTAGAGTTTTATCGTTGGCTTGAGTGGATTGCGTTTACGCAATTGCATGATGCTCAAGTTGCAGCTAAAAATGCGGGTATGCGCATTGGCATTATGTCGGATATGGCTGTTGGCGTGCATCCTGCAGGCTCCGAGGTTTGGTGGAATCCAGAGCGATTTGCCAATGGTGCTTGCGTAGGTGCGCCTCCTGATTACTTCAATCAGCAGGGTCAAAACTGGTCTCAGCCTCCGCTTAATCCATTCGAGCTTGAGCGCACTGGATTTAAAGTGTACAAAGATATGGTTCACGGAATGTTTGCGTCTGCTGGTGCTGTGCGAATTGACCATATTCTTGGGCTTTTCCGCTTATGGTGGATTCCAGAAGGATCTACTCCAGGTGATGGAGCTTACGTTTACTATGATGCAGACGTTATGCTTGGCATTCTTGCGATTGAAGCCACGCGCGCAAATGGTGTTGTAGTTGGAGAAGACCTTGGTGTTGTGCCAGCTGAAACTTTGGAAGTTTTGGCTAAGAATAAGGTTCTTGGATGCACGGTTGAGTGGTTTGAACAGAGGGATGGTGCATTCCGCGAGCCTAAGAAGTGGCGCGAAATGACGCTTGCTTCTGTAAATACTCACGATTTGCCACCTGCTGCAGGATACTTAAACTACGAGCACGTTAATATTCGCGAGCGTTTGAATCTTCTTTCGGGATCCGTAGAAGAATTCCGCGCTGGTGCTGTTAAAGAGCATAATGCGATGCTGAAAATGCTTGTTTCTGGAGGTTTCTTAGACAAGAAGGCTCTAGAAAATGAATCTGAGCATGAGCAAGAGATTGTAGAAGCATTATATCGAGCACTTAAAGCTGCTCCTTCCAAGCTGCTTGCTGCATCCATTGTTGATGCAACGGGTGAGCATCGTGCTCAAAATCAGCCTGGTACCAATGATGAATATCCAAATTGGCGTATTCCTTTGGCTGATGCTAATTGTAATCCTGTTCTTTTAGACAACTTATTTGACTTGCCTAGAGTTAAGTCTTTAGCGCAAATCATGAATAAGTAGTTCTAGATGCGTGATTAATTGCGGGCTGTAGCGTTTGTTGATATTCGCGAGCGTTGCAGTCCGCATTGTATGTAAAATAGAAACTTGCAAATAGTCGTCATATGGCGATATACTTGCAGATTGTTGTGTTTCCCTAAGGGGTCCTTCAAAGCGCTTTTCCCACTCGCCATCGAGGACTTTCAGGGAGCCCACGGATTATGAGCAGCATATCTCCTATAAACCAAGAGGATATAAAGCTCGAAACACAATAGAGAAAAGGTACGATTGTGAAGACTTTCACACCGAAACCAGCAGATTTAACTCATGACTGGTATATTATCGACGCCACTGATGTGGTGCTTGGTCGTTTGGCTTCCCAGGTAGCCATTTTGCTGCGTGGTAAGAATAAGCCAACATTTGCTCCTCATGCTGATTCTGGCAATCACGTCATTATCATTAATGCAGATAAGATTGCTTTAACTGGCAATAAGTTGAGCAAGGAATTGTATTCTCACTCTGGTCGTCCAGGTGGACTTCGTCGCGATAGCTATGCTGAGCTTTTGGAGAAGAATCCAAAGCGCATCATCGTTTCCGCTGTGAGGGGAATGCTTCCAAAGAATCGTCTTGCTAAGGTTCAGCTTGATCGCCTTCGTGTGTTCACTGGTGCTGAGCATCCTCATATTTCGCAAAAACCACAGGTCTTCGAGATCTCTCAGGTCTCTCAGCAGGCTAAGTGAATCGTAAGGAGAATATGATTATGGTAGATAACAACAACTCCGCGGTTCTTGAGAATGAAGAAGAACTGACTAGCTATACAACTGAGACAAACGCTGGCGCAGGCACTGGTACTTCTGCCGTTGCTCCAGGCTATGGCACTGGTCGTCGTAAGGAAGCCGTTGCTCGCGTTCGTTTGATTCCAGGCACTGGCAAGTGGACTATTAATGGTCGCGCTCTTGAGGAATACTTCCCATCTCGCTTATTGCAGCGTGAAGTTAATTCCCCATTTGTGCTTTTGAAGCTTGAAGGTAAGTTCGACGTTGTCGTCTTGGTAGACGGTGGCGGCACCACTGGTCAGGCAGGTGCAATCCGTTTGGGTGTTGCTCGTGCTTTGAATGCTATTGACCGTGATGCAAACCGTGCTTCCTTGAAGAAGGCTGGCTTCTTGACTCGCGACGCTCGCGTTGTGGAGCGCAAGAAGGCTGGTTTGCACAAGGCACGTCGTGCACCTCAGTTCTCAAAGCGTTGAGCTGCGAAGAATTTATATTTTCAATGGCTTCTGGCTTTTGCTGGAAGCCATTTTTGTATCTAATGCGGTTGAATGTTCTAAATGTTATTAATCGTTTATAAGTAATCATTAAATCTAACATTCTAGAAAATTTAGAGGATAATCGCACATAAATAGTCACAAATAATAACAAATAACGAACATTAGAGGATAAACCTCGCTCATAAATAGCGCAACTCGCTGCAAATCCAAAATAGTACAGTAAATCAAGTAGATTGTGAACTGTATCACATTGTTAGACATTTAAGATGTGTTTATAAAGAAGATTCTTCATGTAAATGTCTGCATATGAAATGTAAATATAAAAATATATGAATGATCGAGGAGGACCAAATGGCGCAGGCGCAAGAAAAGGCGCAAGAAACAGTGCTTGATGAAAAAGAGCAAGCCGCATTAGCAGCCAAACGAGAGGTAGATGAATTAGCTAAAAAAGCAAAGGTTGCTTTAGAAGAGTTTGAAAAATTAAATCAGGAGCAAGTAGACAGAATCGTAGCAAAAGCGTCTATTGCAGCGTTAAACAAGCATTTAGTATTAGCAAAAATGGCTGTTGAAGAAACAGGCAGAGGATTAGTTGAAGATAAAGCCACAAAAAACATTTTTGCATGCGAGCATATTACCCATTATCTTGCAGGCCAGCGCACAGTAGGCATTATTCGCGAAGATGATGTTCTTGGAATCGATGAAATCGCTGAGCCAGTTGGCATAGTAGCAGGCGTGACTCCAGTCACAAACCCAACATCTACAGCTATTTTTAAATCGCTAATTGCTCTTAAAACTCGTTGCCCAATTATTTTTGGCTTCCATCCATTCGCTCAAAAATGCTCCGCAGAAGCGGCAAGAGTTGTGCGCGATGCAGCGATAGAAGCAGGCGCGCCTGAAAATTGCATTCAGTGGATTGAGCATCCATCAATCGAAGCTACGGGAGCTTTAATGAAGCACCCAGATGTTGCAACAATTCTTGCAACAGGCGGTCCTGGAATGGTTAAGGCTGCTTATTCTTCGGGCAAGCCAGCACTTGGCGTTGGTGCAGGAAACGCTCCAGCATATGTTGATGCGGATGTAGATGTTGTGCGCGCTGCAAACGATTTGGTGCTTTCAAAGCATTTTGATTACGGCATGATTTGCGCAACAGAGCAGGCGATTATTGCGCATAAAGACGTGTATGAGCCATTGTTAAAGGAATTGAAGCGCAGAAAAGCATATTTCGTTAATGCTGATGAAAAAGCGAAACTTGAACAGTATATGTTTGGTTGCACTTCGTATTCAGGTCAAACTCCTAAGCTTAATTCAGTTGTTCCAGGAAAATCTCCTCAATATATTGCGCATGAAGCTGGGTTTGAGATTCCAGAAGATGCTGTGATACTTATTGCCGAGTGCAAGGAAGTTGGCGAGATGGAGCCTCTAACAATGGAAAAGTTGGCTCCTGTTCATGCTTTGCTTCGCGCTGAAAATAAGGAACAAGGCTTTGAAATGTGCGAGAAGATGCTTGTTCACGGAGCTGGTCACACTGCTGTGATTCACACTAATAATCAGCAGCTTGCTCGCGAATATGGCAGCCGCATGCACGCTTGCCGAATCATTTGGAACTCCCCAGGGTCCTTGGGTGGTGTTGGTGACATCTACAACGCAATCGCACCTTCTCTCACTTTGGGCTGTGGTTCTTATGGTGGAAACTCTGTTTCTGGAAATGTTCAAGCAGTAAATCTTATTAATATAAAGCGCATAGCGCGAAGGAATAACAATATGCAGTGGTTCAAGATTCCGGCCAAAACGTATTTTGAGCCGAATGCTGTTCGCTATTTGCGAGACATGTATGGCATTGAGCGCGCAGTTATTGTGTGCGATAAAGTTATGGAGCAGCTTGGAATTATAGACAAGGTGATTGATCAGCTTCGCGCTAGAGACAATCGCGTAACGTTTAGGATTATTGACTACGTTGAGCCAGAGCCAAGCGTTGAAACTGTTGAGCGCGGCGCCGAAATGATGCGCGAAGAGTTCCAGCCAGATACGATTATTGCTGTTGGCGGCGGATCTCCTATGGATGCTGCAAAAATTATGTGGCTTCTTTACGAGCACCCAGAAATTTCCTTCGCAGATTTGCGCGAAAAGTTCTTCGATATCCGTAAGCGCGCGTTTAAGATTCCGCCTCTTGGTAAAAAGGCTTGCTTGATTTGTGTGCCAACGTCTTCTGGAACAGGATCGGAAGTTACTCCGTTTGCAGTTATTACAGATCATAAGACTGGCTACAAGTACCCGATTACTGACTACGCAATTACACCTTCGGTGGCAATCGTGGATCCAGTTTTGGCACGCACACAGCCTCGTCGCTTGGCTTGCGATTCTGGTTTTGACGCTTTGACGCACTCTATGGAAGCTTTTGCTTCTGTTTATGCTAACGACTTTACGGACGCAATGGCATTGCATGCAGCAAAGTTGATTTGGGATAATCTTAACGATTCTGTGAATTCCAATGATTCGGAGCGCAAGATTCAAGCTCAAGAAAAAATGCATAATGCGGCTACTATGGCTGGAATGGCGTTTGGTTCGGCGTTCCTTGGTATGTGCCACGCAATGGCGCATACAATCGGAGCTTTGTGCCATGTTGCGCACGGCCACACGAATGCAATTTTGCTGCCTTATGTGATTCGCTACAATGGTCAAATTCCACAAGAGCCTACAAGCTGGCCAAAGTACAATCGCTACATCGCTCCAGAGCGATACCAGCAGATTGCAAAGAATCTTGGCATAGATCCTGGTAAAACTCCTCAAGAGGGCGTTGAGAATTTGGCGCGTGCTGTTGAAAATTATCGAGATAATCTTCTTAGTATGGATGCTTCGTTTAAGGCATGCGGTGTGGATGAAGAATACTATTGGTCTTTGTTGGATCAGATTGGCATGCGTGCTTACGAAGATCAGTGCGCTCCTGCAAATCCTCGTATTCCTCAAATCGAAGATATGAAGGATATTGCGATTGCAGCGTATTATGGTGTTTCCCAAGAAGAAGGACATCGTATGCGTTTGGAGCGCGAATCTAAGTGATTATCTAGGTGACTATTTAGATAATTATTGAATAATTATTGTATATTTAGTTGCAAATGGCAGAGGCTGCACTAGCTGTAGTTTCTGCCATTTTTCGTTGGAAAATAGCCGACACGCCCGATTTTTGTTAATCCAAGGTTGATGGTTTAATTACTTAGTTGCCTGTTTTTAAGGCTCGCATATTGTAATTCAAAAAAGCGAGCGCAGAAACAGAAATCGCAATTTTTGTTGATTTTTGTAGGCTGCGCACTGATGTGGAATGACCTTTAGTGTCTATTCTCCCGGTGCCCTTTGATACAGGTTGGTAAACAGTAAACGAATCGCTAGAAAGGGCGGACGGCAATGGCGGGACAGAAAATCCGCATCAGGCTTAAGTCCTATGACCATGAGGTCATCGACCAATCGGCGAAGAAAATCGTCGAGACGGTGACGAACGCGGGCGCCACAGTAGTGGGTCCGGTTCCTCTGCCGACCGAGAAGAACGTGTTTGTTGTTATCCGTTCTCCTCACAAATATAAGGATTCTCGCGAGCATTTCGAGATGCGCACTCATAAGCGCCTCATTGACATCGTTGATCCAACGCCAAAGGCTGTGGATTCTTTGATGCACATTGACCTGCCTGCGGATGTAAATATCGAGATTAAGCTGTAGGAAGGGGGGTAAATAATGTCGCAAAATAAGAATCGCACTGCTTTGCTCGGCCGTAAGCTGGGCATGAGCCAGGTTTGGGATGAAAACGGCCTTTTTGTCCCCGTAACTCTGGTTGAGGTTGCTACTAACGTAGTTACCGCTGTTAAGACCGAAGAAACTGACGGTTATTGCGCCGTACAGCTCGGTTATGGCCAGATTGATCCTACCAAGGTTACCAAGCCATTGGCTGGTCACTTTGCAAAGGCTGGCGTGACTCCTCGTCGTCACCTCGCTGAGGTGCGCACTGAAAATGCAGCAGATTACAAGCCAGGTCAGGAATTGACCGCTGAAGTGTTTGCTGAAGGTGCCGAAGTCGACGTAACGGGTACTACAAAGGGTAAAGGCTTTGCTGGCACAATCAAGCGTTGGGGCTTCAAGTCTTACCGTCGTACTCACGGCTCGCACAAGAATGAACGTCGTCCAGGTTCTGTGGGCGCATGTGCAACTCCAAGCCGCATTTTGAAGGGCAAGCGTATGGCTGGTCGCATGGGTCATGTGACTTCTACTGCGCTCAACCTCACAATCGTTTCTTCGGATGTTGAGAACGGTATTTTAGCTATTAAGGGTGCTATTCCAGGACCTAAAGGTGCTATCGTTCTCGTCCGTTCGGCAGTGAAGGGAGCCTGATTTAAATGGCAAACGTAACTCTGAACGTAACTGACACCAAGGGCAATGCAAACGGAACTGTTGAAGCTCCTGCTGAGATTTTCGGCATCTCCAACGAAGACGTTTTGGCTCACGGTCCATTGGTTCATCAGGTCGTTATTGCTCAGCTTGCTGCTGCTCGACAGGGTACTCACGCGGTTAAGAATCGCGCTAATGTATCTGGCGGCGGTAAGAAGCCATGGAAGCAGAAGGGCACCGGACGTGCTCGTCAAGGCTCCATTCGTGCTCCACAGTGGGTGCATGGTGGCGTTGTACATGGTCCAGTTCCTCGCAAGTATGATCAGCGTACTCCAAAGAAGATGAAGGCAGCTGCTCTTCGTTATGCTCTTTCGGATCGTGCAAATGCTGGTCGCATTGCAGTTGTGGACTTTGGTATTAAGGATGTTCCATCCACCAAAGCAGCAGTTGCAGCACTTACACCAGTAACTAAGGATCAGTTCACCACTGTTGTTCTCTCTCGTGAAAACATCAATGAGTGGATGTCTGTTCGTAACATTCCAACGGTGCATGTGATCTTCGCTGATCAGCTCAACACCTACGATGTCATCACCGCTCAGTACGTAGTCTTCTCCAAGGAAGGTTTCGAAGCCTTCGTTGCAGCTAAGACCGAGCCTGAAGTTAAGGAGGCCTGATTTAAATGGTCGCAGTCCATAACCCAGCACATGACATCATTTTAAAGCCAGTTGTTTCTGAAAAAAGCTATGCAGCTTCCGATCGTGGTCAGTACACCTTCGTGGTAGCTCCAAATGCTAACAAGGTTCAGATCAAGCAGGCTATCGAAGAAATCTTCAAAGTCAAGGTAACGAATGTTAACACCTTGAATCGCGCTGGCAAGCTTAAGCGCTCTCGCACCGGCTTCGGTCGTCGTGTGAATCAGAAGCGTGCTATTGTCACCGTGGCACAGGGCCAGACAATCGATATCTTTGGTAACTGAAGGCTAGCCGAGAAAAGTAAAGGAATACTACATTATGGCTATCCGCGTTTATAAGCCTACGACTGCAGGACGTCGTAACGCATCCGTTTCGGACTTCTCCGAGATTACGCGTTCCACTCCTGAAAAGTCGTTGGTACGCAAACTCAGCAAAACTGGCGGTCGTAACTCTTACGGTCGCATGACTTCCCGCCATCGCGGCGGCGGACACAAGCGTCAGTATCGTCTCATCGATTTTAAGCGTTGGGACAAGGATGGCGTGCCAGCAAAGGTTGCTCATATTGAGTATGACCCTAATCGTTCCGCTCGCATCGCATTGTTGCATTATGCAGATGGTGAGAAGCGCTACATTATCGCTCCTGAAGGCATTTCCCAGGGAGATGTTATTGAGACTGGCGCCCAGGCTGATATTAAGCCAGGCAACAACTTGCCTCTTAAGAACATCCCAACTGGTACCGTGGTGCACGCAATCGAGCTTCGTCCACTTGGTGGCGCAAAGATTGCACGCTCCGCAGGTGCTGCCGTTCAGCTCGTAGCTAAGGATGGCGCTTACGCTCAGTTGCGTATGCCATCTGGCGAAATTCGTAACGTGGACGCTCGTTGCCGCGCTACAATCGGCGAGGTTGGCAACTCTGACCACGCTAATATCGAGCTTGGTAAGGCAGGTCGTGCTCGTTGGCTTGGTCGCAGGCCAATCACCCGAGGCGAATCTATGAACCCTGTTGATCACCCTCATGGTGGTCGTACCCGTGGTGGTAAACCACCTGTTTCTCCATGGGGCAAGGGCGAGGTTCGTACCCGCCGTCCGAAGAAGGCTTCGAACAAGATGATTGTTCGTCGTCGTCCGAATGGTAAGAACCGCAAGTAAGGGAGTGTCGAACAGATGACTCGTAGCATCAAGAAGGGCCCTTTCGTCGACGCCCACTTACAGAAGAAAGTCGACGAACAAAACGACAAGGGCACGCATAACGTCATCAAGACGTGGTCGCGTCGTTCGATGATCACTCCTGATTTCATTGGACACACCTTTGCCGTACACGATGGCCGCAAGCATGTGCCGGTATTTGTTACCGAAGCAATGGTTGGTCATAAGCTCGGTGAATTCGCCCCAACCAAGACCTTCAAGGGTCATGTGAAGGACGACAAGAAAGCACGCCGCTAAAGGAGAGTTAGGACACATGGAAGCTAAAGCAATCGCTCGTCACGTACGTGTGACGCCGCGCAAGGCTCGCCGCATGGTCGACCTCATCCGAGGCAAGCGTGCAAGCGAAGCTATTACCATTTTGAAGTTTGCTCCTCAGGACGCATCTTTACCAGTGCGTAAGGTTCTTGAAAGCGCGATCGCTAACGCTCGCGTTAAGGCTGAAAAGGCTGGAGAACCATTCCGTGAGCAAGACTTGGTCATCAAGGAAACCTATGTGGATGAGGGTGTAACGCTTAAGCGTTTCCGCGCTCGTGCACAAGGTCGCGCTGCGCGCATTAACAAGCGCACAAGCCATATCACTGTTATCGTCTCGCTTAAGGAAGGGGATCGCTAAAGATGGGTCAGAAGATCAATCCTTTCGGCTATCGCCTGGGCATTACCGAGAATCATCGCTCTAGGTGGTTCTCTGATTCTACTAAAGCCGGCGAGCGTTACCGTGACTTCGTCCTTGAGGATGACAAGATTCGCAAGGAAATGAGCCATGACCTCGAACGTGCAGGCGTGTCCCGCATCGTTATCGAGCGTACTCGTGACCGCGTTCGTGTTGATATTCACACCGCTCGTCCAGGTATTATTATCGGTCGTCGTGGCGCAGAAGCCGAGCGTGTTCGTGCAAAGCTTGAGAAGCTCACTGGTAAGCAAGTACAGCTCAACATTTTCGAAGTGAAGAATGCTGCACTTGACGCTCAATTGGTTGCTCAGGGAATTGCGGAACAGTTAACCAATCGCGTTACATTCCGTCGCGCTATGCGTAAAGCACAGCAGGATGCAATGCGCGCAGGTGCAAAGGGTATCCGTATTAAGCTCTCTGGTCGTCTTGGTGGCGCCGAAATGAGCCGTTCTGAGTTCTATCGTGAGGGTCGCGTTCCACTGCAGACCCTGCGTGCCCTTATTGATTACGGCTTCTTTGAAGCTAAGACTACCTACGGCCGTATCGGCGTAAAGGTATGGATTTATAAGGGTGATATGACCGAGCGTGAGTTCGAAGAGCAGCAGGCCCAGCAGGGTAAGCGTGAAGGTCGCCGTGGCGATCGTCGTCCACGTCGTGGCGCACGCTCTGCCAACCAGCAGAAGGCTGCCGAAGCACAGGCTGAGAAGCCAGCTGAAGCTGCAGCTGCTGAAGCTCCTGCCGCAACGGAAACGAAGGAGTGAGCAGATGCTTATCCCAAAAAGGACTAAATATCGCAAGCAGCACCGTCCTACCCGTAGCGGCATGTCTAAGGGTGGAACCGCTATCGCTTTCGGCGATTTCGGTATTCAGGCGCTGGCTCCGGCGTACATCACTAACCGTCAGATCGAGGCAGCCCGTATCGCAATGACCCGCTATATTAAGCGTGGTGGTCGCGTGTGGATTACGGTTTTCCCTGATCGTCCATTAACCAAGCACCCGCTTGGTGCACGAATGGGTTCCGGTAAAGGCGCTCCAGAATTCTGGATTGCTAACATCCATCCAGGTCGTGTAATGTTCGAGATCGGTGGTGTTTCTGAGGACGTCGCTCGCGAGGCTTTGCGCCGCGCTATCGACAAGCTCCCAATGAAATGCCGTGTTATTGCGCGTGAAGGCGGTGACATCTGATGCCAGTCGGAACTGCAGACTACACCATCAAGAATTTAAACGAGAAGACTAATGCTGAAATCGAAGGCTTCTTAAAGAAGTCTAAGGAAGAGCTTTTTAACTTGCGCTTCCAGGCAGCAACTGGTCAACTCGAAAACAGCGCTCGCCTCAAGGCGGTCAAGCACGACATAGCCAGGATGTATACTATCCTGCGTGAGCGTGAACTCGGCATCAGCCAAGAGCCTGGCGCCACTGAGGTCAAGGAGAAGTAAGCATGGCTGAGAACCAAGAGCGCAACTTCCGCAAGGTTCGTCGCGGCTACGTCGTGTCCGAGGCCATGGACAAGACAATTGCCGTGGAGCTGGAGCAGCGTTCGACACACCCACTTTACGGTAAAGTCGTCCGCTCCACACGCAAGGTCAAGGCACATGATGAACACAATGAGGCGCATATTGGCGATCTCGTGAGTATCATGGAAACTCGGCCTTTGAGCAAGACCAAGCGTTGGCGTCTCGACTCGATTATCGAGCGCGCCAAGTAAACAAGTTCAGCAAGGCTCCGCGCTTCACCTGTGCCTGTTGTTTAGTAGGTACGGGTGAGCGGGGAGAACCAGCTCGACTAAGGAGAATCAATGATTCAGCAGGAAACGCGGCTTCATGTCGCCGACAACACGGGTGCTAAGGAATTGCTTGCCATCCGCGTGCTCGGTGGATCGAAGCGACGCTATGCCGGCATCGGCGACATCATCGTCGCCTCCGTTAAGGATGCTATTCCTGGCGGGTCGGTCAAGAAAGGCGACGTAGTTAAGGCTGTCGTCGTCCGTACTGTCAAGGAACATCGTCGTGTTGATGGTTCCTATATTAAGTTCGACGAGAACGCCGCTGTTATTCTCGGCTCTGGCCGTGAACCAAAGGGCACTCGTATCTTTGGACCAGTCGGTCGTGAATTGCGTGATAAGCGCTTCATGAAGATTGTGTCCCTCGCCCCGGAGGTGATCTGAGATGGTAGCCAAGATTAAGTCCGGCGACCAGGTAAAGGTTATCCGCGGCAAGGATCGCGGTAAGGAAGGCAAAGTACTTCGTGTACTCGCCGAAGACCGTTTGATCGTCGAGGGTGTTCAGGTTGTTAAGAAGCATGTGCGTGCTACCCAGCAGGGTCAGCAGGCAGGCATCGTCTCTGTTGAGGCTCCAATTCACCGTTCTAACGTTATGGTGATTGACCCAGAGACAAAGCAGCCAACCCGCGTGGGCGTGATTGTTAAGCAAGAAGCTCGCGACGGCAAAGTAAAGACCGTGCGCGTGCGTGTAGCTAAGAAGTCCGGAAAGGAGCTGGCATGACCGATACTACAGTTGAGGCGCCGGCAACTCCGCGCTTAAAGCAGCAATACAATGATCAAATCGTTCCAGCTTTGGAAAAGGAATTTGGCCACACTAATCCTATGCAGGTGGCTCGTTTGCAGAAGGTCGTCGTCTCTATGGGCGTTGGCGCTGCAGCTCGCGATTCCAAGCTTATTGAAGGTGCGATTAAGGATCTCACTTTGATCACTGGTCAGAAGCCAAAGGTTACTAAGGCTAAGAAGTCTGTTGCGCAGTTCCATTTGCGCGAAGGTCAGGCTATTGGCGCTTACGTAACTCTTCGTGGTGATCGTATGTGGGAATTCTTGGATCGTTTGCTCACTCTGGCTTTGCCACGTATCCGCGATTTCCGTGGTATTAATGGCAACCAGTTCGACGGTCAGGGTAACTATAACTTTGGTCTTACGGAGCAGTCAATGTTCCACGAGATTGATCCTGATTCGATTGATCATCAGCGTGGTATGGACATCACCGTGGTGACCACCACCAAGGACGATGTGGAAGCGAAGTCGCTACTTAAGCACCTCGGTTTCCCATTCAAGGAGAACTGATATGGCAAAAACCGCTCTGAAAAACAAGGCGGCCGCTAAGCCGAAGTTCAAGGTGCGCGCTTATACGCGTTGCCAGGTTTGTGGTCGTCCTCACTCCGTGTATCGCAAGTTCGGTCTGTGCCGTGTATGCCTTCGTGAAAAGGCACATCGCGGTGAGTTGCCGGGTGTTACGAAGTCCAGTTGGTAAATATCGACGCTGAAGGTCCACTGCTTTAAGAATAACTAAAACAGGCGGTGGAAACCACGGCGAGAAAGGGCGTTAGCCCAACATGACAATGACAGATCCTATCGCAGACATGTTGACACGTCTGCGTAATGCGAGCGCGGCAAAGCACGATACCGTGGAAATGCCGTACTCCAAGTTCAAGGCGAATATCGCCGAGATTCTGAAGCGTGAAGGCTATATTAAAGACTTTGCTGCTAAGGAAGCCAAGGTTGGACAGACTTTGGAAGTCACATTAAAGTATGGCTCCAATGGTCAGCGTTCCATCCAGGGCATCAAGCGCATTTCTAAGCCAGGCTTGCGTCGTTACGCAAAGTCTGATTCTTTGCCTATGCCTCTTGGTGGTCTCGGTATCGCTATTATCTCGACCAGCTCGGGATTGTTGACTCAGAAGGAATGCCTCGACAGAGGCATTGGCGGCGAAATCGTCGCCTACGTATGGTGAGAAAGGAGAGCTGAAAATGGCATCGCATATTGGTAAGCTCCCCGTCGACATTCCTGCAGGCGTGGAAGTAAAGATTGAAGGTCAGTCCTTTAGTGCTAAGGGCGCTAAGGGTTCTGATTCCTATGTAATTCCAGAAGGTATTACCGCTGAAGTTGCTGATGGCAAGATCGTTTTAACCCCAGCTGATGATTTGCGTCCAACTCGTGCAAAGCACGGTTTGGCTCGTGCAATCGTAGCGTCCATGGTTAAGGGTGTGCATGAAGGCTACACCAAGACTTTGGACATTGTTGGAACTGGTTATCGTGCTGTGATGAAGGGTAAGGGCATTGAGTTCTCACTCGGATATTCTCACACTATTACCGTTCAGCCACCTGAGGGTATTGAGTTTGAATTGCCAAACGCAAATCAGGTAATCGTCAAGGGTACTGACAAGCAGGCCGTTGGTCAGGCTGCCGCTAACATTCGCAAGCTGCGTGCTCCAGAACCTTATAAGGGTAAGGGCATTAAGTACAGCGATGAGCGTATTTTGCGCAAGGCTGGAAAGGCTGGTAAGTGATATGAGCGTTAAGATTTTCGGTAAGGGTACCAAAGTCGCGCGTTTGCGTCGTCACGCCCGTCTTCGTAAGCGCATTTCTGGCACTCCAGAGCGCCCACGTTTGGTAGTTTCTCGTTCTAACCGTCACATGGTTGCTCAGATTGTGGATGACACTAAGGGTCTTACCCTTGTAAGCGCTTCCACCTTGACTTCTGACTTCGCTGGTTTTACTGGTACGAAGACTGAAGCTGCTACCAAGGTTGGCGAGTTAATCGCTGCCAAGGCGAAGGAAGCGGGTATTACCGCTGTAATCTTCGATCGTGGCGGTAATAAGTATCATGGTCGCGTCGCAGCAGTAGCTGAAGGCGCCCGTCAGGGAGGTCTAGCACTGTGAGCGATAACGAAAAGGAAACCCAAGTGGCTGAAGAAACTCAGAACACTCAGGCATCCGCCGAGGAGCGTACTGACGATCGCCGTTCCCGTCGCTCTAAGGGCGAAGGCAAGCGCGGAGAGCGTCGTAACCGTCGTGAAGAAAACCGCGGCGAAGAGCTTCTGGATCGCGTAGTTACTATTAACCGTGTTTCCAAGACTCACAAGGGTGGTCGTACCTTTAGCTTTGCAGCACTTGTTGTTGTTGGCGACGGTAAGGGCACTGTTGGTGTTGGCTACGGTAAGTCTCGCGAAGTTCCAGCAGCTATCGCTAAGGGTCAGCTTGATGCTAAGAAGCATATGTTCACTGTTCCACGTATTCGTGGTACCGTAACCCACCCTGTGTTGGGTCACGATGCTGCTGGCACAGTTTTGCTTCGTCCAGCTGCTCCAGGTACTGGTGTAATTGCTGGTGGCGCTGTGCGTGCTGTTATGGAGTGCGCTGGCATTACCGATATCCTCACCAAGTCCATGGGCTCTGCAACCGCTGTTAACGTGGTTCGCGCTACTGTGGATGCTTTGAAGAAGCTTGAAGAGCCAGAGGAGATTTGCGCTCGTCGTGGACTTTCCCTCGAGGAAGTTGCACCAGACGCATTGCTTCGTGAGCGCGCTGCAGGCATTGCCGAAGCTCGCAAGGCTCGTGAAGAAGCTCAGGCTGCTAAGGCTGCCCAAGCAAAGGATGGTGAGTGATGGCTAACTTGAAGATCACTCTGGTGCACGGTTTGGTTCATTCCACCGAGCGTCAGCGCGCGAACGTTCAAACTCTCGGTCTTCACAAGATTGGCCAGAGCGTTGTTCGCGAGGACAATCCAGTCAATCGTGGCTTGGTTATGGCCGTTCGCCACTTGCTGAGCGTTGAGGAGGTTGACTGATTATGGCTAATGAAGAACCAATGTTGCACATGCACACGTTGCGTCCAGCTCCAGGAGCTAAGAAGGATCGCATTCGCGTGGGTCGTGGTGAAGGCTCTAAGGGTAAGACTTCGGGTCGTGGCGATAAGGGTACGAAGAAGCGTTACCAAGTTCGTCCAGGCTTTGAAGGCGGCCAGCTTCCACTTTACATGCGTTTGCCTAAGCTTCGTGGCTTTAAGAGCCCATTCAAGAAAGAGTTCCAGGTTGTTAATGTTGCAGCCCTCGAAGAGCTCTTCCAAAATGGTGGCGAAGTTACTGTTGCTGATTTGGTAGTTAAGGGCGCTGTGCGTGATGGTTACCCAGTTAAGGTTTTGGGCGATGGCGATCTTAAGGTTGCTTTGACTCTTAAGGGAGTTAAAGCTTCTGCATCTGCTAAGGCCAAGATTGAAGCTGCTGGTGGCTCTGTTAGCGAAGAGTAATGTACTCAGCTGATAATGCTAATTAACGCAGTGATTTGACTGTTTAATAATCCCTCTAGTTTTGGCTGGAGGGATTATTTTTTATTGCCTAAACTCACGGAATGACTGTATCGGTATGCACCGTGATATAAACTATTGCCTCAGAGTTTGTTTTTTTACTGTTGCGCCTAGATCGTAGCGCAAAAAAGGGAGGAAGACCCAGGTGAAAACGTTAATCCAGGCCTTCAGGACGAAGGAGTTGAGGAATAAGATCCTCTTCGTCTTCGCAATGATTATCATCTACAGAATTGGTTCCTTTATTCCGATTCCTGGCGTTGATTACAAAGTTATACGTGCTTGCACAGCAAAGCTTGCCTCTTCTAGTGAAAACTTTATTGGTTTGGTGAACCTGTTCTCTGGTGGTTCGCTTTTGCAGCTGTCTATTTTTGCATTGGGCGTTATGCCTTATATTACGGCGTCTATTGTTATTCAGCTGCTTAGGGTTGTGATTCCTCGTTTTGAGGCTCTTCACAAGGAAGGTCAGTCTGGAGAAACAAAGCTTACTCAGTACACTCGTTATTTGACTATTGGCTTGGCAATTTTGCAGTCCACAACTATTTTGGTTACTGCACGTTCTGGTGCACTATTTAATTATCAGTGTGGTCAGGTTATTCCAGATGGCTCTATGTGGAGCTTACTGGTTATGGTTTTGATTATGACTGGTGGCACTGGTTTGATCATGTGGATGGCAGAACTTATTACGGATAAGGGTATTGGTCAGGGCATGTCAGTGTTAATCTTCATGTCTATCTGCTCTGGCTTCCTTCCAAAGCTGTGGGAAATTGGTTGGGGAACCAATGGTACTAATGGCGATTGGACCAAGTTCTCTATTGTCGGTGGCGTTCTGCTTGTAATTCTTATTTTTGTTGATTTCGTGGAGCTTGCTCAGCGTAGAATTCCTGTACAGTATACGCGCCGAATGATTGGTCGTAAGATGTATGGCGGTTCTTCCACATACTTGCCTCTTAAGGTCAATATGAGTGGTGTTATCCCACCAATTTTCGCATCCTCGATTCTTGCTATTCCAACTCTTCTTGCTCAGTTTGGTGATAGTCGTAAGGATTGGGTGCGTTGGATTAATGCCAATTTAGCAAACTCTACTTCTGTGTGGTACATAGCCTTGTACACAGTTATGATTGTGTTCTTCTGCTTCTTCTACACTGAGATTACTTTTAATCCAGATGAAACTGCAGATAACATGAAGGAATACGGCGGTTTTATTCCAGGTATTCGTGCTGGTAGTGCTACAAGTCGCTATCTTAGCTATGTTATGAATAGATTAAACACTGTTGGTGCTGTCTATTTGCTATTCGTAGCGTTGATTCCAACAGTTTTGATTATGTCTTTGCACCTTAATATGAAGCTTCCATTTGGTGGTACTACGATTCTTATTATCGCAGGTGTTGGTTTGGATACTTTGCGTCAAGCCAAGGCTCAGACCGAGCAGTTCCAGTATGCTGGATTCTTGTTTGATCATAACGATAGTAAACAAGTTGCTAAATAGTATTACTAGATAAGTTTTGTTGTTAAGATTTGCGATGGAGCATAAAGAAACAAGGAGATTAATATGCGATTGCTAATTATGGGACCACAAGGCGTTGGTAAGGGCACTCAGGCTGCTTTGCTTGCAGAGCATTATGGGATTCCTGCTATTTCTACTGGCGATATTTTCCGTTACAACTTGAAGAATCAAACGGAGCTTGGTAAGAAGGTTCAGGGTTATCTTGATAAGGGTGAGCTTGTTCCAGATGAATTGACAAATAGCATTGTTAAGGATCGTCTTGCTCAGGATGATGCTAAGAATGGCTGGATTCTTGATGGATATCCACGTAATGCGTCTCAGGTTAAGGCTTTGGATCTTATGCTTGAGGAGCTTGGTACTCCTTTGGATCACGTTGTTGCTCTTGAAGCGGAGCGTGAGGTTTTGCTTGAGCGTATGAAGAAGCGTGCAATTGAGCAGGGTCGTTCAGATGATACTCCTGAGGTGATTGCTACTCGTTTGGAAACTTACGAGAAGGAAACTGCTCCTCTTCTTGATATTTATGAAAGCCGTGGTCAGCTTGTTGAGGTTGATGGTGTTGGCGATATTGCTGAAATCAACAATCGCATAGTTGAGTCTTTGGTATGAGATTTATTTAAAATTTAGATTTTCTCGTATTTATAATGCGCCTTTTGCGACACGCCGAGTGTTGTATTGGGCGCATTTACTGTATCATAGAAGATTGGCGTGTCTTCGGATACGTGAAGTAGTACGTCCAAGGAACGGAACGAGGCTCATGGCAAAAGACGGTGTGATTGAAGTCGAAGGCACGGTAGTTGAAGCACTGCCAAACGCGATGTTTCGCGTTCAGCTTGAGAACGAGCACATTGTACTGGCTACGATTTCTGGAAAGATGCGTAAGAATTATATTCGTATTCTTCCTCAAGATCGTGTTGTGCTGGAGATGAGCCCTTATGATTTGAACCGTGGTCGTATTACGTACCGCTATAAGTAAAGGTACAAGCAAAGGAAAACCATGAAGGTCAGCCCTAGCGTGAAGAGGATCTGCGAAAATTGCCGCGTGATCCGCCGTCACGGTCGCGTCATGGTGATTTGCATCAACCCACGTCATAAGCAGCGTCAGGGCTGAGTGGATCCCCACCGCGAAGATAAAGGATAAGGCGCTAAGTCGCAGCTAAAGCTGAACCCTGGGTGCGCAGGCCCAGGCCGCAGGATTGCGGGAGACTTGGTGCACGACCTGCGTAATAGTAAAGGAATTACAATGGCACGTCTTGCCGGAGTAGATATTCCCAATGAGAAGCGCATTGAGATTGCCCTCACCTACATTTTTGGTGTAGGCCGTACTCGCGCTAAGGAAACGCTTGCCGCGACCGGTGTTAATCCGGATACCCGCGTCAAGGATCTTACGGATGAACAGTTAATCACTTTGCGTGATTATCTTGAAGCTAATTATAAGATTGAAGGCGATTTGCGTCGTGAAATCGATGCAGACATTCGTCGTAAGATTCAGATCAACTGCTATCAAGGCCAGCGTCATCGCAAGGGTCTTCCTGTGCGTGGTCAGCGTACTAAGACTAATGCTCGTACTCGTAAGGGTCCGAAGCGTACTGTCGCCGGGAAGAAGAAGGCCACCAGATAGTAGTCGGTGGTCGGCTCTAGGCCACGAGTTAATTCTCATCGCCTAGACATACCAACTAATTCGTCATTAGGAAACGAGGGTCAATGGCAGCTGCAAAGCAAGCCTCGCGCAAGCCGCGTCGCCGGGACCGCAAGTCGGTACCGGTTGGGCAGGCGCATATTAAATCAACATTCAATAACACGATTATTTCCATCACCGATCCATCGGGTGCAGTCCTTTCTTGGGCTTCCGGTGGCGATGTCGGCTTTAAGGGTTCCCGCAAGTCGACTCCTTACGCTGCAGGTATGGCTGCTGAGTCTGCTGCTCGTAAGGCAATGGAACATGGCCTGAAGAAGGTCGACGTGTTTGTTAAGGGTCCAGGTTCCGGTCGTGAAACCGCTATCCGTTCCCTTCAGTCCGCGGGTCTTGAAGTCGGTTCTATTACCGACGTCACCCCACAAGCGCATAACGGCGTTCGCCCACCAAAGCGTCGCCGCGTCTGAGCACTCTTACGAATCCATCCATCCAACCCGCTTATGGGCGGCGAGTGCACCACCGACCAGAAGCTGAAAGGATACAAAAGTGCTTATCGCACAGCGTCCAACACTTACCGAGGAATCACTGAATCCCCAGCGTTCTCGCTTTACAATTGAGCCGTTGGAACCAGGTTTCGGATACACGCTCGGCAATTCGCTGCGTCGTACCCTATTGAGCTCCATTCCAGGTGCTGCCGTAACTTCGGTACGCATTTCTGGTGCTCTCCATGAGTTCACGACTCTGCCAGGTGTTGAAGAGGATGTCACTGAAATCCTGCTGAACATTAAGGGTATCGTACTTACAAGTGAGTATGACGAGCCAGTAGTGATGTATCTTCGCAAGAGCGGCAAGGGTGAAGCAACAGCTGGAGATATTACTCCTCCTGCTGGCGTCACTATTGCCAATCCAGAGATGCATATCGCTACACTTGCTGAAGATGGTGAGCTTGAAATTGAGTTCACCGTGGAGCGCGGTCGTGGCTATGTACCTGCTCAGATGAACAAGCAGGAAAACAGCGAAATCGGTCGCATTCCAGTGGATTCGATCTACTCACCAGTTTTGAAGGTGAGCTATAAGGTCGAAGCTACCCGCGTGGAACAGCGCACGGACTTCGATAAGCTCATCCTGGATGTGGAAACTAAGCCAGCTATTACACCACGCGATGCAGTTGCATCTGCTGGTTCGACTTTGGTTGAGCTTTTCGGTCTTTGCCGTGAGCTTAACGTCGATGCAGAAGGTGTTGAAGTTGGTCCAGCTCCAGTCATGGGAGAAGTTGATTCTCAGATGGCTACTCCGATTGAGGATTTGAATCTTACGCAGCGCAGCTACAACTGCTTGAAGCGTGAGGGAATCCACACTGTTGGTGAGCTGGTAGTACACACTGAGCAGGATTTGCTCGATATTCGTAATTTCGGCATGAAATCCATCGATGAGGTTAAAGAGAAATTGCAGTCTATGGGATTGTCTCTTAAGGCCTCGCCGCTTGGCTTTGACGCCAATAATCTCGAAGGTGGCACGTTCTTCTCGCCAGAAGACGAGTAAACAGTCCACCGCCAATCGTCGTGGTTTTTGGATGTTCGGGTTTTTGCCCACCTGAATTCTGCGACAATAAGGAGTAATAATGCCTACACCGAAACAAGGGCCTCGTCTGGCTTCTAGCCCAGCGCATGAGCGCCTGATGCTGGCCAACATGGCTACTAGCCTCTTCCAGCACGGTCGTATTGTGACTACTTTGCCAAAGGCAAAGCGTCTTCGTCCACTTGCTGAGCGTTTGATAACATTCGCTAAGCGTGGCGACTTGCATTCACGCCGCCGTGTGTTGCGCGTGATTCGCAATAAGTCCGTTGTTCACATGCTTTTCACTCAGATTGCTGAGCAGATGAAGCAGCGTGAAGGTGGCTATACCCGCATCGTTAAGATGGCTCCTCGTCGTGGTGATACTGCTCCACAAGCTATTATTGAGCTTGTTGTTGAGCCAGTAAGCCCAAAGAAGGCTGTCGTTAAGGAAGCTGAGTCTGCTGCTAAAGTTGCTGCTAAAGAAGAAGCAGCCGAGTAGTTTAGATTAGCATCTTGATGCATCGGTAAGTAAATCTTTTGCGATTAATCGCAAGTATAAAGGTTTATTAAACGGGTTGGAGATATCTCCAGCCCGTTTTTCTATATCTGACATATCTTTTCTATATCTGGTATCAATTATTATTGAACTATGTCAAATATTCTCGATTTAGTGAATAACGATTTTACTAACTTTAAAGATAGAAAATTCAACGCCGTAGATTCGCTTATTTTATGCGAGTTGGCGTATGTTTGCATGCCTGATTCTATTCCAAAATACGATGATGACTCGGATAATCTGAATACTGTTCCTTTGTGCGAATTGCTTCGCGGTGAGGATTTTTCTTCAATGTTTAGCTCTGGTTCAGCTAAAGTTGATGATTTTCGGAAGAGTCTTCTTCTCGCTGTTGCAGCTAGTCCGCGTTATAGGGGAATGCGAGTCGGCGAGGTTCTTGAGCGTTTTGATGAGTCGAAGGTTGATGATTCGTGTGAGCAGCAGTTTGCTGCAGTTACTTTTGATTTGACTGATTGTGTTGGCTATAGATGTTTTGTTGTTGCTTTCAGGGGGACTGATAACACTCTTGTTGGGTGGAAGGAAGATTTTAATATGGCTTTTCGCTGCCCAGTTCCAGCTCAAGAGTCTGCTGCAGAATATTTGCTTTCTATATCTAGGCGCGTGTGTAAAGATTCTTGCAAAAGTGGCGGTATTCGTGGGATTTTTAGCAGTGTTGGTGATTATTTTGCGAATTTGTTTAATAAGAAGAGTGATTTTAAGAATATCGATCTGGATAAGGTCGATCTAGAAAATAGCGATAATAAGAATAGCGATCTAGAAAATAACAATGATTGCGATTTAAGTGATAATCCTAAAATATTTGTTGTGGGTCATTCAAAAGGCGGAAATATGGCTGCGTACGCGACTATGCGTTTGGATGCAGAAAATCAACAACTTGGTGACCTTGTCAGTAAGATTTATTCAATGGACGGTCCTAGTTTTGGTTCGGATGTTGTTGATCCAAAAGTTTTTTCCCGCGTTGTTTCCAGGATTGAAAAAGTCGTTCCACAATCTGCTTTTATCGGATTGATCATGGATACGGGCGTGCCGTATAAAGTTACAGCTGCCGATTCAATTGGATTAATGCAACATCTTGGCATATATTGGCAAGTTAAAGATGGTGATTTTGACTACTGCGATTGTGTAACTCCGCGCGCTCTAGCAGTTTCTAAAGCTGCAAACGAGTGGATGATGAGTTTGCCATTTGAAGAGCGAAAACGCAGAATTGATAGTGTTTACAGCATGTTTAGCAGTTTAGGGTACTCGAATTTCGACGAGATGTCTTCGCATTGGTCGGAGGTTGTTCCTGCATTATTGAAGATTGCAATGCATATGGATTCAAAAACATATGAGTTGATTCGTAGCGTTATGAGTGCTTTTGCGCTCGCTGGCGGTTCAGATAAGAAAAATTAGTGGAAGTCTGTTTGTAAGTCTGTTTGGAAAGGTTTTGAATGCGTCTTCGTTTAGATTTAGCTTATGATGGCGGTGATTTTTACGGTTGGGCTAGGCAGCCGAATTTAAGAACAGTGCAAGGCACTTTGGAAGACGCTTTATATAAAGTTTTGCGTGTACATGATGGCGATTCTTGTTTTCCGCTTCGACTAACAGTTGCTGGGCGCACGGATACTGGTGTTCATGCTTCTTATCAGGTTTGTCATTTAGATGTAGAAGATGATATTTTACAAAATTGTGTTGGTCACACAAATTTGACGCCTGTAAAAGCTTTAGAATATAGGCTTCGTGGGGTTTTGCCTAAAGATATTTCGATTCACAGTGTAAGCATTGCGCCAAGCGGTTTTGATGCTCGTTTTTCTGCGCTTGATCGCACATACGTGTATAGGATTAGTGATGCGGCAAATCGCGAGAATTTGGATCCGCGTATGCGTGGTTTTGTGTTGCAAATTGATTACGATTTAGACGTCAATTCTATGAATCAGGCAGCACAGATGATTGTTGGTTTGCATGATTTTGGGTCTTTTGCTCGTCCAAATCCTGGTGGAACTACGATTCGCTGCGTTAAAAAAGCGGTTTGGAATCGCGTTTGTTTGGATGGTTGCGCGCCTGTTGGTTCGTCTATTGCTTCTAGATCAACTGGCAATATTCCACCTATTGAGCATGGTTTGATTGAGTTTACTATTGTTGCTGATGCGTTTGCACATAATATGGTTCGTTCTCTTGTTCAGGCTTGTGTACAAGTTGGTTGCGGTAAGCGTTCTGTTGACTGGTTTAAGGATAAGATTGAAAATCCGATTCGAGAAGGCTCTACTGGTCCTATTGCGGCTAATGGTTTGACTTTGGAATATGTTGAATATCCTCCGAAAGATCAACTTGAAGTTAGGGCTAATGCGATTCGCGCTCGCCGAACTCTTGAAGAACTTGATTGATTGTTCGCAAAATTATCAACACAAATTTGTGTATATTCTAGGGTTGGTTTACAATTGAAAAGTTGCGTTTCTTTCTGCGTTTTGCAGTTTGCGCAAAATGGATGAATGTCCGAGCGGTCTAAGGAGCACGCCTCGAAAGCGTGTGAGGGTTACACCCTCCGCGAGTTCAAATCTCGCTTCATCCGCAAGTAGGGTTTCTAGCGATTGGCTAGAAGCCCTTTTTTTGTTCGCGTTTGTGTATTTTTGCATGCGTTTGTTTCTTTTGCCCGATATTGTTTCCAAAATCGCCAAATACGTAAACAATCTCGGGAAAATGTTCTTGCTTTCGTTTCTTTTATCCCGTGTTTGTAGTCAGATTTGCTAAAAAAGGGAACAAATGCGGGAATCTAGTTGTGCGCGATTTCTTGTAGCGTGGCATTTCGTGTGGTGTTGGTTTGATGTTGGTTTGACGTTGATGTTGTGTCGGCGTGGTGTCGGCGTGTTGCGTGTGTTATGTGTGTGGAATGTTGATTTTTCAATGGTTTTATAGTGTTAGTGTTCTTGTCTGAGTAGTTTCCTGAGAAAAGTCTGGGAAAATTCTTTAAAAACCTTGAAACAATGTGTTTTTACGGTTTTATTAGTGTTAATCAACAAATATTATGGTGAAAATAGTTTTTATTGTGGATTAGTTTGTGTGTAACATTATTTTTTTCTGTTTGTTTTGTGTGGTTGCCTCTTGACTTTTTTAAACGGGGGGGGGTATGTTAATAACAGCTGCTAGCTAGATGCTCTAGATGGTGGTTATCCACAATGTTTTGAATGTTGTTGGATGTTTAGAATTTTTCTTCGTGTACCTGCACGGAGGAGAAGAAGAAAGGAAATTAAAATGATGAATAAGAAGGCTATCGCTGCTTTCGCTGCTGGCGCTACTTTGCTTGCTGGCTTCGCAATGGCAACCCCAGCATTCGCTGGTGCTAAAGGTGATGCTCTTGCTGATGCTGTAGCAATCCATGAGGCTAACAAGACTCTTCGTGACAGCCAGCGTGCTGTGAGAACTGCAGAGCTAAGTTTGGTCAAGCTTCAAAGCGCCCAAGCTGCAACTAAGACTGCTTATGAGAATGCTAAAACCAAGTTTGATGCTGCTAAGAAGGCTGCAGAAGCTGCTAAGAAGGCAGTAGAAGATGGCTTGAATGCTTATCTTGGAAAGCATGTTAACGATAAGGATTTCGATAAGGCTAAGGCTACTGAAGAATATAATAAGTCTGAAGAACACACTAACTTGGTTAAGGCTCAGACTGAGGCTGAACAGAAGCTTAAGGATACAGATGCTGACGGTAAGACTCTTGAGAAGAAAGCTGAAGCTTTGAAGGCTGCTCTTGATGCTGCCGATGCTAAAGTTACAGCTCAGACTGAGGCTGTTGCTGCTGCTAAGGCTCAGGTTGAAGCTAATCAGCGTTATTTGAACGCTTTGCGTGGTGTGAATCCAGGTGGTGAGACCAAGCCTGATCAGACCAAGCCTGATCAGACTAAGCCAGATTCAACTAAGCCAGATCAGACTACCCCAGATCACACCAAGCCTGTTCAGACTGCTGATCCAACTAAGTCTGCTGCTTCTGCTGAATTGATGCGTACTCAGGTTGTGTTGGCTGAGGCTGATGCTACTAATAAGGATGCTCAGGATAAGTTTGTTAAGTCTAAGGCTGATTTTGAGGCTGCTAAGACTCAGATGGCTGCTTTGGATGCTCAGGTGAAGTCTGCTGCTGATCGTGAAGAGGCTCTTCGCGTGGCTGGTAAGACTGATACTGATGCTTACAAGGCTGCTGTTATTGATTTGAAGGCTGCTCAGTCTAGGGCTAATGCTTATAGGACTCATGAGTATGCCAATGCTGAGAAGGATTTCGGCGAGAAGAGTGGTAAGGCTTTGCTTGCTGCTGCTGCTTATAATGCTGCTCTTGTGAATTATCGTGCTGCTTATAATAAGGCTGTTGAGGTTGAGGCTTCTGCTGTTAAGGGCTTTGCTGATCCTAACACTTTGAACCCAGTTTCTACTGATTTCCCTGCTGCTCCTGCTGCTGCTAAGGCTGAGGCTAAGAAGGTTGAAGCTAAGGCTGAGGCTAAGGCTCAGGCTGCTGCTCCAGCCGCTGCTGCTGGTAAGGCTGGTGCCGCTGCTGCTAAGGGTGAGCTTGCTACCAAGGGTGGCAATGGTCATAAGGCTGGCGAGAAGCTTGGTAATGCTGGTGTTGGTGTTGCTTTGACTGCTTTGGCTGCTTCTATGCTTGCTGGTATGGGTGCTGCTGTTCGCAAGATGCGTCACTAAGCATTTGCTGCCTTATTTAAGGTTTGCGCTCAACGACTAGTGTGGTGTTTTGTAGGGAAGCATCACACTGGTTTATTCCCGATTCTCTTTGGTTTTATTGTTTTAACATTGGTTTGCTATTGTTTTTCTTTTCTTCCCAGTGTTGATTCGTTTAGCTTGTTGGGTTTTGGGTGTTGAGTGTTGTTGCTTTCGGTTTTGTTTGCTACTAGGGGCTTTCAAAACCGAAAGCATTTTTTGTTTTTAACGTGTTTACATAAACTAGTTAGTTGTGTTGTGGCGAATAATTAAATATGTGCGTAAAAAATAGCATCTTTTGTCACAAATGCACTATAATTTTAATATGTCGGTTGAGTTTTACATGTGTAAAAACTTGTACAATTAATTGTTTAGGTTGTTTGTATGACAATGAGCGTTGATTTAACTTCTAAAATCTTTAAAAGCTTAAAAATCAATTTTAGCTCCTTAGTTAATATAATTATCTCTGTATATATACTCGCGGAATCATTTTGTATATTTTCTAAAGGATCTAGTGGAATTTCTAACGTATCTACTGCTATCAAATTTTTTGGTCTAAAGAGCTTAGCTAACAAGTTAGATTTAACGTATAAATCAATATATGGATCAAATGATATTGCTATTGAAATTATTACTTTTGGCTTTATTGCTATTGTTGTTTTTATTTCTGCATGTCATTTATTTATTATTTTTGCATCTTCAATAGGGAATCCACTTCCCAATGCAATGTTTGTTTTCATTGCTGGAATATGTCTTTTTATGGATTTTTCAAAAGGCAAAGTAGGAAATATTCGTAATTGGGTACTTCCTGTTTTATTATCGCTTGTTATTATTTCTATCATCGTTAAACGTGTTCGCCATAGCTCAAATACGCAATCTGTCCGTAGCAGAATTTTGAATGAAATTTTCAACATTGTAGTTATATTTTGTATGGCTTTTATTTTCGCGCCGCTTTATATATTTATTGCACCAATAAATTCGTTTTGTAGTATTCGAAAGAAAAATTCTTTCAACAATGTTGATAATGAATAACAATGCTATTGACATTAATTGTATCTTGTAAAACAGATTCTGCCTGATGTTTACTACTAATATAATACTGAAATAGAATAAAAAGTGTTTCAGTTAGATTGTGCTGATCGTCAAAATGTATATAAAATTCGAGTTTTCGCCGGAATTTCAGTTAGTCTCATGGTGATTTATTTGAGAAGATTAATAATTAGTATCATTCGGTTTTCAAAAAAGCGTTTGTTCTAATATAATCGTCCTAATATAAATTGTCTATACATTTATTGTCAATGTACATCTGTGATTAGCGCTAACAATTTTAACAATTTAAATGTTCATGAATCTAAGTGTTTGACATAGGCTCGTGGCAGACGACACGCCAATTAAATGCAAACCTTAAAAAAACCTGAAAGAATCTTAAAAAAAGTCTATATACGGCGTGTCTTGGATATTTTTCTGTTTTTAAATATGATTAGTCGTAATTTTTACGTTTTATTGGGTATATTATTGTGTATTTTCAGAAAAACTTCAAAACAAACCTGAATGTAAGCTGAATGTTTTGGTTGATTTTTGTTAAAGCATGTTGTATCTTTTGAATCAGCAACCAGTGAATCCCTAGTTCAACTGGTGCTACGCGGGAAACCGCATAAGGCAAATTCTTTTTCGTGTTCCTAGCACGGAGGAGAAGAAGAAAGGAAATTAAAATGATGAATAAGAAGGCTATCGCCGCTTTCGCTGCTGGCGCCACCCTCCTCTCCGGTATGGCATTCGCCGCCCCAGCTTTCGCTGAGACCGCTCCAAAGCAGGAAACCTGCAAGGTTGATGAGAAGGCTCTTAAGGCTGCTCAGGATGCTGTTGCTGCTGCTAAGGAAGCTAAGGCTTTGGCTGATGCCAATGTTGTTGTTGCAGAAAATGCTCTTAAGGTTGAGCAGGGTAAGTATGATGCTGCCAAGGCTTTAGTTGATGCTTACAAGACTGCTTACGGTACTTACAAGGCTGATAAGGCTGCCGAAGTTGGTTTGACTGGTTCCAAACTTGCTGATGCTCAGGCAAAGACTGCTCACGCTGCAGATGCTCTTAAGGAAGCAATTCAGAAGGCTAACAAAAACACCAAGTTGAGTGAAGCAAATGTAACTGATACTGAGGTGACTGATAAGACTAGCGAGTATAATGGCAAGCTTAAGGAACTTGAGGTTAAGCAAGCTACTAAGGATGCTGTGACTACTGCTAAGACTGCTGCTGAGCATGCTGAGTATGATTTGAACTTTGCTAATTATAAGCTTGGCAAGCTTCAGTGCACCCCAGCTCCAGCTCCACAGCCAGGCCCACAGAATCCACCTGTTACCCCAGCTCAGCCAGGTTCTAAGACTGAGGCTATTAAGAATGTTCTTGCTAAGAAGGTAGATGTTGATGCTGCTGAGCACAACTTCGCTGAGAAGAATGAAGCTTACACTAAGGCTGCTGCTACTTTGGCTGCTGCTAAGGCTGAGCTTGATGCTGCTGAGCATGATAAGGCTGTTGCTGCTCAGAATTTGTCTGATTTTGAGGCTTCTGGCGTGAATGATTCTGCTAAGTTGCAGAGCTTGAAAGAGGCTGTTGCTCGTGCTGAAGCTCATGTAGTTCGTACTACTACTGCTTTCAACAAGGCTTTGGTTGATTTCAATGATGCTAAGACTGCTGATTTGGCTGCTAAGGCTGCTTATAAGGCTGCTAAGGATGCTTATGATGAGGCTTACAATGCTGCTATCAAGCTTGGTGTGAATCCTGCTTTGCTTCCTTCTGTGACTGCTATTGACCCATTGTCTCCTGCTTTCCCACAGCTTGCTCAGGCTCAGAAGATTTATGCTGATGCTTTGGCTGGTAAGTTCGGTGCTGCTGCTCAGAAGGCTGTTCAGAAGGCTGAGGCTAAGGCTAAGGCTGAGGCTGGTAAGAATGCTCCAGCTGCTGCTGGTAAGGCTGGCGCTGCCGCTGCTAAGGGTGAGCTTGCTACCAAGGGTGGCAATGGCCATAAGGCTGGCGAGAAGCTTGGTAATGCTGGTGTTGGTGTTGCTTTGACTGCTTTGGCTGCTTCTATGCTTGCTGGTATGGGTGCTGCTGTTCGCAAGATGCGTCACTAAGCACTACCTACTTGGCTTTACTAAACTAAGAGCGTATGCTCTTGCAGTAGAGCTGAGTAAGTTGCAACTTTCAGTGGTTTAGTTCCGCTAAATCACTTGGGGGCTGGGTTCTCTCGGCCCCCATTTTCGTATCTAAATAAATTACTCATTGAATCGAGGCGATGTTGCCTATGTGTAATAAAACCGTAAACGATACTTCATATTTGTCTAATAAGAATGATTTGTATAAGAATATTATTAAGAAAATTACCGATTATTTTAAGGAACGCAAAGCAGTAAGTATTGTGTCCGCTATAATTTTTTGTGCTGTGATAGTAGCGGCTTGTTTTTCTGATCTTTCTGTTTGCGAGTGTGCTACAATCATATCATTAACAGTGGCTTTTATTATAAATTTATTCTTAGGAAAGCACTATATAATTGGTTTTATAATTAGTTTTCTCACGTATATATTTTTTAGTATGTATACATATTCCAATACTTATGTAAGTATATTGAATAGTAGCATCAAATGTATTCCTATTTTGAAATGTGTTCTTGCTATATTAGTTGTTGCCATTTATTTTGCAGTAACATGTTTTTTTATATATAGATCTTTTCAACTTGTTTTGAAAGAAAATACAAAATATATAATGCCGATATCCCTTTTGCCTATAATTCTAGGGATTATTTTTAGTAGTAGAGGAATATTCAATAATTATATTTCTTGCTTCACTACCGTCTTAACGGGACTTTTTACAGTTTTAGTTAGCTTTGAAAATTTGAGTGTTTTGGCTAGGAAAATATTTAGATTAAATATAAAAAGCACAGAAGAAAATAAATATAAATTAATTAAAGTTAAGGTATTGATTCTTCTATCTCAAGTGTTGATTGTTTTATCAATGGTATGCCTAAATTTCTTATATAAAAATTATTATGATGGAAAAAATAAAAACTTTTTAAAAGATGTTGATATTCATTCATGTGCATGGAATGGATTATTTTTAATAATTATTTTTCTAATTTTTTACGCTATAACATGCCTAATATTTTTCATGTGTAAAAAATCAATAAAG
Source organism: Gardnerella sp. DNF00354 (assembly GCF_049262755.1). Taxonomy (NCBI): domain Bacteria; kingdom Bacillati; phylum Actinomycetota; class Actinomycetes; order Bifidobacteriales; family Bifidobacteriaceae; genus Gardnerella; species Gardnerella sp. DNF00354. The sequence goes on from NZ_CP058402.1 coordinate 636,108, forward strand.
AAATTTATAGAAAAACATCTAGATTATGAAAAAAGTATTAAGCATGAAGTTCATACTTACCGAAACCATAGATACATCTGTAAGTTTAAAAAGCGCAAGAATGTAAAATAGTGCAATGCTAATACTGTATTTATGTGTTGTTACTCTGAACAATCATGAGTCATGTCTTATTGTTAATAAGACATGACGAAGTGTGCATAAGACATAGTGCGCATACAGAATAAGCAATGTAGATTTATAAATTAAATTTACATTGCTTATTTTAAGCATGTGTTCTAATAGAAAGTGGTTGTTTTAGCGGACGCAATATAATCTCTTATATTAAAAGAGAAGTGCATATAGTTCTTTGAAAGAGTACTATACTCGTAATCCTTTGTTTTAAATTTACGTTGTTGATTACGCTAGCCCACGTTCGTTTATTTTTGCTCGTGTTTGTAGTCGTATTTGGCGATTTTGGGAACAAACTCGGGGAAGTGTTCTTGGTTTTGTAGTCGAATGAGCCGTTGTATATGATCTTATTTCCAATATTTTCGTGGGTATCAATATGAATTACTGTTTTTACGAGAGCTTGTAACAAACGTATATTTCAGATGATTTAATTTTTTATTCTGCAAGTAGAATTTCTAATAGTTAACGTTAATGGTAATTGAATATGTTTTGTTTCTCCATTAAAACTTATTAATTCTAAAGTAGATTTAGCAATAGCTTCAAATGGTTGCTGCAATGTTGTTAAGCTAGGATGCGCCCATTTGCCAATATGAATTCCATCGCAGCCTATTACAGATAAATCATCTGGTATCTTTAATCCATATCTTTCAGCTGCTCCAAGTAACCCTAGTGCTGAAATATCTGAGCTACAGAATATTGCGGTTGGTGGATCTGGGTTACTTACTATGTATGGGAATATACTTTCTCCAAATTCCTCAGTATATGGACCAGAAAATATTAAAGAATCATCGTATAATATTTTGCTATTTGATAAAGCGGATAAATAGCCATGTTTTCTGTCTGAGGTTGTGCTTAATCCATCTGGTCCTGACACGTAGGCTATTCTCTTATGTCCCAGAGAAAGTAAATAACAGACAGCTTGGTATGCTCCAGAGTAATTGTCAACAGTTACTGTTGATATATTAGATAATTTTTCATCATTCATTTGCTCATCTATTAGAACGGCATTCATTCCAGAAGGTATTACTTTACGCAAAGCTATATTATTGTTATTTAATCCAGCGTATATAAGTCCAATATACTTTTGCTCTTTAATTATGGATTCAACAATATTTCTTTCTTTTATTGGATTTCCTTGCGATATTTTAATATTTAATGCATATCCTAAACCATCTGCTGCCATGGATAGTTGTTGACATAGTTCACTATAGAATGGGTTATTTAATCCAGGAATAACAAGCGCCAGTGCTTTGTAAGTTGTCTTTGAGTTTATTTTAGTTGTGTATTTATAGAAATGTGCAGCCTCGTCAATTCTTTGTGCTGTAGAGTCTTCTACGTTTAACGTACCATGCAAATATCTCGATACGGTAGATGTAGATACATTTGCTCTTCTAGCCACTTGAACAATTGACATATAGACTCCATAAGTTTTATTGAAAAAGCAATAGTTTAATAAGTAATTTAATACTGTTAATGCTACTATTGCGCAAAAACTTTTACAATAGAAAAATTTGCGCAAAAATATTATAGTATTCTAGCAATGAAGCCCTTTTAGCCCATATTTTTAGCGTTTTTTGTGTTTGTTTTATTTGCGCAAAAGATTTATTATTTTTTATAAGAACATCCTTAATGTGTGAGATTTACAAAGTAGAGATGTTTTTATTCATTAAAAGCAAAGGAGCTGTTTATATGACAAAAGTTTTACTAGCTGGAGAATCTTGGATTTCATCCACTACAGAATATAAAGGTTTTGATGAATTCACATCCACTAAATTAGAAATTGGTTGCGTGGAATTTCTTGATGCTCTTAGAAAGTTTGGTCACGATGTTACACATCTAAAAGCTCATGATGTTCCAGAAAACTTTCCATGGACAATGGATGAATTAAACAAATACGATGTTGTGATACTTTCAGATATAGGAAGTAATTCATTTTTACTACCTAATAGGGTATTTGGTGAAGGAAAAAGATGCGTAAATCGTTTAGATTTATTAGCTAAATGGGTTCGTGAAGGCCATGGACTGATGATGGCAGGCGGATATCTTTCCTTTGCTGGATTTGAAGGTAAAGCTCATTATCATGGTACATCTATTGAAGATGTGCTTCCTGTTGAAATAAGTCCATTTGATGATAGAGCTGAAAAACCTCAAGGTGTAATTCCTAAAATAGTATCCAATCATCCAATTGTGAATGATTTGAGTCCTATTCCAATTCTTCTTGGATATCAAAAGCTTTTAGCTAAAGAAAGTTCTAATATTCTCATGAAAGTTGATGATAATCCTTTGCTTATTGTTAATGAGGTAGATAAAGGCAGAAGTATTGCTTTTGCATCAGATATAGCTCCTCATTGGGCTCCGGAAGCGTTTATGCAATGGAGTGGATATGGTCAACTATTTTCTAATTGTGTTAAGTGGCTTTCTAAAGAAATTTAATAATTGCAAATTAAAATTATTATTCACTATAAGAGTGAAGAATTATATGAAAGGAGATAATCATTATGAATAATAAACAACGTTATATGGTTCCTTTATTGTTCATTGGAACGGTATTGGCTGGTATGCTTTCTCCAATGCAATCTGCTGTGAATGGACAATTGGGAAAAGAATTAGCTGATGGCAATGCTTGCGCAGTAGTGTCATTCGGTTCGGGACTTGTTGTTATGTTTATCATAATTCTCTCTCGAGCGTCTACAAGACAACAATTTGCTTCAATTCCTTCGAAAATTCGCTCTAATAATATACCTTGGTGGAGTTGGCTAGCTGGATTATGTGGAGCTATGGTTGTTTTTTCTGAAGGAGCATCTGCGTCCGTACTTGGTGTTGCAACATTCCAGACAACTTTAATCTGCGGAATGGTTTTGTCTGGATTATTATGTGATAGATTTGGAATAGGTGTAGATACAAAGCAACCGTTTAATTTACCTCGTATATCTGGTGCAATTCTTGCAATTGTTGCAACTATTATGGTTGTTTCACCAAGCTGGCATGCTCCGTCAGTTGTATTTCTAGCTGTTCTACCATTTGCTGCTGGTCTTTTAGCGGGATGGCAACCTGCTGGTAATTCGGCAGTGGCTAATGAAACTGGTTCTATGTTAGTTTCTATAACTTGGAACTTTATAGTAGGTTTTTCCGTACTAGCAATTGCTCTTATTGTTAGAATCGCTACAGGTCAGACTTCTTTCCATCTTCCATTGACTTGGTGGATGTACTTAGGTGGTCCGCTTGGATTATTGTCTATAGCATTAATGGCTTTATTGGTGAGAGGATTAGGTCTACTTCTTCTAGGACTAGCTTCGACGGCTGGACAATTACTTGGGTCTGTGTTGATCGACTGGCTTGTTCCAGCGTTAGGTGCAAAAGTATACGTTATTACACTTATTGGAACAGTTGTAGCACTAGTAGGTGCTGTTATAGCTGCAATACCTTCTGCTCGTAATGATCAGGATGAATTAGTCTCACAAGTCAATTGATAAAAAGTTTTTATTTTCAGTTAGTTATTATAAAGGAGTAATAACAATGTGTACTGGAATTGGAATAAGAAGCAAACAAGGAAATTCATATTGGGGAAGAACCCAAGATTTTGAACAAGAGTTTGAATATGCTGGTATGAAGATACCGTCTGGTACATCTATAGAATCAACCTATACACCATTTATTACTAAATGTGCAGTAATGGGTGTTGCTTGGGCTAAAGATGTGCATAAGAACCCTGTTATTTTAGATGGAATAAATGAATACGGAATATGCGGTGGGTCTTTCTATTTCGATCACTTCTTCCGATATGTGAGTAAGAAAGAAATTGATGATTCTAATAAAATTGCGCTTCGTGGAGAAGAATTAGTTACATGGATATTAACTCAGTATCGTTCTCTCGATGAGATCATTAATTCACTCAATTCGGATTTAGGAATAGTTAATGAACCTGGTCCAATGATGGGGATGTCTGTTCCGCAACATGCTGTTTTTTCCGACGAAACAGGGAGATCTATAGTTGTAGAACCTTCTATTTCTAATGGTTTTAAAATATTTGAAAATACAGTTGGTGTATTTACAAATGCTCCGACCTTTGACTGGCATCTTAATAATTTGAAGGCTCATCTTGAACGTTCCACCAATCGCAAATATCTTTATGACAACAATGAAGCTGTGAATAATGTAGGATTGGATGAGAACATAAGTGGATTACTCGATATACCTAGCGACTATAAACCAGAAAGTCGATTTTTGAGAGCAGCTTATGCAAAATTAATGTCTATGCCAGTTGATGACGAGAATGCGATTAATGAAGTATTTCAATTGTTGTCAATGGAGAACACCCCTAAGGGAGTTCTACGAATATCGGTAGATGATGAGATGTTGGTTCCATGGACTCAATATACGTCTGCATACGATATAAGTAATAAAGATTTATACGCATTTTCGTATGATAATCACAATTTGAAAGTATTACATTTTGGTAATCCTGACGAATGGGGTCATGTAAGATATTTTGATTTTGTTTTGAAACAGACATATGAACCATTTGAAGAAGAATTGTAATTAGAAATAAGTTGGGTGTGCATGCTTTTGCGTAACAAATATGCATAGCATGCGCACCCTTGTATTGTCGTATTAATTTAAGTTTTTAATATAATTGTGTTTTTGTTGATCACGCTAGCCCGCGTTTGTTTATTTTTGCCCGTGTTTGTTGTCGGATATGGTGGTTTGATAAACAAATGCGGGGAAGTGTTCTTGGTTTTGTAGTCGAATTGTAGTTCTTTATACGCAACAACTTTATATGCCCATTTTTCTTTAATTAAGTAATGCATAAACAAATTAATACGTTATATTTTATTTATTTTAAATTTAGATTATCCTGTAAATCTTAGGTATGATTTACACTTACTTCTAAAACCATTCAGAACTTTAATTTCATATTATATAAAACGATTATTTAAGGAAATATATTATGTCTGCTGAATCACGCAGATCAACTTTACGCGACGTTGCCAAACTTGCTAATGTGTCTATGGCCACAGTGTCTAATTATCTTAATGACTATCCGTTTATGAAGTCTACAACGAAACAAAAGATTCAGAATGCAATTGAAGAGTTGGACTATTCTGCTAATCAGCAAGCTCGTAATTTACGTCGTGGTCATACAGGATTGATTTCATTATCAATACCAGATCTTACGCAGATATATTTTGCTGAATTGGCCGAGGAAATAATTAAAGCCGCTCGAGAGTATGGTTATCGAATAATAGTCGAATCTACTGGAAATGATCGTGAGCATGAAATTAGCTCAATCAAAGCTATGTCACGTAATATGACAGATGGATTAATACTGAGCCCAACATGCATGACATCGATTGATGTTGATGAGCTTAAAGGCAACTATCCTTTGGTGATATTGGGTGAGCGTATTTTTAATGCCCCAGCCCCGCATGTGGTAATAGCCAATGATTCTGGTGCTATGGAGGCTACTAATCACCTTATAAATTCAGGATGTCGTACTATAGCAGTAGTGGGTGGAACGCTAGATGAAGTTATACCATCTTCGCGTTCAATGCGTACTAAGGGATATATGATGGCCTTGGCTGATCATGGAATAGCATTTGATCCGTTAATGATTCGTGAATGTGGTGATTGGACTAGTGAAGAAGGTGCAAAAGCTGTACGTGATATGTATTCACAAGGAATAAGGCCAGATGGTATTTTTGCTTTGAATGATTTATTAGCACTGGGCGTAGTGAGTCAGTTGCGTGAGATGCGAGTGAGTATTCCTGAAAGTGTTCGTGTAGTTGGTTTTGATGATATAGATGAGGCAAAGTACACAATTCCGTCTTTGACAAGTGTAAACCCATGTCGTAAGCAGATTGCTAAATTGTCAGTTAAATCCATCGTAGATCAAGTTATATCAGGTGGACGTTTTCCTCGACAGCGTATTGATGTTGATTGTTGTCTTGTGTGCCGTAAATCTTCTCCAAGTATTTAACGCGTGTATCTGTAGTAGAGAGTTATATTATATATTTCAATAATTCATTTTCAATATTATTTATTATGTATTGACAAAATTTTGAATTATCCTATACTTAAAATAGGTAAATAAAAACTGAATCGTTTCAGAGATAAGATATGAAAACGGCTATATGGGTAAGATATTTGAAGTAGTAAGTTTGTTGCTGTAGATGTTTTGCTCTTATTGATTGCTTTTTCATTAATTATTGCGAGTTTTTGTTCAATAAATCTGAAACGATACAGAAATTTACTGAACACCAACGGAGGTTTCTCATGATGTCAGCAATGGAAAACTGCACGACTAAAGGCTCTATAGATGATACTGCTGTTCATCGTAATGACTTGTCTAAAATGATTATGAAAAATAGTGGGAATAATATTGGCTCTTGGAAAACTAAGATTCGTCCATACTTATTCATAGCTCCATTGGTTATCCTTTCAGGTTTCTTTATCTATTATTGCATAGGTTTTACAATTGCAACTTCATTCACTGACTGGGATGGTATTTCAAAGGAGATGGACTTTATTGGTTTAAAAAACTATATTAAGTTGCTTGTTCCAAATTCTATTTTCTGGATAGCGTTAAAAAACAATATAATATTTATGGTAGTTACTGTGTTCATCCAGGCTGCACTTGGTCTGCTTCTTGCTGTTATTCTCAAGGAACGTTTACGAGGATCTAGTTTATTTAAAGCAGTTTTCTTTATGCCGATTGCGATGGCTCCTGTTATTATTGCTGCTATTTTTCGAATAATTATGGATACTAATGTAGGTGCTATTAATGAAGCATTGCGTTTTCTACATCTTGGTTTCTTATCGCAAAGTTGGTTGGGTAATCCACGTATAGCACTTTATTCTATATGCGCTATCAATATATTTGAGTGGATGGGCTTTTCAATGATTATTTATTACGCAGGTCTTATGTCAATTCCTGATGATATTTACGAGGCAGCTAAAATCGATGGATGTGGTTTTTGGAATACTCTTTTTAGAATAACTATTCCAAATCTTTCTGGAACTACTAACACTTTGATTCTTTTAGGCATTGTGGGTTCTCTTAAAACTTTTGATATTGTTATTCAAACCACTGGTGGAGGTCCTAGCCGTTCTACTGAATTCCTAAACACTTACCTATATAAGACAGGTGTTCAACAGTTTAATGGGGGTCTCTCTGCATCTATTGGAGTAATGATTCTGATTATTTCTGTTGTTCTATCAATAATTCAAGTTGTTATTAATGATCGATCTAACAGATGATTAAGGAAAGGATATTACAATGAAACGTAAAGTAAGCACGACCGCTATTATGTATGTTGTACTTGTATTCTTTCTTTTGATTTGGCTTTTTCCAATAGCTACTGCAATATCTAAATCTCTTAACTTCAACGGTTTTAAAAGTTATGAGTCAGTAATAACTAATGAAAATGTACATTATTTCAAAGTAGTATTTAATTCATTCCTCATATCTATATCTACTGTCGTAATAGTTGTATTTATAACATCGCTTGCGGGTTTTGCTTTTTCAAAAATGAAATTCACCGGAAGAAAAGTTATTTATATATTAATGCTCGCTTGCATGGCTGTTCCAATTGCTTCGGTAACAATGCCATTATTCTTCACAATAAAAACTTTTGGACTGATCAATACGTATATTGGTATGATTATTCCACTTGTTGCATTTAATGCTTTGCAAATGCTTTTGCTATGGAAAAATTATTTTGATTGTATACCTAACGAAATCATTGAAGCCGCGAGAGTAGATGGTTGTTCTACTTGGAGTATTTATTCACGCATACTTATACCAATTTCCACGCCTATGGTCGCTACTACTGGAGTTCTAACATTTGTATATAGCTGGAATGAGTATTTAATTCCTCTGTTACTTATACGAGATGAAAGTAAGTACACTGTCACTCTGGCATCAACATATTTTATGGAAACAAGAAGTCAAACTCCAGAGATGATTTCACAAGAATATGCTGCATTGATTCTTATGACAATACCGTCAGTAATTGTTTACATGATTAGTCAAAAATGGCTTCAGTCTGGTATTACTGCTGGAGCAGTAAAGAACTAAGCAAATGTATAGGAGTAATACTATGGGTTCATTAAACGTAGGATGCGTTGATGTTAGCAATAATGTGAATTCAAGTGCATTGCATAATGAGTGCAATTCCGATTTTTGTTTAAACATGTTGTTGACTGAAAAACACTATAGTAATCCAGTTCAGTATTCTGATGGTGAAAAACATACTGCTCCTGATCCATTTGTGATTCGATATCGTAATTTGTACTATTGCTATGCTACTGACAAAAATGGTGTTTTAGTTTCAACATCTACAGACATGGTTCGTTGGGTATCACATGGTTATTGTTACACAGAAAATAATAGAAAGAATTTTTGGGCACCTTCTGTAATTTTGATTAATGGTATTTTTTATATGTATTTTTCAAATATGCCACAGTGTGAAAATGATACTCATACAGAAATTATGCGTGTTGCTGTAAGTAAAAATCCTCTTGGTCCATTTGAAAAGAAAGCTGAACTGTTTGATACATTCGCTATTGATTCACAGGTTGTTGTTGGAGATGATAATCAGTTATACATGCTGTATGCGGATAATCAGGCATGTGGTTTATCTAATTTACGACCTGGTACTTCTGTGATGATTGACAGAATGGTAAGCCCATACAAGCGAGAAGGATCTCCGAAGCCATTAATTTTACCTACAATGGATGAAGAAATTTTTGCTCGTAATCGTTTTGGAGATGGGAGAGATTGGCATACTGTAGAAGGTGCTACATACTTTACTTTCCGAGACAAAGGTTTTATCACCTATTCTGCCAATGCTTATGAGCATGAAGATTATTTTGTTGGGTATTCAGTTGCTACATTACCTAAGGTTCCTTCTGATAGGCATATAGACAAGCTTTCATGGGTAAAGCAATGTAATAATGGTCATTTTGATCCACTTATTATACGTTCTGATAAAGTTGAAGGTACTGGTCATAACTCTATAGTAAAAGCACCAAATGGGGTTGATGATTGGGTGGTTTATCATGGTCGTGATGCTTCAGATGAATTGCATGATGGTACTGAGAAACGTGTTATGCGTATAGATCCTCTATACTATTCAGAGGGATTGCTCGATACTACTGGACCTTCAAATTGCGTATGTGATGCTCCTTTATCTGCTGATGTATGCACTGATTTTACTGATGGAATTCCATCGGATTGGAATATAATATCTGGTTCTGCACATGTTCTGGAAATTGATGGACAACCTTCTATATCTTCTTATGATCGTGATGGTTTTTCGGCAATTTCTCCTCTTATTTCTTCAACGTTAACTATTAGTTTGTGGGTGAAGGGTGGTAATGGTCCGTTAGGATCTAGATTTGGCTTAATCCCTCGTTATTTTGATAACAATAATTACACTTACGTTCTGGTTGATGTTGGATTGCATTGTTTGCAAGTGATAGATAGTGTATCTGGAATAGTTAGACAGATAAATACTATATTGCCTTCTGACATAAATTTATCTTATTGGCATGAGCTAGTTGTATCACGTGAATACGGAATTTTGGAAGCTCGCCTTGATGGTCGATATGTAGCGACGATAAGTGATATTAGCTCAGAACAAGGATTTTGTGGTGTAATTGTAAAAGATAATGATTCTGCAATTTCGTCTTTCTCTGCTGTAAATCATGTTAATTTATGGGGAAAGTCTCTATGCAATATTGTGAACGAGATTAATGTTGTCGATCGTTTTCGTCTTACAAGCAATGAGGTGGAACCGTTTAATGTTACTTCATCGCGAATGAGATTACGCAATTTGCTTAATGGTAACCGTTGTGTAATAGACTTTGCGCTTACTAATGATCGCTCGGAGTCAGTAATTAATATAGGCAAATACAGCTTAGTGGTATGTATGAATTGTATTGATTTATTGCGTGATGGAAAATCTATTATAGCTTGTGAAGAACCGTCGAGATTGAACTTGCAAGATGATGCAAGAAGAGATATTAGAGGACGAGTATTGAGGACTGTGCGCCTTGCTGCTTCTGATAGGATGCTTTTTGTTCATGTGCGTAATCATAGTTGGCGCTTGCCATTTATTGGAAACAAAGTAGTAGATATTACCCTTAGTGAAGCTTCCATAACTGGATATACTCGTACCTCATTAGGTATTTCAGTTGATAAATCCGTAGAACACGTGGAGAAAGGAGTGTGAAAAACTGAATAAATTGCACTATAATCTTGGCAATTTGTCAGGGTTAAGTAGATATCACAAAGAAGTGAAAACTATTGCGTTGATGAAAGACGCTAATAAAACAAGGAGAATACTATGTTTAAAAAGAATAAGATTATTGCAGCTTTAGGAGCAGTTGCCATGTCAATTGGACTCTTTGCTGGATGCGGTTCAAGTTCTGCTAGTAAATCTGATGAGGGGTTAGGAACAACTGATAAGCCTATCACTTTGACATTTTGGACATGGCAGCCTACTGATGCTCAATGGAAGAGAATTTATTCTGTTTTTAATAAGAAATATCCGAATATTAAAATCAAGTGGTGGCGTACCTCTGAAATGTCTGATTATCAGAAAAAACTACAAACAGCTATGGCAGGAGGCGATGGCCCAGATATATTCGGAGTACAGGCTGGGTCTACTGTTGAACAATATGGTCGTTTTGCTGCGGATATGAAAAAGCTCGCTAACAAGTACATGCCAGAATGGGATTCTAAAGTTTCTAAAGGGGCTGTTGAACAAACAACCAATATGAGCGGAAAAATGGTTGCAATGCCTACAATCACGTCTGGATCTGAGTATATTTTATACAATAAAACTCTTCTTGACGAGAATGGTGTTAAGGTTCCTCATTCATACAATGAACTTTTGGAAACAAATAAAATTCTTACATCCAAAGGATTAATGCCTCTTGCTCTTGGTGCTAAAGATGGGTGGCATCTTGATGACATTTTTGTATGGCTGTCAAATCAGTATGGAGAGGGTGACATATATTCTGCAGCAGCTGGAAAGAAATCTTTCACTGACAAAACTTTTGTTAAAACCATGAAGGCTTGGAAAAAGATGATAGCTGATGGATTGTTCCAAGATGGTGCTGTAGGAACATCCACATATCCAGATGCTCGTGATAATTACTTCTATGCTCGTAAAACCGCATTTTTCCCTACAGGTTCTTGGCATGTTTCTGCTGTTTTACCAAATGAAGAGACTAAGGGAACTGCAATTGAGAAAGATGAATTAGGTATGATTGAATTTCCTGCAATAGGGAATAAAAATTCTGGTTCTACTACTGGCGTTGACTTCGGTTTGTGTGTTAACAAAGACTCCAAAAAGAAGGAAGCTGCAATGAAATTCATTGAGTTTATGACTATTGGCGATGGGCAACAGGAGTGGATTAACACTTTGCAAGGCGCTCCAGTAGATAAAGACATGAAGGTCAAAATTCCAGATGATGCGACACAATCGGCTAAGATTTCTATTGATCTTGTCACTGAAGGTCAGGCTCGCTCAAAACTTGCGCGAAAGTTAGCTTATCAGGAGATTAATGATGAAATTGCAGTGCAAATGCAGAAAATCTATACAGGAGACGCTACTGTAGAATCTGCGTTGAAAGCAATTCAGACAGTAAGTGAGAGTGTTAGTCGTTAAATTCTGATTTCATTTTATATATATTTTCAAATTGTAAGGCGCTTTCATGCATATGCAATGTGGCGCCTTACATGTTTTGAAATAAATATGAAGTAGTTGGCAATACGCATATTGAAAGATATGTTGTTCATTGCATAATATCTATTTTGGCATTTGTACGTATAGCCGTACCTGAGATAAAATAGTTCAAGAAAGCATAATAGGTACTATTATCTAGTTTCTACAAAATCGATGAATTTTCCTATAGCATATGAATAGTTAGGGTATGCGTCGTATTAAGTATCGTTTATTTTTGCACGCGTTTGTAGTCATATTTGCTTAAAAAAGGAACAAACGCGGGAGGAGGGATTGCGCGATTAGCGTTTAGAACAAAAAAGACCGCAGCGACGAGACTGCGGTCTTAGAATAGTTAACGCATTACGAATCACGCATAACGAATAGCGCGTTACGAATCACGCATAACGCATCATGCATCATGCAATGCACTTAATCACGCATTGTGATTGCGTTTAAACGCGCCATACAATCCTGCGCAAGCAGCGCTAGCGATTGCAGCCTTAATAATATCGCCAACAATAAAGCCAGTAGAAGCCACGGCGATTGCCAAAACAGGCAAATGCATCATAAGCGATTGACCTACAAATCCGAATGCGTAAATCACAAGAGAACCAACAACGGATGCTGCAAAATACGCGCCAAATCGTGCAAATTTCTTAGCAACAGAATCCTCTGGCATAGCGGCATTAACAACGCCTTCGAGCGCAGACTTTACGAGCGCAATCGCAGCCACACCGAACACGAATCCAACAAGGAATCCAACGCTAGGGCCTGCAAAAGCCACAACGCCGCTCTTTCCGCCTGCAAACACTGGCATTCCAGCAGCACCAATCGCAAGGTACATAAGCACAGAGCTAACAGCCTGACGCCAAGTCAAAGTAAGACCAGCCAAAGCCAAAACCAAAGTTTGCAAAGTCACAGGAACAGGAGTTCCAGGAATTGGCAATGCGCCAGCCATAGTTGCAGCGCTAATAAGAACAGTAAACAAAAATGCCTTAGCAAACGGAATAGCCAAACGATTAACGTCAAAAGCCTTAGATGCAACTGCGCTAGAGCTTGCACTAGAGCTTGCGCCAGAGTTTGCACTAGAGTTAGATTCAAAATTAGCCACGATATCCTTCTTTCGTATTGTTTTTCGTTGCTGAATCAAAGATTAGACAAAAATCGAGCGCTGCGCGTTGGAGAAGTTTACAAAAAATCGCATAATGTTTTGTTCAAATTCACGGATACTATAAGCCAAATTTCCTATAACTTGTAACGTATGGTTACGAATATCAAAAAAATACTTGTGGCAAATCGCGGCGAAATCGCGCTTAGAGTGATTCGCACTGCTCAAGAAATGGGAATACAAACTGTAGCTATTTATGCGGCATCCGACCGTCAAGCACAGTATGTTGAGATGGCAAGCGAAGCGTACGCGCTTTCTGGAGACACGTACAGAGACACTTATTTAAACGAAGACGCGATTATAGACATTTTGCATAAAAGCGGAGCGGATGCTGTGCACCCAGGCTACGGATTTTTATCGGAAGTAGCGAGTTTTGCGCAAAAGGTGATTGATGCTGGCGCTGTGTGGATTGGCCCGAAGCCAGAAGCGCTTATTGATTTAGGGGATAAAATAACCGCTCGGCGCGTGGCAACTCGCGCTAAAGTGCCGCCCGTACCAGGCATATCGGAGCCTGTAAAAGACATTCGAGAATTGTTGACTTTTGCGCAAACACACGGCTATCCAGTTATGATGAAGCGCACAGATGGCGGCGGCGGCCGCGGAATAACCGTTGTGCACAACGATGACGAGCTTCGCGGATTCTACATGAACCACGACGCTTTGCAAGGCGGCGACCTTGACGAGTACTTTATTGAGCGTTTTATAGACAAGGCGCGCCACGTGGAAACACAAGTTGGCCGCGATTCGCATGGAAACTTCACCATATATTCCACGCGCGACTGCTCGGTGCAACGCCGAAACCAAAAGTTGGTTGAGGAAGCACCAGCGCCATTCCTTACCGATGACGAGAACGCGCAGCTTCACCGATATTCTCGTAACCTATTTGAAGCTGTTGACTACGTTGGTTTGGGCACGTGTGAATATATGGTGACATCTCAACACAAAGTTTACTTCTTGGAAGTGAACCCACGATTGCAAGTGGAGCATACAGTTAGTGAGGAAGTTAGCGGACTAGATCTTGTGCGCGAACAGCTTACGATTGCTGACGGCGGTGAGCTTACGCAAAATCATCCTTCGCGCGGGCATAGCTTTGAGCTTAGAATCACTTCGGAAGACCCAGCCACGAATCTTACGCCTAGTGCAGGCACGATAACAAAAATAGAGTGGCCATCTGGTCCTGGAATTCGTGTGGATTCTGGCGTAGAAGTTGGAGATAGCGTGTCTCCAAAATTCGACTCCATGATGGGCAAGCTTATTGTTACGGCTCAAAATCGCGATGCGGCAATTGCTCGAGTAAGACGCGCGCTTAAGGAGCTTTGCATCGAGGGAGTGCCTACTCCTGCTAAGCTTTTTGAGCAAATTTTTAACGACCCAGATTTTACAGCGCAAGATCACGATTTTGATATTTCTACAAAATGGCTTGAACGCAAGTATTTGAACCGCACTGCTGCAGCGGCAAATGGTGGACAGCCTGCTTCTTTGGATTCCAATAAGTCTGGTGAAGACGCGCAAAATAAGACAACTAAAATGGAGTCTTTTGTAATAGAAGTAGACAATAAGCGCGTAAAACTTACGATTCCGCAAGATATTGTAGACAATCTTACTGGCTCTGCACGAGTTAGAAGCACGGTTCGCGCATCGCAGCCTCTTAGAGGACGAGGATTAAGAGGAGACACTCACAAGTCGGAAACTCCAAAGGACGCTCCTGGCGTGATTTCTGCTCCAATGCAAGCTGTGATTACGCGCGTAAACGTTGCGGAAGGTCAGAGCGTAGCCAAAGGCGATTTACTTGCTGTTCTTGAATCCATGAAAATGGAAAACTACGTTTATGCACCTGCAGCTGGCGTAGTTACTGGCATTTTTGTAGGGCCTGGAGATGGTGTAGAAGCAGGCGAAAAGCTTGTAACAATTGACGTGACTAAAGGCGGTAGTGCAAAATGAGTGCGCTTACTAAAGATGCTACACAAGTTGCAAAAGATGTTAATAAAGATGCTGCGCAAGTTAGTAAAGACGCACAAACTATGCAAAATGCGCAGCCTACGCAGCCTCAGCGTGGAAAAGCAGCCGTAGAACACGCGGCTCGCCTTGCTAGAGACGCTGAACAGAATGCTTTAGAGCGCCAGCATGCAAAGGGAAAATCTACGGCAAGAGAGCGTTTGGATTTGCTTTTTGATACGGGAACGTTTGAAGAAATCGGCCGCTTTAATGGCGGAGACATAAATAACGATGTTGCAGGATGCGCTGTGATCACTGGCTTTGGCGAAGTGTACGGCAAAAAAGTGGCAGTTTATGCTCAGGATTTTTCCGTTCGTGGCGGCACGCTTGGACGCGCTGAAGGCCAGAAAATTTGCCATCTTCTAGACATGGCGTTGCAGCTTGCAGTTCCAGTTGTTGCGCTAATCGACTCGGGCGGCGCTCGCATTCAAGAAGGCGTTAACGCGCTTACGCAATATGGCAGAATCTTCAAAAAAACTTGTGAAGCAAGCGGTTTAATTCCGCAAATCTCCTTGATTTTAGGACCTTGTGCTGGTGGCGCAGTTTATTGCCCTGCTCTTACGGATTTTATAATCATGACTCGCGAACACTCCAACATGTTTGTAACTGGTCCAGATGTTGTTAAGGCTGCCACAGGCGAGTCAATTAGCATGGACGATTTAGGCGGTGGATATGTGCATAACTCCACTTCGGGCGTTGCTCACTATTTGGGCGAAGACGAGGCAGACGCCATTGACTATGCGCGCACAATCTTGGCTTATTTGCCGCAAAATTGCAATCAAAATCCGCCAACATTCGCATACGCTGCCACGCGCGCAGACAGAGAAACCGCTAAGCAGCTTGCCACTATTGTTCCGAGCAATGATCGCCAGCCGTACGACGTTTTAGACGTTATTCGCGCAATCGTAGATTATGGCGAATTTGTGCAAGTTCAAGAGCTTTACGCAGCATCAGCAGTAGTCGGTTTTGCTTGCATAGAAGGTCATCCTGTTGGAATAGTGGCAAATCAGCCTAAAGTCAATGCTGGAATTCTAGACGTTAATTCTTCCGAAAAAGTAGCGCGATTTGTGCGATTGTGCGACGCGTTTAATCTTCCTGTTGTAACTCTTGTAGACACTCCTGGATACAAGCCAGGGTCGGATCAGGAGCACGCGGGCATTATTCGCAGGGGAGCAAAAGTGATTTACGCATACGCAAACGCGCAAGTTCCGCTTGTTACTGTGATTTTACGCAAGGCTTTTGGTGGAGCATACATTGTAATGGGCTCAAAGTCTATGGGCGCAGACTTTAACTACGCTTGGCCTACCAGCCAGATAGCGGTTTTGGGTGCTCAAGGAGCTGTAAACATTATTCATCGCAAGGATTTGCAAAAAGCAAAAGAGCGCGGTCAAGATGTTGACGCTTTAAGAAAAAAGCTTGTTGAAGATTACGAAAATACCACTGTAAACGCGAATCTTTCGCTGGAAACTGGCCAGATTGACGCAATGATAGATCCAGAGCAAACAAGAGATGTTATTGCTAATTCTTTGAAGATTTTAAGAAGTAAAAAACGTGTTTCGAGAACGGGGAAGCATCATGGAAACCAGCCAATGTGATTTGGGAATAATTTGGGAATAATTCGGGAATTATTTGGAAAACACTCAAAAGTCGCCAGCAACCGCGCATAAAGCGACCAAAGATAAATAAATACAAAAAACACAAATAATCCAAAAAACACAAATAAATTTTAAAAATAAAACTTAAACCCACGAACAAAGGAAAATAAAATGACAACATACTTATTTGACCAGCTCGCACAAACACCACACATTCTTACCTTCGCAGGACAAGCCACACCATGGGTGCAAGCCTTAAAAGAAACACAAAACGATGCAGAATTAAATAAAGAATTACGCGAATATAACAAATTAGCAAAAACTTTACTATCAAACATATATCCACAGTTATTAGCAAATGCTGGAAGTGACATAAACGTATTCGATGCTTTAGAAAATCCTAAAATCAACACAGCCAGCGCACAATTAAGCGTACCAGGAATCACACTTGCTCAGCTCGCAAGCGTAAGAGACCTAACAAACTTAGGCTACAACTTTGAAGTAAACAAGCCAATTGCAAGCCTTGGACACTCTCAAGGCATAATAGCCGCAAAAATAGTAGAAGCTCGTATAAAAGCAGGGTTATGGCAAAACGCGCAAAACCAAATAGCTGAACTTATAGCAATCGCATACATAATCGGAGCAGCAGCAGACCGCGAAGCGCGAATGTTAGAAATCAGTGGAAACGGCGAAAAAACACCAATGCTATCGCTAAAAGGCGTTACGTTTGAACAGGCAAAAGCCTTGATTAAGCGAGTAGAAAGAACCAGAGGCGTTATATCAATCGCAGTTAAAAACTCGCGAAATCACATTGTGCTATCAGGATATCCAGAAGACATGGAAGCCGTGCAAAATCAGGCACAGAAAGAGTCGCAGCGCTCCAAAAAAATGCGCGAAATGAAGGAACGAGGCGGATCTGTTTTTGCGCCAATTGCAGAGTATTTAGATGTTACAGTGCCATTCCATTCTCCAATCATGAAACCTGCTGTAGAGCAAGTCGAAGCCTGGGCAAAGGACGCTGGATTAGATGCTGAACTTGCACTAAAGCTTGCAAACGCTGTGCTAGTAGAGCCAGTAGATTGGGCGAAGCAAATAGCAAAAGTTTTAAATAACGTGAATGCGCGAGAGTTATACGTACTAGACATGGGTCCAGGAGAAGTGCTTGGCAAGTTAACAAACGTGCTACTACAAGGAAGTGGAGCTGGCGTAGTAGAAGTTGGAACAATGAACGCGCGCGCAAAAGCAAGCACAACTAGCGCTGCAGAAGCTGAATTATTGCGTACCGGCTGCTGGGCGGATTTTGCGCCGCGAGTAATTGACACTCCAGCTGGAAAGAAAGTTGTAACAAAATTCAGCAAGCTAACGGGCAAAGCTCCTGTGCTTCTTGCTGGCATGACTCCAACCACAGTAGACCCAGAAATTGTAGCCGCCGCAGCCAACGCAGGATATTGGGCAGAACTTGCAGGCGGTGGACAAGTAACAGAAGAAGTATTCGACAGGCACATGGATTCTTTGAGCAAGCAATTGCAAGAAGGAGCAACCGTAGAATTCAACGCCATGTTTATGGACCGCTATTTGTGGAATTTACAATTTGGTAGCAAACGTATAGTTCCAAAAAAGCGTGCTTCTGGAGCGCCAATCGACGGCGTTGTTGTATCTGCAGGAATCCCAGAGTTAGACGAAGCGAAGGAACTTGTTAAAACTCTTCAAGCCGACGGATTCCCATATGTTGCTTTTAAGCCAGGAACAGTAGAGCAGATTCGCCAAGTAGTTCGCATTGCAAAAGCTGTTAAGCCAGCAACAATTATTGCGCAAGTAGAAGGCGGATCTGCAGGCGGCCACCACTCTTGGGAGTCGCTAGACGATTTGCTGATTAGCACTTATGCTCAAGTGCGCGAATGCAATAATTTGGTGCTTGTAGCAGGTGGCGGAATCGGCACTCCTTCGCGAGCTGCCGATTACATTAGTGGCGAATGGTCCAATAAATACGGTTTGCCAAATATGCCTGTAGATGCTGTGATGATCGGCACTGCCGCAATGACAGCAAAAGAAGCGCACACAAGCGCGCAAGTTAAGCGCATGTTGGTGGAGACGCCTGGAATTACAGAAGCAAATGATGCATGTGTGGAAGGTCTTGGCGCAAGTGAAGATCCATTTGCTCCTATTGGCGAGCGCTGGGTGCCTTCTGGAAAGGTTGTTGGCGGAGTAACAAGCGGTTTAAGCCATTTGCACGCGGATATTTACGAGATTGAAAACGCGTCTGCACGCTGTGGTCGTCTTCTTGTGCATATGATGAAGCATCCAGAAGAGCTTGAGTTACGTAAAGACGAGGTTATTGCTGCGCTTAACTCTACAGCAAAGCCATATTTTGGCGATGTTGAAAATATGACATATACCCAGTTTGCGCAGCGATTCCTTGATTTAAGCTATCCTTGGGCAGATCCTACTTACGCGGATCGCTACCTGCATTTGTTGCAGAGAATTGAAGCGCGTTTAATAAGCCAAGATTCTGGCGAATTTACTTCGATTTTGCCAGATATTAAGCAGGTTGCTGAAAATCCTCAGTCTGCTCTCGATTCTCTTGTGCAAGTTTTTCCTAATGCGAGCACGATGAACGTTGTTCCAATGGATGCTGCGTGGTTCCCAACCTTGGTGCGTGAATATCCTAAGCCAATGCCATTTGTGCCAGTAATTGACAATGATCTTCTTCGCTGGTGGGGTCAGGATCAGCTTTGGCAGTCGGAAGATTCGCGCTATTCTGCGGATGCTGTGCGAGTAATTCCAGGACCTATTTCTGTTGCAGGCATAACCACAATGGATGAGCCAATCGCGGATATTTTAGGAAGATTTGAGGCTGCGGTTATAAATCGTTCGGCTGCTTGCGACTTGCCTCTGGGCTTTAATCAAAACGCATTTAGCCAAATAGATTGTGCGCAAAATATTGAAGAATATGTGCGCTCATGTCCGAATATTTCTTGGATTGGTCACGTAACCAATAATCCTGCTTATAAAACGCAAAATAATAGTGAAAACTATGTTATAACCGTAATAAGTGAAGAAAATAGCGTAATTAAGCTTGATCTAGACATTAAACTAGACACGTTCTGGGATGAGCATGAAGCCGACAATGAAAACGGTATCAAGAATAGCGTAAAGAATAGTGGCAAAAATAGCGGCAAAAATCATGCTGTTAGAGATATAGTAATTCCGCTTATTGTAGACGCAAAGCGTGCTGGAAGCATACCAGTAGTAGACCGCGAGCGACTACCAAAACACGTTTATAACATGTTGGCAGCAACTGCAGGCATTGGAAATACTGCGATTACTGGAGATGTTTTAAGTGAAATGCCAAAAGTAGACGCAAGCCAAGAAGCGTGCGAACAAGTTAAAAAAGAAATAGCTTGTAGAAAAGCTAACAAATCAGCCTGTGAAACAACATGTGAAACAGCCTGCGAAATGCCGTTTGGCGTGGTTAAATCAGCATACACGCTTTCTAGAAACCTAGGAATCGACCACGAATCCGCTACAGCTGGACGCCTACCAGAAGGTTTACAAGCATCAAGAATCGTGCCAGACGCGCTAGTAGGTCCAGCATGGCCAACAATATACTCAGCACTAGGATCCGTAATGGTAGACGGATACCCAGTAATTGAAGGACTACTCAACGCAGTACATTTAGACCACCTAATAGAACTAGATGTATCTACAGACGACCTGCAAAAATATGTTGGAACACGCATAAACCTCACTGGTTGGGCAGAAGATTACGCCGAATCAGCTTCTGGGCGAGTAGTGACAATACACATAATTCACAATGCGCAAGACGGAACAAAAATCGCGCACGAAACAGAACGATTCGCGATTCGTGGGCGAAGCTACAGTGCAGCACTACCAAAGTCTGCTCCAGAATACGGAGATGCGGCAGAATTACACGGATTTAGCGTAGACAACACGCCTAGACGAGCGCTTAGACGCGTCGTAATTCGCGCACCTAAAGACATGACAGCTTTTGCGCGCACATCAGGTGACTTTAACCCAATACACACATCCAAAAGAGGAGCCGCAATCTCTGGACTTTCCGCACCTCTAGTACACGGAATGTGGCTTTCAGCAGCAGCTCAGCATGTTGCTCAAGCATTGGACGAAAAAGGCGCACACTATGATCTTGTTGGCTGGACGTACAACATGTACGGCATGGTGCAGCTTAACGACGAGGTAGAAATTACCGTAGAACGCGTAGGGAAAGTACGCCGCGGAGGGCTAGCGCTAGAAGTCACATGCCGAGTAAACGGGCAAATAGTTTCTAAAGCGAGCGCACTTACACGCGCGCCGCGAGCAGCATTCGTATACCCAGGACAAGGTATTCAAAAACAAGGAATGTCATTGGATGAGCGCGCCAAATCGCCAGCTGTGCGCGAAACTTGGGAGCGCGCAGACAAGCTTACTCGCGAAAAACTAGGATTCTCAATTCTTGCTGTAGTGCGAGATAATCCTAAGGAATTAACAGCAAATGGCGTAACATATCGTCATCCAGAAGGATTGCTCAACTTAACGCAATTTACTCAAGTTGCGCTCGCTACTGTTGCTTTTGCACAAACCGCTCGCTTAAGAGAAGCTGGATGCGATATTTGGCCTGCGTATTTTGCTGGTCACTCGCTTGGCGAATACAATGCGCTAAGCTCTTTCGCTCAAATTATTCCGCTAGAAACCGTGTTGGAACTCGTGTTCCACCGCGGATCTACAATGCATCACTTGATTGAGCGAGATGCGCAAGGCCGATCCAACTATCGAATGGGCGCTTTGCGTCCAAACCAGTTCGGTGTGGACGATGATGGTGTAAACGCGTATGTTGAAGGAATCTCTAAGCAAACTGGCGAATTCTTGCAGATTGTAAACTACAATTTGGCAGGTCAACAATACGCAATAGCAGGCACAATAAAAGGTTTGAAAGCTTTGGCTCAAGATTCTGCCAAGCGAGCTAAAGAGTATGGCGGTAAGCCTCCATTTATGCTTGTGCCAGGAATCGACGTGCCTTTCCATTCCAAGCTGCTTAGAAAAGGTGTGCCAGAGTTTCGCGATAAGCTGGATTCTCTGCTTCCAGCACATATTGACTACTCTGTGCTGGTTGATCGTTATATACCAAACTTGGTTGCATGCCCGTTTGAGTTTACGCGCGAATTTGCGCAAAAGATTCTAGACGTTGTTCCTTCAGAACGTATTAAGGCTGCGCTAGAAAATGACGAAATTTGGGATTCTTATGCAGCTGATGAGCAAAAACTCGGCAGGTTGCTTCTTACGGAGCTTCTTTCCTGGCAGTTTGCGTCCCCTGTTCGTTGGATTGAAACGCAGGCGCTTATGTTTGAAAGCGCTGCATGCGGTGGATTAGGCGTAGAAGAATATGTTGAGGTTGGTTTAGGAAACGCACCAACTTTGGCAAATCTTGGAGCAAAAACGCTTTCTATGCCACAGTTTAGCGGACAGAAAGTTACCGTTTATAACGTTGGTAGAGACGAGGGTCGTGTTTATATGACAGACACGGATTCGCTTGTGCCAGAAGTTTTTGAAGATGAAGAACCTGTGGTTGCAGAAGCAACGGTTGCTGGCGACTTATCCCAAACTAACGCGGAAAAATCGCAAGCAGCCGCCACAGCAAGTGCAGCATCTACTCAAATAAATGCAGATAATTCTGTGCAAAATGTGCAACAAAATGTGCAAAATGTGCAATCTGGGTCTGTGGCAGATATTGAGTTTAAAGCGTCTGATGCTATAAAAACACTTATAGCTTACAGTGCAAAAATTCGCGCCGACCAAATCGGAGACGCAGACACCACAGACACGCTAACAAATGGCGTATCCTCTAGGCGAAACCAGCTTTTAATGGACATAAGCTCCGAGCTGGGAGTGGCAAGCGTAGATGGTGCTGCAGAAGCTCCGATGAGCGCGCTAAACAAGTTAGTGGATTCTGTTGCTCCGCGTTATAAAGCTTTTGGAGCGGTTCTTTCAGACGTTGTGAGAGAACGCTTGCGCGCACTCTTCGGCGCAGCTGGATTTAAGCCTACTCAAATAGATAAGAGAATTGAACAAGTATGGCAGCTAGGTGAAGGCTGGCGAGCACACGTTTTGGCTGCTCTTATTTTGCAAACGCGAGAAGGAGCAAGCGTACGCGGAGGTGACTTGGCGCAACTTTCTACAGAGCCAGCAAAGAATACTTCGGCAGCACAAGATTTGATCGATTCTGCTATTAATCAGGTTGCTAAAGAACACGGAATTGCTCTCGCTCAACCAGGTTCCGCAGGCACAGCAGGCGGCGCAGTAGTTGATTCTGCAGCCTTAGACGAGTTTGCGCAGAAGGTTGTTGGTGCTGACGGCGTTTTGGCTGCTACTGCTAAATTCGTGTTAGCAAAGCTTGGTGTTGAAGCTCCTAAAGCAGAAGCTGAGAGCGACGAAAATGCGGCTGTTGTTGCAGCTGTAGAAGCTGAGCTTGGAGCGGATTGGCCAAAGCAAGTGGAGCCTCGATTCGATGAGCGAAAGGCGATTCTATTCGATGATCGCTGGGCTAGCGCTCGCGAAGATTTGGCTAGAATATACTACGCGAATAAGGCTAATCAGGGGTTTGGTTCAAATACTGGTTCAAATACTGGTTCAAATCCTGGTTTATCTGAAATCAACAATTTTGGTTGTTTTGTTGGTACGGGCAAAACTATTGCTGAAGAAGCATTATGGTTCGCTCAAAAGTCGCAAGCAACCGGACTTGATGATTTGAGTTGCGTATTCAAGCGCATATCTAAAGATGCATTAACAGATATTAATGATCTTCCTAAAGATACTAAAGAAGTCAATAGCGAAAACCTTGATTCTCGTCCTATTTTCTCAAATCGCTTCGCATCAGATGTTGCGGTTGTAACAGGCGTTGCACCAAATTCAATTGCTGCAGCAGTCGTCTGCGGTTTACTAAGAGGTGGAGCAACAGTTATAGCAACATCTCACAGTTTTAAGCCAAGCGTTAAAGCATGGGCGAAAAAAGCGTATCGTGAAAACGCTGTTATGGGAGCTAAATTATGGCTTGTGCCAGCAAACTTATCTAGCTACCGAGATGTAGATGCTCTAGTAAAGTGGGTTGGCACAGTTTCAAAGAAAGTCAGCGGCGCAACAACCACCATTTTGAAGCCAGCTTATGAGCCAAGCATGTTCTTCCCGTTTGCAGCACCTCCAGTTCACGGCACTTTGGCTGATTCTGGTGCGCTTTTCGAATCTCAGTCTCGCCTAATGCTATGGGGTGTGGAGCGTGCAATCGCAGGATTCGCGCAAATCGGAGCAGATACAGATGTGCAACATCGTATGCACGTTGTGTTACCTGGCTCTCCAAACCGCGGTATGTTCGGCGGCGACGGCGCTTACGGCGAAGTCAAGAGCGCATTCGATGCGATTGTGAACCGTGCACATGCCGAAAGCGTATGGTCAAATCGCGTGACTTTTGCACATCCAAAAATCGGTTGGGTGCGTGGCACAGGTTTGATGGGAGGCAATGATCCGCTTGTTAAAGTCGTAGAAAAACACGACATAACAACGTATTCAACTCAACAAATGGCAAACCGTTTGCTAGATTTGTGCACTCGTAAAGCGCGCGAACAGGCTGCAATCGCACCTTTGGACGTTGATTTTACAGGAGGATTAGGTAAGGATGCTCTTGATTTGAACGCGCTTCGCGCAGAAGCACTTGCGGATCAAGAACGCGCGGAGGCTTACGACTTATCCCAAACTAGCGCTCAAAAGTCGCAAGCTTTAGACGAGTCATATCCAAACGCAAAGTCTTCTATAAAAATAACAAACAAAGCACTTCCAACACCATACGCTTTGCAACAACCTCACGTAAATCTAGCGGATTGGAAGAACGTTACAGCGCGGCCAGAAAACCAGATTGTAATAGTATCTGTTGGAGAACTTGGACCATGGGGATCTGGGCGAACACGATTCGAAGCAGAACTTGGAATACAAGAAGACGGTTCCGTTGATATTTCTGCAGGAGCAGTATTGGAATTGGCTTGGAACATGGGCTTGCTAACCTGGCAAGACTCGCCAAAACCAGGATGGTATGATGCGGACGGCACGCTTGTGCCAGAAGAAGATATTGCAGAAAAGTATCGCGATGAGGTAGTTGCACGTTCTGGTATTCGACCATTCGAAACTGGCATGGGTGGCGACTACAAAGACGGAGCAAACGAAGAAGAAGCCGAAATCTTCCTTGACCACGACGTGAGCTTCAGTGTGCCAACAGAAACGATTGCTCGCGAATACGTGGCGCTAGATGAAGAACACACTACGATTATGCAAGATGCTGAATCGGGAGAATGGACCGTTACGCGCAAAACTGGCTCAATGATACGCGTACCAAGGCGCGCAGCCATGACCCGAACTGTTGGAGGACAATTCCCTAAAGGCTTCGACCCATTAAAGTGGGGAATTCCAGCTTCGATGGTGGGAAGTGTAGACCCGATTGCTTTGTGGAATATCGTAACAACCGTAGACGCCTACATTTCCGCTGGTTTCACGCCTTCGGAAATTTTGCAAGCCGTGCATCCGTCCCTTGTAGCATCGACTCAAGGCACGGGATTTGGCGGAATGACGTCTATGCGAAAACTGTATCTAGATCGCTTCCTAAACCACGAAATCCCTACAGACGTATTGCAAGAAGCATTGCCAAATGTTGTTGCAGCGCACGTAATGCAAACATATATTGGCGGCTACGGAAACATGATTCAGCCAGTTTCAGCATGCGCCACTGCTGCAGTTTCGCTTGAAGAAGGCGTCGATAAGATTGCTCTCGGCAAAGCAGACTTTGTTGTAACGGGCGCGATTGATGATATTGGCGTTGAGTCCGTGGTTGGTTTCGGCAACATGAACGCAACTGCAAACAGTGAAGAAATGTATGCAAAGGGCATAAATCCACGATTCTTCTCACGAGCAAACGATCGCAGACGCGGAGGATTCTTGGAATCACAAGGCGGCGGCACGATTCTCGTTACGCGAGGAGATATTGCGCTTAAACTCGGTTTGCCTGTTGCTGGCGTAGTTGGATTTATTCACTCTTATGCAGATGGTGTGCACACTTCGATTCCAGCTCCAGGATTGGGTGCGCTAGCTGCAGGAATGGGTGGGCGCGAATCCAAGCTTGTGCACGATTTGGCGGCGCTTGGAGTTACACCAGACGATATTGCTGTGGTTTCTAAGCACGATACGTCTACGAACGCAAACGATCCGAACGAATCCGAACTGCACAATACTTTGGCTCATGCTATTGGGCGCACAAGCGGAAATCCGCTGTTTGTAATCAGCCAAAAGACGCTTACTGGACACGCAAAGGGCGGTGCGTGCATATTCCAAATCAACGGTTTAACGCAGCTGTTTAGAAGTGGTGTGATTCCTGGGAATATGTCGCTTGATTGTGTGGATCCTAAGCTCGCGCATGATGATCATATGGTGTGGTTGCGAAACCCAATGCGAGTTGGCATGGTTAAAGCGGCTCTGGCTACATCGCTTGGATTTGGGCATGTTAGCGGATTTGTGGCTCTTGTGCATCCTGGTGCGTTTGAGGCTTCTGTGGCAGCTAGCGCTGGTGCGGATGCGCTTAACGAATGGCGAGCCAAGGCGAATGCGCGCTTGGCTGCAGGTCAGCGACGTCTGCAAGAGGGCATGATGGGTCATGTGCAACTGTTTGAGCCTGTGGAAAATCGCCGTTTGCTTAAAGACGGTACGCGTATGCCAGATGGTTCGCGCTACGATGGGCATGAGGCAGAAAAAGCTATGCTGCTAAACCCAGACGCTCGTCTAGATGCCAGCGGCTACTATTGCTGACGAATCGACGATTTTGCGTTTAGAGCGTAGCGCGGTTTCCTACTTGGTGTTGCGCGAGGTTTGAGTATTTCTCTCCTCGCAAGTCCCGTCGCTACGCTCCTCTTTTATTGCTCGTATAGAAATACATCAAACCTTCTGGATATCTAGAACTTTTGCGTGGTTTTTATCACCGAGATTCTCGATTTTTCTTGCTCTCTCGGCGAGTCACCATCGGAGGACTGCGAATCGACTTGCATGAGCGCTTAAAGCGTAGCGCGCGAATGCACTTCGATTCGCTGAGCCGCTCAAAGCAGAAGCACTGCTTCTGCGCGGCGAAGACGTTCGCGCGCTTAGACCGCGCGAACGAAACGCCTCTTTCGCTGCGAAAAATCTCGAATCTCTACATTGCTTGGCGTAACCTTGTACTGCGCTCTAGAGTAGTTAGGAAGTGAGTTCAATGATTGCAGGCATTGGTTGCGATGTTGTTAATGTTGCGGATTTTGCGCAGCAAATGCAAGATGGCAATGGGTGGCGCTCGCTATTTTCTACGCGTGAGCTTAGGCAGTGCGCCATGCGAGCACACTTAAAAAACGACGCTGAGGTGATTCATGTTGCGGCTCGCTGGGCTGGTAAAGAGGCGGTTATAAAAGCGTGGTGCGAAGCGATGAGCACTCTTGGTTTGCAATATCCTTACACATTAGACAACACTCCTTGGGCAAGCATTGAGATTTTAGACGATTCTCGTGGATGCCCAAGCGTTCGACTTAGTGAAGACGTTAATCAAAAGCTTCTAGAGTCGTTGCACGCGCCAGAGGCGACTAATCCGCATGAATCCGCCAGCGCTAATGTAAGCGTTAATGGTGTAAATTGCGTAGATCACCCTAATTGGCATGTGTCTTTAAGCCACGATGGCTTAGTGCAAAATTCTTCTGCTATTGCACTTGCGTTTGTTGTTTTAGAGTTACGCGAGTCTTAATCATAAAACCTTAATCATGCGAGCATGCAGCGAATTTTACGCATGAATGTGTATTCAATGTGCACTAAATGCGCAAATTTTCCGAGAATTGCACAATTTAGCGCGAGTGTCGAAAGTTGCTTTAGGTCTAAACAGTCTGTATAATTAATCGAGTTGCTGTTTTGCATGGTAACTAATAGCTTGCAAAATTTGCATATTGCGGATGTAGCTCAATGGTAGAGTATCAGTCTTCCAAACTGATGACGCGGGTCCGATTCCCGTCATCCGCTCCACTTGATTTCTGTGATTTCTTTGATTCCG
This sequence comes from Gardnerella sp. DNF00354, assembly GCF_049262755.1. Classification (NCBI taxonomy): domain Bacteria; kingdom Bacillati; phylum Actinomycetota; class Actinomycetes; order Bifidobacteriales; family Bifidobacteriaceae; genus Gardnerella; species Gardnerella sp. DNF00354. Next base: position 663,876 of record NZ_CP058402.1, read on the forward strand.
ATTGTGCTAAATGTAGCGTGATTAGTTCTAGTTATTTTTGTGTTTTTCGTTATTCTATATGATTCGCAACTTGTTTCTTTACTGTTTGCGCATATTGCTATGGTTGTATGAGGTAAAAACACGTAAAAGCATATCTCTGGAGGAGTTGTGGGACAAATTATTGTACGTGTAATTGCAAGTTTAGTTTCTGTTGCTGCTGCATTTGTTATGAACGTTTCTCCATCTATTAATGTTGAAGGACGTAGTGTTTTTGAAGGCTCTGCTTCTAGTTCATCAAGAAGTTCATTAAGAAGTGCCAAAAATAATGCAATAAAAAGTGCAGATAATGGAAATAGTAATTCTGCTGAAGATAATCGTTTGAATGGTTTTGCCTATGGTGATGCCAATAATCCTGATTTTAAGTTGCCTTCAAAAGTGGCGTCGTCATTTAAAAATAGTGACGAAGTAGTTTCTTCAAAATATGCTCTTACATCTACTGGTCATTTGAAATCTCTTAAAACTGGCGATATTGTTACTGATCCTAAAATTATTGGCACTAAAGACAAGCAGCCAGATCCTCTTGCTAAGAGCGATGGAAGACGTTTTACGCCTATTACTGTTGGAGATTTGCGAAAAGCAATTAGGCGCTACAATCCTACAAATTCTGCCAATACTACGAATTCCACCAATCCTTCCAAAGTTCGTCTAATAAGCTCAAATCAGCCTATTCCAGACGAGTCTAAATCTTCTGCTAAAGCAAAAGATTCAACAATATTGTCTTCTAAAACAGCCACAACAACTGATGGTGTTGTTCGCAAAGCCTATTTGCCTGTAACAAATTATGGTGTGGAATGGGAAGATTACAATGGTTCTCAATCATTCTTTGATGGCAACGGAAACATGTTTGCTTATAACGCTAGGGGTGTTATAGATGTTTCTGAACATCAGCACGAAATTGATTGGGCTGCTGCTAAAGCCGCTGGAGTAGAAGGCGCGATAATTCGCATCAGCTACGGTTGGGATAATGGTTACGACAAGTATGCTGTGCGAAATATTAACGAATGCAAGCGTTTAGGTATTCCTTTTGGAGTTTATGTTTATTCCTACGCTGAAACGCCTTCTGATGGCGCTTCCGAAGGTGCTGATGTGGCAAGGCTTTTGCAAGGTGCTGGCGTTAATCCAAGTGACCTTTCATACCCTGTTTACTATGATTTGGAAAGATGGGAGTGGGCAGGGCATCAACCACCTACTGATCCATACGTTTATCAGAATATTGTTGCATCGTGGTGGAACCAGCTTGCTTCTGCTGGATACACTAATCTAGGTGTTTATTCTTATGCTAATTATTTAAACGGTCCGCTTAATTCCCAATATATTCACGATCGTACAAGCTGGGTTGCTAGCTATGGTGCCAGTACGCTTTTTAACATTACAACACCATTAGGTGGCTGGCAGTACACTTCTAGCGGTTCTGTATCTGGAATTCAAGGTAATGTTGATTTAAATGCATTTGGTACTAGGCCAACTACGGCTACAAGCCGCGCTCACATCGATTTTACGTGGATTATTCGCAGTGATGATATAGCTGTAGGTGCCGCAGCAAGTAGTAGTATTTACAATCATATGGAATATCGCTGGCTTGCTTACGATTTGCTTAATAAGCAGTGGAAGACTATTTCTGACTGGTCTGTTAGCAATTGGGCTTCTTGGGTGACAAGCAACGGTGATTATTGGCTTCACTGTGATGTTCGTGATTCGTTCACTAAGAAGCCTTTGGGTAACAAAACAATTGCTTTCCATTATGAGATTCAAAATGCACCGGCTCCTGTTTTTACAGGTGATACCGTGATTTCTGGCACTTATGCGGCTTGGCGTGGTAGCAATGTTTTACTAGGTGCTACTACAAATAATCCTAATGGTTACACGATTATCAAAATATATGACTATAACGCCAAACAATGGGTGAGCCAATTTAAGGGTCCGTGGGCTTTGTGGAGTCCTAAGCCTGGAATTTATTGGACACATTTTGAAGCATATACATCTAATGGTACACTTAAAGATACTAAGACTTATGCTTTTGGAGTGTAGTTTTAGACTAAGAGTTAATATTTTCTCTGTTTGTTTCGTTTAAGAGAAAAAATGGACCAGGTGCAATAGCATCTGGTCCATTTTTGTGCGCGAGATGGGACTTGAACCCACATGTCGTAAGACACAGGAACCTAAATCCTGCGCGTCTACCATTTCGCCACTCGCGCTTAAATCGCCTAAAACAAGCGAAAAAGAAACTTTAAGAGCCACTTGACAGAATCGAACTGTCGACCTTCTCATTACGAGTGAGACGCTCTACCGACTGAGCTAAAGTGGCAATTTGCCCGAGAAGCATTCGCGACTCGCGCACAAATCAAATACTATATATTAATATTTGCAATTTGTCTAGCATGACGCGCCGCAAATGTTCGCATGTGTTCTAGTCAAAGTGTATTTCTGTCCGCTTTTGTGAGTATCTTGGCAATTGGAAGATAGTGATGCACAAGTTCCACTTTGCGCGCATTTACACGTGTTTACTTTATAGTTCACTATGATTCTCGATGATTATTGTGATTGAAACGTGTTCGAGTGTGCCTAAAGATTGATAAAACAAGGCATCACGTCACTTCATTCAAGATGAAAGGACCAAGAAATGGCCATCAATCCACCAGTTGACGCCGTTAAAACACCTGAATGGGCTGCTTTGCAGAAGCACTATGATGAATTGCAGTCCGAAGGCGTGAGCCTGAAGAAGTGGTTTGCTCAGGATGCAAATCGCGTGGATAAGTTGAGCTTCGAAGCTGGAGACCTCCACTTCGATCTTTCTAAGAATTTGATTAAGCCAGAAACGCTTAAGCTTTTCGCCGACCTCGCAAAGGCAGTTAAGCTTGATGAGCGCACTAAGGCGATGTACACTGGCGTGCACATTAACAACACCGAAGATCGTGCAGTATTGCACACCGCTTTGCGTCGTCCAGCCGAAGATGCTGGCAAGTTCATGGTAGACGGTCAGGATACCGTTGCCGACGTGCGTGAAGTGTTGGGTCGCATTTACGATTTTGCTAACGAAGTTCGCTCCGGCGCTTGGAAGGGCGTTACTGGCAAGAACATCAAGACCGTTGTAAACATTGGTATCGGCGGTTCTGATTTGGGTCCAGTCATGGTTTACGAAGCCTTGAAGCCATACGCTGACGCTGGAATTAGCGCTCGCTACGTTTCTAACATTGATCCAAATGATATGGCAGAAAAGACCAAGGATTTGGATCCAGAAACCACGCTTTTCATCATTGTCTCCAAGACCTTCACTACTTTGGAAACTTTGACCAACGCTCGTACCGCTCGTACCTGGTTGCTTAACAAGCTTCAGGAGAGCGGTGCTATTGACGGCAGTGACGCAAAGAAGGCTGAAGCTGTTGCTAAGCACTTCGTGGCTGTTTCCACCAACCTTGAGAAGGTTGAAGAGTTCGGCATTAACCCAACCAACGCCTTTGGCTTCTGGAACTGGGTTGGCGGTCGCTACTCCGTGGATTCCGCTGTTGGCACTTCTTTGGCTGTAGTTCTCGGACCAGAGCGCTTCGAAGAGTTCTTGAAGGGCTTCCACGCAATCGATACCTACTTTGCTGAGACTCCATTCGAGAAGAATGTTGTTGTGCTTCTCGGTATGCTCAACGTTTGGTACCGCAACTTCTACAAGGTTGCTTCCCACGCTGTTCTTCCATACGATCAGTACTTGCACCGCTTCCCAGCTTATTTGCAGCAGCTCACCATGGAATCCAACGGTAAGTCTGTGCGCTGGGACGGCACTCCTGTAACAAGCGAAACCGGCGAAATCTTCTGGGGCGAGCCAGGCACCAACGGCCAGCACGCTTTCTACCAGTTGATTCACCAGGGCACTCAGCTTATTCCAGCTGACTTCATTGCTTTCGTGAACACGCCAAATCCTACTAAGGATGGCGATCAGGATGTGCACGAGCTCTTCTTGGGCAACTATCTTGCACAGACTAAGGCTCTTGCTTTCGGCAAGACTGCTGACGAAGTTCGCGCTGAAGGCACTCCAGAAGAGATTGTTCCAGCTCGCGTATTTAGCGGCAACCGTCCAACCACTTCTATCTTTGGCGAAGCTTTGACCCCATTTAGCTTGGGCGAGTTGATTGCTCTCTACGAGCACATCACCTTCGTTGAAGGCACTGTTTGGGGCTTGGATTCCTACGATCAGTGGGGTGTGGAGCTTGGCAAGCAGCTTGCAAAGCAGATTACTCCTGCAATCTCTAAGGATGACGATGCTTTGGCAGCTCAGGATGCTTCTACCCAGAGCTTGATTCGCTTCTATCGCGCTCATCGCAAGTAAGTGAGTGTGTAGCAATCTTATTTGATTGTTGATTTAAAGCCTCTTGTTGATTAAATCTTCAAGAGGCTTTTTGCGAATCGACTTGCATGAGCGCTTAGAGCGTAGCGCGCGAATGCACTTCGATTCAAAAATAGGTTGACACAAGAGCAGTGATAATTTATAATGAGCACGGTCGGTAGGTAAGGCTACCACGGGGATACGGGTTGCTGCCGCAACACAGTGGAGACACTGCAAGTTGGTCAACAGTCGTTGTCGATTTCAAGGCTTCGACTAATGCAACACCACCGCCCTGCGAAGCTGAAGCTTGAACGACAAGATTAAGGTTGATTTCTTTTGATTTAAAAATCACCTTATGTCTTCTTGCTTGCCGTCCGGTTCAATGATGATACGATGATACGGTTTTGCGTTGGCGCGCACAAGCTAGAGGAGGTGATTGCCGTGAAACATGACAGTAGCAGTAGTACCAGTTGTAATCAAAGTGCTAATACAGTTAATGCCGTTAGTGACGATTCAGACAGTATTAGTAGTAGTACGGACGTTCCCCCTGAATATACAAAAGATGAATATAAAAAACCGGCAGTCACCGCCAAAATGTTTGCGATTACAGGTTTTGCGATTAAAGATTTTATTTTATTTGATTTGTTGGGATAAGTCGCCAGCAACCGCGCGCTAAATAAGCGCTTCTAAAATAAAGTCTAAAATTCTAAGCAAAATTTAAGATAAACGCAAAAAATAGTGGTGATAAGCGGCAAACGCGTGTAAAAATACGCGTTCCCAGAGGACTTATCATGACAATATTTACAACATCTGGAAAAAACGGTGCTAGTACGCAAGTAGACGAAAACACTCGTTTTTGGTCCGACATTATTGTGTGCGTTGGTATAATCGCGCTTTTTGGAGTAAGCGCTTTCCTTTTGCAGCGCATTAACCAGCCGATTGGACCTAAAGGAATACCTTCTGCAGTTTCAACTGACCTTATTAATTTGCCTTACTACACGCTTAGATCCGTGTTTCGTATGATGCTTGCGCTTATAGCATCGCTGATTTTTACCATTATTTACGGATCGCTTGCAGCGCGCAGCCGCCGACTAGGCAAGGTTCTTATTCCGTTGCTAGACATTTTGCAATCCGTTCCAATTCTTGGCTTCCTTTCGGCTACAGTAACGATTTGGCTGGTGATTTTCCCAGGATCGATGATGGGCGTTGAAGCCGCTTCGATTTTTGCGATTTTTACAAGCCAGGCTTGGAATATGACTTTCTCGTTCCACCGTTCGCTTTTAAGCGAGCCAAAAGAGCTAGACGAGGCAGTGCGCAGCTTGCAACTTACGCATTGGCAGCGATTCTGGGTGCTGGATATGCCAAACGCAATGATTCCGCTGCTTTGGAATTGCATGATGAGCGTTGGCGGCGGATGGTTCTTCCTTACTGCTTCCGAAATGATTTCCGTAAACAATCACACTTACGCGCTGCCTGGAGTTGGTAGTTTTGTGGCGCAATCTGCAGCAGAAAACAAGCTTGGAAACATTTGGTGGGCTATTTTATCCATGATTGTTGTTGTGCTAGCGATTGACTTCTTCCTTTGGAAGCCGCTTACCGCCTGGGCAGAGCGATTCCGCATAACTCAAAGCGCATCCGACGAAGAACGAAAGAGTGCTGTTTTGACACTTATTCGTCATTCGCATGCCGACGAAGTTATTAGCAAGCTGTTTTCTCCGATTCGCGAATGGCTTGAAATTATTACACGACCATTCGGACGCACAGGTTCACAGTGGCCGCGTAAAGCATCACAGCGTAAACTTGGCGACTTGGTTTTCAACATTGTTATGGCTGTGCTGATTTTGGGGCTTGCTGCTCAAATGCTTTACTTTGTAGCAACTCGCACAGGTTTGCAGGAGTTCGCTACAGCTGGAGCGTTAGGAGCTTTGACTTTTGCTCGCGTAGCTGTGTTGATTTTTGTGAGCTCGCTGATTTGGGTTCCAGTAGGCGTATATATTGGCATGAATCCTAAGATTTCGCGAATTATGCAACCTGTTGTGCAAATCTTGGCTAGCTTCCCAGCAAACTTTGTGTTCCCATTTGCAATGATGTGGTTTATGGCTTGGCATATTGACCTTGGATGGGGAAGCATTATTTTGATGGCGCTTGGCACGCAATGGTACATTTTGTTTAACGTTATTGCAGGCGCTAGCGCGATTCCAGATGATTTAAGAGAAATGACAAGAAGCTTTAGATTAAATCGTGTGCTCAAGTGGAAAACTCTTGTTTTGCCTGCGATTTTTGGATCTTGGTGCACTGGCGGAATTACTGCTGCTGGCGGTGCTTGGAACGCTTCGATTGTGTCAGAGATTGTAGAATACGGCAAGAATCACATGGCAACTCAGGGTTTGGGCGCGTATATTACGAATGCAACAACCGTTGGTGATTCTGTAAAAACGCTTGTGGGAGTAACGGTTATGAGCTTAATAGTGGTGTTAAGTAATCGACTGTTCTGGACGCCTTTGCAAAGGTATTCGGCAAAAAGATTTGTTTTGAATTAATCAAATAATTAATCGACTAATTAATCGACTAATCAATCGACTAATTAATCGACTAATCAATCGAATAAATCAAATAAACTACGGAAAATTAAACTTTTTAAGTTTATAAACTTTTTAACTTTACAAAACAGATTGGCAAATATTATGAACACTTTGAACAAAACCGCGGAAAAGGCTGCGCAGAATTTGGCTGCGCAATCTTCAGTTACAAGCGATATCATCGACGCAAAACACATAACTCAAAGTTTCACATCGGATAGTGGAACTACTCAGCACGTACTTCACGATATATCGTTTACGTTGCGTGAAGGCGAAATCGTTGCAATTCTAGGGCGTTCTGGCGCTGGAAAATCAACCTTCTTGCGAACAATGGCAGGCTTAATTCAGCCAACAGAGGGAACTGTAACGTATCGCGGTCGCGAGCTTACTGGTCCAAACCCAGGGGTGGCAATCGTTTTCCAAACCTTCGCACTTATGCCATGGCTTACAGTTCAAGACAATGTGGAGCTTGGTTTGCGCGCTAGAGGCGTTAACAAAGAAAAGCGCACGGAGCTTGCGTTAGCTGCAATCGATGCTATTGGTTTGGACGGCTTCGAAACAGCGTATCCAAAGGAGCTTTCTGGCGGCATGCGTCAGCGCGTAGGTATTGCGCGCGCACTGGTTTTGCGCCCAGATGCTCTGTTTATGGACGAGCCATTTTCTGCGCTTGACGTTCTTACAGCAGAAAATCTTCGTCAGGAAGTTCTTAAGCTTTGGTCTAGTGAAGAGCGTGATATCAAGTCTGTTGTAATAGTTACGCACAATATTGAAGAAGCTGTGCAAATGGCAGATCGCGTGGTGGTTTTGGGATCTCATCCTGGGCATTTGATTGCAGACGTGCAAGTTGATTTGCCTCGCCCGAGAGACAAGCATAGTGCTGAATTTGAGGCGATGGTTGATAATCTTTATGCGATTTTGACTGGTTCTATGCCAGAGGGTGAATCTGAGCCAGATAATACTGATACAACGGTTGCTGGCGACTTGTCTGGTGCAGATAGCGATTCTCAACCTGTGGAACAGACGGATGCGGAAGAAACAGAGGCTGCTGCAATCGCCGACATGCTTATTCAAAAGCATCACGACGCGGAGGCAGAAGCTAAGCAAAACGAAGAGCAGGCGGATGCGGGTGAGCCGAAGCCTGAGCCTGTTGCTGTGCACTTGCTGCCGAACGCAACGCCAGGAGGAATGGCAGGTTTGCTAGACGTTATTTCGGAAGAGCCAGATGGCATTGATTTGGCTGATTTGGCTGCGGATTTGTCGTTTGAAATCGATGATTTGTTCCCACTTGTAGATGCTGGAACAATGCTTAATTTGCTTACAGCAGAAAATGGTCATATTACTATTACGCCAGCAGGTCAAGAATGGCATAATGCCGACATTTTGCACAGCAAGCAGGTGTTTGCGCGTCTTGCAATTGAGCATGCTCCTCTTGTTCATGCAATTGATCAGGCTTTGAGCCGAAACCGCAATGGCAAGCTTCGTGGCGAGTTGATTTTGGATTTGCTTCGCAGCAAGCATACGGACGCCTTGGCTCGTCAGCAATTTGATATTGCGATTAGCTGGGGTCGTTATGGCGAGCTTTTTGACTACGATGCCGATGATGACGAATTAACCCGTACTGTTGAGACGGCGCCGCTTAATGGAGTTGCGCGCTGAAATAGTGCGAAATAATGCTCAATAATGTCCATTATTGAGCATAAATTTGTGTTTTGTATGCTTTCGATAAGGCGATGCCGCATAGTCGACTTATCAATAGTCTAGCCTGCTTTTTTAAAGTTTTGGCAGATGGAAGCCCTGAAAAGCAAACTTTTTGGGAAGGATTATTCAAAGTAAAGTTGAAAAAGTTAAAATTAGACTAACTTGCTTTGATGTAGCTTACGTCGATATGCGGCGGCGAGGAGGAATTATCATGGTGAATGCTGTAGAAGCATTTGATGCTAAGCATCTTAAGTCTGCTGAGGAAATCCCAGCTTTCCGTCCTGGAGATACTGTTGACGTTAACGTTAAGATTCAGGAAGGCAACAACACTCGTATTCAGACCTTTACTGGCGTTGTTATCGCTCGTAAGGGTGCTGGCGTTCGCGAGACTTTCGTTGTACGTAAGGTGAGCTTCGGCACTGGTGTTGAGCGTCGCTTCCCACTTCATTCCCCAGCTATCGATTCTATCAAGCTGGTTCGTAGTGGTCGCGTTCGTCGCGCTAAGCTTTACTACTTGCGCGCTTTGCGTGGTAAGGCTGCTCGTATTGCCGAGCGTCGTGACAACAGCGCTGCTAAGTAAATTTATTTAAGGTTAAGGATTTAACGTTAAGGATTAATATGTCTGCCGAAGACTTGCAAAATAGCGATGGTCACATTGTTAATGTGGCAGGTCACGGCTTAAATCCTTCTCCAGTTCCACCGGAGCCAGAAGAAAGACCAAGTCTAACTTCTGGCTTCAGTGCTAAACGTGCTAGGCATGGAAAAATAAAAGGGAATCATATTTCTGGATATCAAGATAGTGATTATGATTCCTCTAAATCTCAGTCCAAGGTTCGTACTCGCAAGCTTTTTAAAACATCTTGGAAAGAGCTTGTTGCATGGTATCTTGTGCCTATTCTTGTTGTTATTTTTCTTCGTGTTTTTATCCTCGGCGTATATTTTATTCCGTCTGGCTCTATGCTAGACACAATTCATATTGGCGATTATGTTGTTACGTCTAAGCTCACTCCTCGACTGTTTCCGCTAAATCGTGGAGATATTGTTGTTTTTGAAGATCCTGCTAATTGGCTTCAAGGTGAAAATAGTCGCGGCGGAATTGTGTCTGGTAAAGATCTTATAAAGCGTCTAATTGGATTGCCTGGGGATACCGTTGAATGTAAGGGCGATGGTGACCCAATTCTTGTTAACGGTGTTCCTGTGCTTGAATCTGCTTATATTAAACCAGGTGTAAGTCCTAGTTCCTTCCCGTTTAAGGTGAAGGTTAAACCTGGTCATGTATTTGTTCTAGGAGATAATCGCGCTAACTCGGCGGATTCTAGGTATCATAAGAATGATGGTGACGATGGTTTGGTACCTATTTCTAAGGTTGAAGGCGTGGCATTTATGCGTTTTTGGCCTTTGAACCGTATGGGTATTTTTGAAAATCATAGCGATGCGTTTGATGATGTAAGAAATAAGTCAGATGCTAAGTAGTTCTTTTAAACGTGCGTAGATATTAGATTTGGGGAGATTTTGGCTGCTGTTCCGTCTTTTAACTTTGAGCAAGACCTTTTAAAAAGTGGCTTCGATTGGGTTATTGGATTAGATGAGGTTGGACGTGGTAGTTTAGCTGGCCCTGTTATGGTTGGTGCTGCGCTTTTTGGTGCCGATAAAATTAATTCTGGTTATTTTCCTGATGGATTAGCTGATTCCAAGCTTATTAACGCTCACAAGCGTGAAGGATTATTGGAGCCTCTTGAAAATTGGTGCGATGCTTTTGCTGTTGGTTCTTGTACAAATCGCGAGATTGACGAGTGGGGAATAAGTTATGCTCTTGGTGTTGCCGCGATTCGTGCAATTTCAGATGTGCAAAACAGTATGAGATATAAGCTTGAAAATGCTCATATTGCAGCGATTTTAGATGGACCATTTAATTATATTGGTAAGGTTTCTGGAACTTTTGATGCGCCTAGTATGGATTTTCCTGTTAAAGTTCACACTTTAGTTAAGGCTGATCAGAAGTGTGCTAGTGTTTCTGCAGCTTCTGTGATCGCAAAGGTGACTCGAGATTCTCTTATGACAAGCTTGTCTGATGATCCTAAATATAAAATTTATGATTGGGCACATAACAAGGGTTATGGTTCTAAATCGCATAGAGCTGCGATTTTAGAGTATGGTCCTAGTGATTTGCATCGTATTAGTTGGCATTTAAGCTAAAGTTCTTCGGCGTGTTGATGCCTGATGCTCAGCGTAATCTTGAATGCTAAAGGGGTAGTGAGCTAGTGCGTGGGTATGTGTTTGTAGAGAGTGTTTAGATAGCGTTTTTAAGAGATTTAAAGCTGATTTTAACAGTGCGAGCTACTCGAATTTGTAGATTCAATCTGCAGGGTATCGTGTGTTTACTTTGCAGTGCGTGAAAGTATTTTTGGAATTTAAAAGAGTTTTCTATGGACTATGGAAAAGAAAAGGATAGTTAAATGATTGGTCGTTTCTTCGCTTTTGTTCCAGGTGTTAAGCACTTGGTTGTTTTAAGAGCGGCATGTCTTGCTATATCTTCTCTTGCGAATATTGGTTTTGTGTATGTTTGTGTTGGAATTCTTTCGCCAGTGCTTATTCCTGCAAAATATACTGGCAAATCCTTGTTAAGCTCTGTTGAATTGACGTCTTATCTTATTTCTCTTGTTGGAATACTTATCGTAAAATATATTGCGTTCCATCAGTCTTGTACTATTTCTACCGAAATTGGAACTCGCGTATCTATGAAACTTAGACCAAAAATGTTGCGTTCTATGCTTTCTTTGAGCTCCTCTAAAAAATGGTCTAAGGGGTATTCTTCTATTTGCGTGAACGATGATGTTGAGTGGGTTCAACGTTGGTCTGGTTTACTTTTGCCGCAGATCATTGCTGCTTTTCCTATGCCTTTTGCGGTTAGTGTTGCAATGTTTTCAATAAACTCTTATGTTGCCACTATTTGCGTTTTTGCGTCAATTTTTTCTACTTTGGCACTTGTATCTGCTCTTGCAGATGTTCGCGTTTTGTGGCGCTGTTTATGCGTATTTTTAACGTATTTAATGACTGGTGTGGCAATTATTTCTACAGTTTGGCTTCTTTCTGTTAAATCTGTTGGTCTTCCTGCTGCAATGCTAACTTTGCCACTTCTTATGCTAAGCGTAGATCCAATACGTAGAGTTGCTAACTGTATGCATATTAAAAATCGGGCTGTTTTAGGTTTGAATAACATTAGTAACTTGTTTAAAAGTGTTGCTTCTAGTAAAGTTCATTCTTCTAATTTAGACTCTGTAGAATCTTCTGCTTCTGCAGATTCCATAGATTTCTCAGATAATAAAAAGTCACTGAGCATCCCAGATGGAGCTAATAATGTTTCTCTTCATGTGCGATGCAATTTCACTGAAAATAATAAACCTTTGCGTGCATCCTTTAATATTTCAAGTGGAAAATTGAATGTGATGCCAAAGGAATACTACGAATTATTTACTAATAATGTTTTGAATGGCGTAGTTTTTAGCGATAAATCAGATGTTGCGCTATCTTACAGCGATAGATATGGTTTTTCTGAAGTAGATGTTGAATCGCCTTTTGTAGTATCTGATTTTGGTGATATTTCTGGAAACTCAACTTATGTTTCACTAAATAATGAAAATCCTGGTGCTATTGCAGATCTTGTTACTATTGTTCGTTCAAATAGTCATCTGTTTTCAGCCACTTTGCGAGAGAATCTGCTCATGGCATCGTCTAATGCTACTACTACATCTATGTGGCAAGCATTGCGTACTGCTCATGTAGATGGTGTTGTTTATGCGGATTATAACGGATTAGATTTGCGTGTAGACAATATTCAGGTTGAAAATAAGCAAGATATTTTCCGACGAATTATTATGGCTCGTGCGCTTATTCGTAGAACTCCAGTGTATATTTTCGACTATTCTTCAAGCGATATTAGTTCTGATGAAGCTAAGAATTTATGTGATATTTTGCGTCATGTTGCTAAAAAAGCTACGATTCTTGTATTTTTGCCAGACGATAACTACGTTTCTAAAGCGGACAATTTGGTTAACGTTAGTGTATATCATAATTCGCATTACACCAGTTCTAGTTCTATTAGCTCTTATGCCGAAAATTTCGCAGATGGTAGCGTTGATAAAGCTAATAAAGTAGACGAATATGCTAAAAGTTTTGATAAAAACTCTAATAAGAATTTTAATAATGCAAAACACGAAGGCTTATTGAAAGATTTATCTCATGAAAGTAAATCAACTATATCTTCGCTGAAAAAGGCGTTTTTTGCGATTCTTTCAGCATTCTCTACAGCAATCAATATAGTTTGCGCAGTATTGATACCTGTTTGCACTTTTGCAGCAATGTTCGCTATCGCTAATCGACCGCTTTTTGGACTTGCTATGCAAGAATACGTGCTTATCGTAAGCGTATGCGCATGTTTAAGATGCATAACATTAGTAACATCTTTTGCTGGTGTGGATCTTCATCATGCGCATTTGCACAAGGCAGGTTTAAGCATGAGTGTTGGAATGGTTTTGTCGATTATTCCAGCAATCGTTTTGTTATGTTACTTTGATATTCAAATTGCTATTTTTGCTGTTGTGATTTGTGCTCTAATAGTGTTTATAATTCCAGGATTATTTAGACTTAGACTCCGCAGTTTTATTAAAAAAGTTCATTCAGAGCAAAAGATGGTGGAGCTTGAAGTTGATGATGTAGAACTTGGTATTGATGAGGTTCTAGCTTTCCGACAGGGCGAGCATTGTGTTAAGCGTGTTGTTGATTCAATGCGTAAGCTTTCACAACAGCGAGTGCGATTATCTCGTAAAGTGGGAAGAATGCAGGCAATTCTTATGTCTGTTGCTCTTATAGGTATTGCGAACGCAATAATGCTTGTTTCTAACACTATTCACCCAATTGTCACTAAGAATCCACAATGGAATGTTGTTTACGCAGTTATGGCAATTATTGTGCTCATTAGCCTTATTCAACAAGTTCTAGACGTTGTTATTAGGCGTATCCCTTGGGTTGTAGACATAAATCATGCAGTACGATCGTAATACGCATTATTCAAGTAATCCTATATCTAAAAGGATAACCTCTTTTATATGGCTTATTTCTTTGGCTATTCTTATAGGCATTGTTATTGGGCTTGTTTTGCCAAAGATCAATCATGATGTTGGCGAAATTACTGGTGAATACGCTGCTGATGGAGATGCTGCTGCTCTTCTTAATAAGCTAAAAGTCGCTAAATCACATCCGTCTGGATACAACAGGAGTGTCTTTGGATACAGGACTACAGATGTTGATAAAAATGGTTGTGATGTTAGAGAAGATGTTCTTGCTCGCGATTTAAAACAGGTTCGTTTTAAGTATTCTGGTTCTTGCAAAGTAGCATCAGGGCTTTTGCACGATCCTTATACAGGTTTAAATATTAATTTTGTTCGAGGAAGAAAAACTAGTGCTCTTGTTCAAATCGACCATGTTGTAGCACTAGAAAACGCTTGGCAATCAGGAGCCTGGAAATGGAGTCATGCCAAGAGGCTTAAGTTTGGTAACGATATGCTTAATCTTCTTGCTGTTCAAGGAGCAGCGAACCAAGAAAAAGGATCTGCTTCTGCGGCTTATTGGCTGCCATCTAATAAATCCTTTAGATGCGATTATGTAGCTAGGCAGATTGCTGTTAAGTATAAGTACGATCTTAGCGTTACTAGTGCGGAAAAACGTAGCATGGCTTCAATTTTGCATGGTTGTTCTGCGCAGAAATTGCCTAACAGTTGAGTTCGACGCTAAGCTGCTTGTGTATGTTCATATATTTTGATGCATAGGCAAATATATAAAAAGGGTTCCAACCACTCATACTGGCTAGAACCCCTAAGCGCGGAGAATACGAGATTCGAACTCGTGAGGCTGTTACACCAACACGCTTTCCAAGCGTGCGCCATAGACCACTAGGCGAATTCTCCACATCAATCATTGTGCTAAACAGCATAACGAAAGACAACTTAAATAAGATAACATAAACTGAGGATAATGCAAAGTCGCGCGTGGCGCGAATCGACGATTTCGAGCTGCATAATGCGCGAGAAATCACCTCGATTCGCTGAGCCGCTCAAACGTAAAGTCCAGTGGACTTTACGTGCGGCGAAGACGTTAGCGCGCTTAGACCGCGCTAACGATTTTCCAATTCGGAGCGCTGAGCTTGCTCAGGTTGAAAGCACGGTGTGCTTTCAACGCAAGTAAAGCGCTTTGACTGAGCTTGAAATTGCATAACGCATTTCAAGCTCCTTCAAAGCGTGATTTGGCTTAAAGGCATAAAGTCCAGTGGACTTTATGCGCCAAATCAGCCGAACGGCTACTAATAGCCGTGAGGAATAGCGCGCCGTAACGCGCGAGCGACATTTCTAACGTTTTTGCGATTCTCAAATCACCTCAATAGATTTATTGCACATGCAATCCTTGCAATTGCGTGTTGTTGATTATGTGCGTGTTGTTGATTATGTGCGTGTTGTTGATTATGTGATAGTGTAGATTTTCCATATGTAGTAAGCGATTTGCTAGATTTGCGACTTGCGACTTACTACAGATGCGCAAAACTACAGGATTATTAGCAAATACAGGATTTAAGTTTAGAAGGTGTTTAGCATGGATGTTGGTTTTGTAAAGAATATCCAAAAAATAAAGCCTAAAAAGCCAAATCCTGCGGTGGATCATAGTCCGCGCACAATGATGATTGGCATAATCTTAACGATTCTTGGTGGCGCGCTTTGGGGCACAAATGCTACTGTTTCTAAGATTCTAATGTCGCAATACCTTGTGAGTCCGTTGCAAATCGCGTGCGTTCGTCAGCTTGCTGCAGGCGTGCTTTTTGTAATCGTTGCGTCAATAGTTAATCGCAAGCAACTCGTTGGTGCATTAAGCACAAAAAAATCATGGCCAATGCTAGTCGTAACAGGTATTGTGTGCGTGCTTTTAACGCAAGTGGCGTATCTTTTTACAATTGACTGGACTAACTCTGGCACGGCTACTGTTTTGCAAAGCCTGAATCTGCTTTTTGTGCTTGTTTATGTGTGTTTGCGGTCAAAAAGAACTCCGACTTTGCTCGAAAACATTGGTGTTTTGCTTGCATTTGCAGGAACTGCGCTTATGGCAACGGGAGGCAATTTTAGCTCGCTTTCGCTGCCGCTGATGGGACTTTTGTGGGGATTAGCAGATGCTGCAAGTACGGCGGCTCTTGCGATTATGCCAGTTAAATTGATTGCAAAATGGGGAAATCTTACTGTAAACGGAATTACGTTTATTATTGCAGGTCTTATTATGCTGCCATTTGTGCGACCATGGCAAACAATGCCTCCTTTGGATTTGCGCGCGTATTTGCTGTTTACTTTTACAATCGTTGGCGGAACTTTTGGCGCATATTGGATGTTTTTGGCTGGCGTTATGCGAGTTGGATCTGTGCGCGGAACGCTTTTGGGGGCGAGCGAGCCTGTTATGGCGGCAATCACGGCTGTTGTGTTTACGGGAGCTGTGTTCTCGTGGGCTGATTTTGCAGGATTCGCGCTTATTTTTATTATGATGATTTTATTGAGGTGATTATTACGAGTATGCAAGTCACAAGTAAAGAAGATAAAAGTAAAGAAGATAAAAGTATGCAAGACGCACAAAATCAAGACGCACAAAACCCAGTCAATCGTGTAGAGCAGATGTATGAGTATGGCTACAGAAAGTCAAATTACGGCCCGGACGAGCTTGTAACAGACGCGCACGGAAATCCAATCAGCGTTATGGACGCCATGCTAAGCGCGCAAGATGCAAGCACTGCGCAAACTCAGACCCCGCACTTGTGCTTCTATTCGCCTAGAATCCCAGGAAACACAGGCTCTGCGATTCGTCTTTGCGCGGTAACGGGCACCATTTTGCATCTTGTGGAGCCGCTTGGATTTAATCTTCAAGACACAAAGCTTCGCCGTGCGGGTCTTGATTATCACGATATGGCACACGTTGTTATGCACCCGAATTTTGAAAACCTTGTGGAATCAATGCCAAATTCTCGCATAATTGCGTTTACTGCAAATGCTACAAAACTTTACACAGATATTGAGTATAAGCCGAATGATATTCTGCTTTTTGGACCGGAGCCAGGAGATATTCCAGACCCAATGGATATTATGGCAGGTCCGCATGTTGCGGAACAGGTTCGCTTGCCAATGCGTCCTTCGCTTAGAAGCTTAAATCTTACGAATTGCGCATCAATCGCAATCTATGAAGCGTGGCGTCAGCTTGGATTTGAGGGCGGAAAATAGTCTACAGAAAATAGCTTATAGAAAATAGCAAAATAGCCTATAGTCAAAAATAGTCTTAAAACTACTCATGCATTACAATGGTGACTATGCCTGTGTTAAAACGTAAACCGAAGCGGAAGATTAGTGCTGCGCGCCGTCGCATGTACATTCGTCGCCGAATCGTAGTTTGCGTGGGGCTGCTGGCTGTTTTAGTGTTTTGTATCTTTTGCATAATTAGCATTTTTAAAGGCATATCTGCAATTGGAAGTGCTATAAGCAAACATTCAGACGTTACTCTATCTAAACAACTTGTGCCAGATCCAAGGCCTGTTGGAATCATAAAAAAATGTAGTGCGAAAGACGTTCGTATTGAATTAACCTCAGCATCGCAATCTGTACCGATGGGAGGAAGCGTAGAATTTACTGCTCGCATAGTTCATGAAGGAGACGATTCCTGCAGAATAGATGCGTCGGATGGCAGAATGGTGTTGACAATTGGAGACAGCGTAAGTGCTGATAAGTCTGATAAGTCTGATAAATCCGATAAATCTAGAGAAAAGCAAGAAAAGCAGCAGAAAATAGATCCGCAATGGAGATCAGATGTGTGCGAAATTCCACTCAAGCCTTTGTTAATGGCAAAAGGTGATTCGTACGAGAAAAAAATCGTGTGGAGCACGGATGCTACAGTCGGAACGCCTACTGGCAAGGATTGCTTAGATGACGCCGACTTGCCTAAAGTTTCGCGCGGAACGTATATTGCACAAATTGAGCATAAAGATGTGTCAGGATTACAAAGCAATCCCGTGGTTATTTCTGTTCGCTAGCAGATGCACAAATGGCGCAAAAAGTCGAAGCGAAGGGGTAAAATCGTTTCTTTGTACAAGGTGTGTCATATAGCGGGCATACTCAAGGAACCGAAGAAGGCGCCCGCAAACCCAAAATCATTGATTTTAAGCGCGTTTGCTGCGATTTTCTAAAGCTCCCAAGGATTAAGAAAACTAGCTAGCGATAAAGGAACGTCCATTGGCTGCTGAACAAGCTACGACGAACACCACCAAAGTCATCGCGCGTGCCGACGAGCACAGCATTAAATTGCATAAAGCGTCGGATCGTGTGAATTTCGGCTCCATTTGTGAGCCAATCGATGTGCCATACCTCCTCGGTGTGCAAACCGACAGCTTTGACTGGCTGATCGGCTCCGAGCGTTGGAAGAAGCGCGTCGAAGAAGATGAGGCAAATGGCACTCACACTGTGCCTCATGTCTCTGGTCTAGAAGAAGTGTTCCAAGAGATTTCTCCAATCGAGAATTTTGCTGAGACAATGAGCCTCACATTCTCGGATCCATATTTTGAAGAGCCACGTCACACTGTGCTTGAGTGCAAAGAGAAGGATTACACATATTCCGCTCCTTTGTATGTAAACGCAGAGTTTGAAAACGGCGAAACTGGCGAGATTAAGAGCCAGACTGTGTTTATGGGTGATTTCCCGCTGCAAACACCACACGGAACATTCATTATTGGCGGCACTGAGCGCGTAATTGTGTCCCAGCTTGTGCGTTCCCCAGGCGTGTATTTTGACCGCACGCAAGATCGCACTTCCGACAAAGACGTTTTTGGCGCAAAAATCATTCCAAGTCGCGGAGCGTGGCTTGAGTTTGAGATTGATAAGCGCGATGTTCTTGGCGTGCGCGTAGATCGCAAGCGTAAGCAGTCTGCAATAGTGTTCTTGATGGCAATTGGCATGACTAAGCCAGAAATTGCCGAGGCATTCCAAGGGTATCCTCTTGTTCTCGATGCTCTAGAAAAAGAGCCAATCGACACTCAAAATGATGCTCTTACAGACTTGTATCGCAAGATTCGCCCAGCAGATACCGCAACTCCAGACGCGGGTCGCAATTTGCTCGAATCCTTCTACTTCAACACAAAGCGCTACGATTTGGCGCGCGTTGGTCGCTATAAGATCAATCGCAAGCTTGGTTTGGAAGCGGATTACAACGATCGCAGCTTGAATCGCGAAGACATTATCGCCACAATCAAGTATTTGGTTACTTTGCACTCGGGCGAAAAGACCTTCCCAGGCAAGCGTGATGGCGAAGATGTGCAATTGCGTGTAGACGTGGACGATATTGATCACTTTGGAAACCGTCGAATCCGTCAGGTTGGCGAGCTTGTACAGAATCAGATTCGTACTGGCTTAAGCCGTATGGAGCGCGTTGTGCGCGAGCGCATGACCACGCAAGATGCTGAGGCGATTACACCACAGTCGTTGATTAATATTCGACCAGTTAACGCTACTATTAAGGAGTTCTTCGGAACTTCTCAGCTTAGCCAGTTTATGGATCAGAACAATCCTTTGGCAGGCGTTACAAACAAGCGTCGTCTTTCGGCTCTTGGTCCTGGTGGTCTTTCTAGAGACCGCGCATCTATGGAAGTTCGAGACGTGCACCCATCCCACTTTGGTCGTATGTGCCCAATCGAATCCCCAGAAGGTCCAAACATCGGTCTTATCGGTTCGCTTGCTACCTTTGGTCGCATCAACCCATTCGGCTTTATTGAAACACCTTATCGTAAGGTTGTTAATGGTCATGTGACTAACGAAGTCGAATATATGACTGCAGATCGCGAAGCCGAGCACGTTATTGCTCAGGCAAATCAGGAACTCGATGAAAATGGCAACTTTGTTGGCACTCAGGCACTTGCTCGCGTGGACGAAGAAGAGGCAGTCGATGTGCCTGTAAGCACTGTTGACTACATGGATGTTTCCCCACGACAGATGGTTTCTCTTGGCGCAAGCTTGATTCCATTCTTGGAGCACGATGAAGGCCACCGTGCTTTGATGGGTACTAACATGCAGCGTCAGGCTGTGCCGCTTATTAAGTCGGAGCGTCCACTTGTTGGTACGGGTTCCGAATGGCGTGCTGCAGTTGATTCTGGAGACGTGATTCTTTCCGAAAAGCCAGGCGTTGTAACCTACGTTTCTGCAGATATTATTCGCGTTATGAACGATGACGGAACTCAATCTAGCTACAAGCTTTCCAAGTTCCAGCGTTCCAACCAGACTACCTGCTACAACCAGGTGCCGCTTATTAAAGATGGCGAGCGCGTGGAAGCAGGAACTGTTTTGGCTGATGGTCCTGCAACAGACAAGGGCGAGCTTGCACTCGGCAAGAATCTTCTCGTTGCGTTTATGCCTTGGAACGGCTACAACTATGAGGATGCTGTGATTATCTCTCAGCGACTCGTGCAAGACGATACGCTTTCTTCGATTCACATTGAGGAGTACGAGATTGACGCGCGCGAAACCAAGCTTGGTGCCGAAGAGATTACTCGCGACCTTCCAAACGTTGGTGAAGACGCTATTGCAAACCTCGACGAGCGCGGTATTATTCGCATTGGTGCCGAGGTTGAAGCTGGCGACATTTTGGTTGGTAAGGTAACGCCTAAGGGCGAGACTGAGCTTACTCCAGAAGAGCGCTTGCTTCGTGCAATCTTTGGCGAAAAGAGCCGTGAAGTTCGAGACACTTCTTTGCGCGTGCCACACGGCGAAACTGGTACTGTGATTGCTGTTAAGGAAATCACTCGTGAAGACGCTGAAGACGATGGCGATGAGCTTCCAAATGGCGTAAACCAGATGATTCGCGTTTACATTGCTCAGCATCGTAAGATTACGCAGGGCGATAAGCTTTCTGGTCGCCACGGCAACAAGGGTGTTATTTCCCGCATTTTGCCAGAAGAGGATATGCCATTCTTGGCTGATGGTACTCCAGTAGACATTATGCTTAACCCGTTGGGCGTGCCTTCTCGAATGAACTTGGGTCAGGTGCTCGAGCTTCACTTGGGTTGGATTGCTCACGCAGGCTGGGATATTAATTTGGATCCAGACCTTGAGGCTGCTTGGAAGAAGTATGTGCCAGAAGGCGCTGAGCACGGCGATCCATGCACTCCTGTTGCAACTCCAGTGTTCGACGGCGTGCGCCCAGAAACCTTGAAGGGTCTTTTGAGCACTACGCTTGCAGACCGCGATGGCAATAAGCTTGTTGGTTCCGACGGTAAGGCAACATTGTTTGACGGCCGCACTGGTGAGCCATTCCCTAAGCCAATTTCTGTTGGTTACATGTACATCTTGAAGCTGCATCACTTGGTTGATGATAAGATTCACGCTCGTTCCACTGGTCCTTACTCTATGATTACCCAGCAGCCGTTGGGTGGTAAGGCGCAGTTCGGCGGCCAGCGCTTCGGCGAAATGGAAGTGTGGGCGCTTGAGGCTTATGGCGCTGCTTACACATTGCATGAAATGATGACCACAAAGTCTGATGACGTTGACGGTCGCGTGCGCGTGTATGGCGCTATTGTCAAGGGCGATAACCTTCCACCAGCTGGTATTCCTGAGTCCTTCAAGGTGTTGCTCAAGGAAATGCAGTCGCTCTCCTTGAATGTTGAGGTGCTTAACTCCGAAGGAGTGGCAATTGACATGAAGGATGAGGATGATGATCCGGTGTCGTCTTCTGAAGATTTGGGCTTCAACATTGGTGCGCGACCAGATTCGTCCGCCAAGGAAGATCAAGTTATTCAAGAACCTGAATACCAGTGATACCAGTGATTAGAAATAACTTAATCACTAATCACTAATCACTTTAAGAAACTTAGAAAAACAATTTCATGAGACAGGACGATAATAGTGCTGGACGTCAACGCATTTGACAAACTGAGGATTGGACTGGCCACTGCCGACGACATCCGTAGCTGGAGCCACGGCGAGGTTAAGAAGCCAGAAACCATTAATTACCGTACCCTTAAACCAGAGAAGGATGGTCTGTTCGGTGAGCAGATTTTCGGTCCTACTCGCGACTGGGAGTGCGCGTGCGGCAAGTATAAGCGCGTGCGCTTTAAGGGAATCGTGTGCGAGCGATGCGGCGTGGAAGTTACACGCAGCCGCGTTCGCCGCGAACGCATGGGTCATATTGAGCTTGCGGCTCCTGTAACACACATTTGGTTCTTCAAGGGTGTGCCAAGCCGCTTGGGTTACCTGCTTGATATTGCTCCAAAAGACTTGGAAAAGGTTATTTACTTTGCAGCCTACATGGTTACTAAGGTAGATGAAGAGCAGCGTCACCAAGATCTTCCAGACTTACAAGACGAGTTCGATACGGAAATCGGCAATCTTCGTAAGCGCCGCGACAATGAGATTGAAGCTCGCGCAAAGAAGGTAGAAGAAGACCTGCACGAGCTGGAAGAATCAGGCGAAGCAAAAGGCAACGCAAAGTCTAAATTGCGCGCTGGAGCAGAGCGAGAAATGGCTGCTATTCGTACTCGCTACGATGAGCAGATTCAGCGTTTGAACGCAGTTTTCGATCGCTTCAAGGGCTTGCGCGCAGGAGACATGGAAGGCGATGTTGACCTTTGGCGAGAAATGGAAGACCGCTACGGTGACTATTTTGAAGGCTGCATGGGTGCTGAAGCAATCAAGAAGCGCTTGCAGGACTTCGACCTTAAGTCTGCTGCCGTAGAACTTCGCGAAGAAATCGACAATGGTACTGGTCAGCGCAAAGCGCGCGCTTTGAAGCGACTCAAAGTTGTGAACGCGTTCTTGACAACTGGAAACAAGCCAGAAGCAATGGTTTTGGACGTTATTCCAGTAATCCCACCAGATTTGCGACCAATGGTTCAGCTCGATGGTGGACGCTTTGCAACATCTGATTTGAACGACTTGTACCGTCGAGTAATCAACCGTAACAATCGTTTGAAGAGGTTGATTGAACTTGGTGCTCCTGAAATCATGCTTAACAACGAAAAGCGCATGCTTCAGGAAGCAGTTGATTCACTCTTCGACAACGGTCGTCGTGGTCGCCCAGTAACTGGTGCATCTAATAGGCCACTAAAGTCGCTTTCCGATATGCTTAAAGGTAAGCAGGGTCGATTCCGCCAGAACTTGCTCGGTAAGCGAGTTGATTATTCTGGTCGTTCCGTAATCGTTGTTGGTCCAAGCCTTCGCATGCATCAGTGTGGTTTGCCTAAGCCAATGGCGTTGGAGCTGTTTAAGCCATTCGTTATTAAGCGTTTGGTGGATCAGGGCTTTGCTCAGAATATGAAGAGCGCAAAGCGTCTTGTAGATCGCGGAGATTCCGAGGTTTGGGGCGTGCTTGAGGAAGTTATTTCTGAACATCCTGTGCTTCTTAACCGTGCTCCTACACTTCACCGTTTGGGTATTCAGGCATTCGAGCCAATTCTGGTTGAAGGTAAAGCAATTCACCTTCCACCACTTGCTTGCGCCGCATTCAACGCCGACTTCGATGGTGACCAGATGGCAGTGCATTTGCCACTTTCCGCCGAAGCTCAAGCAGAAGCTCGCAGCTTGATGATGGCATCTGACAATATCTTGAAGCCAGCAGATGGTCACACTGTTACCATGCCATCTCAGGATATGATTTTGGGCTTGTACTACTTGTCTACAGTAATAGACGGTGCAAAGGGTCAAGGCAGAATCTTCTCTTCGCTTGCAGAGGCTCAAATGGCACTCGACAAGCATGAGATTGACATGCAGGCAAAGGTATTAATCCGCGTGCCAGAGGACTTTGTGCTACCAAAGGATTGGGAGCCAGGAGAACTTAAGGTCGTAGATCCAGAGCCAGGCAGCCCAGATGTTGTTCACGAAGAGCGCTTTAAGGATGGAACTGTATTGTTCGCCACATCCTACGGTCGCGTGTTGTTTAACGGCACTCTTCCAGAGGACTATCCGTTTGTAAACCAGCAGGTTCCAAAGGGTGTTCTCTCCAAGATTGTTGACGATATTGCTACACGTTATTCCACTGCTCAGGTAGCCGCATCCCTTGATGCTTTGAAGGATCTTGGCTTTACTCGAGCACCTTGGTCTGGCGTTACAATGGCATTCTCTGATATTGTGCTTCCTCCAAATCGTGAGGCTATTGCGCAAGACTACGAGAATCAGGCTGCAAAGATTAACTCCCAGTACGATATGGGTCTTCTTACAGATGAAGAGCGTCGTCAAGAGTTGATTAACTTGTGGACTGAATGCACCGATAAGGTTGCAGATGCTATGCGCGAGAACTTCCATGATGATAACAACGTGAACATCATGGTTCAGTCTGGTGCACGCGGTAACTGGATGCAGATTCGTCAGATTGCTGGTATGCGAGGCTTAGTGGCAAACCCTAAGGGTGAGATTATTCCTCGTCCTGTTAAGTCAAACTACCGTGATGGTCTTTCTGTGTTGGAGTACTTCATCTCCCAGCACGGTGCGCGTAAGGGCTTGGCTGATACCGCACTTCGTACTGCAGAATCTGGTTACTTGACTCGTCGTCTTGTGGACGTTTCTCAGGAAGTTATTGTTCGTGAGGAAGATTGCGGCACAAAGCGTGGTCTTATGATGAAGATTGCGGACCGCGACGAAAATGGCAATTTGACGCTTGTTAAGGCTGCTGATGGTGGTCCATACTCGCGCTTGCTTGCTGCAGACGTGCTTGATCCAGCAGACGGTACAACCGTTTTGGCTAAGTGTGGTGACGCGCTTTCTATGGATGTTTTGCGTGACTTGGTTGCGCATGGTGTCGAAGAAGTTAAGGCTCGTTCTGTGCTTACTTGCGAGTCTAAGCGTGGCGTTTGCGCAAAGTGCTACGGTTGGTCTTTGGCTACAAGCTCTCTTGTTGATGTTGGCGAGGCTGTTGGTATTGTTGCAGCACAGTCCATTGGTGAGCCTGGTACGCAGCTTACGCTTCGTTCCTTCCACTCTGGTGGCGTTGCTTCCGCAAGCGATATTACGCAGGGTCTTCCTCGTGTTACCGAGCTTTTCGAGGCTCGTACACCTAAGGGCGAGGCTCCAATTGCTGAGTTCCCAGGTGTTGTGAAGGTTGAGGATACTGACCATGGTCGTCAGGTGACTTTGACTCCAGACGATACTACGGTTGAGCCAATCGTTTACCCAGTAACTCGTCGTGCTCCAATGCTTGTTAAGGATGGAGACCACGTTGAGGTTGGTACGCAGTTGATTGAAGGTTCTGTGGATCCTAAGAAGATTCTGCGAATTCTTGGTCCTCGTGCTGCTCAGGTGAACATTGTGGAAGAAGTGCACAACGTGTACCGTTCTCAGGGCGTTGATATTCACGATAAGCATATTGAGGTTATTGTGCACCAGATGCTTCGCCGCATTACGGTGATTGATTCTGGAGACACGAACCTTCTTCCAGGCGAACTTGTGGATCAGGCTAAGTTCCGTGAAGCAAATCTTGAGGCTGTTAAGAATGGTGGTAAGCCTGCTGCTGGTCGTCCAGAGCTTATGGGTATCACAAAGGCTTCTTTGGCTACAGATTCTTGGCTTTCTGCCGCATCCTTCCAGGAGACTACACGCGTGCTTACTGAAGCTGCTTTGAGCCAGAAGGAAGATGATCTTAAGGGCTTGAAGGAGAACGTTATTATTGGTAAGCTCATCCCAGCTGGTACTGGTTTGGCGCGTTATCGTAATGCGGATGTCTTTGCAGATCCAGAGGTGCGTGATGCTGTTTATCCAAACCTTGGTTTGGGTGGAGCAAATGGCACTCCGTCAAACTTTGGCGAGAGCAACATGGGAGATGTTGATTTCTCGAACATTGATTTTGGCGACATGCAGCTTGGGGATGAATTTAATCCAGATGACTTCCTTGATGATCAGGGTGGTCAGGGTGATTATGACGATGACCTTAACTAATCAGACTAGGTATGACTGGAGATTTTAGGCTATCTATATTATTTATGAGTGATTTGCTTAAATTTCTAGGTTTGATTTTGCTAGTCTGAATTGAATTAGCCGTTGCAAGTTGTTTTACACATCTTGCAGCGGCTTTTTGTTTTGTGCGCGACGACCTGCCTGAGCGCTTAGAGCGTAGCGCGCGAAGGCAATTCGGAGCGCTGAGCTTGCTCAAAGTTGAAAGCACGGTGTGCTTTCAACGCAAGCGAAGACGTGAGCAAATCACAAGAACTCAGTCATTACTATTGGAATGTATTCCAGCATTCCATTATGTTGGTAGTCTTTCGTATAAATCAATATTTCCCGTACAATTCGCGAGGAAAACTTACGCGCGAAAGCATCAAGTGAAGCATGCGTTTTATAACCTGAGCTCTTTACTTCAATCGGCACAATCTTGTTCTTATCAGCAATCAAGAAATCTACTTCATAGTTGCGATTGTTGCACTTGCTGTGGCGATTATCGTGATTGTCAATCTCAACATTAGTATCGTCCGCGATTAATCGCGCGTCGCCGTCCATAAAAGTGTGATAATACAATTCGTGTCCATGAGTGCTCAAAGTTTGAGCAACAATATTTTCGTATACATAACCTAGATTTACTTGCAACTTATCGTTTAACAATCGCATATAAATGTCATTGCTTGTAAAAGACTTGTCTTTAAATGCTAACGTAACAAACAAACCAGTATCTGCAAGAAAGAGTTTGAACTTAGATAAATCTTTGTGTTGAGCCATTCCAGAATTAGGATCGTTAGTATGGTGGGAGATTAGCACAGTTCCAGAATCTTCTAGTTGAGCTAGTTGTTCAAGAACAGTATTTGCTCTGTTGCCAGCAAGAACGCTCGAAACATGGTAACGGGAAGTGTTAGACATGAGCTGAGCTGGAATGGAATCAAAAATTGCGGATATTTTACCAGTAGGGTCTATTTTTCTAAAATCATCTTCGTAAAGTGAAAGAATATCGCGTTTTACTCTATCTACAACACTAAAATCGTTGGTTTCAATATAGCTTTCAACAGCTTGTGGCATTCCTCCAACGAGCATATAAAGTCTAAAATCTCTTAGCATTTTTCTGCATGCTGCTTGACCGATTGGTTTTTTAGAATCGTAGAGTTTTTTTAGAAGCGGAATGGTTGTATTGTCGCCAAGTGCCCACTTAAATTCCTCATAATCCATAGGATGCATTTTTAGTTTGCGTTCTTCGCTTGGAATAAGAATATTTTTAACGTTTTTGTGGATTGAAATTAGTGAGCCCGTTTCTATGTAGTCGTATCTTCCGTCGTTGACTAGGGCTTTAATTGCTTGGCGCGCTTTTGGGCAGAGTTGAACTTCATCAAAAATAATGCACGACTTGCGTTCCTTGAGGCTTGTTTTATATGTAAGCTGGAGTTGCAAGAAGATGTAGTTTAAATCTGAAAGATCTTCGAATAGTTGTTTTACTTCTGGAGATGCTGTGTAAAAATCCACCAGGATGTAGCTTTCGTACTCATTTTGCGCAAACTCTTTTACAATAGTGGATTTTCCTACGCGACGTGGTCCTTCTATGAGCAGTGCTGTTTTCCCGTTAGAAGAGTTTTTCCAATTGAGAATGTGCGAATAGATTTTGCGTGGAAATTTGCGCTCAGTGTATGTTGTGCTGGATGTTGATTGATTAAGGTTATAAATCATTGTAATTCCGCCATTCTTTGCAAAATCGATTATTTTATTTTAGCAAATTTTTGCAGAATCGACAATTTTATTTTGATGATTTATTGCAGAATCGACATTTTGCTATAAAATGCGATTTGACTTGATTCGCTTGTGTTTGTGTATTTTTGCCCGTGTTTGTAGTCATATTTGCTGAAAAAGGGAAAAACAAACGTGCGCGACGACCTGCCTTTTCGCTTAGAGCGTAGCGCGAAAAGGCAATTCGGAGCGCTGAGCTTGCTCAAAGTTGAAAGCACGGTGTGCTTTCAACGCAAGCGAAGAAGTGAGTGCAGCAATACGCGCGAGGGATAACGATGCGATTTATTCGACACGCCGAGGTGTGATTTTAGCAAAAATTCGGAAAAATTTTTTAACAATTTTATCACTTGCTAAGCTGAGAAAACCCTGATATTTCAACAATACCGGGGGGGGGGGTATTAAAAGCTTATTTTAGTAATCTTTTGTTAGTTGATTTTTAGGTGATTTTCATACCACAAAATGCTAGTCTGATTTAGTAAATGAAGGTTTGGCGCACAGCTTTAGTGCGCCTAGAAGCCCGGTGAGAGGAATCTATAATTCGCAATATTTATGCGATTTTTGCGGAAGAGTCTAATCACATGGGCGATTCTTTCTAAACACAAAATTCTCATAACGAGATGTACTCTAAAGAAGAGAGGGAACATGCGTTTAAATACGAATTCGCTGAAGCGCACCGTTGCTGTTTTGGCGGCGGTATGCACGCTTGGAACATGCTGTATTGCTGGCTCTGTTGCATTTGCAGACCCTGGTGCTGCTAATGGTGCTGACACTGGAAACATTACTAAAGATACGCCAGTTTCTTTGTCTATTCACAAGTATCAGGGTCCTGCAACTTCTACTAGATCTGATGGATCTGATCAGAGTACTGCTGTTAAAGATAAGAAGCCAGTTAAGGGCGTTGAGTTTACGCTTTACAAGGTTCAAAAAGACGGAAAGGATATCGATTTAGCAAAGCCAGATGGATGGAAGCAGATTACATCAATTACTGATAAAGCTAAAACACCTTCTGACCTTGTAAAGACTGGTAATGATGATACAAATCAAAGCCATGTGTTTTCTATTGCTGAAATCGGTAAGGGCACAACTAATTCTCAAGGTCTTGTAAAGTTTACAAAGACTGCTAGCACCGCTGATGATTCTGGAGAAGTTTCAGTCTCAACCTTGGGTATGTCTCTTTACGTAGTTAAAGAAACCAATACCGATGGTGCAATTATTGATGGAAAACATGTTACGGTTACTGGTCGCGTAGATCCGTTCTTCGTAACTTTGCCATTGGCAAATTCAACAACTAAGACCTGGATTTACGACGTTCACGTGTATCCAAAGAATGATACAACGAACTTGCTTCCAACAAAGACAGCTAGTGACATATCTCGTATGGATGTAGTTGCTGATAAAGATGCCAATACTAAAGATGGTACTCGTATCACTTGGAAGGTCGCTATTCCACTTCCAGCACCAGCTGAAGGTGAAGCATACAAGGCTATCGGCTTTAACGATAAGATGTCTAAAGACTTGACTTTTGATGAAGTTAAGAATGTTAAGCTTGTGAAGTACAACTCTGAAACTGGTGCAGCCGTTGAAGGAGCTGATAATACAAAGCCTCTTACAAAAGATACTCATTACACAGTTACAGATCCTTCTGATTCTAATGGAAAAGTGCTTACAGTCGAATTAACTAATACTGCTACTACAGGTGGTTTAGCAGAAGCTTATACTTTCTATTCTGCTGCTAAGGACGCTAAGCAGATTGTTAAGCTCGAGGCTGATGTTGTGACAAAAGTTGGCAAAGATGTGAAAAACGTGAAGAACATCGCCAACACTTGGGCTGATAACAACAAGACTGGTGACAAAGATAATCCTTGTAATCCTGATAACCCTGGTAAGGGATGCGATACCGCACCATCAGATACCTCTTATTACGGCACATTGAAGGTCATAAAGGAAGACAATGATAACCAGAAGCGTTTGAACGGTGCAAAGTTCGATGTGTACGAAATTACTGATGGTAAAAAGAAATCTGATGTAAAGTCTGTCACAAAGAATGGTGAAACTTACAATTTCGCAGGGACTAATAACGCTGCTATTACTAGTAAAAAGGTCGGAAGTTCTTTGGAAACAAAGAAAGTAGACAATGAAAACGGTGTTGACTCTGTAAAGTTGTTCGTAAGAAAAGAAAGCGATAAAAAGACCACGAACAAGACATATTGCATAGTGGAAACTGAAGCTCCAGCAGGTTACGATGCTATAACTACTCCAACTTGCTATGACCTCGTAGAAGATACTGCAGGAACTGCGAATACAGCAAACGTGAATACTGTTAAAGATGCGAAGTCTACTCCAATGAGCAAGATTCTCACTGCATTGCCAATGACTGGTGCTCGCGGCTTGGTATTGCTCACTGCATTCGGCATTGTTGGCTTGGGCGGCACGTTGTTCTACATCATCACTCGTCGTCGCAAGGAACAAGAAGAAGCGTAAGGCTTACTTGGTTTTGTGATTATTTTGTGATTATTTTGTGATTTAAGCTGTATGCGAGTGTTTGCGTATTCAAGTGAGTGAATTGCGCGGATTCGCGAATACTCGCGTTGGCTTACAAAACCGAAAATCAAGTCGCAGATCAAGTCGCAAATAAAATCACAAGTCCAGTTTCAAGTCCAATCGCAAAGCAACAAATGCTTAGGTTTTTATTCTTAAATCGACACGTTGCGGTTAAGCATAAGAAACGCGATAAGCGAAAGTGGAGGTTTTCTAAATCTTCTATCGTTCCAGCGCTTCTATTAACCGCATCGTTCGCCTCACTGTTATACCCACATGCAGCAATGTGGCTAAGCCAATATCACATGTCGGAAGTAGCTGCGGAATACGCTAAGCTAATCACGCATGCTGTTCCGGCTCCGCATGAGCAGCTTGCTCGCGCCCGCGAATACAATCGCAAGCTATCCGTAGGCGCAATATATGAGGCGAATACGAATATTCCAACATCCCATGGCGAAACGTCGGACGTTAGTCAAAACTATTGGGATCAGTTGAAAGCGAATGACGATGGTCTTATGGCTCGCCTTCGCATTAAGAAAATTGACCTAGATTTGCCTGTGTATCACGGTACGCAGGACGATACTCTGCTTAAGGGACTTGGGCATTTGCGCGGTACTTCTCTACCAGTTGGAGGATTAGGAACTCGTTCCGTGATTACTGGTCATCGTGGTTTGGCTAGTGCGGAAATGTTTACGAGACTGGATGAGATAGATAAGGGCGATTCTTTTACAATCGAGGTTTTTGACGAGATTCTCACTTACAAGGTGATAGAAAAAATTGTTGTAAACCCAGACGAAACAAAGAAGATTGCTGCAGTGCCAGGCAAGGATCTTGTGACTCTGATTACTTGCACACCGCTTGGAATCAACACACAGAGAATCTTGGTGACGGGGGAGCGAGTAGTACCGACTCCTGCTGCGGACAAGTCTTTGCTTGGTAAAAAGCCGGATGTTCCGAGATTCCCGTGGTGGATTGTTGGGAGCATTGCAAGCCTGAGTGTGGTTGGAGGCTACATTTACTGGGCTGGTCTGCCGATTGTTAAGAAGAAAAAGAAGAAAAACGATAAGCAGAACGGCGATGATCGAAATAATGGTGATGGCCATAGTGATGACCATAGTGATCGCAATGGTGATGACCAGACGAACAATGCTCTTTGGCTTAGCATTTATGGCGACCAAAACAAGCAGATGTATAGGGATTCCGAAGAAGCGAGAAGGATTAGTCAGGAATCCTTTGAGTCGATTATTGATGGTTTTGCGCAGGGCAAGCGTCCGAAGGCTTCAAAGCTTAAAAAACTGAAAAGTTGATACGTTAAATAAGTTTATGCGTTTAATAAGTTGATGCGTTGAAAAAGTTTATACGTTCAGCAATTTTATGCGTTAAAAAAGCTGATGCGTTGAAAAAGCTGATGCGTTGAAAAAGTCAAAATTTAAGATTTTAGAAATAATACGTTAATTGGCATGTGGAAATTGGCATACGAGAGTTTAGGTGGAACAATGAGAAGTATTTGGACGATTTTGCTAAGTGTTGTCGTCTGGATAGGGCGTTTAGCTCAGCAGGCGGCTAAGGCTGTTCTTATTTTCCTGATTTCGGTGGCTATGTGGCTGCCGATGTGCCTAACTGCAAACACTGCTGTAGCTGCTGACAGTGGCACTGCTGAGACTGTAGCTAACTCTAATGATTCTGGTAAGGCTGCTGATTCTGGTAAGGCTGGTAAAAAGGCTGATAATTCTGGCGATAAAGCTAAATCTGCAGATAAGCCTAATGCTGCTAATAAATCTAATGCTGCTAATAATCCTAATGCCAGTAATAGTGCCGATAATGCCGATATTTCTGCGCCATCGCAACCTCCAGTTTTTGTCGATGGACAAAACAATGCGTTTGCAAAGCTGCAAAATGGTGTAAATAATAATCTTCCCAACAGTGCTGCTAAGGGTGATGGGCCTGTCAAAGGACTTATTGACAGTGCTATGATGAGCGCTGCCAAAGGTATGGCTTCGCAAAGCGGAGCGGACGGTGCTTTTGTCAATACTGATCGTGCTAGCAGTGGTAATCGCTCAAGCAACAATAATCGTGATAGTAATCGCAATAGCAAAATGGAGTTCCGCCCAGGTTGTTATAGACAATACGCACGTTCCGAATGCATTACTGATGACGGCGATGAAATGGGGCATCGCGCATCTAATGGTGCTGATATGGAACGCGGACAAAATCCTTGGAGTACTGTATATAGCAATTTTGCTAGTCCTCAAGGTCGTTACACTGAAAATGATCCAAACTTTACTCCGTATCCGCGTGGAACGTATTTACAAAAACGTCTTCGTAATTTGCCGTATGATGCAGGCAGAAACGGTGTTGATCCTTTGGCTTTTAATCAGCTTGATGATGTTCACGATTACATTTTTATAAAGCGTACTCCTAAACGCGATGGCAAAGGCTACATCTGGGATGTGCTCGTCAACATGGGTGCGCGTATTCATGGTGCTGCTAATGCTTTAACATATTTCGTTGTTCCTAAAGATCAGAAGCTCGATGCAAGTAACGGTCAGTACGATCAGTATGTAGAGCGCATGCATTTTGATGCAAATAAGCGCACTTGTTCAAAAGATTGGGTTAATCCTAACGGTTTTTGCCTTGATAAAGGTGTTCAAAGAATTCCACTTAATAATACTGAAACTCTTGATAAAGCTTGGTATCGCCTTAAAAATGAGGGTGTTATTAGTGATGCAGCTGTTTATAATGGCGGAACTCAAAGCAAGAATGAAAATAAAAATAGAGGCCTTGGCTTATGCCATACTGGTTATGGCTTTGATTGCTATCACAGTACTAACTATGGTTTCCCAAGCGATGGAGAACATCTTACTGGTACTCGTCTTCCTCCGGATGGTAGACAGCGATTCAACCAAACGTATATTGATTTGATTGATCATTTGTATCTTGAAATGCGCGGACCAGATAGTCCAGAAAAATCAAAAATATTTACGTTGACTAATAAAATTGAAGATAATAAAACATCACCTTATAGTTACCATATTCATTATACGACTTCAGATAATGGAAAATATGGATCTTTGAGCACATCGTATTATGGTGCAGGAACTTATTATGGTGATAAGTGGAGTAGTCCAACAACTCGATATGGTCGTTCTGATCCATATGGTCGTGCTAAACCATATTCACTCTTTCAGTGGCGCGGTGGTAAGGGCCATACTGATTACGAATACACGACTTTGTACCAACAGTGGTACGGTATACCAAATCTAGTTGATATGCGAGTCCCGCATTTCCAGTTCCTTCGCGGTACTCATTTAGGACCTTTAACAAGCAATAATGGTCAATTATTAGCTCATACTAATAATATTGGTGTTACAAGCTTACTTTTCTACCCTTCACAGCAAAGAGTGTGCGATAAAGCTGACGAATCTCAGTGCACAGGTCAAGTGTGGGCAAAGGGTCAGATTTCACTTTCTCCAAAATACAATTCCGCAGATAATAAGTATGCGAGAGGAAACCGTTGGTGGAGAATCCCATTAGATCCAAACACTAATATTAATACTCAGGATTCTTCTTTCGGCTCTCACCAGATGACAGTAAAGTATTGGAACGATAAACTTCAAATGGGCTCGAGCATGCCTTTTAAGTATGACATTATTGGTCAAGCGGATGTGTTTAGACCTTTGCAGACTGAAGAATGGAATGATAAAGCTAAGTATCGTTCTCCTAAAACAAGTTTAGGTAAAGCAGAAAATTATGTGAAATACCTTGATAGCAAACTTGGAATTTATGATTTTGCTATTGCGCTAAATCCGCGCATATACATACCTGATGCTCATACTCAGAAGAATATTGAAAACTATGCTAATTATGCAGATGGAGTGGACTCTGTTTACTACGGTTCTATTAAAGATGGCAAAATTCCTGGTGATAATCATGGCTTAGAATATCCACTCAATGATAGCTATGGTGAAGGCGGATCCGGCGCAAGCAACGCTATTAAAGATCGCGCAATTTATAGCGTTGAATGGACTGATAAAACAGGTAATGATAAAAAGTCAGACACTTTGCAAGATGCGGAAACAAAAGTTGCTGTAAAAGTTCCTGTAGTAAACGTAGTAGACCCTTGCAAAGGCGATGATGATAAAGCTGCAGATAAATCTGCTGAAAAAAATAAAGACGGTCAAGAGTGTCAATCTAGGCCATTAAACGATACTAAGCGTTTTATTTGGAAACTTTATGATGCGCCTAAAGGTAAATCTGTTGACCAAGCGTTGACTGACTCTGAGAAAGCGCATTATGCGAACCTTGCGAAAGCAGACTTCTCAAAGCCAGTAAAAGAAGAATACGCAACTCCAACTAATCCTCATAACGACAATCGTATTATGATGCAGTCTGGTATGCAGCCAGAAGTAAAGCCAGTGTACGTATTAGCTAAGTATGCGAAGATTACATACTGGGATGAGTCTAAGGATGTTTTGCCACTCGTGTTCACGCATGTTGATGCTGAGAAGCCGACTATAGACGTGAAAGTGAGTGTTGACGGTGGTGAGCCTCAGTCTGTTCCTGAAGGTGGATTGAACGTATCTGTTGGTAGCCGTGTTAGATTCTTGGTAACAGGTCATGACGATATGCATGTGCATATGGGTACTAAGGAGAATGTGCCTAATACTAATAGCACAGATGTTTTGGAAGCTAGTAAAAAATGGTCTGGCAGCTTTAGTAAATATGATCAGAGTAAACAAGCTTGCGGTAAAACAGCGTGTGCTGATACTCTTAAAGATCAATCCGGTTATGTTACTATAAATGATCCTAATGGTTCTCCGGCTGGACGTAATGATGTTCCGTCTAAAGAGTTTACATTCCACGCTTGGGATGATGCTGGAAATAATGTTCAAAAAACTGTGAAGTTGAATATTATTGATGGTAATTTTATTGTTCCTAACGTGCGCTGGCAAAAGCAGAATGATGGTAAGTATGTTGGTAAAGTGACGCTTTCTAAAAGCGCTACATCAGTGAAAATGTTGGCAGTGCGAATTTGGGGGCGTGGAAAAACTAAGCCTTTTGAAGAAAAAGATGGAACTACAACAAATATTATCAATACATGTAATGCTCGCTCTGATGGTTGCCAAGGAATAATGCTGAATCGTGAAAATGCTAATAGTAAGTGGGTCAATTTCATTAACGAAAATAATAAGCAATATTTCACTAAACTTCCTCAGGGTACTGGTATTGATTTCAAGGAAAACAACGGTTCGTTAGAAATTACCATTCCAGAAAACTTAGCAGAAATCGGTTCAAGAATTTATGTTGGTGTAGGAGATAAGTTCGGCACGATTGAGACTAAGAAACACGCAGTTTCTCAGCCGCTTCCGCTTGAAATGAAATGGCCAGACGATGGCATGGTTCAAGTGAACCCTTATGAGCTGAATCCTTCTGAAAAACAGGGTTTAATAGAGAGAATTAAGCAGAAGAATCCGCGTTTGTTCGATTACCGAAAAGATGAAATTGGTTGGTCGAAAGATGAAACTAAAGATCTTGGTGGCAAAAGCGATAAGTATTCTTGCACAAACGACACAAAGCAGTATAAAATCTGTCTTTCAGTAACTCCTGACACTAAAAATACTGGTCAAAATAAGTCTGGTTCAGAAAAAACTTTTAAAGTAGTAAAAGCAACTGGCACAGGCACTGACGCTCAAGATGATCAAAAGCAGGAAACTGTGCTTGATCCAAAGCAGAAGAAAATCACGCGATTTGTTGATATTCGTAGAGATTATGATTGGTCATACAGTGGAAAAATAAAGGGTCGTGACAGTGACGATGGTTTCATGTGGTATGGTCGTGATGAAAATAGTACACAATTTTTAGTGTACAGATTCAACATCAACCAAGGTCGTGATTTCAATACAAATGATGCTTTAAGCTTATTTAAAGGCACAAAGAAAACTAGACGGCTTGGAAACCAAATACAGCCATCACTTTACCCGTTGAACACTAATGATGCTGATGCTACTAATAAAACAGCTATAGAAAATCTGTGGGGTGGATACAACAGTATGCCTAAGCGTGGTGATGGCATTGGCTACGCTCGTAAATTAGCGAATGGCTCGCGCGGAGAATGGGTAAACGTTGTTGACTTAGTAAGACAAGACAGTCTTGGTGGTGGACTCGGTATAAATACTAATGGTATTACTGATAAAAACAGTTTCTTGCAGCCGCAAGGTTACGTTATTCCTGGTGGAGAAGATTACAATCAGCAAGCTTCAGGCGCAAACTTAGGATCTGCAATTCTTAGGAATGGTCAAAAAACGCCAATGCGCACTCAGCTCTATATTTTCAACGGTAATCCGTGGAGAGAATTAGAAGCTAGAGGCGAAGGTGATAATAATAAAACGCCAAATGTAATTAACGTGTGGTTCGTGCCAGTAGACAAGAACAAGCCGTGGATTTCAGTAAAAGATCCTAAAGATGCTAATAAGAAGCTTCTGGGCGAGTGCAATCCTACTAAAGAAAAGGCTGATTCTTGCGGAACTGCTACGACTATTGATATGAACAAGACTGATATTACAAAGCAGTCGGGCTTGTTCAACGTAGTCGATTTGCTTGCACTGGATGATGATTTCAATGTGGCAAATCCTAATACGCATGTAAGCGAAGCTTTGAAGAACACGCTGAGCATAGACATTGAAGCAGAAGGCGTAAAAGATCCAAAAACTAAAAAAGCTCCTCGCGTAAGGTTTGTTACAGATGGCAATATCAACAAGGAACTGTTGCGCGGATTTATAGAAAAATGGCGTGGGAATGATGCTACAAAGTCACCAACTTTCAAGATGATTGCTCAAGTAACTGACGACTCTGGAAATAAGAGTGACGAAGCAGTAGTAGGCAAATTCAAGTTCAGTTGGACTGTAGCTAAAGCTCCAATTGTGCGTGCATATGATGGTCATCATTATGGTGATTCATCAAAATCTGGCGTGTGGCTCCATGATTGGGAAGGAGCTGTTGCGGATAAGTACTACAATGCTGTGTCTGTTGTTGCAGGGGAAAATGCGACTCGACTCGTAGTGTATTTCACTCGTGCAGAAAAAGCAAAACTTGCTAGTTTACAATCTAGTAATAGTCTAATGTCTAGCTTGGGTTCGCATGATAACTTGAGTAGTAATAATGCTGCTTCTGCAAGCGATACTGATACGAGTGAAGCATTAGCATTATGCAGAGCTAAGTCAACAGATAATTGGCAAGTCTGCGGAGGTTATACTCTGCCTCAAGGCGTTGTGTTGAATTCTAAAGACGAAGGAAAGAATAATTCTGCAATAATATTTAATGCTGGATTCCTGGCTCCTGGAAGCGTAATGCGCGCAAGGAATCGCGCAGGATCTTACGGACCTTGGTCAGATATGCCTGGCGTTAAGTCAGGAAATTTGGATGAGTTATCGAATAACAACAACTCATCTCAATCAGGCGGTAGTGAGAATCCAGATCATGCAAGTAGTTCTGTAGATAGCGCTCAAACAGGTGGCAATGAGTCAAATGTGTTAAAAGCAAAAGAAGAAGACATGCGTAACGTGCTATCTGCTGACTCAATGGTTGCGCAACGTAGTAACGTGTGTAGGCCTGAAACAAAAGCACCAAAAGATTGGAGTTCGCCTTCAGATTGCGTATTCTTCCCAGTCGTAGTCAATAAGAAAGTCGTACAAGTGCATCCATTGCTGCTAAATGACTCCGAGAAGCGTGCTGTGAATCATGTATTGCGCAACGGAAATGCAGGAGGCAAATGGCTTGGTTTTGGAGATGCTGACAGTCTTATAAGCGTGGATGAGGATGATACACTTTCTGCAAACCAGTCAGAAGTTGCTTGGAAGCGCGGGGAGTATGTTGCTCCTAGTGAGCAGGCGGATAAGCGCAACAATTACTCTAACGCAGGCAATGAGCAGGATTCGTTTATTCTTTTGCGCGGATGGCGTAGGCGAAATGTAACGCCGGAACCAAGATATAATATCGTAACGCGATTCGCTAGGTTGCGAAGTGTTGGTAAGGATGATGCTGACTACAAGGTTACTTGGGATGAAAAGAAGCCATATATTGGTGAGCGTTCTAACGACCCGGGATTTGAGCTGGTTGGCAAGCCTGGTCATCAATCGCTTGTGTACCGCTATAACGCGAGTAGCAAAGGTCAAATAGGTTTAGGTGATTTGCAGAATGCGTTAAAGCTTATGCCAGTAAAATTGGAAGAAGCAACAAATGGCAAATCTGGTAACGAGTTAAAGAAAGCTGAAGATGCTTTTGCTAAGATCCAGCCATCTTTGCGTGTTGTTAATGGTACAGATAAAGCTTCTGCTGAACAGGGTAAGAATGGTTTCAATCGTCCTGGTTTCTTTACGCTGAATGGTGAGTTTACTAACGCTCCTGACTTGGTTACTGCAAATGGTTATTATGGCGGTGGTAATAGCGTTTCAGTTCGTAATTCAAATAATGGTATGGATGCTAGTGTTTTGGGAAACGATCAATATAACAAGATGACGCCGAAATCAGCTGATATACCACAGTGGGGAACGAGTGATGTAAATTCGTCTAAATTCACTCTAGATAAAGTTCTTGGTGGTCTTGACGGCATAAAATACGTTAATAATTCCTCAAACTCTTCGCACTATGTGCTTTCACTTTCAAACCGTTATGCTAGGGAAAGTCTGCAAGGCACATACGGCTATGAAGCAAAATCTGACTTTAGTGATATTGCTGGAGCGCAGTCAATTCTACCAGTATACGTAGTGCCGATTGATGTAATAAAGCCTAAAGCTGAATCTATAGGTTCGCTTCAGGAATCGACTATGAGTAAGCCTTACGAGGTTACTGCTAACGATATTAAGTTCACTTTCACGGGTAATCCAGATAATAACGGCAAAGTGAATGGCAAAGAATTGTTAGTAGATGCTAGCGATGATTTTGATTCTCGAGACGTAGTTGAGAAGAATCTTCAAGTATGCGTGCGTTGGATGAACAATAATAAGCCTCAGCAGGATGATTGCACATCTATTTTGAAGCGCGATATCAACGGCAACGCAAGTGTAGACACTGACAAATTGCAGCAGATGCTTGTTACTCATGGCAATACGGCTGTTTACGCAGTATACGCGCAGACAAAAGATCAGTCAGAAAATGAGAGCGTTGGCTATGATGAGAGTAAAGAAAAAGCTCCAATCATCGGCTACATAAAGATTACTGGCATTAATGTGTTGCCAGTTCCACTGCCGTTTACTGGTGGAAACGCTGCTATTACGTATACCTTCTTGTTCGGCATATTAATGGCACTCTTCATCGCGTCGGGCGCATTCGGTAGGCGCGGATGGTTGGCGTCTGTGCTTAGCGGAAACGGATTTAGTGGCGAGCTAACATACAGCAAGCATTGCAACGCTTCGTCAGAATCGTTGCGCTGCGGCAGATTGTTTGGCATTATCTACAAAAATCGCCATTAAATTTTGCACGTTTTGCTATTCCTAGATCGGAGTCAAGTATAGTAAATCTTATTTATGTAAAACATTGAAGAACATAGATGAGAGTTAAAAATTATTTGAAAGCGAGATAAGAATGAGCGAAACACTAGTCTTGGCGCGCAAAGATTACGTTACAAGAACCATGATTCGAATTATTGCAATAGTTTCGTCCATTTACGGAATGGCAATGTCTTGGGATTCAATGGCACTAACGTATTTTACGAATCTTTCTAACTTGATGATTTGCGAGGCTCTGCTTGGCTCGCTGATTTTAGACACGCGAAGTGTGCTTAAATCTAAAAGCGATGAGCAGGGTGTGCAAAGTGTGCAGGGTGAGAAGGCTGAACGCACTGGCAGCTGGGTAGATTCAAAGCCAAACGCATGGTACATTTTTAAATTTATGATGACGATTTCAATCGCCGTCACTTTTACGCTGTACCTGTGCTTTTTGGCTCCTACAAACAAACTCGGGTTTGTTGGCGCGTACATGAACAATGGGTGCTCAAGCTTATGCGTGCATTTTATAACGCCGTTGCTCGCAATTTTTGACTTTGTTCTTTTTGATTACAAGTACAAGTCCAGCCGCGCACACGTTTATTTTGCTACGATTCCGCCGCTCACTTACGTTGCGTACGCTGTGTGCTTAAGCGAGTTTGCTGGCGTGCGATGGGGAGAGCATGCTATGGCAGCGCCGTACAACTTTTTGAACTACAAAGCGCCTGCAGGATGGTTTGGTTTTGCGCCAAACACGTTTAATTCCACAACGCTTGGAGTGGGTGTTGTTTATTTGCTTGCCATTTTTACGCTGATTTTTATTGGCATTGGAATAGCATTTCTTGCGATTAAAAACGCTCGCGCTAAGCGACTCTCTAATCAACAATAGTTAGCGCGACTAATCCGCGCTAACGACGACCTGCATTGCGCTACTTATGTAGTGCGATTGTATCTAATTTGGGCATTTTTTGGTACAATCGCACTACGAGGTTACATACAAACGCAAGCCAGTTGATAGAATTGTGTTTATGTGTACGGAAGATTCTGCGCTAGATGCTGTTCAATCGTTGCTTGATGGCAGTCTTAAAAACGCCAGCGAACGCCACACCAATGTTTTGTTGGTGTTTGGCGCTCCAAATTCTGGAAAGTCAAGTTTCGCTCTAAACGCTCTTCTATGCGGTTTGCGAGCTAATTGGAAGAATACGCAGGACTCTAAATACGATGAAGCCGTACAGCTTTTACTCAAACATGCGATTCGCACTGATTTTGCTATCGCCGCAGCCCAGAATCGTGCAACTGCCGCACGCATGTCTAACTACGTAATAAGCAATCTTGGTGTTTCATACCAGTCTCGTCCAGTTGGCACTCTTTCCGCTTTTGCATTCAGCCTGATTTCCGCACGAAATAAGCTTTTTGGAATGCCCTCTCCTAAATTGCTTAACGGCGCTGAACAAGATGCGATTCTTCGCGAAATAGTGCGAATGCATGTTAATCATGTTTTGCAAGGCGATAGCGGTGATTGCAAAATCTGCTCGCTTTTTAACGATTATTTTTCTGGAGAGTATTCTAAATCTTTGCAAGATGGTGATTATAAATCACATGATTCTTGGATTTACGTAATATCGCAGTTGCAAAACAGTGATAATCTTATGGATTCGTTCGACTCTATAGATTATCGGAATGCACATAATGCGCATAATTCTTATAATGCTCAAAATACTCAGGATTTGCCAATAAATAGTGCTTTCATTCATCAACTTCGCGATATGCTCGCTCGGTTAGACGAAATGGGTATTGTGAGCGAATCTGCAGAGTTGCAAATATTAAATAGCCTTAATTTTCAGTCGCATTTGCAATCTGGCTCTAGTTCCGATTTGCTTGCAACTTTGCAGGCGGATTTGCAATCTTCTAGCATTGCTAATCGTTTGCGTGTGCAATGGAATTTGGCTTTTGCACTTCGTAGTCAGTATGCGGATTGTGTGCGGAAAAAATATCCAAATGCTTTTAGATTAGATTCTTCTAAACTTTTGGCTAACGGTGTTCAAATTTTGAATGAGATTTTTAAGAGTTTATATGATGATAATACAGAAGAATCTTCGGTTGCTTGCGACTATTCAGCTGACTCTTCAAAAGATTTTTCTAAAGAATTATTTGCGCTTAAATGTTCACTTCCACGTCTTTTGGTAGTAGATGATTTTCATGATGTAACACTTGCTGGACTTGCATTTCTTGAGTCTCTATCTAGTTTGGGCGTTCGTATTGTTTTAACGGCAAACCCAGACGAATCTGTGCAATCCTTCCGTGGATCATACCCAGATTATGTGGTTGAAGCTGCTCAGCATGGTATTATGCAAGCAGCGGTACTTAAAATTTGTGACTACAGGATTGACGGTGTAGCTGAGTCTTACAATGATCCCAATGATCCCAATGACTATGTAGATTCTTCAAATACTTCAGATTTGCTAAAACAAAATAGTCGCTCAATTCCACTGAGTCTTTTTTCATCCAGGGTTTCGCTTTCAATCCCTTCGCTTATGCCAACGCCAACGCCTATCGCCCGCAGGGCTTGGAAGATGGCAAATGTTAAAGGTGCTTTTCCTATAGAAAAAATCGAATCAAATTCGCAAGAAACAGGAAATTCTTCGGTTTCTGGCGACTTGTATCGTACTGCGCGCGAAGAAATGGATTGTGTTATTTGGCAAATAAAACGCGCTCACTTAGATCACAAAATCCCGTGGAAAAATATGGCTGTGATTGCTCACGATAATGCTACTGTTCGTGCTTTCGGCGAGCGACTTCGCAAAGATGGTGTTCCTGTGCGATACTCGTCCGTTACTCGCGCTCTCAGGGAAGAGCCGTTTATAAAAGCACTGTTTGCGCTTATTGAATTGGCGCAATTTAGCCAAAATAGCGTGGATAATTTAGCTAAAGACGTATCTTTAGGAACTCGCACTATTTCTTCGATTGCGCGTTTTGTGAAAAGTCGCATAAAAACCATAATGGATAGTCCTCTGATAGATTCAGATAATTATAATTGTGCTGATTTAAGTGCTGTAGAAGCGCTTATGCGTTCCATTGTCTCTCTTAGTGACATGGTTAAATCTAAGGAAAATTCCCCTCTTAGCGTTCTTATAAGACAGTGGGATTTACTGCAAAATCAGCTTTTAAATAAGACTGATTATAAGAATGATGGTTTGGATGCTAATTTTAGCTTCGACAATCGTATTTTTGATTCAAATCCAAACCCTAATTCCACGCGATTTAGTGTTGATTCCTGCTACCTTCTGATAATTAAAGCGCTTATTGATAGTTGTGCTATTGATAAATCAATGGATTGTGATGATTTTAGTGTTGATTCCTGCGATTCTGATTTATTAGATAAGTCACCAGCTAACCAAACTCAATCTGATCAAACTACAGAAATTTTTTCTGTTTTGCAAAAAATGCGCCCAAACAGTGTTCATCTTCGTACTTTAATGCGCGTTTTTAAAATCACGTCTAAACTGTCTAAGATTTTAAAACAAGATTTAGCAAAAATTCAAAATAGTGAAACAAACGAGGCTAGTTACATACTTGGGCAGGCGTGGAATCTTTGTAATTGCGCTAAAAAGTGGCAGATTCAAGCGCTTAAAAACAACGATGAAGGTCGTCTTGCAAACGATAGACTAGATGCTGCTATGCGATTATTTGAGTATGCTAATTCGTTTAATTACATAGATTCGCGTGCGGATTATTACAATTCGTCGGTTGCTGGCGACTATTCTGCAGCGGCACCAACAATCACACAGTTTATTGATCAAGTTCGTCAAATGGAAATTGAAGCTGATTCTCTTGCCAGTGTTGCTCCTGTTCCTGATTCTGTAACGCTCACAACTCCGTCTGGCTCGGTTGGTTCTCGCTGGGATTATGTGTGGATTCCAGCCGTACAGCAGCGAGTCTGGCCAAATACTGCGGCTCGAAGCACAATGTTTGGGTCAGAAACTCTAGTAAACATGGTGTTAAATAATAGGATTTTCGGTTCAGCAAACTTTAAATCTAATAATTCTAAAAATTCATCATTATTAGATGAATATGCTAATCCTACTGGAATTTGCGTAAACGATAGACAAGCGATTTTTACTGGAGAGCAGCGAAGCTTTTTAATGGCGATTACGCGCGCCAACCGTCATCTATTTGTAAGCGCGGTTAATAGTGATGATTGTGTTCCTTCTGATTTTCTCTACTACTATTTGCCAGAAATATATTGGCGTAATGCGGATGGAAGTAGTGAATACACTGATTTCTGTGAAGATTTTGCTGTAATGGATGCGGATCCTAGAGGGCTTGTTGCTTCGGCGCGAACACAAGTAGCGCGTGCAATATATGAGTCAGAAAATAGTCACAACTTAGACGGAAATCCTACTGTTAAAGATGCTTTAACAGCGTTGAATCTTTTGAAAAATAATGGAGTGGATTCGGCAAATCCAGAAAATTGGGATTTTATTCGTAAAAATTACGGTTCTAAGACCGAAGAGAAATCTATTGAAAACGAATCAAAATCAAACTTAGTCACACTATCTCCATCAATGGTGGATAGTCTTTGGTCATGTCCAGTCTGTTGTCTTTTAGAGCGAAAATTTGCAGGTCCTACACGTGGAGGAACGGCAGCACAATTCGGCACGCTTATTCATGAAACTGCTAGATGGGCAAGTCAAGATGAGCATTTAGACAACGAGTATTTACGCGAAAAATATCCACAATTGCAAGAGTTTGCTGCGATTAAAAATGACAAAGTTAGCGAATTGCCTGACTTTGATTTTTCGTTTGAATCTATAAGCGCCTTACAAAAAAAGGCTATTGAAGATGTTGCAAACACTATGATTGAGCATTATTATTCGATTTGCCCAAGCGATTCCAATATTTCAGACGTAAAAGACCGATATCGTTTTATAAAAAATGATTTAAATGTTCGACGAGCGCTTTATACGATTGCTCAATATTTTGTAGGTTCTTTAACTGGATCAAACTACCCGATTATGGCGAAAAAAGATGAAGACGGTGTGGTTACTGATATTTTACCAGCGTTAGAAAAGTCGAAGTCTGCAAAACCTACAATTGCAGACGTCGATTTGGGGAATCTTGAACATGCCTATTGCGAGTGCAATATAAATGCCACTTTTGGATTCGACGATATTTTAAACGCCTATAATCGTGCGTCTAAAACAAAAACAAGCTTGGAAGATCTTTATTCAATAATGGGATTCTTAGTAGGCGGATGGCAAAATGGCGCGTCTAGCGATTTGCGAGTGAGGATTCAGGGTCGAATTGACCGCATGGAAATTAGAAAGTTAAAT
Organism: Gardnerella sp. DNF00354; assembly: GCF_049262755.1. Classification (NCBI taxonomy): domain Bacteria; kingdom Bacillati; phylum Actinomycetota; class Actinomycetes; order Bifidobacteriales; family Bifidobacteriaceae; genus Gardnerella; species Gardnerella sp. DNF00354. The sequence continues at coordinate 708,594 of NZ_CP058402.1, forward strand.
GACAATACGGAACAAATTCGCTTAATCGACTATAAAACAGGAAAAGTTCCTAAAACGCAGCAGGTGTTTAACGATTTACAACTTATCTGCTATCAGCTTGGGATTGTGTTTTGTAACGAAAACGTTGAAGACGTTAAACAATTGCTTAAATTTAAGCATACAAAAATCGCGCGAAGTGCGCTGTTTCACGTTGTATACAAAGATTCTCCTGCGCAAGATAATGGTGTTGCAGAAAACATTTGTCAGCCTTCGTTGTTTGACGAAGATGGCGCGTTGAGCACTAAAGGACTGATAAGTCGATACAGGTATGCGGATGATAATCGTCTTTACGAGCTTCCAGATATTGATGCGCAAAATCCTGCGGACGGTGTGAGCCGGAATGCGTGGTCGGATTTTGTAAACCTGCCTATGAGAACAAAATGGTCTCTTATGATGATATCTCGAGTATTCTTTGCTGCTTCTGCTGTTAAGTCAACCAGTTTTGTTGTTGAGCCAAAAGCAGACCATAAAAATCATTGCAGATGTTTAGATGTTTGCCCTGCGTGTGCGGAAAAAGTGGACACGGTTTACGAAATGATTGAAGGTAAAAATGAATAATAACAACGTTAACGCCGTAAAATCCACGCCTAATAGTGCTCCAAGTTTAGAGCAAAAAAACGTTATAGAAGCGCCGATTAATCAGGACGTTCTAATAGTTGCTGGAGCTGGCAGCGGCAAAACATACACTATGACTCGCCGCGTAATACATTTAATTAAAAGCAAAGTTCCGCCAGAATCCATATTGGGATTAACCTTTACAAATAAGGCGGCTGCGGAATTGCTAAGTCGCGTTTCTGCAGAGGTGAGTGCAAGCGGTGCAAATGGCGCAAAGTCATTCTTAAAGCCAGAAGTTATGACGTACGACGCGTTCTTTCAATCAATCGTAAGAAGATACGGGCTTTTGGTTGGATTCAACCAAAACACCATGCCATTAAGCGATGCTGGCGCGATGGAAATCATAAAAAGTATAATCGGAAAATATTTAGATAATCCACAAAATCACAATAAAAATTTAAACAAATTATATGATTTTGACACGTTATGTTCAGATGTTATGAAACTTTGTGCTGAAATATCATGCTCAATGATAGGTGTAGATGCGCAAGGAAACACTTGTTCCAGTGTGCCTCAAGTAGTACAAAAAATACGAGAGTGGAATAACGAGTTTGCAGAACACTTAAAAAATGTCATAGGAAACAAGAGAGTCGAATCGCCATTACCTGCTAAATCACCAGCAATACCAAAATACAAAAAAGTCAAAAAAACTGCTGGAATGAGTGCGGAAGACGTTACAAAAACATCTTCAGAAAAATTTAAACAAGCGTGTAAAAAATACGAAAAATATTGGGATGATTCATGCTTGCAACTCTGCGTGAACCTATACAACTCATGTGTAAAAAGAGACATACTGTTAGATCTTGTTTTGCAATTTGACGCTGAAAAAAAGCGCGTAAACATGGCACAATTTAGCGATTTTACAATCGCAGCCTACTATTTAGTAACACATTTTCCTTCGATTTGTGCGCAATACAGGAATCAATATTCTCAAGTTCTTTTAGACGAATACCAAGATACTTCTACAACGCAAGCAATGCTTATAAATACGCTGTTTCATACGGAGAATGATGCGGAGAATGGTGGCGATAATGATGGCGATTTTGCGGCGTCAAAGCGTACACACGTTATGGCAGTAGGAGACCCATTCCAAGCAATCTACTCGTTTAGAGGAGCGTCTACAGGAGCTTTCTGCAAATTTGAACAAGACTTTAATATAAACGAACAAAACAAATATTCGCTAACTGTTACACGCAGAAACTCGCTTTTTATACTAAAAGTTGCAAACGCACTAACTGAGCCGATGCGCGGAGAAAATGGCGATAATTCAACGCAAAACGCAAGTCGTAGATTTAGCAGCATTGACGATCGCGAAGTGCAAGTAGAAACTTTAAAGCCAAAAGAGGATGCGTCAAATGGCACGATTGCAGCGCTATTTATGCCATCTCAGGCAGAAGAAATCGACGCAGTAGTGCGATTTGCTAAGAAAATCGTTGAAAAATATGGCGAAAATCCGCTTGAGCCGCAACTTGCAATTCTTTTTAGAAGTAAAGCAAATATGCCAAAATATGCTGAAAAATTAGAATCAGCAGGTATAAGAACAAGCATAGTAGGATACTCATCGTTAATCGAAAAGCCAGCAGTTAAAGATGTGTTAAGCCTTCTAAAAGTAGTGCAAGATCACAGCGACTCAAACTCACTTATGCGACTTCTAGCCACACCTCGTTTTGCGCTATCTACCGACGATTTGGGGGCATTAGCTGCAATCGCAAATAGCGCAAACACGGAATATCTTTACAACATTTACTCGTCGGCAGGATTATTAGAAGCAGATCTTCCTAAAAGTCAGTGGGATTCTGCCGTGCGCAATCTTAGAAACAAGGCGAATAGTGGGGAAATATCTGGGCAAGTCATAAATATTTATGGCGGAGTTTATTTAGCAGACCTAATAATGCGTGATTTTTCCACAAAAAACGACCAGTGGGTTAATCAAATGCAGCAAAAACTTAGCATTGGAGGGTTTGATGCAGTAAAAAGACTTAGTAAAATCCTACATAATGTAGAAGGCATACAAAGAAACTCGCTAACAAACGTAATGCAAGCCGCTGTTCAAGCTCTTAATGTAGACATAGATACAGCAGTGGGGTCTGCCTTAAAATACAAGGATTTTAGCAACCAAATCATGCTGGACGACATGCGTAGTGTGTTAGATTCGCTAAATGCAATTGTAGAAACATATATTCAGGAAATGGGCGAGTGGCAGGACGTAAGTTTGCGCGGACTAATAAGCTGGATTGACTCAGCAAAAAATCTTGATTCTCAGTCAGGATCCTCTGTTTCATCTTCGGCTCAAACAGAACCAGCGCAAGTCGTGCTAATGACAGTTCACCAATCCAAAGGTTTGCAATGGCCTGCTGTTGCTGTAGTTGGTCTAAATGAGGGCGCTTTTCCAAGTAATCAAGGAGATTCGCTAAAAGTTGATGATAATGGGCAGGCTAGCGCTCGCATACCGATTGAGTTTGGTGCAAGCGTGCCTTGCGCATTGCGCGTGGATGCCAACATTTTGCCGCATTTTCCGCATACAGTCACGCGCGCGGAGGCAATGCACCCAGAAAAAGCAATGCAAAGTTTAGATAGTGTGCAAAAGATTTTTGACGAGATTAAGCCAGATAGAATCAAAGCTTTGTGCGATTTTGCGGAGGCTGTTAAAGAAGTGGATTGTGGCTCTTCGGATTGTGGCGATTTTTTGAGTGAAGAAACGCGCCGCGTGTATAACGCGTATAAATCCCAGCAAAACGTTGATTCTATGCCATTTACGCAAAGTGAGGAGCGCGGAATTCAGCTTCACATGGATGAGCGTCACCTTATGTATGTTGCTCTTACGCGCGCAAAGTTCGCTGCTCTTTTAACTGGCTCAGCTACATCTGGAGATAGCGCTCAAAGTGGCAGAAAGCGCAGTGCGTCAGTGTTTCTTAACGAATCAATAAATGCTATTAAAAATCTCAATGGAGCTATCGAAGTCCAACGCTGTGATTCAGATGAGGAAAATAAAACAGAATCGAAAGAATCTGAAGAATATGAAGAATATGATTTAAGTCAAAATGGCCTAAATCAGGATGTTTCAAATCAGGATGTTTTCGGCTTTATAGCTGGAGACGATGCTCAGGAATTTGCTGCAGAATTTAGCAAAATCGCGCCTCAGCCTGACTCATCAAGTTTAGAGCCAACACTTAAATGGCCTTGCACATTGAGTAGTACTATAGAAAAATCCTTAATAGAATCCGCAAAACTCGTAGAAAACTGCGATTCTGATTTAGAATCCGTATACGATTCATCCATAAACACAAACCCTAAATCGTTGCTCTACAAGGCAAAAATCTTCATACAAGACGCGGACTTAACATCACAAAATGACTGCGACTATTCGCTAGAAGAATTAGCCGAAAAAGTGAATAAAATATCTAGCGGATCAAGACTAAACGTAACATCGTTGCAAAAAATAAGCAAAATTGCACAAAATGCAAAAACAAGCGTTTACAACAATCTATTGGCTTGCATTAGACCAATCCCGTCCATTCCTTCAATAGATGCAAACCTAGGCACAAAATTCCACGCTTGGGCACAACAGTTTGTAGACTCAGCAACACCGAGCAAATCTTGTGAATGCTACGAGTGGAAAAACATTGTAAAACATGGAATATCGTTAGAAAAAACGCCTGAAAACAGACAAAAAGTTATAGATGATTTTAATCAAAGTTGCAAAGATTCAGATTCGCAAAGTTGCGCATTAGATCAATGGAAGCAACGGCTTATAGAATCGCGTTGGGCAAAACGAGTGCCGCTAGCTGCAGAAATGCCGATTTTAATGCAAATCGATAATACGGAATTTGCAAATAGAATCATCAACGGTACTTTGGATGCTGTTTTTGCAGGAGGATTAGACGCTAGCGATACTACAAAACTCTACACAATCGTTGACTGGAAGACGGGAAAGCGGCCAAAAAGCGCGGAAGATATTCGCCTAAAACTTGAGCAGCTCGACTGGTATAGGATGCTGCTTGCGCGCGCTACAAACGTTGATTTAAGATGCATTGACGCCACTCTTTACTACGTTAGTGAGGCGCGTGCGGAAAATCGCGAGATTCACGCATTGTGTAAAACGCGCGACGAAATTTTGAGTGAAGCGTCTTTTTAAAATCAACTTTTTTGATAATCTAAAAGTAGTACATAGCCGATTTAAGTTAGTAAAAGTAAAGTTAGTAAAAGTAAAAGAAGGACAAAATGACGGTTGAGTTTCGTCCAGTTAAAATTAACGACATTGACGCAATCGTAGAAGAATACGAGCGCACATGGGGAATCGCGCATGCTGTTGGAGAAGACGCTTCGCGCAATCTTTCTAGGCGCTTTGTGCTGCACTATTTGGAGCCTTCCACGTTTGGAACTGTTGCAACAATAAACGGCAAATTTATGGGACTTTTGCTTGCGCGCGTGTACGGAGATAAAGTGCTGTTTAAGCAAGTTCAGAAGATGCTGGAAGAGCAAGAAGCAAAGATGTCTAGCAAAGGCGATTCTTTGCACGCAAAAGCGTTGGACTCTGCGATTGGCATGGGACAGATTGAGCGCAAGTTAGAGGCGATGAGCCATATTAACGACTTAACGCAAGCAGAGTTGGAGCTTTTTATTGTTTCTCCAGACGCTCGCGGGCACGGAGTCGGCGGCGGATTGTGGAAGCGCACAATGCAACATTTGCGTAGCCGCGGAGTGAATCGCTACTTTTTGCACACAGATACGGCTTGCGATGTTAGTTTCTACGATTATCACGGGCTTAGGCGAGATGCTACCTGGGCTAAAAAAGATCACGAAAAGTATGCGGATCGCGTAAAAGATCTTGTTGAGGACTTGTACATATACTCGGGCGAGCCGTTTGTAAACCGCACCAGACGCACGCATCAATCGCGATGATTATTTCCGCTTTTTGTACCAAAATCAACCTAAATCACGTACAAAATGCGGAAATAATACGCGCATATTCCACTTACTTGGTGTAATCATGTAGTGCGTTTGTACCTAAAATACGGTGTGTCGTGGTACAAACGCACTACATAAACTTCCGCACTTTGTACCAAATTTGACCCAAATCACGTACAAAATGCGGAAAACAAATCGTGTCGTTAGTGCGGTCTAAGCGCTCAGGCAGGTCGTCATGCGCGACGATGACGAGCAAAGTAAGTGCCGCCTCCGATTGCTGCGATTCCAGCAACAACAGTCGCTATAGCTGCAACAATCTTAATCGTAGTGCTGTTGGATGCGCTTTGCGCTCCGTTTTGTGCGCCGCCCGATGCCTGAGCGCTCTTGGAATCTTCCTTAGATTCACTCTTGGAATCATCCTTTGATTCGCTCTTAGATTCGCTCTTTGCAGAATCCTTTGCATCGTTCTTTGCATTATCCTGCTTGGACTCGCTCTTAGCAGCAGAATCCTTAGCAGCATCTTGTGCTTTAGCAAGATCCTTAGCAAGATCCTTAGCAAGATCCTTGACTGCAGCTTTAGCGCCACTTGCAAGAGCAGCTGCTATGCGGTTAGCGCTGCTTGCGCTAAGAGTGTTAGCGTGTGCTGCGCCTGCAACATTATTTGCTGCAACGCCATTAGCGTTTTGAGCGTTTTGAGCATTTGCACCGTTAGCTCCGTTAGCGCCGTTTGCACTCTGCGATTGTGCAGCTGGAATAGCAGCGTGGAATCCGAGTTGCTCATTTCCGAACAAGTTGTTTGCGTATCCTGCAAGATACTGGTTGTAGTAGTTTTCGAAGGATTCGCTAGAACTCGTGTTGTTGCTAGTGTTATTTTGCGTTGCGCTAGTTGAACCAGTATTCTGATTAGCGTTGCTTGATTCTACTTCTTTAGATGGGGTAGGAGCAGATGGAGTAGGCACAGATGGGGTAGGTACAGATGGGGTAGGAGCAGGAGTTAAATCTGTACTTGCATCATGCGACTGATCTGCTGGCGGATCTGTTGGAATATTTTCTGGCGGCACTGTTGGAGATCCATCATTACCACCATTACCACCATCACCATTATTCTCATTATCTGAAGTCACCAGCGAATTTACTTCCTTTAAAGTCTTATCTAAAGTACTAGTAGATTTATTAAGAGACTGTTCCACTGTATCAAGCGTTGTAAAACGAAGAACAAACGTATTCTCGAGATTATCGAAGTTTTGACTTACAGCAGCAAAAGTAGCATTGTACCTTTCAATTACATTATTTTTAGCTCCAGCCAAAAGCGTCTTAACTTTCTCATGCAATTCAGCAACTTTTTGCTTCGCTTGCAAAACTTGCGTCTTAACATTTTCAGCCTTTTGCTTTGCTGATTCAAATTGGCTTTGAGCTTCTTTTGTAATGCGTTGTGCTTGTTCAATAGCAGACTTTGCTTCATCAGCTTTTTGCTTAGCTTGAGCGGCTTTAGCAGCAGCATCAGATACTAGCTTAGCTGTATTAGACTTAGTAGCATCAGCTTGATTCTTAACTTCGGTTGCTGTAGCTACCTGCTGTTCAGCATCTTGAATTTGCTTTTGAGCTTCTGTAACTTTTTCGCTAGCAGAATCAATTTGTTGTCTTGCATCTTCAATTTGCTTCTGTGCTTTGTTAACTTGGCTTTGAGCTTGCGTAACTTTCTGTTCAGCTTCTTCCTTAGATTTGTTTGCAAGATTTAACTGTTTTTCTGTTTCGCTAACTTTGCTACGAGCAGAATCAAGCACCTGAGTGGCATTACCAACAGCTGCATCTTGTTTCGTGACCTTCTCGTTGGCTTCTGCCAATTTAGTAGCAGCATCATTAGCTTTGATTTGTAAAGCTTTTTTAGCAGATTCGAGATTCCTTACGGATTCTTCAAACTCGCTGATTTTAGCTTGCTTTTCTTCACCAGTTAACTTAGATTGTTTCTTGGCTTCTTCTACATTTTTGCTTGCATCTTTATAATCGTTCTCGTATTTATTTGCTTCAATAGTGAGCTTTTCTAGTTTCTCTTGAGATTCTTTTAACTCTTTCTTAGCATTGTCAAAATCGTATGCAGCACTTGTAAAAGCATCCAAGACAGTTTTATTTGCTGAGTTCTTAGTATTCGCAGCATCGATTGAGCTACTAAGAGTTGTAACCTTTCCATCTAGATGCGTGTACTTTGTTTGCCATTGCTGAGCAAGCTTTTTTGCAATAGCTGCATTTTCTTTTCTTCCCCAGTCTTTGCTAGGGTCGCCATATTTTTTAGCTTCACTATTTGCTTTTTCTTTCTCGGCTTTTACACGTTCTAATTCTTGTTCCTTTAGCCCCTTAGCGCTCTTTTTGTCTGGCAAGTTCAAATCGTATTGTACTTTTCTAAGATTGTACTTAGCTTCAAACAAATTTGCATTTGCTTTATTTGCTTCAGCATTCAACTTTTGCAATTTAGCGATTTCATCTGTATTTTCAGATGCGCTTCCAGCAGATTTTTCTTGCTTTAGACTATTCTCATAATTACTAAGAAGCTTCTTGTATTCGGCAATGCTAATCGAAGATTCGTCGCTTCCGTGCCACACAGCAACATCTTCGTTTTTTGTAACGGTTTCTTGCTTGCCGCCAGGAATCCTAGGCATTTCTTGAATGAATAAATCGCCTTCTGCGAAACCGCCAGCGCTTATATCTTTTCTAGCAAAAGTAGTGTAATGACCTACGGAAAGACTAAATAAATTAGTTAGCTTGCCATTTTCGTCATTTTTTTCGAATAACCTTGTGTTTGGTTTTTGGCTTAATTTCATTCCAAAATCATATTGATTGTCCTTAAGGAATTTCTTGCCAGCTTCAGAAAGCTTGTTTTCAATCTTTGTATCGCCTTTGAATGTATAGAAGATTCCTTTATCTCTAGCCTCTTCATAGCGATTCTTTTCAATCGTATACCAGCCGTCTAAAGCATTCGACTTGTTATCTGTAGGCTTAGGTTCTGTGCTTTGCGTTTTAAGTCGCTTTGAGCATGAAGTTTTACCATCGTCTAGAACTTTGCAATCGTTATCTGAATACTTCATTCGACCATTTTTATGGCCGTCGTAATCACCCCAAGCAAGATTTTCTGCAGTTTTGTACGGTGTAGTGTCCATAACACTAGCGTTATCATACTTTTCATGGTTTACTGCATGATTATTAATAGCAGCCGAGTAGAAGGAATGCACAATGCTTTCGGCAATCAAGCTTAAACGCACGTTTACAATTTGCAACGCGTTGTTATCGTTTTTTCTGTACTCGTTTAAAGCATCGTAATATTCAGCGGCTTCCTTCATGTTTTGCAGAGAGTCAGCGCTGCCAACTCTACCAAGCCCAGGTTTTACAATATCTTCATACCACGTTGGAGCTTCTATTGTTTGTGCTTCTTTATACAATCCATCTTGGAATTCTTGCCTTGGAATCACATATGATTCGCCTTTAAGAATTTTCTGAGCGCGCTCAGCGTCTGCAATAAGATCTTTGTTTTTATTATTTTCCTTAGCTTTTTCACTGTCAATCACATATTGCAAGAACTTGTAGAAGTCAGACTTTTTCTCTAATGAATTTTCTGTATTAGAATCATTTTTGCTTTCAGAATCGTAGACTTTTCCTGCTGCATCTGCTTTTCCTCTAAGATTGTCTAAGTTTTTGTAAGACTCAACTAGCTTTTTGTAATCTTTGATTTTTTCTAGTTCTTCTTCTTTAGATTCTAGTTCTTTACTTGTTTTGCCAATTTTCTGGTTATTTGTAGCAAGCGTTTCTTTAATTTTTGTTACTTTTTCTTGAGCTTGCTTATAAACGGATTCTTTTTCTTCAGCAATTTGTTTTACTTTTTCCAAATCCGTATTGTTTAAAGCAGAATCAGACTTTTTAAGTTGCTCTAACTGTGCTTGTTTTTCTTCTAATTCTGTTTCTTTGTCTTTAAGATCGTTATCTGCTTGCTTCTTTGCATTTTCAAGAGATTTTGCGCTTTCAACTAGAGAAGCATAAGATGATTTTTCTTTTTCAAGATTTTCTTCAGCTGCTTTTAAATTCTTGTTTTCTGCATCTCGATTTGTTTTTGCTTCATCTACCGTTTTTTGGGCGTTTTGTAGTTCGTTTTGATTTTGTTCAAGTTGTGTTTCTGCTTGCTTCTTTGCATCTATAGCTTGTGCCTTAGTGTTTTCTGCTTGCTTCTTTGCATTTTCGGCGTTACTTGCCGCTAAGCGCGCATTTTCTTTAATTTTTTCGGCTTCGTCAACTTTCTTTTGAGCTGCATCTACTTTTTCTTGAGCATCTGCATCTTGCTGCTTTGCATCTTCTGCATCTTTCTCTGCTTGCTTCTTCGCTTCTGTAGCTTCGGATGCTTTTTTGGATGCCTCTTCTACTTTTTCATTTACTTTTACAAGATTGCTATTTGCGTTTTTAACAGCTTCATCAGCTTTGTCTACTTCTGTTTTGGTCTCTAGATTAAGCTTTTCAGCTTCTCTTGCGAGTTCATTTGCTTTAGCTTCCTGTGGATTAGGATTCTCATGATTGGCATTAATTTCAACATTTTCATTGTCTGAGTTTTGATTTATAACATCAGCATTTGCCACATTTGCCATTGCGAATAATGCTAGTGAACTTGCGCCTAAAGATATAGCTGCTGCGATTTTAGCATTCATAAAACCTCTCCTCATATTTGATAATAGGAAATCGTTAGTTTTCGTGTTTTTGAACAAGATTTTGAGCAATTGCTTGCTGTTCTTCTTGTTTTGGAAAACATATTTTCTACCGGGGGGGGGGTATCAAGTTTTCAATGTGATTTTATCAAATACCTATGGATTAAATACTCGCGTATTAACTGCGTTTGCGCGTTACAATAATCCACCCAATTGACGCGATTGGAATTGCAACAAGCGTAGAAATCCACGGAACCATCATTCCGCCATGCGAGCTCCATGCGTCAATCGCAAATCCTGCAACCATTGATCCAAGAGAAGCTCCGATTGCAGATGCCGTTGGCAGCCAAGATAATCCTTCGGTAAGCGAATGCTCTGGAATCGTGTCTTTAACAATAAGATTTCCAGTTGCAAAAATTGGCGAAACGCATAGTCCGCTTAAAAGCTCAAAAATGCTTAGAAGCACAAGTCTATCTAAGTTAATGTTCATAAGAATAAAGCCAATAGTAAGAAGGCTTAAAAACACGATTAGATGAGACCAATTAGATCCGCGGAATTTGTGCGAACCAAAAATAACAGCTCCAACTAGAGATCCACATGCAAACAGCGCAAGTTGCAAGCCGATTAATTTGTCTAATCCTTGCGCGCGCATTGCTGCAGTAACAGATACGTCAAAAGCGCTAAAACTCATATTAAAAACAAGGAACATAACAACAAGTGGTATGATTCCGCGGTAAAGAAGAACGTTTTTAGGCTTCTTCTTACGATTTTTGTTTTTGAGTTGTTTAAGCGAAAGCCTGTCGATAAGTTTTGTTGCGTTGTTGCTTTTATGTACGTTTTGTGCGTTTTGCGTATTCTGTATGTCTTCGTTTTGTTCGCTTATTGCATTTTGTACGTCTTCGTCGTATTTAGGCGCGCTTTCTACTTGCACGATTTTAATAACCGCCGGCTGCGTGTTTTTAAGTGACAAGAACCACGCTCCGCCTAGTCCGCTTGCTAAAACTGGCACAAAAAGTTGAGATACAGGGTGAACGCTAGTGGCAAGCCATGCTGCAAGAATTGGTCCGAAAATAAACACAATCTCGTCAATTCCAGATTCAAGCGCATATGCAACGTTTAGTAATGTATCGTCGCTTTGACTTTTAAGTGTGTATGCCCAGCGCGTTCTAACAAGCGCGCCGAACGCAAATTGCGTAACGCCCATTAAGATTGCAAGCACAAAAAGTATTGGCAAAGGTACATGTATTAGCGTTGCAATAGCAAAAGATAGCATAGCTACAACTTGCGCGCTTAGAGCGAGTGTTCCAACTTTTCTTTGACCAAATCTATCAAAAAGCTTTGCATATAATGGCGTTACGGCTGCTTGCGATAGCACGTATGCAGCACTCATAGTGCCTGCAATAGTCCAATTGTTGTAAATGTGGTTTAGTGCAAGAACGATTCCTAAACCCATCATCGAAATAGGCAGCCTTGCTATTGCTCCAGATATGCAAAATGCTCGTGTTCCTTCAAAAGAGAACAATCGTGCATAATTTGACATAGGCGAAGACTTTTGCTGCGCCGATTTCGATGACATATTCACTTCCCTTAAAATTTGTACGCGCTTAACGTGTTTAAAATAGTTGATTTTTGAGTATCTTTCTAGTCTACATTATGGTGTAAAAGTTTGCAGATGTTGTTTTGTTTTTCCCGAAAATGTACGCGCTCCGACCTGCCTGAGCGCTTAGGCCGCGCTAACGATATTCTCTATTTGTTGTTGCGCGAGGTTTGCGTATTTCTCTCCTCGCAGGCGCGCCAACCTGCCGGAGCGCTTAAAGCGTAGCGCGCGAAGGCAATTTGGTGCGCTGAGCAGCTCGAGGCAGAAGCACTGCTTCTGCGCTGCGAAGACGTGAGCGCGGCTAATCCGCGCGAGCGAAGCACTTTTACGTATAGCTTATGAACGTTAATATTCTAAGGCTTTAGGATGGCGCTATTTATTGCTCGTAGAGAAATACATCAAACCTTCTGAATATCTAGAACTTTTGCGTGGTTTTTATCACCGAGATTCTCGATTTTTCTTGCTCTCTCGGCGAGTCACCATCGGAGGACTGCGAATCGACTTGCATGAGCGCTTAAAGCGTAGCGCGCGAATGCACTTCGATTCGCTGAGCTTGCTCAAAGTTGAAAGCACAGTGTGCTTTCAACGCAAGCGAAGACGTGAGCGCGCTGTAACGCGCGAGCGATACGCCTCTTTCGCTGCGAAAAATCTCGAATCTCTACTTCACTTGGTGTAACCTACGTAATCTTGTAATGCGCTTATAGTTGTACGATTATTTTTTACGATTATCTTTTGCAAAAAAGTATTGTAGAATTAGGAACAATAGGTTTTTTAACAAAACAGGAAACAAGAAACAAGAATTTTAGAAGGTGTGTAATGTTTGGTTCAGATTTATTCGCAGCAGCAGGATTTGCTGACATTCAATCAGGCTCCGCAATTTTAGGTTCAATGATTTTCGCAATCGTTGTAGTACTAATCGGAATCGGAATCAAGATTTGGAAAAAATACGGTAAGCATTAGAGTTTACGCTTTAACATACGTTTCAACACACGTTTTAACATTTTGACTTTAGCTTTAGCTTTATAGGTTATTTACGACAAACTCAAAGCGATTTGCTTCATATTTTTAAGTGTTAATCCGTTGAGGCGTAACGCTACAATGGATTAGATGAGTAAGACAACGACGCAATTGACGGATGAGATTCTTGCAGAAATTGTAGACTCTGTAAAAACCTCCCAACCTTCAAAAATAACGAATAAAAAGTCAAATAAAACTGTGAAAAAAGAAAAAACAACTAATACAAGTAAAAAAAGCAATAAAACAAGCGATAACAAGATTAACGATAACAATATCGAATCTTTGAAAGCAAGCAAAAAAATCAAAAATACGCAAAGTTCTAAAAGTTCTAAAATAGTTAAAAACGCGCTTCCACCAGTGGTAAACGATCAGCGCGAAGGTGCGTTAATCGCTCCGCCAAAATATCGCAAGGGGTCAATGAGAATTGTTCCGCTTGGCGGATTGGGCGAAATCGGAAGAAATATGAACGTTATAGAATACAACGGTCATATTCTACTTATAGACTGCGGAGTGCTTTTCCCAGAAGAAGAGCAGCCGGGCGTAGACCTGATTTTGCCAGATTTTCACTACATTCAAAACAGGTTAGATAAAGTAGATGCTCTGGTACTTACGCACGGACATGAAGACCATATTGGTGGCGTGCCATATTTGCTTAAAATGCGTCCAGACATTCCTCTAATCGGATCTAAATTAACACTCGCTTTTGTTGAAGCAAAATGTGCAGAACACAGAATCAACCCAAAAATGATTCATGTAGAAGGCAGAGACAAGCTAAAAATAGGTCCTTTTAATTTGGAGTTTATTAGCGTAACACACTCCATTCCAGACGCTCTTGCAGTGTGTGTAAAAACGCCAGCAGGAACGCTTATTGATACGGGAGATATAAAGCTAGATCAGCTTCCACTAGACCATAGGCTTACTGATTTAGTTGAATTCGGAAAGCTTGGCGAACAGGGAATTGACTTATTAATGGCGGATTCCACAAATGCCGAGGTTCCAGGATTCGTTAAGCCAGAAACCACTATTGGACCAGCTTTGGATCGCGCGTTTGCGGAAGCCACTCGCAAAATAATCGTCGCAAGCTTCTCTAGCCATGTTCACCGCGTTCAGCAAGTCGTAGACGCTGCACACAAGTATGGTCGAAAAGTTGTGTTCGTTGGGCGCTCAATGGTTAGAAATATGTCTATTGCGGCAGATCTCGGCTACTTGCATATTCCAGAAAATACTGTTGTAGATTTAAAGCAAGCAAAAGATATTCAAGACGACAAGCTTGTGTATATGTGCACAGGATCTCAAGGCGAACCAATGGCAGCTCTTGGGCGAATCGCAGACGGAATACACAAAGATATTACAGTTAATGAACTTGATACCGTAATTCTTGCAAGCTCACTAATCCCAGGAAACGAGCATGAAGTTTACAAAGTAATCAATAAGCTTGTACAAATGGGCGCTCGCGTAATCAACAAAGATAATGCTGCGATTCATGTTTCTGGTCATTGCAATGAGGGTGAGTTGCTCTACTTGTACAACATTGTTAAGCCAAAATGCGCTATGCCAATTCACGGCGAACACAGGCATCTTGTGGCAAACGGTTCGATTGCTGTTAAAACAGGCGTGGATCCTAAAAATGTTGTTTTGGCAGAAGATGGAGATGTTGTGGACTTGTACCACGGAAACGCCGCCGTTGTTGGATCTGTGCCATGCGGATACGTGTATGTTGATGGCGATTCCGTTGGCGAGCTTACAGACGAAGAGCTGGAAAAGCGCAGGATTCTTGGCACAGAAGGATTTGTGTCTAGCTTTGTAGTGGTAAACACAGATAGCGCAGATGTTGTAGCTGGTCCAAAAATCTACTTGAATGCTGTTGCAGAAGACGAGTCTGATTTTGAAAAGATTCGTAGTCAGATTGTTTTCCAGCTTCAAGACGCTATGATGCATGGCGAGAAAGACACGTATAAGCTTCAGCAGATTATGCGAAGAACGCTTGGAAGTTGGATTGCACGTGCGTTGCGTAGGAAGCCAATGATTGTGCCAGTAGTAGCAAATATTTCAGAAAATAATCAAGAATAAGGAAAATATAAAGGAAATATAAAAAGGAAGGTAAATATGCCAGGAGCAAATCTTACTCGCGTAGAAGCTGCGGAACGTTTTAGCGCAATTCAAATGCCAATTCACTACGATGTTGCGCTTGATTTAGGCAAGGGCGGCCGCGATTTTAAGTCGCACACAAAGATTGAGTTTGATGCAAAAGCTGGTGGAACAAGCTTCCTCGATTTGATTGCAAACAGCGTTGAATCCGTTGTGCTCAATGGCGCATCTCTTGATGTTTCTAAGGTCTTTGCAGATAGCCGAATTGAGCTAGCAAATCTGCTTGAGCATAATACCGTAGAAGTTGTAGCAAACTGCCAGTATTCCAACACGGGCGAAGGCTTGCACAGAAGCGTGGATCCTTCCGACGGCAACGTGTATTTGTACACTCAGTTCGAGGTGCCGGATGCTCGCCGCGTTTACGCAGTGTTTGACCAGCCAGATTTGAAGGCGGTTTTTGATTTTAGCGTGGATGCTCCAGAAAGCTGGATTGTGACTTCCAACATGCCAGTTAAGAGCGAAACTGCGCTGGAAGGCCGCGAAACTGAAGCAGGCACTTTGGAAAATGGCGCTGTAGAAGGTATGAAGCGCTGGGTGTTTGAGTCAACTCCAAAAATGAGCTCCTACTTAACTGCTATTTGCGCAGGACCTTACGCGCAATGGCATACGACTTACAACAACGAAGACGGTCGCGTAGTGCCAATGGCAATGTATTGCCGTCAGGCACTTAAAGACGCTTTTGCAAAAGATGTTGACTACTTGTTCGATATTACGAAGAAAGGTTTTGCTTTCTACGCTAAGACTTGGGGAGTGCCATATCCGTACGCAAAGTACGATCAGATTTATGTGCCAGAATATAACGCTGGAGCTATGGAAAACATTGGTATGGTTACAATTCGCGACCAGTACGTGTTTGAATCCAAGGTCACGGACGCATATGCTGAGCGTCGTGTTGTAACAGTTTTGCACGAGCTTGCGCACATGTGGTTTGGCGACTACGTAACAATGAAGTGGTGGAATGATTTGTGGCTTAACGAATCCTTCGCAGAATTCACTTCTACGCTTGCGACTGCTGAAGCAACAGAATGGCATGACGCTTGGAGCACTTTTAATTCTGGTGAAAAAAGCTGGGCGCTTAATCAAGATCAGCTTCCAACAACCCACCCAATCGTGGCTCCAATCAACGATTTGAACGACACTTCCGTTAACTTCGACGGCATCACCTACGCAAAGGGCGCTTCAGTATTAAAGCAACTCGTAGCGTACGTTGGTCGCGAAAAGTTCTTTGAAGGAATCCACAATTACTTGAGCAAGCATGCATACAGCAACGCAACTTTGGCTGATTTGTTGCACGAGTTGGAGCTTACAAGCGGACGCGATCTTAAGGCTTGGAGTGCTCAGTGGCTTGAAAAAGCTGGAATTAACACGATTTCTACCGAAGTCGAAGAAGCTAGCGACGGCACTATTGCTTCCTTGCGTTTGCGTCAGAGCGCGCCAGTTGAGCATCCTGTTCTTCGCGCACATCGTTTGGCTGTTGGATTCTACAATGTAGATGAAGTAACTGGCGAAATTAAGCGCACAAAGCGAATCGAACTTGACGTAGACGGCGAAGTTACGGAAATTGTTGAAGCGCGCGGCGAAAAAATGCCAGCGCTTATTCTCGTAAACGACGACGATTTAACGTACACAAAGTTGCGTTTTGACGAAAAGTCGCTTGAGTTTGCTGCCGAAAATCTCTACCGCTTTAAGGATTCTTTGACTCGCTCGCTTATTTGGCTCGCATTGTGGGATATGACTCGCGACGCAGAATTCCCAGCAGAGCGCTTTGTAGAACTTAGCCTTAAGGCCTTGGCAACTGAGCGAGAATCAACTACTTTCCGCTATGCTCTTGGTCAAGTGAAAGTAACTGCAAGCCACTACGTGGTGCCTGAGCGTCAAGCAGAAGTCGCAAAACATGTAGCTCACGAACTTTGGCAGTTGGCTTTGGCAGCTTCTGCAGGTTCCGACGAGCAATTCCAGTTGCTAAAGGCTTATCTTGGCTACGGCGAAGTTGGAGATGCTGAGTTTGTGCGCGTAGCTAACGGATTACTTGACGGTTCCGTGAGTTTGGAAGGCTTGGAAATCGACAACGACTTGCGCTGGAGTATTCTTATTGCGCTCGCAGGCGTGAATGCTTTGGACGAAGCTGGAATTGATGCGGAACTCGCTAAGCGCGATACTACCGAGAATCGCGAATACGCATATCAAGCTCGTGCGGCTCGATCAACTGTAGAAGCTAAGGATTGGGCTTTCGAACAGGCTTTGCGTAATCTCGATTTGACTAATATGCAGATGGGCGCTGTGGTTGCTGGCTTTGCTAGCACAGCTAAAGGCGATTTGGTTAAGCCTTATGTCGAGCGCTACTTTGCTGAAGTTGAGTGGATTTGGAAGAATCGCACATTCCACATGGCTGAAGCTTTGATTGAAGGCTTGTATCCAAATTATGCGGATGTAGACGAATTAGTTGAGCGCGGACAGCGCTGGCTTGATGAGCATAAGGATGCGGATCAGGCTTTGCGTCGTATGGTGCTCGGCAAGCTTGATTCTTCTCGCCGCACGCTTAAGGTGCAGCATTACAACGCTTCGCTTTAGTTTTGCGTAATCAAATAGCGATTTTCAATGTACATTCCTAATAAGAAAATAAGAAGATGTAGATTGAATCTAAGTTGATTAAAGATTAATTCAAGGAGTCGCAAGATGGCAGAAGATATGCATCAATCAACGCCAACAATACATGGTGAGCAACTAAACGCGGATGGTACGCAGAAAGCGCAAGACCGCGTAAACAATCGATCTTTGCGCCCAAACAGCGATTCCTTTAAAGAGTTTATGACTAGTGGCTGGGATAACCAAGAGCCACAAATCGAACCGCTTGAGTCCTCAAAGTACACGCCAGCGCGTCTAGAAGCGCTTGGCAAGAGATTCCCAGGCGAGCGCCTTGTTATCCCAGCAGGTCAGCCAAAAGTACGCAATAACGATTGCGACTACGCTTTTAGACCAGACACAACTTTCGCATACTACACTGGCTTGGGTCAGGATTACGAAGCTGGCGCTGTGCTTGTGCTTGAGCCGGTGCAAGCAGGTAGTGACGAGGAAGCAGCTGGCAAAACTCACGTTCCGCAGCTTTTTGTGGCTCCTCGCGCAGACAATAGCACTGATGCGTTCTACAAAGACCCGCACTACGGTGAATACTGGGTTGGTCCTCGCGCAGGACTTAAAGAGCTTAAGGCTATGACTGGTATCGATACGCGCGATATTGCCGAGCTTGACGACGCGCTTGCAAAAAACGTTAGCGACGATAATAGCTCTGCCGAAAGCGTGCGCGTGCGAATTGTGCGAGAAGCGGATGCTGATTTAACAGCGCGTGTAGATGCTTTAAGAGAAGCGAGCGGATTTAGCGACGAAGATGCAAATATTGCTGCAGACGATAAGTTGCATGAAGTAGCAGCCGAAGCTCGTATGCTTAAAGACGCTTACGAGATTGGCGAAATGCGCAAAGCTGTTGCTGCTACAAAGTTAGGCTTTGATCGCATGCTTACGCGTTTACCTCAAGCTTTAGGCAAAGAGCATTCTGAGCGCATGATTGAAGGCGCTTTTAACTCCGTTGCTCGAGAAGTCGGCAACGAGGTTGGCTACGATACGATTGTTGCTTCTGGAAAGCACGCTCCAATTTTGCATTGGATGCGCAACACGGGCGTGGTTTCTAGCGGCGAACTTTTGCTTATTGATGCAGGCGTAGAAGTCAACAGCCTTTACACGGCAGATATTACGCGAACTTTCCCAACAAACGGCAAGTTTACAGATTTGCAAAAGAAGCTTTACCAGTGCGTTCTCGACGCTCAGCAAGCTGGTTTTGAGGCGGCTAAGCCAGGCGCCACTTACAGCGATATTCACCACGCTTGCATGCGCGTGCTTGCAGAGCATTTGCATGAGTGGGGCATTCTAAAGGTTAGCGTTGAAGAATCGCTTTCGCCGCAAGGTCAGCAGCATCGTCGTTGGCATGCGTGTGGTGTTGCTCACCACTTGGGTTTGGATGTTCACGATTGCGCTCAAGCTCGCTACGAGGCATATCAGGGTGCGAAGATTACTCCAGGAATGATTTTCACAATCGAGCCTGGCTTGTACTTTGCTGCCAATGATCTTATGCTTCCGCCAGAAATGCGCGGAATCGGAATCCGCATTGAAGACGATGTTTTGATGACGGAGAATGGCCCTGAATGGCTTTCTATCGATATTCCTAAGCAGATTGATGATGTAGAGGCTTGGATGGCTCAGCGCGCGGCAAAGTAACGTGCAATAGGGCGACTTTTTCTATGCGATTAGTGCCACTTTTCTTATAATTTCGGCGGAAAAGTGGCAACTAACCGTTGAGTTTTAAAGTTCAAAATCCTAAAGACCAAATTTATCTAATCTTAACGCAATAATGTTGTTATATCGCTTTGTTATAACAACATTATTTTATTATCGGCGTGCTGCGGGTAAAAATGTTGAATCAACAAGTTGTAGCCAAAATCATTGATGCTCTTGAAAGGAATATAATGACTAAGCCAATCGTTCTTTCGCTTGGAGAACTACTGTGGGATTTGCTCCCACAAGGAAAACGAGTTGGAGGTGCTCCAGCCAACTTTGCGTATCACGCGCAATGCAATGGAGCAGAAAGCTATGTTATTAGTGCGGTTGGAGAAGATTCTCTCGGTGATGAACTTGTTGAAGAAGTTAAAAAAGCAGGGATTAAGCATGTTATTCAGCGCAATGCTTGGCCAACTAGCACAGTAGATGTGGAACTTAAAAATGGCATTCCAGAATACACGATTGTGCGAAACATTGCGTGGGACCATATTGTTTATACGCGAGAACTTGTGGATCTTGTTAGCAAGGCAGACGCGATTTGCTTTGGTACTCTTAGCTTAAGATCGCAAGAAACGCACGACACTGTTTTGCAGCTTTTAAAGCACGCTAAGCCAGGAGCTATGAAGTTCTTTGACATTAACATTCGTAGCGATCATTATTCAAAAGATTTGATTGATGCTCTTCTTAAAGAAGCTACTGTTTTTAAGCTTAACGATTCTGAGCTGCTTCTTCTTAGAGACATGTTCAATATTCGCGAAACTTCAGACAATGAGGCTTGCAAATGGTTCCAGGCGCGCTATGGCTTGGATTATGTGATTTTGACTGGCGGATCTACTTTTAGCACAATCTTTACTAAGACGGGAGAAAGCTCCACATATCCGACCCCTCATGTGGAAGTTAACGACACGGTTGGTGCTGGCGATTCGTTCTCTGGTACTTTTACTGCAAGGATTTTGGCTGGCGATTCGCTTA
Organism: Gardnerella sp. DNF00354; assembly: GCF_049262755.1. NCBI lineage: Bacteria > Bacillati > Actinomycetota > Actinomycetes > Bifidobacteriales > Bifidobacteriaceae > Gardnerella > Gardnerella sp. DNF00354. Next base: position 728,898 of record NZ_CP058402.1, read on the forward strand.
AAGACGCGCATCGTGCTGCAATCAACACTGCTGCGTACGTTTGCACTCAAGCAGGAGCATGGCCAGAGTACCCGAGCGAAATCCCAGACTATCTTTCTAAAGCAGGACTGTAGTCTGTAATAATATAAACAAAAAGCTTCAACTTGTAAGATGAATTAGGTAATTCCTAGAATCAAACGAGTTGAAGCTTTTTTATACGCCATTAAGGCGATTATCTGGTGGGGCCTCAGGGGCTTGAACCCTGGACCGGCGGATTATGAGTCCGCTGCTCTAACCGACTGAGCTAAAGCCCCACGCTAACAAAGTCAGCAACGACTAGATTAGCACACACCCATAAACGTTTAACACGCTATGCAACACTATTCATATACAATTCGTATTGCAATGCATACTTATGTGCTCGCTAGTCTAGTCGCTATTTTAGTCGCCAGCTGTTTTAGCTCGAATAATTATGCTACTGTAGATTGTCCTCTTCCAGAAGCGAAATTACTCAAAGCTCCAGTCTTACGAACTGCAACGAACAAAATCCAAGGAACAATTCCAGCAATCACAAGACCACTTATAATCTCACAAATCATGTGAATTGTTAGATAATTTACAGACTTACCTTGGTAGATTACGAACATTAAATAAATACCATATTCAATAGCTGTAAGACCACCAGCAATAACGCTTAATGTAAGGTTATACTTCTTATATTTGGCAATCGCAAAAGGAATTTCACTAAACACGGCTTGCAAAGCAGCAGAAGCTAAAACCATAAATGCGGAGAATTGTTGACCAAGAATATTTTCGAATACAGCACCAAGAACATTAACATAAATCGCAGCACCAGGCTTACGAATTAAAAGAAGAGCAAGAGGACCAGACATGTACCAAACGCCATGCAAAATGCTTCCAAAACCAGGTAAAATCGTTCGCAAAATAGGTGAAATCTGGGAGAAGAACACAATAGTAAAGCCCCAGTAGATTACACCAAACAAAGCAGCTAAAGCAGCTCCAAGTGATATATCTGCCACTCGCCAGCGAAGACTGCTAATTATTGTAGGCGTAACTTCTTCTTGATTCTGAGCCTTGTCTGTTATAGGCGTGCTGGATTGCGTGTAATTTGATTCATTATTTGATTCATTATTGAAAATATCACTCATAAGAGTCCCTTAACTACTAGACGCTGCGTATTGTAATTTCTTTAAAATCGTCTCTTGACCTACGCAGCCTGGGCGGAAACGACATCGAGTACTCTACCATTTAGTTTCCACTAACACGCCTTTTTGAATAATTTTTTGTATAATTTGTAACATTTTTTACTATTGCAGAAATTTATAACGCGTTATAAAGTCGCTTACGCGACGCCAAGCAAGGAATATCGCTCGCGTTGCAAATGTCTCGTGAGCGAGACAAATCTAACGAATTTGAGCCAAAAAACGTTACAAATGTCTCATCAATGATGCAAATATAACAAAAACAGCCAAAAACTGTTACATATGTCTCGTGAGCGAGACAAATATAACGAATCTGTAGTGCATTTCTACTTCGACACGCCGTAAAGCAGGAACAAAAACACTACAGTTACTAATCTAGATAGTTGGAAAAATGAGCATAAGAATGTCGCATATAACGAACACAGCGTATGGCGAGAGTTAAATCAGGGGGAGTGCAAACAAAATGTCTATGGAACATCCAAATAGTAACGGCGAGCGCATTATTGATGTTGAGCGTGATATCATGCGACGCGCTCCAGAACATAATAAGACGAATCTTGATTTAGACAGAATGCGCCTAATACTTGATATTTTGGGACATCCAGAGCAATCGATGCACGTAATTCACATTACTGGCACCAATGGCAAGGGATCCACGGCTCGAATGGCGGAGGCGATTTGCCGCGCGTACGGTTTGCGCACAGGTCTTTACACTTCGCCGCATTTGCAACGCGTAAATGAGCGAATCATGATTGATGGCGAGGAAATTAGCGACGACCATTTCGTTGACGTGTATGATCAAATGAAAGACATTATAGACATGGTTGACGCTCGTATGGACGCTGATGGTAAGCCGCGCATGAGCTTTTTTGAAGTGCTTACAGCTATGGCGATTTGGGCTTTTGCCGATGCTCCTGTGGATGTTGCCGTGATGGAAGTTGGCATGGGTGGCGAATGGGACGCCACTAATGTTATGAATGCTGATGCTGCGATTATTGGTCCTGTAGACATGGATCACATGCAATGGCTTGGAAACACGGTTGAAGAGATTGCGCGCACAAAAGCGGGCATTATTAAGCCAAATTGCACTGTGATTTTGGGGCCGCAGCCACACGAATCGCAAGTTTTGCCGATTATTCAAGAGGTGGCAAATCGCAATAATGCCAAGCTTTTACGCGACTTTAGTGACGGCAGTGGCGAGCTAGAGGTTATTTCGCGCACTCCAGCTGTTGGCGGTCAAGTTGCCACTTTGCGCACGCCTAATGGCACTTATGAAGATGTGCCGATTGACAAGTTTGGTGTGCATCAGGCGCATAATGCGCTTGCGGCGCTTGCTGCTGCGGAGGTTGTTCTGCCTGTAAATGGCGCTTTGGATGGCGATTTGGTTGCCGAGGCTTTGAGCCAAGTTAAGGTTCCTGGTCGCATTGAGCAGGTGCGCACTTCTCCGACAATTATTATTGACGGCGGCCACAATGTTAATGCTGCTGAGTCGCTTCGTAAAACAATCGAGGAGAATTATAATTTTGAGCAGCTTATTGGTGTTGTGGCAATGATGGCAGATAAGCAAGTTGAAGAATACTTGGGTGTTCTTGAGCCGATTTTAACGAAGATTATTGTGACTCGTAACTCTTGGCGTGATCGCGTTATGGATCCAGAAGATTTGGAGAAGATTGCGGTTAACGTATTTGGCAGAGATCGAGTGATTCGCGTTGACGATCTTCCAGACGCTATTCAAGAAGCTGTGAATCTTGTTGACGAAGACGATGAGCTTGGAGTTGGATACGGACATGGAGTGTTGATTTGCGGCAGTTTTGTTACAGCTGGCGACGCTAGAACTATGCTTATTGAGCGCGTTAATCCAGACTTGAAGAAGCCTAAGGATCAGCGCGCTAATATTCATCCAAACATTGCGAATTGACTTTAGCTAAAGAGGTGCTTAGCTAAATAAGCGTTTAATAATAAACGAATCTCCCTCGTAAGGAACATGCTTGTTGTGCACCTTTATCCAGCGTTCGTCGCCCTTTCCGATAGCAAGTATTATGTTGAGTCTGTTGTTCTCTCTAGCATCTTTTCTTGCTTCTTCAACACTGTATTCAATAGCTTCAGCTCTGTTTATAATAATTCGCGATTCAACGTTTGGATTGGTTACGCAAGATTGCATGTATTTGCAAATATCCATTTCGTCTTCGACATTTGTGTCTTCTTGAGTGAACACAAATTGGTTGATTCGATCTTGTGCAGCTTGAACTATTTCTTTTCTTCTGTCAACGGCTTTGTCTCCCGTGGATCCTGTTACAAGCGTGATTCTAAGATCATTGTTACCGTATTTGTCGTATACGAAGTCGACAACAGATTTTGTGGAAATGTAGTTGTGTGCGTAATCTACTATGGCAACTGTATTGGATTTTGTGTCTTTAAAGACTTCCATTCGCCCCGATATTTGAACGTTTTCTATAGCATGTAGGGCTTTTTGATCTGTGTTTTCATTTATGCCTAATGCGTTTGCTATTGCGATTGCTGCAGTGGCGTTTTCGTAGTTAAAGTCGCCTGCGATTTTTAGATTGAATTTGTCTATAGTTGTGTAATTAGGTACGAATTGTTTTTTGTTTTTCTTGCTTTCGTTGTCTAAAACAGCAACATAATGTTCTTGCGCGTCTGATGAAACTGGCATTGCTACATATTTTGTCCAAATAAGTTCTGGGTATTTTTCGCTTTTTTCGTAAGGGTGAATGTCTGAATGATCGCTGCATGCTGGGCAGTTGCAGATGTTTTCGCCCATTTCTTCTTTTCGTACTCTTGAAAATGTTGTGACGTCCACGTATTCGTTTTGTGCGTCTTGGAGTATTAAGTCTGCGTGAGCGCAGTCTGCATTGAGTATAAGCGCGTCAGTGTTTTTTACGATTTGGCGTTTGCAATACAGGTAGTCTTCAAAAGTTGGGTGTTCTATTGGGCTTATGTGGTCTGGGCTTATGTTTAGGAATGCTGCCACATTAAAGTGTAGTCCGTATACTCGCTCTACTTTGTATGCTTGTGATGAAACTTCCATGACTAGGTATTTCATACCGTTTTTTACGGCTTGGCTCATCATGCGGAATGCGTCTAGGCTTTCTGGTGTAGTCAAATTAGATTCAACATATGTTTTTCCATCTAAGCAATTGTCAACGGAGGAGAATAGGGCTGCTTTGCCTTCAGAATGTTCGTTTAAAATTGCATGAGTGAAGTAAGCTGTTGTTGTTTTTCCTTTTGTTCCCGTAATTCCAATAACTCTAAGTCTTTCTTGTGGGTTTCCAAAGAATTCTGATGAAAGCAAGCTCATTGCTTTACGAACGTCTGTTACTATAAGTCCTACTGCATTGGTGTAATCCGCGTAACTTTGCTCGGCAACGTATGTAGTTAAGCCATTTTTATCAGCGTCTTTAAGATATTCTGGCTTAAAATTGCCTTTAATGAACAGAAGAGTGTTTTTCTTAATATCTCGTGAATCGTATGTTATGTGGTTGTATGTTTTTTTGTAGTTTTTAAAATCGTCCGCGTTCATAGACCAGATTTCGTTGCGAATATGCACGAAATCGTTGTTTTCTATGTTGTTTTCTATGCAGTTGTTTTGTTCGTCTGAGTGTTCAGTATTAGTCTGTGTGAGTTTTTGGATAATTTCTCGTAGAAGTCTGTAATTTTTTAAAATTGTGCTTGCGTCTAGCATGTTTAGATGAAGATTTGTTTTTTCGCTCATTTTGTTCCTCTTGATTTTGAATTATAGCCAGTTTCCGCTGCTAGCTGGTTTTCCTTTGGATTTTAGCCATTCGTCGAAGCTGTTTTTCCACTTTGTATACGCTTTGCGTTGCCATGTCATTAAATCGCATAATTCAAGATTTGCAACATCTTCATGCAATTCGCTTATAGGCTTAATCAAGTCTACTGCGGCTACAGTGTCTGCTGTTGCGTCGTGAAAGTCTCCGATTGGCTCTACGCCGTAGAATTGTGTTGTATGCGTAAGTGTTCGCTTGCCTGTGCGCTTAGAAACAGCGCGGTCTATAACTAATGGGTCTACTACAAGAATTTCTCCATCGTTGATTGTGCTATTCGGGCGATTGTTCAGGCTTGTTAAATCCCATTTTTTTAAATCATGCCTTAGCATTTCAACGTCGAAAGGAGCGTTGTATGCAAGCAGTGGAATATTTTTGCTCTGCGCGAGGCTTACCGCCGCAGCCAATGCTTCGATTTCCGCCGTCGGTTCCCCACCGTTTTCTTGTAGGAACTCGTCCGTAAATCCGTTGACTTGGCTTGCTTTTGGATTAATTGGCTTGTGCGGGTTTATTAGCCAAGTTGCTATCACGTCATTGTGAGTCTTATTTTGTGGGTTTCTGAGCACAAGAGTTGCTGAACAAATGGAGTCTTCGCCGAGAATTGCGCCCGTTGTTTCTGTGTCGAAACCGAGCAGGAAGGATTTGCTGAGTGGCGTTTTTTCGCTTTGCTGCTGTGTCTCGTTTAGCGCTTCCATAAGCTCGTTAATGTTGTTTGGCATAGTCTTAATCGTAGAATGCGCTGCAGACCCTGAGTTTGTGTTAGTAAATGGTGGATTGTTATTTTTTGTAATGTTGCGTCTATGAGTTATTTAGTGCGAATTTTTGCAAAATATGTAATAAAATGCCCTCAAAGTACACAATTATATGATAGAATAGCATCAAGAACGCTCGTTATGTTACAAAAAGTAACATTTTCTGAGAGTTGAGATGTGCTTTTTGTTTAGGAGTCGTTGTGGATTTACCTTTGCAAAAGCAAAGAAACAAAATAATAAATACAAAATAACAAAATAGCAAAAGATTCAAAATCAAGAGGACAAAGGTGTATATGAACATGGACATCAATGACGGACTTAACAACGCTCAAAATCATCAGAATGCTGCTGATAATAATAATGGCGAATATTCTTATAATTCTTATAATTCTTATAATTCTTATAAGTCATATAAGCCAGGAGAGTATGCTCGTAATCATATTCGCATTACTGCAACGAAATTGTCTGACGGTCGTGACTTTTTCTATCTTGATGATAGTCCAGATTATGTTAGCGGTCTTAAAACGCGCGAATTGAAAGATCCTCGAAAATTAGCGTATAGGTTTGCCTCGCATATTGATGCGGATGGTAATGAAGTGCAGTATGCAGCTCCGCAAATGCGTCAAGATCCTCTTACTGGAGACTGGATTCCTATGTCTACAGCGCGCATGAATAGACCAATCACTGCTGGCCCTGGAGCGCTTACTAAGGGCAATCCGCTTGCCGCTCGCAAACCTGGTTCTGCATATCAAGATGGGGAAGTTCCAGACACTGATTACGATGTTGTGGTTTTTGAAAATCGTTTTCCATCCATGGTTCAAGTTCCTGGTGTAAGCCGTGAACCTCATTATCTTAATGGCAATCCACTATGGAAACAGGCTCCTGCAGCTGGGCGTTGTGAAGTGATTTGCTTCGGACCAGACGAAAATATGTTACCGGCTCAATTGCCAGTATCTCGTTTGCGAACTGTAGTAGAGGCGTGGGCTTTTAGAACGGCTGAAATTAGCCAGATTGATGGAATTGAACAAATATTCCCATTTGAAAATCATGGTGCAGAAATTGGCGTTACTTTAGCTCATCCTCATGGTCAGGTTTATTCTTATCCGTTTATTGCGCCTAGACTTGAGCAAGAATTGCGACATACTCAAGCTTATTTTGAACGCACTGGCAGTAATTTGTTGAAAGATTTAATGCTTTCGGAGATTGATAATGCTTCGCGCATTGTAATGAGAAATCACAGTTGGGTGGCATATGTTCCAGCTGCAGCGCGCTGGCCTCTAGAGGCGCATGTTGCTCCAGTTAGAGATGTTCTTTCTTTGGATCAGCTTGATGACCAAGAGCGTTGGGATTTGGCACAAATGTATTCAACATTATTGCGTCGCGGAAACGCATTCTTCGATAAGGGAGATGGATTGGGAATGGATCTTCCATATATTGCAGCATGGCATCAAGCCCCATTGCATGACCCTCGTCGTGAAAATTATCGTCTTAATTTGCAATTCTTCTCATTCCGCAGAGATGTTAACAAAATCAAGTATTTGGCTGGATCTGAGTCTGGTATGGCTGCGTGGGTTTCAGATACTACGCCAGAACTTATTGCACAACGATTCCATGAACTCGGTGCGGTTGATTTAGACTAGTTAGACTAGTTAGGCTAATGTTATTAATTATATTAGTAATATTAAATGTTATTATGATTTGTGAGTACAAAGGAGTGCTATTATGCCAGTATCATTTATTGAAGCAGTGAAGAATGATGATGGTGCTAGACAAGCAACATCACTATTCAGCGAGACTTTTGGCGAATATTGCAGAATGCGTTTGCAAGATAATGGTGGAGTGTGGGCAAGTCCTGGACGAGTAAACATTATTGGTGAACACACGGATTATAACGAAGGATTATGCTTGCCTATCGCTCTTCCGCATCGCACTTTTGTTGCGTTGCATCCTAGAAGAGACACAAAAGTTAGAGTAGTTTCAAGCGTTAACCCTATGTCAATCGAACAAGCGGATCTTGATCATCTACATGCTGGAGATGTAAAAGGTTGGGCGGCATACGCTATTGGGGTAGCGTGGGCATTGCGTAAAGCAGGCTACTTAAAGGTACGTGGTTTTGATGCTGCGTTTGTTTCATGCGTTCCGCTTGGATCAGGCTTAAGTTCTTCTGCAGCAATGACATGTTCTATTGCGCTCGCTTTAAGTGATGCATTTGACTTAGGATTATCGGATTCGGATGTTGGGCGTGTGCAGCTTATTCATGCGGCGATTATGGCAGAGAATGAAATGGCTGGAGCTTCAACTGGAGGCTTGGATCAAAATGCTTCTTTGCGATGTGTTGAGGGCAATGCGCTTCTGTTGGACTGCAAGAAAGATTTGACGCCATTACAAAGCGTGAGCCAGCAGCCGTTTGATTTGGCGGCGAATAATCTAGAACTACTGGTTGTAGATACTTGCGCTCCTCATCAGCTTAATGATGGTCAATATGCTGCTCGTCGAATGATGTGTCAAGAGGCTGCTCAAGCGCTTAATGTGTCATCTTTGCGTGCTGTTGCTGATTCTATTTCTAATAGTGGGGATTTACAGCAGACTTTACAAGATACTCTTAATCGAGTGCAGAAGCTTGGTGGCGAAACAATGATGAGAAGAGTGCGTCATGTTGTTACGGAAATAAATCGCGTTCGAGAGTTTGTTGAGGCTTTCCATAAAACAGACATTACTCTTGCGGGAGAATTGATGAACCAGTCACATAATTCATTAAGAGATGATTATGAGGTTACTGTTCCAGAACTCGATACTGCTGTTGATGTGGCTCGCAATGAGGGAGCTTATGGCGCTCGCATGACTGGCGGCGGATTTGGTGGCTCCATTATTGCTTTAGTTGATACTAATAGGGCTAAGCCGATTGCTCAGGCTATTGCTGATGAGTTTGCAAAACGTGGTTTTGCTGCTCCGCGCGCTCTTTCGGCTGTACCGTCATCAAGTGGTGAGCGAATTTTGTAGTATCTGCATTAAATGGTGTATGCCTTAAGTAGTATCGCCTTAAGGATTGTGTATAAATATTGTGCATAAATAGCATATAACGTATAAACAAATAATATATAAACAAAATGTGCCTTTGAAAGTCTCTACTTGTTTTTCAACCTGTAGAAACGATCAAAGGCACTTCTTAATGGTAATTTATTGATCTTTTGGATTATTTTTGATTAAAGCTTGAATCCAGCGTAGTTTTTAGCTACTTCGATTACTCTGTAAACATCAAGATTCGGTTGAATATTGTTTTCTTCCCTTCTAATAAAATCAAGGAATTCGTACCAATATTGTTGGGCTTGTTCGTTGTGTCCGCAAGAAATTTCTCGCAATGCTTGGGAAAGTTTCTTAACGTATTCACGATGCCAAGAGAGAAGCAACCATTCGTCAGCAATGTGTCCAGTTTCATTACTTATTTGTTTAGAAATAGTCGTTACCATTGAGTCCGCTAGGCAAGCAATGGCATTGAACTGTTCACTTTGCTTTAGATTAATTCTTTCACCAATGGCGTTGAAATAATCGCATGAAGAAAGGTAAGAAACGGTTTGCAGCCAATCTACAGCAGTTTTCCAACTATTGCCATACAGTGATGCAAAGTATTCTTGCTTTATATCATCGTAAGTGCGCGTATTGTTCCACAGCATGGATCCCATAACATAATTAGGGAAATTATGTGGGAATCCTGCTCGAAGCTCTTGGCAAGAAATGTAGCCATCTAATCCTAACTTACTAAGATGTGCAATATCGCGGTAAATAGTTGAACTTATAGCCATGTATCCTAAATCGCCATAATGTGCTCGTCCGAGTGGATAATCGTACACAAATCCATCTCCTTGGAAGGCTTTTTTCCAAGAAAACAGGTAGCTTAGATTTTCTTCTAGCGAGTTCGGCATAACTGTATTGTTGCGATTATAGGCTTCAGTTTGTGGAATACCATTCTTGTAGTCAACGTCTGCGTAACTTTTTTCAAACGTTCTACTAATTGGCGCAAACATCATGGTAAAACGTTCTGGATTAGCAATTTTCGCATGCTCTGGCGCAAACAGTAATTCGTGGTAAAGCAAGAAGCAAATATGAGTATCCAAACCTTTTTCCGTAAGTTTTTTGTCAAGTGCGTTAAGAAAATCAACGTACTGATCGGAAGGGAATGTCTTTTTGCATTCTTCACATTCACAAATATTGTTGCAAGCGTCAGAAAGCCATACGTGCAGATAATCTACGTCTGAATGTTCTTGAGCATACGATACAACAATATCAACAAGTTGCTTAGTTACTTCTGGATTTGCAAAATCCAGACTCGTTAATATTGGAGCGCCGTTAAACAGTTCTCGTTTCCCTGCAATTTCGGCTACTAGTGGTTTCTTGTCTTCTGGAAGACTAACGCCTGACTCCCAGCCATATTTTGAGGAGTATCCTAGAACTTCACCAGTCCAACCGTGTCCAACTCTATGCTGAACAATACCGCGCTTTTGCATTGCTTCATCAACAGAATCACTCATTTGTTGCGCAATATCAATGCTGAATGGCTCTTTCTCTTGATATGGATTAAACTCGTGCTCATACCAACGTTTGAGGAATGGGTAAGGGTTTTCAAATTGTATAAAGAAGCTATTCATGCCAATTTTAGGAAGCCAATCAATGAAATCGACTATGTTCTCAATCTTGTCGGCTCCTTCGATGCATACACCTCTATGAGCAAAACTTGCCGTTTCATCAAGTTGAATATTTGCCTTTTCAAAGTCTTCTTCGCTAAGAGAAGGTAGTATTTCGTTGCTTCTTCCTGGTCTTAGGAATCTTGCTCCGAACTCGTAAGCAAACCTGTAAACGGCAATTAGTAGTGCTACATCTGTATTAGTGTGAATTGAGATTTTTGCGCTAGTTACTTTCAAGCTAAAAGCATCTTTTAGATTCGCACGTTGCTTCTGCTCGTCGGATAAAAGCTTGAAATCTGCCTCTTCTAGTGTGCTTGCAGGCGTTATTTTCATGCCAAACATTCTTTTGCAGAGGCGTTCCATCTCATTGTAAATAAATTCACTAGTATTAGGATTAGCTTGAACATATAGTGTCTTAGACAACATGTTAATTAATCCTCCTTAGAAGTAGCGCTGTTCTTGCTATCCATTAAATCCTTTTCAGCCTTAGAATGAGCTGCGTCTGCTGCCTTGAAGAATGGGAAGTAGATTATAAAGGATAGTACTACAAGCAGTGCTTGTAATACAGCACCTTGCCAGCTTCCTGTAGCAAGGAATCCGCCGATGATTGGTGGAGTCGTCCATGGTAGTGCGACACCAGTGGTGTAAGGAACTAATCCTATTGCCATAGCGCCGTATGTTACTACAGCATTGATGATAGGCGTAAAGATGAATGGGAAGATCATAATAGGATTGAGAACGGTTGGGAAGCTGAAGAGGATAGCAGTGTTGATGTTGAACAATGCTGGTATGCCTGAAATGCGACCCAATGTTTTGTATTCGCGGCTCCTTGAGAAGAAGAGAAGGCAGAGCGCAAGACCGATTGTTGCTCCGCCGCCACCCATGTACACGAACAAATCCATGAACGGTGCAGTGATGATGTTAGGAAGCGCGTGGCCAGCTTGCAAAGCAATACGATTGGCGTCGGCTTGCTGAAGCCAGATTGGGTTCATAACAGAACCAACAACTTGACCGCCGTTTACGCCGCAGAACCAGAATACGGAGTTGAGGAGTACGGCAACGAATGTTCCTGGAAGTGTTGCACCAATAAGAGCTAATGGAGTTCCAACTATAATAGCGAGAAGATTATTGAGGCTGCCAATTCCTGTTACTTGCAAAACTTTTGTCACTATTGCAAATAGAACAATTATTACTGTTCCTGGCACGAGTGCTGCAAACGAATGTCCAACAGCTTCTGGAACGCTTTTTGGCATTTTAATTGTGAATTTACGTTGAATAAACTGGCGATATATTTCTGCGGTTATGAAGGCTATAACAATTGCTGTAAATAAACCTTTTCCGCCAATAAGTCCGTAAGGAATGCCGTTTGCTCCTTCTTTACTTGCGATTGGTGGAGTTACGAGAAGGAATGCGCCGATTGCAAGAACTCCTGCAGAAGGTCCGTCTGTTTTGTATGATTCTGCAAGTCTGTATGAAATTCCAAATGCGGTTGCTAGACCGATTAATCCAAAGGAATTGTTTGCCATAGTGCTAAGTAAAGCATCTAATTCGCCGTGTGTGTGAAGCCATTTGGTCCACGCTTCAATAGGGAAGCTTCCAATTAATGTGAAAATGGAACCAATAAGTACAAGAGGCATTGCCATAAGCACGCCTTCACGCAATGCTTTCAAATGCCGTTGTGCTGCGACTTTTTCGCCAAACGGCGCAAGTTTATTGGACAAAAAATCCATCATTGTATTTCTAGCCATTTTTATCCTTTGTTTGTTGTTCATCAATGAACTTTTTGTTTGGCTTATGTTATGTATAGGGTTCTTCACTGAACATATTTAGTTCGCTTTACTTTCTAATTATTGGTTAAAAAATAAAGTATATCTATCATCGCATTTAAATTATCAAAAATCAAACTTTGTCGTCGAATCGTTTTAATTCCAACGGTTATGAGCGTGTCGCTCTTTGTCTTATAAACTATTTGATTCATTTTTTGCATGTATTTTACAAAATTTAATAAGTGCGGAAATCGTACTTATGAAGGTGTAGAATAGTAATACGGCTTAAGCAATGGTGCGAAGCCAAATATGTTTTCAAGGAGCGCGCATGAGACGAATATACGGAAAGTGTACTGCTTATGCGGTTATTACGCTAGCAATGGCAATAATGCTTAGTGGATGCTCTATAGGAGCGCCAACAAGCAGCGTATCTTCCCAATCCTCATCCAAAAATGGCATAACAGTGTGGGTTATGCAAGACGATTTTACAAAAGAAACACTTAACGCAATCAACAAACAGTTTGAAGCACAAACAGGCGTGCGAGTACATGTACAAGTTCAGCCCTGGGACGGTATTTCTACAAAACTTACAACTGCATTATCTACATCTCGTCCGCCAGATGTTGTTGATATTGGTAATACAAAAATAGCGGATTTTGCAGCAAGTGGAGGATTACTAGATATAACAGAACACGAAAAAATGCTTTCACAAGGTAAACGTTGGCTTAAAGGATTACGAGAGCCAGCTATTTATAAAGATAAGCTGTATGCTGTCCCAGCATTTGCAGCATCTAGAGTTGTTATTTACAACAAACGCATATGGTCTTCAGCTGGAATAACAAATCAGCCAACAACTTTTACTCAGCTGATTTCTGCACTTAACACAATAAAACAAGCTCACAAAAATGAAGCGGATTTTAGTGCAATGTATCTTCCAGGACAAAATTGGTTTGCTGGAATGCAATTTGTTTGGGATTGTGGTGGAAGCTTAGCTTCATTCAATGGAATGCAATGGCATTCGTCCGCAATAAGTAAGAAAACCTTACAAGGACTTAAAAAATGGGCAGATTTTCAAAACGCGTTTTCAACAGAAGCATCAAGATCTGCAGAAATAAATAATCCTGATCAAGCGCAAATACTAGCTCAACAAAAAGCTTCAGCAGTATTGACAAATAGTGCAGCTGTTACAAAGGCAATCTCAATTAATCCATCTCTTTCTAGAAAAGATTTTGCCACATTTCCAATGCCAAGCGTAAAGGGTAAGGGTATACAACCTTCTGTTCTTGCTGGTTCAGACTGGGCAATACCGTCTAGAAGTAGCAACGTTGCGTTGGCATTAAAATGGATACGCATTGCTGCAAGCCCTTTAATTCAGCGTAAGTGGATCGTGGAACACGATGGTTGGCTTCCTAATAGTATTGACTTGTTGGATGAATATTTACATTCTCGCGATTTAGACGAGGTGCAAAAAGGATTCTTCGAAACAGCTAGAGTATCTCAATCAACTCCTGCAGCTCCTGGATGGTCAACTATCGAAGCAGATGGTTCTCTCAAAGAATTATTCGCTTCATCTGCTATGTCTGCAAAATCTGTTTTGCAAGCAGCACGCGTATTTCATGACCATGCACAAGAGATTTTCTCTCATAATCAGGTTGGTGGTGACTTATGAGGCTCCTAAAAGTTAGCAAAAATTATAGTAGTAAATCTGCTAGTAAATCTGCTAGTAAAAGTGCTAGTAAAATAGTTCCAGCTCTAATGCTACTTCCAGCTTGCATATTACTTATAGTGTTGGTTATTTTGCCTCTACTTATGCTTGTTGTAGCATCTCTTAGCAATTTTAATGCTAGATCGTTGTTCACTGGAGAATTCGAGTTCGTTGGTATTCAGCAATATTTAACTCTTTTTGCAGACAAAGGATTCTACTATTCTCTAGGAATCACAATTGCTTTTGCTGCATTTCTCGTTATTACTAGCGTGCTCATAGGGATGTGGGTTGCGCAAACCATGTTTAAACAATCTGCAGTAGTAAGGGTGATTATGTCCATTGTTCTTGTAGCTGCATGGGCAATGCCTAATGTTGCTGCTGCATTAGTGTTTAAATGGATGTTTCAACCTGGTTATGGAGTAGTAGGTTGGCTGTTAACTCAGTTAAAAATTTTTGGCAATATTCGCAATCTTTCGTGGACTAGTAACACGAATTTAGCTTTTTGCTGTATTGGATTAATAATCGTATGGCAGGCTGTTCCATATATTGCTATTACCTTATATGCTGCACAAAAGCAGATTGCTCCTGAATATGCTGAGGCTGCGGCAGTTGACGGAGCTTCAAAAACGCGTATATATTGGCAAATTACAGTACCTATGTTGGCTCCACAATTAACGGCTATAACCATACTTTCTTGCATATGGGATTTCAACGTATTTAATCAAATATGGTTACTTACTCAGGGTGGTCCTCGTGAATCTACTGCAACCGTTGGAGTTTTTACATATAAGAAAGCATTTATTAATTTTTCTATTGGACAAGGCTCTGCAATAAGCGTGGTAACTACTCTGATACTCTTTTTTGCCACGGTTTACTATATTCGACGACTTCTAAAGAATGGTGATGAGCTATGAAGATAGTTACCTTATTGGATTTGCTTCGTAGGCGTGTTACATTGAATAAAATTATTAACACGTTGCTTGCTTTTGTGTTTATTATTGTATGGATTTTCCCCGTGTATTGGATGTGTGTTACGGCATTTTCACCTCGAAACGAAGTTCTACAATCCAAGCCAACTTTGTTACCGAGTCACTGGTCGTTTGAACATATGCATGATGCTTTTTCTTCTGATTCAATGCTTTCATATGCTTGCAATAGTCTGTTGGTAACAGTGTTGAGTGTAGTTATTGCGGTTATTGTAGCGTTTTTGGCTTGTGCTGCTTTAACTATGCACGCGTTTGCTGGCAGAAAGCTTATTATGGCTGCTGTGATTGTTGTGCAAATGATTCCAGCAACAGCAATTCTTATACCACAATTCATTGTTTTCAATCGTTTTGGAATGCTTGATACTTACGTTGGTTTAGTTTTAGCTTATGTTACTGCTGTGCTTCCAGTGGCAATTTGGAATTTGCGAGGATTTTTCTTAGCTATGCCAATGTCTATTTTTGAATCAGCTCGCGTTGAAGGTGCTAGTGAATGGCAAATTTTGTGGAGGATTACATTTCCGCTTGCAGCTCCAGGGATTATAGCAACATCAGTATTTGCTTGTATTCACGCATGGAATGATTATTTAATCGCGTATACTTTTATGAAAACTCAAGAAAAATACACTCTTCCTGTATGGTTGGCGTCATTTGCTACACCTTCAGGAGTTGATGTTGGTGCTCAGATGGCTGCATCTCTGATTTTCTCTGTACCAGTGATTGTTTTCTTCTTGATTATTCAACATGGTCTTACGTTTGGTTCTATGCAAGGCGCAATAAAATGATGAAAATAAATAATTACCTAGTGTGGGAATCTTAGGAGAAACAAAGAATGAAAGACTCTGATGATTCGCGTAATAGATTGATCTCATTTACGCCAGAAGATATTCGTAAGAAGAATCGTTGTAATGTTTTAAATCTTCTTTACTCAAATTATATTCTTTCGAGATCTGATGTGGCAAAATTAACTGGTATATCTAAATCGTCTGCATCCGCAGTGGTAGAATCCTTGATTTCCGACGGTCTTGTAAAAGAAGGCAAAACAAAGTCTGCAACGTGCCCTGGTAAGCCTGCAGTTTTATTGCATTTATGCGAGAATTCTAGGCAAATAATAGTTGTTGACATTGCTGGAGAGAATACGATTGTTGGAGCTATAACAAATCTTGTTGGAAAGGTTATAGAGCGTATCCAAACTCCGATTCGTTTAGATGACAAGCTTTCTGTAGATGATATTGTGTCTTTAATCGTTGATTTGCGTAAAAAGACTACGGCACCACTATTGGGAATTGGTATCTCATCTCCTGGAGTTATTGACGATGAAGGGAAAATTCTGTCAGCACCTCATCTAGGTTGGAAAAATGTTACACTGGCGGATGATTTGCGAAAAATATTTAATGTTCCAGTTCGTGTTGATAATAATGCTAATGCTGCAGCCTTGGGAGAAAAACAACTTGCTAATGGATCGAGTAATTTAATATACATACAAATCGCTCGTGGTGTTGGTGCAGGAACGCTGATTTCCAATAAGATTGTTGACGGCGGAAAATTTACTGCAGGCGAAATTGGACATGTTGTTGTTGACGAAGATGGTCTTTTATGTCGTTGTGGTAAACGAGGATGTTTGGAAACGCTTATATCGATTCCGCGTTTGCAACAGCGTATTGCGGATGCTCCATCGGAAAAAGATAGGATTATTACTCAGGCTGGAACTTCTTTGGGTAAGATCTTAGCCATTCCTATAGCTATGAATGGTATTGAAGATGTGGTAGTAAATGGTGATAGCAGTATTATTAACGATACTTTTATTGCTAATATGCAGTTTGCGATTAACAGCAGGATTGATAGCAAACTATTTGGGGCTGTAAGAGTGCGATTCCCAGCATTAAAACAAGATGCGTCATTGCTTGGAGAAAGTGTAGCTGTTATGCGAAGCGAACTTTGTTAATTACTGGCTGGTTGGCAATAATGCAAATTTAAATAATTATAAATAATAATGTAAATAGCTCCTTCGTTTATAAACATATGTTGCGATTTAGATTCATATGTTGCGTTTTACGAAGGAGCTATTTTGTTTATGTATCTTTGTTTATGTATTTTGTTTTAGTCTTGCTGCTTCCAAGTATCAACGTCAATATGATGTTCTGGATTTGCTTGCCAAGCTTTCCATGCAGATTCAACTATGTCTTGCACGTTGTATTTTGCATGCCATCCCATTTCTTCGTTGATTCGCTTCGGGCTGCCAATTAGCTGAGGTGGGTCGCCAGCTCTACGATCTAGAATTGCCTCTTTAAATGGCAATTTCGTAACTTTGCGAATCTCTTCAACAATCTGGCGCACTGATGTGCCTTTTCCGGTACCAACGTTAAACGCATCGTACTTGCGCTCGTCGCGATCCAAGTATGATAATGCAGCAATGTGTGCATCTGCAAGATCGGAAACATGAATGTAGTCGCGAATGCAAGTGCCGTCTGGAGTAGGGTAGTCGCTGCCAAAAATTGCAGGCGCTTTGCCTTTCTGTAAACGTTCAAGAAGCATAGGAATAAGGTTCAGTATAGCTGGATCTTCTAGCTCAACAGGTCCGCAGCCTGCAACGTTAAAGTAGCGTAGGGCGCAGAAGCGAATGCCGTATGGTTTTTCACATGCTCGTGCCATCCATTCGCCGAAGAGCTTTGTTTGACCATATGGGTTAATTGGAAGCATTGGCACAACGTCTTCTGGAACAACCTCTACAGGAGGCTCGCCGTATGTTGCAGCACTAGACGAGAACACGAGTTTTTTTGCTCCACTTTGTCGCATAGCTTCTAAAACATTAAGCATGCCGTTTATATTCTGCTGATAGTACCAAAGAGGCTTTTCTACAGATTCCCCGACCTGCTTGCGCGCTGCAAAGTGAATAACGGAGTCAACATTTTCATCCTTCATGATTTGTGCAAGTCGCGCACCAGCGTCTGGAGAAGATATATCCATTCCATAAAGTCGCGCGCCTTCGATGCGAGTTGGTTTGCCATAGCTAAGGTCATCCACTACGACGACGTTTTGCTTGGCTTGATGTAGTGCGTGAACAACGTGTGCGCCAATGTACCCGCATCCACCTGTTACAAGGACTGTCATTTTGAAGCCTTTCTTGCATGTTTTACGCAAAAGTATTGCATAAGATTTGTTATACGAACTTGTTGTATAAGGTCGCTATATATAAGGCAAAAAATCATCATATAAAGCAAAAGCTGAAATAGAAAGATTGAAAAACATACAGATTGTGATACGCACATTTTCCATCAGTTCTGTGTTCATTTTTGCTCATATATGTTATCTTTTGTGATTTTAGTATACAACACTTGCTCGAGAATTTGTACTTTTACAGCAAATTTTTAGAAGCATGTGTGAATCTAGGTGTGTGCGATTGTATTGTAGCGTGGTGTTGGTTTGACGTTGATGTTGTGTTGGTGCAGTGTCGGCGTGTTGCGTGTGTGATGTGTGTGGAATGTTGATTTTTCAATGGTTTTATAGTGTTAGTGTTCTTGTCTGAGTAGTTTCCTGAGAAAAGTCTGGGAAAATTCTTTAAAAACCTTGAAACAATGTGTTTTTACGGTTTTATTAGTGTTAATCCACAAATATTATGGTGAAAATAGTTTTTATTGTGGATTAGTTTGTGTGTAACATTATTTTTTTCTGTTTGTTTTGTGTGGTTGCCTCTTGACTTTTTTAAACGGGGGGGGGGTATGTTAATAACAGCTGCTAGCTAGATGCTCTAGATGGTGGTTATCCACAATGTTTCGGAAATGTTGTTGGATGTTTAAAATTTCTCTTCGCGTGTTTTACGTGGAGGAGAAGAAGAAAGGAAATTAAAATGATGAATAAGAAGGCTATCGCCGCTTTCGCTGCTGGCGCAACTTTGCTTGCCGGCTTCGCAATGGCAACCCCAGCAATGGCTGAAGAGACTCCAGTACTTTATGTGAGTGTTGCTAAGGCTAAGACTGCTGCAGCTTACGAAGCTTACACTAAGGCTGATGCTGTTCTTAAAGGTATGACTGTTTCAGCAGCTCCTGCAAAGGATTCTGAGGCTGAACATTATACTGTTACAGTTTTGGCTACTGGTTTGTTGCAGAATAATGCTGATGCATCTGAAGTCTCACATGAACTGTATGAGAAGGTTCAGAATTATGTAACTGCTTATAATAATCATGTGACTTCTAAGAAGGCTTTTGATGAGCAGACTCAAAAGGTAAATGGTCTTTTGGCTGCGTATCTTGCTGCTAAGGCTGCTGAAGCAAATGCTGTTCCAGATCCAGTAGAGCCAACTTTGGCGGAGAAGCAGAAGAAGGCTATTGCTGATGTTTATACTGCTAAGCAGAAGGTTGATCAGGCTGAGAATGATTTCGCTCATACTCATGAAGCTTTTGTTGATGCTGCTAAGAAGTTGAAGGCTGCTAAGGCTGAGCTTGCGGAAGCTCAGGCTAAGTTGGATGCTGCTTTGGCTGCTGTGGAAGATTTCAAGGCTTCTGGTGTTAAGGATGATGCAAAGCTTGAGCGTCTTGTGACTGCTTACAATCGTGCTGTGGCTCATGTGAAGCGAGTTAATGATATTGTTCTTGCTGCCAAGAGCAAAGCTTACGGAGAAGCTCAGGAAGCTAATGATAAGGCTCAGGGTGCTTATAATAAGGCTGTTGAGGCTTACAAGGCTGCTTATAATCATGCTGTTGAGTTGGATGTGAATCCTGATCTTCTTCCAAAGATCACGCTTGTAGATCCAGCTTCTGATGCTTTCCCAGAGCTTTCTGAGGCTAAGAAGATTTATGATGATGCTTTGAGTGGTAAGTTTGGTGCTGCTGCTCAGAAGGCTGTTCAGACTGCTGAGGCTAAGGCTAAGGCTGAGGCTGGTAAGAATGCTCCAGCTGCTGCAAACGGTGCTGCCGCTGCTGCTGCTGGTAAGGCTGGTGCCGCTGCTGCTGCTAAGGGTGAGCTTGCTGGTATGGGTGCCAAGGGTGGCCATGGTAAGGGCAAGGCTGGCGAGCAGCTTGGTAATGCTGGTGTTGGTGTTGCTTTGACTGCTTTGGCTGCTTCTATGCTTGCTGGTATGGGTGCTGCTGTTCGCAAGATGCGTCACTAAACTAAAAGCACGTAAGTGTTATCGGTGAGCGTGCTGCGTATTTTTCAGTGCGCTCACTTCTATGATTTTGCTCTCAACTGTGGTAGTTTTCTTTGATTTCTGTCACAAGTTTTCTTACAGGATTGTATTACTGGTTTTTACTGTTTTGCTTAATTTCCTTTTTTCGCAGTGGATTCTGGTGATGCTGGTTTTGTTAGTTGACTGTTGAGGGTAATTAGCAGTGCTGTTTTTGCTAGGGACAGTAATAGTGCTGTGATTATTAAGGGCTTGGAGATAGATGCTACTAGGGGCGTCAACTCTCCGAGCCTTTTTGTTTTCTTTAAATCTTTTATTTTCAATTATTGAGCAATTTAATATTTTTGTATGTGTTGTGAGAGTTTAAAAATTTTGTAAAGAATTTGCACCAAAATTGGTGCCTAAATGTTTTTTGTTATATGCTTATATCATAAATAAAGCTTAAATCTTAATTTTGAATTAATTGTTATTGCAGATTTTTTATAAAAGGGCGTATATATGGTTTCTGTGAATATTCGAGCACTACGTCGCTCAAAAAAATTAACTCAACAAGAGTTAGCTGAAGCATTAGGAGTATCTCGTAATAGCATTGTGCGATACGAAAATGGTACAAGTGCTATTTCAACTAGGTTAATAGATAAGATTTGTAATAAATTCAAGGTTTCTCTTTTTGATATCGTACATGAAAAAGAATTATCTGCATCTGATAAATACGATTTGAATATGAAGATTGAAGTTTTAAAGGAGCGTGGCGCACTTTTACTGGCTCGTTTATATAAATACGAGGATAGTATGAATATACAATTTGATGATTCTTCTAATGCATGGATTGCAATTAGTGATGATTTATCAGATGTAATTAATACAAAGATTTATACATCTACAAATTTTGAAGATATAAATCGTTATATCGGATATTTAGATGGCATAGAACGCTTGCTTGAATACGTAAGTTGCAATAAAAATAGTTAACAATCGTATAGAAAAAATATGGGTAAGTGTGATTTTGCTATGGTTATAGAAGATTTTAGCGAAGAGTATTTTACTCACTGTTTGTTAAGAAATTTACGTTCTTTACAAATGTATAAGCATGCAGATTTGCATCCTAAGGCGGTTTTACTGGGTGGACAAAGTGGTGCTGGTAAAACGACCATTCATGTAATAAAACAAAAAGAATTTAACGGTAACATAATAATCCTTGATGCTGATAGCTATAGGACTCAACATCCTTATTATTGCGAGTTGCTTGATAAATACGGTAAAGAAAGTGTTAAATATACGAGTGCTTTTTCAGCAAAAATGGTGAGAAGCTTAATTGATGAGTTAAGTTCTAAAAAATATAATCTCATAATTGAAGGTACTTTGCGCAGTGTTGAAGTTCCTAGCAGTACTGCGAAAATGTTGATAGATCGTGGTTACCGTGTTTCTCTTGCTGTCATCGCAACAAAACCTGAATTGTCATGGATCAGTACGCTGATTCGCTACAGGGAAATGTATTTGGAAGATCCTAAAAGTGCTAGGGCAACTCCTAAGGATCATCACGACAATATTGTGAATAATATAGTAGATAACTTGTTGAAATTAGAAAAATCGAAAATATTTGACAGGATTCAGATTTACAAGCGAGACGAAAAATGTATATATGATTCTGATTCGTATAAAAATAGTCCAAATATTACAGCAGCTAGTGTTCTTAAGGAAGTACTTTTTGGCAAGAAAACTATTGATGAGAAGAAGTTGATTTGTCACGCTAAGGATAGGTTGAAGGAATTAGACAAGTTGATAGATAAAAATTTGTAGGATTTGCAGAAGCTTGCATTAGTGTGGTTGATTTGCGCTAGTGGTTATTTTGTAGTGTTTGTGTATTTTTGCCCGCGTTTGTTTCTATTTTGCTCAAAAAGGGAACAAATGCGGGAATCTAGTTGTGCGCGATTGTATTGTAGCGTGGTGTCGGCGTGTTGCGTATGTGATGTGTGTGGAATGTTGATTTTTCAATGGTTTTATAGTGTTAGTGTTCTTGTCTAAATAGTTTCCTGAGAAAAGTCTGGGAAAATTCTTTAAAAACCTTGAAACAATGTGTTTTTACGGTTTTATTAGTGTTAATCCACAAATATTATGGTGGAAATAGTTTTTATTGTGGATTAGTTTGTGTGTAACATTATTTTTTTCTGTTTGTTTTGTGTGGTTGCCTCTTGACTTTTTTAAACGGGGGGGGGTATGTTAATAAGCAAACGCTAGCTGCTCCTAGTTTTGGCTGGTGTTTAAACCACTATCCATGTGTTGTGGATTGTGGAGCAAATTTTTCTCTGCGCCCCTAACGCAGAGGAGAAGAAGAAAGGAAATTAAAATGATGAATAAGAAGGCTATCGCCGCTTTCGCTGCTGGCGCTACTTTGCTTGCCGGCTTCGCAATGGCAACCCCAGCATTCGCTGCTGAAGGCCCAAAGCAGGAAACCTGCAAGGTTGACCAGACTAAGGTCGATGCTGCACAGACTAAAGTTGATGAGGCTACTGCTGCTGAACATACTGCTGCTGCTAATGTCAGGAAAGCACAGGCTAAGGTTAATGCTGCTGCTGCTCAGTATACTGCTGTGAAGAAGCTTAACAAGGATAGTGAAGAAGCTGCTGCAAAGTACACTCTTGCTACTACTACTGATAAAGCCAAGTATTCCGATGATCAAAAAGAGGATTTGAAGAAGGCTAAGGATGCTGCTGCTGAGGCTCTTGCTAAGGGTTTGAAGGATGCTTACAAGGCAATCGAAGGTAAGGATGCTACTGATCAGGCTAAGTATAATGGTGTAGCTGATGTTCAGGCTGCACGTAATACTGCTTCTGATGAGCTTGAGGCTGCTAATGATGCGCTTACTGAAGCTAAGACTAAGTTAACTTCTGCTCAGGCTGATCTCGATAAGGCTCAGTGCAAGGCTGCTCCAGCTCCACAGCCTGGTCCACAGAATCCACCTGTTACCCCAGCTCAGCCAGGTTCTAAGACTGAGGCTATTAAGAATGTTCTTGCTAAGAAGGTAGATGTTGATGCTGCTGAGCACAACTTCGCTGAGAAGAAGGAAGCTTATGCTAAGGCTGCTGCTACTTTGACTGCTGCTAAGGCTGAGCTTGATGCTGCTGAGCATGATAAGGCTGTTGCTGCTCAGAATTTGTCTGATTTTGAGGCTTCTGGCGTGAATGATTCTGCTAAGTTGAAGAGCTTGAAAGAGGCTGTTGCTCGTGCTGATGCTCATGTAGTTCGTACTACTACTGCTTTCAACAAGGCTTTAGCTGATTTCAATGATGCTAAGACTGCTGATTTGGCTGCTCAGGCTGCTTACAATGCTGCTAAGGATGCTTATGATGAGGCTTACAATGCTGCAATCAAGCTTGGTGTGAATCCTGCTTTGCTTCCTTCTGTGACTGCTATTGACCCATTGTCTCCTGCTTTCCCACAGCTTGCTCAGGCTCAGAAGATTTATGCTGATGCTTTGGCTGGTAAGTTTGGTGCTGCTGCTCAGAAGGCTGTTCAGAAGGCTGAGGCTGCTAAGGCTGCTGCTCCAGCCGCCGCCGCTGGTAAGGCTGGTGCCGCTGCTGCTAAGGGTGAGCTTGCTGGTATGGGCACCAAGGGTGGTAATGGCCATAAGGCTGGCGAGAAGCTTGGTAATGCTGGTGTTGGTGTTGCTTTGACTGCTTTGGCTGCTTCTATGCTTGCTGGTATGGGTGCTGCTGTTCGCAAGATGCGTCACTAAGTTAAAAGGCTTGCGTTGAGCGTGTGATACGCGTGTTGTTTTGCTTCGCGCGTATCACAAGCTTTCAAATAGTAGCTCGGGTTTTCGTGTGGTTTGCCGAAAATTTCCTTTTCTTACCATGTGGAGTTTGGGCTGCTGTTTGATTGTGCTTGATGCTTGTTGCTGGTTGGTTGTTTCCCGCTAGGGACGGGATTCTTCCTTCTGGTTTTAAGGGTTTGTTAGATTACTTCTAACAAGCCCTTTTTGTTTTTTGTTTCTTATGGGGTTATAGGCCAAAAAGTGTGTAAGGCTAAGCTGATGAGTATTCTGGAAATAGAAGTAATCAGCTTAGCTTTTTGATAATTACTGGTAGTATTCACGACTCTTATGGAACTCATTCCAATCAACGCCAGTACCATATCTTGCTGGTATTCCAAATACTTCAGATAATCCTTGATTAGAACGCTCCCAAGCTTGCCTATAGAGTTGTTCTATACGTTTACTAGTAAAAGAATGATTGATTATCCAAGACTTATCTCTTGGCTTACTCGTGTTTAAATAATACCACCAGCATATAGCGTATATACGTTTTAACAAGCTTAATCCACGATGATTACGTAGCATAGCGCGAATTCTACTATTCATTGATTCAATAGCATTATTAGTTGGTGGAATAGGATGAGTGCAATCTTCTGGAGGGCTAAGAAAAGTAAACATATAACCCTCATGAATACGCCTATCAATCATTGATTTAGCACGAACTAGTCTTTGATGAGTATCAGCAATACTACCATCACAATACTTGCTTTTCTCTTTAAGAAAATCACTCCAAGTATTCACCCAATTATTGTAAGAAATAAGCCAATGACGAGCTTGATTTTCTGTTTTTATGTCAGAAACAATGTTAGCTAATGATAGTAATTGCTTACCAGGAGTAAGACGAGGATTAACTCCAGTTAAAGCTTTAATGTTAAGACCTATATGGAACAAGCAAAGTTGTATTTTCGTATTAGGCCAATATGTTTTTACTGCTTTACGAATACCACCAGAACCATCACAAACTACTACTAGCGGTTCCGCAATACGCTGCATGAGATAACCCCACGCGCGACTATTCTCACTACGAGCCACGTACCAGCCTAAAACATGTTTCCCAGAGTAAGCGATTAATACTACAGATTTACGTCCTAAATGAATACCATCAACATGAATGTAATCATAAACTTCATCCACGAATGGTACTTGCGGCCATAAGTCCCATAAAAGCTTATTCTTACGTCTTAAGGTACGGGCTGAGAAATCGTATGAATACTTATCCTGAGTCTTATTAGATAAAAGCCAATTTAAACTAACTGTTAAATCGTTTGATTGTTTATCATACGCTCTACTTTTAGAAGCCCCACAGTTAGTACAACGGTATCTAGTAGTGCCAGCATTGGTGTGACCATTCTTGCTCATTTTATGATGACAGTTATTGCATAGTGGGTTATTCATACAAATGAAGAATAACCCACATTCGATATACAACGAGCCCTACTGCCATAAGGGTTATGAGCTGATTTTTTACACACTTTTTGGCCTATAACCCCTTATTGCGTTTCTTTAATACTATCAATAATATCACGTTGAATGTTATACTTTCGTGCATTGTATGGAAAGGTTTATCTTACAATAATGTCATCGCAGCGATGATTGGGATAAGTAAAGTCTTATGCGCAATGTAGATTAGTCTTTACGAGGCTACTTAGGTGGATGAAAGCTGGGTTCCCGAATGGGAGTAAATCTTTTTTTAGGTGAGAATTCCTTTGCTCCTGGGGTGGCCTCATAATTTTTTTGACTTATTCTTTAATTGCTCAATGATGTGTTCTGGATTTTTTGCGATAATTTCTACAATAAATTCAACAACCATCTGTGAATATACATAATAATGATTCTTTTCTGTCTTTAATGATCTATCGTATGTATATTTCTTGTCTGCTTTTAAGTTATAGACTTTACAAAATAACCCAAAATGATATTTATTAAAAGCTATCGTAGAGTTATCAGAGTTGAATAGTTCTATATTTCTTTTTCTAAGTTGCCCGTTTACCATACTAATAACGTCGCTCATTCTACAAGAATATTTATCAGTAGGTTTTATTTCCTTTACTATTTTTGCTTTAGTAGTGGATGAATTATCAATCTGTATAGGGATGCCAGATTGTTTTGAAATAACAAATTCAGTTCTGAATACTGCAGCATATTTAGGAGTTGTTTGTTGGTTAGATATGGTATTAATGTCTGCTTGAAGTTTAAGTAGTCTTTCTGCTGTTTCTGGGTAATATCGTGCTCGGATTGTTTCTTCGTCTAAATCAGTTTTGCGAGTAGAAAGAACTAAATAATTATCAGGAATCTTATCGCTAATTTCTATACCATGATATTTGCGCAATCGTTCGTCAAAATTTTGAATGCTTGCTTGAAATATTGGAGTATAAGGTATTTCGTATTCTGAAACTATAAAATGAGTACTAGTGTTACGTAACTCGCATAATGTTTCAATATTTTTACGTACTGGGTCTTTTTCATTGGTCATTACTTTTTTAACACAATCTTCAAGAGAAAGCGTTCTATTTGTTTTATGGGGATAAAATATTGCTGAATATCCTGATTTCTTAATAATTGCAGATTTAAGCATAAGTTCCCAGGCATTGCACAAAAAGAAGGCACAGCCTTCTACACGGTATTTTATTGTCGGCTTGTTAAATATTTCTATTGCCAGAATAAACGATTCTTGTGATTTCTCTAAAAGTTGCTCGCAAGTATGTTTTGTAGTTTCTTCATTGATATACATGTGAGTTAGTCTACATTGGAATAAAGCTTACAGCAATATGACATATCAATAATCTTCCATGTTTGAGATAATATGATACGCTTTAGTTAGCTATGTAAAATATAAGAATGTAACTAATATTTGCTATAAAAACGTAGTATAAGACGATATTGGGTGCATTGACGTTAAAACGCTATGCTATGAAACTCTTAGAAAAATAAAGCATTAACGGCTATTAAATGCAAATTCCACTGGACTTTACGTTTGAGCTGCTCAGTGCTCCGAATTGTCTTCGCGCGATGCGCTTTAAGCGCGAAAACAGGTTGTTGCGCTCGATATTGTTCCTTTTGCCTGCGTTTGTGTATTTTTGCCCGTGTTTGTTGCTGTATTTGCTTGATATGTACCCCTTTTTCTGGACACATATCCCTTTTACTTAATCATATCGCTCGCGTGGATGCTTCCCTGTATTTAACAGGAGGCATCCACCCAGTCTTCTTCTGAATCCTCTCATTATTGTAATAATAAATATATTCTTTTAACGCTCTAGCAAACTCAGTAAACGAAGCATACTCATGCTCATGCCCGTAATACATCTCGTTCTTAAGCCTACCAAAAAACGATTCCATAATCCCATTATCATAACAATTACCTTTACGACTCATAGACTGAATAATCCCATGTTCCTTCAAAACACTCCTAAAATAAGCATGCCTATACTGCCAACCCTGATCAGAATGAAACACAAGCCCTTCAACCATTCGGAAACGTTTAAAAGCCTTATCTAACATGCGTTTTACCTGACCTAAATTAGGGTGCAACGATAAATCATAAGCAATAATCTCATTCGTATGCATATCAAGTATTGGCGAAAGATAACACTTACCCCACTGGAAAGTAAACTGTGAAACATCAGTAGTCCACTTCTGTAAAGGAGCAGTAGTAGTAAAATCACGGTTAATAATATTAGCTGCGACTCTACCAACCTCACCCAAGTATGAATGATACTTCTCCTTCGGACGCTTACCAGCCAGTCGCATAACACGCATTAAACGTTGA
Organism: Gardnerella sp. DNF00354; assembly: GCF_049262755.1. NCBI lineage: Bacteria > Bacillati > Actinomycetota > Actinomycetes > Bifidobacteriales > Bifidobacteriaceae > Gardnerella > Gardnerella sp. DNF00354. Next base: position 756,490 of record NZ_CP058402.1, read on the forward strand.
ACACGCTTATGATTAACCCTAAACCCAAGGTTTACTAGCTCACCATATACTCTTCTAACACCATACCTGCCTTTATGGTGAGTAAATATTTCTTGAATAATACTCATTAAGGTTTTATTGCGTAGTTCTACCACATTTATTTTGCTTAACTCGAAATAGTAAGTAGACTTCGACATTCTTATAGCATGAAGAAGATGTTTCAGCTTATATCCCTGTTTAACGAGTTCTTTTACTGATTCTGCTTTTTCGCCTTGAGTAGAGCAGCTTTCTTTGCCCTCCTCAAGGCATCTAGTTTTTTTAGTATTGCATTCTCCGCTTTAATATACTCGTTTTCTTCACGAAGAAACTTAAGCTCTTCACGCTCGCTCACGGTTAAAGGCTGGGAATTTTTTGTGTTTTTACGACTCATACAAGGCTCTTTTACTGGTTTTTTACGAGTATGTTTTACTAAACCACTATAACCTTCCGTTTCATATATTTGTACCCATCTTCTTACTTGACCTTCCAGTAACCCGTTCTTAATTGCTACCTGTCTCATACTGCTCCCAGAGAGAACTTGATTAACCAAGCAAAGCTCTTCCTTGGGATCCCAATACCGATGTTTTTTAACACGTGGTTTAAGTACTTCAAACCCTTTAGCTTCTACTAGACGCGACCAGTATGAGACAATACCGCGGAAATTATTTCTACTAATAGTATTAGGTGTTGGTAATTCTAGGTTTTGACGGTATAGTTCAACACACTTCTTTTTGAACTCGTAACTATATTTACTAGTTGGCATTAAATACCCCTTTTTTCACTAACAGTCCAGAAAAAGGGGTACATATCAGCTCAAAAAGGGAACAAATGTGAGAATAGGGTTACGATTACGTGAGCGTGCTGTAACTTGCGAGCTTTATGGCTTCGAATTGAAATATGTGATATATATGACGTTGTAGTGTTTTTGTTCCCAAAATGCGTAGTTTTGAAAACAAAAACACTACAGAGTAGTAACATGCATATGTACTAAGAATGTGTTATGTGATTATTAGAGGTTATTTTTGTTGCTGCTATTTATTTAGAAACAAAATGTATTTCACTCATAGCCATATGATGCCAAGTATTTCCGATATCTACAGGAATAATACGATAGTATTTAAAAGAATTCTTTAGAATAGCTGCAGGGATTTTTATATATTGGCGTTCTATATGGACTTGAGAAGTTTTCCAAGGAATAGTAAAAATCATATCTTTTTGTCCATCTTTTATATTTTCCCAATTTATTCCATCTTTAGATGTGGAAAGCTTAAATTTTTTAATTGCCTGATCATTACCGTAGTTAGCGTAGAACTCTATGCCAGATATTGATCTACATTTATCAAATTTATAATTAATTGATATCTTTTCTTGCTTTAAATGAGAAGGATTAAAGTCGAATACTCCAGTTTTATATCTATTGGTGATCTCCCCATTAAAAAGATTATCTATAGCATGAGGTTCTACAGGAACAAGTCCATTAGAACTATATCGTTTCATGTTGTTTGCTGAAAATTCAGGCGTGATAACCATGTGGGTTACATGACTGCTATGCTTCTGCAAAGAAACAATATTTACAATCCCACGTTTCATTACTGTTTTACCGCTACGTAATTTTGAAATATCATCTTCTGTTATTGGATCCCATGTTACTGGTTCTTGAGTTTCTATTCCATCACTCCAATTAACGCGTACATATGATTTTGTGCCTAATATGTTCTTTTCATAATAATCCTTAATACCATCACCATTAATGTCATAAGATTTTGTATTTATATCTTTATTACCAACAATTGGGTTTTCAGCAATAATGCTAACAATATGTAATTGATCGGAGGACAAATTATGTTGATTTTTAGGCAACTTTTTGTAAACTCGAACATAATCTATATCCATGGTATTAGGATAAGGCTCCCATTGCCATGACCCTGTCCAACCTCCTGATCGTTTTTCGTATAAAGACAAAAGCTGAATCATAGGATAGTCAATATTTACTGATACTTTAGCGTATTCATTACCATCTACATAAAAAACGATACGATCTGGGTATCCAGAGCGTGTTCCTGTACCTTTTTGCCAATCAAAACCATATACATGATATTCATCATTGAAACTCTTATTTTTGTCGTAATACGATCTCAATCCAGTAAAATGAGGAAAAGCAATTTTATCTCTCCAAGAATGTAGATTTGGTGGAACCTTATGATTATCCCTGCCTTGTACTTCCATGATATCAATTTCAGCACTTTGCTCTGGAGTATCTTCAAATCCTAAGAGCCACCATGCGCTATGTCTAGCAGAACCAGGTTGACCTTTCATTCTCATCTCGTAATAGCCATATTGATTAATATGAGTTAGCTCTGTTTTGTCTGGATTGCGAACGATGTTTTTTCCTGTCCAATTGTGTAAGCTATTGCGATTACCAGTAGAAATACCGCTAACAATAGTTTGCCCATCAAATTCTGGACACCATGGTTGAGAATTTTGATTAATCTGTAATTGCAGATGTCCATTATTAACTAGATAGTTACTCGCATTTTGCGAAGTAGTGCTCCATGAAGATAGATATTTATTTACCCAATATTTTGTATCCAAATTATTTTCATTAAATTCATCATGAAAAATCAAACGATAGCCTTGTTTTTGTAGTTGATTACCTGGTATATTCTTACCAAATTTTGCGTAAAATGTGACGCCATTGCTTAGTTCAGAATGAAGAGTCTCAGGAATTAGAGATAATTTAAATGGGAAGATTGCCTTATATTCATTTCCTGAGCTTTTTATTCGCCAAAACCAGCCTAGAAAATCTTTACCTTTCCTAATAGGATTTTCTGGCAGATTACTGTCATAGATCGTATAATCTTTGCCATCAAAATCGACTTGTAATGTTTTTATTACGTTGTCGTCAATCATGAAACGAACAGGAATATTTGTCTTGGCTTTATCAGTGTCTCTATTCTCAAATGTACGGCTATGCTTAGAATTGATTTCTAGACTGTTTGCCACCGAAAACCAGTTACTTTGTACCACACATGTACTTATACATATAGCAGAAAATATGCACATGCACTTTTTATTAAAATTGATTATCTTCATTGATTATCCTAATTATGTAAAAACATTTAGCTATAAATATTTAGCCCTTTACTGATCCAGCTAAAAGACCAGAAACTATCCACTTCTGGCAGAAGCAGAAGAAAATAAACACTGGAATCAAAGCTAATACAGTCGTTGCCATGAACAAAGGCCAGTTTGTTGTAAATTGTTGTACAGCATTGTAAACCTGTAAGACAACAGTCTGTTTGTCTGTTGATGATAAGAACACGCTTGGTAAAAGAAAGTCATTCCAAGTGCCCATTGTTTGGAAAACAACTACGGCTACAATAATTGGACGTATAAGAGGCAGAACTATAGTCCAATATATTCGGAATGGTCCTGCGCCATCAATTTTTGCTGCTTCAAATAATTCTTGTGGAAGAGCTTTCATATAGCCAACAATAAGAAAATAGCAAAAGACGCAGCTACCCATATATAGCGCTACAAGACCTGTAAGAGTATCTGTTAAACCTATTGAAGATTCCATGCGGTATAAAGGCAATAAAGTCGCTTGTACTGGTATTGCAAATGTAATCATTAGGATTGACCCAATAATCATAGTAAAAAGAGATTTTTTCTGTACTACACCATAAGCTGCAAGTGATCCGATTAATACTTGCAAAATAACAGCAACAGCAGTCACAATAATTGTGTTTATAAATGCTTGAATGATTGTTCCATCTGCAAACGCATCTATGTAATTATTCCATAACCATTGTGTTGGTAGCTGCAATGGGTGTTTAATCATGTCGATAGGTGTTTTGAATGAACTAATTACAACGTAGTACAGGGGGACAGCGCATATTAGAGCAATTGTCCAAACAACTATAGTTCGAACTGTTTGAGATACGATTTTGTGACGCTTATTCATTATTGGAATCTCCTTGCAACTGTGCTTGATACCTTCATTTGGATTGCAATAACAATTACGCAAGCAATCGTGAATAATGTAGATAATGCTGATGCTAAACCAACGTCAGATTGTCCCATGCCGCGCATAATTATCGCTTGAGTTATGGTATTTGTGGAATGACCAGGACCTCCAGCGGTCAATGTGTATGGTAAGTCGTATATTTTCAAAGCAGTTGTCATCAATAAAAATGTTGAAACAACCATTCCTGGAATTAACTGTGGCAAAGTTATATGAACGAATCGCTGTAAACCATTCGCACCATCTACTCTCGCTTGTTCATAGAGATCTGCTGGAATTGCCTGAAGCCATGCGATGTATAAAGTAGCATGCCATCCAACTTGCATCCATACTGCTACGAACATTACGCAAAAACGTGCCCAGTTATCTTGAGAAAGCCATTGAATAGAAGGTAAACCAAATGTGTGTAAAACTTGATTGGCGACTCCAGAATCTAAAGGAGAAAAAATGTATTGCCAAATTAGACCAATTACCGCTTGTGCTGGTACTCCTAGGAAGAAGAATAATGATCGCAAAAAACTCCTACCAATCATTGCTTGATTTAAAACAACGGCTAGAGGAATTGCCAGACATGTAACTACGATGGTAACGATGAATGAATACATCAATGTAAAAATTAATGCTGAAAGTAATGATGTGTCAGAAAAGACTTGTTGATACTTTTGCAAGCCGATGAAGTGAAAATTTAAATCGTAGCCATTGAAATCAGTAAATGAGTAAAAAATTGATTGCATTAAAGGAATTAAAGTTAACACAATAAAAATAACCACTATTGGCAATAGGAACCAAAATGAAGTTAAATTATCTTTAAAGGCAGCTGAAGATACAGAAAACTTACGTCTTATTTGCTCAGAATTGCTGTTATTGTTTGGTGAACACCTCATAGTAATGCCCCCTCTATGATCTACAAATCTGCTATTGCTAACAGGATTACAGATGCAAATTACTCTCGTCAATGAAAACGGGTTGCACTCTGTAACAGATTTTACTGATTTAAAATTTCAGAGTGCAACCCATTCTGCTTATACTATTTCATCGAATTCCATTTATCGTCTAACAACTTAGTGAATTCTTTTGGAGTGATTTTTCCTTGAACTAGCTCTTGTTGACGAGATGCCATCTCTGTCATCATTGCGCTAGGAGACTTGGAGAAGTTCACCCAGTAGAATTTGTTATTTTGGAAATAATCTTTAATAACTCCGGCAAGTTCAGCAGGAGGATCTGCGCGATACTTATCAGATAATGACAAAGTTCCAGCATTTGTTGTGAACGTCTTAAGACCATCCTTGCTGTTCAAATATGCTAAGAATGTTTTTGCTGCTTCTTGCTGAGCTTTAGATGCTTTAGCTGCAATAGCGAATCCTTGGTCAGGGCCACCATTAATCCACTGCTCTCCCTTCTGATAAGAAGGCATAGGAGCAACACCAAAATTAATTCCAGAGGCCTTAACATCTGCCAAATCCCAAGGACCAGAACGCATAACTGCAAGATTTCCAGTGACAAATTCTTGCTTTACCTGATCTGCTGTTAAGCCAATGCTCTTATGAGGAATGACTTTCGCGTCTATAGCTTTAGCCCATTCGCTCAATGCTGGAGTCCACTCTTTACTAAATGTTGAAGATCCGTTCCAGATTACTTCGTCTTGCTTATCATTTTTGTCAGAAGCATATTTACTTGCCAATAATGCCTCGAATGTGCCAGATGGTTGAGTGTTAAAATCTTCCAAGAAAGCGACTTTACCAGAATCATTAATCTTCTTACCCATCGTAATAAAGTCGTCCCATGTTTTAGGAAATTCAGTGTATCCAGCCTGCTTCAAAATATCTTTATTGTAAAACATCGCACCAACCCAAGCAGAAACTGGCATGCCATATGTTTTACCGTTATGTTGGAATAGCTTGAAGTTTGATTCATCAATTCCAGAGAAGAATTTTGATCCTGAAATATCCAGAGCTTGACCAGATTGCATTATGTCAGTGCGGTTATCCATTGTTAAATTGAAAATCGTCGGAGGAGTGCCGCCAGCTAGTCGAGTTTGCAGAGTTTGGATGTATTGCGTTGAATTCTGACCATATTGCGCATCAATCTTAATATTTGGATGTGCTTTTTGAAATGCTGAAATTACATTGCCTATCTGATTTTTCTTGAAGTAAGAATAAAACGAAATAGATACTTTTCCAGCAGAATTTCCATTGCCACATGCGCCCAATGGTAATAGCACTGTGGCGAGTGTCGCCAGTGCCACCGCCGTGCGCTTTAAATTTCGAAACCCACACCTCATTGTGATTTCCTTTCTTTGTGATAGCAAATTTTTTACCATCTTTTCAATACGTATTAGTACTGATAGGTACAGTATGGCACATATCTTATAAAAATGCAACTTAAATATAGTTATATGTGTTTTTAAAAAGATATATAACAAGCTTAAAAATAGTGATTTATTAAGGTATTTCGTTATTAATAATCAAGATGAATTTGTATGTATAAAGAATATTTTATATATATTAGACAATATCCATCATTAATATTATAGTAATAATACGTATTAGTAATAATTGAATGTATACAGATAATATTTTTTTAGGATGCAAGATGAACGTGGAAATTAGTCGCACAACGGATGTGCTAAATACAGCAGAGACAACAAAAACAAATGTAGTTTCAAACATGGCTTCAAACATAGCTGATAAATTTGTAACCACAATTAAACTGCTCGAAGGTGAGCGCTGGTGGGGTGGAACAGTAATTGATGGAATATATGAGCCGTTTGGAAAACAACTATTTACAAGAGATTTGTCTGAATGGACTCAAAAACTAAGAGAAGTTCCTGAAGCTTCAAATCAATCTTCTCCACTATTAATATCTACGTGTGGACGATATGTATGGTGCAAAGAACCTTTCAAATTTACATTTGAAGATAGAACTCTATCGATAAAACACTCTTCTTCATTAACTTTTAACAAAGTCGGGGATAAATTATCTGATGCTTATAAGTATGCTTGCAATAAATATTTTCCACCAAGCGATAGAAGTATACCTGCAGATCTTATTGATAAGCCACAATATAATACTTGGATCGAAATGCCTTATGCTCCAACACAAGATAAAGTAGAAAATTATGCGCGTCAGATTCTTGAATCAGGAATGCCATCTGGAATCATTATGATTGATGACAAATGGTCACCTGATTATGGTGATTGGACATTTGATATTTCGCGTTTTCCAAAACCTCGTAAAATGATTGACTCATTGCACGAACAAGGCTTTCGTATAATGCTTTGGCTCGTGCCTTTCATTAGTCCTGATTCTGAAAATTTCCGTTATTTGGAAAAAGAAAATCTTTTATTGAGAAATGTAAATGGGGAAACAGCAATACGACGATGGTGGAACGGATTGAGTGCTGTTCTTGATTTGTCGCATCCAAAAGCAATCTCTTGGTTAGAAGAGAAGCTTGATGCTCTTAGACAAATAGGTGTTGATGGGTTTAAATTCGATGGTGGTGATTTTTATGAGTGTCATAACGATGACATTTCATACGAATCAATGACGTCTGCAGAATTTTGTGAGCGATGGGCGAAATTCGGGTTGCGCTACTCTTACAACGAGTTTAGAGCATGTTGGAAAATGGGTGGTCAGCCTTTAGTGCAGCGCTTACGAGATAAGCCACAATCGTGGGGGGTTGAAGGTCTACAATCGCTTATTCCAGAAATAATAGCTCAAGGTCTTATTGGTCACGCATTCACATGTCCAGATATGATTGGTGGAGGCGAAATTGAATCTATGCAAAATGCTAATAGTATAGATCAAGATTTCTTTATTCGGTATGCACAGATTGCAGCATTATGTCCTATGATGCAATTCTCTACTTTACCTCACCGTGTTTTAGATAAAGAGCATATGAAAGCTCTAATTTGTGCTATAAGAACAAGAGAAGCATATTTGCCGACGATACAAAAGTTTGCATTAAATGCTGCTAATACTGGTGAGCCAATAGTACGACCAATGTCTTACCACTACGATCATTGTGAAGATATAATTGATCAATTCTTACTTGGAGACAGGATTATAGTGGCTCCAGCTCTTAATAAATATCAAAAACAGCGTTCTGTTTATATTCCTGATGGAAGTTGGGAAAGTGATGATAAAATTATTTTTAATGGACCAACTACTATCATTGTTGATACGCCGTTGGATCGAATTCCAATATTCACAAAAAAAATGTAGAGTATATTTTGTATATAGTATATATTCTGTATATTTTGGGATTGATGGCAAGTAGTACAAAGGTTGTAATTGCTTAGCGATAGGTTGTAATGCAATGAGAATTTCACAAGACGGTTTTGCCTACAAAGCTCCTACAAGTAAAGATGTAGCGACTTTAGCCGGAGTTTCGCAAACAACTGTTTCGTTTGTTATTAATGATAAAAACGGGATTGCTCCTGAAACACGTAACCGTGTACTCAATGCAATGCGCACACTTAACTATCATCCTAACGCTGGCGCTCGCATTCTTCGAACATCTAAGACGAACATTATTGCACTATTTGCAGAGATGTGTAGCGATAAAGATGCAAATGAAACTACTCCTTACATAGATACCATAGTTCGTTATGCTGAAGAACATGGATATGATGTTATTCTTAACACAACTGCACATGATTCAAAGAGTATACAAAGATTAGCTAATAAGACACTTTGTGATGCTTTTATCCTTATGGATATTGAGACTAATGATCCTCGTATACCAGTAGTTTGCCAATTGACTCAGCCAACAGTGCTAATTGGAAGACCTAGGAATGCTCAGGGCTTGGATGTCGTAGATTTAGATGCTCGTATTGCAGGACGTATGGCAGTTGATGAACTATATGAGACAAATCATCATCATATTGCTGTAATAGGGGAGCCTGTGAGTAACCCGTACTCTATAGACTTTGAAGAGCCTGAAAACATGTTCTTTATTCACGAGTTCCATATGGCTATACGTCAAGAATGTGAAAAGCTTAATATTCCGTATTCTATAGTCCCAAGAAAATCTCCAGACTGGACAGGTTTTGTTGAATGCGCTGACAGATTATTGAAGTACAAAGATGATAGGCTTGGTATTATTGTTCGTCAGCCTAGTGTAGCTCAGTGGTTGTTATGGTATTTGAAAGAACGAAATATTCAGCCTGGGAAAGATTTATCGGTTATTGTACATTGTTCTGATGATTATGCAGAGAGTTTCCCAACGCCTATTACTAATATTTCAACTGTTCCAAGAAAAGTTGCAAAGACTGCGATTCAACTAGTACTTCAGAGACTAGATAGTGAATCCAATCAACAGCATTCTGAATTTAAACAAAATAAGATTATTCCTAATTGCACTAATCGTGAGATACTTGTGGCTCCATCTAATATACATAGGAGAGCAACGACTGTTACATCATGGTAATACGCCTTTTAAGTATTTCATATGCAATTTGTGATATAAAAGTCTTATGTCTCTTATGCGCAAAACAAAGCACGTGCTTATGAATAAACTTAAACGCGTGATATGTTTATGTGCAGCTGCGTCGATTTCTCTATTGGCGGTAGCGTCTTTGAGTGGGTGTGAGCCTAAGAATCACGCGGTTGGGGATACGGGTAAGGCAGACGACATAGTTCACGATGGCATTGACGTAGAAGATATCAAGCTACTTATAGTTGGGTCAAAATCCGCATCTCTTGATTCCAAACTCCTTCATTTATGCGAAAAATCTGGTTTGAGCGCAGCTTATGCTTCTGTGTCGGATGTTAAGAACGCTAATGAGGCTGCAAGGGATGCGATTAAGTCTGCTTCCGAGCAGCCTGTTTCTATGATATTGATTAACAACATCAATATTGATGCTTCAGATTCTACAGATTTAGGTGTTAAAAGCAATGCTGGTGGAGCGCATGTAGATTTAAAGGCTCGTGAATCTTGGATTGATGCGCTTAAATATGCTCGTTTTGCTGGAATACCAGTAGCTCTTGTGAATCCTAAAAATCCTCCGAAGGATTCAACTTTGTACGCTGCAAAATTGTATATTTTCAAGGATTTAGACAATCAAGCTTTGTTTGAGTTTAATAGGGATAATAAGTCGAATGTAGATAAATCGGGAAAAATTCAACATTCATCTCTTCTAAAAATCGTTCAATCGTTAATAGATAATACGCCTCACAGCAGGGATGTGATTATAAATGACAAGAACTAGCGTAATTAAGAAAGATTTGCCAGAGACTTCTCGGAGGCTGCAGATGCGTGATTTGGATAATTTGCGTGACATAAGTGACATGTCTGATTTGCCTGATTTGCCAGAAGTTAACGAATCTGGTTTAAATGCAGATGAAGTTTCTTATGCTGTGGAAAATGGCGACGTTAACATTACGACTAATCGAACATCTAGGTCTGTGCTTTCTATTGTGCGCGCAAACGTGTTTACACTTTTTAATGCGATTATCTTTGTAGCAATGGTGGTTGTTCTCGCTACTGGATCTTGGAAAGATGCCGTTTTTGGTTTTGTTATTTTGATTAACACTGGTATTGGCGTTGTTACTGAGTTGCGTGCAAAACACACGCTTGATAGGCTTTCGATTCTTGTGGCTTCGCGATCGATTGTGCGACGAGGCGGAAAGAACGTTTTTATAAACCATTGCGATATTGTGCTTGGTGATTTGTTATGGGTTCGTGCTGGAGACCAGGTTCCTGCAGACGTGCAAGTGCTTGAATCTTGGGGTTTGGAGATGGATGAGTCAATGCTTACGGGCGAATCTGCAACTGTACGTAAGGCTGCAGAGGATCGCGTATATTCTGGCTCTACCGCTGTTTCTGGTGTTGCTTTGACTCGTGTTACGGCTGTGGGTGGCAACAGTTATGCTGCTAAATTGGCTGCTCAAGCAAAGGTTTACACTAAAACAATTTCGGATTTGAGCCGTGGAATTAACACGATTTTAAAGTGGATGACGATTGTTGTTGTGCCTCTTTGCGTCTTGCTTGTATGGTCTCAGATTAGTAAGGTTGGTGGTTTTGCGCTTGCGTGGCAAACTGGCCATTGGCGTAGTGCTGTGGTTTCTGCTGTCGCTGGTGTTGTCGGCATGATTCCAGAAGGTCTTGTGCTTTTAACTTCGCTTAATTTTGCTGTTGCTGCTATGCGCCTCGCTCGAAAGAAGACTCTGATACAAGAGCTAGAATCTGTGGAAACTTTGGCGCGAGTGGATTGTTTGAATTTGGATAAAACTGGCACTATTACGGATGGTGGAATCGCATTTGTAGGCGTGGATTTGCTTGATGACAATTTAAGTGATGTTGTAAAGCAGAGCAGTGCGGATGCTTTCGACTTGAATGATGGTTTGCGCGGTTTTGTAAATCAAGCTTTATTTGATTTGTCTAATGAAGAAAATCCAAATGCTACTGGTATAGCAATTATGGAAGGTCTTGGTAGTAAAGATACTTTTAGCAAAGGTCTTAATGATAAAAACGTTGAAAATCAGGGTGTCTACTCTGGTTGCGTAATAAATAATCGTCTTCCGTTCTCGTCTTCTAGAAAATGGAGTGCTATTAATTACAAGCATAAAGATGGTAGTTTTGAAACTTGGTACATGGGTGCTCCAGAAGTTTTGGTTAGTGCGATTCGTGAGTTTCGTGAGTTTCGTGATTGTTCTGACGGCAATTCTGATTCTAACTATTCTAATATGCGCTCGCATGAGCAGTTTGATCGTATTTTGCATCGCGTAAATGAATATGCTCAAAAAGGTGAGCGTGTGCTTCTCCTTGCTTTAGATGACAGCGATTCATGTGATTCTACTTTTTCTGATTCTCCTACTATTTCTTCTAATGCGCGTCCTGTTGCCTTGGTTCGTTGTTCGGAGAAAATTCGTTCGGATGCTAGACAAACGCTCGCATGGTTTAGGAAGCAGGGAGTTAGATGCCGTGTTATTTCTGGCGATAATCCTATAACAGTTGCTGCAGTGGCGGAAAAAGTTGGATTAACCGGCGATTCTAAGCCTATTGCTATGGATGCTAGGAATCTTCCTAAAGATGTTAATCAGCTTTCCCAGGTGCTCGAGAATGTTGATGTTCTTGGTCGTGTTTTGCCAGATCAAAAGAAGGCGATTGTTCAGGCTCTGCATGCTAAGGGTCATGTTGTTGCTATGACTGGCGATGGTGTTAACGATACTCTTGCGCTTAAAGAAGCGGATTTGGGTGTAGCTATGGGGAATGCTGCTCCTGCAGCTAAGGCTGTGGCTCAAGTTGTGCTTGTTGATTCGCGTTTTTCGCATCTTCCAGACGTGGTTGCTAGGGGTCGTCAGGTTATGGCAAATATGGAGCGTGTTGCAGGATTGTTCCTTGTTAAAACTGTGTATTCTGCACTTATTTCGGCTGGTGTTGTTCTTCTTGGTCTTCACTTCCCGTATTTGCCTCGTCACATAACTTATATTGGCTCGTTAACAATTGGTATTCCAGCGTTTTTGCTGGCTTTGGCTCCTAATTCAAGGCGTTATATTCCAGGGTTTTTGCATCGTGTTGTGCGTTTTGCGCTTCCTAATGGTGTGGCTGTTGCTATATCTGTGCTGGTTACGGCTGTTTTTGCTCCTATGATGTTGGCGCGTGGTTTAGATGCGTCTGGTGTGAGTGCTTCCAAGCTCATTGTTGGTGCAGCCAAGTCTTTGGGTGTGACTCGTAGTATTTGTGCGGTTGTTGTTTTTGCGCTTGGTGTAGTGGTTTTAGCTACTGTTTCTAAACCTATTTTTTCTTGGCGCGGAATAATGGTGTTGTGCTTTGCGCTGGCTGGTGTTGTGGGCGCGTTTATACCGTTTGTCGCTCATTTCTTTGATTTGCACATTCCAACTAATGGAAACGATATGTTTGTTATGATTTGTGCAGTAATGTTTGCTTTTGTTGTGTGGATGCTTTTACACTTATTTAGCAGACTAATCGTAAGTTGGTTAGACAACAGTCATTCTTCGGATATTTCCGCTGCCGATATTTCTATGGATGAAGACGCTGATTAGCTTTTATAAACTTTTATCAACTTTAGTTGGTTTTTGGGCTTTGTGTGCATTTTATTTTTATGTTGAACGCAACGTATATCGAATCGCTGCGTGTCGTGCCTTTGAAATTATGCTTACAATGTATATGTGTTCAGTATTTTAGAAATGTTTTCGATTGGTGTAGGACCTAGTTCTTCTCACACTGTTGGTCCTATGCGCGCTGCGAATGCTTTTGTTACCTCGTTGAAGGAAAGCGGAAAGCTTAATAATGTTGCGCGAGTTCATGTTACATTGTACGGTTCTTTGTCTCTTACAGGTTTGGGCCATGGCACGGATCGTGCTTCTGTTGCAGGCTTGGAGGGTAATTTACCTGACGATGTTGATACAGAACACATGATGACTATTCGCGAATATTGTAAGAAAACTGGTACTTTGACTCTTGCTCATAGTCATACTATTGAATTTGATTACGATTCAGATGTGATTTTTGAAAAGTGGAAGCGCATGGTTGCACACCCTAATGGCATGAGGTTTGTGGCTTTTGATTCTCAAGGTAACACTGTTGACGAGCAAGTTTGGTATTCAATTGGAGGTGGTTTTATTCGCAAAGGTAACGCGAATGATGCAATGGTTGGGTTGCATGATCGCGTTTTAGATGATGCGAATAATGTTGATGATTCTAAGTCTGACTCGACAAATGATTCTGTAAATGGCGATTCTACGGCGGCTGGCGATTCTTCCGTAAATTCTTCCAATGATTCAACTGTTCCTTATCCTTTCTCGACTTGTAAAGAGCTTATTTCAATTTGCAAAAAAGAACATAAGAATATAAGTGATATTGTTTGGCAAAATGAGCTTGCTTTGCATGAGGGGGATGCGCATTACGTTCGCTCCTATTTGCTACATGTGTGGAAGGTTATGAGCAAGTGTGTGGAAAATGGTTGTAATTCTAAACAGGAGATTCTCCCTGGAGGACTTGATGTTCCTAGGCGTGCTCCCAATATGTATGCTCGTCTTGCCGCTAATTCAGATATGCTTCGTCAGAATCATCGCAGGGCTGATTCAGCTTTAGAAAGCTCCGATTCTGCGTGGGTTAATCTTTTTGCACTTGCTGTTAGTGAGGAGAATGCTGGTGGTGGTCGTATTGTTACGGCTCCTACTAATGGTTCTGCCGGAATTATTCCAGCTGTTTTGCAATATTATTGGCGGTTTGTAGATAGTGCTAGTGAAGATGGAATTGTAAGATTCCTTCTTGCTTCTGGCGCTGTTGGATACCTGTTTAAACGCAATGCTTCTATTTCTGGTGCAGAAGTTGGATGCCAGGGAGAAGTTGGTTCCGCGTGTTCTATGGCTGCTGCTGGATTATGTGAGGTGCTTGGCGGCACTCCTGAACAGGTTGAAAATGCTGCGGAAATTGGTATTGAGCATCATCTTGGTTTGACTTGTGATCCTGTTGGCGGTTTGGTGCAGATTCCTTGCATTGAGCGCAATGCTATGGCTGCTAATACGGCGATTAATGCTGTAAGAATTGCTCTGCTAGGTGATGGTTCGCATATTGTTAGCCTTGATAATGCGATTAAAACAATGAAGGAAACTGGTCAAGATATGATGTCTAAGTACAGGGAAACATCTAAAGGTGGACTCGCCGTAAACGTTGTTGAATGTTAGATTGAATCCTAAATTAAGTTTTGGATTAGATTAGGATTTAGATTAGGATTTAACTGTATATTATTGGCATAGGTAGCGGTTGAGTGCTAATCTAAATCACGCTATAAGATTACAGAACTGTTATAATGTTCGAAGTTTTTGGATAATGCTATTAAACATTAGTTGATTTTTGCAAATGTTTTAAGCATTTACATATGGCTGTAAGGGATTGGAAAAGGTTATAAAGGAGGGCAATATGGCACAGGATATGCCAGAAGTAGTTGCGGAATTTGGTACTACGCCAACGGTGACGTTCCCAGCGTCTGAGCCGCCAGCGGGGCTTAAGGTTGTTGAGTTAGTAGAAGGTAATGGTCCTTTAGTTCGCGCTGGAGATACTGTGACTGTTAATTATCATGGTGTTGTTTGGGGCGCGGATAAGCCGTTTGATTCTAGCTTTGATCGTCATAGGCCAGCAAGTTTTGGCATTGGCGTTGGTCAGGTGATTCAGGGGTGGGATCGTACTGTTCCAGGTCATAATGTTGGCTCTAGGCTTCTTGTTTCTATTCCGCCTGAGTATGGTTATGGTTCTCGTGGAGTTCCTCAGGCTGGAATTGGTGGTTCAGACACTCTTGTGTTTGTGATCGATATTATTTCTACGCGATGAATATTGCGTGTGATTGATTTTTAATTTGCTGTTTTATTCTTTGTTCTTTATTAAGGAGATTACAAAATGGCTGAAGAAAAAACGATTTTGTTGACTAAGGAAGCTTACGATAAGCTCAAGGAAGAATTGGCTCATCGCGAAGGCGAGTATCGTGATGAAATTACTGAACGTATTGCTGCTGCGCGAGCTGAGGGTGATTTGTCTGAAAATGGCGGTTATCAGGCTGCTCGTGAGGAGCAGGGCAAGAATGAGGGTCGTATTAACGAGCTTATTGTTAAGCTTCGTAATGCTAAGATTCTCGAGGCTCCAGAAGCTGGCAGTGTTGGAAATGGTTCTCTTGTAACTTTGGAGCTTGCTGGCCGAGAAATGACTTATGTACTTGGATCTCGCGATATTGCTGTTGCTACAGATTACGATGTTATTAGTCCAGAATCTCCAATTGGTGCTGCAATAATGGGCGCTAAAGCAGGTGATACTGTTAGCTATTCTGCTCCAAATGGTCGTGAGATTTCTGTAACTATCAAGGATTCTCATCCTCTTGCATAATAAATTTTATGTGACAGGAAAGTTCATTTTTTAATCGCTGTGATTTTAAAGCTCTTATAGCTGCTAATCACAGCGATTTTTGTTGTTTGTTTTACATATTGAGAGAGTGTTTGTAATGTTTTGCGTTTGCTAGAAATTTAGTTCTAGTTCTGCTTAAAACGTTAAATTTTTCTTAAGATAGTAACAACTTTACCCATTATTTTTGCGTGTGATCCATCGATAGGTGAATACGCTGGATTGTGTGGCATAAGCCAGACGTGACCATTGTCTTTTCTAAACGTTTTTACAGTAGCCTCATTATCTAGAAGTGCGGCAACTATATCTCCATTTGTTGCTTCATTTTGTTCTCGTACAACAACGTAATCTCCATCGCAGATTGCTGCATCGATCATTGAATCTCCATGCACTTCTAGCATAAATAGATTTCCGCTTCCAGTAAGTCTTTCTGGCAATCTCATAACATCTTCAACGTGTTGCTCTGCTGTTATAGGTGTTCCAGCTGCAATTCTCCCAACAAGTGGTACGTCGTGTGAGTGAATCAATGAGTCGTTGTTGTATATGCTTACGTCTACTGCTGATTTTGTAATCAGTGTATGAGCTTTCTCCTTATTTTTCTTTAAGAAATCTCCAATAACCTCAATGGCACGCCCTTTATTGGCGCTTATTCTTATTAGTCCTTTCATTTCTAAGGCTCGCAATTGATGTTTTACGGAAGAAGGACTTCTTAAGCCTACAGCTTCGCCTATTTCTCTAAATGATGGAGGAAATCCATGTTCTTCAAGGCAATTTTGTATGGCATCCATGATTTTGCGCTGACGATCTGTTAGCGGTTCTGTGTTGTGCGCCGCGGAATCACTAATCTCGTTTGTGTTGATATTCATGGGGTCTCCTTTCGATGATTTTATTCTATGACAAACTCGCAAAAAAATCAAACATATGTTCGACACGCCGTTGCATCTTTAGAACAGATGTGTCAAGATTGATACACCTGTTCGATAGAACAAATGTTCATACGGATTTATATTGATTTAAATTTGTGAGAAAGGGTAATTATGTATAAGAGATCAAAAGCAACTGGTGCTTTATATAGTCAGTTTGCGAACAACGGTACTTGCGTAGATAAAACCTGTTTAAAGCGAAATAAGCATAGTAAATCTTTTATTAGATTTATTGTTTTTGTTGCTTTAGTGTGTTTTGCGTGGATTATTTTTACTCCAAAGCCAGCAGTTTCTGCAGTGTCAAAATCTTTTGTAACATACACTGTTCGTCCTGGAGATACTTTATGGAGTTATGCAAAAACTATAACAAACAAAGACGGTAATATTTCTGATTCTGTAGATTATCTCATGCAAATTAATAATTTAGATTCAGCAGATTTAGAAATAGGTCAGTCTATAAAAGTGCCGTTTATAGACGATTAATCAATGTAGATAATTTTATTCGATAGTTAAAATATGGAGGTTTATATGGATTGGACTTGCGAATGTGACTCGTATGATGAAGATTATAACAATGTTGTATTTATGTCTTCGTCGATATATGAAACAAGGGTACGAGTAGTTGCAGATATGGTTTTATATCCATCAATTCAGGTATTTATTGGTAAAATTTATCAAGAATATGGACAAAAATATGAAAAAATCGATTTATTTATATAACAAATATTAAAGCATATATAACATATTTTAATAATTTTTAGTATGCTAGATGTATGCATTGTCCTTTTTGTAAGAATTCCGATACTAAGGTTATCGATACGCGAATTAGTGAAGATGGATATTCGATTCGTCGCAGACGTGAATGCCAGATGTGTGGCAACCGCTTTACGACAGTTGAAACTACTCAGCTGCTCGTTATGAAACGATCTGGTTCAATTGAGCCATTCGACCGAGCAAAGGTGGTTGCTGGTGTAGGAAAAGCTTGCCAGGGTAGACCTATAGACTCTGAAGCTTTAAAGACGTTGGGAATGGAAGTTGAAGCTGATTTGCGTGCTCGCGGATTAGCGCAGGTTACATCTGAAGAAGTTGGAAAAGCAATATTGAAACCATTGCGAGAACTGGATGAAGTAGCTTATCTTCGTTTTGCTAGTGTATATCAGAACTTCGCTGGCTTGAAAGATTTTGAACAAGCCATTGAGGATCTTAAAAAGAGTAAGCAATAACCCTTCTTGTTTGACCCATATATTTCAATAGGTCAAACAATGTACTAGGTTATTCGGGTTTAGTGTTTTTGTGTTTATTTTGAAAAATCAGCATCATCTTGTGTGCGCAAGATGACTAATCGCTGTGTTGGTCTTGTCATAGCAACGTACAGATTTGCTGCTGCTGTAAGCATAGATGCTGCCTCTTGTTCTATTTTAGAAGGTTGTATCAGAATTACGGCATCGTATTCTAATCCTTTAACGTCTTCAGGCGTGCAAACGCTAATCTGACTATCGTCTGAATTCTGTTGAAGTATACGATTGTATTCTTTATCGGAAAGATTTTTACGAAGAGTATCTTTAACGATTTTATCAGTATGGTCTAATAGTTCATTAGGAACTATTATCGCTACGCGACCACTTCCATCTTCTGATACGAATTCTTTAAACAAATCAATGCAATATTTTGAAAGTGTTCTATCTAGTTCATCTTGATGCTTAAGTGTATGGGTAACAAGAGAATCAGGAACAGATCGTACAGCATTAACTGTGGAAATGTACAATCCAGAGTTGTTTGCCACTTTTCCTGCAGCATCTGAAACTTCTTTAGGGTTACGATAATTAATGGTCAACTCGTAAAGATCCCAGTTTGCATCTCCAAACAGTGAGCTCATATTCTTTTGCCAATGATGCGTTCCACCTAAAGCGGATGTTTGAGCAACATCACCAACGATTGTAAATGATCTAGAAGGGCAGCGACGGATTAGCATTCGCCAATCCATTGCTGTAAGCTCTTGAGCTTCATCTACAACCACATGACCATAAGTCCACTCTCTATCTGACGCAGCAAGATTGGCTACCATGCTTGTATCGTCACCTTGAATGTTCTCTATGAGCATATCTGCGGTAACAATTCCATTTCCAATGCCATTTTGAGCAAGTGTTTCAGAAGCGTATTGCTGCTCTTCGAGCTTTTTGCGAGCATTTGCAGCATTTTGTGCCTCAACTTTTGGATCTGCGCCTAGAAGCTCCATAGCCTCATCAAGAAGCGGTATATCAGAGCGAGTTAGAGGACTACCTTTTGGTCTAGTTAATACACAAATATCGTCTTCACTTAACCAAGGAGCATATATGCGAAGTTGTTCAGGTTTAGAAAACAGCTGGTCAATAAGCCACGTGGCAGTCATAGGGAGCCAAGCAAGATTCAAAGTAATCTTAAGTTTCTCTTCCATACGAAGCTGCGATGTAATATCGGATATTTCAGACTGCGAAGGAGTGTAATCTAACTGTTCTAGGTATCTATTTCTAAGTGAACTTATAACTGACTTTACGAAGGTTTTGCGAGCCTGATTATGAGGTTGGTGTGTTCGTTGAGCATCTGATTGTGCAAGCTCAATATCCTCTTTTTTGAGTTGCACAGCAAACCCGTTTATGCGTAGCGTTGGTAAATCTTTAGGAACACGTATTCTTGCACAAACAGCGTTCTGAATAACGTTTTTCATGCGATACATTCCCTTAAGCTTTGCCGCATGTGGAGTATCTTCTGCAACAGCATGAACATTTGGGATCAAATCAGAAATTGTTCTACTTACAACACCAGTTTCACCCAAAGAAGGCAAAACTTGATCTATATATCTTAAGAATGCCGAGCTTGGTCCTACAATCAGAACGCCTGATTTTTCAAGTTTTCTACGATGTGTATAAAGAAGATATGCTGCCCTGTGCAATGCTACTGCGGTTTTGCCAGTACCAGGTCCACCTTGTACAACAATAGTATGGTCAAGAGGAGCGCGAATAATGCGGTCTTGTTCAGCTTGAATAGTTGCAACAATATCCGTCATTTTTCCAGTTCTACGAGAACCTAGTGAAGCTAGTAAAGCACCTTCGCCTGTTAGAGTTCCCTGCTTAGAAGCCTTGTTTACCTCGTCTGCATGAATATCAAGAATCTCGTCTTCAACTCCAACAACCTCGCGGAATTTAAGAGTTATATGCCTACGCATAACGATGTTTCCATGGTGACGTGGCGTCGCCTCATAGAATGGTCGCGCAGCTTCTGCTCGCCAATCTGTAAGAATAGGATCGTGATTTTCACTGAGTAGACCAATCCTACCTATGTAGTGTCTTGTTCCTTCGCGATCGTCAAGTCTTCCAAACACAAGCCTGTCTTCTACGGCTCTAAGTTGAGTTAACCGATCCTCATACATTGTTGCAAATGAATCACGTTCGGTGCGCTGAGTAGGCGACCCGTGTGATCCTGCAGCTCGTACAGCGTCAAGTCTTGTACGAACCGTAGAGCGCAAGTCATCTAAGCGTCCGTAAGCGCAATCAACTGCTTGTTGTTCTTCGCTAAGTTGTGAGGAGTACGTAGACATTTGTGTCCGTTCTTCTTAAATGTTGAGCTAAAAACTAGGCGTTTAAGTATATCTCGAGGCTTATACACGGTATTTTCTAAGAAAGTTTTTGCGACGAATGCATAAAGTGGCACTTTTATGAAAAAAAATATTATTTTTTTATAAAAAGTGGGGATTTTTGGTGAGGAATGGGGTAAAATGGTGAACGATGTGCAAGTGGCATATTGCATGTTGAAAAGGAGGTGGAGTTATGGCTCGTAATAATGCGGATGATAATGCGCAGAATAAAGCCAATTCCTCCTTTATGCATGCTCAAAATCTCTCTGACAGTGATTCACAAAATATTGCTCAAGCTAATGCTCAGGAAATGCATATGCCAATGCAAAATCCTCAAGCGTACGCTCAGCCTTATTATGTGATGCCACAGATGTATCAGCCACAGCAGATTCCGCCAATGCAGCAGATTCCTTTTGCGCAACCCATTAGCCAGGCTCCATATTCGGCTTTTAATTCCACTCCTTTACCGAATAATGAAGATTCTCGTGGTAATGGCATAAGCAATCAGAATCAGCAACAGAATCAAACCCCAATTCTTCTTGGTACATATGCTCCAAAAATTGATGGAAAAGGTCGTGTAGCTTTACCAGCGAAATTTAGATCTCAATTAGGGAATGGTTTTGTTATGGCGCGCGGTCAGGAACGTTGCGTATACGTACTGCCAATGCAAGAGTTTCAACGTATTACAACGCAGATTCAGCGCACATCTATGAGCAATAAGTCTGCAAGAGACTATTTGCGAGTGTTTCTTTCTGGCGCTGTAGATCAAGAACCAGATAAGCAGGGACGCATAGTAGTTCCACCAATGTTAAGAGATTACGCAAATCTTGGAGACGAGATTGTTGTAATTGGTGTTGGCACTCGCGCAGAAATATGGAATAAGTCTGCTTGGAACGAATACCTTGCAGATCGTGAGCAAGATTATGCAGATATTGCAGATGATGTTCTTCCGGCGGTGATCCAATGAAAGGTGATCCGATGAAGGACTTATCTACAATACACGCACCAGTATTGCTCGACGATTGTGTAAATCTAGTATCTCCAGCGTTAAACCACAAGAATTCTGTTGTTGTGGATTGCACGCTGGGTCTTGCTGGTCATGCAACAGCTTTTCTTAAAGCGGCTCCTCTTGCAACGCTTGTAGGCATAGATAGAGATGGCGAAGCTCTTGAGCTAGCTACGAAAAGAATGCGTGAAGAAGGATTAGACGAACGTTTTATTCCAGTACATGCAGCATTTGATGAAGTCGACAAAGTTCTTGAAGATTTAGCAATCTACCATATTGATGCAGCATTTATGGATTTGGGACTTTCTAGCTTGCAAATAGACGAAGAAGATAGAGGATTCTCATATTCTCACAACACTGCATTAGATATGAGGATGGACACTACACAAAGCATAACAGCTGCGACTATTCTCGCGACTTATGATTCGCATAAGCTTGCGAATATTTTCCGAGAATATGGTCAAGAGCGTTTTTCTGGTCCAATAGCTCGCAAAATTGTTCAAGTTCGTGAAGAGACTCCGATTACCACATCTGGTCAGCTGGTTGAATTAGTTGATAACGTCATTCCTCGTTCTCATCGTGCTCCAGGAAACCCAGCTAAGAGAGTTTTCCAAGCTCTTCGCATTGAGGTTAATGGAGAATTAGACAAACTTGCTAGGACACTACCAAAGTTGGCTCTGCGTTTAAATCAAGGTGGCAGGATTGTTGTTGAATCTTATCATTCGCTAGAAGATATTGCGGTTAAAAGATTCATGAACAATGGCTTAGAAGTAGATGTTCCAGCGAATATGCCTATTGTTCCAGCAGATGCACAGCCTTTCTTTAAGGCGCTAACTAGAGGAGCTGTAAAAGCATCTAAGGAAGAAATAGCAAATAATACTAGGTCTTCGTCTGTTCGCTTGCGTGCAGTGGAACTGATTCGAGATATTCCAGAACGTTGGATTAAGGAATTTGAATCTATTTCTAGAGGTATTGAAGAATCATCTAATTCTTCGACTATACGATTTGCACATAAAAAAGGGGGTAGGTTCTAATGATTAAACCATTAAAAAACCGTGCTCCTGGATTGTCTACTGTTACTGCAACAGCAGCTCCTGCAGGTCGTGTAAAAGAAAAAGTTGTTGGAGATTCAAGGAAAAATCGTGTTCTAAAATCCCTTCCATTGGTATTTAGCGCATCAGACCGCAGATCTTACACAGTAATGAACCGCTTGCATAAGGTTATAGAGTGGAGCAATACTCGTAAAGCGCCTCTTTTTAATGTGATTATCGTTGTTTTGTTCTTAGTAATCACTCCTACAACATCTCTATTGTTGCGCACAAAAATGGCAGAAATATCTTTTGAACAGGCTGCTACACAATCGAGTATTTCTAGGCTTCGTCAAGATGTAGAAACAGCGCAAACAAAATTAGATACTTTAGAGGCGGATCTTCCAGCAAAAGCGCAAACGATGGGAATGGTTCCGCAGCAAGGTGCAATAACCGTTGATTTAAGCGATTATGCAAATAAAAAGAAAGCTGAAAAAGCAATGCTTGATGCTAAGAAAGCTCAAACACAGGCTAGTTCTAAGAATCAAAAGTCGCAGCCCAAACAGCAGGCGCATGATTCACAACAATCTAAACAACAATCTAAACAACAAAAACCAAAGGATAAGGAGAAACATTGATGAGCCGCCAAATCAAGCAACGTTTCGCCAAATATTCAGGCAAAGTTAATGGAGTTGTTAATTCTATTAAAGACAAAGTTAATAGAACAAGCAATTCCAGTGGATTTTCAAAAACCAGTAAGTCTCTAAAAGATGGTATTAGTCGCGTTTTTAGCTTACTGAAGCTGATTAAAAGAAAATCGCAATTTACAAGGTTTAAAAAGGCCAGCACATACAATGCGAATTCTTATGAGGCTTACGGATCCTATAATCGGTCTGCTGCTAATAAGACTGCTGCGATGAATAGCACAGTTTTTGCAAAGAAGTGCGTAATTGTTGCAATTATTTTTGCGTTTGTTGCAACATGTGCAATAGTAAAACTTAGTTTTATACAGCTTATTAATGCTCGTTCTACTGCTCAGGCGGCTCAAGCAGAACGTATTAGGACAAAACCAATTCTTGCTAGAAGA
Organism: Gardnerella sp. DNF00354; assembly: GCF_049262755.1. Taxonomy (NCBI): domain Bacteria; kingdom Bacillati; phylum Actinomycetota; class Actinomycetes; order Bifidobacteriales; family Bifidobacteriaceae; genus Gardnerella; species Gardnerella sp. DNF00354. The sequence goes on from NZ_CP058402.1 coordinate 780,046, forward strand.
GGTCGTATTTTAGATACAAACGGTTCAGTTCTTGCTCAAAGTGTTGAAAGATACAATATAATTGCTGATCCTATGAATGCGCAGGCGTTTAAACCTACTCCTTGCACAAAACAAACTGCTGGTAATTGTCATTCGATTAATGGTAAGGATGTTGAAGGTACTGGTGCCGTGGCGGTGGCACGTCTTTTAGCTCCAATTCTTCATATGAGCTCTGTTGAAATCGGCGGAAAGATTTCTGGATTGGGTCGTTACGCAGTTATCAAGAGGAATGTGAAGCCTTCTGTTAAGCGTGCAATTGACAAACTCAACCTTTCTGGTTGTGTTTATGCAGAAAACAGTAGTGAACGAGTGTATTCAAGTGGTCCTATTTTGGGTGCCCTAATTGGTTCTGTCAAAGATGCCGAAGAAAGCTCTAGACCAGAGGCAAAGGGTAGAAGAGGCGAAATAGGTGAATCTGGATTAGAGCTTTCGCAAGATAAAGTTTTAACTGGTACAGATGGATATCAAAAGTATCAGGGAAACAATGTTGGAAATGAGAAAATTCCTGGTACTGTTAGCGAATATAAAGACGCTGTAAATGGTAATGACATAAAGTTAACCATTGACAGCGATGTAGATTGGTACGTTAAAAAAGTTCTTCTCGACGGAATGAAGCAGTACAAAGCTGGATGGGGAATTGCTGTTGTTCAGGATATTCGCACTGGTGAGATTCTTGCGTTAGAAGATACTGACGATATTAAAGCTGGTTCTTCAGCTGCCAGAGCATCTGTTTCTAAAGCAGTTAGCCAGATCTTTGAGCCAGGTTCTATAGGCAAAGTGTTTGCCATGGCTGGAATGGTTCAATCTGGTGCGCGTCAACTCAGCGACAAATTCTCAGTTCCAGGTACAATAGACAAACAAGGTCAGGTTTTCCATGATTCTCACAGTCATGGTATCGAACGTTTAACATTAGCTGGAATTTTAAAGGAATCTTCTAATGTTGGCATGATTTTAGCTGGCGAAAAATATCCTAATAACAAGCGTTATGAGTTTTTGTCTAAGTTTGGAATTGGGCAATATACTGGTTTAGGTTTACAAGGTGAATCTCCTGGTCTTCTTCCAAGCGTACAAGCATGGGATGGTCGTAAGCAAAACACTGTTTTGTTTGGTCAGGGTTATGCCACTAACGCTTTACAAATTACTAATGCTATTGCGACTATTGCGAACAAGGGTGTAAGGCTCCAACAGTCAATAATCAAATCTGTAATAGATCCTCATGGACGTGTCTCAGAGCACAAGAGACCTCAGGCAACTCGCGTTTTGGATGAACATGTAGCATCGCAAATGTTGAATGCTATGGAAAGCACAGCGGAATCTTACAAGAACTTTATATCAATTAATGGATACCGTGTTGCTGCTAAGAGTGGTACTGCAGAAGTAGCGGGATTCGGTGGAGGATTAAGTTCTATCGTTGCAGATTGTGCTGGAGTAATTCCTGTGGATAATCCACGATTTGCTATTACAGTGGCATTAAGTAATCCTCAGGGAACTTTCGGCGTTGTTGCAGCAGCACCTCTTTTGAAAGCAATTGGAGAATTCTTGATGCAAAAGTATGATGTTCCAGTTTCTACTCCTCGTAGCAACCCTATTGCTGTAGAATGGTGATATACAACAAATAAGGGCGAGTGCGAGTATGAATGCTGTTGATGAATTTTCCAGAACCAGAGTGACGCTTGGTTTTGCTGCTGAACAGTATGGTTTTGAGGTAATTCCTTCCTTTGCATCTGGTGTGACTATTACATCATTAGCTTGTGATGTTAGAAGTGTTAAACCAGGTTGTCTTTTTGTTCCTTCATCTCGAGTAGATAAGAGACAATTAGAGGCTGCTAGAGATGCTGGAGCCTATGCTGCAATGGTTCCTCCAGAGTTTAGATCTGAAGCAATGAGTGTAGGCATTCCTCTGCTGGTATCTTCTAATAATCCAATAACTCTCGGTAAGCTAGCTTGTGATGTTAATTGCGATCCGTCATCTTTTATAGCAACTTTTGCAGTTGCAGGAGATAGTGATGATGAGATTTATGCAAATGTTATACGTTTGGCTGATTTTCTTCATATGCTCGGCAATCCAGTCGGTATTATTAGTGCAGCTGGGTCTAGCTCTCTTCAAAGAGAGCTAGATTTAGAGTATCCTATGGGAATAATTGATATACAGCATAACTTGTCTGTGTGTGTAGAAGATGGCGCTGCAGCTGTTGTAATAGCATTAAATTCTGCAACTCTTAGTAAAGATGCATTGCAGTCTGTTAACGTTGATGTTCTTGGAGTTGAAAGCAATAATGCTTTAGCAATGGCTGGAAGCCTTGACTTATATGCAAGCGACTCTTCTTATTCTGATCCTTACTCTAATACTTCAAAATTTGATAGTCATGCAAATCATGCAAATCATGCAAATCATGCAGATGATAATGCAGATAATCATTCAGATAATAAAAAGAAGTATGATTCTGATACTACATCAAATCAGAATTCAAAATCGCAGCAAAAAGTCGAATCACTTAATTCCGATAGTGAATCTCATAGTGAATCCGATAGTGTATCTGATATTTCTTCTTCTAGAACTTCTGCTAATAAATCTGATAAACATTACGACAATAGTTTTATCAAAAATCAAAATGATGATTCCGCTATAGATGAAGAAAGTATGAAGTCCGCGCGACCAGTAATAAGTTTTTATACTCTTCAACAACGTTATGGGTTTGTAAGTCATGAAAGATCTTATTGCGTTATGCGTTCTCGTGAATCAGATGAGTTAGCTGCTTTAGCAGATCAGATTGGTGGTAAGGATGTTCACAAACATCTTTCTCTTTCAATAGCGATGGTTCTTGCAGCTGGAGTTAGAAGAGGAACTATTAAAAGCGCGTTACGAGTGTCTCATGAATTAAAGTAGTGTTAATTAAAGTAGTGTTCAGAAACGTGTTGATGATTAATAGATTTGTTGCAAAGCAAATGAAACCAATGTTGGGAAAATAACGAGGTTATGATGCAAAATAAGACTTTGGGCAATAATACAACGACCAATAATATGCGTATGATGCCTATGAGTGTTAAGGAAGTAGCTGCTGCGGTTAATGGCAGACTTTTTATAGGTGGTTGTTTAGTAAAAGAAAACCACAGTGTTACTTCTGAGAAATTTTGCATAACAAATAATGATGTTGTTATTTCAGATAATGATGTTGTTATTTATGCAACAAGTGATTCTCGTAAAGTTGTGGATTCTTCCATATTTGTAGCAATACCAGGCGATCGTGTTGATGGTCATGATTTTGTTCAAAAAGCTGCAGAACTTGGTGCAAAAATTGCAATAGTGGAGCATTTTGTAAAGTTAGATGAGTCTAATAATAGTAAAATTGCTCAAATAGTTGTTGAAAATTCGGTTGAAGCTCTTGGACTTTTAGCAAAACACAATCTTGAGCGTCGCCGCGCGTTAAATACACCATTTAGTATTATCGGCATAACTGGTTCAGTAGGAAAAACCACTACAAAAGATATGCTCAAGGCTCTTCTTTCAACGCTCGGTAACACTGTTGCACCAATTGGATCTTTTAATAATGAAATTGGTTTGCCGTTAACATCTTTGCAAGTAAATGAAAACACGAGATTCCTTATTGCAGAAATGGGAGCAAATCATGTTGGCGAAATCGCAAAACTAACCACAATAGCTCCTCCTGATTTAGCTGTTGTATTGAAGGTGGGTGTTGCGCATTTAGGTGAGTTTGGTTCTGTAGAAAGAATTGCTCAGGCAAAAAGTGAGATTGTTAGAGGTCTTGTTGCACACGGAATAGCAATTTTAAATGCTGATGATTTTCGAGTATCTGCAATGCGTTCTTTAGCTGATCAAGATAAATTGCGTTGGTTTGGTAAAAACAGCAATATGGAAGGTGATTTTGACGCATCTAACAATGGCAATTACCAATTGTCTGCAAGTGATATTTCATTAGATGAAATGGGTTGTGCAGAATTTGTTCTTAATGAGAAGAATGAGGATAAGTCTAAAAACTCAGTTAGAGTCCATCTTGCTATACAGGGACAGCATAATGTTATGAATGCAATGGCTGCTTCTAATGTGGCAAGATATTTTGGAATGAATCTTGATAGTATTGCTAAAGTTTTGCATGAAGTTTCGCATATTAGTCCGCATAGAATGCAGCTTTCTAAAATTTCTAACAATAATAATGTTTTTACGCTTATTGACGATTCATTCAATGCAAACCCTGATTCCATGAAGGCTGGAATTGATGGATTGTGTTCTTATGAAAATCATGACTTACATGATTTAAACGTTAATGCTGAAGAAGATCTAACAAGTAAAAAGAATAATATTTTTAGAATAGCAGTTCTTGGATCTATGTTAGAGCTTGGTTCTAATGAGAATAATATGCATGAATCAATAGGCGAATATGTTGCAAAGCATAATATTGATGCACTAATAGCTGTTGGTTCTAAGTTTGATAAAAAATTAGATGAACTAGCTGGTTGCATTTATAAAGGTGCTAAAGATAATTGGCAGAATAAGAGCCTTGATGTTGAAAATGGCGTATATTTTGTCCATGATTGCACTGAGGCGGATAACGTTGTGTGGAACCTTGTGGCCGCGCATTCGAGTAGTGTTGTGTTATTGAAGGGGTCTCATGCTTCAGGCTTGAGCGTGTTAGCTGAACGCTGGTCTAAACTTAATGAGAGTCTTAATGAACATACGGAGGTTAACCTGTGATTGCGCTTATCGTGGGAATTGTGGTATCGCTGATTGTTACTATTGTCGGTACGCCGCTTTTAATCCGCTTAGTACACCGTTTAAATTACGGTCAGTACATTCGTCAGGACGGTCCACAATCTCATTTAGTTAAACGTGGAACTCCTACAATGGGAGGTGTTGTTATAAACCTTGCTGTTGTAGTTGGTTGGGCTGCTTCTGCTCTTTACAGATATTTCTCTGTTGGACGTACTCCATCCTGGTCTGCGGTTCTTGTGCTTTTTGCAATGCTTTCTATGGGTTTTCTTGGGTTCATTGATGACTTTGCAAAAGTTCGTAAAAAACAGAATCTTGGTCTTTCGGTTCGTGCAAAGCTGGTTGGTCAAATTATTTTTGCAAGCATTTACGCACTTTTGGCTCTAATGCTACCAACTCAGTCTGGTATTGCTAGTGCTCAGGCTGGTATGAGCTTTATTGAAAAACCATTCCTTGATTTTTCAATGTTTGGGCAAGTCGTAGGAATTGTGGTTTTTATTATTTGGGTTAACTTCTTGATGGCGGCTTGGTCTAATGCTGTAAATCTTACAGATGGTTTAGATGGTTTAGCTTCTGGCTCTTCAATGATTGCTTTTGCTGGTTACGCTATGATTGCGTTTTGGGAAAGTTACCACGTTAAAGGTGGCGGTCATTTTGGTTTCTCGTACGCAGTATCTGACCCTCTTGATTTGACTATTATTGCTGTTTGTGCAGCTGTTGCCTGCTTTGGATTCTTGTGGTACAACTCAAATCCTGCTCAGGTATTTATGGGAGATACAGGATCATTGGCATTAGGTGGTCTTTTTGCTGCTCTTTCTATAGCTACTCATACAGAGTTCTTAGCTGTTATTTTGGGCGGATTATTTGTTATAGAAGCATGTAGTGATGTAATTCAGGTTGGATGTTTTAAGCTTACGCATAAGCGAGTGTTTAAAATGGCTCCTATACACCATCATTTTGAGCTTGTTGGCTGGGCAGAAGGTAAAGTCGTTGTCCGTTTTTGGATGATTGAGCTTATGTTTGTACTGTCTGCATTGATGATGTTTTATGCGGATTGGGCTGGTCATTCTGGGTTACTGATTTAACGATTAGTTCTGACTTAACGATTAGCATTGACTTAGTAATTGAGTATCTACTTGGTAATTGGTGAGGGTTAAATAGTATGAGCAGCGTTGCAGAAGATTGTTTGCTTAGGGAATTGTCGTTCCACAAGAAGTTCCCATTCAATAATGTTCTTGTGGCGGGTCTTGGTGTTTCTGGCATTGGTGCTGTAGAAGTGCTTAAATCCGTTGGTGCTACAGCGATTACTGCAGATGAGCGTAAGGAAGAGGCTCAGGTACACGATTTTTCCAAGATTGATTGGGATAATATAGATGCTGTTGTAACATCTCCTGTTTTTAATCCTCGTACACCTTTTATTCTAGAAGCGCAGAAGCGTAATATTCCAGTTATTAGTGAAGTGGAGCTTGCTTGGCTTGTTCGTGTAAACTCAGATAAAACCAATAATCCTGCACCTTGGGTTGGAATCACTGGCACGAATGGAAAAACTTCCACTACAGAGATGACTTCCGAAATGCTAACTGCTTGTGGTTTTGATGCTCCTGCAGTAGGAAATATTGGAAAATCGGTTTCTCACGCTGCTATGGAATCAGAGCATGATGTTTTGTGTGTAGAATTAAGCTCTTTCCAGCTTCATTTTACTAATTCGATGAGATTAGATTGTGCAGCTATTACTAATATTGCTGCGGATCATTTAGATTGGCACGGTGGGATTGAAGCTTACGCAAAAGACAAGTCTAAAGTTTTTAATGGGGTTAAAAAGGCTCTTGTTTATAATGCTCAGGATCCTAGAGTAAGTGAACTTGCAAGTAACGCTCAAGTAGAAGATGGTTGTAAGAAAATTGGCTTTACACTTGAACCTCCAGAATCTGGAGAAATAGGTGTTGAAAATGGTTGGATTGTAGATAAGAGTGGTGTTGCTGGCGGAAAAGTTGGAGATCCAGTTAAATTAGTGGAGCTAAGGGATCTTAAGCATTTATGCGAACCAGATGGAAGCGTATATCCTCATCTTCTTGCAGATGCTTTGACTGCTTTAGCTCTTACATTAGGGTTGAATCCAGATGTTGAAAATGCTGTAAAAGCTTTGTGTAACTTTGCTCCAGGAGGTCACAGGATTCAAACTGTTGCAACTTTAAATGCTAACGATAATCTTCCTGAACACTCGATTCGTTTTGTAGATGATTCAAAGGCTACTAACGCTCACGCTGCAGCAGCATCTATTTCTAGTTTTGGTAAAAAATCTGTAATTTGGATCGCTGGGGGGCTTGCAAAAGGCGGTTGTTTTGAAGATCTAGTTAAAGATAATAGAAGTATTATAAAGGCTGCTGTTGTGATTGGTGTAGATCAAAAACCGATTATAGAGGCTCTTAATGCTAATGGAAAAGATATTCCAGTAACTATTGTTTCTCCAGATGGAACAGGTTGTGAGTCTTTTGATTATGCGGATGATTCTGTTCTTAAAAAAGTGGAAAACGATAAGACTATTAGCCCAGATTCTTCTCTAGGTCAAAAAGTTATTTCTACAGCAGTTGATGCTGCTGGATGCTATGCAAAACAAGGAGATGTTGTGTTGTTGGCTCCAGCGTGTGCATCAATGGATCAGTTTGTGTCTTATGCGGATCGCGGATCTCGTTTTGCTAAAGAATCTGAGCGATGGGTTAATAGTCATGAACGTGAATAGCAAAAAATCTAATACTAACAATGCTAATAAAAAGCCTTTGCGATTGTTTTCTTCTAGTAAAAAACAGCGTTCTACTAAATCGTCAAGAGCGTATGAAACTTTTAATGAAAACAGTCATGCTTTTAAACAATACGTTGGTATTCGTAGCATATTTAACCCATTATGGTGTTTGTATGGTTTAAGAATATCTGTTGCAATGCTTTCCGTTTTCGGCTTATTTATGGTTTTTTCAAGTTCCTCAGTGACTATGATTACTTATGGAGCAGGTCCTTGGGGTTCTGGAATAAGTCAATTGATTTATTGCATTATTGGATTTATTGGTTATTTGATTTTTTCTCGTCTTCCAGTCGATTTCTATAAAAGTAAGATTATTGTTATTTACGCAATATCTGTTTTTATGCAATTTTTGACTTTTGTGCCAGGAATCAGACATGAGGTTAATGGTAATGCTAGCTGGATTAAAATAGGTCCTTTTACAATGCAGCCTGCAGAAATAACCAAGTTAGCTATATGTATTTGGCTTCCTATGGCTCTTATATTGGCTAAGAAAGCTTATGAGCGTGTTCAAATGCGCGCATACATTCCGTCTGTAGCGGCTCTTGGAGTTTCATTGCTTCTTGTTGTTGCTGGTAAAGATCTTGGTACTGCGTTGATTATTCTTCTTATAGCCGTAGTCGCATTTTATATAGGAGGATTCCCTACAAAGTGGCTTGTTGTCGCTCTTATATCTGCATCTGCAGCTGTTTTATTGTTGGTTGTTACTAGTCAAAATCGTATGAGGCGTATTCTTGCGACTATCCATGGTTGTGATGCTAAGTCTATAAAAGGCGTGTGCTTCCAAGCTATTCATGCGCAATATGCTATGGCTTCTGGTGGTCTTATGGGTGTTGGCATAGGTAATTCTCGAGAAAAATGGAATTATCTACCTTATGCTCATAATGATTTTATTTTTGCGATTATCGGCGAAGAAATGGGATTCTTTGTAGCGTCTTGTGTGATTCTTCTTTATATCGTTATTGGATGGTGTTTGTTAACTTCCGCATTGCAATCTCATAGTAAGTTTGTTTCGATATCTCTTATAAGTATTGCTACATGGATTGTAGGTCAGGGTTTAATAAACATATTGGTTGTGGTTCAAGTTCTTCCTGTTATGGGTGTTCCTATGCCGTTTATTTCTGCTGGTGGTTCGTCTTTAGTTATGTGCTTGTTGAGTATTGGTGTTGCGGACTGTTTTATTAGAAGTAACCCTTATATTAAGCCTAGTGTTAATAGCAGTATTAAGTCAGTTTCTAGTGAGGATGACAATAAACGTTAAAGTCTAGTTATTGTCTAATTGTTTAGTCTTAGATTAAAGTTTTAGATTAGGTTAGAAATTATTATAATTAGTGGTTTTAGATTGATTTAAATTTATTTTAGATTCACTCTAGCTTGAATGTAGGTGGTTTATATGGAAGATGTGAACTCTGATTCCTCTGTCGATAATTTCGATGAAGATTCTTTGCATGTTGTTCTAGCAGGGGGCGGAACAGCAGGTCATGTTAATCCTCTTCTTTCTGTAGCTAGCGCATTAAAAGATTTAGATGAATCTGTAAAAATTAGTGTTATTGGAACTAATGTTGGATTAGAAAAAACTCTTGTTCCACAAGCTGGTTTACCGCTTGATGTTATTGAGAAAGTTCCTTTTCCGAGAAAACCTAATTTATACATGTTTAAGTTTCCTTTTAAATGGGTTCGTGAAAAGAATAAGGTTCGTGAAATACTGAAAAAAAGACGCGCTGATGTTGTTGTTGGTTTTGGTGGTTATGCTTCTGCTCCTGTTTATTCGCAAGCGCACAGCATGAGATTGCCTATTGTTATTCATGAGCAGAATGCTCGTGCTGGAATGGCAAATAAACTTGGTGCGCGTTGGGCTAACATGATTGGTTGTGTTTATGATGGCACTGGTTTGTGCTCAAAATTAGGTTCGTGCACAAAAGCGTTACGAGTCGGTTTGCCTCTTAGAAAAGCGATATCTGATTTATGCGCACAAATTACACAAGATTCTGATTTAGCTAGGGTAGAAGGTGCTAAAAGGCTTGGATTAGACCCAAGTAGACCTATTGTACTTGTTACAGGTGGGTCTTTAGGTGCTAAAAGCTTGAACGATTCTGTTTCTATTGCTGCTGGCGATTTGCTTAAGTGCGCTCAAATAGTTCATCTTACGGGTTCTGGAAAGTCTAAAGAAGTTAAAGATAATGTTGCGCGAGTGGCTGGTCTTAATCAAATAAACGACGTTAAGCCAGAGCATGCAGGTTTAGGTGATTATCATATTTGTGAATATTTGGAGAGGATCGACTGGGCTTTTGCCTGTGCAGATTTGGTGATTTGTAGGTCTGGCGCTGGTACTGTTGCAGAAATATCTGCTATTGGTCTTCCTGCAATTTACGTTCCTCTACCGATTGGTAATGGTGAGCAGCGTTTTAACGCACAGCCTGTTGTGGATGCAGGAGGAGCGATTATGGTTAGCGATTCTGATTTTACTGTTGACTGGATTCGTGACAATGTGTTGAAATTGCTTGACAATACAAATCGTCTTGAACAAATGCGTGAAAAATCTTGGAAATATGGCATTCGTGATGCTGCAAGCGTAATGGCAAAATATATTCTTGATATTGCAAAAGAAAGCAGAAGATAATTATGGATATTAATATGAATCCTATGCGCTCAGCATTTGAAGCAGACCAGACTATATCTTCGTTAGGCTCTGTTCACTTTATTGGAATAGGCGGAGCTGGAATGAGCGTTTTGGCAGAAATGCTACACGAAGAAGGGGTAGAAGTAAGTGGATGTGATTGTCAAGAAAATGACCACACAAGACGCTTAGAAGAACTTGGAATAAATGTAAAAATAGGTCAAAGTGCAAGTCATGTAAAAAATTCAGATATTCTTGTGTATTCTAGCGCGATTAAGCCGAGTAATCCTGAAATTATTGCTGCTTATCAAAATGGTGTGAAACTTGTACACAGAAGCGACATCTTATCATTGCTTTTAAGTGCTAAAAGGGGAGTAACTGTTGCTGGAGCGCATGGCAAAACTACAACAAGCTCACTTTTAGCACATATTTTGCGAGTTTGTGGTAAAGGTGATCTAGCAGACCCGAGTTATGCGATTGGTGGATCTATTCAAGCACAAGATGGTGGTGAAATAGACGGAGGGCATGCTGGCAGCGGGAACGTTATGGTTGCGGAGGCGGATGAATCCGACGGCAGCTTTGAAAAATATAATCCGTATATTGCAATTGTTACAAATGTTGAAGCGGATCATTTGGATCATTATGGGAATGCGCAAAATTATCGCTCGGCTTTTGTTGAACATTTAAGCCATGCTCTTGGGCATATTGTGATTTGTGCAGATGATGATGGCGCTCGTGCCGTTTTAGATGATTTAGGCGATGATTCTCTTAAAAAAACAATCGTTTACGCAAGTAATAAAGATAATGTTTCTTTGCTGAATGATCGAGTGAAAAGTTTTGTAAAATTTGCTTTTATTGAGCATGAAAGTGAAAAAACGGGTAGCGGAAGTGAATCGTTTGTTATTGAATTTAATGGCGATTTTATAGACGTTAATCTTATAATTCCAGGATTGCATAATGCTAGGAACGCATGTGCTGCTATTATTGCTGCGATGCTTTTAGGCATGAGCTCTAAAGATGCGGCAGATGGTGCTTCTAGTTTCCGTGGGGCTTCTAGGCGATTCGATATTCGTGGGTGTGTTAATGGAGTAACGGTTGTAGACGATTACGCGCATCATCCTACGGAGATAGATGCTCTTTTGCGCGCTGCAAGAAGAAGATATCCGAATGCTAGTATTCGTGTTCTTTTCCAGCCGCATCTGTTTTCTAGAACTCGCTCTTTTGCGCACGAATTTGCATCTGCATTATCTCTTGCAGATGACGTGATCGTCACTGGAATTTTCCCAGCTAGAGAAAAACAGGAAGATTTCCCAGATATTCACGCGTCAACTATTGTTGATGTAGCTAGGAAAGATGATATTACGTCTAATATCGAGGCAGTGGAAGATATGCGTGAAGGTGCTCTAAAATTGGCTAATCGAGCAAAAAATGGCGATGTGCTGTTTACTGTTGGAGCAGGAAGTATCACAGCTATGACATCTGTTATGCTTGAAGCATTGAGTTCCAAAAGTTTGTGAGTTTATAAGAGTTTATAAAACTTTAAAGCAGATAAAAGTCGTAAGCTGATTTAAGAGGTAGTGTATGGGGCGTGTGATTTTTAGCAAGTCTGAAGGTCGTACTGTATCTAGTACGACTGGAAACGATGCGGAAAATCGTAACCTGATTTCTAAAAAATCATTGCGCAAAAAAGGTAGAACAGCAAAATCGAATTTAACTACATCTGATAGTTCTATTGAGTTTGTTACATCTTCCGTGCCTACAACTGCATCTAAATCTTCTGCGTCTTCTGTAACTGCAGAGTTTTCTGTATCGGGTGAATCTACAAAAAATAATGCTTCTAAAAACACTTTTGTAGATGCTAGGAGACTTTCTGTAGTTGATTTTGTAAAACAGACTTTGCGTTCAACCGCTGGACCATTGGGTATTGTTTCTAGGCCTAAAGTTATAGATTTCAGTGCTAGAGAAAAAGAAAAAAAGTTCGCTAGTTTACGTACGATTCTGTTGAGATTACTCTATAGTTTTCTGATAATTGCATCTATAACATTGCTATGTTGGGTTCTATTCTTTTCTCCTATATTTAGACTTAAGTCTGAAAATATTAGTATTCTTGGCTCTAACGAATGGGTTAGTGAGCAAAAAATTTCGTCTATTGCATCTAATCAGGTAAATAAATCGCTGTTTTTAGTGTCATCTCAAGAAATAATTGAGCAACTTAATAACATACCTGGTGTTACAGAAGCTAAGGTTTCAAAAAAATTCCCTCAAGGATTGCAAATAACGGTTAGGGCGCAAAAGCCTGCTGCGATGCTTAAATCTCACGGTAGTGAAAAATTAACAGCTGTTGACGTTAAAGGTAGAGTTCTTAATGCAGTTGAAAATGTTCCTACTACAGGCATTCCAGTTATTGAAGTTACAGACGTTCACAAGAGTTTGAGCAGTAAGGCTGTACGTGAGGCGTTGAAAATTGTAAGTTCTTTGTCTGAAGATTTTCGTTCACATGTAATGCGAGTTAGTGCCAGAACTCAGGATTCTGTTGAAACTGAGATTTCTTCCACTGTTTCTAATGTAGAAATTCATCGTGTAATTGTTTGGGGTGATTCTTCAGATTTAGATCTTAAAAAGGCGATTGTAGACGTGATTATCAATGATCCTAGCAAAATTGGAAACAGGCAACGTCTTGATGTTTCTGCTCCTGCGAGACCTATTTTAAAGTAGTTCGTTTAAGCGGATCTTATTTAAGCGTATTTTAATTGTCAAGCAAGGATGTATAATAGTAATTCGTGTGTGCCAACGGTGCGCCTTATGTTATAGGTGTTCTCGTTGGGATATCCCAAGTGCCAGGGATAGCGCGCAGTAATGCGTGGCTGGAGGCATGAGGGCCATCGGGCCGGTGGACTGTGGCTTTTACTCTTTTAACCGATTCATGGTTTAAGGTGTGCTGCAGTGTGGCGGTTTTCACCAAATAGAAGATAACAATGAATCGGAGAACTTAAGTTGCCTACGATTGAACAACTCGTCCGTAAGGGACGTCAGGCCAAGCCTAAGAAGTCAAAGACTTTGGCCTTGAAAGGTAGCCCGTTGCGTCGTGGCGTGTGCACTCGTGTGTACACCACCACTCCTAAGAAGCCAAACTCTGCGCTTCGTAAGGTTGCTCGTGTGCGCCTCAGCTCGGGTATTGAAGTAACCGCCTATATTCCAGGCGAAGGTCATAACTTGCAGGAGCACTCCATTGTGCTCGTGCGCGGTGGCCGTGTGAAGGATCTCCCAGGTGTGCGTTACCACATCGTGCGTGGTGCTCTCGATACCCAGGGTGTTAAGGACCGCAAGCAGGGTCGTTCCCTGTATGGAGCAAAGAAGGCGAAGTAAAACATGTCACGTAAAGGACCTGCAAAAAAGCATCAGCTGCTTCCTGATCCAATCTACGGCTCGACCGTCGTGGCTCAGTTGATTAACAAAATTCTTCTCGATGGCAAGAAGTCCATCGCAGAAAACATCGTCTACACTGCTCTTGAGCAGGTGAAGGCAAAGACCGAGCAGGAGCCAGTTTCTGTTTTGAAGCGCGCTCTCGATAACATTCGTCCAAGCCTTGAGGTTCGTTCCCGCCGCGTCGGTGGTGCAACCTACCAGGTGCCAGTCGAAGTTAAGCCTGCTCGTGCAAACACTTTGTCCTTGCGCTGGCTTACCGACTTCTCCCGCCTTCGTCGTGAGAAGACTATGGCTGAGCGTTTGGCTAACGAAATTCTCGATGCCTCCAATGGCTTGGGTGCTTCTGTAAAGCGCCGCGAGGATACCCACAAGATGGCAGAAGCAAACAAGGCTTTTGCTCACTATCGCTGGTAATCCACAAGATAATCGGTATCTTAAAGAGCTAAGGATAATAATATGGCACAAGATGTGCTTAACGACCTGAATATGGTTCGTAACATCGGCATCATGGCGCACATCGATGCTGGTAAGACTACTACCACCGAGCGTATTCTTTACTACACTGGTAAGAATTACAAGATCGGTGAAACTCACGATGGCGCATCCACCATGGACTTCATGGCACAGGAGCAGGAACGCGGTATTACTATTCAGTCTGCTGCAACCACTTGCTTCTGGCAGCGTCAGACTCATGACACTGACGATCGCTACCAGATCAACATCATCGATACACCAGGACACGTTGACTTTACCGCAGAGGTTGAGCGTTCTTTGCGTGTTCTCGACGGTGCTGTTGCAGTGTTTGATGGTAAGGAAGGCGTGGAGCCTCAGTCTGAAACCGTTTGGCGTCAGGCTGATAAGTATAGTGTTCCACGTATTTGCTTCATCAACAAGATGGATAAGCTTGGCGCAGATTTCTACTATTCTGTTAAGACCATTAAGGAAAAGCTTGGCGCTAAGCCTCTCGTTATTCAGCTTCCAATCGGTGCTGAAAACGACTTCCTTGGTGTTGTTGACTTGATTCGTATGAAGGCTTACGTCTGGAATGACGTTAAGGACGATATGGGTGCCCACTACGACACCGTTGACATTCCTGCAGACTTGCAGGAGCGTGCAGAAGAATATCGTGCCGAGCTTATGGATCAGGTTGCAGAAGCTGACGAAGAGTTGCTTGAGAAGTACCTCGAATCTGGAGAGCTTTCTGAAGAAGAAATGCGCGCTGGTATTCGCAAGCTTACTATTGCTCGCGAAGCCTTCCCAGTAACTTGCGGTTCTGCATTCAAGGATAAGGGCGTTCAGCCAATGCTGGATGCTGTTGTTGACTTCCTTCCAAGCCCAGAAGACGTTCCATCTATTAAGGGCTTTGATCCAAGCGACGAATCTGTTGAAATTGATCGTAAGCCAGTAAACACCGATCCATTTGCAGCTTTGGTGTTCAAGATTTCAACCCATCCATTCTATGGAAAGCTTGTGTTCGTGCGCGTGTATTCTGGTGAAGTTAAGCCAGGCGATTCTGTGTACGATTCCACCAAGTCCAAGAAGGAGCGTGTTGGTAAGATCTTCCAGATGCACGCAGATAAGGAAAATCCTGTAGATTCTGCAGAAGCTGGAAACATTTACACCTTTGTCGGTTTGAAGAATGTCAGCACTGGTGATACTTTGTGCGACGAAAAGAACCCAATTTCTTTGGAATCCATGACCTTCCCAGATCCTGTTATCGAGGTTGCTGTGGAGCCAAAGACGAAGGCAGATCAGGAAAAGATGAGCTTGGCTTTGGCTAAGCTTTCTGATGAGGATCCTACCTTCCAGGTTAAGACCGATGAAGAGTCTGGTCAGACTTTGATTTCTGGTATGGGCGAGCTTCAGCTCGACATTATTGTGGATCGTATGCGCCGCGAGTTCAAGGTCGAAGCGAATGTTGGTAAGCCACAGGTTGCTTATCGTGAAACCATTCGTAAGGCTGTTATGAACCAGGAATACACCCACAAGAAGCAGACTGGTGGTTCTGGTCAGTTCGCAAAGGTTTTGATGAACTTCGAGCCAATCGATCCAGAATCTGGCGAAGTCTATCAGTTTGTTAACGAGGTCACTGGCGGCCACATTACTAAGGAATTCATTCCTTCCATCGACGCAGGTGTGCAGGAAGCTATGGAATCTGGCGTTTTGGCAGGCTTCCCAGTGGTTGGCGTTAAAGCAACCGTTACCGACGGTCAGACTCACGACGTTGATTCTTCGGAAATGGCCTTCAAGATTGCAGGTTCCATGTGCTTCAAGGAAGCTGCTCCTAAGGCTCACCCAGTAATCCTCGAGCCAATTATGGCAGTGGAAGTTCGTACTCCAGAAGAGTACATGGGCGACGTTATGGGCGATTTGAACTCCCGTCGTGGAAACATTCAGTCTATGACCGACGCTACTGGCGTTAAGGTTATTGACGCTAAGGTTCCACTGAGCGAGATGTTCGGCTACATTGGTGATCTTCGTTCCAAGACTCAGGGACGTGCAATGTTCACCATGCAGATGGACTCTTACGCGGAAGTTCCAAAGGCTGTTTCGGACGAGATTATTAAAGCCCAGCGCGGCGAGTAAAAGCGCACGCTACTTCGGTGTTTTGTGTCCCTAGTCAACGCTAGAATTTCGTACGTTGACTGGGTTCTGGCACCGAAGTGGCACCTAACCCAGAAACCCAGTAAATATGTAGCGAGAGGCTTCACATAAGGTTGTGAAGCAAACTACGAGACGTCCAGGAGGACAAACACATGGCAAAGGAAAAGTACGAGCGTACTAAGCCGCATGTTAACATTGGTACCATCGGTCACGTTGATCACGGTAAGACTACCTTGACCGCGGCTATTTCTAAGGTGCTTCATGGCGAATATCCAGATCTGAACCCTCAGTATGACTTCGATCAGATCGACGCCGCTCCAGAAGAGAAGGAGCGCGGCATTACCATTAACATCGCCCACATCGAGTATCAGACGGCTGCACGCCACTATGCTCACGTGGACGCCCCAGGCCACGCTGATTACGTTAAGAACATGATCACTGGTGCCGCTCAGATGGATGGCGCAATCCTCGTGGTTGCTGCTACCGACGGCCCAATGGCTCAGACCCGTGAACACGTCTTGCTTGCTAAGCAGGTCGGCGTTCCAAAAATTCTTGTTGCTTTGAACAAGTGCGATATGGTTGACGACGAAGAGCTTATCGATCTCGTTGAAGAAGAGGTTCGTGACCTCCTCGAAGAAAACGGCTTCGATCGCGATTGCCCAGTCATCCGTACTTCCGCTTACGGCGCTTTGCATGATGACGCTCCAGACCACGACAAGTGGGTAGAGACCGTCAAGGAACTCATGAAGGCTGTTGACGAGTACATCCCAACCCCAACTCACGATCTTGACAAGCCATTCTTGATGCCAATCGAAGATGTGTTCACCATCTCCGGTCGTGGTACCGTTGTCACTGGTCGTGTTGAGCGTGGTAAGCTCCCAATCAACACCCCAGTTGAGATCGTTGGTTTGCGCGATACCCAGACCACCACCGTCACCTCTATCGAGACCTTCCACAAGCAGATGGATGAGGCAGAGGCTGGCGATAACACTGGTCTTCTTCTTCGTGGTATCAACCGTACCGACGTTGAGCGTGGTCAGGTTGTGGCTGCTCCAGGTTCTGTGACACCACACACCAAGTTCGAAGGCGAAGTTTACGTCTTGACCAAGGACGAAGGTGGCCGTCACTCGCCATTCTTCTCCAACTACCGTCCACAGTTCTACTTCCGTACCACCGATGTTACTGGCGTTATCACCTTGCCAGACGGCATCGAAATGGTTCAGCCAGGCGATCACGCAACCTTCACTGTTGAGTTGATCCAGGCTATCGCAATGGAAGAGGGCTTGACCTTCGCAGTTCGTGAAGGTGGCCGTACCGTTGGTTCTGGTCGTGTGACCAAGATTCTTGCCTAGTATTTTTTCTAACTGAAGATATTAGTTAAGTCTTAGAAAAGACCCCATGAGGAAACTCGTGGGGTCTTTTTGTATTTTCTGTTGAAGAATTACACATAGATCGTTTGGTGTGTCGTTTGGTGTGTCGTTTGGTGTATTTTGAATTTTTACTTTTTTATAGTTATCACAAAAATTATCACAACATTGTGTTTTAAATGTTATTGTGCAAATGACGAAAGTGTGTCTGAGATTCAGTCTTTTGTTGGAATATTGGGATAAATCGTATATAAATCATATGTGAATAATGAAAAATCTAAATACGAAAAAACCCAAGCCATAAAGCTTGGGTTTTCAAAGAGTGCCCCCTCAGGGATTCGAACCCTGGACACGCTGATTAAGAGTCAGCTGCTCTAACCAACTGAGCTAAAGGGGCGTTGGTCATTTCTTGAGCCGAGTAATAACTATACTCAGAATCACTTTATTTGCAAGTCACGGCGTGTCGTGTTTTGCGTATTTTTTCGGCGTTTGTTGTGCATATTTTAAACGCTTGTTGTCCATCTTCTAAAAGAAACTTAGTGTATGTCTTTGCTAAATATGACGCTTTTCAATCAAGATTCTGGCTATCCTCACAATGACAACGTTAGTCAAAATGAAGTTAGTCAAAATAGCTATGACAGTCAAAATAGTAGTGCCACTCGCACGCTACCTTTGCGCGCAAGCGAGACAACTGCCGAAAATCCTTGGCCGGTAAGCATTATAAGCCAAAAGTTCCATGGTGCTGTAGAAAAGTGGCCGGCAGCTTGGGTAGAAGGTCAGATTGTTGAAATCAACATGAGAAGGTCTACGTCTGGCTACATAACGCTCAGAGACAGTAGCGAAGACATTTCAATCTCCATAATGGGCTTTAGCAAGTTTGTTCAGCAAGCGAAAGATTTGCGGCAGGGCGATAGAGTAGTAGTTCACGGCAAGGCGGATATTTGGGTAAAAGCAACGCGATTGAGCTTTGTTGCAGACGAAATTAGACGTGTTGGCGCTGGCGACTTAAAAGCGCAAATAGATGAGTTGCGCAAAAAGCTTAAAGGCGAAGGCTTGTTCGACGCAGAAAACAAGGTGCCTCTGCCTGAGTTCCCAAAGTGCATTGGACTAGTGTGTGCGCCTCAAGCTCGCGCCGAGGGCGATGTTATTACAAACGTGAATTTGCGCTGGCCTGTAACGCGTTTTAAGGTGGTTCACGCGCATGTTCAGGGCGTGCAATGCCCAGCGGACGTTATTGCGGCCATTAAGCAGCTAGATGCCGATCCAGAGGTTGATGTGATTATTGTTGCGCGCGGCGGCGGTAGTTTTGAAGATTTGATTGGATTTTCGGACGAGGGCGTGGTTCGCGCTACGGCTGCTTGCGTAACTCCGATTGTTTCTGCGATTGGTCACGAAGATGATTGGACGCTTATTGATTTGGCTGCAGATATGCGAGCTTCTACGCCTACAGACGCAGCAAAGCGCGTTGTTCCAGATATTAACGAGCAATGGCAGTTGATTGATAACGCTTTGCAACACGCGCGCATGAGGATTTCTGCGCGAGTTGATAATGAGATTCGACTTGTTGAAGGCTACGCGAACCGTCCTAGCCTTACTAGACCGAGCACTATGCTGGAGCCGCATGAGTTGTTTGTGCAGCAGGCTGTTGAACGCATGAGGCATGGTTTGGTGCGGCTGCTTGACGACGCTAGTTTGACTGTTGAAAAAGCACATGCCAGTATTACGGCTCTTAGTCCGCAATCAACGCTTAATCGAGGTTACGCAGTTGTGCAAATTAGCGGTGGGAAAGTACTCGATGATTCTAGTCGTGTAAAAACTGGAGATGATATAACTGTTACTCTTAAAAGTGGCTTGATTACAGCTAGCGTTACTTCTGTAGAAAAGTCGTAAAGTTGTAAAATCTAAATATCTTAAAAATAAAAACGCAAAAATCTTAAATAAAAAAATCTTAAATAAAAAATTAGAAAAGGATAATTATGAGCGACGAAACAAAAGACGCAGGTGCAAAAGTTGATGCTATTAGCACGCTTAGTAGCGAAGAGAGAGCTGCGATTAACGCAATGCCTTACGAAGAGGCGCGCGAAAAGCTTGTGCAAGCTGTTAAAGCACTTGAGGCTGGCGGCTTGACTTTGGATCAGTCTATGCATCAATGGGAGCTTGGAGAAGCGCTAGCAAAGCGTGCGCAGGGCTTGCTTGCATCGGTTCGCGCTAAGTTGGACGCGGCTCAAGCGGAGCAGTCTGCTACGGCTGCAACCGCTGGAACGCAATCAAATCTTGAATCTTGAGCATGTTATAGCGTGTAAACCACGCTATAGTGTATAATTGCCATTTGTTGCCTCGGTAGCTCAGTGGATAGAGCACCACTCTCCTAAAGTGGGTGTCGTCAGTTCGATTCTGATCCGGGGCACTTTTCTTATTTATTGCAAGTGTCATGCGTGTGTATAATAGACATATATTGTATGTAATTATGACAATGGATGGTGTTTTTTATGGTTGTTTCAGCGGTCGCAAGAATTAATTTCAGAACAGATGAGAAAACTAAGCAAGATGCAGAAGCCTTATTTGATGCTTTAGGTCTTGATATGTCTACTGCTTTAAACATGTTTCTTAAGCAGGCAGTACGTGAACAAGCTCTACCTATTAGTCCGTCGCTCGTTACGTCTGTTCCCAACGAAGCAACGCTTAAAGCTATGAATCACGCTAATCAAATTATAGATGGCAAAATTTCTGAAGACGGCATTGTTTTTAGCAATGCTAATGAAGCTAAAGCATTTTTGGATAATATGTCATGAAAATTATTTTTGATACTCAATTTCAAGCAGATTTACGGAAGTTGCTTCGAGAGAATCCATCAATTAAACACGAATTAGAGGACTTAATTGACAGTATTTATGAATTTGAAGAAGTTCCTGAATCTTACAATCCTCACCAATTGAGCCATCCTCGTGGTATGTACAGCGGATATTGGGAATTGCATTTGCAAGAAGGAAAATTTGATGTAATTCTCATTTATAATTACCGATATAATATTCCTGTTATTAGGTTTGTTCGCATAGGATCTCATAATAATTTATTTCATAATGGGCATAAATGAGATTTTGAAAGTTCACAATGTTAGGGGATAGTGTTAGATTGTTTCTAACTTAAGCGATGATCCGTTATCGGCGGGGAGTTTTCGGAAGAACGGCGAGGATTCGTAAGATTCTCGCTTATTAGAACCGACGGGGTTGGCCCGTATAGCCAAACACGAGAGGCTGCAAGAGTTGCGTAAGCATCTTGTAGCAAGCGAGGTGGTACCGCGGCAATAACTGTCGTCCTCGCAGGGAAATATTCACCCTGTTGAGCGAGGAGAGCACAGTGAGCGAATCCACTAATCCAGCAACTAGCGCGTGCGCAAATACGTCTGCAAGTCACGTATATCCGAAAGCAAATGTAACTGCATCAACGCAAGAAAACGCCGGCGCGCAAGTTGCACCAAATCCTTCTTTCCCAAAGCTTGAAGAATCAGTTCTCCAGTACTGGGATGCAAACAACACTTTCCGCAAGTCAATCGAATATCGCCCGTCCGGAAAAGGAAGCCAGAACGAGTTTGTGTTCTTCGACGGCCCTCCATTCGCAAACGGTCTTCCTCACTACGGCCACCTTCTCACAGGCTATGCAAAAGACGTGGTTCCGCGCTATCAGACTATGCGCGGCCGCAAAGTAAACCGCGTTTTTGGTTGGGACACTCACGGCCTTCCAGCAGAGTTGGAAGCGCAGAAGGAACTCGGCATCGAGTCGGTTGAGCAAATCGAAAAAATGGGCATCGCGAAGTTCAACGATGCTTGCCGTGCTAGCGTTTTGAAGTACACGAACGAGTGGCAAAACTACGTACATCGTCAGGCGCGCTGGGTTGATTTCGAGCGCGGCTACAAGACACTGAACATTCCATATATGGAATCCGTAATGTGGGCATTTAAGCAGCTTTACGATAAGGGCTTGGCTTACAAGGGTTACCGCGTGCTTCCGTACTGCCCAAAGGACCAAACTCCACTTAGTGCCCACGAGCTTCGCATGGATGCGGACGTGTACCAGAATCGTCAGGATACTACCGTTTCCGTGGCTGTTAAGCTTCGCGACGAAGACGATGCTTACGCAGTATTCTGGACCACTACTCCTTGGA
The DNA here is from genome assembly GCF_049262755.1 of Gardnerella sp. DNF00354. NCBI lineage: Bacteria > Bacillati > Actinomycetota > Actinomycetes > Bifidobacteriales > Bifidobacteriaceae > Gardnerella > Gardnerella sp. DNF00354. The sequence continues at coordinate 801,781 of NZ_CP058402.1, forward strand.
CAGTTCCAACCAACTTCGCAATCGTAGTCGGCGCAGATATTGATTACGTGGAAGTTCGCCCAACTGAAGGCAAGTTCGCTGGCAAAAAGTTCTACATTGGTAAGCCTTTGCTTGGTTCCTACACTAAGGAACTTGGCGAAAACTATGAGGTTGTGCGCGAACTTAAGGGCGCTGAGATGGCTGGCTGGCGCTACTACCCAGTATTCCCTTACTTCGCAAGCGAATCTGCGCTCGCAGAGGGTGGCACTCCTGGTCCTAACGCTTTTACGATTTTCACAGCAGATTATGTTGACACCGCTGAAGGTACCGGCCTCGTTCACCAGGCTCCTTACGGTGAGGACGATATGAACACGCTTAACGCGCACGAAATTCGCAGCGTTGACGTGCTCGACGCAGGCTGCAAGTTTACAAGCGACTGCCCAGATTACGAAGGCTTGTACGTTTTTGACGCCAACTTGCCAATTTTGCGCAACTTGCGTGCAGGAGACGGTCCTCTTGCTCAAATGCCGGAAGATCAGCGCGCGTTGCTATTCCAAGAAAAAAGCTACGTGCACAGCTATCCTCACTGCTGGCGTTGCGCAACTCCGCTTATTTATAAGCCTGTTTCTAGCTGGTTTGTATCTGTTACGAAGATTAAGAAGCGCTTGCTTGAGCTTAATCAGGAGATTAATTGGATTCCTGGAAATGTTAAGGACGGCCAGTTTGGTAAGTGGCTTTCTAACGCGCGCGACTGGTCTATTAGCCGTAATCGCTTCTGGGCTCGCCAATTCCAGTGTGGGTGAGTGACGATCCAAAGTATCCTCGCGTAGACGTTTACGGTTCGTTGGATGAGCTTAAGGCTGATTTTGGCGATTATCCTCGCGATGACAACGGCAATGTGAATATGCACCGCCCGTATATCGATCGCCTTACTCGTCCAAATCCAGACGATCCTACTGGAAAGTCGCAAATGCACCGTATTACGGATGTTCTCGACTGCTGGTTTGAGTCTGGTTCTATGCCTTTCGCGCAGTTCCATTATCCGTTTGAAAATAAGGACTTCTTCGAAGAGCACTTCCCATGCGATTACATAGTTGAATATATTGGTCAGACTCGCGGATGGTTCTACACGCTTCACATTATGGCCACGGCTCTATTCGACCGTCCAGCTTTTAAGAATGTGATTTGCCATGGCATTGTGCTTGGTTCCGACGGTCAGAAGATGAGTAAGCATTTGCGCAATTACCCAGATGTGAACGGTGTTTTCAACGAGTACGGTTCAGATGCTATGCGCTGGTTCCTTATGTCTTCGCCAATTTTGCGCGGTGGCAATTTGATTGTGACTGCAGACGGCATTAGGGATACAGTTCGTCAGGTTATGCTTCCAGTTTGGAGCTCGTATTACTTCTTTACGCTGTATGCGAACGCTGCAAACGGTGGTAAGGGTTACGATGCTCGCAGGCTTCGCGCGGATGAGGTTGCAGGACTTTGCAACATGGATCGTTATTTGCTTGCTCGCACGCGTTTGCTTGTTGAGCGCGTAGAAAAATGCTTGAACGAGTTTGCGATTAGCGATGCTTGCGCAGCAGTAAGCGATTTTATTGACGTGCTTACGAATTGGTATATTCGCGGCAGCCGCGACCGATTCTGGAATGAAGACGAGACTGCTTTCAACACGCTTTATACTGTGTTGGAAGTATTTATGCGCACGATTTCTCCTCTTGCTCCTATGGAAGCGGAGGCTGTGTGGCGTGGTCTTACCGGCGGCGAATCCGTGCATTTGGCTGATTGGCCTTATTTGGTTGAGCCGCAAATGCTTTCGGATGGCGAGAAGAATCCTAAGGCTGGCGAAGTGACTGAGCTTGGTGCTGTTCTTGCGCACGACGATGCTTTGGTTGCTGCTATGGATAAGGTTCGCGAGGTTGTGTCTTCTACGCTTTCGTTGCGTAAGGCGGAACAGTTGCGTGTGCGCCAGCCGTTGGCAAACTTGACGGTTGTGGCAGAAAATACTGCTGCTGTAGAGCCTTACGAGCAGGTGCTTGAGCGCGAGCTTAACGTGAAGAATGTTACATTCTGCACTTTGGAAGACGCTAGCAGCCATGGTTTGAAGATTGTTCACGAGCTTAAGGTGAACGCACGTGCGGCTGGTCCTCGTTTGGGTAAGCAAGTTCAGTTTGCTATTAAGGCTTCGAAGAGTGGTGATTGGCGAGTTGACGAGTCTGGCGCTCCTGTTGTTATGACTCCAAACGGCGAAGTTGCGCTTGAACAAGGCGAATATGAACTTGTGAATCGCGTTGAATCTTCGGATGCTCAAGCGGCTGCGAATACGGCTTCTTCTGCAATGCCAACTGGCGGTTTCGTTATGCTTGACACTGCTTTGACAGCTGATTTGCTTGCTGAAGGTTACGCTCGCGATGCTATTCGTGCTGTTCAGGATGCGCGCAAGGAGAACGGTTTGGATATTAGCGACCGAATCGCTTTGACTTTGAGCGTGCCTGCTTCGGACGTTGCTAAAGTTGAGCAGTTCCGTGATTTGATTGCCAACGAAACTCTTGCTACAAGCTTAGAAGTTACTGAGGCTGATTCTAGCGCAACTGAGCTTAGCGTAACTGTTAAGCGTGCGTAAAACACAGCTAACAGCTAATTAACTAAACAAAAAAACGTGCCGTTGTATGATTCATACGTCGGCACGTTTTGTTTTATTTCTAGTTTTATTTCTAGTTTTATTTGACTACCGCGTTGTAGCTACTCTAAATAATCTCATTATTCTCAATATCCATTCAGGCATAATAAAAGTGACGTGCTTTTGTTCGTTCGAGTGGTTCTCTATAATTGGATGTTCTAAATCAAAGTATTCAAGTACGTCTTCACCGTTATCGAATTTTCTATCAATTTCTTTTCCGCTTATTTCTTTATTTTTTGTTGTGTTTTTCATAATATTGTTCCTCCTTTTTGCGCGATCTTCTTACAGAAATAATACGAATTCGATTATTTCTTTTTGTTATTACTGCAGTCCAATGTTTGCTGTCTATCTTTCCAAAAACTAAGTAGCGAGAGTCATCATTGCCTGAATTTTTGGATTTAATTTCAGTTGTTTCATTGTTCCATAGTATTTGGGCTCTTTTGAAACTGATACCGTGTTTAGCTAAATTTTTTAAGCTTTTTGCAGGATCGTACTCAAAATTCATACTCACCTTCTATCGTTTATTTTAACGTAAAATAGCATCAATTGAAACTATTTTTAATGGTTGTTGTTTTGTATTAGGTATCGTAAGTGATTTAAGTTAGCTTTCCTAGATTTTTTACGCATTGTGGTTAGAGGTTATATAGAAGCAATGCGACACTCCGATTTTTCTCACTTCCACACCTTCCTATAAATTCGTTATGACAATAATACAAATTTATTCATGTTTGTATTTGTTAGTTTTATAGAAAAATTGCAATACGAAAGTGCAGGTAACGAAATGAGTGGCGATGAAAAGGGGCGGTGTATTTTATTCGCGTAGTAAGCGCGACTTATCAAGTGTTACCGCAATTGTTGGAATTGCAATAATATCACTGTTTGTTTTATTGGCGATTTTTGCCGACCTTTTTACTCTTATTACAGGTAATGATCCATATAGCGAAAATCCCGATGTTTTATCGGATTCTTCGTTGCCTACAGGCATAGGCGGAATAAGCTCAAAACATTGGTTTGGCGTAACGCCATTGCGCGGAATTGACTTATTTGCAATCATCTCTCACGGCTCAAGAATCTCTCTTGGAATTGGCTTAGCTTCTACTGCGATCTCCGTTGCTTTAGGCGTTGTAATTGGCGTTATTGCTGGTTATTTTGGTGGTTTTGTTGATTTTGCAATTTCTCGCATTATGGACGTGTTCTTTGGGTTTCCGTTCCTAATCTTTGCGATTGCGCTTTCTGCGATTGTGCCTCAAACTTTCCCGCGTCCGCTTCTTTTAACTCTTGTAATCGGCTTTTTTGGTTGGCCTAGTATGGCGCGATTGGTTCGCGGCGAAACACTTAGCCTTAAAAATCGCCATTTTGCTGTGGCTTCTAGAGTTATGGGCGCTAGTGCTTTTCATGTTTTGCGCAATCAGATTTTGCCAAACATGCTTCCAATAATCATTGTTAATACAACACTTTCTATACCAGGCCGTATTGCACTCGAAGCGGCACTTTCATTTCTTGGCGTTGGCATGAATCCGCCTTCGCCTTCGTGGGGACGCTCAATATCCGACGCAGTGCAGTGGGCATTGGTAGACCCGTGGTATTTAATATTCCCAGGTTTATCTTTGTCACTGCTTGCGCTCGGGTTTAATATGCTGGGCGATTGGCTTTCTTCAAAAATGGAGATAGCAGCATGAGCGTTTTTCTTTACATTATTAGGCGCGTTGCAAGCGCTTTGGCTGTTATTGCTGTTATTGCAATGGCAATGTTTTTGATTTTCTTTATGACTCCAACAAATCCTGCTCAGCTTATGTGCGGCAAACCTTGCACGCCTGAGCGTTTAGCACAAGTTTCTGCGTTTATGGGAACTGATTTGCCTTGGTATAGTCAGCTTTTTAACTATTTGCAGGGTATTTTTGTTGGTCGTACTTTTGGCGATTCTGCATCTGCCAGCGCAATTGTTTGCGCGGCTCCTTGCTTAGGATGGTCTTTTGCGCTTAATGAGCCTGTTACTGGTTTGATTTTTAGTCGTTTTCCAGTTACAGCATCAATCGCCATTGGCGCTGCTGTTTTGTGGATGATAATTGGCGTATTTGCAGGCGTTTTGCAAGCGGTTAAGCGTGATTCGTGGATTGACCGCTTAATTGTAGCAATATCTTCGATTGGTATTTCGTCTCCTACCTACTTAATTGGTTTGCTGGCGATTATTGCTTTTGCGGTTTACATTCCCGTTTTTCCTACGGGTGGATATGTTAGCTTCTTTGCTAATCCTTTTGACTGGGCTTGGCATCTGCTACTCGCTTGGATTGTTTTAGCGTTGATAAATGGCGCTTTTTATGCGCGCATTACTCGTTCTACAATGATTAGGGAATTTGGTAAAGATTATGTGCGAACTGCAAGAGCAAAGGGCATGCCCGATTCACATGTTGTAGTAAATCATGCTTTGCGAAATGCGATTTTACCAATATTTACAATGTTTGGTTTAGATCTTGGCGGTCTTCTTGGTGGAGCGGTTATAACTGAGCGTGTGTTCTCTATGCACGGGTTGGGTTCGCTTCTTTTAGACGCTGTTAAGACTTTTGATTTGCAAGTTTTGGTTGGAGTTACGCTGTTTTCGGCCGCTCTTGTAATAATTGCAAATCTTATTGTTGACGTCTGTTATTGTTTGCTTGATCCTAGAGCGGCTAAAGTCGCCCTTTAAAGTGGTGATTAGTGAGCGATTAAAATCGCCAACAAAATCGCCATTAAGGTTGCAACTAAAGTCGCTACTAAAGTCTTCTTTAAATCACAATAATAAAAATTTTTAATAACTTTATAACTTTATAAAAAATTAAGGAAAAATCATGCAAAATACACAAAATTATTATCAAATCATCAAAAAATTTAATCGCGGTTTTGCTCTAAATACATTAAGAGCAATTGCTGTAATTCTAGTGTTTTCGCTGGTTTATGCATTTTCTGCTTGCGGATCTGCTGTGCAAAGTGGTCAAAACCTACAAAGAAGACTACCAAATGCTTCTGTGCTTAATAGCAATCCAAAAAAGGGCGGAACGCTTACGATTCTAAGCTCTGAATCAAAAATGGATTTTGATCCTGCAAGAAGTCAGGGTTTGCCAATAACCTCTAATAGCCTAGTTTTCCGCGCTTTAACAACGTGGAAAGTAACGCCAAGTGGCAAAACGCGTGTTGTTGCCGATTTAGCAACAGATACGGGAACTGCTTTAGACGGCGGAAAAACTTGGAAGTACACTCTTAAAAAAGGCATTAAATACCAGGATGGAAGCCCAATAACGTCTAAAGATATTAAATATGGTCTTGAGCGTTCTTTTGCAAACTCGCTTACAGGCGGATTCGGTTACCACAAAGCGCTTTTGGAAGGCGCTAAAGACTATGCCGGTCCGTTTAGTGGCAAATCTTTGGATTCGATTGAAACTCCAGACAATCAAACAATCATTTTTAAACTAAATGCTGCTTTTGCTAATTGGCCTTGGGTTGCGTCTTTGGCGGCCTTTTCTCCCGTTCCGTTAAATTCTGGGAATGCGCAGGATTATGGTAAAAGCCCAGTTGCTTCTGGACCGTACAAAATTGTTGAAAACGAAGTTGGCAAGCAAATTGTTATGGTTAGAAACACTAATTGGGATTCCAGCGCGGATTCAATTCGAGCTAATTACCCAGACAAGATAATTTGGAAGCTTGGTGTTGATCCTTCTGTTGCTGCCCAATCTATGATTCAAGGCAATTCTGGCGCAGACAATGCTATTCTTGCAGATTTTGTGCCTCCAGCTCAGCGCGCACAAGCTAAAGCAAGCTACAAGTCGAGCAATCTTTTAGTTACAAGCGGTGACGGAGCGTTGGAATATTTGGCCATGAACAATCGCCGTATTAAAGATGTTAAGATCCGAAAGGCGATTCAGTACGCTGTAGATAAGCAGTCGTATCAGCGAGCAAAGGGCGGTGCGGTTGCTGGCGGTTTTGCAACAACGCTTATTACTCCAGGCGTAAGCGAGCGCAAAGTCTATAATCTCTATTCTGCAAATCCGCGTGGGGACGTAGAAAAGGCTAAACAATTATTGAAGGAATCGGGTAAATCTAAACTAAAGTTTAGTCTTATTGCTCGCCCAGATCAGGCGCAAGTGGCATCTTCTATTCAAGCAAGCTTAAAGCGCGTTGGAATTGATGTTTCTATACGAACTGTGGATTCGCAGATTTTTACCGATATGATTACTGGCGATTCTGGCGACTACGATTTAGCTTTGTCTAAATGGCAGCCTGATTTTCCTTCTGCGTATGCAAATATTGGCCCGCTTTTTGACTCTTCGCAAATAGGCGGCGGCAATTGGAATATATCTCGCTATTCGAATCCAAAAGTGGATTCCTTGATTCGCCAAGCTGTTGGCGTTATAGATAAGTCGCGTGCAGATTTGCTTTGGCAGCAGGTTGATAAAGAGATTATGCGCGATTCTCCAATCGTTCCGCTTATTTACTCTAAGAACACTTATATTCACGGAAGCAATGTGGAAAACTTCTTTGTTTGGTCTTTCCCGGCTTATCCAAACTATGCGCGAGTTTCGCTTAGAAACTAGAAAAGGATTTAAGAAAATGTTGGAAAATCGCGAAAACCCAGTGCTTAGCGTTAGTAACTTGTCTATTGCGATTGGCAAAAATCAGATTACGCATAACGTATATTTAAACTTATATGCGGGCAAAATTAGTGCGCTGGTTGGCGAATCTGGTTCGGGAAAGTCCTTAACTTCGTTGGCGTTAATGGGTCTTCTTCCAGGCGATTTTAGTGTTTCTGGCAAAGCGGTTATTAATACAAGCGCTAATGACAGTTTGGATTTACTAAGCAATAATGCTTCGTATTCTTATATTCGTTCGGGGCTTATTTCAATGGTATTCCAAGAGCCATCTACCGCATTTAATCCAGTTATGCGTATTGGCAAGCAAATTGAAGAGTCATTAAAATATCATCCCGAAAAGTTTGGCAAGACGAGCGCTCGCGCTAAAAAATCGCGAGTTCTTGATTCCCTTAGCGAGGTTGGCCTAAAGGATGTAAATCGCGTTTATAGGTCTTATCCGCACGAACTTTCTGGAGGGCAGCTTCAGCGCGCAATGATTGCAATGGCAATTATTAATCGACCTTCTTTGCTTATTGCAGACGAGCCTACAACAGCTTTGGATGTTACAACTCAGCGTAAGATTTTGCAGCTTTTGCGCGATTTAGCTAAAAAGCATAATATTGCGGTTTTGATTATTACGCATAATATGAGCGTTGTTAAGGCTGTTGCAAACACAGTTTATGTTATGAACAGTGGCAGTATTGTTGAAAGTGGGCTAGTTAAAGATGTGTTTTCTAATCCTAAAAACAGCTATACGCGCTCTCTTTTAGACTCTATTGTTGATTTTGATATTAGTAATTTAGCTAGCGAATCAACTAATTCGGAGGCTGGCGATTTTTGCGTAAACATTCAAAATGTTTCTGCTAAATATGCTAAGTATTCTAAAATTTTCAACTCTTCTAAATACGCAATAAGTGATTTGAACCTTAATATTTTAAGGGGGAAAACGCATGCGCTGGTTGGTGAATCTGGTGCTGGAAAAACAACGATTGCAAAGCTTATTTCTGGTCAGCTTAAGCCAGAATCTGGCAGCATAAGCATAGAGGGTCTTAATTTATACTCCGATTGCAAAAAGCGCGCAAATCGCAAGATTTTAAGCAATATTGGGTTCATTTTTCAAGATTCTGGCTCGGCGCTAAATCCTTTAAAAACTGTAGGTTGGAGCATTGCTGAGCCTCTTATTGTCAATAAAAGTCTTAGTGAAGAAGAGCGCAAAAAGCGCGTGGAGCTTGTTCTTAATCAAGTGCATTTGCCATTAAGCTTAATAAACAGGTTCCCGCACGAGCTTTCTGGCGGCCAAAAACAGCGAGTTGGCATTGCGCGAGCGTTAATAAATCGTCCTTCTTTGATTATTGCAGATGAGCCAACTTCGGCGTTAGATGCAAATCATTGCCTGAAAATCCTAAATCTTTTAAGTAGCTTGCAAAAGCAGTACAACTTTTCGTGCTTGTTTATAACGCATGATTTGGCTTTAGTAAGCCGCATTGCTAGCCAAGTTAGTGTTATAAAAGGCGGAAGGATTGTTGAGCAGGGAAGCGTTAAAGATGTATTGCGTTTACCTAAAAATCCATACACGCGCAGTCTTATTGATGCTGTTTTGCAATGATTATGTTTGTGCTAAAAAGTAACATAATAAGAGTCTATTAGGAGGTTTTTATGACTTCATGCGCTCCAATTGGTGTGTTTGACTCAGGGCTTGGTGGCATTTCTGTAGTTCGTGAGCTTCGAGAAGCAATGCCAAATGAGCGCATTATATACTTTGGCGACTCTGCAAACGCGCCTTATGGCATAAAAACTCCGCAAGAAGTGCGTGAACTTAGTTTTAAGATTGTTGAGCATTTTGCAAGTCTTAATGTTAAAGCTATTGTGATTGCTTGCAATACTGCCACTTCTGCTGCTGTTAAAGATTTGCGTGAGCATTATAGTATGCCGATTATTGGCATGGAGCCTGCTCTTAAGCTTGCTTGCGATTTAGGTGGCGGCAAGCCTCAGCGCGTGATCGTTGCGGCTACTCCTTTAACGCTTAAAGAGCGCAAGTTTGCGGAACTTATGAATCGTTTTACGCAAGATCACCAAATTTTTTCTAGGCCTTGTCCAGATTTGGTAGAAATTGTGGAAAATGGTGATTTAGGCAATAAAAATATTGTTATGAGTGCTTTGCATAAGTATTTTGATTCTTATGATTTAAACAATATTGATTCAGTTGTTTTAGGTTGTACTCATTTTGTGTTTTATAAAAGTTATTTTCGCGAGTTTCTGCCTGATTGCGTGAAGATTGTAGATGGTAATGCTGGCACTATTCATCATCTTAAAAGCGTGTTAGATTCAATGAATCTTCTTGCGGATAAAGATGACGAGGGGAGTGTTGTGCTCACTAACTCCGATTCAAGCGATCGTATTGCTAAGCTATCGCAATCTCTGCTTAATAGTGACTGCTGATTATAACTTTAATTTAAATTGCAGCTTATAAATATGTGATGAAATATGTGATGAATTTAGTTGTATGAGATTTTGATCCAACTAAATATAGCATGACCGTATTTGCTTAAAATTAATAGCACGATTACGAATATCCATAGTGAGTCTACGATTAAATCGTAGTTAATTCTGTAGTACGCGTTTAGAATTTTATTTTTTAATCCAATTCCTTGCGCGCTAACTGTTGCATGGCTAAGTGACATGAACTGTAGAGTAGTGCAAAACATTAGTACTAAGCACCATGGGCAAAGAACTTGTATTACGAACATTGATTGAGAAAACAGCCAATACGCGTACAAGAGTGCGCATAATCCGCCTACCCAACTAAATATCGCTAGCCATTTTGGAAGTTTTACTTTTGCTATTCCAATTACAGCAAGTGTTACAAATACGCTTTCGGCTGCTATTCCAAAGAAGGCGTTAGGGAAGCTTAGCTCGCCAAATCGTATGAATTCTGCTTGCCATGTTTGAGCTACTTTAGAGCATGATACGAGAGTGTTTATATCGCATCCAAGCGCTTTGTGCGGTGTGCGCGCAAGAGCTAAAGTCTCAGAAGATAATATTAGAGATGTTAGAAGGGCTATTGCAGAAGTAACTAGCATAATAGCGTAAACCCAAGTAGCAGAATGTCTCCAGCCTTTTAATGAGTTTGTTTCGCAAAGTGTTTTTCCGTCTACATCGTTTTCCGTTTTAGATAGCTCATTTATATTAGTGAGTTCTGTTTGTGAATTACAGCTATCCATAAGTACTCCTGTAAACGCTAATAATGTAGGGATTAATCGTTTATAAGATAAACGTTACATGCCACAGTTTACGATAATTGTATGACTGTAACTAGCACTAGCGCTGATATTGATTTTTTTGCAAACCCTGATGAGAATAATTCTGGTTGGGATTTGCATTGTCATACCTTTTATTCCGATGGTACAAAGTCGCCAGAAGATTTGGTAAATGAAGCTAAAACTATTGGTCTTAAAGGTGTGGCTATTACAGATCACGATACTACTGCTGGTTGGAGTGATTTTAAAGAAGCTGCTAAGATTGCGGATTTTCCAGTTATTTTTGGATCCGAAATCACATCTGTAGAAGGTAATATATCTGTTCATATGCTTGCTTATCGTTATAATCCAAACGACGAGTGCATTATTGAAATGTTTGATTTAACAAGGAAACGTCGTTTAAATCGTACGCGTAAAATGGTGGAGCTTATGTCGCACGATTTTCCGATTACTTGGCAAGATGTTCTTGATCAAGCAGGTAAAGGGAATCTGACTACTATTGGCAGACCGCATATTGCCGATGCATTGGTTGCTGCAGGTGTTTTTGAAACAAGATCTCAGGCTTTTGCAGGGCCAGTAGCGCCTCATGGACCTTATTACATTCCTACGCCTTCTCCCAGCGTTGATGAAGTTATTAAAGTCATTAAACATGCTGGGGGAGTGAGCGTTATTGCACATCCTGCGGATTATAGTAGGAATCCTGTTATTCTTTCAGACTCTCAAATTGCTTATTACGCTAGTTTAGGTCTCGATGGTTTAGAAGTGTATCATCGTGGTAATTCTTTAACGCAAAGACAAAGACTATTTGGATTAGCAAAAGACTTGAATTTGCTTGTTACTGGCGGCTCTGATTGGCACGGAAGCGGGAAACCAAATAGTCTTGGTGAAGAAACAACTAGCGACGAAGTAGTGAGTAAAATCCTAAATCGCTAGTTTTGTAATTACAATGCGTTGAAACCAACAGTGTGTGTTGGGGTATCTCCGATTATTGCATAGGCAAAAGAGTTGCTAGGTACAACAATTTTCCTGTTATTTTTATCTGTAATGGTGATTAATTTTTCGTCTTTGATTGCATTGGTTATAATATTCTGCACGTCTTCTTCGCTTTGTTCTGATTCAAAGCTGATAGTGTCGTTTACGTGTTTAACTCCGATTGTTACCTTCATTTTGTTTCCTTTAATACTTTTGATACTTTTAATACCTTAATACTTTTAATACTTGGTTTCTTTGATTTTACTTAATATTTAGCATCTAATATTTAGCATTTACGAATTACTCAGTTTGTCTTTAGCATCTTTAATAGCTTGATCTGCATCTTTTAGCATTGGGATAATAATAGTTGCTGGCTTATCTAAATCTTCATTATTATTTTCGCCAGTATTTTCTACATTGTTATCTTTGCTTTCGATGCTGTTATTGCTCTCGATCTTGCTTTCGACGCTTCCGTCACTATTCTTGTTACTATTATCGGCGTTATTGATAATGCTATTTATAACTTGTGTTTCTAGATTATCAGCAACAGATGTAGTTTTAGTAGCATTCGTATTATCAGACTCTTTGTAAGAATCTTCTTGCGCTTGTGAATTTGAATAGTTCACTTTTGTAGGGTTTTCACTCGTGCTGTCGTTATTGCTGTTTAAAGCAATTGTCTGACTTTTAGCACTTATATTGCTCTCATTTGTGGCATCAGAAGATTCAATAGTATCGTCTTTAACTATATCTCCTACTGTTAGAGAAGACGCAGGATTTGTGCTTGAATTGTTGTTTTGATTAGCGTTTGCGTTTCTAGAATTGTTTATACGCGTAAGCTCGTGAGCAAGACGTTCTACTTGTGCTTTAAAGCGCATTATTCCAGTTGTATCTGCACGCTGCAAAGCTTGAACGAAGTCGCCAACCTGTTCCATTTGAAGCCATAGGTTTGCGCGAAGCATAATCATGCTGTCTAATCTGGCTCCAAGCATTCTTCCGTAAGCGCTAAGAAGTGCATTCCTATGCTGTTCATTAAGTTTTGCAAAAATCCACGCTAAATCTCGCGCAGGATCGTTGATTTGCATGCTCTGCCAATTGGTTATTGCAGTAATCGTAGATCCAGAAAATAGAAAATCTCCATCTTTAAAACCGCCGTGAACAGGGCAAGTGTCAAATGCCCACAATCCATCGGTTTCAAGCACTCTGGACCAGTTATCGGTGATTTCAGTAGGAATGTGACCAGCTTGACGTAGCCTTTTAATCCAAGATGTTAATTGTGCCCGAATCTGACCAGTAGTAAAAGTCGGGTAGCCGCCTTTTGTTAAAAATGCTGGACTTAGTCGGTGAATCGCGCCCATGGCTGTGCCAGCGTTTACGCAATCGTCTGTTGTAAGAAGGCTTAATTCTCTAGCGCTTCCGTTTAAATGTGGGCAAATCAATACTGTTGGATTATTAAAATCTGCCTGTCCAAGTCTTTCGCCATATAAGCTGTTTGAATCAGATTGGTTATTTTCTTGAGCAGATTGTGCAGATCGTGCAGATTGCGCAGTTTTTGTATTTTGCGTATTTTGATTGTTCTGGTTTGAAAGAGAGCCAGGAACAAACTTAAGCATTTCTTCGTGTGCAAATCCAAGAGCTGCAAGTCCTTTGGTTTTTTGCAGCACCCATGCTGCTCTCGCTCTGTCGTGTAAGCGTTTTTGCCCTTTTTCCTCGGAGCTTACAAAAATGTCATAAAGGTTACCAGAAACGTCTTGAATAACGGCATGAGATATTCCCGCAGCGGCATCGGTGGCGTTTGCCTGCTCACTTTGGCGGGTTCCGGCGAATTGTACTTCTGGCATGACCGATGAGGCCAGCGCTACCAACTTGAATCTGCTTATCTGTGTCACAGTTCAACAGTAATACAAAGCAGCGAGATATAGTCAAATAACCTTTAACCACATTTGTGTTTTAATCTTTTATTTTCTCTTTGTTTGCTGTAACAATAGAAATATGATTTCTTCTCCAGAGTCATTATTGAATGATTTAGATGATTCACAGCGTGCAGCAGCCATGGCGTTAAATGGTCCTGTTCGCATTGTGGCGTGCGCTGGTGCTGGTAAAACTCGCACTATTACACGCAGAATAGCGTATGCGTGTGCTAAAGGAGAATGGGATGAAAATCGCGTTTTAGCGGTGACTTTCTCTGTAAAGGCTGCTAAAGAAATGCAAGAACGTCTTAAAAAATTAGGTGTTAATAATGCAACTGTTGCAACTTTTCATTCTGCAGCATTAAAACATTTACGTAGGGTATGGGATTCGGTGTGCTCAGCTCCTTTTCCAAGAATAATGGATGATCCTAAAGAAGTTACAGAGCAAGCATTGATTCATTACACAGATCTTGCAAATATGACGTCTGTGCAAATAAGAGATATTATTTCAGAAATTGATTGGGCGAAAGTTTCGCTTATTGCACCAGATGATTATGCGAAAGCATATGCTTGCGTTCATAGAGAACTCCCTGCGGGCTTAGATGTTAAACAATTCGTAGAAGTTTATAAAGCGTACGAGATTGAAAAAAATACGCGTAATCTTATTGATTTTAACGATTTGCTCCTTTTAACCTGTCATATTTTAAGATCTTTCCCTAATGCTGCTAAACAGATTCGTAGTTTAATAGGTTGGGTTACTGTTGATGAATATCAGGATGTTTCGCCATTGCAACATGAGCTTCTTGTACTATGGTTGGGCGATAACCGCAATATTTGCGTTGTTGGAGATCCTGCACAAACCATCTATTCTTTTGCTGGCGCTAGTAGTTACGATTTACTTGAGTTTCCAAACGAATTTGCACCAATCTACGCGGATATTAGTTTGAATACGGATTATAGGTCTACAGAACGTATTGTTGGTCTTGCTAATCGTGTTCTTTCACAATCTGCGTGTAGGCGTGATTATTTAAAATTAAAATCGAATATTAAGGGTGGCGCTCGCGTTTCAAAAAGTATTTATAATACTGATTATGATGAGGCTCTTTCTGTTGCTCAGCAGATTTCTAAAGCTGTTAAATCGGGGGATGCGCTTCCTACGGATTTTGCTATTCTTACGCGCACTAATGTTCAGCAGAATATGTTTTGTAGAACATTAGGTAGCTTGGGCTTACATTTTTCTGTTAAAAAAGATGCTGGTCTTCAACCTGATGTGCTTGATAATAATATAGATAATACAGAAGTAAGCAATTCCAATTCGTCGGTTGCTGGCGACTTATCCTTTGCTGATACAGATAATAAGTTTGTAGATAATGTTTCCGAAAAGAAGCATGTTGATTTAATTAAGAAATCTTTACTTCCTGTAACTATATCTACAATTCACGCGTCTAAAGGTTTGGAGTTTAAACACGTTTTTTTGGTTGGTTGTTCTGAAGGTCTTCTTCCTTTTGGGTCTTCTGTTAGTAGAAGTGAAGATGAGGATGAAGAAGAACGCAGACTTATGTATGTTGCAATAACAAGAGCGGAAAAAACCTTGCATATTTCTTACGCTCTTTGCAAGGATTATGGAAGTGGTATGCAAAGAACTGTAAGTCATTTCTTAGAATAATTTGTTTAAAATAATTCTAAGAAAATCGCAAGTTTTTCCGCTCTGTTTTATTATTTCTATTCATTTATTATTTAGTTGTTATTCATTTGTTATTTATTTATTGTTATTTATTATTATTCATTTATTATTCACTTATTATTTATTTATATCTGAATCGGGATTTGAATCAGAATCAGTTTCACCGTTATCTGAATCTTCGTCAGCATTGTTGTTTGCGTCATCAGATTCGTCGTCAGACGTGTCATCAGATGCTAACAATTTGCTTAATTCATCGTCCCAATTCACATCTTTGAGTTTCTTTTCTAAATCTTCACTATTCTTGAAGTCTTCTAAATTAGGCATATTCATGCTTGATTCTTTTGACTTTTTATTTGTTTCAGTTTCCGATTCAGAATTAGACTCAGGATTAATTTCAGAATTAGCCTCAACATTATCATTTTTCTTATTTTCATAAGAATTTTCATGTTCAGACTCGTCGTTATCAATCTTAGAAGCTGACGACTCTTCATTATCTGTAGAATCAGCCTCATAGGATTTGCTTGCCTCATCTTTGTTTTTAGAATCTGCAGAATCTATTTGCTTATTATTATCTGTGCTATTTTCATCTGTAGTATTCGTTTTTTTATCACTTGCGCTTTCCTCATCCTGAGACTCTGGTAAATCAGGCAAAAGATCAGGATGATTCCACATAGAGTCTCGCTCCTCAATGCCTTTTTCGCTTGTGATCGAATCCCATAATGCTGCAGCTTCTCGCATTCTGCGCGGTCTTAATCTCAATCCGATAAGGGATTCAAAAGTTATTTCCGAAGGTCCACCTGCAGCGCGCTCGCGTCTCATCATCTCTCTAAGTTGATCGATGTGTGGAATATGTGCCATTCCAGCACGCCAAATAACGCAATCGACCCAGCCTTCTGTAAGAGCAAGAAGTGTTTCCAGTCCTCTAAGAGCCTGTTTTTGACCCTCTGTTTCTGTATCTGCAACTTTAGAAATATCTACCGCTCCAGAAACAGCTTCTGGATCCATTTCTTGAATATCTCTAAGCTGGTCTTCTACAGCATCTAAGTCAATAGAAATACCATCTGCATACTTTATAATCAGAGCTTCAAAACGTGGCATAAGCCATGGTACAGACGCAAACAAGCGAGCGTGTGCAAGTTCGCGTAAGGCAAGATAATTCATAACTTCTGTTACGTCTAATCCCCAGGTTTTTGCATAATCTATGCAATTGTATGGAATAAGACCTCCAGCTGGATTGTTAAGTAGTGCTATACCTTGATCGAAGCTTCCATGAACATCGTGAGATAATGCTCCAGCAGCGTATCCTAGTTGCATCGCAAAAGATGTATTTCCGAGCAATCTCATAAACTGGTCAGGTTGTTTTACCTCATCTGGCATAGGAATTGGCATGATTCCATCGTATATGCCATCTACTTCTGTATCTTGCGAATCGCCGAATTTTGCGGATATTACGCTTGTAAAAGCCTCTCCCACAGATTTTGCAACAGGGTTTGCAAACTTAACCCACGAATCTATTGTTCCTTCAATCCAATCAGATCTAGAAAGAATATCTGGTGTTCCTGGCGCAGGATTTAAGTTGCAACTTGTGTCTAGCCACAAGTTTGCTTGGCTAAGTGCTCTTCTGGCACAGTCCGCAACTTCAGCGTTTACGGTTCCTCCATCGCTTGTTGATCTTTGAATAGCGATAGATTGTGCAAGCTTTTTATTTATTGGACCGTCTTCGAGTGTCACTCTCATTTCAAGAGGATTGTTTAACCCTCCTGTAGAAAAAGCTTGCATCATGGCGTGAACTTCGCCTGGTGTTGGAAGTCCTCCAATTCCACACCTTTCCTTGATGTGTTCGCGTATGTCAAAAGGAAGATTCTCAAAGTTGTGCCATGCTCTTTCGCCTTGTTCAGAACCAAAGCAGTCGACGAGCCACTGGTGAATTTCTTCTTCGCTCATAGTTAAGTCCTTACAGTCTTAGTTAAAAGTCATCTAATATTTTCTACGTTATTTCGTATTCATCTATTAGCGTGACTTTTTGCAGCTTATTACAGATTCTACCTGATATACGGCAATTTTCATTCAATAAATCAATAATTTAAGTAACTTTTTTAATTTAATATTTTAAATGAATCCTAATTCCGTTATGCGTATGGCTTGAGTATAGAATTATTTCTTATGACTAATAAGATATTTGCTGTTTTTAACAATGGATGTATGACTGTTATAAGTTTTATGAGTAGGGTTTTTAATTATTTTGTTAAATATTTTTCTTCAAAATCCGTGCAGTATTTTATTGGACTAATTATTGGTATTCTTGCGATTATTGTGCTTTTTCTTCCTAGCGCATATGTTGTTGAAGAGCCAGGACCAACTCAAGACGTTTTAGGAAAATCTTCTGGAAAATATGTGATAAACGTAGATAATCCTAATAAAAAAGCTGCTTTAGATGCTTCGGGTTTAAAATCGCATTCAAAAAGTGGCAAATTGCTTTTAGTCACAGTAAATACGTCTGGAGTGCCAGGGTATGAGATTCCAAATATTTATGCTGTTTTATCTTGGTTTGATTCAAAAAAGCAGATTTTGCCGCGTGAGGTGTTAGTACCTGTAAATCAAAATGCAAGTGATTATAAAAAAGAAACAAATAAGCAGATGACTTCCTCGCAATCTTCTGCGCAAGTGGCGGCTTTGGATTATGCGAAGAAACATCTTAATGTGAATATAAAAAACGTAAAAGTTAAGATGCATATAGACGATATTGGCGGTCCTTCTGCAGGAATGATGTATGCTTTGGGTATTTTAAACAAGCTAACTGGCGTAGATTTGGCTGGCGGCAAAACAATAGCAGGCACGGGAACCATTGATAATAATGGGAAAGTTGGAGCAATCGGCGGAATTCGTTTAAAGATGATATCTGCTAAAAGAGATGGTGCAAGATGGTTTCTAGCGCCAAATAGCAATTGCGATGAGGTGGTTGGCAATATTCCGCAAGGTTTAAACGTAGTAAGCGTTAAGACTTTAGATGATGCGTATAAAGCGTTGGAGAAAATTAAGGCTGGTAAAAGTATAAAGTCTTTTAAAACGTGTAATGCGAAGATGTAGAAGATTTTGCATCATTTTTTATCTCTTTAACTCTTTGACTCTTTATCTCTATTATTGAAAATCCTATATCTAGTATGTTTTATTATGCAAAGTGCTGCATATTGTGTTTTAAGACACGCCGAGTGTGATAATTTCGATGCTAAAAAAGCGAAAAATATAAAGTTTTCAATATATTTTTAACGTATTTTATGGTGATCTTTATAGAATCTAGGAATTTTTACGAATATTAAAAAATGTGTAAATTTTCCTTGAATTTTCCTATGGGGGGGGGGGTATAAATGTTAGAGGCTTTTTGGGCAACCGTGCCTGCATATATGGAATACAGGTATGTTATACCGGCTACCTGTGCTTGACCTCGTTAGTTGCATTCGTAGTAGCGAGTGAGCAAGGTTTTTGATTTGCCGTACATCGGCATCGTATGCAGGCTGAGTGTTTGAAGTTTAACATTTAGAGAGTTGGAATTTGAGATATACTGCGGCTTGTGCGGCAGTTGAGGATTAGGAAGGCGAGAAAATGTTACCAGCAAAGTTCCGTGGATTCGCATCACGCGTGGATCGTCTTGCGTCGCGCGCTTTGGCTTGGCATAAGACCAGCGAGCGCGATGCAGCCGTTCTTACTTCCAGCACTGCTAGTACCTCCAGTACCGCAGTAACTTCCAGCAACGTAGCCGAAAGCACCACCACTCGCACAGCACGCCCATCTCACACTCTTCGCCGCGCGATCTTCGCAATGCTCGTATCCGCCGCCACCATAGTAACCATGCTCATCGTGCCGCCGGTGAATAAGGCGAATGCGGCACAGGTTTGGTGGGATTATGCTGGCAATGGTTATGTGACGTCAAATGGTTCGTGGGTTGGTGACGCTGTAAATCAAATTAATATGCCATATCCAACAATAGAAGATGTAAATTATAATGGCGAAACTAGAAAAAAGATAACTTGGACAGTAACTTTCAATTCCCAGGGTATCGGTGCGAAATCCGCTTCTCAGAATCAGTTTCCTGAAGGTAATCAACCTTCTGAAGGCTCGGCTTATGGCGGTCAACCAACTTTGTATGCTTGGCTTCCTTCTGGAATTGAGGATTCATCGATTACAATATATCGCGAGGTTACTGTGCGAAAAACTTGGGGTGGTGTCTCGAATTTTGATTGGAAGAAGGCGCGATCTTCTAAAGAATTTCCTGGTAATCATCCTGGTGATTATGCAAATTTTGTTATGGGTGATTTAGGCAAATCGCGCTGGACTTACTACAAAGGGGATAGTAACTTTGAAGGGCATGACTGGGCTAAGTCTCTTGGTCCAGGCACAGGCTCTAAAGTTGAAGGCGTAGGCGCTGGTGTTGAAGGCAAATACGCAAATGATTATGACATGTGTGAGGTTTATGCGTGGAAAAGAGAAAATAAGTTTTCTCGAGTCTTTATTTCTCAAGAGAAAGATGATTCTACTATTAGTCATCGTTGGACTATTAGTGCAATAGTTGATCGCAATCAAAATCCGTTATTGCTTACATTTGCTGCTGGCTGGATTTCAGCTAAAGAGCTTAAGACTCGTTTTGTTGTTTCTGGCCCATTTGATACTGATGGTGATGGTATTCCTGACTCTGTTGAGCATCATCATAATATGAATCCTAAGTCTCCTGACGATATACTTTATCCTCAATTTGATGAATCTATGCTCAAAGATTATGGTAAGGATAATGTTCCAATTACTACGTATGGTCGTAAAATAACTGAGAAGCCTTATATTAAAACAGGTCATTGGAAAGGTAATAGTTCCGAAGGTAGCTTTGTATATGATGGTCGTACGTCCACTGATTTGCCTTCTGATCTTGGAATAAAATATTCTATTACTGGTATTTCGGATAATACTATTAAAATTGCAAATTCTCCTAATGATATTTCTGAAGGCTATGTCTATATTGATCCTAATACAGGTCACTTAACGTATAATCCTAGAAAAGAGGATAGAAATAAGACTATTACATTCCACACAAAAATCTCATACCCTAATTCTGGGTCATATAACTGTAAACATAAAAATGCAAAAGAATTTACTCACGATACTAAAATAAAGGTCGTTTCGCAAGCGTCCATTTACAATCCACATTACGAGACTTTGAAGGATGTGGAACCTACATCGACTGGTATTAGCAATCCTCCTAAAAGTGTTAAGGATCCCAGCAAGAAGAATTACGAGTTTATTAAAAGTGGAGACCTGCCTAACGGTACTACTTTTAAAATACGTAAATACTATGAGAGCAAGAATTATAAAGGAAAAGATAATCAGAAGATTACTCCTGGTAACAAATTATCTTGGTCTGAAATTAAAAAAGATGATGAAAAAATTACGTCTGGAAATAAAGGAACAGCAGGTAGAGTGTATTTCACTCCAGGCTATGCAGAAAACGGAGAAAAAAATAAAACTTCTGTTGTTGTAACTTACCCAGATGGATCGTCTTCCGAAGATGAAGATGCTGGAAACGTTGATAAAAGTGTTGATTTTAAAAGCAAGACGTTTGATAAAAAAGATCTTGATAAAAACGTTGTATACGCTCCAGTTGAAGTGAAGAAACTTTCTCTTACAAATCAAGACTTACACTTAGATTTTCATAAGTGGACTAAGCCAGATAATCTTCAAAAGTACGATGGCGGACCTACATACAATCCGCTTGGCTCAAATGAAGTATTAAAGTTTGCTAGAACTGTTCCTATAGACCCACAAGTTATGCTAGATTCGTGGAGTAACAAGGGAGTCGGACAAATTGATTTTCGCGCTATTTGTTACAAAAAGAATGGTGGAAAAAAGAGTGATTTTACATTTTTGAAGCCGCAAAAGAATAATTTCAATGGTTTATCTCTTGGTGAAACTTTCAAATTCACTCACGCCAGTACAGATGATGATAATAAGTGCAAAAACGCTGGTAAAAATGGGAGTAGTTGCCAATTTAATAAATATATTTATAGTTGGGAATCTAGTAGTACTACTGAGCGTTCACGTGCTGCTATAAGTGGCACTCCAAGCGAAAATGGCAAGTTTGGTTGTAGAGTATACGCGTTGCGTAAGGATAGAAGCGCTGATTTTGCTGCTAATCTTGATGGTGCTGTTACGTCTCTTGGCGCAGCAAGTGTCTATTCCTCTTTTACGCAGAATCTTCCTACGGTTACGCATAAAGATTTTAATTTTGAAGTAAACTCTATGTCTCATTACTACAACCCAAAGTATGAAGATATTAAAAAGCTACAGGCTGGAGAAGAGGGGACTTCTGGTCTGCCAAAGAGTTTTAAGAATGCTAATGGTGCAAAGAATAATCAGGATGATGTGAAAGACAATGAGCCTTTGCCAGACGGTACTTGGTTCGAGTTTAAGCAGTACACGAAGAATGGAAAGCCTAATGGAGCTAAACCTCTTAACTATGCTTTCTTTGAAAATGATGACGATAATGTAAAGAGTGAAAGCGGTAAGAAAACAGCTAAGAGCCCTAAAGGCAAGTTTGGTAATGTGACTTTCCATCCTCATAGGTGGATTAGCACTAATAGGAGTGATAATGCTCCAGTAGTTGTTCATTACCCAGATGGTTCATCTTCGCGAGACCCAGATTCTGGTAATAATGGTAACCCAGTGTATGCGAAAGTAAACGTTGTACCACACGACTTTAAACCTGGCGATTTACATTTTGATGTAACGAACAATTTTAACAGTGGTAATTGGGATGATAAGACTATTACGATTAATAAGGGCGATTCTCTCAACAATAGTCATCCTCGCCGTCTTAACTTATGGTCTACACATAAGTCTGGCAAAATCGAGCTTAGAACAATATGCCATAAGATTATTCACAAGGATAATGAAGATACTACGTCTGAATACACTTTTAATGGTATTGCTGGCATTACTATGGAGAAGCCAAAGATTTGGGATCATCAGGAAGATCCTCAAAAGCAGCATAAGTGCTATGGGGATAAAAAACAGTGCGACGCAAAGCTTTTGTATGACGATTATGTGACTAATGGTAATTCCCGTGATACGACTGAGCGTACGCGTGCCTCTCTTACTGGCAAGGCTAACAAATCCGGCGACTACGAGTGCGTAGTTTACGCGATTAAGCAGGGAAGCAAATTATTATCTAGTTTTGATGATGCTATTAAGTCAATTAATCCAGATAAAAATAAAAAAGCAAAACCAAGTGACACTGATCCTCTTGATGGATTCCAATGGAAGCTTGATGACAAGAATTTTGCTGTTAAAGGTGTTGACTACGAGTATCGTGTAATACCAATACACATTCTATCTAAAGCTCACTTATATAATCCGAAGTATGTGGATGTGAGTGTTAAGGCTGGTAACAAAGTAGTAGCTGCAAAGCCTAAGAGCGTTAAGGGATCTAACGGTGCTACCGATGATCAGGATGACGTGAAGGGTGATTCTGATCATCCTGCGGATTTGCCTGATGGCACTTGGTTTGAGATTAAGAAGTATGGTAAAGCTACAGACAGTAAAGATCCTCTTAATTGGTCTTTTATGGCGAAGCAGAAAGGTAGTAAGCCTGATAGTCATAATACTTCTGGCGAAGTGACATTCCATCCAGATGTAACCATTAGTGCTACAGATTACGTAACGCCAGTTATTGTTCATTACCCTGATGGTTCAACGTCGGAAGATGAGGATTCTGGAAATCAGGGCAAGCCGGTGTATGCGAAGGTTAAAGTTACTGGCTTGGTCAATCCTGGAAATGATTTGCATATGACATTGCGCAAGTCAGAAGATACTGATAGTCCTCTTAACTATTACAATTCTCTATACGTAATGAATGGATTAAATCTTCTTAGAAATCCATTTGTGCAAGCGTGGAGTGTTAAAGATAAGAGTGAAATTAGTTTGCGCATGATGTGCACTAAATCTGGCGAAAACAAGTGGAGCCGCGGTCTTAATAGTACGCTGAATATTCATTTAGATAACAATTATGGTGAGGGGTCTGCTAAATGGAACTTTGCTAACGATGAACAGCAAAGAAAGTGCCGAGAAAACGGCGAGTGCAGTGCAAATCATGTTTTGTATGGTTTTACTCACAACGGCACCGCAGATGGAAGCATAGAAAATGCTGTTGCGCGTAGAGAAGAAAAAATCGTAGGTGCTCCAGCAAAAACTGGCGATTATGATTGCATAGCATTTGCTTTGAAGCCAGCAGCTCTGAGGATTTTTAATACCGCATCCACTAGCAATCTTATTGAGAATGGTGCTTATACAGCCAACAATATGAATAGTATTGATTTCTCTAGCGTTAAGGCACATATTGATTGGGAGCGTATATCGTTTAAGGTGCATGTTGTAGAGCCATTTAAGCTGCCGAAGACGGGCGGGGAAGATTGCGTGAACTGGAATATGCTGCTGAGCGTGGTGTGCGTGATTGGCACGGGCGCTATGGCGGCTGGGTTCTTCCTTGATCAGACCAAGTGGGGGCGCGCGATGCTTGAGGCGTTGCTGCGTAAGACACTGATTAAAGATTTTATCTGCAAAACTGCCAAAAAGCTTTGCGCTTTAAGGCGACGTAGCGAAAGGTGGCGATGCTGATGAAAATTTTCTGCAGCTTAAAAACTGCAGTATCAACGTTCCATGTGCTGGCAACGGTATTACGCGTTACATAGTGACGTTACATAGTAACGACAATTATGCCGAAGCATGGTTCGGATTTAATCTTGCTGCGCGCGGCGCAAATCGTAGCCGCCGACAGAGTTCATGCGGCTTTGCGATGACTCCGCCGACCGTGCGCAACACAAAACATAACATATATCTCTCAAAGTGTTCGCAAGAACAAAACAAACAAGGAGAAATTATGAATAAGATAACAAAGCAGTGCGTGGCCGCGGTGGCCTCGCTCGCGATGGCTGGCACGCTGTGCGTTGCTGGCGCCGTGGTTGCTGGCAGCTCCGCTTGGGCTGATACTACTCCAAGTGTTGATAAAACCGTGGCAAAGGGTACAACTGGTTTGAACACAGATTCGCAAGCTGGTGACTACAAATCAGCTCCATGGATGACTGATGCTCCAAAATCTGGCTCAATCACCATCTACAAGTGGAAGTCTGAAACCGATGGTGATGGTAACCAGAAGAAGGAAACTCCTGTTAAGGATGCTGAATTTACTATTAAGAAGGTTAAGTCTGTCAACAGCAAAGACCTTGATTTGACCAAGTATGACTCTTGGGTAGATGTTGCTAAGGCGGCTGCTGATCTTAATACGAACAAAACTGGTGTCGTAGTAACTGATGATGCATTTGGTACAAATGGTAAATTAAGTGGCAATACAAACGATAGTGGTGTTTTAAGGTTTAAGGATCTTCCACTTGGTTTGTATCAGGTTCAGGAAACCAAGGCTCCTGAAGGTTATTCTGCTGCGGAGACTAGGCCATTCTATATGACTTTGCCAATGATTCAGCAGATTACTACTGGTAGCAATAAAGAGACCAAGTACAACTATGCTCCGTTCGTTGATCCTAAGAACGTTAATATCGCTGATAGCGTTAAGAAGACTAAGGATACAACGAAGACTGTAGGTGCTGGAGATGAAATTTCCTACACCATTACTGCAGACCTCGATAAGGTTAAGGCTAAGGCTACTGATTCAGATCGTGTTGCAGATGAATTCAAGGGCTATAGTGTCTTCGATCTTGCGCCAGATAAGTACTTTGAAAGCTATGATAATGTTGTAAAGAAGGTTAAGGCAGGAAGCGCTGATCTTACACCAAACACAGATTACACAGTTGGAACACCTACTGACGTTGCTGGTGGTAAGAAGAAGATTGAAATCACGTTCACTGATGAGGGTCGTAAAAAGCTCGCAGCTGCCGCAAATGCAAGTGTTGGCAAGGCTGCAAAGGTAACTGTTGAGTTGACGTTCAAACTTGCTGCTACGACTACACTTGCTACGAACTCTGTTACCAACGAGGGTGGTATTGTGCCATCTCATGATACCGGAACAACTCCAAGCGAAGTTAAGACTAAAGATAATCCAAAGGTAGATTTCGCTACATTCAAAATCAAGAAGGTTTCTTCTAAGGATAATTCTCCTTTGAAAGATGCAAAGTTTAGGTTGTTCGCTTCTAAGGATGCTGCTCAGAAGTGCACCGATACGATTAAGTCTGGTAAAACTAGTGCAAGCACTGGTGATGATAAGACCGCGTATGATGCCGCTTGTGTAACTCCATCTTCTACTGGCTTTGCTGAGAAGACAACTGCTGAAGCTACTGGCTTAACTGAAGCTTATTCCGTTAAGCGTGGTGAAGAGTTCTATGCAGTGGAAACTGTTGCTCCAGCTGGATACATTCGTAACCCTAATGTTCATCCTATTAAGGTTGATGAAAATAAGGCTGAGGAGACTATTACTGTCGAGAACCTTCCAGATTCAGGCAATGACGGTAAGAGCTGGCTCTTTAACCTTCCAAAGACTGGTGCTGCTGGCGTGATTATCTTTGCGCTTATTGGCCTCGGTCTTGTTGGCTCTGGTATGTTCGTATTCCTTAAGAATCGCAAGAAGGAAGAAGAGCAGGCTGCGTGATTTGCTCAGTTTGATTAGCAAATCATAAACGATTGAGTCTAGGGTTTTTGCCCTAGACTCAATCCTATGTAGTGCGTTTGCTCGCTACGCTTTAAGCGAAAAGGCAGGTCGGAGCGCAAGTGAGGTAGAGATTCGAGATTTTTTGCAGCGGATGAAGCGAACCTCAGCATCTTTGATGGTGATTCGCTGAAGTAGCAAGAAAAATCGAGAATCTCGGTGATGAAAGCTACGCAAAAGTTCCAGATATCCAGAAGGTTTGATGTATTTCTATACGAGCAATAAAAGAGGAGCGTAGCGACGGGACTTGCGAGGAGAGAAATACTCAAACCTCGCGCAACACCAAGTAGGTGGAATATGCGCGCATTATTTTCCGCTTTTTGTACCTGATTTAGACCGAATGTGGTACAAAGTGCGGAGTTATTTAATTCAATAGCTTGAGCTTGGAGGAGTTATGAAGCTAGCCGATATTAGCAATTGGTGCCACTCGTTGAGCGAGCGCGCGGTTGCTAAATTGTTTAAGAATAAGGCGAAGCGTACCTCCAGTGTGGCTGGCACGAGCAGTGTGGCTGGTGCGAGTGATTTGCTAGAGGAAGAATCGCAAGCAACCGAAGAGCAAACTCCACGATCCAACTCAAGCAAAAATATAAACCAAAATACACTTAAAACTAAAAAAATAACTAAAAAGAAAAGCACACTGATGCGCATTCTAGAGCCGATTGCGCTGGTTCTTGCAGGCATTCTGTGCTTTAGCTACCCTGTGTGCTCAACGCTGTGGAATAATCACGTTTCTAAGGAGATTTCCACTGCGTACGATAAATATAATCACGATCAGGCTGGAGATGTGCGACGCGCACACATTCGCGCTGCGAAACGCTACAACGCAACGCGCAAAGATATGCTCACGCGAGACCCGTACGGCGGCGACGGTCAGGAAGACATAACTAACACGCCTGGATACAAGCGTTATCTTAAAGCGCTTGAGGAGCCGATGGGCATTATTGGCATTGTAAAGATACCGAAGATTGGCGTAAAGCTGCCGATTTACCACGGTACAAAAGAAGAGACGCTGGCGCGAGGCGCGGGACACTTGTACGGCACGGATTTGCCAGTGGGCGGCAAAAACAGGCATACTGTGATTACGGCGCATACTGGTTTGGCGAATGCAACCATGTTCGACTCGCTAACCGACCTTAAAAAGGGTGACTACTTTTATCTTGACGTGCAAGGTGAGACATTGCGATACAAGGTGTTTCGCATAAATGTGGTGGATCCGCATGATATAAGTTTGCTTCAGCGCGAGAAGGGGCGCGATTTAGCGACTTTGCTTACGTGTACGCCGTATGGTGTGAACTCGCATAGGCTTTTGGTAACTGGGTATCGTGTGCTGCCTGACCCGGTTGCGGCGCCAGAGGACCATGTGCAGTGGCCGCTCTGGATGACGCTGTTTGTTATAGCGATGATATTCTCGGCGGCGATTCTTGCCATGATGATCGCTGTGGTTGCTGGTAAGAAGCGGCGCAAGTGGGATATTCGCGGCAAACACATACTGTGGGTTGGACGCGGCGAGATTAAGTTACGCGCAAAGTGACGAGCGGCGACATGTCTTCGCGCGTCACGCTTTGAGTGTTCAGTCAGGTCGTCGCGCTCGTGTTTGTTTATCATTTGAGCAAATATGACAACAAACTCGGGCAGAAATAAACAAACTCGGGAGTTTGATCTAATCTCGAAATCGTCGATTCGCGCCTCAGAATGTGAATAAAAACAACTGAGCTCTTGTCCTAAATGAACAAGAGCTCAATGAAATCACGTGTAGGAGCAACCCACACAGGTGAAATAATTCTATCACACTCCATAACGATTTGTTATATTTGTCTCACTCATGATGCATTTGTAACGTTTTTTGGTCAAAAAGTGTTACAAATGTCTCGCGGATGATGCAAATCTAACGGTTTTTGCCCTAGATTCGTTACATTTGTCTCATCAATGATGCAAATCTAACAAAAATCACTAATAGCCGCGGCGAGATTGAGTTACGCAAGAAGTAAGAGGCATAGGTATTCCCGCATTTGTTCCCTTTTTGAGCAAATACGTAAACAAACGCGGGAAAAAATAAACAAACACGCGAGAGATACGCTAATCAAGAAAAGCGGAAAGTGGGCGATGAGGGACTCGAACCCCCGACATCCACCGTGTAAAGGTGGCGCTCTAGCCAGCTGAGCTAATCGCCCGCTTGAAACAAGATACAGTATGGTGTGTACTAGATGCGTGATTCGCGATTTGCGTGTGTCTTTTAGCGCTTGCGTTTTGCGTTTTGAAGCGTCTTAACAATCGCGTAGAGTATATTCAATAATGATATGTTCAGGAGGTCTATTGTTTATGGCAAGTAAACCCGATACTGCGCGTAATTCTTCTGGTATTGAGCGCGTAGGTAAGCGCAAGAAGGGTTACAGCGTAGAGCAAGTTAATGATTTTCTTGAGCGTGCCCATTCTTTGTATGAGTCCGACGACATTCGTCTTACACAAAAAGATATTCAAGACGTGTCCTTCGATTTAGAAGATGAAGGATACGCTATACCTCAAGTTGATGCGGCTCTTTCTAGGTTGGAACGTGCTGTTGTAGATAAAACAACTGAATACGAAATTTCTCATCGCGGTAGAATCGTTTGGAAAGCACAAGCCGATAGTGAATACCGTGTTTTGCTTAATCATTCTCAGCGCGATTACAAGATGCGTTTTGATTCTGGTCAATCACGCAAGCCTTCGTATGATAAAAAACAGGTCGATAATGTTGTTAATAAGACCTTAGATAAGATTTCTATTCTTCTTGGATATAAGCCAACGTGGGGCAATACTTCAAGCGATCTTGATGGCATTGACGCAATGTTTGTTTCCAACGTGTTGTTTACACAGCGTTCTGGTAAACACGGATACGATGAGCGTCAAGTGGATTATTATTTGAACGCTTGCATACGATTGCTTAGTAGGCTTGAATCTTACGATCGTGTTTCTAAGTACCTAGATTTTGATTCTAATGGTGCTGCCGCATCTTCTGTTAACGCAGCATATAGTCAGCCGATGCCACAGCCTGTGCAATCTGCAAATCCTATGCCTCCATCTATTCCTGTTGAGCATAATGCGGATTCGTCTGTAGTAAATCCTGTTCAAAATATTGTTGAAGCAGATAATCCTGTTGCAAATGATATTTTTTCTAAAACTACAGTTGATGAAGTAGATTCGCATCATATTAGTGCAGATAGTGTGCCAGTCGTTGAGCGTGTGGCAGGTAGTGATAATAGTTCTGCACAGCATGTTGAAGATATGCCTCAAGATAGGCAAAGCATTTTCGCACCTGTAGACAACAGTGTTGATAACAATAGTGGTGCTTCTCTTAACGATTTGCACCATGGGGATAGGGCTATTTTTACGCCTCATTCTGCTAATATAGAGCCTAATGATGATACTGATGACGAGATGTCTCAGGCGTCTACTGTTATGCCTCCTACGTTCCCACCATCGTATGCTCCGAAAGATTCCTATCCGCAGACTTATACAAGAGACAGTGCTATTCCAGCTGCGCCTAGCCAAGATTCTTATAGTCAGAATCATGTTAATGCTGCTAATTCTAATGCTGTTAATGCTAAAGATGATGATAAGAATGATTCAAAGAGTAGTGCTTCAAACCCTGTTGGTGATTTGAATTTGTCTCTTCTTGCATCTCCTAAATTTGAGCCGTCGCAAAGTCTCAATTTAGATATTCCAGATCTTTCATTCCCAGTTATGAATCATTTTAATGCTTCTTCTGAAGATTTTAATGCTAACAATGCTGGCAATAATGATTCAGATGATTTGGATGATACTGGCGAATCTAATTTCGGTGGTTTTGTGAATCCAAGTCACAACTAATCTATAAAAATACTTTGGATTAGCAGATTAAGAGTTTTTGATTTTCATGCCGTTGTATAACGATGAGGCTGTAGTTCTTAAAACTTTTCCTTTAGGGGAAGCGGATAGAATTGTAGTTATGCTTACTAAAAAGCATGGTAAGATTCGTGCTGTTGCAAAAGGTGTTAGGAAAATAAAATCTCGTTTTGGGGCGCGTTTAGAACCTTTTATGCGTGTGAATGCACTTTTTGCTACTGGAAGAACTTTTGATGTTGTTTCTCAAGCAGTTTTAGTTTCTGCTTATGCTGAGAGTATTTGTGCTGATTATGATTTGTATAGTCGCGCTAGCATGATTGCGGAAATCGCAGATGATTTGGTTTCGTCTTCTGCACAGTATCAGGATTCTTGTATGCAATACAATCTGCTTGTTGCAGCCTTATCTGCTCTTTCTAGGGGATTGCATAGTGCTGATTCAATTGGATTCTCATATGTTTTAAGAGCGTTAAAACTAGCCGGCTGGTCTCCTATGCTTAATGAATGCGTAGTTTGTGCAACTAAAGATGATTTATCATATTTTTCCTCTTGTTCTGGAGGAGTTATGTGTTCTAAAGATCATGATTTGCAGTCAATTAAGTGCAATGATTTAGCACGTTTTCAAATGATTTCTTTGATTAATGGCGATTGGAAGAATATAGACGGAACAGATATTGATTATTTAACGTATAGATGCGTTGAGCAGTGGTGTGAATATTATCTTGAGCGTCCAATTAAATCAATGCATTTATTAGAAAATAATATGTGATTTAATATAGCTTTTTTAGCGTCTTGCTTTAGCGTTTTAGTGAGCGTTTTTGTTAATTTTTTGTTTGAATTTTATAATAATTGTCCTCGCTGTCTGATGCAATAATGATTGATATCAGACACGGGTGCTCTTTCAAAGAGCTGAGAAGATTACTGTCTAACCGTTTAACGTGATTCGGTTAATGCCGACGTACGGAGTTTTCTGCAGGGTCGCCTTTGTTTGATAACTGATAATGAAAGGAGACCCTAATGGGTGCATCTGTTGAAGAAGAAACCGTGCGTCCATCTTTGCGATGGAATGTAGCTGATATTACGCTCACGGTTGTTGTAGCTGTAGCTTCTGGTATTATCTTCTGGGGTATCGGTTTGATTAGCGAGCCTATTTCTGCTGCTCTTAAGCTTATTCCAGTTCCAGGCGTCAGCGCATTGTACTACGGTTTGTTCTATTTTGCTGGTCCTTTGGCTGCTATTATGGTTCGCAAGCCAGGTGCAGCATTGTTCGGTGAGTTTATTGCTGCAATGGTTGAGTTGACTGTTGGAAGCCACTGGGGCGGTATCGGTACCGTTCTTCCTGGATTTGTTCAGGGCTTGTTCGCTGAATTTGCATTCTTGTTCTTCATGTATCGCAAGTGGAATGTTGGCTTAAGCGCACTTTCTGGCGCATTAGCTGGTTTGGGTGGAATCGTTTCAACCTACCCGTTCTACTATGCAGGTGTTCCAATCTTTGGTTCATTCATGGTGATTCACACTATTTGCAGCATGATTTCTGGTGCTGTAATCGGTGGCGTTTTGATGTGGTACTTGTATAAGGGTATTGCTGCCACTGGCGCATTGAGCCGCTTTGCTTCTGGCAAAGAAGTGCGCGCCTGATTCTACGGGTAAGATTACAAGTAAAATCAACTTATAAATTTGATTTGTGGGCGGGGATTAATTACCTCGCCCATTTTTGTAAAGTCGCAAGTTAAATCGCAAGTTAAGTCGCAAATAAAAGTCAAAATAAAATCACAAATAATAAAATCACAAATCACTATAAAACAAAGGAGTTAATATGCTAAGAGTACGTCTTGAATATGTGCATCCATGGACGAATCACGCAGGTATGTATCTTGCAAGAAAGCGCGGATTGTATGCACAATACGGATTAGATGTAGAGTTTACAAGCACAGATACAGAGCGCGGCGATGTTCCAGCATGCTTGGAGCGTGGAGAAGTAGATATAGCTCTTGTTCGTTTAAACCAGCTTTTGGCTCATCAAAATGGTGCAAATAAGCTGACGTCGTTTGCTGTAATGAATCAATCGCAAATTGGCGGAATCATAACAAATAAAAACACGGGCATTACGCGATTTAAAGATCTAGAAGGAAAGCGCGTAGTAATCCCTATGGGTGTTAAGCGCTTGTATACGGAGCTTCAGCAGGCTGTTGCTGCCGACGGCGGCGATTTTAGCAAGCTGATTACAATCGACCCAGGCCCATGGGAGCCAGACATTCGAGCCGTAGAACGCGGAATGTGCGATGCATTTATTAACGTAGCTTGGTGGGAGCCATACCAGGGTTCGCTTCCATTTGACCAAGTTGTTGTTCTTCCATTCGATTCTATTGGCGTAGCACCGCATCATTCTTACTATGTTTGCGCTCGCCAAGAGATGATTGAGCGGAATCCGCAATTAATACGCAACTTTGCAAGTGCAACAGTTAAGGGCTATGAGATGGCAGGAAAAGACCCTCAGGCTGGCGTTGATGCTTTGCAGAATGCTCTTTGCCATATTAGCCCAGAGGCTTTGCGTGCCTCGCTAGACGAAGTGATTCCATCTTGGTACGACAAGAATGGTCGCTGGGGTACGGCAGACATGGCTTTGGTGGAAAACTACACTCGTTGGATGAGTGAAAATGGCCACTTAAGCGTGCCTCTTGATTGCGCGCTAAACAGCCTAGAAAATGGGTGCGTAACAAACGAGTATTTGCCAGAATAATCGTTAGTTTTGCAATCGTTAATTTTGCATAAGCAAAGTCGCCAGCAGCCGCGCATGAGCTAGTTGGCGTCAAATAATTCTGCAAAAAAATGCTCGAAAAACAATGAGCCTGTAGTCAAATATCTGTAAATTGGAGCGAATATGGAAAACGAAAGCAACGACCCTCAGCTAGATATTGTTGCTCAAAGATGGGCAAATGTTGATTTAGATGAGGCAAATATGGTGTGTTCTCTTTTAGAGGAGCCGCTAGAAGCTGATTGCGTTTTAAGCCATAGTTTGCGCCCGATGGCTGCAGGTTCATTGGTTCGCGCGCATTACAAAGATGATTCATCAAAGCAATCTAAAAGTTTGGACGTTTATATTAAAAGATGCAGCACAAAAGTGAGGCAAGCTAGCACAATTAGGCCGTATCATCGTTTTGCTGAGCATCTTTTAAAAAACAAAATAAGCACGCCAAAGTACTTGTATTTTAATAAAAATAGCGAGTCTTTAGGTTTAGAAAAGAATACTGCTGGCGATACTTGTGGCGACATTTACGTAGACGGCACTCTTCTTGTAATAGGCGATTGCGCTTACGAAGTTACTTTAAAAGCTAGTGGAGAAGACCGATACAAAGACGCGTACACTTGGGATCCGCCTAAAACGTGCGAAGAAGCCAAAAATCTTGGAGCAATGATGGCAAAAATCGCCTTAGCTTCACAAAGTTTTGACGAGCCAAATCCTAAGGAAATCAACGCTTTTCAATCAAGATTTAGTCTTTGTGCAAGCGAAGACGTGCAAAGTGATGCCGAAGTTTGGTTAAAAAATAGGCCTGATTTAGCGAAATTCTTAAAAGAGCAGAATCGTGATTTTGTAAAAGATTTAAGCGAATTTGCTCCAACATGCAAAAAAATTTACGATTTGGGGTACGCGAATCTAAAAAAGCAGTGGACTCATGGAGATCCGCATATATCTAATTTTATGTGGGAAGGTAGTGCTCCAAGCGCAGTATTTGACTTTGGAATGGCGTATAGAAACACAGCAATCTACGATTTAGCAATGACTTTAGAACGCAACACAATTCAGTGGGTAGATATTGCGAATGGCAAAAAAGATTCATTTAGAACGGATTTAGTTAAGTCAATTTTGCAAGGATATGCTAGCGTTCGGCCATTAACAGATGTTGAAAAAGAGTTGCTTCCGCTTGTTTTATCTGTAAGTCAAATCGAACAATGCGTAGAATTTGTAGACTATTATTTAAAGTCAAATGGATCTTACGACTTTAAAATTTGGGGTTACGATACTGGATTCTTAGAACATGCTAGATGGTACAAATCTTGCTACGGAGAGCAATATTTAAACGCTTTAATAGAGATTTTGCGAGAAATATAAATATAGAGGATTTTGGCGGATTTTTTATCTGATTTTGCAGGCTTTTATTAAGCTTTGCAAAACGGGTTTAAGTATTCGTTCAATGGGGTTGTTAGATTTTAACTATGAGTTTTGAAAACGTTGATTACACTTCGTTAAATATTCCAGCAGCTCCATTTAGTGATCCTAGCCGCGTGCCAGATTTTCCTAAAGGTAAAGTTCCTCGCCATGTAGGTGTGATTATGGATGGCAATGGCAGATGGGCTAAAGAGCGCGGAATGATTCGTACCGAAGGGCATAAAGCGGCGGAGCCAGTGGTTTTTGACACTATTGCAGGAGCAATAGAAGCAGGTGTTCGCTACTTGAGTTTGTACACGTTTTCTACGGAAAATTGGAAGAGATCTCCTCAAGAAGTGCATTTTTTGATGGGATTTTCTAGAGATATTATTCACCGCAGGGTTGCGCAAATGAACGAGTGGGGAGTGCGCGTGCGATGGGCTGGAAGACGTCCGAAATTGTGGAAGTCTGTTATTGACGAGTTGGAAAAAGCTCAAGAGATAACGAAAAATAACACTACGATTGACGTTGTTTTTTGCTTAAACTATGGTGGTCGCGCGGAAATCGCAGACGCTTGCGCGGCAATTGCTAGAGAAGTTAAAAGCGGCAAAATTAAGGGCGATCGCATTAGTGAGAAGATGATTGCTGAACACTTGTATAACCCAGATATTCCAGATTGCGATCTTGTGATTCGCACTTCGGGAGAGCAACGCACTAGCAACTTTCTGCCTTGGCAAGCGTCTTATGCGGAGCTTGATTTTGTGCCAGAACTTTTCCCAGATTATGGTCGCGAAGCGCTTTGGAGGTCAATTGACCGTTATGCGCATCGCGACCGCAGGTTTGGTGGCGTAAAAAACGCTTAAACTGCCTAAACGCTTAAATACTTAAGCTTACTTGTTTTCGCGTTCTTCGAGAATCTTGTCTACAAGAGCAGCTTTTGCGTCGATTTGATCGTTAAAACCAGGGCGAATGTCTAACTTTAAAATAACGCCTGTGCGATAGCCTTTTTCAACAAGAACCATAGTTGCGTCTTTTACAACGCGCATAACGTCGTCGAATTCGCCTTCGATGTTTGTAAACATTGCGTTCGTTTCGTTTTTTAAGCCAGAATCACGAATCACTTTAACGCAATCCGCTACATATTCGCTAAGTTCTTCGCCAACTCCGCTAGGAGCAATGCACAATGCTGCAACTGTATTAGTTTTGTGGCAATTCTTGTTATCGCAAGTATCGCAAGTATCGCAGTTATCGCAAGTATTGTTATCAGTGTTTTCGCTCATTTTAAATCCTCTCAAAGTGAAAAATATGTGTTGCAAAATTATGCTTACACTTTATTGTATTCGTTTAGCTTATATATGATGCTTATATATGTTGCTTTAGCGTCACAGGGTTTTTCTATAATAAACACCGTTTTCACCCAAATTTTCTAGATTTACGAAAAAGGTGTATTGTGGCTGTTTCAAAGCTTGATGAAGTCGTATCCTTGGCTAAGCGTCGAGGATTTGTGTTCCCAGCTGGCGAGATTTATGGTGGTACGCGTTCTGCTTGGGATTATGGTCCTTTGGGCGTTGCGTTAAAAGACAATATTAAGCGCGAATGGTGGCGTTATATGGTCACTACGCGTGGCGATGTTGTTGGAGTGGATACTTCTGTTATTTTGCCTTCCCAAGTTTGGGTTGCGTCTGGTCACGTTTCTGTGTTCAATGATCCTTTGATTGAGTGCTTGAATTGCCATAAGCGTCATCGTGCAGATAAGCTCGAAGAATCTTATGCCGAAAAGCACGGCGACAAAATGCCAGAAAATGGCTTGAAAGATATTGCTTGCCCAGATTGCGGCACTCGCGGAAACTGGACGGAGCCTCGCGATTTCAACATGATGCTTCGCA
Source organism: Gardnerella sp. DNF00354 (assembly GCF_049262755.1). Lineage (NCBI taxonomy): Bacteria > Bacillati > Actinomycetota > Actinomycetes > Bifidobacteriales > Bifidobacteriaceae > Gardnerella > Gardnerella sp. DNF00354. The sequence goes on from NZ_CP058402.1 coordinate 837,448, forward strand.
CGCATTTAGGACCAGTTGAAGACGAAAACAGCTTGCACTACTTGCGCCCAGAAACAGCTCAAGGCATTTTTGTTGACTTTAAGAACGTTATGACTGCTACACGCCAAAAGCCACCATTTGGCATTGCGAATATTGGTAAGTCTTTCCGTAATGAAATCACTCCTGGAAACTTCATCTTCCGCACTCGCGAGTTTGAGCAGATGGAAATGGAGTTCTTCGTAGAGCCTGGAACAGACGAAGCTTGGCATCAATATTGGATTGATACTCGCGTAAATTGGTATGTCGATTTGGGCGTAAAGCCTGAAAATTTGCGTATGTATGAGCATCCTAAAGAGAAGTTAAGCCATTATTCCAAGCGCACTGTAGATATTGAATACAAATTCGGCTTCCAAGGATCGGATTGGGGAGAGCTTGAAGGTATTGCAAACCGTACCGACTACGATTTGTCTGCTCACGCTAAGCATTCTGGCGAGGATTTGAGCTATTTCAATCAGGCTACTGGCGAAAAGTATGTGCCTTACGTTATTGAGCCTGCTGCTGGCCTTACGCGTTCGCTTATGGCATTCTTGGTTGATGCTTACGACGTTGACGAAGCTCCAAACACTAAGGGCGGAGTTGATAAGCGTACTGTTCTTAGACTTGACCCTCGCTTGGCTCCTGTTAAGGCTGCTGTTTTGCCATTGAGCAAGAAGCCAGAATTGCAAGCTGTTGCTCAAGATCTGGCTGCAGATCTTCGCCAGTATGATTGGGTTATTGATTATGATGAGGCTGGTGCTATTGGTCGCCGCTACCGTCGTGAGGACGAAATTGGTACTCCTTTGTGCGTAACAGTTGATTTTGATACTTTGGAAGATCATGCTGTAACAATCCGCGAGCGCGACACTATGCAACAAGAGCGCGTTTCCTTAGACAAGGTTGCGGATTACGTAGCAAGCCGCATTAACGAAAAGCGTGTTAAGTATCCGCAAGGTCCTGTAGAGATTGTTGGTACTCGCGCTGCAGACGGTGGTGTGGATGTTTCTAAAGAAAACGGTGTTGATGAATCGCAGCCTGTAAAGATTGCTCAGGCTGGCGGATTGTATTAATACGCGTATAGTGAAAAATCGCTAATAAACGAAAACAAAATATATTAAAGTGAATGGAGTTAAAGCAATATGGATTTTTCTATTAAACCAGTAGATTTAGGGAAAATTCATATTGCAACTCCTGTTGTTTTATCTCCAATGGCTGGTATTACTAACTGGCCTTTTCGAGTGATTTGCCGTGAATATGGTCCGGATGGGCTTTACGTAGCAGAAATGATTACAGCTCGCGCATTAGTTGCAAGGAATCCTAAAGCCTTGCGCTTATGCCGTTTTGCGCCTAACGAAAAAGTGCGTTCTTTGCAACTTTACGGAGTAGATCCTTCTATTGTAGAGCTTGCTGCTCGAATTGTTGTTGATGAGAACATGGCGGATCACGTTGACTTAAACTTTGGATGCCCAGTTCCTAAAGTTACAAGGCGCGGCGGCGGTTCTGCTCTTCCTTGGAAAACAGATTTGCTTCAAGAGATTTTGCATCGTGTTGTTTCTGTTTGTGATCCAGCAGGAATTCCTGTTACAGCTAAATTCCGCGTTGGTATTGACGAAAATCACGAGACTTTTATGCAAGCTGGTCATATTGCGCAAGAAGAAGGATGTGCTGCTGTAACTTTGCACGCGCGTACCACTGCAGAATATTATGGTGGTCATTCTGATTGGAGCCGTATTGCTGAGCTTGTAGATGCTTTGGATATTCCTGTTTTTGGTAATGGCGATATTTGGGGTGCGGATGACGCTCTTGCAATGTTTAAAGAAACAGGATGCGCAGGCGTTGCTATTGGGCGTGGATGCCAGGGGCGTCCTTGGATTTTTGCTGATATTCGTTCTGCTTGCAATGGTAGCGATAATCGCGTTAATCCAAGTCTTGGGCAAGTTTGCAAGGTGATTTTAAGACATCTGGAGCTTTTAGTCGATTTTTATGATGGCGACGAGCGAATGGCTGTTCATGACTTGCGCAAGCATATTGCTTGGTATTTAAAGGGTTTCCCTGTTGGAGGTGGAACTCGTAAGAGTTTTATGGAATGTGAGTCTATTGAGGATGTTCAGCGTAATGTTGATGCGTTAGATTCTTCACTAAAGCTTCCTGAGCAAGTTTTAGACACGCCGCGTGGGCGAGTTCGTTTTGCGAAAAAAGTTCATTTGCCATATGGGTGGTTGGATTCTCGAATAACTTCTCATAGTGAGCGTGAGGAGTTGTTTGGCGATGATCCGATGGATGCAAGTTACTAGGTTTTACTAGTGTTTTCTAGGGTTTTTGAGTATACAAAACATAATATAAACTATTAATTAATATTTTAAACTTTTGTTAATAAAACGCATTAATGATTTGCGTATAGCACGGTGTATTATCGAATCGGTGACATTTTTTCAGTTTTTATTCATAAAACGTCGCCATTATCGAGCGTTTTGCGCTAAAGTAATGCGTAAACGTGCGTGTGAGTGACAGGAGACAACGGTGAGCGAGATTGCCCAGACTGACAATTTCAACGACAAAACCATAATCAAGGTAGTCGGCGTCGGTGGAGCCGGTGGTAACGCCGTCAACCGAATGATCACCGAGGGTTTGCAGAACGTAGAATTTGTGGCTATTAACACTGATGCCAAGGATTTGTTGCGTTCTGATGCTGACGTGAAGATTTCATTATCTGACGCTTCGAGTCGAGGATTAGGAGCAGGTGCTGACCCAGAAAAAGGCGCTAAGGCTGCTCAAGATCATCAATCTGACATTGAAGAAGCATTAAAGGGCGCCGATATGGTGTTCGTAACCTGCGGAGAAGGCGGTGGAACTGGTACGGGTGCAAGCCCTATTGTTGCGCGCGCCGCACACCAGCAAGGTGCTTTGACAATCGCAGTAGTTACGCGTCCATTCGGTTTTGAAGGACCTCAGCGTGCTGCATCAGCAAAACTTGGTATTGAGAATCTTCGTAAAGAAGTTGACGCTTTGATTGTGATTCCAAACGATCGTTTGTTGGAAATTTCAGATCGAACCATCGGAATTATTGAAGCTTTTAAGACTGCAGATACCGCATTGCTTGCAGGTGTTCAGGGTATTACAGATTTGATTACCATGAATTCTTATATTCATGTTGATTTCTCTGATGTTACCGCTGTTCTTCGCGGTGCAGGAACTGCGCTATTTGGTATTGGTGCAGCGAAGGGTGAAGACAGAGCTACGCAAGCTGCAGAAATCGCTATTAGCTCTCCATTGCTTGAAGAAAGCATTGAAGGTGCTCATGGTGCTTTGATCAATATTGCTGGTCCAAGTGATTTGAAGCTTCAAGAAGCAAGTGCTGCAACAGAGCTTGTTCGTAAGGCAATACATCCAGAAGCGCAGATTATTTGGGGTCTTTCTTTGGACGATTCTTATGGAGACGAGGTTCGTGTTACTGTTATTGCAGCTGGTTTCGATTCTCATCCTAAGTCTGAAGACAGCAAAGCAGGTGCTTTCGTAGATATGCAGGCAGGAGTCGATCCTGTGGCTCCAGCTCATTCCACTACTACTGCTCCTTCTAAGCCTGTGGACACTGTTGAAACCGCGGAACCTGTTTCTTCTATGTTTGATTCTGTTGATTCAGTTAAGCAATATCAAACACAGGCTACTCAAGTGAAGCCTCAAGACGAACCAGACGAGCTGGATATTCCTGATTTTCTGCGTTAAGCATAACTAGGGGAGGGCATCTTAATGGCTGGTTTTATGAAGAACATGATGTCTTATGTAGGCATGAGTGATGTTCAGGACGACGATGATTTCGTTGATTCTCAGACACAGGATACTTCGTTTGACAACGACCACAGCGTTGCTCCTATGAGCCTTCATAATGGTGATGCTGCATCACAATCTGGTAATGGTGCTTCTACTCGATCTAATGTAGGTCGTATGAGTCGCATTACTACGATTCATCCAAAATCTTATGAGGATGCGCAATTAGTTGGAAGAGCTTTAAGAGATGGAACACCAGTAGTCTTGAATCTTACGGGTGTTAGCGAATCCGTTGCATATCGCATAGTTGATTTTTCTGCTGGCGTTGTGTTTGGTGTTCGCGGATCTATAGAAAGAGTAACTCCTAGAGTCTTCCTTTTAAGCCCTTCTCAAGTAAATATAAAAGTTGAAGATGCTCCTAATGGCGGATCTGCTCGCGACTTATTCTCCTAAAGCTAAATAACATGAGACTAGTCGCCAGCGACCGAACATTAGATTGCTACGCTTAGCTTGTATTTAAGGCAGATATCTTTTAGGTATCTGCCTTAAATTTATACTTATCCTGTACTTATATTTTGGTTTACGATTAACTTAGCTATTGTGTAAAATTATTGAAAATAGTTTAAAGGAAAAGCTTAATGGATCTTGTAATACGCTTAATACTAATTTTGAATATTTTCATAAACGCTTATCTAGTAATACTGTTTATTCGCGCAGTTTTAGATTGGATTCCGTTTATATTCCATTCTTTTAAGCCAAATGCGATTTTGCAAAAATTCACTCAAATCATATATTTTATGACAGAACCACTTTTAAGATTTGCGCGAAAATTTATACCACCAGCAAGATTAGGTAGCATAAGTTTAGATGTGAGTTTTATGGTAGTGTACTTTTTGTTACTAGTTTTACAAATGTTTTTGAATATGCTTTACTGATGCTTATTAATCACAATTTTTAATGAAGCGACACGATAGTTATTAATTTAGAAAAATATTGGTAGATTTCGTAAAAAAATAATCGCTTTTTACACAATTTTTTCTATAGACGTGATAGCATCGAATAGATATATCAAAAGGGCTGCGCGCCCAAAAGTGAGGTGTAATGCATTATGGCTCTGTTAACGCCTAAAGACATTCGCGAGCATACCTTCCAAATCGTTCGATTCAAGGGAGGCTATGATGTTGACGAAGTTGATGACTTTTTGGATCAGGTTACAGAAACAATAGAAGCACTTGGTCAGCAGGCAGTGCAGGGGCTTGGAGCTTCCACGCAGTCTCTTGGCGCCGATGTTGCTAGCTTGAACAATAAGATTTCTGATTTGACAAAGCAAGTTGAATCTTTAACAAAAGAAAATAATGATTTACGTGAAGCATCCAGCAGTGCGAACAAGAATGACAATGATCTTGCAGCAAAGCTTAAGGAAGCTGAAGAAAATAATCGTGCATTGAGCGAGCAGAATCAGCAGCTCAAAGAGCAGCTGGATGGTTTAGGTGCTCAAGTAGATCAGCTCACAGCACAAGCTGCAAATGCTGATAATGCTAAGGCAGACGCTGATAAGAAAGTCCATGAAGAGCTTGAAAACGTTACTCGCGAACGCGATGACTTTAGAGCAAGTAGCGAGAATTTGGGTCGTGAATTGGAAGAAGTCCGTCAACAACTTGTTGTAACACAGCAGGAAAATGCAAAGGTTCAGGATTTGTCTCGTCAACTTGAAGAATCTCATAAGCGCGAAGAGCAGCTTCGTGAGCAGGTTGCTAAGATGGAGCCAAGCACGGAAACAGGTAGCTTGCAAAAGATTGCAGGTGCTGGTGCAGAAGTGGGCGGTTCTGAGCCAGAACGCGCTACAGCAATGTTGACTCTTGCAATGCAATTGCACGATCAGTATGTAGATAAGGGCAAGGCTAAGGCAAATCAGATAGTCGAAGAAAGCCAAGCTCGATACAACGAGATCGTTACTAAGGCAGACGATTATTCTAATCGTACTCGTAGCGAAGCTGATGAATACAATAAGCAGACTCGCGGGGATGCGGATGATTACTCTGTTCGTACTCGTAGCGACGCAGACGCTTATGCAGCTCGCGCTCACAACGAGGCAGATGCTTATTCTGGTAAGGTTCGTCAGGCTGCTGATGATTATTCTAAGCAAACTCACGATCAGGCTGATCAATATGAGTCTGAAGTTCAGCATAGAGCAGCGGATTATGATTCCACTACTCGTACTGCTGCAGATGCTTACGCTCGCCAGGTGCGTGAGAATCTTGAAAAGCAGACTAAGGTTATTGAAGGAAACATTCAAAGCCTCAAGCAGTTTGAAACTGAGTATCGTACTCGCTTGACTGACTTCCTTGGTCAGCTTGTTGCTCAGGTTTCCGATGAGAACACTTACAGTTCTATGGAAAATCAGGATCAACAGGATCAAAAGTAGTTATACTAAATCCAGTTAGATTGGAAAAATACATTGACGCATTGTGATGTGCGTGTAGAACGGCTGCGTAATCGCGCAGCCGTTTTTGCACTGATTGCTTTTATTGGCGTGGTTTTAGACCGAGTAACAAAAGTTTGGGCTTTAGCAGCGCTTAGTGGTGGAAAAAACATTGAGATTCTTCCACACTTGCTCTCTTTTACTCTTGTTAGGAATCCTGGAGCATCTTTTGGCTTAGGCTCTTCTTTTACTTGGGTTATTAGCGTGTTAGCTTGCGCTGCTTGCGGTGCTATGACTGCTGTTATTAAGCACACAAAATCCTTATATTGGACTATTGCGCTTGCTTTAGCTTTTGCTGGAGCTTTTGGAAATCTTATTGATAGAGCGCAATATGCTCAGGGCTTTTTGAACGGAAAAGTCGTAGATTTTATAAACTACGGATGGTCCGTTGGGAATGTTGCAGATATTGAGCTTATGTTTGCAGGAATCGCAGTTATATGCCTTATTTTGATTGGGATTCCTCTTATAGAGCGCGATGATGAGTGATATTCGTTTTACGGTTACGAGTCAATTTTCTGGATGCAGGTTCGACGTATGCTTGTCGAACCTTATGGGAGTATCGCGTGCAAACGCAATATCGCTAATCGATAGTGGCAAAGCAAAAATCTTAGATAAAAAATCACAAAAATCCTCAACTTTGCAAGATGGAGATGTGATTGTTATAAATCAAGAGGAAGTTGAGGATCAAAAAGAAAAGTCAACTAGCAAATCCACTATATGCGATATTCCAATAGTTTATAACGATGAAGATATTGTTGTAGTAGATAAGCCTGTTGGAGTCGCAGCGCATTCAGCAAAAGGCTGGGATGGCCCAACAGTGCCAGAATGTCTAGAGGCAAGCGGTGTTGAAATAAAAACAACCGTGTGCGATGAATCACGAAAAGGAATCGTAAGCCGATTAGACGTTGGAACAAGCGGATTAATGCTGGTTTGCAAAACAGATTTTGCGTATGAAGAAATGAAAAAACAGTTCGCAAATCATAGTGTGAAGAAAATATATCACGCTTTAGTCCAAGGAAATCTTAAACAAAATAAAGCTACAATTGATGCACCAATTGGGCGAGCAAAAGTTTCAGATTTTCGTTTTACAATAACTAAATCAGGTAAGCCTGCAATTACGCATTGGGATGTTATAGAGCGTTTTAAGGGAGCGACTTTAGTGAAAGTCAATCTGGAAACTGGCAGAACACACCAAATTCGTGTGCATTTTTCGTCAATAGGACATCCGGTAGTGGGCGATCCTATGTATGGCGCAAATCCTCAATTAAGTGAAAAATTAGGGCTTTCTAGACAGTGGCTTCATGCAATGAGTTTAAAATTTAAGCATCCTCGAACGGGAGAACTTATTAAAGTTGAATCGAAGTATCCGTTAGATTTGCAACACGCTTTACACGCCATACAAGAATTGTAAAAGTAGAGTTATTTAGTAAAACAGGTCATATTGCATCTATAGAATAGCCACTATGGCTAGGTTGGAAACAAACTTCGTACACTTACATAATCACACACATTATTCGCTTTTGGATGGTGCTTCGAAGATACCAGACCTAGTTGCACGTGCAAAAGAATTAGGTATGCCAGCTGTGGCTATTACAGACCACGGAAATATGCATGGTGCATACGAAATGTGGAGTACTGCTGTAAAAGCTGGAATTAAGCCGATTATTGGAATCGAAGCTTATGTGACCCCTGAAACAGCCAGACAAGACAAGAGCAGAGTGCATTGGGGAACTGAAGCGCAAAGAAGCGACGATGTTTCTGGCGGCGGTTTGATTACGCACATGACAATGTGGGCTGAAAATGATGAAGGCTTAACAAATCTACTAAAAGCGTCTTCTATAGCTAATTTAGAAGGTCGCGTAATGCGATACCCTCGAATGGATAAAGATGTGTTATCAAGGTATTCTAAAGGGGTTATAGCGTCTTCTGGATGCCCATCTGGAATTATTCAAACGCGTCTTCGTTTAGGTCAATTTGATGAGGCTTTACGCGCTGCAGGCGAGTTTCAGGATATTTTTGGGCGCGATAATTTCTTTATAGAATTAATGAATCATGGGCTTTCTATCGAAACGCGCGTTACTAAAGATTTGCTTGAGATTGCTAAGCGTCTTAATGCGCCTCTTCTTGCTACAAACGATTTGCATTACGTGCACGAAGAAGATCGTGAAGCGCAAGATGCAATGCTATGCATTAATTCAGGCTCGCGCTTGGATGATCCAGACCGTTTTAAGTTTGATGGCTCTGGATACTATTTAAAATCTGCCGAGCAGATGCGTGAATTGTTTAAAGAGTTTCCAGAGGCTTGTGACAATACGCTAGAAATTGCCCGTCGTTGTAACGTTATGTTCGACGATGGTGAAGATGGCGCTTTTATGCCGCAATTTGATTGCCCTGAAGGTTGGGATGAGACTTCGCTATTCCTTAAAAAAGTTGAAGAAGGATTAGAGCGTAGATATAACAACAATGTTCCTATGGAAGTCTTAAAACAAGCAGACTACGAGTGTGGTGTTATATGTCAAATGCAGTTCTGCGGATACTTCCTAGTTGTTGCAGACTACATAAATTGGGCAAAAGCACATGGTGTTATGGTTGGTCCTGGACGTGGTTCTGCAGCAGGCGCAATGGTTGCGTATGCTATGGGAATTACTGAGCTTGACCCAATGAAGCATGGTCTGATTTTTGAACGATTCCTAAACCCAGAGCGAGTATCTTTACCAGATATTGATGTTGACTTTGACCCAGATGGTAGAGCCAAAGTTTTGGAATACGTTGGTGAAAAATACGGTAGAGATAAAGTAGCTCAATGCGTGATTTATGGAACGATTAAAACAAAGCAAGCATTGAAGGATTCAGCTCGAATAATGGGCTACGAATTTTCAGTTGGAGAAAAAATTACAAAAATTCTGCCTCCTCCAAAAAACGGAAAAGATATGAGTTTCCACGATATTTTTGATGAAAAATCAAAGAGATACGCGGAGGCGCGCGAGTTTCGCGAAATGTATGACACTGATCCAGATACGAAGCGAATTACTGAAGAAGCAAAAGGTATTGAAGGTTTGATTCGCCAAACTGGTGTTCACGCTTGCGCAACAATCATGGGCTCGGAGCCGATTACTGATACTTCGCCTCTTTTGGAGCGTACTGATGGAACAATAACAACAACGTTTGAGTATCATACTTGCGAAACGTTGGGCTTAGTGAAAATGGACTTTTTGGGTCTTTCCAACTTAACAGTTATTAGGGATACGCTTAAAAATGTTGAGCATAATGGTAAAGAGCCTATTGATTACACTAAAATTCCGCTTGACGATAAGGAAACATATCAGCTTCTTGCTAGGGGAGACACTTTAGGAGTCTTCCAGCTTGATTCCGACGGTATGCGCGCTCTTCTGCGCACACTTAAGCCAGATAACTTTAACGATATATCGGCTTTGATTGCACTTTATAGACCAGGCCCTATGGATATGGATTCTCACACTAACTACGCTAAGCGTAAGAATGGTTTGCAAGAGATCACACCTATTCATCCTGAAGTTGCTGAGCCTCTAAAAGATGTTCTTGGCGAAACATATGGTTTGATTGTTTACCAGGAGCAGGTGCAGTCAGCTGCGCGTATTTTAGCTGGGTATAGCCTTGGTAAAGCAGATGTTTTGCGTCGAGCAATGGGTAAAAAGAAGCCAGAAGTGTTGGCTAAAGAAAAAATCCCGTTCTTTAAAGGCATGAAAGAACATGGTTATTCAGAAGAAGCTGCTCAAGCTGTGTGGGATGTTCTGGTTCCTTTTTCTGGTTACGCGTTTAACAAGGCTCATTCAGCCGCATACGGTTTGATTTCTTATTGGACTGCGTATTTGAAAACGCATTATCCCGTGGAGTTTATGGCTGCATTATTGCAGAACGAGCGCACGAATAAGGATAAGACAGCGCTTTACTTGGGTGAAGCACGACGCATGGGTATTCGTGTTTTGCAGCCAGATATTAACGAGTCTGTTCTTGAATATTCTGCAGTTGGAGATGTAGTTCGTTTTGGACTTGGAGCTGTTAGGAATGTTGGTGATAAAGCCGTTAACGATATTATTAGCGAAAGGGAAAGCGAGCGCGGAAAGTTTATTGATTTTAAGGATTTTGTAAACCGTGTATCTTTTGCCGCTTTGAATCGTAGACTTGTTGAATCTCTTATTAAATCTGGTGCTTTCGATTCAATTAATCCTTGTAGAAGAGCTATTTTTGAAATTTGTGAACCACTAATTGACTCTGTTATTTCTATTAAGCGCAGACAGGCGGGCGGTCAGTTTGATCTTTTTGCTGATCTTGATGATTCCGATAGTGATCTTGGAGATGCTCAAATCAACATTCCAGATGTTGAAGAATGGGATAAAAAAACGAAGCTAAACTTTGAGCGAGAAATGCTTGGGCTTTACGTTTCGGATCATCCTTTGAGTGGTCTTTCTGCTGTGTTGGCTGGTCTTAGGGAAATGTCGATTGCTCAGCTTTTAAATCGCGCTAAAACTATGGGCGAAAATCAGCAGGTAACTCTTGCAGGCCTTGTGACTAGCGTAGACAGGCGAGTATCTAAAAAAGGTAATGCTTGGGCGATTGTAACTATTGAAGACATGGAAAGTTCAATACAATGCATGTTCTTTGGTAAGGTCTATGAGTCATCTGCTGCAGAACTTGCGATTGATCAAGTTGTGAGAATTAGGGGACAGGTAGAGGTTCGAGACGAAACAGTGTCTTTAAGAGCAACTGAGTTTGAAGTTCCAAGCTTAGAGGCGGAAGATGCTCAGCCTGTTACAATTGTTCTTCCTTTGCAAGCATTAGAAAAGTCACGTATAAAAGAGCTTGAAAATATTGTTACAAGACATCCTGGTTGTTGCGAAATGAATCTTGCTTTGATTGATTCTAGAGGATGCGCAAAAGTGTTATCCTTTGGAGATAGATTTAGAGTTAAGCGAGATACGTCACTTTTTGCAGAGATCAAAATATTGTTTGGTCCTAATTGTTTGCCAAGCGCGTAGATTATGCTTAAAGTATTTTTAAGTGGCGTTAACTAGCTGTTTAATAAGTTAGGGGTACAAAATGTGTGCAGATCATGAAGGTTTGAGTGAAGATAGTAGCGACAAAAACTTTGCGAATAATGGGAAAAATTCCAATAATTCTTCTAATTCCAAAGAGTCGAAAGAAGTTCGCACATCTTTTACTGATAAAGAGCTTGAAGATGCGTTACTTGGATTTGAAAAAGAATTTAGCGAAGAGCAAAAACATGATTCTGTCGATGATGTTGTAAATAAGATTGAGCAAGCAAACTTTGAGGAAGATTTGGAAGGTTTGCTGGGTAAAAAAGCCAAGTGTGCTCTGTTTCTAACTGTTATGGAACCAGGGGAACTTCTTGCTGCTTTTTGTAAAATGGCTGGTATTAGAGCTAAATGTTTTAGTGACGAGAACGGTGGAGTCGCCGTTTTATGCGATTTAGACGAGGATAATCCAGAAAAATCTGTTAAACGATTCACAGAGTATTTTCGCGGTATTCCAGCGATTTTAATGGTGAATCGAGCTAATAAAATTGATGCAAAAGTCTACGAATATAAAAAAGAAGTACAGGATGCTATTCCTCCCATGGTTCTTACCATGTCTGCTAGATGTGTGGAAGATCTTATGATTTGTTATGCGACAGTTGAAGATCTTAAAGAGTCTGGGATTGAGGTTACTTATACGGATGATTTAAGTGATGAGCAAGCTAAAGAGATTTTTTATAAATATGGCAAAAAAATGTGAGCTTAATCTTGCAAATACGCTAAATTAAAAGTAAGTAAATTCATTGCTATATTTCTAAATAAAAACTAAATATAAGAGATAATATAGTCATTGCGTTTTGTTCTAAAAACATGTTGAAAAATATAAGACTTGAATACTGATTGGACTGTAGATATGGATAGACAACAAGAGTTCGCTTTGCGTACGGTTGAAGAGCGTGATGTCCGTTTTATTAGACTATGGTTCACGGATGTACTTGGAACCCTTAAATCGGTTGCTATTGCTCCAGCAGAGCTTGAAGCTGCGTTTGAAGAGGGTATTGGCTTTGACGGGTCTGCGATTGAAGGCATGACTCGCGTTTTAGAAGACGACATGATTGTTAAGCCAGATCCTTCGACTTTCCAACTTTTGCCATGGCATGGCGGCCCAGAGGGTACGGCACGCATGTTTTGCGACGTTCTAACGCCAGACGGGGAGCCGTCTCTTGGAGACCCTCGTCATGTTCTTAAAACTGCGCTCGCAAAAGCTAAAGAAAAAGGCTTTACTTTTTACGTTCATCCAGAAATTGAGTTTTACTTATTTGAAACGCAAGACGATTGGTCTAAAGCACCTGTTCCTATTGATGAAGGTGGGTATTTCGACCACGTTCCAAGAAGTTCGGCAATGGACTTTCGTCGTAGTGCTGTGAGCATGCTTGAACAGATGGGTATTTCTGTTGAGTATTCTCACCACGAAGGCGGCCCTGGTCAAAACGAGATTGATTTAAGATATGCAGACGCTCTTACTACTGCAGATAACATTATGACTTTCCGCACTGTTGTTAAGGAGATTTCTCTTGAGCGCGGAATGTATGCGAGCTTTATGCCTAAGCCTTTAACGGATCAGCCTGGTTCTGGTATGCACACGCATTTAAGCTTGTTTGAAGGAGATTCCAACGCTTTCTACGAGGCTGGGCAAGAGTTTAATATGTCGCTTATTGCGCGCCAATTTGCGGCTGGCATTTTGCATCATGCTGCGGAAATTTGCGCTGTTACCGATCAGTATGTGAACTCTTATAAGCGCTTGTGGGGTGGAGCTGAGGCTCCTAGCTATGTTTGCTGGGGTCATAGTAACCGTTCTGCGCTTTTGCGTGTGCCTCAATATAAGCCAGGCAAAGGTAATTCTTGCCGTATGGAGTTTCGCGCGCTCGACCCTGTGGCGAATCCGTATCTTGCATACTCTGTTTTGTTGGCTGCTGGCTTAGATGGTATTGAAAAGCAGATGATTTTATGTGAGCCTACGAGCGACGACGTTTGGGAGCTTACGGATGCTGAGCGTCAGGCTATGGGCATTCAGCCACTTCCTGAGTCTTTGGATGAGGCTTTGAAGATTATGGAGAAGTCTGATTTTGTGGCTAGCGTACTTGGTGAGCATGCTTTTGAGTATTTCTTGCGTAATAAGCATCAGGAATGGGAAGAGTATCGTCGTCAGGTCACTCCTTTTGAATTGCAGAAGTATTTGCCTAGACTTTAGTTTTCTTTTGCATTGCTTTCGCGCGTGTCAAATCTAAATTTTTGAATATTTTTGAATATTTTTCAAATGTTATTATTTGTGATTGTTGACACGCGTTTTAATTTTTTGTATTCATATGTTTAGTTTGTGGCTGAGCTCACAGCTATAATCTAAACATATGTTTATATATATTAACGTTTGTTGAAAATTATAACATTTTATAACAAAATTCGTGAATATTAACAATTAAAGCAACATTATGCCTTCTTGCTTCTATTTAGATATGCCATTGCTTTTCGAGATTATAATAATAAAATTTTTAAATTGGTGATACTTAAATATCAAGTTAGATATTCAATTACACCCATGATTTACAACGACTGTAAGCCATGCCTAAATATAAGAAGGAAGGTAACTCAAGTGAAGAAGCTAATTCTTGATCTTGATACTGGTGTTGACGATACTCTCGCTATATCTTATGCTCTTGGAAGCCCTGAAATGGAGCTTATTGGCATAACTGGCACATACGGTAATGTTTTAATGGAGCAAGGTGTTCGTAACGCGCTTGCAATTACAGATTTACTTGGGCATCCAGAAGTAAAAGTTTATAAAGGTCTTTCACACGCAAGCACAAAAGATTCGTTTGAAGTGCTTCCAATATCTGCTTTTATTCATGGTGACAATGGAATTGGCGATGTTGAAATTCCAGATTCTCCTCGCAAAGCAGAAGATGAATCCGCTGTTGATTTCATTATTGATTCCGTAAAGAAATATGGCAAGGACTTAGTGTATGTTCCAACCGGTCCAATGACCAATATTGCTGCTGCATTGAAGAAAGCTCCAGAAATCAAAGACGAAATCGGAAAGATTGTTTTGATGGGTGGAGCACTCACCATTCATGGAAACGTAAACGCTTGGACTGAGGCGAATATTTCCCAAGATCCAGATGCTGCAGATATTTTATTCCGTTCTGGTGCTCCAGTGACAATGATTGGTTTGGATGTTACCTTACAGACTTTGCTTACTTACAAGGAGACAAAGCAATGGCGTGATCTTAACACCAAGTCTGGCAAGTTCCTTGCAGATATGACTGATTTTTACATCAAAGCTTATGAAACAACTGCTCCGCACCTTGGTGGATGTGGTTTGCATGATCCTTTGGCTGTTGCTGTTGCAGTTGATCCAACGCTTGTTACAACGCTTCCAATTAACATGCAGGTTGATGTGGAAGGTCCAACTCGCGGTCGTACTATCGGTGATGTTACGCGCTTGAATGACCCTGTTAAGACAATGCAAGTTGCTGTTGGCGTAGACGTTCCACGATTCTTGAACGAGTTTATGACGCGTATTTCTGGCTTGGCAAAAATCGCTGGCTGAGATCATGTTGTTTGCGTTGTGCAACATTTTGCGACCTTCTACGCTTCTTGTTGCACAACATGCTTTATGCGTAAATGTAAAAATTAAAAATATTTATTGATCGGATTATTATGACTGAAATTGCAAAATCTACTGCGGTAGATCCATACGAGGATCCAAAAACCCGCGACAAAGTGGCGATTTACTCGCTGATTTTGTTGCTTATAACCTTTATTCTTGGAACATTATGTTTGCAGGGATTTAATCTTGTATTCGACCAGATTGGCAAGGCTGTTGGTGCCCCTGATCAAGCTTCGCTTATTACAAGCTTGCCAATTATTGTTCTAGGTATCGTGTGCTTTATATACGGTTCTCTAGGTGACTTTGTTTCTCTTCGCAGACTTATAACAATCGGTCTTGTAACACTGTTTGTTGGTTCCTTGTTTGGTTTTATTGCAAACTTCTTCTTTACTCCAAATTTGTGGACTGTTATTATTGCTCGCATTATGCAAACTGCTGGTGAACAGGTAGCAGGTTCTTCCTTCCTTGTTATTGCAACTAAGTATTTGCGCAATGATTTGAAAGTTATTTTCTTTGGACTCTTTACTGCCGCATATCAGCTTTCTGCTTCTATCGGCGTATTTGCTGCTGGTGCTCTTAGCTCTATTGCTTGGCAATATTTGTTCCTTATTCCTGCGATTACCATTCTGTTCTTGCCAGTACTCGTTAAATGCTTACCGACTAAGAATGGTATTGGTGGAAAGATTGATAAACTTGGCTTTACCATATTCGGTATTGCTGTGACATTGTTGACTTTGTTCTTCTCTTACAAAGTTTGGGGATTGTTACTTGGATCCATCGTGCTGTTTGTTGTGTTCGCTGGATACATTATGAAGGCAAAGAACCCGTTTGTGACTCCTGCATTCTTTAAGAATAAGCGTTGGCTTTCGGGAATTGTTTTGATATTCATCTTCTACTTTACTAACTATTGCATGCCTCCAATTTACAATGTAATTGGCGGTGCTTTATACAAGATGGATACTTCTCAGGTTTCTTCTTACCTTGTATGGGCATTCGTCGTAGCAGCAGTGTTTGGCACTTGCTCTGGAACAATCATCGGTTTCATTGGACGTAAAGCTGGTATTATTACAGCTGCTGTTCTTATGATTCTTGGATGGGTTGGTGCTGCTGTATTCATCAATTCTGGGTTCCTTACATTAACACTGTGCGCATGCGTTTACTACGCTGGGTGCGGACTTATGTATTCGCCAATCGTTTCTACTGTTCTTAGCGCATTGCCTGTTGAAGAGTCTGGTCGTGGCTGCGGTATGAACGATTTGGTTATGAATGTTACAGCTTCTATTGGTATTTCTATTTTCAGCGGATTCTTTGCTGGGAATCTGTTCAAAGGATTCTCTTTTGCGAATATTCAAGGATTAGCTGCAGGATACTCAAACTTGCTTATGATGGGCGCTATTGTAGCCTTCATAGGTTTGGTGGTTTACATAGTTCGTAGCGTTATGGTTAAAGAGTAATTAATCTTTACCCAATATATTAGTGGTCACTATCTTGCAGTCATCTTTGGCTGCGTGGATAGTGGCCACTTTTTGTAGTCTTATGCCGCGCATTTTTACGCTAACATAGTTTTTACGCTAACATAGTTTTTTCATACGCTGAATACTGATCGGGTATGCTGTTCCAAGTTCTTGTGCCCAAAGAGAAACGTAGAATTCTTCACACATCCACTTTAGTTTTTGAGCTTTTTCTTGAGCCTCATCTCTATTAGGTCCAGCAGGCAAGCTTTCTGCTCTATTTTGAGCTTCTAGCACAAGCTTATGAGCTTCATCTGCTTGCCAAGCCCATCGTACATCTCTATCCTTATTTGTTTTAGCTTTATCAAGTCTAATTAAATCAGCATGCAAGTAGCGTTCTATTGAACTAAGTGCGCTAGAATCTGCTTTTGCAATAAATCCAGGAAAAACAAGTGAGGCTGCGTGTTCTCTAATCGATTGAAGAACGCTAAGCATTGGCAAGTCGGCTTTGCCGCCAACAGCAGTGCTAACTTTAGCAAAACGCTTCAAAATAGCAATCACATCGTGCGCAATACCATAAACTGTGTCTTCGTATACTTCGGCAATATTTCCAACAGCTTCTTTAAGCTCAACATCGTTAGTAATTTTTTGTGTATCTGGTATAAGTCGCTTAATAGCTGCCATTTGCAAATCTTGAGCCAAATCTTTAGAAGACTTATAAGGTGCAGAAGCAAGTATCAGAGCCTCACTTCCGAGCCATCTAGATGTAATACGTTTATCATCTAAAATAAGCATATTGAGCGCGCCCTGCCAAACCATTTGAGATCTAGAAAGATTAGTTGCACCAGACTTGTGTAACAAATCTGCTCTCTCAACAACATTTCCAGCTTGTGCAGCTTTAATTGCTTTGCTATTAACAACATTTAATGCACACTCTTGAGCTGATTTTGCAAAGCGATGCTGAAGACTTATTAGCGATTTATCTGTTCCTAAAACAGTAGGCTTAATGCGCTTTTTGCTTTGATTATGGGAATTGTTTGATTTATTTTGATTAGCTTTCTTCTGCTCAACGCTAAAAGTTATGCGCAAATAAGGAGATAGCCGTTGCAACTGTTCATCGCTTAAAACTTCTGGGTGGATTTGTGCTCCAACAACACTAATCGCAGCTTTAGTAAAGACTTCGCTAAAATCTTGCCAAATAAAATCTTCTTGTGGATTTTCGTTTATTCCTGGAAGATAGTCATAATTGTCATCTATCCACTCACGGATTTTACGAGCAGTATCTGGAGCTGGAACGAATTGTACTCGCAAAGTCTTAGGAAGAGACTTAATCATGCCAATAATAAGCTCGTCTAATAAGCCTGGCACATTCCAAGTAAACTCTTGAGGCTTAAGTCGCAAAAGTGCATGAAGTGGAACGTGCACAGTTACACCATCTAAAGGATCATGCGGATCATAAATGTAGCTTAAACGCAAGTTGATTTTCTGACCGTCTGTTCCAATCGTATGCCAAGTATCTGGATAGTCTGCCAAATCAGTGTCATTTGTGTATTGCAAGCGCTCAACACAATCTGGGTTAAAATCAAGAAAATGCGGGTCTCGGAGCCTGTAATTTTTCCACCATTTAGCTAAATCTGCAATAGTCGTAGCTTCTTGAGGAAGTTTATTATCGTAAAAAGTAAACAAATCCTCGTCGTTTACAGTTTCGCTTGCCTGTCTAGTGCGATTTGTTTGATTATCGGCATCGTTTAAAATGTTAATATTTGAGGAGATAAAATCGTTGAATGGAAAACGCTGTTGAACGTTTCCTTCGACTAAGCCTTGACGAATCATTAACATTCGAGATTCGTAAGGGTTGATTTTAGACCATTGAACAGTGCGATTTTGCACAATAGGCAAGCCGTACAAAAGCACCTTCGATTGGGCGATTGCCGCACCTTTGCTTGCGCTCCAATGAGCATCTGAATATGTTACGCGAGTAAGATTCTTAGCTAAAGACTCTGCCCAAGCAGGGTCGATTTGCGCGCAATACCTTGCCCAAAGTCTAGAAGTTTCAACTAATTCCGTACACATAATCCAAGAAGGAGTTGTTTTAGAAACAGATGAAGCTGGAAAGATTGCAAACCTTGTGCTTCTAGCACCCTGATAATCGTTTTTTGCCATTTTTTGAGCGCGCTTAATAGCGCGAATTTTGGCTGTTCCGCGAAGACCTGCAAAATCCGAAGCTTTAGGCTCGCGAATAACTTGCATGCCAATCATAGAAAGCAAGCCAGAAAGCATAGAAGCGTGGATTCCTTGATAATCCCAAGTGCAGCAAAGACTGTGAGCAGCTTGCTGATTATTTGGTAATTGGCGGATTTGCAAAGGTGCGCGCTTAAGTGGCAATGCTTCGCCAACATTATAATGAAGTTCTTTGCATAGATCTTTAAGCTGATTAACTAAATCTTTCCACTGTTTTAAGCGTAAAAAGTGGAAAAATTCCTCTTTGCAAAGTCGCCTTAGCGCGTTATTGCTTATTTCGCCATCCGCTTGGAATATGCGATCCCAAATATTCAATGCCGTTAAAAAGTCACTTAACTCGTCTGCATAACGATTGTGTAATCTATCTGCTTCATCGCGTTTATCTTCCGGACGTTCGCGAGGATCTTGCAAACTCAAAAACGCCACAATTACCAGAACAGCAGCAAGAGTATTAGGAGTGGTTTTACGCGCAGCTTCAATAATCATGCGTCCAAGGCGAATGTCAATCGGTAGTTTAGAAAGCTCGCGTCCAATATGAGTTAAAGTGATGAAGCCTGATTTTCTGCTTATTGCACCAAGTTCACTAAGCTCGTTAAAGCCGTCGCTTACAGCCTTAATATCTGGAGGATCAATGAATCCAAAATTCGTTATATCTTCGCCAGTTTTAGCAACGCCAACAGAGAGCATGTGTAAAACAACAGCGCCAAGTGAAGTGCGTAAAATCTCAGGGTCGGTAAAGCGCGGGCGAGTTTCGTAATCTTCCCTAGAATACAAGCGAATAGCAATGCCATCTGCAATTCGCCCACAACGACCAGAGCGCTGATCTGCACTTGCTTGAGAAATAGGTTCTATAGGAAGACGCTGAACTTTAGCAGACTTAGAATATCTCGAAATTCTAGCAAAACCAGGGTCCACAACGTAGCGAATCGAAGGCACTGTAAGAGAAGTTTCTGCAACATTAGTGGCGATTACAATGCGCTGATGCGTGTGGTGTTCAAAAACGCGATGCTGGTCTTTAGAAGAAAGACGTGCAAAAAGTGGAACAATCTCAATGGCGTCACTACGATTCATGTCGCTTGCACGCGCACCGAAATAAGAACGCAACGATGCTTCAAACTCGCGAATATCGCGCTCGCCAGAAGCAAAAACCATAATATCGCGCGCGCCTTGAGTGTGGTTTGAATGAATCACAAGTTGAGCACATGCGCGAGTTACAGCAGAAGCAATGTCTTCGTCGCAAATATCGCCGCTTTCCGAAAGACTTTGGCTTTGCGCAACGCTTTCATCATCCATAGCAATATCGGCAAAACCTGGAACGTGCCTCATAAGTGAAGGCGCGCTTCCAAGCGGCTCGTAAAGTACGCGCACGGGGTATGTTCGCCCCGAAACCTCTATAACAGGAACTTTAATGTGCAGCGCTTGCTCAAAATGGTCTTTAAATTTTGCAGAATCTATTGTTGCAGAAGTGATAATAAGTTTTAAGTCTTTGCGCTTTGGCAAAAGAGTTGTTAAATATCCAAGCAAAAAATCAATATTTAGGCTACGCTCGTGAGCTTCATCAATGATAATAGTGTCATAGCGCGTAAGAAGTGGATCGCGTTGAATTTGAGCGAGTAGAATACCATCCGTAACTATGCGAAGCTTTGTTTTAGATGAGCTTTCGTCGTTAAAACGCACCTGGTAGCCGATTTCTTCGCCAAGCTTAACACCCATTTCGCTTGCGATTCGTTCGGCAACTGTGCGTGCAGCAAGTCGTCGAGGTTGTGTGTGAACAATTTGCTTTCCGCGACCACCTCTGCCAAGTTCCAAAGCCATTTTTGGGATTTGAGTGGTTTTGCCAGAACCAGTTTGACCAGATACGATTATAACCTGCGACTCTTTAATGGCTTCAATAATCTGGTCGTGTGCAGCACAAATCGGCAGTTCACTAGGATAGTCAAAGTTCATATTCAATCCTGTTAAATTTTGCTAAATCTTATTTTCTTAAGACTTCTATAATCCTGTATCCCTTAGAGCTTGCGTATTTTTCAACGCTAAAATCTTCCCCAAGAGTTTTAGAAAGCCAAGTGATTAAGGAATCGGAGCCAAGATTTTTTTGAACAACTAAATAAGCAGCTCCACCAACTTTTAGGCGAGGAAGCCATGTGAGCAAAATATTGTGCAAAACGTCTTTTCCAACGCGGATTGGAGGATTAGACCAAATAAGATCAATGTCTTTTAGCGCATCTTCTTTTAATGCATCTTCTACAAGATAAGTGTGAATGTTGTTTAATCCAGCATTCTTGGCATTAATATCAGTAAGATCTAGAGCACGTTCATTAACATCTACAGCATAAATTTGCGCATTAGGGGATTCAAAACCTAAAGCCAAACTAATAGCACCCCATCCGCAACCGATGTCGAAAAATCGCCCATTTTCTGGAGGCTGTGGAGCGTGTTTAAGTAGAACTGCAGTGCCTAAATCAAGTTTAGAAGAGCTAAAAACTCCATTAGAAACCTGCACGCTAACCTCGTGACCGCGCAAATCAACATGCAAAGTTCGTCTTAAGTCTAAAGAGTTTGGGTTAGCGGAAAAATACTGTTCGCCGCCAGTTTTAGCTTCTTTAGTATTTTTGTTTGTTTTAGTAGCATTAATGCTGCTTGTCTTTTTAGTTTTATTAAAAGTGTTAATAGCCATTTTAGTGTTGCGTTAAAAATTATGTCTTCTAGATTCACAATAATAAAACAAACGTTGTAAATCGTGTATTAACAGGGGATTTAACGTTAGTAGTTAAAGCAAAATAGCAAAGGGCATAGTTTTGGTAGGTACTTTAGCAAACAGCAATTTGGCGAGTGGTGATAATAGTATGCCTGAGCATAAAAATGAGCATAAAGACGTTCTTTCAGGACATTCCGAAGTACTACTAGATTCCACAAACACTGGATCAAGCCTAGAGAGTAACGATGAAGCTTGGCAAGAGCGCGAATCAAGAAACGCCTTAAAACGAGTTGCGGGTCTTGGAGAATTACAAGACGTAACCGAAGTAGAATACAGAAAACTAAGACTAGAGCGCGTTGTTTTAGTAGGAGTATGGTCTAGCGCTCGCGGAACTTTAAGCCAAGCAGAAGAGTCCCTTAGAGAGTTGGCGGCGCTTGCTAAAACAGCTGGCGCAGTAGTGTGCGACGGCATGTTGCAGCAAAGATACAGACCAGATGCAGCAACGTATGTTGGTTCTGGAAAAGCGCGTGAACTTGCAGCGGTTGTGGCGCAAAATGATGCGGATACGATTGTGGTAGACGACGATCTTCCACCAAGCCAGAGAAGAGCTTTGGAAGATGCCACTAAAGTCAAGGTTGTAGACAGAACGGCTGTTATTCTAGACATTTTCGCTCAGCATGCAACAAGCAGGGAAGGAAAGGCACAAGTTGAGCTTGCTCAGCTTCAATACATGCTTCCGCGACTTAGAGGTTGGGGTGCTGCTCTTTCTAGGCAGGCTGGTGGTCGCGCTGCAGGAGACGCAGGAATAGGCTCTAGAGGTCCTGGCGAAACAAAAATCGAAATGGATAGGCGCGCAATTAGGAATCGAATTTCAAAATTGCGTCACGACATTGCACTAATGGCACCAACTCGCGAGACAAAGCGCGGATCTAGGCGTCGTCAAGATATTCCAACTGTTGCAGTAGTGGGGTATACAAATGCTGGAAAATCTTCGATTATAAACAGACTTACAGGATCTAAAGAACTTGTAGAAAACGCGCTTTTTGCAACTTTGGATACTGCTGTTCGAAAATCTTTAACTAGAGATGGTCGCGCTTATACGCTTGTAGACACGGTTGGCTTTGTTCGAAGGCTGCCGACTCAGCTAGTAGAAGCGTTTAAATCAACTTTGGAAGAAGTTGGTAATGCAGATGTAATTTTGCACGTTGTTGACGGTTCTCACCCAGATCCTGTTTCTCAAATTGAGGCAGTTAACGAGGTTTTAGCTCAAATTGACGGTGTGGAAGATATAGCGCAAATTATTGCTTTTAATAAGTCGGATGTTATGCAAGAACCAATGCGTTTACGCTTGCAATCGTTGTATCCTGATTCTTTAATTGTGTCTGCTGCAAGTGGAACAAATATTGACCGTTTAAGAACGCGTATAGAAAATTTGTTACCTTCACCACATGTTCATGTTAAAGTTACATTGCCTTATAGTGATTATTCTGGATCTTTGCTATCTAGAGTTAGGGAAAACGGTATTGTAAAATCGGCGGAATATAAGGATTCTGGTGTAGAATTAGATGCTTTTGTTGGCGATTCTTTGGCTGCAAAACTTATGCAAATTGCACTTTAAACAAAATTCCGGTGGTGTGATTAAAGTAAAAACTGTTTATACACATATAGCTCTTAATGTGAGAGCAGCCCTTGTATTTTTCTATTTATAAGTTATAAGGGTCGACTCGGTTTGTGGAAAAGGGGTTTTTCTAATGGTGAGTTCTCAGGTTAAGCCAACTAAGCTTGCGATTATTGGTGCTGGTGCAGTAGGTTCCACGCTTGCGTTTGCTGCAGCTCAGCGCGGTGTTGCTCGTGAAATTGTGCTTGAGGATATCGCTAAGGAACGTGTTGAAGCGGAAGTGCTCGATATGCAGCATGGTTCTAGCTTCTATCCAGCCGTTTCTATTGATGGCTCAGATGACGTTGAAATCTGCCGTGACGCAGACATGGTTGTTATTACTGCTGGTGCTCGTCAAAAGCCTGGTCAGACTCGCTTGGAGCTTGCAGGTGCAACCATCAACATTATGAAGTCGATTATTCCTAATGTTGTAAAGGTCGCTCCAAATGCTATCTACATGCTTATTACAAATCCTGTGGATGTTGTTACGCATGTTTCTATGAAGCTTTCTGGTCTTCCTGCTAATCAAATGTTTGGATCTGGTACAAACCTTGATTCTGCACGTTTGCGCTTCCTTATTGCGCAGCAAACTGGTGTGAATGTTAAGAATGTTCACGCTTATATTGCTGGCGAACATGGCGATTCCGAAGTTCCTCTTTGGGCTTCTGCAACTATTGGTGGTGTTCCAATGTGCGAGTGGAACGCTCTTCCAGGTCATGAGCCATTGGATGAAGCTAAGCGCGAAGAGATTCATCAAGAAGTTAAGAACGCAGCTTACAAGATTATTAACGGTAAGGGCGCTACAAACTACGCTATCGCTATGTCTGGTGTTGATATTGTTGAAGCCGTTCTTCGCGATACTAACCGCATTTTGCCAGTATCTTCTCTTCTTGACGATTTCCATGGAATCTCAGACGTCTGCATGTCCGTTCCAACTTTGTTGAACCGTAATGGCGTAAACTCTCGCTTGAACACTCCAGTTTCGGATCGCGAGCTTGCTGCTTTGAAGCGTTCTGCGGAAACTCTTCGTCAGGCTGCTGCAGAGTTTGGATTCTAATTAATATTAGCTGTTCATAAAACGCTAATTATTAAAATTTAAATTTTGAAAGTCGTTCCTTCAATCTTTGTTTTGGGGGAGCGACTTTTAAATTATGAATAAGATTTATAAAATTTGATTGTATAGGTTGTATAAATTTGCTTAAAAGGGGATTTTGAATGTTTAATCATAAAAATCTTGAGACAGATACTGTGTTAATGCACAAGTTTGAAGATTTGAGATCTCAATTTCCAATTTTAAGTCGCAAAGTACATTCAAAACCCTTGATTTACTTAGATTCTGCAGCTACTGCTCAAAAGCCGCAGGTTGTAATCGGTGCAGAGAGCGAATTTTATAAGACTATTAATGCTGGCGTGCATAGGGGGGCGCACGAGTTGGCGGCGCTTTCGACAGTTGCCTTTGAAGAAGCGCGTGCAAAAGTTGCAAAACTCGTTGGTGCTTGTAGTGAAGAAGGAAACGAAGAGATTATTGTTACGCCTGGTGCTACTGGCGCTCTAAATATTCTTGCCACTTCTATTGGAAATGCCACGATTAACGCTAGATTAAATCGCACTGGTTTTGCGGAAGATAACTTAACTTTGCGCCAGCATTTTGTGATTAATGAGGGAGATAATATCGTTGTTTCTCGCGCAGACCATCATTCCGTTTTATTGCCATTCCAAGAGCTTGCGATTCGATCGGGTGCAGAGCTTCGATGGATTGAAGTAAGTGAAGATGGTCGCGTGCGTGCAGACGCGGATTATTTGAGCACGATTGTTGACGAGCGCACGAAAATCGTTGCAGTTACGCATATTAGCAATGTTACTGGCGCTATTACGGACGTTTCGCCGATTTGCAAGCGTGCGCATGAGGTTGGTGCAATTTTTGTTCTTGACGCGTGCCAGTCTGTTCCGCATATTCCAGTTGATTTTCACGCGCTAGATGTTGATTTTGCAGCATTTAGCGCGCATAAAATGTATGGCCCTACGGGTGTTGGGTTCTTGTATGGACGCCGCAATCTTTTGAACGCTCTTCCGCCATCCAATTTTGGTGGATCTATGGTGGAGCTTGCGTGGCTTAACAAGCCAGCGCAATATATGGATGCGCCTTACCGTTTTGAGGCGGGAACTCAGCCAGTTGCGCAAATGGTTGCTGCAGGAGTGGCTGCGGATTGGCTTCGCGAGTTGGGCATGAACCGAGTTGCAGAGCATGAGCAGGAACTTGCTGCAGAATTGTTGAAATTGCAGGATGTTCCAGGTGTTCGCGTGCTTGGGCCGCTTGATTTAAACAACCGTATTGCAACGGTTTCTTTTGAAGTTGAAGGCGTGCATCCGCACGATGTTGGCCAGTTTTTGGATGCGCAAGGAATTGCGATTCGCGTTGGACATCATTGTGCTCAGCCGATTCATCGCCATTTTGGCGTGTACGCTTCGAATCGCGCGTCTGTTGGAGTTTATAACACAATCGAAGAAGTCCGCGTGCTTGTGGAAGCTGTTTCCCATGTTCGCGCATACTTTGGTGCATAGTATTGTCAAATAAAATTCAAATAGAATTCAAATAAAATACTGTTTAATAACAAATAAGGAGAGCATATGTTTGATATGAGTGTTGACGACGGTAGCGG
The DNA here is from genome assembly GCF_049262755.1 of Gardnerella sp. DNF00354. Taxonomy (NCBI): domain Bacteria; kingdom Bacillati; phylum Actinomycetota; class Actinomycetes; order Bifidobacteriales; family Bifidobacteriaceae; genus Gardnerella; species Gardnerella sp. DNF00354. Next base: position 863,096 of record NZ_CP058402.1, read on the forward strand.
CTTAGAAAGCATGTATCAAGAAGTGATTTTAGATGCTGCTAGAAATCCGCACGGAAAAACACATTTTTCAAACACAGAAAGTCTTTCTAAAGCAGAAGAGCAGGAAGAGAAAGTTGAGGAGGCTTCGGATAAGTCGCCAGCAACCAATGAGTTAAAAAACAATTCTAATATAACAATTACAAATCATCATGAAAATTGTGCTGTAGAAGCTAATAAAAATTACGCATTAGGAAAATCTCATCAATTTAACCCAACTTGTGGAGATGAGGTTACGATGCATGTGGAACTCGCTAAAAACGTTGACAATTCAAGCAATGCGCTTGTTAAAAGTATTAAGTGGGATGGCCATGGTTGCTCAATTTCGCAAGCTAGTCTTTCGATTATGGTTGATTTGGTTGAGGGAAAAACTGTTGCGGATGCCTTGCGATTAGCCGCGCTTTTTCACAAGCTTATGGAATCTAGGGGAGTGGGATTAAAAAGCGAGCAAGACGAAGATGAGTTGGAAGATGCAATGGTTTTTCAAGGCGTTTCTAAATATCCAATGCGAATAAAGTGCGCATTGCTTGCATGGGAAGGCTTAAAAGACGGTATTGCAAAGGCTATTGAGGCTATATAAAATCGTATGTGGCTTTATAAAATCGCAGTGTAACACTAAAAATAAGGAATATTATGGCAGAAAATCAAGCTCAATCTCAAATCGACGTAAATAGCATCGGTCGCGTAACTGAGGAAGATATTCAAGATGCTTTGCATGATGTTGTAGACCCAGAGCTTGGAATTGACGTAGTTGATTTAGGTTTAGTTTACGGGATTGAAATTGATGAGCTTGGACGCGCGATTATTACGATGACGCTTACAACGCCTGCTTGTCCTCTTACAGATTTGATTGAAGACGAATGCGCGAGTGCGCTTGTTGGATTAGTTGATGAATTTCGTATTGATTGGACTTGGAAACCGCGTTGGAGCGTTGAAAATATTACGGAAGATGGGCGCGCGCAGCTTGAGGCGCTTGGCTATAATTTGAACAATTTGCCTGCTAGTTTTGGTGCTGGAATTGGTGCTGGTGCTGGAATGTCGTCCTATGCCGGCGGAATTTCGCCAACTGAATAATTTAGGATTTGTAATGATTTGCACAGAAGATTTTTCGCCTAATCACAATGATTGCAAGAATAGTGGTGATTATTGCGATTTATGCGTGCAAAAAATTATTGAAAACGGCATAACAGATGTTGTTTTTGACTTGCATCTTCTTGTTGATTGGGATGCGCGCCGCACGTTGGAATCGCATTACCCAGATTATATTGGCGAGGTGCTGTTTAGCTATGAGCCAGAATGGGGTTTTGAGTTTCACGAGGCTTTGCGTGAAGCAGGATGGGGCATTGAGTGTGCGCTTGAATCGTTTGGCGAGCATCATGGTCCTGCCGTAACTTGGCTTTATCGCTTGTATTTTGAGAATTTTTCACACGGATTTTTAGGGGAGCGAGAGCGTTTTGCGGCTGTTGCTCGCGATCTAACTGCAAAAGGTGTGCGCGTTTGGGCGCTGGGAAATGCTTCACAAGAGTGGGTTGATTGCGCGCGCACAACTTGCCCAATACTTGGCGAGATAAATGGCGTTAGTGCATCTTACGAATCTCATTTGCGCAAGCCGAATATTATGATTTATAGAGATTTTTTGAGCAAAAATGGTTTGAGCGCATCTTCTACTGTTTTTGTTGAATATGATTTGCGTAGTTTAAAAACTGCACAAAGAATTGAGTGTGCATCTACAAAATTATTCATGCTGTAATAAAACTATTCACGCTATAGTTGCCTCAACATTTGTAAATATTTATCAATAGTTATCTGAATTTGTCAATGTTTGTCAATGTTTGCCAACACTGTCAATACTTGACTTATAAACATTTGTTATTTTTTACGTTTTTCAGTCATAAATAATCACCTATATGCAACTTTTTAGCTGTATTTACTTGCAATTGTGCGTTATTTATATAATAATAAAGCACAAAAGCAAGTTTTTTATAAGCGTTTATTATCTATAAATTGATAATTCTTTAATAGGTTGGTATGTGACGGTGAAAGTAAAGTCGGATAAAAAGAGAACAAATATTAGTGAAATTAAAAGAATTGTTAAGAAAAATAACGGTATTATCACGGCAAAAGAAGTTTCTTCCGCAGGAATTGACTCTTGGTATCTAACTAGCATGGTCAAAAATAATGATTTGGAAAGAGTTGCGCGCGGCGTGTATCTCGATAGCAATTCAAATAATTATGATGAACTTTATTTTTTCCAGCTTCGTAATAAAGCTTGCATATGTTCTTACCAAACTGCCTTGTATTTGCATAATCTTACAGATCGCATGCCGTTTATAAACGAAGTTACGGTATGTCAGGGATATAACACGTGGCGCATAAAAAATGATGTTGAAGTGCATCAAATTAAAAAAGAATGGTATAAAATTGGTATCACTCAAGTGCGTACGGTTATTGGTAATTATGTGATGGTTTATGATATGGAGCGCACTATCTGCGATTTGGTTAGGAATCGTAGGCGTCAGGATTCAGAGATATTTGTTAAGGCTTTGCGTGCGTATGTGAGAAATCCTAAGAAAAATGTACATAGATTGCGCGAATATGCCAAAAAATTTGGTATTCTTCGGCAAGTTGACGATATTTTGGAGATTCTCGATGAATAACAGTAGTAATAAAAGTATTGCAATTAGAGATAGTGTTACGCAGCGTTTGCGTAACAAGTCGCAAGAACTTAGCTTAGATTACAACACTTTGTTAAGTAGATATTTCTTTGATGAGTTTTTGAAGTTGCTTGCAAAAAGTGAGTATAAAAATAATTTCGTCTTGAAAGGCGGAATGCTTCTGAGCTTTGTGCTTGGAATTGATAATAGATCAACCCAAGATATTGATTTTTTGATTAATGGTTTAAAAATGGAGGATTCTTATTTATTTAATATTATTAAAAGTGTTACAGCTTATGATGAAAACCATGATGGTGTGTGGTTTGAAATCAACGATTCTATTGATTCTATTAGACCTGAAGATGAATATGGTGGATATCGTTTTCATATAATCGGTCATTTAGATAAAATTAGGTTTCCTTTTTCGGTTGATATAGCTACTGGAGATCCAATGTATCCAGAAGTTAAAGTGGGAAAATATTCTACTGTTCTTGGAGATGATATAGATTTGCAAATGTATCCACTTGAATCAGTATTGGCTGAAAAATTGCAAACTATTCTTTCTAAGGCGGAGAGTAATACAAGAAGCAAAGACTTTTACGATATTTACGCAATTATGAATTCACTGAATGCGTCTAATAGCGGGAATAGTGGAGTTGCTATTGCGTATTTAGCCGATTGTGAGTTTGTGAATCAAATTAATGAAAGTATTGATTTTAGTGTATTAAAAATTGCTATGTCACTTACTTGCAAGCATAGAAATACGTATTTTTCAAAAGTAAAAGCATGTGAAATACTTGAATGCATCTCATGCGATAGTGCTGTAATCGATAGATGGAATAGATATGCTAAGAAGCATCAGTATGCGAAAAGTGTAAATTTTGAAGATGTTATTTCCGCTATCTCAAAACTAATAAATCTTATGCTTGATTAGGTTTTTAGCTTTGATTTTGTAACTTGTTTTTGTGCGCTATTTATTAAAATATAACGCACAAAAGCAAGTTTTTTTAATAAGTGTTTACTATTTAACAAAGATAAAACGTTTGCGATTTAGTGTGCGCATTCTGCGGATTCGAGCGAATCGTAGCCATACATATGCACAGTATTCGTAATAATCATTTGCGTAAGATTTAGATTTTCCGCGCGCAAGTTATTTACAAAACGCTGGTATTTAGCGAAAGTATCGTCAGAATACGTGCTTAGTTCTCCTCGCAAATATGTTTCAAAAGACGTGTTTTCTTCTGTATCTTCGCTTGTTTTTAGAACGCGCATCGCAAGACCTAAATGAGGGTAGCGCTCGCGAAAATCCGCAGCCCACTCGACTTGAGTTAAAATAATCTGCTCCTGCGCACTTTTTCTAGGTTCTGAAATCGGCTTAATATAAGGCTTAATTGTGCGTTCAAAAATTTCCGGCGCAGTAGACTCCATCATTCGCGCATATTTTTCTGTTATCAAATTTCTGCCATTGCTGTCAGCGCGCTCAAGATCTTTCTTATAAGACTCTTGCAAATCCAGAGGCCAAGTTAAAAATTGACTCATGCGCATAATGTGGAACGTTTGCCAATCTTCCTGGCAATTCGCGCGCCCGCCTTCGTTTTGCGTAAGCTGGAATTGCTGCCATTCTAGTTTTGTAATTTCTTCTGCAAGATTTTGCGTTTTTGGATTTTGCGTTTTTGGATTTGATAATGAATCGCACATCATAAGCTCCTTAAGCACGTTGTGCGCGAATTAATATGCGCTTCAACATACGGGCGCTGCCATTCTAAAAACGTTTCGCCGCAATTGCTTAAGCCTTGATATTTAAGCTCTTTTACTACTTCGTTGCACACGTTTTGAATGATTTCGTTTATTTTAGATTCGGCTTCACTGCTTCCTTTTCCGCCTTCGCCAAATCCGCTTCCACCAAAGCATGCTGCGGAACTTAGTCGCATAAGCGATTCAAGTTTATTACACACGTTTGAAAGCCTAGACGCCATTCGCGCGCTGAGCTTGCGTAAAGCTGCAAATTGCCACTTATAATATGGCAAATATCCTGCACTTATTGGGTTATTTAGCAAAAATACGATTGAAGCGGTTGCGCGCACAAACTCGTTTATAGAAAGCCATGCTGCAGCTCCGTCTTTTCGCGCTAGCATTCGTGGAACATTGTATTGACCTGCTTGAGCCATCATGCCGAGTCTTCTGGATATTAGTGAGATTCGCACATCGTCTGGCATGAGTTTAAAACTTTGACGCGTTTTGCTAAATTCTCCAAGTGGGTCTGCAAAAATTTGGCCGTTCGTAGCTGCAGCAAGTGTTGGCTCGCTTAACGAAAGCCATAAATGCGGCTCGTTTTTGCTTGGTGCAGTAGCAAATCCCGTTATGTTTTCAAAAATTCGCTTATGCTAAATACTCCAACTCGCTTGCTTTCTTCGCATGATTTAGCGCGTGGAGTTTCTTCGCGAGAGCCAAATCCAGCGTATTCTTGCGGAAGAGAATCGTAAGCTGCTTGCAAATCATCGCCAATTTTCGCATAGTCTTCATCTGTAAGCCACATGCAGAATCCTGGGCCAAAATCGTGATCGCGCGAAATCTCGTCGTCAAATCCGTAGCATTCCGATCCGTGACCAACTAATCCTGCAGCTATGCGGTTTTTGTATTTCGCAAATTTTGGCTGATCAAGTAACGGCTTTCCGTAAGTTTGCCAATATGATTTTGCAAGTTGCATGCCGTTTTTTATTTTTGGATTATCTTCTGTTTTTACAGTTTTGATTGATTTTATGGTTTTATTTGACTCTGGCTGCAATTGGGCGGTTGCTGGCGATTTTTCCGAATCGCATTGAATTGTATTTGCCGCGCTTTTCGCCGTAAATTTTTCTTCTGCATCCTGTGCTTGCTGCAGATTCTCCAACGTTATAGCATATGACTCGCTATCCTTTCCGTAACATTGTGCTATTAAATCTAGAGCTTCGCTGTATGCTTTTACAGCGTCGGAATACTCTTTTCGTGCGTATTGAACTTGCGCATATCCAGCTAAAGCAGATGCGTAATGTGGTTGATTTTGGTTGTTTCCATCTTTGTATATTTTTAAACTCATTTGTGCGTGTTCAAAAGCAGAGTTAAGACTATCAGATTTGCTATTCGTGCTTTCGCTAGGCTGCGAACACTCTTGCAAAATCGCAAGCGCAAGATTCGTGTGAGTTGCTGCTATATCTATGTCTGTTGAAGGATCGATACTCGATTTTTGCAATATTTCAAGCGCAATATTAAGTTCATTAATTGCTTCGCTTGTGTTGCCTGTTTCGCTGTAAAGCATTGAAAGATTGTTGTGAAGGGCAGCGAGTTTTCTATCGTTTGGTTTTAGTGTTTTCGATGATTCTTTAATAGCTTGAGAATATATTTCTGCTGCGCGCTCATAGCTGCCCGCGGCTCGTAGGCTAGTAGCGGCGTTAATCAAAGTGGTTGTGCCAGCTTCGCTGCCTGCTAAATCCATCTTTTTTGCCAAATCTAGCGCATTGTCAATGATTGGCTTGTTTTTTGCGTGTTCTCCTCTAGACCTATAAAATCCCATCAACTCGTTTAACACAGATAGTTGCAATGCTTGAGCGTTTGATTCTTGTGATTTATCGTATGCGCAATTTGCTTTTTCTTTAGATTCTTTATTTTGTGTTTCTTTGAGTGCTTCTTCTTGCGATTGGTTTAGCGCATTTAGCAGGTATTTTTCGATTTCTTGCGCGCTTGCGTGGCTTGCAAACATATTGTCAAGCTCTTTATATAATTGATCTGCTTTTATCATTTAAGCCACCTTGCTTTTTGCGATTAAATTCCGTTTTGCTCACTACTCAATCATAGCGAATTATTTGTTTATACGAGCGTTGTAATATGCGCGATTGTGCAAAAAATCAAAAGTCGGGCTGGTGGGATTTGAACCCGCGGCCTCTTCGTCCCGAACGAAGCGCGCTACCAAACTGCGCTACAGCCCGATGTCGATTGTGCGAACTCAATAGAGATTGCTCATCGTGAATCCATCTTACGAATACATGACGCAGCTACATGATGTAATCGCGCATGCAACACTCCGACAACGTGGTTATAATAGCGTGAACTTGCTACAAATTAACAGTGTGTGTCGCTGTCAAATAAATTCTTTTGAGATTTTATTAAAAATTCACTTGTATTCTTTTTTGGTTGCATGGTCTCCGCAATATTTGCAAAATGATGTAACTTTTCGTAAATAATTTTGTATATCTTAATAAAATAATAAAAAGTTTTACTGTAAATGTATTTTTCTTTCGAAAACAGAAAAATATAAATATTTCTATAAAAATGTATATTTGTTGCAAAAATGATTAGCGTAATCGATCTAGTAACACAATAAAATGCATTTGCGACTCGCTTACCTGTATTCCCTAGTAGCTACAATTGGCGTTTATGACTGACACGAATACTGCAATGTCTGCCGCACAAAACGCCGCAGAAAATGACGTAACAGATAACGCCAATGAAATTGACACCGTTGAGCATGCTGAGATGCTGCTCGCTCAAGATGAGGCTATTGCTAAGCGCGTAAATGATGGTGCTACTCTTGACGAAGCAATTGATCCAAGCAATAAAGAGTTTGGTCCTCTTGCACACCCAGAGCAGGTGCAGATGCGCGTTGCTAAGCGTGCGATGATGCTTAAGGAGGGTGTGCAGCCATACCCAGTGCATCTTAATGTTACGGATACTATCGAAAAGGTTCGTGCTGATTTTGATGGCAAGCTTGAAGCTGGCGAGGAAACTGATACCGAGGTCGGTATTGCAGGTCGCGTGCTTTTCTTGCGTAATGCTGGTGGTTTGTGCTTCGTTAAGCTTTCTGCTGGTGACGGCACTACGATTCAGGCGATGGTTTCCAAGAAGGAAATTGGCGAAGAATCTATTAAGAGCTTTAAACAGATGGTTGATTTGGGCGACCATTTGTATGTTCGCGGTCGCGTGATTTCTTCTAAGACTGGCGAGCTTTCCGTATTCGCAACTGAGTGGGCAATTGCAGCTAAGGCTTTGCAGCCACTTCCAGCTTTGCATAAGGAATTAAGCGACGATACTCGTACGCGTAAGCCTTATATTGGCATGATTGCGGACGAGAAGATTCGCGATATGGTTCGCAGGCGTTCTCATGCTGTAGCTTCTCTTCGCCGCACTTTCGACAGCCACGACTTCTTGGAAGTTGAAACGCCAATGTTGCAAACGGTTCACGGCGGCGCTGCTGCTCGTCCGTTTACAACTCATATGAACGCTTTCGACATTGATCTTTATTTGCGTATTGCTCCAGAGCTTTTCCTTAAGCGCTGCTTGGTTGGTGGCATTGATCGCGTGTTTGAAATCAACCGTGATTTTAGAAACGAAGGCGTGGATGCAACTCACGCTCCAGAGTTTACAATGCTCGAAGCTTACCAAGCTTATGGCACTTACGATACGATTGGAGCTCTTACTAAAGAGCTGATTCAAAAGGCTGCTGTCGACGCTTTTGGCTCCACTAAGGTGACTTTGCTTAACGGCGAAGAGTATGATTTTGGCGGCGAGTGGAAGCAGATTACCATGTACGGCTCGCTTTCTGAGGCTTTGGGTGAGGAGATTACGCCAGAAACTTCTGTTGATCATTTGGGCGCAATCGCAGACAAGCTTGGCGTTGAGCGCGACGAAGTGGAGAATCACGGCAAGTTGGTTGAGCACTTGTGGGAGCACTTCTACGAGGATAAGCTTTATGAGCCAACGTTTGTGCGCGACTTCCCAGTGGAAACCAGCCCACTTGTTAAGGGTCACCGCACTAAGCCAGGAATGGTTGAAAAGTGGGATTTGTATGTGCGTGGCTTTGAGCTTGCAACCGGCTACTCCGAGCTTAACGACCCAGTTGTGCAGCGCGAGCGCTTTGTGGCTCAAGCTAAGGATGCTTTGGCTGGAGATGTTGAGGCAATGGATATTGACGAGGACTTCATTGAGGCTCTCGGCGTCGGTATGCCTCCTGCTGGCGGCATGGGAATGGGTATTGACCGCTTGCTGATTGCGCTTACGGGCGCAACCATTCGTGAGACGATTACCTTCCCACTCGTAAAGCCTCTTCGCTAACTGATAGATTTTAGTAGATTGTAAAGCCGTTGGATGTTGTTTAAACATTCATCGGCTTTTTCTATTAAATTTTTCGTGTTTGCTTACTTTTATGCAAGTAGTCGTACGAAACGAATAGACTAGGTAATTATGACATATAAATTAGTATTGCTCCGACATGGTCAGAGCGCATGGAATAAGACCAATCAGTTCACTGGTTGGGTTGATGTACCGCTGACTGAGCAGGGTGTCGAGGAAGCTAAGCATGGTGGCGAGCTTCTTAAAGAGAAGAATGTTCTTCCAGACATCGTGTTCACTTCTTTGCTTCGTCGTGCTATCAACACCGCGAATTACGCGCTTGATGCAGCCGACCGCTTGTGGATTCCAGTTCGTCGTAGCTGGCGTTTAAACGAGCGTCATTACGGTGCTTTGCAAGGTAAGAACAAGTCTGAGATTCGTCAGGAATATGGCGATGAGAAGTTCATGATTTGGCGTCGTTCTTACGCAACTCCACCTCCTGAGATTGATCCAAACGATGAGTATTCTCAGACGAATGATCCTCGTTACGCAGGCGATCCAGTTCCAGAAACTGAAGCTTTGGCGAACGTTGTGACTCGCGTAACTCCTTACTGGGAGTCCGATATTATTCCAGAGCTTAAGTCTGGCAAGACTGTGATGATTGCGGCTCACGGCAACAGCTTGCGCGCAATCGTTAAGATGCTTGACAACTTGAGCGAAGAAGAGATTTCCAAGGTGAACATTCCAACAGCTATTCCGCTTCTTTACGAGTTGGATGAGAACTTCAAGCCAATCAAGCCTCGCGGTGAGTATTTGGATCCAGAAGCTGCTGCTGCCGGTGCTGCCGCCGTGGCTGCTCAAGGTCAGAAGTGAGTTTGATTAGCTTAAGTTAGCTTAATTATCTTAAATTAACTTAAATAAAAAGTAGGTTTGCAAAATTAATTGCAAGCCTACTTTTATTTTACAAGCTACTTTTTAGGTTTCTATTCAAAAATCGTGTTCTGTGCCACAACCGTATTTATGCCACAACCGTGTCTTTATCTGGTTCTGGCTTCTTAGTTGGGTCAAATCCAGAAACAATAAATACAACTTGCCTTGCTGCAGCAACTGAATGATCGCCGATTCTCTCCATGAATCTGCTTAGAAGCACCAAGTCAATCAATTGTTTTCTAGTGCCGTTCCAATCTTCGCCTTCTACAAGCGCAAAAATGTGTTCGTGTAACTTATCCATTACGTCGTCGCCGTGAATAATTGCATCTGCTACATTAACGTCTCTATTTGAAAGCATGTCTGTTAATTGACCTGCAAGAACATGCAAAAAGTCAACCATTTTTTCAACAGTTTCTTTTGCTTGACTTGGTATTGCGCAATCAGGCCAATTTCTTCTTGCGATTTGCGCAACGTGACTTGTTAAATCTCCCATGCGCTCAAAAGTCGCAGCCAAACGCATGGTTGCTACTACTTCTCGCAAATCTGTTGCTACAGGATTTTGTCTAGCTAGCAATGTTAAGCATTGATCTATAACGCTATTTTCTAGTGAATCTAGTTGAGTATCATTGTCTATAACTGCTTGTGCAGATTCTAAATCAGCATTTAATAAAGCATTTCCAGCATCGTTCATGGCTTTTGCAACAAGCTCTGCCATGCGTTCAATGTTTAATGCAACTGCCTTCATCTCTTCGTTGAAAATCACTCGCATGGTGCGTCCTTTCTTGCGTTCAATCGCGCTCAATTGCGTTTGGAGCATATTCGCGTTTGTTTAGATTGCCCTAATCAAGTATAGACTACTGTGCGCACGTGCGTTAAATGTATTAGTCGCTGTATTAGTCGCTTAAATGTGAGCGCGTTAGAGTATTCTTTAAGAGTATGCTTCAAGATTCGCCATATTCGCCTTTAATGGTGTTTGTTGTTTTTGCTTTGATTGCGCTTTGTGTTGCAATCGTAATTGTTATGTTTGTTGTTGATTCGCTTTTTCCAATATTTCGTAGTGTTTTTAGACCGTTTTTTAGTTCTGTTGTAAATCCTATAGCAGGTGGTTTGCGTAGGATTTTTCGTAGTAGCTTTAAGAAGATCTTAAAAATTTTAGGTAAACGTAGTTTTAGTGATGATGAAGATGATGAATATTCAGTTGATAATAATTCAGATGATATAAGTTCAGATGCGTGTGCGATTTTATCTATGCTGTCTGCTGCGACTATTGTTATCGATGCTGATAATGATGTTTTACGAGCTAGTTCTGATAGTTATACGCTTGGTGTTGTTGTTGATGATTCTATTGTTCAACCGAGAGTTTTGGATTCTGTAAATAGGGTGCGCGAGTCTGGCGGTTTTGAGAGTTTTGATTTAGTTACTTTTACTCCTGAGCGGTATATAACTATTGGTGAAGGCTCTGATTTTAATGGTAATTTTGCTGGTGACAGTGCTGTGTTATTAAAATCAGCTACGGTTGCTGGCGACTTTTCTTCGAATAAAACTGATAAATCGTCTGATGCTTCCACAGTTTCTAGACCTAATTGGCTTAATGTTACTATTGGAAGTGTTGGAGCAGGCAAGGTTGTTGTTATTTTAAATGACACTAGTGCTGCGCATCGTTTTGAGCAGACTAGAGATGATTTTATAAGTAATGTTTCTCAACAACTTATTAGCTCTACTCGAATGATTTCTAGTCTTACAGAATTTTTGCAGGATAATAATGTTACTCTTAATCGTGTTAAGGAAGTGTCTTTAAAAGCTCAGAGGTCTTCTAAACGCCTGGAACATATGCTGGAAGATCTTCTGCTTCTTATGAGTGCTCAGAAGCCTATAGATGTGTCTAAGGCGAGTGCTGTGAACGTCTTGAGCGTGTTAAAAGATGTTCAGAATCAAGTTTCAGATCTTGCTTTGAGTCGAAATGTGCGTCTTTGTGTTAAGTCTGATTCTTCGCTTAGTGTTCTAGGAAGTTTTTCACAAATCAGCGCTGCTGTGCGTAAACTTGTTGAGAATGCCATTATCTATTCTTCAGCAAATAGCAGTGTGGCGATTTCAGCGTTAAAGTCTGATGACTCTCAGTTTGCAGTGATTCGTGTTGTTGATTGTGGCTCTGGTATTGCGTTGCGTGATCAGCCTCGTATTTTCGAGCGTTTTTATCGTTCGGATAACCAGAACGACGGCAGTCAGGATGGTGTTGGTTTGGGTCTTGCTATTGCTAAGCACGTGGCTCTTACTCATCACGGTAGCATTACATTGTGGAGTAGACCAGGGCAGGGCACTACGGTTAATTTTGCGATTCCGCTTGCAAAATCGGATGTAAAATAGTTCGCTTAATCGTATTAAGCGTTTTACTTTCCTAGTCTTCTATAATCCCAACGGTCAAAGTGTTCCCAGATTAAAAGCAAAATACCTATTACGAATCCGCTAAGGCAAACTATAGCAAAAAACCATAGTAGAAAGTGTAAGATTGCGAGCACAACAGTGATTATTGATGCTATAAGCCATAGAAATGTTCCAACCATAAATGCTTTGCACAGGTCTACGCGCAATGGCTTTGGTGTCTCTTTGCGTGCATCTGGGTTAATAATCGGTGCTAGCTTCATATGATTAACCATACATCTAGTGATGTCTAATATCAATTTTTGGTTATATTTTTTGATGATGTACGTTTATGATATACGTTTAAATTTTACTATTTTCTTTTTCGACACCATTTTTATCACATCCGCACCACGTTGTAATCTTGAGCTTTGTAGGTGCCGTTTTGACGTGATACTTTAACAATTCGGGAGTGGTTTTTTATGAGACATGGTGCACATGGTGCTAAGAAAGCAAAGGGGCGTTTTGTTTCGCCTTTTATGCTTTTTTCGTCTTCTCATACTTCCAGTGCTACTTCTGAGCGTTCTGCCGAAGCGGTTTGTGCGAATAATGGTGCAGTTGTGGGTTTGAGCGAATCTGTGGCTCAGAGTTTGCAAATGTCTTCTGCTCCTCGTACTCGTCGTGAGATTCGTTTAGCTCGCGAATCTAGAGAACGTAAGAATTGTATTATTGTTTCTACGTCTTTAGTAGCTATAGTTGGTGCCGCATTGACGTCTATGGCTTTGAGCAAGACTGATGGTTTGGGTTCTTTTGCTTCAAAGCAATATGCTTCTGAGATTAATTTTTCCAATGATTCTAATGATCAAGCTGCTTCTCGTTCTAGTCAGCGTGAAAAGTTAGATCGTGCTGATAAATATTTGAAGTTCAGCAGTGCTGTTGCTGGTCTCGAAGCTGATTTAAACGCTTTCTCTACTAGATCGTCTCATGAATCTAAGTGGGATTTAGGTTCTAATTCAGATTTTAAAGTTTCTGAAATGTCTAAGTCTTCTGCGAATAATCCGCAGGTTGCTATTTTAATGGATTCAGACGTTAATTCTTTGCCTGCTGGATTTAATCCAAATCATAGTTCTGGCGATTCTGGGAATGCGTATGAGTTTAGCCAGTGCACTTGGTGGGTTTATGTTCGTAGGCATCAGCTTGGTCTTCCTGTTGGTTCCAATATGGGAGACGGCTGGATGTGGGCTTTGACTGCTCGAAAACTTGGATATTGGGTAGATCGTACGCCTCGTCATGTTGGCGATATTATGGTGTTTGGTCGCGGTCAGGCTGGCGTTAATCGTACTTATGGTCATGTTGCTGTTGTTGAAAAAATTAATCCTGATGGTTCTATTGAAACATCTGAGTCTAGTGCGGAGCTTCACGGTAGGACCTTCTCTAGGGTTGTAAATCCGAATGAAACTTCAGCTTTTGAATTTATCCATTACTAGATTATTTGGCATTTTAATATTTTGACATTTTAATATTGATATCTGTTACTACGTTTTGCGGTTTTCTAGTCTATTCTGGCTGTTATGCGTGTAGGTGTGCATTGTTGTGCTGTAAATAGTGCGTGCAAATTTTGTTTGTGGTCTTAGTTTGTAGTATTAACATGCTAACATCGCTAATGATGATTAAGCGAGATAAGATTTTTTCTTCTGTATTTGCAGGTTTTGTATCTGCAGCGCTTGTAGCTGCTATGATTCCGCTTGCTTGTGCTTCCGCTTCTGCTGAAGAATCAGCAGTTACATCTACACGTTCTTTCCCTAAGATTACTGATGTTAAGCGTGATTTGTTTACAGAATCCACTTCTACCGATGTTGATGCTAATTCTCATTGGGGTGGTATTGAGTCTTTGAATGTTCCGCAGACTAAGAGTGCTGCTGAACTTGCGCTTGAACAGGCTCGCCAGCAACAACAGGCACAGAATAATTCTGCTGATGGCTTCGACGCTGCTGCAAGCCGTTCTGGAGCGCGTAATGGCGTTGGACCTATGACGTACTTTGTTGCTCCTCCAGATAATCAGTCTGTTTCGGCGATGCTTAATTTTGCGGCTCAGTTTTTAGGTAAAGTGCCTTATCGTTCTGGTGGTACAACTCCTGCTGGCTGGGATTGCTCTGGTTTTGTGCAGTACGTTTTTGCCAATATGGGTATTTCTTTACCTCGAACTTCTGGAGCTCAGGCCACTGTAGGTACGGCTGTTCCGAGTTTAGCTCAGGCCCAGCCTGGTGACATAATTGCCAATGGCACTCATGCATCTATTTATGTTGGCAATGGAATGGTTATTAATTCTCAGTATGCTGGAACTCAGTATGATCCTATTAGATACGTTTTTTCGGGATCTTATTCTATTCGTAGAATCTTCTGACAATTTGATTTTGAGTGGTATTCATGATTTTATGGATACCACTTTTAGTTTTTGTTAGTAGTTTTGATACGTTTTTAGGTTATTTTTAATTAATTTTGCCATTAATCCTTAGGTTTGTTGTGTCGCGATAGACGCGACTACCTTAAACGCGCTATTCTAGTATTTAAAGTATTTAAGAAAATAAAAAATCGCGCGATGCTAGGAGGATCTAGATGGCACAAGGTGTTATTACACAAGAAAAAGCTGTTCTTGTAGGTGTTGATGGTTCTCATGCGAGCTATAAGGCTGTATGGTGGGCATCTAATTATGCTAAGCATGCTGGATTACAGCTTCAAATAGTTTGTGCATATTCTTTACCTAGTTATGCAGCTGTATCTTTTGATGCGACTTATACTGCGATTGGCGATGATAATGTTGCTCATCAAGACGCTCAGGAGATTCTTTCTAAAGCAAAAGCTGTAGCTTTAGAACAGGGTGTGGATGCAACAACGTTAATCGTTACTGGCGATCCTTCTTCTGTGTTTGTAGAGCTTTCTAGGAACTATCAGCTTATTGTTATTGGTAACCGAGGTAAAGGTGGATTGGCTGAGCGTTTGCTTGGTACGACAAGTTCTTCGCTTCCAGCCTACGCTTATTGCCCAATCGTTGTTGTTCCATATACAGATGATGATGGTCAACGAATTCATTTGAATAATAAGATTTCTAATATTGCTGTTGGCTCCGACGAGTCTAAGTGGGGATTAAAAGCTCTTGAGATTGCTGCAGATTTGGCTGATAGTTGGAACGCACAATTAGATGTGATTTCTGCTGTTCCTAGCGTTCAGGGTGCAGAAGGTGACACTGCTGTTATGGGATCTTATATGGAAGATCTTGATGAGAGAGTAAAGCCTATTTTGCAGCGTTTGCCAAATCTAAAGATTCATCGTTCTGTAGTTCCAGGTTCTGCTGTAAACGCTTTGACTCAAGCGAGCTTAAACAATGATTTGGTTGTTGTGGGTTCACGAGGACGTGGTGGTTTTACAGGATTGCTTCTTGGTTCTATTAGCCAAGGTTTGTTGCAGCATTCTTCTAGACCAGTGTATGTGGTTCCACGTAAGTATGTGGAGTTAAGTGCTGCTCAAGTAGCACAGCAGTCTAAGGTAAGTAACGATACTAGTGCTATTGATTCTATAAGTGGCGTTCATACAGTTGATGTTCCAAAAGCTGGTGTTGAAGCTGCTAAAGAAATCGAGCAAACTATTGATCCGCTTCACTAGTAGTTTGTAGTAGAGAAGTAGCTTGTAGTAGAAAATAGCGTCCAGAGCACTAAAACAGTGTTTTGGACGCTATTTTGTTGCAAAGCTAGCCTAATAGGCATATACGCATATACTATGTGCTTTTTATTTGTTTAAGTTTGATTTTTACTTGTTTTTAAGTAAAAATCGTGCGCGTCTTGCCTCTCGAGCAGCGCGTTTTTTAGCAAGTTCGTTATTGTTCATTTCAATAGCAAGTTTATAAATTTTAATTAGCTCTTGAGCTTGCTTTTTAAAGTCATTGTTCTTTGAGTATTCAAGAACATTTGCTTTTAGTTGTGCTTGCTCTTCTTCACTCATGTTAAGAACGCGGCTAAACACTTGTTTAAAGTCTTCTTTAGAATCCCACTGATAACCATTTTTGCCACTAATAATCTGATTCTCATTAGGAATATCGTGCTTTACGAGAGCAAATAATCCAGATGCCATGGCTTCAAGCATAGAAAGTGAATGCATTTCCGATAGGGAAGCGGTAGTGTAGTAGTCCATAGCGTGCAAATACTTAGGGATCTGCGTGTGTTCAATAGGGCCTAGTAGGTAGATTCTATCTTCAAATCCTTTGCTAGTTACTTTCTTACGCAAGTCTTCTAAATCAGGCCCTCCGCCAATAACAACGAGTCTAGCTAATTCGCGTGGAAAATCGCAATACATAAAGTTGTCAATAAGCTCAGAGATATTCTTTTCTGCTCCGATTCTTCCAACAAAAACGAAGAGTTTCGTGGAATCAGCAATACCGTATTTTTTACGGAATTCTTTTCTAAAAGCAATTCGCTCTGGTGTAGGCAAGAACTTTTTATATTCAACTGCATTGCTAAGAACAACAACTTTTTTATCGACTTTTTGACGATCAATATAAGCTTGAGCCTTAGCGGACATACTAGTAATAATTGTTGCATTTTTAGAAAATCGCGTAAAATATTTTGCTGAAATATTCCTAGAAAACTCTGTAAAATGCTTTAGACCAATATAAAACAGGAACTTATCGTACTCTGTATGAAGAGTATAAATAACAGGAACATGTTCTTTTTTAGCAACTTCTAGACCTATTTCACCAATACCAAACTCATTTTGTATATGAATAACATCTGGTTTAAAGTTGATAGGGAATTTTTTGCGCATGTTTCCAATCGGAATTGCAACTCTATACTTGTATAGCTTTTTAAGAAGTATTCCTGGAACGTATACAACTCCGTCTACAAGCTTAGTTTTTCGCTGTCTTTCGGATCCAACCGTAACAACAAGAACCTCGTGTCCAAGTTCCTCGTACATTTTTTTAAGCATGTATGATTGTGTTGCTACGCCATTTATGTATGGTGGATATGTTTCTGTAAAAATCGCGATTTTCAAAGTTTCCTCCAGTTACATAAATAGCTCTAACAACGTTAAAAGTGTAGCATTGTGTAAGTTATTGCGCCACAAATTGTGATTTTTAGCGTTTTTAGTGTCTTACATTTACTGTTACACGCACTTGCGCGCCGCGTTCAAGAGTGTGCTTAACTGTGCAACCCTTGTTGATATGTCTTTCCATGCGTTCTTTTAGTTCTTTTGCATTTTCATCGTTTAAAGCAGGTTTCGCGCTTGTAGCATCAACTGTTACATCCTCTTGGAATCTTAAGTAAGTTCCTTCTTCTGGATCATAAGTTCCATTTACAAGAACTCGAGCGCCTTTTCCTTCTCCGAGCGCATGTTCAACAGCGTATTGGCTGCTTAAAGCTGTGCAACCAGCTAGAGCTATTTGCATTAGTTCCACAGGTGAAAATTGTCCTTCTCCTTTACCAAATTTTAGTGTTGCACCATCATCACTTTGTGCTTGCCAAGACCCGTCTTCTAAACGTTCAACCCATATTCTTCTAGTCATTTTTGCTCCTTTGCATTTTTATACATTCACACATTGTGATTATGTTTGTGCTTATGTCTATTTGTTTTTAACTTTTATTTTTTAAGACAAACCTATTATAACTAGCATGCTTTGATTTCAGTTTGATTCTTGTTCTTATATTTCTTATATTTACTTTTGGTGGTGTTGAATTTAGCTAATGATAAAATAATCTCATGGCTTTAACTCAAGAAGAACTTGCGGATATCCGCTCTCGCATACCACAGAAACCTACTTCCGATATTCCTACACCTTATGAGGATTTGGTTAGAAAAATACTTATGGAAGGTACTTTAAAATCGGATCGCACTGGTACTGGAACAATATCTCTTTTTGGTCAACAAATTCGATTTGACTTAAGCAAGAGTTTTCCGCTTATAACCACAAAAACAGTGTTCTTTAAGGGACTTGCGTACGAGCTTCTTTGGTTCCTTAAAGGTTCTAGTAATGTGCGCTGGTTGCAAGAAAATGGCGTGCATATTTGGGATGAGTGGGCAGATGAAAATGGCGATTTAGGTCCTGTTTACGGCGTTCAGTGGCGTAGCTGGCCAGCGCCTACGCAAGAAAATCCTAATCGCACAATCGACCAGATTGCGAACGTTATGGATCTTATTAAAAATCATCCAGATTCTCGTCGAATGATTGTTAGCGCGTGGAATCCTGCAGAAGTAGAGAATATGGCTTTGCCGCCTTGTCACTCGCTTTTCCAGTTCTATGTTGCTGACGGCAAGCTTTCTTGCCAGCTTTACCAGCGTTCTTGCGATATGTTCCTCGGCGTGCCATTCAACATTGCTTCTTACTCGCTTTTAACAATGATGATGGCTCAGCAAGCAGGATTGGAACCAGGAGAGTTCGTGTGGACTGGTGGCGATTGCCATATTTACGATAATCACGTAGAGCAAGTGCTTGAGCAGCTTTCGCGTGAGCCGTACCCGTATCCGCAGCTTGAGATTCGTAAAGCTGATTCAATTTTTAGCTACGACTATAGCGATTTTAAGGTTGTTGATTATAAGCATCATCCTACGATTAAAGCTCCTGTAGCTGTGTGATTTTATTTATTAGTTGCTTATTAGTTTGAGTTTTTACTAGGAGTTTTATGGCAAACGATATTCCTGTGCGTTTAATTTGGGGGCAAGCATACGATTTGGAAGGCCGCCTAGGCGCAATGGGTGTAAATGGCGGTATGCCTTGGAGGCTTTCCCCAGATTTGCGCTATTTTAAGGCCATGACAATTTCTTGCCCAGTAATAATGGGTAGGGGAACTTGGGATTCTATGCCAGAAAAGTTCCGTCCTCTTCCTGGGCGAGAAAATATTGTTGTTTCTAGGAATCCAGATTTTAATCCAGATGGTGCAAAAAGTTTTACAAGCATTGAAGAAGCAATGTGTTACGCAAAAAAATGGATTGAAGATAATCCTATTGAGCATGTAGATTCTTCAGATTTGCCTAAAGATGGTAGCGCAGTTTGGATTATTGGTGGCGGAGCAATTTTTAGAGAAGTGATTGAGTCGCAAATTGTTGATGCTGCCTATGTAACTCAAATTGACACTAGAGTAGAAGCGGATACGTTTGCTCCTAACATTCAAAAACTTGTAGATGATGGATTGTGGAAAGTTGCACGTGATGGTGATTGGCAGGAATCGCCTATAAAAGTTGGTGCAAAACAATTCGATGCAAAATATAAGTTTATGGTATATAAGCCAATTAAAGCTAAAAAATAAGCTAGATTAAGGATATGTATGGAATCTTTAAACAAAATTCACGTAGATGCTAAGCATCCGTATGTTGTTATGACGGTTTGTACAGGGAATATTTGCAGATCGCCAATGGCAGAAATTGTTTTGCGTAACGAGTTTAAGCTTAGAGGATTAAGCGATGTTGTTGCTGTAAAATCATGCGGCGTAAGTGACGAAGAATACGGAAATCCGATTGATAGACGTGCGCAAAGAGAGCTTAAAAGTAGGGGTTATTCTTTGCCGTTAAGCCATTTTGCGCATAGGATTGAGCGAGATGAAATAGAAGAGACGAATCTTTTTCTTCCAATGACGGCTTCGCATATGCAATCTTTGCTCAGGATTATTCCGCCACAAAAGCGTAGTCTTGTTCACATGTATAGGTCTTTTGATCCGTCTTTAGAAAAGCCACAAGTTGGTCGCGAAGCTGTTTTGGATTTGGCGGACCCATGGTACGGAGGTCCTAAAGAGTTTGAGATTGCAATGGACCAAGTGGAGGAGTGTGCTCCTTACATTGTGGATTGGGTAGAGTCGCAGATAACGCGCGAATAATAATTGCGTAAAGTCATATAAAGTCGCTTAAAATATATTAAAACCAGACGAACCAATTGGAACGTCTGGTTTATTTTTATGCCTTTTA
Source organism: Gardnerella sp. DNF00354 (assembly GCF_049262755.1). Taxonomy (NCBI): domain Bacteria; kingdom Bacillati; phylum Actinomycetota; class Actinomycetes; order Bifidobacteriales; family Bifidobacteriaceae; genus Gardnerella; species Gardnerella sp. DNF00354. The sequence continues at coordinate 883,099 of NZ_CP058402.1, forward strand.
TTTAAATAAAACCTACGATTTATTTTCCTCTTAAAGCTCTGCGACTTACTCGAGGAGCATGAGTTGGGTCAATTCCTTTTGGAATACCGAACCCAGATTTGCCCTGTAGCGTACGCAAACGATCATTCAAAATTGCAAGCTCAGTTTTAGTGAGGAAGAAGCGACGATTAGGGTGAATCATCTTAAACAAAGCAAACTTGTGATTTGTAGGCATTAAAGTTTTAGCTTTTAAAACCTTACTTCTTAAATCCCTAAGTTTAACTTGATTTTCACCATTACCGACGCAAATGCGGTAAACAGGAATATTAGATCCTGCTGTAACACTTTTAATCGCGTGCTCTTGGCGATTCATAGCTTGGCTTAAACGCTCATAGTTACCTTCGCCAACAAGGAAGATTCCGTTAAAACCAGTTCCTCGCCAAATAGCATCTTTTGTGCGAGGATCAACCCACACTGGTTGTTGAGGGAAAGTAAATCCGCCTTTGTTAATAGCAGATACAATGCCAGCCGCAGCTCCAGGCTTTCCTTCTAGTCTTGCATAGCCAACCTTATCTGCGCGTTTAGTGAGAACAACAGTAAACAGTAAAAGACCCAGCATAAGTGCTGTTATTACCATCATGATCCAAGTCAAAATGGACCATCTAAGAATAACACCAGCTACAATGCACAGCACAACAGGAGCTACAAAAGCTAAGCCAAGCCAAAGTGGAAGCTGCTTATCGTCTGTATGCGTGTACTTGTAGATACGCATAATTTGTGAAATCATGCCTGGCTTCTTAATGCCTTTTGGTTTATCGTTTGCCATTTGCGTTTATCCCCTAATACATAATATTAGCGTTTTATTGCTTTGTATTTTGTTGCTTTATTGCTTAGTAATCATACCCTAAACACGCTTATGCTATAAATCATAGCTTTGTTAGTATACTAGCGATTTATTTAGGCCAATTACCGCGCTTTGGTGTACTTGGCTTTGGGAGTCTCCATCTGCGCATTTGTATTGCTCGACTGCAAGCATACATAGCAGATCTAGAGCTTTTGCCAACAGAAACTTCGCCGTATCGTTTAACAAGCTCTTTACGAAGCTTACGCCACATTATTATAACGTCAATAATTGCAGCAAAAAGATATGCGTAAAGAACAATCGCAAGAGCAAAATATAGAGCAATATACTTAGTGGATAAGAAGTTTTGAGTTAAGAATATGCAGAGCATAATAACGATTGCAAACGGCACAAAAAATTCGCCAATATTGAAACGCGCATCTACATAATCTCTAATATAAACTCTCCATGGAAGCTGCTCCGACTTTGGCATATGAGCTAAGTCTCCATTTTTCATCGCATCGTATTGAGCATTTTCTTTTTCGCGCAATCTGGCTCGCGCAGCCTTTGCGCTTGCTTTTCTATCCGTTGGAACTAACGGTCTAAGATTCTGCGCTGTAGCTTCGTTTTGCTTCGGCGTTGGAGCGTTTTTTGTGCGAGTCTTTGCCTTATTTTCTATTTTATTTTCACTATTTTCATTAGTCGCTGATTGATTGCCATTTTGTGCACCATTATCAGCAGATTTTTTTACGAATGGATTCCATGTCATGTTTGCAGATTACCCAACAGACTAGACGCGTTATGAGCAATTTCGTTGGTTATGAATAGTCTGATAGTAGTAATTCAACTAATGTTTTTACTAATCTACTGTTTTTTGGAGGACTTATGGCTGGTTTAGAGGTTGCTGATGTGCGCTCGCGCGTGCAAAACGCTTGGGAAGACGTTATTAGCGTATTAAATAAGAAGATCTCTTTAGGAGCTGTTTCTGCTAAAGGCATTACTGGAGATCATATGCGTGCTTCGGCTGAGTATGTGGCTGAAGTTTTGCGCGAAGTGGGTGTAGATGCTCGCGTTGAGCAGTCTCAGAATCCGGATGGTACTCCTGGAGCTTTTGAAGTAGTTGGATCTCGTATTGTGGATCCTAGCGCTCCAACTGTTTTGCTTTACGCTCATCACGATGTTCAGCCTGTTCCAGATGCAAGCGAATGGAATACTGATCCTTTCAAAGGAACTGAAGTAGATGGTCGCTTGTATGGCCGCGGTAGTGCTGATGATGGCGGCGGAATTGCAATTCACTACGGTGCTTTGCGCGCTTTAAGCGAAGATTTAGGCGTAAATATTAAGGTATTTATTGAAGGTGAAGAGGAAATGGGCTCTCCAAGTTTCATTCCATTCATCGAAGCTCATAAAGATGAGTTTGAATCAGACGTTATTATTGTTGCCGACTCTGGAAATTGGTCTGCGGATGTTCCAAGTCTTACTACTAGCTTGCGCGGAAACACTACTGTAGACGTTAAAGTGAAGGTTCTTGGACATCAGGTTCATTCTGGACAGTTTGGCGGACCAATTTTAGACGCATACACGCTTGCTTCAATGCTTATTGCTTCTCTTTATAACAAGGAAGGTGATTTGGCTGTTCCTGGAATTGAATCGCAAGAGCCTGTTGGCGGTTTGCAACGTGATTTGGATGAGGCTCAAGTTCGCGCAGATTCTTCAGTAGTGGATTCTTACAAGCTTGCTGGTACTGGTTCCCTTGCTGCTCGTATGTGGACTAAGCCTAGCTTGACTGTTATTGGTATGGATGCTCATCCAGTAGAGGAAAGCTTTAATGTGATTGCTCACGAAACGCGCTTGCGACTTTCGCTTAGAACTGCGCCTTGCCAGCGTCCAGAAGAAGCGCAAAAAGCATTGAGTGACTTCTTAGTATCTAATGCACCATTTGGGGCAGAGGTTACTGTAGAGCCTTTAGATAATGGCATGGGTTGGGCTATGGATCCAAATGCAATTGCAACTAAAGATGCGCTCGCATCTATGAAGGATGCTTTTGGCGTGGATCCTATTAACAAGGGCGAAGGTGGTTCGATTCCATTTATTCCAGAATTGCAACGAATTTTCCCTAAAGCTCAGGTTTTGGTTACTGGACCAGAAGATCCAAAGTCTAATGCGCATAGTCCTAACGAGTCGATTTCTCTTTCTGGTTTGAAATCGAATATTGTAACTGAAGCTTTGCTTTTAGATCGTCTAGCTAAGTAAACTTAACAACTCGTATACAATCGCTATATAAAATTTGAGCGTTTGTATACGAGTCTACGCAATGACGTAAAATCTTCACACGACACGGGTGCTTTGCATTAATTTGTAAAGCTGAGAGAAACCGCTTGAACGTGAATCCAGGTAATGCTGGCGCACGGAGATCTGTTTTTCCCGTGCCTTAATGGTGACCTACGATTTAAGCCAGCGCATAAGTCGTAGTGGAAGAACGGTAAGGCACATATCTATGTCGAAAGAAAATGTTTTATTGCAATGCAATCAGCGACGTAATTCACTGATATGACGTTTTGTTTATTAGGATAAGTCAAAAACGTGTTTGTAATAAAGACATTTTTAGGATTTTTAGGTCGTTAAAAAGTCCGTAGCAGATCTAAATTATTCTAAAAGAAAAAATTAAAAAATATATAGAAAATAATTAAATAAAAATCATTGCCATAAAGGATTTTGCTATGCCTGATGCATTTGAAACGCCAGTTTTGAACAAAACTAATACGCAGGATGCCGAAACATTCCTTCCATCGGCTAGCTGCAATGCTCAGCTACGTTTTGATAATTGGGGTTATCGTCATGCTTCTCGCAAACATTTTGCTGTACGCGGGTTGAACCTAACAATTGAAGCAGGGCAAAGAGTTTTGTTGCTTGGTGCATCGGGCATAGGCAAATCCACAATTCTTGAAGGTGCTGCTGGGCTGATTGGTAGTGATATTGTTAAATCTAGCTCAAATAATTCAAAGCCTGATTCGAAGAAGAATGTTTTAGTAGAAGATGAAGATGGCGGTGTAAGCGAAGGCTCAGTATTCGTAGATGATTTACCAGTTCATAAAGCGCGTGGGCGAGTGGGATTAGTGTTACAAGATCCAGAAGCTCAAGCTATTTTTCAGCGTTTAGGAGATAACGTCGCCTTTGGCCCTGAAAATATGAATGTTCCTCGTAAAGAAATATGGGATCTTGTTAATAAAAGTCTTGAAGAAGTAGGTTTAGAAGGATTACAGTTACACCGTTCTACCGCCCATTTAAGTGGTGGTCAAATGCAGCGTCTGGCATTGGCTGGAGCATTGGCTATGAAGCCAAGCGTGCTTCTTTTAGATGAGCCTACTGCGAATCTAGATCCAGATGGTGTTAATCAGATTGTAAAAGCTGTTGGTAAAGTTTTAGACGATACCAATGCAACAATGGTTCTTGTAGAACATCATGCGCAGCCTTGGATTGATTTGATTGATAGAGTAGTGGTTCTTGGTCTTGATAATTCTGTGAACAATACTGAAGAAAATAATTATGTTCACGATGATGATATTGCGCGAGACGAGTTTGCGCAAACAGTTATTGTTGCAGATGGAACTCCAGACGAAGTGTTCAGTAGAAGCGATCTTGATTTTGAAAACCTTGGGATTTGGCTTCCTGACAAGTATAAAGATCCGCAAGATTGCAAAATTGGTAGGATTTATGTTGAAGGTGAACCAGATTGCGATCCAGCAAAAGGTGATGGAAGAGTAGTTCTATCAACAGAAAACCTTGCGATTAGTCATACGAGTACTCCAATAGCAAAAAATATAAATTTGAAATTTAATTCTGGACAAATCACAGCATTAGTTGGAGCAAACGGTGCTGGAAAATCCACTTTATCTCTAACTTTGGCAGGATTAATTCCTGCTTTAGAAGGTCAGGTTGTAGCTAGTGAGGATCTTTGCGAAGGTGCAGGCGGCACCGATCCTATGAAGTGGAAGTCTACTGATCTTGCTAAAAGAATTTCATACGTTTTCCAGAATCCAGAACATCAGTTTGCGTGTGGAACTGTTCTTGAAGAAGTTATGCTAGGTCCTATTAGAACTGGAATGAGTGAAGAAGACGCTAAAACTAAAGCAGAGTCTTTATTAGATAGATTCCGCCTATCTAGATATGCTAACGCAAACCCATACACTTTATCTGGAGGTGAAAAGCGTAGACTTACTGTTGCCGCATCTTTGGCTGCAGCTCCAAGAGTTTTAATTTTAGATGAACCGACTTTTGGACAGGATCGTAAAACTTGGTTACAAATTATAAAACTCATTGCAAGCCTTCGCGCAGATGGCGTTAGTGTTATTGTTGTTACTCATGATAGAGAGTTAGTAGATGCACTTGGAGCGCGTTTAGTGGAACTTAAAACTAATGTGGATTCCACTAATAACGAATCTTATGAGTCTGAAAATGTAGATAATTCACAAGAATCTTTAGCATTATCTTCGTCAACAGATGCAACGAATATATCTCGAATAGAAGTTAGCGATGTGAACCATCGTGATGAGGCAGCTCGCGCATCAAGTTATTCTCCATTCTTGGCATCTTTGAATCCTGTGTATAGGATGCTTGGAGCTTTCCTACTTTCGGTTCCGCTTTTGTTTACTCTCGACTGGCTTTCTGCAACAATAGCTTTGGTTTTGGAGTTTGTGATTCTTTGGGTTGTTAAAATGAACCCTTGGCGAGTTATTAAACTTTCTTGGCCTGTATGGGTTGGTGCTCCTGGATCTGCATTAGCAGTGTGGTTGTATGGTAAATCAGGTGGAGCAACATGGTTTGATTGGGGAATTATTCATGTAAGTGATCATTCCACAACTCTTGCAATTGCAACATTCATCAGAATTTTAGCTATCGGTGTTCCAGCTATTGTTACTGTTATTGGCATTGATGCAACTGATTTAGCTGATGCCTTTAGTCAAGTTATGAAATTGCCAGATAGGTTTGTTTACGGTGGATTAGCTGGTATGCGATTGTTTAGCGTCCTTCAAGATGATTGGGCTGCTCTCAGCGCATCTAGGCGTTCTCGCGGACTTGGCGATGATAGTAAGATTAAGGCTTTTATGCCTCAAGCTTTTGCTCTTTTGGTGCTGTCTATTCGAAGATCTACAACTTTGGCTACGGCTATGGAAGCGCGTGGATTTGGCGGAGAAAACCCAAGATCTCATGCACGTATAAGCCATGTGAATAAACGCGATCATGTGTTTATGATTGGGTGCTTAATTATTCCTGCTATAGCTTTAATCGCTGCTGTATACTACGGTACTTTTGCTCTTCTTGGAGGAAATTAATACTAACACAAAATGTGGGCTTGATGAGATTCGAACTCACGACCTTCTGCTCCGGAGGCAGACGCTCTATCCACTGAGCTACAAGCCCGCAACTTGTGAAAGTATACACGTTGCTAGGGATTGAAAGTATACGCTATTAGCCAATTTTTGTGACTTTAATGCATACTTTAGCGAGTTATTACGCTTTTAAGGTCGCTTGCTACTTTTTTAGGATCTTCAGCGCACATGAGCGCAGATACAGTGCATACTCCGTCAATACTTAGGTCTTTGATTGGGAAAACGGTGTTTTCGTGAATTCCACCAATCGCTAGAGTTTTTACACCCATGCTGTGTGCTACGTTTGCTACTTCATTTACGCCTTCAATTCCAAGAGGAGGAACATCATGCGCCTTAGTATTTGTGGCAAATGCAGCTCCGATTCCTATAACATCAGGAAGTGGAGTATCGTTCTCTTTGCACTCTTTATATGCTTTTTCCATTAGGTCTACTCTTGCGCAAGAAAGTCCAATCATCCATTCGGCTGGCATGGATTTACGTGCTGTAACGAAAGGCGTGTCTTTTTGACCAATATGCAGGTTGAATCCCAGTTTTGCTGCGGTGTCAACGTGATCGTCTATGAAAATCGGTATATCTCCATGTTTTGCTTTTATAAGTGTTTTGCGTAACTTTATGGCTTTTTTTGATATTTCAGTATCGTTGGAGTATTTATCTCGCAATTGAACTACTGTCACTCCGCCATCTATGGATTCTACTGCAACTTGTTCTTCGCTACGGTTTCCCATTCGTGGATCTGTGACTAGGTAAAGCGTCCAATCTGTTGGTTCTATGCTGAACTCAATGTTTGTTAGTTCAAACATGTTGTTTACACTTAATGTTTGCAATGCGTCGATCCACAGTGTTTTGAATGTTCCTGGTGCGGTTGTTTGTCTTGCTGCAAACGTTCCAGCTGCTGCAGCGTGCACGTGTGCAGCCACTGTTGCTGCCACTGGGCGCTCTGGGTTTGCACCCACATATGCCGCCACTAATGATCCAAGAGCGCACCCAGTTCCTACAACTTTTGTCATAGCCTTGTGTCCGCCAGTTATTCGCACTAGGCATCCGTGACCGTATACCGCGTCTTTTTCTCCAGATATTGATATTACAGATCCGTATTCTTTTGCCAGTTTTTTGGCTGCTTCTAGCGCGGAGTTTACTGGATCTTGCGCATCTACGCCTTTCATCTGACTGTTTTGCCCAGCTAAAGCTAATATTTCGCTTGCGTTCGCTCGTATTACTGTTGGGTTTCGTTTTACTATTTCTCTTACAAATTTTGTTCTAGTGTTTAATTCGTCTACTCCAACTCCAACTGGATCTAGTACCCAAGGAGTTTGTGTTTCTTCGCAAGTTTCTATTGCTTTGCGTATGGCTTTGCCTTTTATCTCTTCGAATGTTCCAACATTTACTAGAACGCCTGACGCTATTTTTGCAATGCCTGCTGCTTCATCTGGGTCGCACACCATTATTGGCGTAGCTCCTGCGGAAAGTAGTACATTTGCTGTTATTTCTTGAACAATATTGTTTGTTATGCAATGAGTTAGTGGCTTCTTTGCTCTCACTCTTTCTATGCATGATCTAACGTCATTTAGAAACATTCGTCTTCTTGCGCGAACGCTAAAACTTGTATCTATATTTGCATTTGATTCGTTTAATTCTTCCATGATTTTCCCTTCGCTAGCACTACCTAGATCAGGTTTAACGGGTGTAATCTCAGCGTTTTTACGCACCCCGAACCGAATTTGACTATATCGTTTGTGTATGACGTTTGGCTATGTAATATTTTATTTCGCGCGTTTTGCGTTGTTTCGCTTGAAATTTCGGGGATGATTGAAGATTATTGTTTTAGATTTTATAAAATTTTTCCATTAATTTTTTATTTTTGTTTGCATTTGTACTTTTATAGTGTTAGCATCAAACACAACACAAACAGATATCGTAAATTTTACGATTTACGATTTTGGATTTGTGATTGACCACATTAAGCGTTTAGCTTTGCAGCTAAGTATTAAGGAGGCGGCTATCATGCGTAACATGAATGCTCAAGCTCGCGATACTTTTGATGCTGCTCGTATGTGGTGGTGGCAGACTTCTCTTTGGCGTAGTTTACTCTAAAGTTTTAGAAGCTGCTTGTTTAGGCTTGTAAAAGACCTCTAGGGTAAACCTGGAGGTCTTTTTTATATCTCCAGAAAGCCAAATCTATTTGGATTAATTTTACGTCTAAAACAAATCTATAAACATAAAAAACAATTAAAAAATTGTTTAAAACAATCAACATAAAAATCTACATAAAAGGAGAAAATCATGGCTCAGGAAATTAATGAAACCAAGCAGGAAACCTCATTTACTTCTGCTGAATCTAGTGTTAATCAGGCTGCGGATTTACTTAAAGGTGTAAATGTTAAAAAGCATGCTTTAGATATTACGTCTTTGGTGTTGGTGGCTGTTCTTTTTGCAGCAGGATGTATTCTTGACTTTACAGTTGCAAAAGCGCTTTCGATCGGAAATATTCAGCCAGAATTTGTAATCGCATCATTCTGCCTTGCTATTTTATTGGTTCGTCCAAATGTTATTCAGGGTGCGATTATTGGTGCTTTGGCTGCGACTTTAATTCAATTTAACACTTCAATTCCTGGTCTTGAATACGCTTGCGATATTCCAGCAGCAATTATTATGACTTTGATGTTGATGGGTTATTTAAAGGCTTTTCCTAAGGATGCCGCTAGAAAGTTCAGTGTTTTCCCATTCATTTCTGCCTTTATTGCAACTGTTATTTCTGGAATGATTTTTGCAACAATCGCATCTTTCTTTATTCTTCACTCTCCAAACACTGTTCTTGTTATGCTTCCAATCATTTTGGGTACTGCTGTGTTTAATGCTGTTGTTGTTGAGGTTCTTTACACTCCAATTCGACTCGTTTTACACAAGTAAATCAGAATTGAAAAATAATTAAACAAATTAATTTAAATCAATATAGATAAATATCAAAACATATATAAATACCAAAAGTCGATAATTAAAACTTGATTATCGCAACTTAAAGGAGAAGATTATGAATCAGGAAATTAACGAACATGAAGGTAATATGCTTAATGCTGTAAGTATTAAAAAGCACGCTTTAGATATTACGTCTTTGGTGTTGGTTGCTGTTCTTTTTGCAGCAGGATGTATTCTTGACTTTACAGTTGCAAAAGCACTTTCAATTGGAAATATTAAACCAAACTTCTTAATCGCATCATTCTGCCTTGCGATTTTGCTGGTTCGTCCAAATGTTATTCAGGGTGCGATTATTGGTGCTTTGGCTGCAACTTTAATGCAATTTAACGCATCTATTCCTGGTCTTAATTATGTTTGTGATATTCCAGCAGCAATTGTTATGACTTTGATGATTATGGCTTATGTCCGCGTTTTCCCTAAGGATGCTGCTAGAAAGTTCAGTATTTTCCCACTTATAGCAACTTTTATAACTACAGTTGTTTCTGGTTTAATATTTGCATCTACTGCATCTTTCTTTGTTCTTCATTCTCCTAAGACGATTCTTGTTATGCTTCCAATCATTTTGGGTACTGCTGTGTTTAATGCTGTTGTTGTTGAAGTTCTTTACACTCCAATTCGACTCGTTCTACACAAGTAAGTATTTGAATTTGTGTTGGATAATATTCAATAAGTCATATAATCGTCAGAGAATATAATCCAGAGAATAATCAATAAGTAATGTTTATAGTATTGTTGGATTTTTAAGAGTTAGGAATTGTTGTGTCTTTGCTTGAGCTTAGGGAAGTATCTTTTAAATATTTGAATCATAATAAGGATGATTCTTTAGACTCTGCAAAGGCACAAGATTCCACTTTTGCCTTGAACAATATAAGCCTTAGTATTGAAGCTGGCGAATTTGTTGGAATTATTGGACCATCTGGATCTGGTAAAACAACTCTTGCCTCTATTTTCTCTGGTGCTATTCCTCATCATTATTCTGGAGAACTTTCTGGAATCGTTAAGATTGCAGGTCAAGAAACTAAAAATCTTGCTTTAACTAATATAGCCTGCTTAATTGGATCAGTTATCCAAGATATTGATGCGCAAATGGTGGCTGCAAACGTAGAAGATGAGATTCTTTTTGGTCTAGAAAACTTTGGTGTTGCGCACAATGAAATACCGAATCGAATCGATGAAGCTTTACAAATTGTTGGCATTAGTGATTTGCGCAACCGCGATTTAGACACTCTTTCTGGAGGTCAAAAGCAGAAAGTTGCGATTGCTGCTATTCTTGCGCTAAAACCTAAAGTTATGGTGTTAGATGAGCCTACGTGCGCTTTAGACCCTGTTTCTTCTAAAATGATTTTTTCGATTCTTAAAGATTTGAATAAGAATTTTGGAATAACGGTTGTTGTAATTGAGCAGAAAGTGGCGCTTTTAAGCGAGTATTGTAAGCGTTTGGTTGTGCTTTCTAATGGCACTTTATCACTGGATTTGCCTGTTGGACAAGCGTTGAAAAATATGGATTTGCTTTATTCTATTGGAATAAATTATCCGCGCACTACGCATTTGGTTAATGATTTACAGCGTGAGAGTGTTTGCTCTAAAAGCGATTTGCCTGTGTCTGTAGAAGATACAGTAAATACTATTGTTAATACGATTAATAGTGGAAATTCTTTAGTTTCACATGATGATTCACATAGTGAATGCGATGAAGATAAGCGTGCGGTTGCTTTCGACTTTTCCAATGAATCGCAAAACTTAGCACAAAATTCTTCGCCATGTCTTTCTTTGCAAAATGTTAGTTTTTCATATCCGAGTGGTGTTAGTGCTTTAGAAAAAGTGTCTTTTGACGCTTATCCTGGGGAGCTTGTAACTCTTGTTGGAAGAAATGGCGCTGGAAAAACAACTGTTACTAAGATAATAAACGGTTTGCTTAAGCCAAGTAGTGGAAGTATTTTTATTGATGGCAAAAATACTAGCAACATGAAAATAAGCCAAATTGCTCACTATGTTTCAACTCTTTTCCAGAATCCAGATCGTCAGCTTTGTAAAGATACTATTTTAGAAGAAGTAGCGTTTAGTTGCATTCTTTTAGGTGAGTCTGTTAAAGAAGCTAATGATCATGCTATGCAAGTGATTGAAAAGCTTAATTTAGATCCTAATGCTAGCCCTTTTATGCTTTCTAGAGGTCAGCGTCAGATGGTTGCTTTGGCTGCAACTGTTGTAACTAAACCTAAGATTCTTGTATTAGATGAACCTACTTGCGGACTGGATTACATGGAATGCTTGAGAATCATGCAAGTTGTAGAAGACCTTAGAGACCATGGTTGTTGCGTAATAATGGTTTGCCACGATATGGAAGTTGTTCTTGATTTTGCAACGCGTTTAATTGTAGTAAACGATGGACATATTCTTGAAGACGGAAGCATAAGCCATGTGTTTGAGAATAAGAGTATTTGCGATGAAGCTGCTTTATGTGCTCCTCTTTTGTGCGCTGTATCTCAGGGCTTAGTTAAAAATGGTTTTGCTAAGTGTAAAGGATTGTATAAGAGAGATATGTTGGTTAATGCTCTTAAAAAGAGTTGCAATTTGTAAAACAAATGGGTGATTTTTATGCAAACTAAGATTCTTACTTATAATGCTGGTTCAACTTTCTTGCACAAGGCAAATCCTATTGCAAAACTTATATTAGCTATAAGCGTTGTTGTGTCTGCTTTTATAGCTCAACAATTTAGCGTTCTTGTAACTATTGCAGTATTGATTCTTGTTGCTATGGCTATGGCTGGGATTCTTAAAACTCTGTTTCCTCTTGTGCGCGCAATGCTTATTCTCGGCGTTGTAATGTTCTTTTTGCAAACGATTATTGCTCAGGGTGGAAATTATATGTTCTTGTGGTTTACATCAAGAGGAATTTCTGTTGCTGCAAGGGCATCTTTGAGACTATTCTGTTTTGCTTTGCCTCTTGTTAGCGTTCTTAGCATTACAAAATTGAACGATTTAGCTAATGCTGTTGTTCAATATCTACATGTTCCTTACTGCTATGTTTTTACGATTACTACAGCTGTGCGTTTTGTTCCTATTTTTGCGTACGAAATGTCTCAGATTACTGAAGCTCAAATGGCAAGAGGAGTGGAGTTCGATACTAAGAATCCTTTTAAAAAGATTAAGCTGATGATGCCTTTGATTGTGCCTCTTTTGGTTTTGTCTGTTCGTAAAGCCGATAGTTGTGCTTTGGCTGCGGAAGAACGTGGATTCTATTTGCGCACTCGTAAGTCATCTTATAAAAAGTACACTTTTGGATGGCGTGGGCTTGTTCTTATTGTAATATCTGCGATTATGATTGCTTTGCCTATAGTTGTGTCTATATTAGCTCCACAAATTATTTAAAATAGTCTAAACTAATCTAGAATAAGTTAAAAAATTCTAGAATCTAGGCGATTTTTGATGAATAATTTAAAGGTTTGGCTTAAAGGTGCAAGACTTTATACTCTTCCAATCGGAATAGTGCCAGTTATTATGGCGATTTCGATTTTTGCAAGATATTTATTCAGTGGTCAAATACTTGTAAAACCTTATAATATTGAAAATTTTGTTATTCAATCACTATTGTGTATAGGTGTTGCTGCTTTTATGCAGATTTCAGTGAACTATGCGAATGATTATTGTGATGGTTTGCGAGGATTAGATGATCAAAGATCTAATAGAGATTTAGGCGATAAAACATTGTGTGATGTGTCTTGGAGACTTGCAGACGCTGGTATTAAACCAAAATCAGTTTTGTATGCTGTTTGCATATCTGCCTTAGTATCATGTGTTTTTGGGTTAATCATTACTGTTAGAAGTGGAATTTGGATATTTATTCTTCTTGGACTAGTTTGTCTTATGGGAGCGTGGTTTTATGCAGGAGGATCGCATCCTTACGGTTACCGTGGTTGGGGAGAATTTAGTGCGTTCTTGTTCTTTGGACCTGTTGCTTTTTTAGGAACATTGTGTGCTCTTAGTTTTGGAAGTGGTTTTCCTAAAGAATCAATAACAACGGCAAGCATTCCACAAATTGTGTTTTGTGTGTTATTGTCCATTATTCCAGGCGGATTCTCTGCTTGTCTTATGATGATTAACAATTTAAGAGATATAGAAAGTGATACAAAACACGCAAAATTTACAGCAATGTCAATTGTTGGGGAGAATATAGGGCGAATTATATTCGTTTCTGTTGTAATTATGTTTACGCTTCTGCAGTGTGTTTATGTTTTTCTTAATATATTTTTTGCTAAGTTTATGACAATAATTTGGAATGTAGCCAGATTGAATAAAAATGCTTTTAGAATAAATTGCTTCTTGTCTAATCAGGGTGTGTTTATTGTTTGCTGCATTTTGTTATTATTGATTACCTACATGTTTATTAAAAAAGCGTATTCGCTAGCATATGCGGTTATATGTGGGAATTATGCTAATGCTTTTCCAATATGCGTATCTTTAGCAATGCTTGGTGCTTCGACTTTTGTATTGTCAATATTTGCATGCTAGCTTTACCGCATTAAAAAGCGGTTTATAATGTGTTTTATACATGCGTACTAGTAAAATCGTATGGCAACGCGCACGGTGTGCTTTTAGTGTTTGTGCAATGAATATGCATGATGCTGGTTCACGCAATGACCGCAAAGCTGGCGTGTATTAGAGTGTGCAAAATGTGTGTTAGTGGAATACATAGCGCTGTTGCCTTGTGTTTTAGGGTAAGGAAATGAGGTTGTAAAATGTCTGCTGTAACCAGCGATGAAGAGATGGGGAAGTCGCCAGTTGTGCTTACCGATGATGAGTTGCGAGATGCGGCTGAGTTGTCTAGTCCTAAAAAAGACGATGATAACAGTGAAAGCAAAAAAGAAAATGCTGAAAAAACTGTTGTAGTTGCAGAAGACGAGGCAGTGAACCGTATGGATCTTGTAGCAATGTTGGAAGATAATGGCTACAAGGTTGTAGGACAAGCAGCTAATGGAGAAGAAGCGGTTAATCTTACTCGTCAATTCCGTCCAGATGTTGTTTGCATGGACGTTAAGATGCCAGTAGTAGATGGTATTCAAGCGGCTGCCACTATTTGTGACGAGAATATTGCTCCAGTTGTTATGCTCACTGCTTTTTCTCAATCTGATTTAGTTAAGAGAGCTACTGGCGCCGGTGCTATGGCTTATGTTACCAAGCCGTATGAGGAGTCAAAACTTTTACCTGCTCTAGAAGTAGCTATGGGTAGGTTTAGTGAAATTAACGATTTATTGGATAGTGTTGAGCGTACTGAAAATAAGCTACAGGATGCGCAAGATCAGCTTCGTAAAGCAGAAGAGAAGCTTAAGAAGGCTGAAGATACTCTTGAAGAGCGTAAGCTTGTAGACAGGGCAAAAGGTTTGCTTATGGACAAGGCTGGATTCTCGGAACAGGGTGCTTTCCGCTGGATTCAAAAAACTTCTATGGATCAGCGTATTCCAAAGAAGCGTCTTGCTTTGGCTATTATTGCTAAGTATGGTGAAGAAAAACCATCTGCAGAAGCGTAAACAGTATTTCAAAGCATTATTTAAAAACAATATTTTGTAGTTGTTACAATTAATGGTTGTGCCAGCTATGGCAAATAATTTCATAAAAAATTTATTTTACGAGAACGCAGGTGGGTAGTTAAGTGAATGCCAGCATCGTTGCAAACGAGGATTCTTTGAATGATGAGGATGAAAATGGAACGTTGTTGGTGGTAGATGGCCACTCACTTGCGTTTCGTGCTTTTTACGCAATATCTGCGGATAATTTTTCAACAAAATCTGGTTTTGCAACCAATGCAATATGGGGTTTTTCAACAATGCTTTCTCAGGTTATTGAAAAAGAAAAACCAGATAAGCTTGCTGTTGCTTTTGACGTTAAAGGCGGAACTTTTAGGAATAAACTTTTGCCGCAATATAAAGGAACTCGAGAAGCTGCACCAGAAGAGCTTCTAGCTCAACTTCCTGTTATACAAGAATTACTCAATGCATTAGGTGTTAAATATATTACAAAACAGGGTTACGAAGGCGACGATATTATTGCAACCTTAGCCACAATGGGCGCTAAAGCTAAATATAAGACTCTTGTTCTTTCTGGAGATCGTGATGCGTTCCAACTTATTGATGAATATATAAATGTTTTGTATCCAGGCAGGCATTTTAAAGATTTAAAACAAATGGATACTGATGCGATTATTGAAAAATATAATGTTACGCCTCAGCAATATTCAGATTTAGCAGCGCTTAGAGGAGAAACTTCCGATAATATTCCAGGTGTTCCTGGCGTAGGCGATGGTTATGCAGCAAAGTGGATTAATCAATTCGGTGGATTAGAAGGCATTATAGAACACGCGGATCAGGTGACTGGCAAAAAGGGTGAGTCTTTGCGAGAGAGCATAGATCAGATTCGTCTAAATAAGAAAGTAAATACTCTTGTTAAAGATTTAGATCTTGGTGTTAGCATTAATGATCTTGAATTTGGAAATGTTGATGCCGCGTCAGTTGGCGAATTGTTTGAAAGACTCGAGTTTGGTACTCGCAGTAGAAGGAAGATTTTAAAAGAATTTACGCGTGGAAGCAAAGAGCTTTTAGAAGAGAACATTAAGATGATGATTTCTGCTGGAAGCACTCATGCTGGCAGTGATGTTAATTCTACAGAGTCTGATAATTCAGATGATTTAGAGGATTTCAAAACTATAGTAGATAAAATAAATATTCATAAAATTTATTCAGAATCTGATTTAGATAATTGGATTAATCTCGTTTCACCATGCATTGAGAAAAGTGAGTCAAAGGGATCGTCAGAATTAGTTAAAGAGAATACGGAATATAAATCTAAAGCAACCGTAGATTTGTTTGAATTACTTGATTCTCAAGAAAAACCTTCTTTAAATCTTATAAGAAATGATTTAGAGTGTGCAAAAACTATTAAAGATCACAAAGAACTAGTTATATATGCATTGCAAAAACCAAATAATAGCAGTCAGTTTGGTATTTATGCAGATGTGCTAGTAATGCTATCGCAAAATAATGCTGCAATTGTATATTCTGATGTTCTTAATGGGGATTCTAGCGAAGATTGTAATAAAATCTGTCACAAGCTAAAAGATTTCATAAAAATGTATGAATCTTCAATTGTTTTGCATGACTACAAAAAACATATAGCTCTTCTTAAATCGCTGAAAATTGTAGATAATAATTACTCTTTTAATCCATTACTTGACACTCGTTTAGCATCTTATTTGATAGAACCAGATTTTCGCAATGAAAATATTGAAGATATGGCGGAACATGTTCTAAATATTCATGTAGAAAATGAAAAATCTAATGAAGAGCCTGCACAAGGAGAGCTTGATTTTGTTTTAGAAGATAGTGATAATCCTGAAGAGTTAAATCAAGAAGAGGATAAGCGTAAAAAGCAAGAAAAGCGTATTTTGGAAACTGCTGTAACAATAAGATTGTTGGCAAAGCAATATGCTATAAAACTAGATGAACGTAAACAAACAGGCTTAATGGTCGATGTAGAAATGCCTGTTTCTAGGGTCTTAAGAGGCATGGAAGATGCAGGTGCTGCCGTAGATATGAACAGGCTCGTATCTATGAGAGATAATTTTGCGGCAGAAGCTCAATTTGCACAAAAAATGGCTTTGGATGTAGCAAACAAGCCGATAAATTTGCAAAGTCCTAAGCAGCTTCAACAATTGCTATTTGAGGATATGGGTTTAAAGCCTACAAGAAGAACGAAAAGTGGATCTTATACTACTAATGCAGAAGCATTGCAAGAATTATATGCAAAAATTGATCCAGATGAAAAAGCTAGTCAATTCTTAGGGGCTTTGCTAAAACATCGTGAGACAAACAAGTTAAAGCAGATTGTACAGAGTCTTATTGATTCTGCAAGATATGAAGATGGCAGGATTCATACCACTTTTGAACAAACTATTGCAGCTACTGGGCGTTTAAGTTCTTCGGACCCAAATTTGCAAAATATACCGAATAGGAATGTGGTCGGTAGGGAAATTAGAGCTGCTTTTATTCCAGGAAATCAATACGATCAGCTTATGAGTTGTGATTATTCTCAAGTAGAGCTTAGAATTATGGCTCATGCTTCTGCAGATGAAACACTTATTAAAGCTTTTAAGTCTGGTGTTGATTTTCATAAGTTTGTAGCAAGCTTGGTTTATAAGATTCCAGTTGAACAAGTTAGCCCGGATCAGAGATCGCATGTTAAAGCAATGAGTTACGGATTGGCGTATGGGCTTAGTACTTATGGTTTAGCAAAACAGCTTTCTATTAGTCCTGCTGCTGCAGAAGTTCTTAAAGAAAAGTATTTCGACACCTTTGGTGGCGTGCATGATTATTTGGAGTCTTTAGTAGATAAAGCTAGAAAGCTTGGATATACTCAAACGATGTTTGGTCGTAGAAGGTATTTTCCTAAGCTAAATTCCACGAATAGAGCATCTCGTGAGGCTGCAGAGCGAGCAGCTTTAAATGCTCCTATTCAAGGAAGTGCTGCAGATATTATGAAGCTTGCAATGATTCAAGTAGATAAGGATTTGCGCGAAGCTAAAGTAAAAAGTCGTGTGATTTTGCAAATACACGATGAACTTGTTCTCGAAATAGCACATGGCGAAGCAGATATCGTAGAAAATATTGTTAAAGGCGCTATGGAACATACTGTTGAGTTAGACGTTCCGCTTAACGTGTCTACTGGATTGGGAGCTGACTGGCAGCTTGCTGCTCACTGATTTTATCTGTGAGAATTATTGTAAAGCCCGCTGTAGGTTTATTGTAGGTTTATTGTAAAGGTGTGGAATATGGCAACTTTAGTTGATGTTGTTAGGGTTTTAGAAGACTTGTATCCTCTAAATCTTGCTGAATCTTGGGATAATCCTGGACTAATTGTTGGAAATCCTATGGATAATGTGAATAAGATAGTTTGTTTATCTGATCCAACTTTAGAAGCTGTTGAAGAATCATGCAAAATGGGTGCTAATTTGATTGTTTCTCATCATCCTTTATTCTTTAGGTCAGTTCATGAAGTTTCTGGTTTTTCTGTTCGAGGAAAAATAGTTCAGACGCTTATTGAAAATCGTTGTGGATTGTGGGTTGGTCACACTAATGCGGACGCGGCTTTTAGGGGAGTGGCGGATGCTGCAGCTAATGCTTTTGGTCTTAAAGATTTGCATCCTCTTATTCCAGCAAGTAATCATGACCTTTCTCTTGGTCTTGGCAGAGTTGGAGTGCTTGAGCAAAAAATCACGCTTAAAGAGTTTGCTATGCGCGTTTTTAACGCTTTGCCTACTACTAATCTAGGCATTCAAGTGTGTGGAGATATTAATGCTATGGTTAGCAAAATAGCTGTTCTTCCAGGTTCAGGTGATTCTTTATTTGATGAAGTTCGCGCTTGCGGAGCAGATGTGTATGTAACAAGTGATTTAAGGCATCATCCTGCAACGGACGCGTACGAGCAGGCTGTGTATGAAGCGAAATTAGCAAACTCTAATATTATTAAGCCCATGCTTATAAACACTCCTCATAGTGCCATTGAGTCGTTGTGGTTTAAGTATGCTGTGCAAGATGTTCATGATTCTATATACAAGAATTTTGGTGAATCATTGGATATTTCTTGGATTGGTAGAGCTTTTGACCCTTGGAATTATGTGATTAATTAGAGTGATTGATCAGCGCGATTAGCGGATATGAATATGAAAAAACAGAAAAGTCTTGCTGATTTCTCAGCAAGACTTCATTCCGTGTCCGGAGCGGGACTTGAACCCGCACGCCTGTACAAATAGGCACTAGCACCTCAAGCTAGCGCGTCTACCATTCCGCCACCCGGACGGGTGTTTTAGACAACAGATAGAACTATAACATCTTTTTTAACTCTTTGCTTCGGCGTGTTGAAAATTAATCTATTTTTGTCATAATTTTGTTAATTTCATCCTTATTTTGATGATTAATAGGCTTGTTTGGGTCAAAATCGACAATTATTACTGGAATATTTTGTACTTCGCCGTTTGAATCCACTATAGAATGTTGTGGATTTTGATTGTTATTACGTTTTGGATAGTCCAATCTTGTGAATGCTCCACGAGATTCATGTCTTGCAAGTGATGCTTGCAGAACCGATTTTGCAAGCGTAATCATGTTTTGTAATTCCCAAATAGCGATTAGTTCTTGATTAAAAACAAGATTTTGTGAATGTAAAACAAGAATTTTAGCTTGCGGAATAATAATCGTATCGATTTTTTGCAAAGCATCTTTAAGGGTATTTTCACTGCACCTAACCGCTGCAGCATTTTCCATAATATTTTCTAGTTTTTCTAGTAGATTATATGGGTTTGTTGTGTTGCTAGATGTGCTTGTATTTTGAATAAGACCGATTATCTCTTGTACACGATTTTCTGATAATTTGTCTAGATTTTCAAAAGTATTAGAAGTGCTATTGTACACATTTCTTGATGTATCTACTATATGCTCTTCGTGTTTTTCCTGACTTTTCTCCTGACTTTGTTCTTTTAATTCTTTTGCAATAGACTTACCAGCTAGTTTTCCGAACAGGCATGCATCAAGAAGAGAGTTTCCGCCAAGGCGATTAGCTCCATGTACTCCCGAGCATGCGCATTCTCCTGCAGCATATAATCCGATTATTCTCTGTTTTTTATTATTAACTAGTTTATAAACTTGCCCGTTAAGCGATATGGGTATTCCCCCCATCGTGTAATGCGCTGTAGGTCTAATAGGTATAAGATCTTTTGATGGATCAAGATGAGCGTATTTTTCAATAGTTTCTACAACCTGTGGAAGAGCGCTCAGCATATGTTGCTTTTCTATATGAGTCATATCTAGCCATACGCAATCTTTTCTATCAATGTTGCTAGTAGTATCTCCAACGCCTCTTAAAGCATCTATCTCTGATACAATCGACCTGCTTACTACATCTCTTGGAGCTAAATCCGCATGCGTATCATCGTAGTTTTTCATAAATGCTTCATTCTTGCAATTCCTAAGAACTCCGCCTTCTCCTCGAGCTGCTTCCGAAAGCAATATTCCAGTATGAGCTAGACCAGTCGGATGGAATTGTATGAACTCTATGTCTTCTAGTTGCAATCCTGCGTTTAGTGCTAAAGACATTCCGTCCCCAGTTAAATCCCAGGAATTAGATGTTGTTGAAAATAGTCTTCCAGCTCCACCAGTTGCTATAAGAACATTTCTTGCACATATTTTTTCTACTTTTCCACTTTTTTCGTTTAGTGCGATTATGCCCTCTACGCTATTAGATTTGTGGTTTATAGCAAGGTCTGTTACATAAATATCTTCTTCAATTTTAATATTTTCCTCTATGCATTTTTGCCATAGGCTGTATAGAATTTGGTGTCCAATTCTGTCTGCAGCGTACGCAGCTCGTCTAATTGGCTGCTGACCGAAGTCGGCAGTATGCCCACCAAAAAATCTTTGATTAATATGACCATCTTCTGTTCTAGAAAAGGCAACTCCAAAGTGTTCTAGTTCAATAACTGTATCTCTAGCTTCTTTTGCTAGCATTTTTGCTGCGTCTTGATCGCTTAACCAGTCTCCACCGTGAACGGTGTCGTAATAGTGCCATTGCCAGCAATCTTTTTCTATGTTTCCTAATGATGCTGCGATTCCACCTTCGGCAGAACCTGTATGAGACCTTAACGCTTGAAGCTTGCAAATCACTAATATTTTAGGCTGTTTTCCTTGAGATTTTAGCGTTTTATATTCTTCAGATTTCACTAATCCCAGTGCTGCAGAAAGTCCTGCTGCTCCTGCGCCGATAATCACAACATCGTATGATGATTGCTCTACTTGTATTTGCACAGTTTTTTCTTTAACTGTAGTAGTATTTTCTTTTTGCTGACTCAAGTTTGACTGCATAACATTTATTTTCTCATATTTTCTGCTTTTTATTTAAGATTTTTCCTATTTAAACTAAAAACACCATTTTGGTTTTTGACTATTCCATTTAATTCAAGAATTGCTATTTCTCCAGAAATCTTAGATATTGAAAAATCATTATTTGAGTTTGTATGAAGCATGATTGCGTGTATATTATCAATGTTTGCGCATATTTTTTTGCTCTTACACTCTTGAATTGCTTTCAATATAATTCTTTGAAAATCATTACACGTATTTGGAATAATATTGTTATTGCTTAAAGAGTGTGGCAAATAATGGTGGGAATTAGGATAGATACTATCTATATCATTTTGTGAACATATCATCATAGCTTTTCCATCGTGAATAAGCATATTGCATCCAGCATTACTCGGTGATGTTACATCTCCTGGAACAGAATAAATCTCGCGATTTAATCTATTCGCCCAGTTTGCTGTGTTTAAAGCTCCAGATCGTAATCGTGCTTGAGATACTATTACCTTGCTAGCAATAGCCGCAATAAGGCGATTTCTGAGTAAGAATCTACGTGCAACAGGAGTAGTGTCTGGGCATAGTTCACTAATACATGCTCCGCCGCTAGAAAGAATCGCATCAAAAAGTTGAGCATTGCTTGAAGGTCCCATTTTGTTCAAACCTCCAGCAAAAACAACAATTGTTTTGCCAACAGGATTAACATTTGCTACATGAGAGTCTAAAGCATCCAAGGTTCCCCAATGAGCTGCAGCGTCAATACCATAAGCTCCGCCAGAAATAACTGTGTGCCCCTTTTTAGCGCACGATTTAGCGAATGTAAAGCTAAGCTCGTATCCGTAGTCATTGCAACCTCTAGAGCCAACAATTGCAAGTGGCTGCTTACATTGAATAAGCGCGTTGGGATCTCCAATTCCCCACAAACACAATGGGGGAGCTACTTGGCATTGGGTTGCTAAATCTTGTAGCTGTTTTGGCCAATATTTACTTTTTGGTGAGATAATCCATTGCGTTCCGTTAGAACTAAACCATCTTTTAAGTTGATTTGAATCCCAAGAAGGCAATTGTTTTAGTCTTAAACACCATTTTTTAATGGATCTGTGTAATATATCAAAATTGTTAATAGCAATTTTATTGTCAGCATTATTGCTTCCCCATATTTTAAGACCTTTCAGAAAATATTCTTCTAAAACAGAAACTTTTGAGTGATTTTTTATAATGTTAAGAATTTTTCCATTATTTTCTAAATCATCTAAATTCGGTTTAGTCTGGTTTTCTAAAGATCCGTCTATGTAAAAATCATCTTGACAGCAGCTATTTTGCAGATCTAATTCTAGCTGCTTGTTTTTTGTTTTACCAATAGATTCACTTATAGATTCGCAAATAAGGTGAAGTGCTTCCACAATACTGCCAGTGTTTACTGACCCTATTACAAGTGTGTACATTATTGCATCTGCGCCATCAATACAAAATGTGAGTATTGCGCGCGATAAAGTATCGTTATCTATTCTGTAAGTATTGTTGTTGCCATTTATGCTACTAATATTGTTCATATTCTGGTCCTTAAACTAATTGCCTGAGCCATGTCAGTTAAATCTGGAGAAGTGTGCCCATAAAGATCAGCTAAAGTCCATGCAAGCCTTAAAGCTCTATCTGCTCCGCGTAAACTCAACTTGTGGTTTTCAAGTGATTTATTAATCAACTCAATAGCGTATTTAGATGTGTATTTTCTAAGCCATGTTCCAGACGCTTGAGCGTTACAACTCCATCCGAGTTTTCTAAAACGATTTTGAGCAACCAGCCTTGCGTTTTTTACGTTTTCTCGCATCATTGCACTAGTTAGAATTTTTTCTGACATTTGACTAGATCCATGTTCTGATTGCGCTTTTGAAGTAATAATTTTTTCTACAGGTGGAACATCCATTTGAATATCAATCCTGTCTAGAATTGGTCCAGAAAGTCTAGAAAAATAACGTATTCGTTCCTTCTCTTTGCATGTGCATCGTTCGCCATTGCCATAGGCGTATCCGCATGGGCATGGATTTGCTGCGATAACAAGTTGAAATTTAGCAGGATATAGTGTTGTTCCTTTAGATCTCGAAACAGCTATATGACCAGATTCCAATGGTTCTCTAAGAGTTTGCAAAACTCTTGGTGAGAATTCTGGAGCTTCATCCATAAACAAAACTCCACAATGCGCACGAGTTATTATTCCAGGCTTGGCTAGACCTGCGCCTCCTCCTATAAGAGATGCTGCAGAAGATGTATGATGAGGTGCCTCAAAAGGCGGAACATCTGTTATTCCATAGTATGGTAGTGTTCCGCAAAGTGACCTAATAGATGCCACTTCAAGCTGTTCTTGCTCGTTTAGTGGACACATGATGCTTGGCATTCTAGATGCCAGCATAGTTTTACCAGATCCTGGAGGTCCAATCATCATAACGTGGTGTCCGCCAGCTGCAGCTACTTGCAATGCCCACTTTGTGTGTTCTTGCCCTAATACTTCCGACATATCACCGATTTCTCCTAGCGGATTGGCGCTTTTTATTGGATCAACATTATCCGTATTATTCATGTTTGAAGTCGTATTATCGTTAAGCGCTGATTTGAAATAGCGTCTTGTATTATCGATTTCTTTAATATGAAGATGATCATAAGGGTTAATTGCTTTTAATGCTCGTTCTCTGTTCTTTTCGGCAATCGGTCTAGCCTTGTTTTCTAATTTCCCGTTTAGTCCGTCTACCAAATCTAAAATGTGTTTAATCCCAATTACTTCAATTCCATTTATCAGCTTGGCTTCTGAAAGATTTTCGTAGGGAATAATCATTTTTGTAATATTTTTTTGCTTGGCATATAAACAAATTGGTAGCATGCCTTGAATTGGTAGAACTGACCCATCTAAGTTAAGTTCTCCTAAAATAATCGTATTTTCTAGCTCGTTGAGTGGAATAATTCCTCTAGCACTAAGTATGCTTGCTGCAATTGCAAGATCGTAAGATGCTCCACTTTTTGGCATAGATGCAGGTGAAAGATTCACTGTTAACCTTGTTTCTGGCCATTCGCAGCGTAAAGATGTATATGCTGATTTAACTCGTTCTCTCGCCTCGCTTAAAGAGGTGTCAGGAAGACCAATAATAGAGAATCCTGGCAATCCACTAGATATGAATGCCTGTAATTGTATTGTAAAGGCTTTCAAACCCAGTAATCCTACAGATAATGCGTTTCCAATAACCATTAGAATGCTCCTAAAATGTGATGTAGTTGAATATTTTTATCTTTTGAAATTAGTATTGATACAACGTCGAATCGTATTTTTCTATGTTTAAAAAAGTTGTGCTCGTCTAACCACTTAAATCCAGCTTTATGTGTTTTTAAGCATTTTTCGTTTGTTACTGCTTCTAGTGGAGTTCCAAATCTTACGCTTCGTCTCGTTTTTACTTCTATGAATACAATTCTTCCAAACGGATCCATCATCACAACATCAAGCTCTCCAAAACGACTATGCCAATTTCGGTCTAATAGAATCCAATTTTTAAGAATTAGTTTTAGAGATGCGTATTCTTCTCCAAGATTTCCTATTGTTTTATTAGGGATTGAAAAATCGCATAGTTCTACTTCAATTTCTGCTATGCGATTTAAAATTTCTTCTTTTAATCCCACGCCATCCGTGCAATATTCGTTTTGTTTATATGTCATATTGCTATTTCATCAACACTAAAAACGAATTACCAGATTTTTCAATCAATGTGGTTAAAGGATGTTTTTGGCGTGTTGCGTTGGTTTTAAAGGGGAATTAGCACATAAATACAATTCATATTTTTTTTTTATTATGCGTTAATTATGATTATTTTCAAATCTTTTTCATCTTTTATAAAGAATCGCCTACAGTATTAATGAAAACTATATAAATATATGCAATACTTGAATTATGCAAATTAGACCAGGTTCTATGTATCCGCTTGGTGCTACCTACGACGGTGCAGGCGTGAACTTCGCATTGTTCTCTGAGGTGGCAAAGCATGTTGAGCTATGCTTGTTCGATGAGCAAGACAATGAGACTCGCATCGATATGACTGAGCAGAATTCTTACGTTTGGCATACTTACATATCTGGAATACAGCCAGGGCAGAGATACGGTTATCGTGTGCATGGACCGTATGATCCAAATCATGGATTATGGTGTAATCCAAACAAACTTCTTTTGGATCCTTATGCAAAGGCAATAGAAGGCAATATTGACGGTGACGAAAGCCTATTTTCGTATTGGTTTGCTAATCCAGATGATTTAGCCGCAATGAACACTTTGGATTCTGCAGATCACACTATGAAAGCAGCTGTTATTAACCCATATTTTGATTGGGGTAACGACCAGCATCCAATGATTCCGTACCACGATAGCGTGATTTACGAGGCTCATGTTAGAGGAATGACGAATTTAAATCGTAATGTTCCTCCAGAAATTCGTGGAACATACGCAGGTTTAGCTCATCCAAGTGTAATATCTTACTTAAAAAAGCTTGGTATTACTGCTATTGAGCTTATGCCTATCCACCAGTTTGTAAATGATTCTTTCTTGCAAAATAAGGGATTAAGCAATTATTGGGGATATAACACCATTGGATTCTTTGCTCCTCAGAATTCGTACTCGAGTTCTGGACAACGCGGCGAGCAAGTTAACGAATTCAAGGCAATGGTTAAGGCGTACCATGCTGCAGGAATGGAAGTTATTCTAGACGTTGTTTACAACCATACTGCTGAAGGAAACGATAGAGGTCCAACCTTAAGCTTCCGCGGAATCGACAATCGCGCATACTATCGTCTTGTAGATAACGATCAGAGACATTATTTCGATACTACTGGTACTGGAAATTCGCTTCTTATGCGTTCTCCTAAAGCGTTGCGACTAATCACAGACAGCTTGCGCTATTGGGTAACTGAAATGCACGTAGACGGATTCCGATTTGACTTGGCAGCAACGCTTGCTCGTCAATTCCAAGAAGTAGATAAGCTTTCTGCATTCTTCGACATTATTGAGCAAGACCCTATTATTTCTAGTGTAAAGCTTATTGCAGAGCCTTGGGATATTGGCGTAGGAGGATATCAAGTTGGAGGATTCCCTCCAAGCTGGTCCGAGTGGAATGGTCGCTACCGAGATTGCGTACGCGATTTTTGGCGCTCGCAGCCTTCGACTTTGCCTGAGTTTGCAAGCCGACTTATGGGAAGCTCCGATTTATATGAGCAAAATGGTCGTAAGCCTGTAGCTTCTGTAAACTTTATTACCGCTCACGATGGTTTTACTATGAACGATTTGGTGAGCTATAACGAAAAGCATAATGAAGCGAATAAAGAAGGCAATAACGACGGTGCTAACGATAATCGTTCGTGGAATTGTGGAGTAGAAGGTCCTACTAATATTCACGATGTTAACGAACTTCGTCAACGTCAAATGCGAAACCTGTTCTCAACTTTGTTGATGAGCCAGGGCATTCCTATGATTTGCGCTGGTGACGAGATTATGCGTACTCAAAATGGAAACAACAACGCATATTGCCAAGATAACGCTATTTCTTGGATTAATTGGGATTTTAATTCCACACAAAAAGATATGTTTGATTTTGTTTCTAAGCTTATTCATTTAAGACTAGATCATCCTGTTCTTCACAGGCGTAGATTCTTTACTGGTCGAGAACCAGGGGATGATGTTTCAGAGATTCCACAAGTAGAATGGTTTGATCATACTGGTTCTGTTATGGATATGGAGGCATGGAGTAATACGCATGCTCTTTCGGTAATGATTTATTTGAATGGTTCAGATATTCCAGAAACCGATTGGTATGGAAGCAGGATGGTGGATAATGACTTCCTTCTTATTTTCAATGCGCATTATGAGCCTATAACATTTACTTTGCCAGATAAGAATTATGGTGAAAAGTGGACTCTTGTTGTGGACACTCATAATCCAAAAGGACCGCAATTGCATTATGAATCAGGATTCAATATTGTTGCTCAATCGCGAAGTTTCCTTCTGCTTATGAGTGAAAATCAAGAAGAAAATAATCTCGCATAAAAATATTTATACTAAAACTAATTGAGGCTTAGATTCTAAAAACTAGATTCTAAGCCTCAACTTTTTTATTGATTAACCTATATCATATTTAATATTGTTTTTAGAATGTTCATTTATTTTAATTTGCAAACGGTCGCTTTGCATTGCGGCAACCTGTCTTGAAAATACTATTATCCATCCTAAAAAGAGTAAACAAGATAATGCTTCTACGTTAGTTAATGTGTTATGACCATGTACCCATTGGTTTCCAACCCATGCGGTAAGGACTACTGCTAAATCTGAAGCTACGTAGAATGTTTTAGAAAGTCTAGGAGCAAGCCAAGGAAGGCAAATAAGCATAGTACAAATAAGACCAGTAACACCTCTTGCACATAAATCATGTATAACTGGGTGAGGAGTGTATCTAAATGTTCCTATGCCAATAAACGCAATTCCCCCCAAAATTAGTAATGTAGCCATAATGGTGGTTCTAGTTTTAAAGTGTTTTGTAATATTAGCGTCTTTATGTTGCAAAATTTCTTTCTGAGTGGCAACGAACTCTGTTATAGCAAAGTAGCTTGTAATAATAATGCATATTCCAGCTAAAATCAGCGTAGCATTAAACATGCTTGCAGCAAATGTTGTTTTATCTCCTAGTTGAGAGAAGTTATTGTTGTACCAATACGGGTCGTCGGATGTCAATCCAGCTGTTGCTGCACCAGAAATCACAAATAGTGGTAGCAGTGATGCAACGGTTTTCGCCTCTAAGAGTTCCGCTTGAACCAGAGTTGCGTATCCAACAATTCCACTTAAAGCACAACAAAGTACAGGAAGATAACTGTTTACTGCGCTTCTTCCAATAATGCTATTGATTATAGAAAGCAGAGCAAAAGACATAAGCAGCATTGTTGCGCCATAAATCGTAGATAATGCGATTATTTCAAAAGCATGTTTTGCAATTTGCAGCCAATTCTTTTTAAGTATTTCTTTGTGTGTTCTTAAATATCCGACTACAAAAGTACACATGCTGCAAATAGCCACTATTCCAGATGCTACCGTAAATAATCGTTGCGTAACTTGCCAAATCGCTGGCATAGTTTTCATGTATACAGACATTACGACTATGCTGAATATTGCACAAGCTAAAAAAGCTATTAATCCAGCCGCCTCTGCACGCTGAAAACGCCCCATGCTAACCTCTAAAATCTATCGCCTATTTTCAATGCTATTTATATTCTATCGCGCGTGTTGCAAATTTGCGTTTGTCTGCGATGTGCGCTATTGTAGTTGATTGTGCTTGGAGCTGGTAGTCAGCTTGGAAGCCTCGGGGTGTAGCGCAGTTTGGTAGCGCGCCTGCTTTGGGAGCAGGATGTCGCAGGTTCGAATCCTGTCACCCCGACTTTTTTGTATTTGCTTGTATTTGCTTGTTTTTGTGTAATTTTTAATCAAACTGTGTACGTAGTTGTGTACTTATATACTTATACAAAATTGCGTATTTGCATTTTCAACACTTACTATACAAAAAAGTACTCTATGTGTATTCTTGTAAAGGTGAGTTTTTGATGCATTATTTGCGTTGGATTCTTACATTGTGATTATAAATATTTGACTCGGGAGCCGTTTCTGGCTGAGAGGAAGCGAAAGCTTCGACCGATTGAACGTGTGCTAAGTAATGTTAGCAACGGATGTCGCTCTTTTCCCGTGCCCAAATCTTTCAATATTGAAGAAAGGCACTTATTATGACTAATGTTTCAATGGAACATTCTAATCGCTGGCGTATTCTTGATATCGTCATAGCTGCTATTATCGCTGTTGCATCTGGCGTATTATTCTGGGCTTGGGATATTGTGTGCGCAGCTCCTACTAATCTTTTTGCAAGCCTGTTGCCTGGTGCTGAAGGTTTATCTAATGGTTTTTGGCTTTTTGCTGGACCTTTAGCTGCAATAATCGTGCGTAAGCCTGGTGCTGCATTGTTTGCTGAAACTCTTGCTGCTTTTGTGGAACTTATGTTAGGAAATCAATGGGGTGTTGGCGGATCGTTAATCGTCGGCATTATTCAAGGTGTTGGCGCTGAACTTGCATTCATTTTCTTTATGTATAAAACATGGAATTTGCTTTCCACTGCAATATCTGGATCGTTAGCAGGCGTAGCTTGCTTTATTTATAATTGGGTTAGCGGCGGTCAAGGCTGGAGCACTCAGTATATTGTTGCAAATCTAATTACTTCTATTATTTCTGGTTTTATTGTTGCAGGCGTTGTAGTGTGGTTTGTTCAAAAAGCATTAGCTGCAACGGGCGTGCTTGATCGTTTTGAATCAGGCCGTCCTCAAGCATTAGTGTGAGTTATATCTAAATACTCATTGCAGCTTGTAAACTATCGTGTTTTGTGTAAAAAGTACAAAACACGATAGTTTACTCGTATGATGCTTATATTTTATATTTGTTTTACTTTATATTTTTGAAATTGTGTTATGCAATTTTTATATTTTAGATTTTGCTATGCAATGAAAATTTTGCTATGCAATGAAAGTTTGTTTGTATGCAATTTGTGAATAAAACTGAATGGACTCCAGCTAGCGTAGTTGCTAAAGACTGGGGTTGGAGACACGCTACTCGCAAAGATTTTGTGTTGAGGAATGTAAATATTGATATTAAGCCTGGTGAACATGTGTTGCTTTTAGGTGCTTCTGGCGCTGGAAAAAGCACGTTTATGGCTGGTTTAGCAGGTGTTTTAGGCGATGAAACAGAAGGCATGGAAGAAGGTAGCCTTCTAGTCGGTGGTGTTCATGCTAGGGATGCTCGCGGAAAAGTTGGACTTGTTATGCAAGATCCAGATTCACAAATCATTCTTGAAAGAGTAGGCGACGATGTAGCTTTTGGAAGTGAGAATCTTGGAGTTAACAGCGAAGAGACTTGGAATCGCGTAAAGCTTTCGCTAAAAGCTGTTGGTTTAGACAATATTACTCAAGGAAGTCAGGGTCTTAGACGCTCAACACAATCTTTATCTGGAGGCCAAAGGCAACGTCTTGCTTTAGCAGGAGTGCTTGCAATGCATCCTGGATTGCTGCTTTTAGATGAGCCTACAGCTAATCTTGATCCTGAAGGTGTTCAGCAAGTGCATGATGCTGTAGCGAATATTCTTAAAAAAACAGGTTCTACAATGATTGTAGTTGAACATCATATTGATGTGTGGCTGGATTTGATTGATAGAGTTATTGTTATTGGAAAAAACGAAAATAATAATGATTCAAATGTAGGATGCGTTATTGCAGACGGCAAACCTGAGGATGTTTTTGAAAAATATGGCGATATGCTTGCAAAAGGTGGTGCTTGGGTTCCAGGAAGAACAGTTAAATCTTTTGCTCCTAAACATTGCGATGATGAGATCAAAGACGAAATCAAAGATACGGAAGAATCTGTTGCGCTCTATACGAATGATTGCTCTTTTGGAAGAACTCTGCCACTAGCGGAACATGTTAATGTAGCTTTTCGTTTTGGCGAAGTAACGGCTTTAATGGGACCTAATGGTGCTGGTAAAACTACGCTAGCGTTAACGCTTGCAGGCTTGTTAAAACCAATTGCTGGCAGTGTGTGCATGATGGAAAAGTATGTGCCAAAACGACGTAAAAATAATCTTTTTACTTGGAAAAGTCAAGAATTATTAGTGCGAGTTGGCATGGTGTTTCAGGAGCCAGAACATCAATTCATAACATCTTCTGTAAGAGATGAAGTTGCTGTAGGGCCTAAAAAGCAAGGAAAAAGCGAAAAGGAATCTTACGATATTGCCGATAGCATGCTTGAACGTATGGATTTGAAGCGTTTTGCTCTTGCTAATCCTTATACATTATCTGGAGGAGAAAAACGTAGACTTTCTGTAGCTACGCTTTTAGCTGCTGCTCCGCGTGTTGTTATTATGGATGAGCCTACTTTTGGACAAGATTTTAAAACTTGGACAGCAATGGTAAAACTTATTGCGCAAATCCGCGATAGTGGCTCAGCAGTGATTGTTGTTACTCACGATGATGAGCTTGTAAAGTCTTTAGATGCCAGAGTAATAAGAGTTGAGTACGAAAAAATCGTAGAGTCCGCTCATAACTATAGCGAAGGGAATGAGTAGAAGTGAATAAAACTAGTAGTGCAGAAGAATCGTCTAGTATTAAAGTTAAAGACTTTGAAAGTTTATTAAAAGTTTCGCATATTGATGTAACAGCGTCTTCTAAACGTTTAGAAAGTGAACGACTAGTTTCGCCTTCTTGGTTTATTCGTAAGCTTAATCCAATAAGTCGTTTTATTGGAGCGTTATTACTTTGCTTGCCTATGTTTGTTACATTAGATATTGTTTCTGCTTCTATTGCATTTGGTTTAGATATACTGTTATTTGCAATTGCTGGAGTAACTCCTTGGTATGTTTTACGCCATACTTGGCCAGTTTGGATTGCTGCTTCGGGTAGCTTTATATCTGTGCTTTTATATGGCCAAAGTTCTGGAGATGATATATTTAAGTTTGGCTGGATGCATATAAGCCAAGGATCATTGTATTTGGCAATTTGTACGTTTGTTCGTGTTGCATCTGTAGCAGTTCCAGGCGTTATATTAGCTATTGGATTAGATCCAACTGATTTAGCAGACGGCTTAGTGCAGATTTTGCATTTTTCTCCACGATTTGTGTACGGAGCATTAGCCGGATTGAGAATGTTTAGTCTATTGCAAAATGATTGGCGTGCTTTTGGTTTAGCTCGCAGGTCTCGTGGTATATCGGATGGTAAAGCGTTACAGCGCATGCTTTCGCAATCTTTTGGTTTGCTCGTGTTATCTATTCGCAGAGGTACGAAACTTGCTACAGCTATGGAAGCTAGGGCTTTTGGAAGTAGTATTAAACGTGTTCCAGCACGAAAATCGAAGTTAACAGCATACGATTGGATATTTTATGTAATTTGCATTGCTGTTCCTGCTATTGCTTTATATGCTTCAATACAAACAGGATATTGGCATAATGCGTTTATTCATATGTAAGGCATTGTGAAAATTACAATGAGTACATATTTATAGATAGTATTCATAATATGAGCGAAATAATGAATCCTTATAATCATGATGATGTTTGGCAAGCTCCATCGTGCAATATGCCTTTGAATGCAACAGTGAATATTCCTGGAAGCAAATCATTGTCTAATCGTTATTTGATTTTGGCAGCTCTAGGTAAAAAACCAGTTGTTCTAAAGGGATTGTTACGATCAAGAGATACAGAACTTATGATTAACGCTCTAAGCGTATTTGGAGTTAAATGCGATTCGCTAAGCTGCGATGGTACAACAATTTGCGTTATTCCGCCCAAAAATGGCGTTTTTAGTGTAGATGATTGTGTGGTTGTTAATTGCGGCTTAGCTGGAACGGTTATGCGTTTTGTAACGGCTTTAGCGCTGTTTGCGAATAATTGTGTGAAATTTGATGGAGATGAGCAAGCGTATGCTCGTCCAATGAAGCCTGTTCTAGATGGATTGGAACAGTTGGGCGCAAAAATCGTATATCATGGAAAAGTCGGTTTCTTACCATTTAGCGTTATACCGCCCAAAAATCTTGAATCATATGGTATAAATGACGCGCAAAATTCTTGCAATAATCGCGTTATTCGCATTGACTCTTCGTCGTCGTCTCAATTTATATCTGCGCTTCTGCTGATTGCATCTCGCGTTCCAGGAGGACTACAAATCGAGCATATTGGAAGCAAATTGCCTAGTATGCCGCATATTCAAATGACAATGGAAGATGTGCGCAAAGCTGGCGGAGCGGTAGATATGCCAGAAAGCGGAGTATGGCGTGTTAAAGAACATGATTTGACTTTGCCACATGAAGTTGTTGTAGAACCAGATCTTTCTAACGCAGCGCCTTTTATTGGAGCAGCGTTGATTGCTGGCGGATGCGTTAAAATACCTAATTGGCCGCTTAAAACGACTCAGCCTGGGGGATTGTTGCCTGGGATTCTTGAGCAAATGGGCGCAAAAATTGTTTTTGAGCATTCTAGCGCAGATTCTTCAACGTTGTGCGTAACTGGAAGTGGCAAAATTCGTGCTATTAAGTCGCTTGATTTGGCTGCTGCTGGCGAGGTGGCGCCAAGTATTGCTGCGATTCTTGCGTTTGCAGACGATGTAAGCGAGTTGCACGGTATTGCGCATCTAAGAGGACACGAAACGAATCGCTTGAGTGCAATAGTTACGGAATTAAAACGCGTTGGAATAGGCGCAGAAGAGCTAGAAGATGGAATTCGTATTATTCCTAGTAAAAATATGCATGGGGAAGTGATGGAGACTTATGCGGATCATCGCATGGCAACTTTTGCATCAATGTTAGGGCTTCGTATATCTAATATAAGTGTAAAAAATATTGCCACTACGCGCAAAACGCTTCCTGATTTTCCAACAATGTGGAATAACATGCTTAAAGAGTGTGCTTAAATAGTGAGCTTAAATAATATGCTTAAATAACAAATAATCCCGAGTTTTTTAACCCGGGATTATTTATGTGTTACGTTTTTACGTTAAGTTGTTTTACACTACGATTTAGCGTTCAAACTTGTTGCCGTAAGAATCGACTCCATCTTCTGCAATTTGTGCAGACTTTCGAGCGATTGCCAACTCTTCGTTAGTTGGGATTACAGCAATAATCACAGAGCTATCTGGAGTGGAAATAACGCGTGGCTCCTTAGAACGAACCAAGTTCTTTTCTTTATCGAGCTTAACGCCGAATGGAGCAAGCTTTTCGCACACAAGAGCGCGAACAATCTCGTCGTTTTCGCCAACGCCAGCGGTGAATGTGATTACGTCCACGCCGCCCATTTGAGCTGTGTAGTTGCCAATGTAGCCAACAATGCGGTGAACGTACACGCCGAGAGCAAGCTTAGCGTCTTCGTCGCCTTCTGCGATTAGCTTGTGAATATCTCGCAAATCGCCGTGTCCAGTCATGCCCATCATGCCAGAACGCTTGTTAAAGAGCGTATCAAGCTCATCCACGTTCATGTGAGCGTTGCGAATAAGGTGGAATACCACTGCTGGGTCAATATCTCCAGTGC
The DNA here is from genome assembly GCF_049262755.1 of Gardnerella sp. DNF00354. Classification (NCBI taxonomy): domain Bacteria; kingdom Bacillati; phylum Actinomycetota; class Actinomycetes; order Bifidobacteriales; family Bifidobacteriaceae; genus Gardnerella; species Gardnerella sp. DNF00354. The sequence goes on from NZ_CP058402.1 coordinate 917,288, forward strand.
GGCCGCCCATCATTAAACCTTCGAGAGGCGTCAAGCCCATAGAAGTTTCAACTGGCTTTCCAGAAATCTGAGCAGAAGCAGAAGCGCCATTGCCAATGTGCAAAACAATCTGCTTTAAGCCTTCTGCAGGCTTTCCAACAACGCTTGGAACTACAGAGCCAATGTATTCGTGAGAAGTGCCGTGAGCGCCATAGCGACGAATGTGGTACTGGTTTGCAATATCTTTGTTCAATGCGTAAGTTGCAGCAACTTGTGGCAAATCGTGGAAGAACGAAGAATCGAACACCATAATCTGTGGAACATCTGGCAAAAGTTCAGTCATGACTTCAGCGCCAACAGCCTCAGGGCCGTTGTGAAGTGGAGCCAAAACAGCCAAATCCTTCACCTTATTAATGGTCTTTTTGTTTACTAATGCAGGCTTAGGGAATGTTAAGCCACCCTGAACAACGCGGTGTCCAACAGCTACGATTCCAGACTTGGAAAGATTTGGACCATATTCCTCGAAGAAGCCGAGTACGCGCTTTAAGCCTTGCTCGTGATCGTGCACTGGCTCGTCAAACTCATGCTTTTCGCCATTGAATACGTGCTTGTAGTGTCCGTCAACTGGTTCGCCAATTTTTTCTACGATACCAGACGCAATACCTTCGCCGCTTTCCAAATCGACGAGCTGGTACTTAATCGAGCTAGAACCAGAATTGATAACAAGAACGGTTTTTGCCATGAGGGAATCCTCCATAAAGTGTTGATAAGGCTAGTAAATTGCCACGTTTAAGTGTACAGGTAAGTTCCTACAATGAGTAGGTTTTATTAGTCAGAATCTCTGCAGGAACTTACCTATTTGTTAAATTTGTTATTTATTATTAGAATTGTGCTTCCAATGCCGTAAGAGCAACAGTGTTAATAATATCTTGAACCAACGCTCCTCTAGACAAGTCGTTAACAGGTTTGTTTAATCCTTGTAGAATTGGTCCAACAGCTAAAGCGCCGCTAGAACGCTGAACAGCTTTATATCCAATGTTTCCAGCGCATAAATCTGGGAACACAAACACATTTACGTGACCTGCTACATCATTTCCTTTAGCTTTGGACGCAGCAACAGTTTCAGACCATGCAGCGTCAAATTGAATAGATCCAACAACTTTCAAATCTGGGTCTTTTTCTTTCACAAGCCTTGTAGCTTCCTCAACTAAATCAACGTCTGGGCCTTTTCCAGATCCAAGAGTGGAGTAAGATAGCATTCCAACTTTAGGATCTAATCCGAAAGCTTTAGCGGTTTGTGCAGATTGAAGAGCAATGTCAGCCAATTGTTCAGCGTCTGGGTTCAGATTAATAGCGCAATCAGCAAATACTGCTACATGATCCTTAAAGCACATAATGAATGCGCCAGAAACAAGCTTAGATCCAGGCTTAGTTTTAATAACTTGAAGAGCAGGGCGCACAGTATTTGCTGTTGAGTTAACAGAGCCAGAAACAAGTCCGTCTGCTAATCCAAGTACCACTAGCATTGTGCCAAAGTAGCTTGCGTCTTTAAGCTGTTCTCTAGCTTGTTCTTCGGTCATGCCTTTCTTTGCGCGCAATTCGCAAAGCTTGCTAATCATTTTGCTAAGAACCTCTTCGTCGCTCATAGATTGGAAGCTTGCTTTGCTAAGAGACTCTAATCCAAGCTCTTGTCCTCTTGCAAGAATAGATTCGCGTTCTCCAACAATAATAAGGTTTACAATGTCTCGTTCTAGCAAATAGTCAGCTGCTTTTAGAATGCGGTCTTCTTCGCCTTCTGGAAGCACAATTGTTTTCTTATTTGCTTTAGCTTTTCCAAGCAAGCTGTATTGGAAGGCGTACGGGGTAGTAGGTGCATTAAATGGCTGTTTCAAAGCGCTAATAATCTCTTCATCTGCTACATAATCGTTGAATTTATCTGATTCTGATTCGCTTATAGAAGGCAAAGTCCAAAGTGGAGTGCCATTATTGTTTTGAGCGTAGTTTTCTTTTACTTCTTTTGCTAAGTCTTCTTTGCAATCAGTTACAAATACGCCGAACACTTTTGTGTATTCTTTGCTAACGCTTGCACATTGTGCTTCGATTGTTTGCAAGATTTGCTTGCTATCTCTGCCTTCTGCGCAAATGCTTAGGAACACTGGAGAAGCTAAGTCAGCTGCCACACTTGCATCAAATCGGAATAAATCTGGATCAAATACAGAAGTAGAATCGCTTGCTACGATAACGCATCCTTGAGCGTTCGTCACGCTAATCAGCTCGTTGAAGTGAGCTACAATGTCTCCTCTTAGTGTATCTTTGTTTTTACGAACTGCGCATGGGCATGCTGCGATTACTTGTTCTAGAGTCGGTTTTGTATTGCTTGATGCTATTAATTCGCTTGTAAACGCGTCATCATGCTTTGCGGATGGTCTAAAAACAGTTGTTGGATAATGACTTGAAAGAGCCTTTGTAACTCCTAGTGCTACGACATTGCGACTTTGTGCGCAATCTGCGCTGATAATAGTTACGTTAACTAACGACACGACTTTTCTCCTTTGATGCGTCTGTGTTTATTCTATTTTGCATTGCATTTTCGTTTTGCATTGCATTTTCGTTTTACTATTCTTCGTATTTCAACGTTGAAAAATTTACATATCAAACGAAGAATCCTCTAGTTATTTTAGAGCTATTTGCGGAACAACAAGCTGATTTTTTAATTTTTTGCATATTTTTTATTAATTTTTTAGGGAGCCAACCTTTCGATTGACTCCCTAAAAATCAGCTAAGCAATTTTAGTATTGATAGCTTAAAACTACTCGTTATCGCCAGCGGTTGCAGCGGTAGCGGTGACAGCGCCTGGCTTGTCGGTCTTAACGCCTGGCCATACCCAATCGGTGTAGTCTGGGTGATCAAGACCCTTGTCGACTGCATACTGGAAGGCTTCGAGGCGGAAGTCCTCGAGCTTCTTGATTTCGTCGGCATACTTAGCGGCGTCAACCATGCGCAATGCTTCAGCAGTAAGCTCGTAACGATCCATGTCGTTCACGCGAACCATATCGTATGGCGTGGTGGTGGAGCCCTGCTCCTTGTAGCCATGAACGTTGAAGTTGTCGTGGTTTGGACGATCGTAAATCAAGCCGCGAACGTCATGTGCGTAGGAGTGATAAGCGAAGAGGACTGGCTTGTCAGCAGTGAAGAGATCAGTGAACTCTTCGTCAGTCAAAGCTTCGTTGTTTTCCTTAGCGGACTGCAACTTGAGCAAGTCAACAACGTTAACAACCTTGAACTTAACGCCAAGCTTGTTCAACTTGTCGGCAGCTGCCATCAATTCCTGCTGTGGAACATCGCCAACACCAGCGAGAACAACCTGAACTTCGTCATTGTTCTTAGCGTTGGAAGCCCACTTCCACTCAGCAGCACCCTTCTCGAGCTCTTCGCGAGCTTCGTCGAGAGTCAACCAAGTAGCAGCTGGCTGCTTACCAGCGAAGATGGCGTTAATCATGTTGGTGGACTTGTAAGCCTTTTCAGCAACAGCAAGCAACATGTTGGAATCTACTGGGAAGTAGATGCCGATTACATGATCGTTGTTGAAGGTCTTGTTCAAGAGCACGGAAGTTACGCCTGGATCCTGGTGCGAGAAGCCGTTGTGATCCTGACGCCACACGTGAGAGGATACCAACAAGTTCACAGAGGAGATTGGCTTACGCCATGGGATCTCACGAACGGTAGCTTCAAGCCACTTTGCGTGCTGGTTCAACATGGAATCGATGACGTGTACGAAGGACTCATAAGAGCTCCAGATGCCGTGACGACCAGTGAGCAAGTAGCCCTCGAGGAAGCCTTCCATCTGATGCTCGGAAAGCTGCTCGGTGACCTGACCGGTAACAGCCATGTGCTCATCGACTAAGCCAGAAAGGTAGCCAGCATCCCACTGCTTGTTGGTTACCTCGTAAGCAGCCTGCAAACGGTTGGAAGCGGTCTCATCTGGGCCGAAGATACGGAAGGAATCTGGGTTGTTCTTAATGATGTCGCGAGTGTAGACACCAAGACGACGGGTAGCTTCGAGCTGACCCCAGCCGTGACCGAATTCCTTAACTTCCTTGACTTCGTAATCCTCAAGCTTTGGAAGCTTCAAATCTTCACGAATACGACCACCGTTGGCGTTTGGATTTTCACCAATACGGAGTTCGCCCTTTGGCATGAAGGAAAGAACGTCTTCCTTAACAGCACCCTTTTCATCGAAGAGCTCTTCAGGCTTGTAGGACTTCATCCAGTTCTTCAAAACCTCGAAGTGAGCTTCGGTATCGCGTGCAGATGCCAGTGGCACCTGGTGTGCACGCCAAGAGCCTTCGGTCTTCTTGCCGTCGATGAACTTCGGGCAGGTCCAACCCTTTGGAGTGCGGAAGATGATCATTGGGTAGTAAGGACGAGTTACATCGTTAGTCTGAGCTTCAGCCTTAATATCGCAAATCTCATCGAAGATGGTTTCGAACATGTCAGCGAAGCGACGGTGGATGGAAAGATGATCCTCATCGTCGAAGCCAGCAACGAACTCGTATGGTTCGTAACCCATGCCGTGGAAGAACTCATGAAGCTCTTCATCAGAAATACGGGAAAGAATAGTTGGGTTAGCAATCTTATAACCGTTCAAGTGCAAGATTGGAAGCACGATACCGTCGGTACGTGGGTTCACAAGCTTGTTGGACTGCCAACCAGTGGCCAAAGGACCAGTTTCAGCTTCGCCATCGCCGACGATTGCTGGAACGAACAAGCTTGGGTTGTTCATAACAGCGCCGTAAGCGTGAGAAAGTGCATAACCAAGCTCACCACCTTCGTGGATGGAACCTGGTGTTTCAGGAGCGAAGTGAGAAGGAATACCGCCTGGGTAAGAGAACTGACGGAAGAACTTCTGTAAGCCAGCTTCGTCCTTAGTGATCTTTGGATAATATTCAGTGTATGTGCCGTCGAGGTAGGACTGAGCAGTACCAGCTGGGCCGCCGTGGCCTGGACCCATGATGATTACAGTATTCTGCTGGTGATCAGCGATAAAGCGGTTGATGTGTCCAATAAGGAAGTTAAGGCCTGGAGTAGTGCCCCAGTGACCTACCAGACGATGCTTAACATCTTCGCGAGTAAATGGCTCCTTCATTAGAGGGTTGCTGCGAAGATAAATCTGACCGATTGCGAGATAGTTTGCTACGCGCCAATACTTGTCTACGCCTTCGATGGCCGCCTCAGAAACTGGAGCATTTAGCTTCTTCCAAGGGGTGCCAATAACAGGACTCGTCATGTGTACTCCTGTACTCAAGCACTTTTCAGTGCAATTTTAATCATTACCATTTGGTTATAGAGGCTGAAAAACGAATGTATTAGCCTCTTTTTCCATCATTCTCAGTATAGTAACAGCTTTTGACTTTTGTGCGTTTGATTACTCACTACGTGCGATTTTGTTGAAAAAATGTGTTAAAGTGTTCGCAAAAATTTTCTTAAAATTATCATTTATGTTATGTTTTATGTTCACTTTATTGCTATATAAAGCTTGATTGGTTTTAAAACTAGATAAGTCACGGCGTTTCGAAGCGCTGCAACGTCGCAAAGCGCCATTAGTATGAATTGAATCAGCCTTAAATATCACCTTTAAAACATTTGCAAAAAATAAAGTGATAAATAAGGAATATATAAGAAGCGTGTAAATAAGGAGAATCATGGCAAAAGGTCCGGTACTTGTAGTTGACTTCGGTGCCCAATATGCCCAGCTAATCGCTAGAAGAGTGAGGGAAGCAAACGTTTATTCGGAGCTTGTTCCACACTCTATGCCAGTAGAAGAAATGCTGGCAAAAGATCCAAAAGCCATAATTCTCTCTGGCGGGCCTGCTTCCGTTTATGAACCAGGAGCGCCAAAAATTGACACAAAGATTTTTGAAGCAGGAGTTCCAGTGCTCGGAATTTGCTACGGATTCCAAGTTATGGCTCATGAGCTTGGCGGAGTCGTAGACAAAGCTGCACTGGGTGAGTATGGGAAAACGCATGCAACTATTGATGAAGCAGAAGGATTGCTTGCTAATTCTCCATTAGATCAAAATACTTGGATGAGTCACGGAGTGGCAGTTAAGAGCGTGCCAGAAGGATTCGAGGTGCTTGCCCACACTCAAGGCGCTCCAGTTGCAGCTATGCAAGACAAAAGCCGCAAGCTTTACGGAGTGCAATGGCATCCAGAAGTCAAGCATACGCCTTTAGGTCAAAAGCTTATTTCCACATTTTTGCACGAGTGCGCAGGATTGGAAAATGATTGGAATCCTTCGAATATTATAGAAGATCAGGTTGCAAAGATTCGCGCTGAAGTCGGAGATGCACAAGTTATTTGCGGACTTTCTGGAGGAGTCGATTCCGCCGTTGCAGCAGCACTGGTACATAAAGCAATCGGAGATCAGCTCACTTGCGTTTTTGTAGACCATGGCCTTCTTCGTAAAGGCGAAGTTGAGCAAGTTAAGCACGATTTCGTTGAGGCAACTGGAATCAAGCTTATTGCAGTAGATGCAGAAGATGACTTTTTAGATGCGCTTAAAGGCGTGAGCGAGCCAGAACGCAAGCGCAAGATTATTGGCGAAAAGTTTATTCGCACATTTGAAAAAGCACAACGTCAAGTTATTGAAGAAGCTGGAAAATCTGGAGCAGAAGTTAAGTTCCTTGTACAAGGCACGCTTTACCCAGATGTTGTTGAGTCTGGCGGCGGAGACGGTGCTGCAAATATTAAGTCGCATCACAATGTTGGCGGCTTACCAAAGGACTTAAAGTTTAAGCTTATTGAGCCTTTGCGTACTTTGTTTAAGGATGAAGTTCGCGCAATTGGTACGGAGCTTGGGCTTCCAGACGCTATTGTGTGGCGTCAGCCGTTCCCAGGGCCAGGATTGGGAATTCGCATTGTTGGCGAGATTACTCGCGAGCGTTTAGCTGTGCTTAGAGAAGCAGACGCGATTGCGCGCGAAGAGCTTTCGGCAGCTGGATTAGATCGAGATATTTGGCAATGCCCAGTTGTTCTTTTGGCAGATGTTCACTCTGTTGGAGTTCAAGGAGACGAGCGCACATACGGTTCTCCAATCGTGCTTCGACCAGTAAGTTCGGAAGACGCTATGACTGCTGATTGGTCGCGAGTTCCTTACGATGTATTGGCAAAGATTTCTACTCGAATCACAAACGAATGTCGCCAGATTAATCGCGTTGTGTTAGACGTTACATCTAAGCCGCCTGCCACAATCGAATGGGAATAGATGAGCCTAATATAGTCCTAATATAGTCCTATATATAAGGAGTGAAGTAAGAACAAAGCAAAGCCGCAATTCTTGCAGAAAGGAACAACGATGATCCACGGCATAGAAGTATTTACGAGCTTCAATAAAAAGGCGCTTGTAAAGTTAAAGTTTGTGTTGGCAAGAGTTGCGGCTATAACATCTTGCGTCGCTACGATTTTGGCGGTAGCAGTAGTCGCAAGCAGCCCAGCGATTGCAGATGAGGGCGTAAAATCATCTCAAAAAACTACACAAAAAGGTGTAATCGTAACAGCGTTCCAACAAAATTGGAGAAGTATAGCTAAGGAATGCAAAAAAACGTACGGCCCAGAAGGCGTAAAATATGTACAAGTATCACCTCCGCAAGATCATATTAAAGGTGACCAATGGTGGACAAGCTATCAACCTGTAAGCTATAAGCTAAATTCAAAACTTGGCACAGAAGACGAGTTTAAAAAGATGATTACAACGTGCAAAGCTTCGGGTGTTGGAATTATTGCAGATGCGGTAATAAACCACACAACTGGTTTTGCAAACAAAGACACTGTTGGCGTTGGTGGAAGCAAGTATGATGCTGCAAATCAATCGTTCCCAGATGCAGGATATACAAAAGACGATTTTCATAAGTCAACAGAAAATATCAACACGTATCGAAAAGCAGAAATCGTTTGGACGCATCGACTTGTTGGACTGTTGGATTTAGACACTTCTAATCCTCATGTGCAAAAAACTTTGGGAGAGTACTTTGCGCATATGCTAAAGCTTGGAGTGGCTGGGTTTAGAGTTGATGCAGCAAAACACATGTCTCCGCAAGATGTAAAGGCTATAAAAGCTGCGGCTGCGGATGCTGCTGGAACAACACCAGATAAGATTTGGTGGATGCAAGAAACAATAGGGTTTTCTGAGCAAGACCCTAGAATTCAGCCAGACCAATATTTGCAAACTGGTGAAGTGAATGAATTTGAATACTCTTATAGGCTTAGAAACTATTTTTATGGGTCTATTGAGAATCTTAAACATATCACAGATAAGTTGATTCCAAGCAAAAAAGCTGCGATTTTCGTTACAAATTGGGATACTGAGCGAGATAATGCAAGCAGAGTTTTGACGTATAAAGATGGTAAAAAATACGAGCTTGCAAACGCGTTTATGTTGGCGTATCCATATGGAACTCCAAATGTGTTTTCTGGTTATGAGTTTACAAAACGAGATGAGGGAGCACCTGGAGCTACGCAAACTTCGATTCCTGATGTGAGTTGTGCAAAGGATTCTAAGTGGCAGTGCACGCAAAGGCTAACTTCGATTCGCGGAATGATTGGGTTCTACAACGCTGTTAGAGGCACTAAGGTTACTAATTGGCAAGATGATGACGATAATAACGTTGCATTTAGCCGAGGAAACAAGGGTTTCCTTGCGATTAACAATACGGAAGAGCCGCAAAAAGTGAGTTATAAGACTGACTTGCCAGATGGTGAATATTGCAATGTTTATGAGTCTAAAGATTGCACTAAAACTGTGAGCGTTAGTGGCGGAAAAGTAAAGACCACTGTTGATGCGGAATCTGCTGTTGCTCTTCATGTTAATGCTGTAAAAAGTCTTGGAAATGCTAGAGCTAGAAACGTTACAATATTTATTTGCGTGTTTGTTGCGTCAATTTGTACGTTTGTTGTTAATAGAAGATTTGTTGAAAAATCGAAGAAGCTTGCCAAAGGCAATAGTGATGGTGTTAAAACAGGTGAGACTAAAGGTAAGTGATTTATTGGATTAGTCTTTGGATTAGTCTGAAATAAATCAATAGCCTAAAACAGGTTGACTCTGTTAAAACGTTTATTTATAATGATTATTCTGGCTTTATGCCAGTATCTAATTGATAGTTTGATAAATCAAAAGGGGTCGATCGGTTTCGACGGTGATCTGTTCGCCGCGGGGAAGCGTGCCGAGAATGCGAAAGTCCACTCGTAAACGTCCTTTCGCAAAAGAATAAGTGCTAAATCTAATCGCACTGAGTTCGCTCTTGCTGCCTGAGCTTCGCGCCAGGATTAACCAGCGAGCAGCTGCTCCGTTTACCCACTCACGTCTTCGGAGTGGTGCTAAACGTCATTAGAAGACTTGCTTGAATTGCCGAGCTGCAGGGTAGTTCAGGGACTTTTACTGTAGATATGCTCGCCATGAATTGTCTGCGATAACATGGGGGCAGAAAAACTGCCGAATGGCCAGCAGGCTACGCACGTAGAAGACCGAGGGTACGGTTTCCGGACCGGGGTTCAATTCCCCGCGACTCCACAAATACAATAACGCCACTGCTCACACAGTGGCGTTTTTTGTAGTAAAATCCAATGTTTTCAATGCCTTTAGTATAAAACAGTGGGCGTTGTTTACCGCTTGCACACAAGTATGTACGATATGTGATATAGCACATACAACAAACGGAAATAATCAGAGCAAAAGCTCTAGGTATAAGATCTAGAGCTTTTTGATTTTCCTATGCATACTTATTTGCGCCGTATGTTTTGACCTATACCACTTATTTATTTTTATTTTTATCATTAATATCATTGTTTATGTAGTCAACAAAATGTCGTGCTGTAATACGAACAATGTTTTCATCAAAATAAATTTTATTATTTTTAAGCCCATTCAATATGCTTAATTTTTCTCTTAAAATTTTTTCAGCCCGTCTTATTCTTCTAACTTTTTCATCTTGATTATATTGATTAAATTTTTCAATTTGTTCAGAAATTATATCTTGTATGTCTTTTTGTAGTTCTTCATCATCTTTTCTAAATTTTTTGCTTCGTGTTGTTCGTGAATTCGTATTAATTACTGGATGTTTTACGTAATAATCATGAATAATTTTCTTAGATATTTCTACTTCATTATCCTTATTTGGTAATATCCCTCTGCGTGCATCAATCCATGGCATCTCACTGCGGGCGCGATTTTCTAGTTCTTCAATACTAAAATCAATTAAGGCGTCGCAAACGTTATAGATAGTGAGTAAATTAGAATAAGTAAGATGATTTTTAAGTTCATAAGGTCCTAGAACAATATCTTTACATTCTATAAAAACATCATTAATTCTGTGCATTTTAAATAAATCTAGGCATACTGGACCGTTGCGCCAAGCCTGAAAATTGTTATAGAACAAAGGAGAATTAGTGGATGCTAGGTTATAAGCTTGGCAATAGTAAGAAAGTAATTGTAAGCGATTAATATTCATTTTCCCATAACGTTTTAAAATCGCATATGCTACATGAGAAATAGTAATCATATCTATTCTCCATCGGTGCAGAAAAGACAACAAAATGATTAACGTAAAACCAAATAGAATCCTTTTATAAATCACGTTGAACGAATAATTTTAGTTGTAAAATGCACGAACACGTGTAAACAATAAAAATCATTCGGTTTTAAGTTAGCGAAAACGGTACCATATAAAATAAAACACATCAACAATAGCGCGTGTCGTGCTCAATGGGGATTGTAATACAGTGTGGTAATCAACTATTGCTTTGGTGTTGAAGCAAAATCTCTTACTACTTTTATTGACTTTTATGTATGTTTGATTGTGTAAATTTGTAGAAAAGATTCTTCTTTAAGGTTGATTTTAGTTCGTTTAATATGATTATTAGGAGCGCATTGTGTGCAAACCGCCGAAAGTGATTTCGATTGTAGGTCCAACAGCATCTGGCAAAACGAGTCTTGGTATTGCAATTGCAAAGAAATTTGCTGAACGTGGTGTAAAAGCGGAGATTATAAACGCAGACGCATATCAAATGTACCGTTATATGGATATTGGTACAGCAAAAGCCACTAAAGAAGAGCAAAGCGAGATTAAGCATCATTTAATAGATATTATTGATCCAGAAGAATCCATGAGCGTTGCAAAATTTCAAACGCTTGCTAGGCAATGCATACGCGATTTGCAAGAAAAAGGTATTCGCCCAATTCTTGTTGGAGGCTCTGGATTATATGCTCGTGCGGCTGTAGATGATATAACTTTTCCAGGTACAGACCCTAATATTCGTAAAGCTTTGGAAGATCGTGAAAAGTCGCAAGGAGCAATGGCTCTTTTTGAAGAGTTACAAAAACTGGACCCTGTGGCGGCTAAAAATATGGATTCAAGAAATTCGCGCAGAACAATTCGCGCTCTAGAAGTTATTGAATTAACAGGGAAGCCGTATTCTGCTACTCTGCCAAAATACAAGTATTTGATTGATTGTGTGCAAATAGGATTGGACTTAAACAGAGAAGATTTAGATGCGCGAGTGGAGCTTCGCACAAAAATGATGCGCGAGCAGGGTTTTGTAAACGAAGTTAAAGAGATTCGCTCAAAGCTTGGTGTTACTGCGAGTAGAGCTTTGGGATACAAGCAAATAATGGACTATTTAGATGGCTTATGCAGCGAAGATGATGCTTTTGCTGATATTGCTCAGAAAACTAAACGTCTTGCTAGAAAACAAATGGGTTGGTTTGGAAGAGATTCGCGTATTCATTGGGTTAATGCTTTGCAGCCAGATGTGGTTGATGCCTCAATGAAGATAATTAATGCTGCTGATAATGGCGATTTTAAAGATGATTTGATTGCCGAATCAACTTCCCATCATCTCGGTGCGTTAATTGTCGAATAGTAATAATAGAATAAGTTTTTAGATAATTAATCTTTAGATGTTTATGCGTGAACCCTAGCTTAGGCTGGGGTTCATTGCGTATAAGGCATATTGGGAATGATATTGAGAAACGATATCGAGATACTTATTTGTATGAACATAGGAGATTTGTGTGAATAATCATCATTTGTCAAACTCTTCCAGTGAAATCTTAGAGAAGAATGATTTAAGTACTTCTGGAACTAATGCCGCTTCTTTGCAAGATGCTATTAGCGCAAGTCACGCGCATCAGCATAAGCTAACTATCACTTTGACTTTAACGTCTATTGTATTCTTGGCAGAAGTAATTGGATCTGTTTTAACAAATTCACTTTCTTTGTTAATTGACGCAGGACATATGTTAACAGATATTTCTGTTTTAGCTGCATCTACGGTTACTGCGATTTTGATGCGCAAAAGACCTAATGCAAAGCGCACTTGGGGTTGGGCTAGGCTAGAGGTAATTACTGCTGCTGCTGGTGCTCTTGTTCTACTTTTTGTTGGCATTTATGCGATTGTGGAATCTTGTATGCGTCTTTTTGGTGTAAATCATAATGGAATACATGATGTAAATCAGCTTCTTTTCTTTGGTATTCTTGGTTTGCTTGCAAATCTTGCTTCTCTTGTAATTCTTGTTTCTCAATCTAAAGACAACATGAATATGCGAGCAGCCTTTTTAGAAGTAATGAACGATGCTTTGGGATCCGTTGCTGTTGTAGTGTCTGCTGTAGTAATGATGAGTACTAGTTGGAATGGATTTGATGCTTTAGCTGGCGGGATTATTGCAATTTTGATGATTCCTAGAGCGTTACATTTGCTTAAAAATGCTGTAAAAGTTTTGCTTGAGCAAACGCCAGAAGGATTGGATATAGAAAAAGTTCGCGATCATCTTGAACACGTTCCTCATGTTCTTGCTGTTCACGATTTGCATGCAAGTACTGTTTCTACAGGAATGCCTATTTTTATGGCACATGTTGTTGTAGAGCGCGATTTAACAATGGATCAGTGTGCTGATATTTTAAGCCAGCTTCAAGATTGTTTGCGTGAGCATTTTCCAGTTTCTGTTTCGCACACCACATTCCAACTAGAACCTGAAGGATATACCACTCAAAGTTCGTCGGAACATCATGAGTAGTTTCGTTGAGTAGTTTTGTATTGCAACAGTTACGCGTGTTGTAAATACATGTAAATGTAAATACATGTAAAGTAGAGTGATATTATGCCGTTAAAAGAGTTAATAGACAACGCGCATAGCGATCGCGTTAAGCGCATTTGTGCAATAAGTCGCGCAAAATCGCGAGTGGATGGGCGCTTTTTAGTTGAAGGCCCGCAAAGCGTTAGGGAAGCGGTAAGGTACGCGCATAAATCTATTTTAGACATTTACGTTTTGCAAGATGCTGTTAATAGTGACTACATTGATGTCAATTCTTTTAAAAATCTTAAAAATGGCATTTTGCAAAATGGATCTTTAGAAACGATAAGCAAAATTGTTGACGAATCCTTAAAAAATCAGTGCTATGTGCACCCTGCAACAGCAGAAGTTATGCATAAGATCAGTACGGATTGTCAAGGGATTGTTGCCGTTTGTGATTCTACTATTTTAGATAAAGAATTTATAAAAGAATTTAATAGTATTGGGGTAGAAAGCAAATATAAGTCTGGTTTTGCTTATGATCCTATATTGATTGCAGCCTGCTGGCAGGTAAGAGACCCTGGCAACGCTGGTGCTATTATTCGCGTTGCAGATGTAGCTGGTTGTAGTGCCGTTGTTTTTGTTGACGATTGCGTGAATCGTTTTAATTCAAAGCTTGTTCGTTCTACTGCAGGCTCATTATTCCATTTGCCAGTAGTGACAATGAGTGAGGATGATTGGTTTGATTGGATAAAGTCATTAAAAATAAGGGTTATTGCAGCTGATATTTATGGAACGGAAAATAAAAAACCAAAGTCTTTTGCAAATCTTCTAAAACCACTAAGTGATGATTTAAATAAAGGATATAACGAAGGATCTAATGCAATATTATTTGGAAACGAAGCCAGAGGATTGCCAGAAGAAATATTAAATAAAGTAGACGAAATATCGGTAATACCTATTTACGGAAAAGCAGAATCAATGAACTTGGCAACCAGCGCTGCAGTAATGCTAATGGGCTTGGCTATGTCTAGTCATGAGCGAAAAATGTAGATTTGAGACGTTTTTTGAATGCTTCACAAAAGTACACATAACACGGATAGGAAGGGTGCTGTGGCAAGTAGTAAGCCGTTCGACGCGAAGGCAATTACAAAGGTAGTAAAAGAGGGTATAGCTTGTGTTCAAGCCGCTAAAACAATGGAAGAGTTGAAAGCGGCAAAAACTAAGTATGCAGGAGCTCAGTCTGCAATGACCCTTGCCAGCAAGTCTATTGGAAGTCTTCAAGTAGAAGAAAAGAAAGAAGCTGGCAAGATAATGTCGGCTTTACGCGCTGATTTTGGTCGTGAATTTGCAGCAGCCCAAGAGCGTATTAAGGCTATTGAAGAAGCTAATATGCTTCAAAAAGAAACAGTCGATATGACCTTGCCAATAAATCGTAAGCCGCTTGGCGCTCGCCATCCGATTGCGCGTATTATTGAAGACTTTGAAGACTTCTTTGTGTCTATGGGTTGGCAGATTTCTGCAGGACCAGAGGTAGAAACAGAGTGGTTCGATTTTGACGCGTTGAACTTTGGTCCAGATCATCCTGCTCGCCAAATGCAAGATACTTTTTATGTGCAAGGTAATCAGGCAAAGGATGCTGCAGGATTTGTTGGATCTAACATGGTTTTGCGTACGCAAACTTCTTCCGATCAGGTTCGTGCGTTAATTGAGCGAGGAGTACCTCTGTATATTGCGTCCCCAGGCCGAGTATTCCGTACTGATGAGCTTGATGCAACTCATACGCCAGTCTTCCACCAGTGCGAAGCTTTGGCAGTAGATAAACATTTGAGCATGGCTGATTTAAAGGGTGTTCTTGATCGCCTTGCTGTTGCGATGTTTGGCCCAGATGCAAAAAGCCGTTTGCGCCCAAGCTACTTCCCGTTCACGGAGCCTAGTGCGGAGTTGGATCTTTGGTTCCCAGATAAGAAGGGTGGCCCAGGTTGGATTGAATGGGGCGGATGCGGAATGGTTAACCCGAACGTTCTTAAGTCTGCAGGCTTAGACCCAGATGTTTATACGGGATTTGCTTTCGGTGTTGGCTTGGAGCGCACTTTGCTGCTTCGTCACGATATTAACGATATGCACGATTTGGTTGAAGGCGATAAGCGCTTCAGTGAACAGTTTGTGATGGGAGAGTAGTACTCATGCCAATGGTAGATATTGACTGGCTTAAAGATCATGTTGAAGTGCCAGAAGGTTTGACTTACGAGCAGCTTGCTAAAGATTTGGTGCGAGTTGGCTTGGAAGAAGAAGAGATTCACGACTCTCAAGTTACAGGTCCTATTGTTGTAGGATACGTTGTTGATGCTACTCCTGAGCCGCAAAAAAATGGCAAAATTATTAATTGGTGCCATGTTGATGTTGGAGATAAATACAACGAGGTAGACGAAAATGGTAATAAGGTTCCTCGTGGTATTATCTGCGGTGCTCCAAACATGGCTGCGGGAGAAAAAGTTGTTGTAACTCTTCCTGGGGCAGTTTTGCCTGGCGATTTTAAGATTGAGCCTCGCAAAACTTACGGCCACATTTCTAACGGAATGTGCGCATCCGAACGCGAGCTTGGGTTGGGAGATAGCCACGATGGCATTATTTTGCTTCGCGAATACGGTTTCTCTAAAGCTGAATATGATGCTTTGAAACCTGGAGACGACGCAATGTCGCTTCTTCACTTAAACAAGCCTTTGCTGGAAATTAACATCACTCCTGATCGTGGATACGCGTTCTCGTACAGGGGTGTTGCGCGCGAATATCACCATTCAACTGGTGCAACTTACACTGATCCAGTAATTGAACTTAATAATCAAGCTGATCAAGTAGTTTCTATGTCTGATGGAGCTTCTAAAGATATAGAAGTTAGTATTGAAGATAATAATCCTATTCATGGTGTTGTTGGATGCGACCGTTACTACGCTCGCGTTGTTAGAAACTTTAATCCAGATTCTTCTAGCCCTAATTGGATGCGTAGGCGTTTAACTCGTGCTGGAATGCGTGGTATATCTCTTGCAGTAGACGTTACAAATTACGTAATGCTCGACTTAGGTCAGCCTCTTCACGCTTATGATTTAGATAAGATTGAAGGTCCTATTGTTGTTCGCCGCGCTAAAGCTGGAGAGCATTTAACAACTTTAGATGGCAAAGACAGAGAGCTTAACGTTGAGGACTTGCTTATTTGCGATTCTCCAAAGGGAAATCACGGTTCGCGTGTTCTTGGACTTGCTGGCGTAATGGGCGGAATGTATGGAGAAGTAACTAGCGAAACGAAGAATATTCTTGTTGAAGCTGCACACTTTGACCCCGTTTCTATTGCACGTACAGCTCGTAGACATAAGCTTCCAACCGAGGCATCTCGCAGGTTTGAGCGTGGCGTTGATACTGCTTTGCAGCCATCAGCTGCGCAAATGGCTGTTACAATGCTCAGCAATTTTGGTTCTGGGGAGCCTTCTAATACGCCTACAGACGTAAACAATACTGTTGATAGAAGTGTTATTGTTTTCAAAGCTAGCGAAGTAGAGCGTGTTTCTGGCTTAAGCATTGATTTGAATCGTATTAGCGATATTCTTACGGATATTGGTTGCTCTGTTGCTGGCGGCGGAAACGGATCGTTCTCTGTTTTGCCTCCAACTTGGCGCCCAGACTTAAATGATCCATGCGATTTGGTCGAAGAAATCGCGCGCTTGGTTGGCTACGATGAGATTCCTGTTAAGGTTCCAGCTGTTCCTGTTACTGGCAAAACTGGTTTAACGCAAGATCAAGCAACTCGTAGAGCTATTGCATATGAACTTGCTGAAATGGGCTTGATTGAATCTTTGAGCTACCCGTTTGTTGGTCAGGAAGATTTTAAAGCTTTCCGTGAAGACGTTGATTCTGTTGCTAAAGTCAGCGTAAAGATCGCAAATCCTTTGGCTGGCGATCGTCCTTGGCTTCGCAGGAATGTTCTTACCACTTTAGCTGGAACGGTTCGTAGAAATATTCGTCGTGGCTTGAGTGATGTTTCGCTTTATGAGCTTGGTCACGTGTATTTTGCGGATCCTAATGCTCCAGCTATTCCTGCTTTGCCTGGTTCGGTTCGTCCTACGGATGCTCAGCTTGCTGCGTTGGATGCAGGTTTGCCTGAGCAGCCTTTGCATGTTGCAGCTCTTTTAACTGGTAATGCTGAAGAAACAGGTTGGCTTGGAACTCATAGAGAAGTTGATTGGAGTGATGCTGTAGAAGCTGTTAATCGTTTAGGAAAGCGAATCGGCGTTGCTTTTGACGTTCGTCAGATTAATTCTGATGATGTTCCTGCTTCTTGGCATCCAGGTCGTACCGCGAAGGTGTATATTCCTGTTGATGGTGCCGACGATGTTGAAATTGGTATTGTTGGAGAGCTTCATCCTCAGGTTGATGAGAATTTGGGTTTGCCAAAGCACTCTGCAGCATTCGAGCTTGATTTGAGCGCATTGTTTGATGCTATGCAAGTTAAGCCTGTTCAGGCAAAACCTGTTTCTACATTCCCTCCTGTTAAGCAGGACTTTGCGTTTGTTGCTCCTTCTTCTTTGACTGCTCACGATTTAAAGGAAGCTATTGTTAAAGCTTCTGGTGATTTGCTTGAGTCTGTAGAGTTGTTCGATGTTTATGAAGGCGAACAACTTGGAGAAGGGCTAAGATCTCTTGCTTATTCTGTAACATTTAGGGCTGCTGATAGAACGCTTTCTAGCGATGATATGGAAGCGGTTCGAGAGGCTATTACAAAGTCTGCTCAAAAATTGCATGCAACATTGCGAGTATAAGTTCGAGTATAAGTTACAGAGTCGCGTTTTTTAAATTGATACGGCTGAATGATTAGTATTATCTGGTTGTTCAGCCGTATTTTTTAGTAAATAAAATAGTATTTATGGCTTTGTTAAAATGTATATATTCATGAATATATTTATGTATTCATGTATATTAGATTGGAGTGCTCTTTAGAAAGGTATTGCCAATTATGGTTGAGTCTAATAGGAAGTCAAATAATTTTAGTGGCGATGATGCGCTTAATCATAGTTATGTGAATGAAGATAATAATTTTGACGATGCTTTTGATGTTAATGACGATTTTGGTTCTATTGAATCCGCTGGAAAGCAGCGTCCTACGACTAAAGCTGCACGTTTAAATGCGATTGAACAGGCGCTTTTAAGTGAGGTTATTACTTCACAGTCTCAGCTTGCTAAAGTTTTGGCCCGTCATGGTTTTGAGGTTACTCAAGCAACTTTGAGTAGAGATTTGGATGAAATAAATGCTGTTAAAATTCGTCTTACAGACGGCAGAATTGCTTATGTTCTAGGAGATGGAACTGGTAATCGTCACGCAATGGACACAGTTAGGATCGATCAGCAAGTTGCAAGAACTCTTTCTGGTCTTATTACAGAAGTTGGATTTGCTAATAATATTGTTGTGATTCACACTCCTTCGGGCGCTGCTCAATATGTTGCAAGTGTTATTGATAGGCAGCCTTTAAAAGGTATTTTAGGTTCGGTTGCTGGCGATGATACAGTGCTTATGGTTTGTGTTTCTAACGAAGAAGCAGAAGATAGAGCTAATTGGATGCTTTCAGTTGCATCTAGGTGATTTTGTATATAGTTTATTCATTTTATAGTTATATTTGTGTCTAATATGCATCGATGGATGTTGAATTTATAATACTTGCTGCAAAGACCACAGCGTTGTGATTTTTGCACTTTGTTATAGTATAATCAATTGCATAAGTATTATTCCTATTGTCTTATTTTTTTAAATATTATTTTTCAAAATATGATAAAAGCGTTGTATTTCTAAGCGTGTTGAGATTTTATCTATGGTTGTATAATATACTATATATTGTTTATTTATTCAATATATGACCTTGGGAGGTCACTATGACTAGTAAGAAACGTATTGTATTAGCGTATTCGGGTGGCCTCGATACATCTGTAGCTATTCCGTACCTTAAAGAACAAACAGGTCAAGACGTTGTAGCTGTGTCACTAAACGTTGGTCAAGGTGGAGAAGCGCTCGAAGTCATTAAAAATCGCGCTTTGGCTTGTGGTGCTGTTGAATCGTATGTAGTTGATGCTCGTGAAGAATTTGCGGATAACTATTGCATGCTCGCATTAAAAACAAATGCAATGTACGAAGACGTGTATCCTTTAGTTTCCGCGCTTTCTAGGCCGCTTATTACTCGTCACTTGGTTCACGCAGCGCACGAATTCGACGCAGATACGATTGCACATGGTTGCACTGGCAAAGGAAACGATCAGGTTCGTTTTGAAGTTGCAATTCAGTCTTTGGATCCAGATTTAAAGGCAATTAGCCCAATTCGCGATTTGTCGCTTACTCGCGATGTGGAAATCGCTTTTGCAAACGAGCACAAGCTTCCGATTACTCAAAGCAAGAAAAGCCCATATTCTATAGACCAAAATGTTTGGGGAAGGGCTATTGAAACAGGCTTCTTGGAAGATCCGTGGAATGCTCCAACCGAAGAATGCTACTCTTACACAAAGAATCCTTTGGAAGCTACAACTCCAGACGAAGTTACAATCACGTTTGAAAAAGGTATTCCAGTTGCAATTGACGGTCATAGCGTAACTCCATTGCAAGCAATCGAAGAAATGAACAAGAGAGCTGGGGCACAAGGAATCGGCAGAATCGACATTATTGAAGATCGTTTAGTTGGCATTAAGTCTCGCGAATTGTACGAAGTTCCAGGCGCGCAAGCTTTGATTACGGCTCATCAAGAGCTTGAGAATTGCTGCTTGGAGCGTGAACAGCATAGGCTTAAGCGTGCTCTCGATAAAAAGTGGGCGGAATTTGTGTATGACGGCCAGTGGTTCTCGCCAGTTGTGCGTTCTTTGAACGCGTTCATAAACGAAACGCAAGAGCATGTTTCTGGCGATATTCGCATGACTTTATACGCTGGAAAGGCTGTTGTAACAGGCAGAAAGTCGGATGAGTCTTTGTATGACTTTAACTTGGCTACTTACGATTCTTCCGATACTTTCGACCAGCGCGCTTCCAACGGATTTATTGAAATCTACGGATTGTCTAGCAAGGTTGCAGCGGCTCGAGATATGCGCGTTGCAAAGAACAACTAACAAGAGGAAAGCAGAAAGAAGAATATAACTATGCACGATGCAAATGCCAATGCAAATACCAATACTAATCATCCAATAGCCTTATGGGGCGGACGTTTTAGTTCAGGACCTTCCGCAGAGCTTGCAAAGCTTAGCAAATCAACTCAATTTGACTGGCGATTAGCGGATGACGATATTGCAGGCTCTCGCGCTCATGCGCATGCGTTGCATCGTGCAGGTTTATTAACAAATCAAGAATACGAGGATCTTCAAAAAGCTCTAGACGAGTTGCAAAATCGCGTGGATAATGGCACTTTTACGCCAATTGAAGAAGACGAGGATGAGGCAACTGCATTAGAGCGCGGTTTGCTTGAGATTGCAGGAAGCGAACTTGGAGGAAAGCTTAGAGCTGGACGCTCTAGAAACGATCAAATTGCAGCTTTAATACGCATGTTTTTGCGCAGACACGCTCGCTCGTTAGCTACTCTCGTGTTAGATGTTTGTAATGCTTTAGTTGCTCAATCTTTAGCTGCAAAAGATTCTGTAATGCCTGGTCGTACTCACATGCAGCATGCTCAACCTATTTTGCTTGCACACCAGCTAATGGCTCATGTTTGGCCGCTTTTGCGAGATGTCAATCGCCTTGCGGATTGGGATTTGCGCGCAAACGAAAGCCCATACGGAGCAGGGGCATTGGCTGGCAACACTCTTGGGCTAGATCCCGAAGAAGTTTCTAAAGAACTTGGTTTTTCTGCTGTTTGCGCGAATTCTATTGATGCTACAGCAAGTAGAGATATTGTTGCGGAGTTTTCATTTATTGCAGCCATGATTGGCGTTGATATTTCTCGCTTAAGCGAAGAGATTATTATATGGAATACTCAAGAATTTGCATTCGTAACTTTAGACGATGCTTATTCTACTGGATCTTCTATTATGCCTCAAAAGAAGAATCCAGATATTGCGGAGCTTGCTAGAGGTAAAGCAGGACGATTAATCGGAGATTTAACTGGATTAATGGCCACTCTTAAAGGTCTTCCTACTGCTTATGCAAGAGATTTGCAAGAAGATAAAGAGGCAGTTTTTGACCAAATTGACACTCTAGAAGTTCTGCTTCCAGCATTCGCAGGGATGGTTAGAACAATGCAATTTAATATTGCTAGGTTGCGTGAACAGTCTGCTACTGGTTTTGCCTTAGCTACAGATATTGCAGAATGGCTTGTAAAACAAGGTGTTCCATTTAGAAATGCGCATAAGTTATCAGGATTATGCGTAAAACGTGCTGAAGAACTTGGAGGGGATTTAGACGTTTTAAGTGATGATGATTTTGCTAATATTCTGAATGATTTTGTAGATCGAGCCGATATTGAGAATCTTAAACTTGTTCTTTCTAGTGATGGATCAGTAGCTTCTAGATGTGGAAAAGGTGGAACGGCTTTTGTTCGCGTAAAAGAACAAATTACTCAAGCTCAGCTTGCGATTGATGAGTATAAGAAATTTTCTGAATCTGTAAGTGATGGAACTGCTTATAAGAGTGTCGCCCTGTGCTGCCAAAATTGAAAGGCTTGGATTGCGCTTTTAGCGCCCGATGCCTAGGTAAGTTTTGGCAATAATAAGGAGATACGAATGGCTCAGGTCAGGAATTACAAGGAAGCTGGATTTGCTTCCTTGTTTGAAGAGCTAAAGTGGCGTGGATTAATTTCACAATCTACTGATGAGCAGCAGCTTGCTCAAGCGCTTGACGGAGAACCATTAACGTATTATTGCGGTTACGATCCTACTGCTGCTTCATTGCATATTGGTAATCTTGTTCAGCTTATTAATATGCGTCACTTGCAAGCTGCAGGTCATCATCCTATTGCGTTAGTTGGTGGTGCTACTGGTTTGATTGGTGACCCTCGTCAAAGCGGCGAACGTACGCTTAATTCTAAAGATATTGTGGCTGGTTGGGCAGAGCGCTTACGCAAGCAGATTGGCAGAATTTTGCCTCTTGATGGAGAGAATCCTGTTCGTTTTGTTAGCAATTACGACTGGGTTTCTAAGATGTCTGCTATTGACTTTTTGCGTGATGTTGGTAAGAATTTCCGTGTTGGCACAATGCTTTCTAAGGATATTGTGGCTCGCCGCTTAAACTCCGACGAAGGCATTTCTTTTGCTGAGTTCAGCTATCAGGTTTTGCAAGGAAACGACTTCTTGTACTTGTTTGATAATTACAATGTTACTTTGCAGCTTGGCGGTTCGGATCAGTGGGGTAATTTGACTTCTGGCATGGACTTGATTCGTAAGGTTCGCGGAGCTTCTGTGCACGTGTTTACAAGCCCGATTATTACGGATAATCAAGGTCGTAAGTTTGGCAAGTCTGAGGGTAACGCAATGTGGCTTGATCCTACAATGCTTAGCCCTTATCGCTTCTATCAATTCTGGTTTAATCAGCCAGACGATGAAGTTGTTAAGCTTCTTAAAGCTTTTACGTTCTTGCCTAAGAGTGAGATTGAGCGCTTGGAAAAGCAAATTCAAGAAGACCCAGGAAGTCGTGAAGCTCAGCGTGTTCTCGCTTGGGAAGTTACGAGCTTTGTTCATGGTGAAGATGTTACGAATCAGGCTATTGCTGCTTCTTCGGCATTGTTTGGTAAGGGGGATTTAGACGCTATTGATGAGCAAACTCTTGAAGCTGCCTTGGATGGTGTTAAGGTTAAGGCGCAGGATGGTAGTTTAGAATTTGCTAAAGCAAATAGTGGTGATCGCGTTGTTGAGGCTGCTGTTGCTGCTGGATTGTTCCGCACAATTTCTGAAGCTCGTCGTGCTATTGAAGCCGGTGGTTTGTACGTTAACAATAATCGAGTAGACAGTGTCGATGACATTTTGAATGATAATTCATTCTTACATGGTCGTTTTGCTTTGATTCGTAGGGGCAAGAAGGCTATTGGCGCTGTTGAGCGTGCTTAGTTTTTTTAAGCGTGTTTGATTTGTTTTTAATATTAGATTTTTAGTATAATTTTATATTTTTAGAATTTGAAAGGTATGCCAATAATGGGCGAAGAACGCGGATCGCGTAGTGGTAAGTCGTTTGGTAATCGTGGCCATTTTAGCCGTCAAAATGGCGGTAAAAATGGTGGAAACGGCGAGCATCGTGGCGGATTCCATAAGGGTGGATTCCACAAAGATGGTGGCAGAAAGTTTAATCACCGTGATGGCGAACGTAGATTTGAGCACAATGATCGCAGATATGATGATCATAAGAACGGTCGTCGTGACGATTTTGAGCGTGATTCTGGTAGTTCAGAAGGTTTAAGACGCAATGGATTCCACAAAGGTGGATTCAATAAGAGCGGTTTTAAGAAGGATAACGATCGTAGGTTTAACCATCGTGATAATGATCATAGGTTCAACCGTGATGATCGTGATAACCGCAGTGATCGTAGATTCGATAGAAAAGATAATCACGAAACTCGCAGAAATCGTGGTTTTGATGTCAAGTCGGAAGAAAATGGCAATCCAAGGTACAAGAAGTTTGATCGTGATAATCGTGGCGAGCGCAATGATCGCCGCTTTGAAGATAATCGCGGTGGCTTCCGCAAGGGTGATTTTAAGAAGAATGATTCTAGAAAGCGCGATTCAAAGTCGTCTTTCCGCTTTGAAAATGGTCCTCGTAGAAACTCGGATGGAACTGTTTCTTACCCATCTCAAAACCCTTATACTGATAGGCGTCCAGGCGAACCTAAGATGCCTAAGGGCTTAGAGTATTCCATGCTTTCTAAAGAATCTCGTGAGCGTTTGCGCGGTCTTTCTAAGGAACATTCTGAAAATATTGGTTTGCATATTCTCGCAGCTTATGCTTTGCAAGAAGAAGATCCAGAGCTTGCATTGGAACATGCAAAGTGGGCTGCAAAGCAGGCATCGCGTATTGATTTTTCGCGCGAAACATTAGGATTTATTGCATACCGTCAGGGTGATTACAAGCTTGCTGCGCGCGAGTTTAGAACAGCTATGCGAATGAATGGCTACATGGATTATCTTCCATTTATTGCCGATTGCGAGCGCGGTATGGGCAACCTTGATAAGGCTTTGGAAATCTGCATGTCGGATGAAGCTAGAAGGGTTACTGGCGAAGTCAAGGCAGAAATGTTCCTTGTGTACGCAGGTGTTTTGGCAGATACAAACCATTCAGATAAGGCTATTGAGCTTGTTCACGCAATGGGTAGGTCTAAGGGTTTGCCTGGCGAGTATAGAATGCGTGCAGTTCAGGCGGAACAGTACTTCCTAGAGGAGGCTGGGCGAAGTGATGAGGCTATTGAGCTTGACTCTTTGCTTGACCGCTTAGAAGAGCAATACGCAGATATTGAAGACGAAGAAAATCCAGAAGATGTTGTGATTGACTACGATTTGGAACATCTTAATGATGCGATTATGGACGAAGTTGGCATTAGTGAAGATGATGCGCAATTTGCTCCAGATGATGATTTGGAAGATGATTCAGATGATTCAGATGATTCAGACGATTCGGATGATTCGGATGATTCATACGAAGATTCACAAATCGCAGACAATACTGAAACTATAGAGATGAGTGCAGTTAAGTCTGAAGAGGAATAGTACAACCATATTTTCTAAGCCCGGCTTCTGTATTATGAGAGTATAGTAAGCCGGGCGTTTGCTACTTCGATATTTTTAAAATCATGCGGGGATATTCTATGCAACTTGATGAACGAACGAATTTTTCAAATAGTAAATCTGCGTTAAGCAAGAATTTTCGCTTAGCTTTGCTTGACTTAGACGGCGTAGTGTATAGAGGCGGAAAATCCGTTGAATATGCTGCTGAATCAATTGAAAATGCTCAAAAAAATGGCATGTTTATTGAATATACGACTAATAATTCTTCTCGTTTTCAAGAAGTTGTAGCAAGTCAACTAGAAAGTTTCGGCTTAAAAGTAGAGCCGTGGCAGATTATAACTTCTTCTGTTGTTGCAGCAAGAATGGTTGCTCGCTACGTTCCGAGTAATTCTAATGTTTTAGTGCTTGGAGCCGATCATCTCGTACAAGAGGTTCGTAGTGCTGGTCTTAATCCAGTAAGGTCTTGTAAAGACAATCCAAAAGCTGTTATCCAAGGCTGGTATCCGCAAATGACTTGGCAAGAAATGGCACAAGTCGCTTTCGCAGTAGAGCATGGAGCTAAGTATTTTGTTACTAATCGCGATTTAACAATTCCACGTGAATTTGGTATAGCTCCTGGATGCGGTTCTATGATTCAAGCTGTAGTAAATGCAACTGGAGTTGAGCCTATTGCTTCTGCTGGAAAACCCGAGTGCGCAATGTATGACGAAGCGAGATTGTTGGTTGCTGCAAATGCAAATCACAATGATGAAGATGTTAAAGAATATGCAGAAAAAGATGAGTTTGGGAATCCTGTAATAAGTATTTCGCGCTCGCTAGCCGTAGGAGACCGATTGGATACAGACATCGAAGCAGGTACCAGAGGGGGATATGAGTCTCTTCTAGTGCTTACTGGTGTCACCAATCCACACATGTTGCTTGAGGCTCCAAAACACTTGCGACCAAGCTTTGTTTCTAAGGATTTAAGAGGACTAAACGAGGCTCATGAGTCTCCAAAGCGTGTTGACGACGTTACATTTGTATGCGGAATTTCTAGAGCACAAATTGTTTGTAATTCTATTGAAGTAAACAATCCTAATGATTGCAACGCTTTGCGTGCTGCTTGTGCGCTCACTTGGAGCTTAATAGACAGTGGAAAATCACTTGAAGACTACATTCTTCCAGAGTTTTCTTTATGAATATATGAGTTTGCATATGTGTATATGAGGATTTTTCAATGTCTGACGGAGATGATTTAGTTCAGCGATTAGATTGTGAACTTGTAAATCGCGGATTAGTGAAAAGTAGAACTACAGCTCAGCGTTTAATTAAGTCTGGGTTAGTAAAAGTAGATAATCGAATTGTTTATAAATCATCATTTTTAGTGGAAAAAGCGCAAGAAATAAGTTTTGATGAATCAAAAAAAGAAAATTCTTGTCTTAAATATGTTTCTAGAGGAGCACTCAAATTAGAAGGTGCGTTCTCTTTATTTGAAGATTTAGGATTAAAAGTTTATTCAAATACTAAAGCGCTAGATATTGGTGCTTCAACTGGCGGTTTTTGCGATTATTTGTTACAAAATGGCGTTAATCGCGTTATTGCTTTAGACGTTGGACACGGCCAATTGCACCCAAAGATCGCAAGCAATCCGCGCGTTATCGAAATGAGTGGAGTCAATATTCGCGATGTTTATTTAGAGGATTTGCCTTACAAGCCTAATCTTATAGTCTCAGATGTTTCTTTTATATCTCTTACTTTTGTTATTCCAGTAATCGCGCGTATTGCGCAAAACAACGCGAATATTGTTCTTCTTGTAAAGCCACAATTTGAAGTTGGTAAAGGAAATCTTGGAAAAGGCGGAATTGTAACAGATAAAGACCTAAGACTTAAAGCATTAGAAAATATTAAAGAATGCGCTAAAAATAGTGGTTTAAAAGTTGTTGCAACTCATGAATCTCCTATAGAAGGAACTCATGGAAATATTGAATATCTTCTTTATGCGCGATTTAATAGTTAAAAATAATTATTTGATAAATATTTTTTACATAAGTAGTACAATGCGCAATATGTAGTGCAACAATTACAATATTTATTGTTATTTGCAAAACCACAAAGGGGCTGTGTTATGCCAGAACTTTTAGTAGATGATGATGCTTCTTATGCTCGTCGCGCTCTGGTAGTTACGCATGCGCGTCTTGATAGTCACAGTGCCGTTGTAGATCAAGTTACCACGCAGCTTAGTAGTGCTGGTTTTCATGTAGATGTGTTTCATAGTGCTGCCGTATCTGATTTTGCGCAAAAAACAGCACATGTTATTGATGAAAACACAGAGATTGTTGTTGTGCTTGGTGGAGATGGCACAATGCTTCAAGCTGCAGAATTGGTGCATTGCACTCCTGTTCCAATCATAGGTATAAATCTTGGTCATGTTGGATTTTTGGCGGAATTTGAAAGCTTCCAAATAGATGAGGCTATTAGAAGAATTGCTCAAAAAGATTACTTTTTAGAGCATAGAATGGAAGCTCATGTAGACGTTTGGCTTCCTGGAGCGAGTGAGCCTTTAAGTGATTGGGCGCTTAACGATATTACTTTAGATAGGGCAGATCGCGGTAGAATGGTGGAGCTTTCGATTCGCGTTGATAATGTTGAAATGTCGTCTTTTGGCTGCGATGGTGTTATTGTTTCTACTCCTACTGGATCCACAGCTTACGCATTTTCGGCAGGAGGTCCAATCATGTGGCCAAACGTTGAGGCTTTGCAACTGGTTCCTTTGGCTGCACACGCGCTTTTTTCTAGACCATTGATTATCGGAGCAGGTTCAACTTTTACTATTGATATTTTGGAAGATTCAGCTTCTGGTGGTTGGATTTGTTGTGATGGTAGGCGTCAAAGGGCTTTACCGCAAGGCTCTAGGATTCAAATTCGTCAGTCCAAGGATGAGCTGTTTTTAGCGCGTCTTTCTGGTGTTCCATTTACGCAAAGATTAGTTACTAAGTTTGATTTGCCTGTAGTTGGTTGGCGCGAAAATCGTCGTAAAAAGTCTTCCAAACCTAAGGAATATGAGGCTAATCTGCATAATGAAACCGATAGGAATTATGAAGATGTTCCAAATGTCTCAAATAACTACCATAACCCTAATAGCTTAAACTCGTAGGGGGCATCCTTGCTTGAAGAATTAGAAATTCGTAATTTAGGACCAATCTCTCACGCGGTTATTGCTCCATCATATGGAATGACTGCTATTACAGGAGAAACAGGTGCTGGAAAATCTATGCTTCTAAGCGCTATAAGACTTATATCTGGAGGAAAAGCTGATTCTTCTAGAATTACATCTTTTGCGTCAGAATCATGGGCGCAAGGAGTTTTTTCTGTTCCAAAGTCAGGAATTGTTTCTAATCTTTTGCAAGAATCTGGGATAGATGTTGAAGAATCTGAAAGCGATGATTCTAAAATAGATGTTTATGTATCTCGTACCGTTCCTAAATCCGGTAGGTCTAGGGCGGTAGTATCTGGTTGTTCTGTTCCTAAGACTTTGCTGGATAAAATTTGTTCGCAAACAATAACAATTCATGGGCAAAGTGATCAGTTGCGTATAGCAACAAGTGCAAAACAGCGTGAGTTCTTGGACTCAATTTCTTGTGATTCAAAAGAATTACAAGAATATTCTGTGGCATTTAAAGAATGGCAGGATGCTGTTGAATCTTATAACAGGCTTATAAATCAAGAATCTTCTTCTAGGCAGCGTGCAGATTATTTGCGAGAATCGCTAGAAAAAATTCGCCAAATCGATCCAAAACGGAATGAAGATGAAGAGCTTAAAGCTAAAAGAGACCGCATAGAAAACGCTGCTCAAATCGTTGGAGCTATTAGCGAAGCAATTTCTTCGTTAGACGCAAGTCAAATTGACTACGGCGCAATAGATTCCGTTGACGCATTACATTTGGTTGACAATGCATCTAAGGCAATTCGCTCGATTCGAGTTGATGGAGATTATAGCGCGATTGCAAATCAACTTGACGATATTTCTTCCCAAATTTCCGACATTGTTATGCAGCTCGCTCAGCAATTAGATGTTGATGAGAGTCAGGAAGATTTAGACGCTATTAACAATCGTATTCACGATTTAAGCGATTTAACACGCAGATGGGGTCCACAGATCGACGATGTTTTAGAGTGGGCTAAAAAGGCGCAATTTGAGCTTGAAGATTTGGATGATTCACCTGAGGCTATTGATCGCGCTAAAAAAGCTTGTGATAAGTATTATTCTAATGCCAAAAATTTAGCAGATAAACTTTATGATTTGCGCAAAAGTGCAGCAGAAAAGTTTAGTTTTGAAGTTAGTAAAGAGCTTGAATCTTTGGCTATGCAAGATGCTCAGCTTTTAATCAAAGTTAATAGGCGTAAAGTAGATGAAACTGGAGTAGTTGACTTAGATTCTCATGGTTTAGACAATGTTGAGTTTCTTTTTAAGCCTTTCCCGTCGTCTGATTATTTGCCAATGGGTAGCAGTGCTTCAGGTGGAGAGTTAAGTAGACTTATGTTAGCTATGGAGTTGGTTGCGGCAAAATTCAATAACAGCGACTCTCATTCTATGACTTTTATTTTCGACGAGGTTGATGCGGGAGTTGGAGGAGTTGCAGCAGTGGAATTAGGCAAACGCTTAGCTCAACTTGCTAAAAGTTCTCAGGTGATTGTTGTAACGCATTTGGCTCAAGTTGCTTCTTTTGCTGATGTTCAATTTGTGGTTAGAAAAAGTTTTAGTGATTCATCGGTTTCTGGCGATTCTTCTAATGATTTTGACTCTTCATTAGTCGTAGATACTACTGTTACTAAGTTGGATGATTCACAGCGTGAGCAGGAAATAGCTAGAATGCTTTCTGGAAGTCAGTCGCAAGCTTCTTTAGAGCATGCTAGAGAATTGTTAAAAACAAGCAAAATTTAATCTAAAATCTGAATCTAATTCAAAGTAATTTTTATAAAACAGGATTAATATCAGGATTAATAATATGAGCGAAAATGTGTTAGTTGATAATTCAAATTGTGCAGCAATTTTTGATTTTGATGGTACTTTGCTTGACTCTTTACATGTTTGGGATGATATAGACGAAAAGAGTTTTGCTAAACGCGGTATTAAAGTGCCTGCTGATTTTGCTGATTCCACTGCAACAATGACTCCTCGAGAAGTGGCTGATTATGTTATTGCACGTTTTGGTTTTACGGATTCTCCCGAAGATTTAATGCAGGAATGGAATGATATGGCTAATGAAGCTTATTCTAATCAACTGCTTCTTAGAAAAGGCGCTAAAAATTACGTTGATTATTTGCATAAAACAGGTGCAAAATTAGTTCTTATGACTACTCTTTCTAAATCTTTATGCGAAGCATCTTTAAAGCGAACAGAATTATGGCAATATTTTGATTTGATGATTTTTGGTGAAGATTTACAATCAGATGGGAAAAATAGTCCTCAAACTTATTTAGATTTGTCCAATAGAATAGGTGTAAAACCAGAGTATTGCACTGTTTTTGAGGATTCAGCTATAGCTTTAAAGTCGGCTCGTTTGGCTGGAATGAAAACTTGTGGGGTAGCGGATTTAGATAATAGTGATTTAAATCCAGAATTTAATAATTGTTGTACAGTTTTTTGTGATTTTGATTTCGCTCCAAAAGTGTTATGCAAAAAACTAAGTGAAAATCAAAATTAAGTTGAGGTTTCACATACCCCGGGTTTTGTCGCGTGCAAATATGCACACGGATGACCATCCATCTCGATTTGACGTTACCGCCAAACTCTAGCAGTCTACCCGAAGACTTAGGCGAGCAGCCCTTAAACACCTTCTGCTTGACCTTGCTCCCAATGAGGCTTGCCATGCGGCTAACTGTTACCAGAAGCCCGGTGGTCTCTTACACCGCCGTTTCACCCTTACCTAAACAAAAGTTTAGGCGGTCTATTCTCTGTTGCGCTATCTCTCAGGTTGCCCTGGGCGGACGTTATCCGCCATTGTGCTCTACGGAGCCCGGAAGTTCCTCAGCTACTCCGAATGAACATTGCAGCCGCGGTCATCGTGAAACCTCAACCTTCCCAATTATAGCAGACGTCTTAATTTTGCGCATATTTTGCGACTCGCTAGAAAATGGCGGCTTTTAGCGGATATAATGGACGTATCAGCGGCGCTGGTGCCGTTGACGTGTATACAAGTCGAGTTTTATCTCGGATTACTCATAAGGAGGTTCGCATGGAAATCGTCATCACCGGACGTCATACGCAGATTAAGCAAAGATTCCGTGACGTTGTGGAAAGCAAGATGAATCGTGTGACCGCCATTGCTCCAGATGCGCAGCGCATTCAGATTGTGCTTAACACTGAGGGCAATCCAAGGCAGGCAGATACTGCAAAGAGAGTTGAAATTACTGTAGTTGCAGGAAGTACGGTTATTCGCGCAGAGGCATCTAGCACAGACCAATACAGTGCATTGGATATGGCTCTCGATAAGTTGACGCTTCGTTTGCGTCGTACTCGCGATCGTCGTAAGGACCATCGTCGTGGATATGAGCAAATGGTTCCAGTTGACTTGGGTGTTGTAGAGCCAGAAGTTGAAACAACTGTTGAAGAAGTTGTTCAAGTTGATGGAACGAATAGTGCAGATGCTGCGGTTGCTTCCGACTTGGGTCCTGGTGAATCAGTAGAGGTGAGTGTTGGAGATACTCCTATTGTGATTCGTCGCAAGCTTCATATTGCTGAGCCAATGAGCATTGACGAAGCGTTGTATGAAATGGAACTTATTGGTCATGATTTCTTCCTGTTCGTAAATAAGGAAACAATGAGACCTTCGGTTGTGTATCGTAGGCATGGATGGAGTTATGGTGTGTTTGAAATTGATACTCCAGAAAACGTTTCTAAAAAGAAGTAATAAAACAGTAAAGAAACAATAGAAGAATAAGGGTAAATAAAGTAAATAAAATAACTCATATGAGTTTAATGCCCGTCTAGTAATTAGCTAGGCGGGCATTTTATGCGTTGTTTTGGACTCGCTAGCTGCAAAAATCGTAGCCGTCGCGTAATATAGGCACAGTTTACGTCTATATTGGCTAGCCGAATAATAGACACGACCTAAGGGAGCTAAACGTGGTAGATATCGTCGATAAAGCCTTGCGCATGGGTGAAGGCCGTCAATTGAAGCGCCTTGAGAATGTTGCAAAGGCTGTGAATGCGCTAGAAGATGAGATTTCTGCGCTTTCCGATGAAGAGCTTAAAGGGCAAACGGCAAAATTCAAGCAGAAGTTAGACAATGGTGCAAAACTTGATGATTTAATGCCAGAAGCATTTGCTACAGTAAGAGAGGTTTCAAGGCGTACTCTTGGTCAGCGTCATTTTGACGTTCAGCTCATGGGTGGTGCAGCATTGCATTGGGGCAATATTGCAGAAATGAAGACTGGTGAAGGTAAAACACTTGTTGCAACATTGCCTAGCTATTTAAATGCTTTGGAAGGTAAAGGCGTTCATGTTGTTACCGTTAACGACTATCTTGCTAGCTATCAGAGCGAGCTTATGGGGCGTATTTACAGGTTCCTCGGTATGAGTGTTGGATGCATTATTACGGATCAGCAGCCTCCAGAGCGTAGGAAGCAATACAACGCAGATATTACTTATGGAACTAATAACGAGTTTGGTTTCGACTATTTGCGTGACAACATGGCTTGGGAAAAGAGTGATCTTGTTCAGCGTGGTCACCATTACGCAATAGTCGATGAGGTTGATTCCATTCTTATCGATGAGGCTCGTACGCCACTTATTATCTCGGGACCTGCCGAAGGTGATGTTACGCGTTGGTATCGCGAGTTTGCAAAGCTTGTTCTAAAGCTTGATCGCGATGTTGACTACAAGATTGATGAGAAGCGTAAGACTGCTGGTATTTTAGATTCAGGTATTGCAAAGATTGAAGATTACTTAGGTATAGAGAATCTTTATGAGCCAAGTAACACTGCTTTAATTGGATACTTGAATAATGCTTTGAAAGCTAAGGAATTATTCCTTCTTGATCGCGATTACGTTGTTACTAATGGCGAAGTTCTTATTGTTGACGAGCATACTGGTCGAGTTCTTCCAGGTCGTCGTTACAGCGATGGTTTGCATCAAGCGATTGAAGCCAAGGAGAATGTCGAAGTAAAGGCGGAAAATCAGACTTTTGCAACTATTACTTTGCAAAACTACTTCCGTATGTACGACAAGCTTTCTGGTATGACTGGTACTGCAGAAACGGAAGCCGCAGAGTTTATGGGAACATATAAGCTTGGTGTTCTTCCAATTCCTTCTAATCGTCCAGTTATTCGTATGGATAAGGATGATTTAATCTTCCGTACTAAGAAAGAAAAGCTTGCTGCTATTGTTCGAGATGTTGCTCAGCGTCATGCAAAGGGTCAGCCTGTTTTGCTTGGTACGGCATCGGTTGAATCCTCTGAGATTGTTTCTTCACTTTTGGATGTTGCTCGTATACCTCATCAGGTATTGAATGCTAAGCAGAATGCTAAGGAAGCAGCTGTTGTTGCTGTTGCTGGTCGTAAGGGTGCTGTGACTGTTGCTACAAACATGGCAGGTCGTGGTACAGATATTATGCTTGGTGGAAACGTTGAGTTCCTTGCAGATGCAAAGCTTAAGGCAGAAGGTTATTCTCCAGACGATACTCCAGAAGAGTATGAGAAGCGTTGGCCAGGAGTTTTGGCAGAAGTCAAAGAGCAAGTTAAAGACGAACATGAAGAGGTTAAGAAGCTTGGTGGCTTGTATGTTCTTGGCACTGAGCGTCACGAATCTCGTCGTATTGACAATCAGCTTAGAGGTCGTTCTGGTCGTCAGGGAGATCCTGGTGAATCTCGTTTCTACTTGAGCTTGGAAGACGATTTAATGCGTTTGTTCAACACTCAGCTTGTTGCGCGCGTTATGGCTAAAGGTTTGCCAGAAGGTGAGCCGATTGAATCCAAGTATGTTTCTAATGGCGTTCGTACGGCTCAAAAGACTGTTGAGGCTCGTAACTTTGAAATGCGTAAGAACGTTTTGAAGTACGATGACGTTATGAATAAGCAGCGTACTGTTATTTATTCAGAACGTCAGACTGTTCTTAAAGGTGAAGATATTCATGAAGATATCTTGAAGTTTATTAAAGATACTGCCGATAGCTATGTTCGTGGAGCTATGAACGGTTCTGATAAGCCAAAGAACTGGGATTGGGAAGGTCTTAAAGACGCTGTTAATGCTGTTATGCCAATTATTTTGGATTGGGATCAGCTGCGCTTGCAAATTGAGTCTCTTAAGGGAGAAAAAGCTGTTGAAGCTTTGCGAGACACTATAGTAGATGGCGTTACTACTATTTACGCTGTGTTTGAAGAAAGAATGGGTTCTGATAACTTGCGCCAGTTTGAGCGTAGAGTTGTTCTTGCTGTTCTTGATCGCAAGTGGCGTGAACATCTTTATGAGATGGATTATTTGAAGGATGGTATTGGTTTGCGCGGTATGGGTCAGCGTGACCCTCTGGTTGAATATCAGCGCGAAGGCTTCCAGATGTATAACTCAATGATTGAGGCAATTAAGGAAGAGTCTATTCAGCTTCTGTTCCGTATGAATCTCGAGCAGATTGTTGCGGAAACTGAAAACCAAGATGATTCTTATGTTGATGCCGATATTGAGCAAGCAGAACAAGAAGAAGATGAGCATTCTGGAATCGTTGGTCCTGCTCCTATGAGCCATGCTGATGGTGAAGTGCCATTGAGTAAGCGTCCAAAGGTTGAAGAATGGAAGACTCCTTGGGCTGATGGTCGTACGTTCCCAGGAACGAACAAGAATGATGAGTGCCCATGTGGCTCTGGCAGAAAGTACAAGTTATGCCATGGTCAGAATGAGGATCAAAATAATTTTAGTTTAAACGAAGATTAAATTTTAAGTTGTAATCTTTAAAAAATGAGGCTGGTGCTTTAACATCAGCCTCATTCTTTTGTATAAATGCACTTAAACTCGTGCGCCTTTTCCGTAGTCGTTGTAATCTTCACTAGAAGTATAATTTTTCTTTCTACTCATAAGTAAGCCTGCAGATCCAACAAGAAACAGAAAAGCGCTTATAGTACCTGAGTATGCTGCGAAATATGGCACTAAGACGCTCAGAATTACGCCCAAAATGCCCAGAATAAGAATAGTCCATAAAACTATGAGGGTAATAGAAATATTCTTAAAATGTGGGTTTGGTGGAACAAAATCGTCTCCGTAAGAATCCATTGTTTCATCAACATCTAACCAACTGGTCTTAACGTTATCTCTTGGACCAGCATTATTGTATGACGCTATTTTAGTAAGTGGTTTTGTCGCCTGACTAATACGTTTTTTAAAGATTTTCGCACTTTTAGATTTCTCTATTTCTTTAAAATCTTCTGCATGATCTCTAATAAAATCAGACCAATTCTCATTAAAAGAATTATCGACAAAAGAATCATCATTATTGTTGTTTGAGTTTTTGTCCTCAGGGTGAGGGGAGTTGGTATTCTTAGAAGGAGTCATAAATTATACTGTAGCAAGTCTGCTTGATTGCGTAATGATTCGCTTTTAGTAACTCTTGCTAGAAGGGGTTTTTAGAATGTTGTATTGGTTCTTCGTAAAGGGGTTTGGATTTATTGCGCGTTTACGGATTAATCCTACTGCTCAAGGCGTTAACAACATTCCTAAAAAAGGTGGGGCTATTATTGCCGCAAATCATCTTGCTGTGATTGACGATGCACTTTTGCCTCTCACATGCCCTAGGATGATTCATTTTATGGGTAAAGCCGAGTATTTTGAAGGCAAAGGATTAAAGGGTCGCTTTAAAAAATGGTGGTTTACGTCCGTTGGCGTATTCCCAGTAGATCGTTCTGGAGGTTCTAAATCTCTTGGGGCATTGAATCATGCTCGTGCGATATTAGAAAATGGACAGCTTTTTGGAATTCATATTGAAGGAACTAGAAGTCCTGATGGAAGATTATATAAGGGACATACTGGTGCCGCTCGCTTAGCTTTAGAAACAGGATGCCCGATTATTCCGGTTGCGATTATTGGTACTAGGGAATTGCAAAGGCATGGTCAGGTTATGCCTGCAAAGGGCTATACAAAGGCTATTTATGGCGAGCCTATTGAAGTTGAAAAAATGAATCCAGAAGATATTACGCACGATATTCTTCGTGAGCTTACCGATAGAGTAACCAAGACAATTCAAAAAATGAGCGGTCAAGAATATGTTGACGAATATGCTCAAACCGTTAAAAAGCGTATTATGGCAGAATCAGCGAAATAAGCTGGTAAATTGTTTGTTGTAGATTATTTGAGTAAAATATTTTGATTCAAACAACCTACAACATAACTCACAACATTTCATACAACATTTCATACAATGTGTGTGTAGCATTACCTACGTTATTTGTATAAATCAAATAACGGTTAATGTAACAACTGTTGGGTTTCCGCTTTCATCAAGAACACGAACTTGTGTACCAGGAGCTACAGACTGGAATCTTACCGTGTGCATAAAGTCTCCAAGCGGAGCGGAAACATTTACTTTTAGTCCTAGGGCTTCAAGAGCTTTTCGAGCGTCGTTAGCATTTTTATTGCGAACATCTGGCATAGTAACAGTTCTTGGACCTTTAGAAACAACGACATTGAGTTTATCTCCCCAATGAAGTTGCGCTCCTTTTTCTACAGATGTGCTAATAATTTTGCCTTTTTCAACGGTATCATTGAACTCTTCACTGTATGTTGGAACAAGTTTTGCGTCGTTAAATGCTTTATCCGCATCTTCTTTTGTTCGGTTAACAACATCTGGCATAGAAACAGGCATAGGACCTTTAGATAATACAACAGTAATGTTCTTATTGTGATTCATTTGCATTCCTGGTGTTGGAGAAATTTCTACAACACAGCCTTTAGGAACATCTAATGAATAAACGTCGTTGCTTTCTTTGTGATTAATAGAAGTAAAACCAGCCTTGCGTAAAGCTTTTATAGGATTCTTACCAGTTGTTGATGTTGGATCGATAATATCTTCAGGAATTGTAGATTGTCGTATTCCTTTTGACACAATAACATGAACTTTATTATTTCCGTGTTTAGATACATGACCGCCACTGAAATCAGGATTAGTGGAAATAATGTTTCCAGAAGGTATATTATCGCTAAATTCTTTTTGAACAGAATAAGGAATATTGGATATTTTAAGAGTTTGCTCGTAATCAAACCATGGAATATTTGTGATTTTGCAAGCTTCTTGTGTTTTGCATGACTGCGTATTTGGTTTCGGCAAAGACCAGTAGCTTCCAGGTCCTAGATAATACCAGTAAGAACCAAATGCGATTGCTGCTGCAATAACTGCCGCGCTGCTAACAGCTATAATAACAACTTTATTGTGTAATTTTTTATGATTAGAGTTTTGACTTTTACCGTCAGTGCTTAAATCATTCTTATTAAATTGAGGCGCACGCATAGCAATAGTTAGCATATTGCTATCATTAAAATCTTCAAGTTGATTCACACTGTTTGAAGAATTTTGACTATTGGAATAGTTAAAATCACTGTTACTGTTTTTTTGAACTATTGTCATAGTCGCATCAATATCAGCTGTTTTGTCAATATCAGTTGTTTTGTCAATGTCTTTAGTTTTAGACAATACCTCATTTCCAATATTGTTAGGATTAGAACTACTCTGATTTACATTCTCTTTATTAACTTTATCAGCATTATTCGCATCGCTCGCATTAGGAGGAAGAGGTATGTTAGAGTAATTTCTTTTATCGAATTTATCTGAATCAGACATTCTATTTTCAGTTTTGATTGCGTCTAAAGTCGTATTTAAAAGTTGATCTTCATTATCGTAATTTGGATTAAACTTATATTGCCAATCTTCTTTAGGCATATTAGCGCAAATTTGTCTAAGTATACTAAGTGCTTTAGAAGCGTCACTCGGTCTTTTTTCCATTTCTCGAGCAGTAATAGATGCAAGAAAATCAGCTATAGAAGAGTTGATATCGCTACAAATTGTTTTTATAGATGGAGTGTCTTCATGAACATGCTTAAAAACAAGCGTAACAGGATTATCTGCGCTAAAGGGAACACGCCCAGCAAGCATTTCCCAAGCCATCATTCCAGCAGAGTATAAGTCTCCTTGAGGAGTGGCAAGATTCTTTTCAATCATTTCTGGAGCTAGGTATGCGGCGGTTCCAAGAAGAAGACCAGTAGAAGAAAGTGTAGCTTGCGATATAGCACGAGCAAGACCAAAATCAGTTATTTGCACGTGACCGCGGTCGTTAATAAGAATATTTTCTGGTTTAATATCTCTGTGTACAACACCAGCAAGGTGTGCGGATGCAAGACCATCTAAAGTTTCCGCGAGAACTCGAAGAGTGTCTTTTAGGCTAAATGTGCCATATTTGTTCATTTCGTATCTAAGATTTACTCCATGAACATATTCCATCACCAAGTAGTCAAGCCCTTCAAATTCGCCAGTATCGTAAACCTGAACAATATGAGGATTCGCTATTGCAGCAGCAGATGTAGCTTCACGCCTAAATCTTGCAATAAATTGCTCTCTATGTATTCCTTGAGCTAGTTGAGTATGCATGATTTTAAGCGCAACTGGGCGATTAAGACGCTCATCTTGCGCTTGATAAACGGTAGCCATGCCGCCTTCTGCTATCTTCCGCATTATGCGATAGCGATTCTCAATACACATTCCTGGTTGCGCTTGAACTTCACTCATGTAGTAAATCCCTTATACGCGTATTAAACCAACTACCTAAAAGTGTACAGGCAATACAGTATCCACTAAATATTTAGTATATCAGTGATTTTACTGCCATTCTTTAGGAATGAATTTGCTAGAAACCTCGTTCAATATGGATTTTCCAAATTCAGATAATGTACTGTTATCTATTTTTTCTTGCGATTCAACCCAAAGATTGTGAATGCGCTTTTTAGACTTACTTATAGCACCACTCTGATTGAAAATGTTAATAATCCTATTAACATCATCTTCATTGCGATTATTAGAGTTATAAGCATCTATCAAAAATAGACGATCTTCGCTTGAAGAAAGATCTAGTGCATCAGCCAAAAGGACAGTGCGTTTACCTTCTCGAATATCGCCTCCAATAGGCTTTCCAGTGTGAGCAGAATCTGAAACAATATCAATAAGATCATCTGCAATCTGAAAAGCAATTCCCAATGGTTCACCAATATCATTCGCCAACTTAATAGCGTAATTTTTATTAAGTCCAGCAGATAAAAATCCGAGCGCAAGTGGAGCTATAGTTGTATAACTTGCAGTTTTCCAACGAAAAACATTTATTGAGGATTCTGCTAGTTTCTTTGGATTTTTAAGGCTCATCATTTCTATGGAAAGATCTAAAACTTGACCAATACCAACATTTCTTTGCATATTTGCAAACTCGCCTAAAACTTCTTGAGGATTGCGCAAATTAGTACATGCTTTTCTAGTTATGTCAAAGCTTTGAGTTGCTAAAATATCTCCAAGCATTAATCCAAGTCCAATGCCGATATGCTTGCTATTGCATGCTTTGCTCAATGCGCAATATGCGCTTGGTCTTCCTCGTCTTAAAGCCGATTCGTCGATTATATCGTCATGTACAAGTGCTGCAGTTTGAAAAACTTCTAAAGCGCATGCAACATCCAGCATTGCGCAATATGCAGTGTCTTTAGAGCAGTTACCGCGTACTGCATCGAAAGCTTCTAAAGCTAAGTAAGCTCTGAGTCTTTTGCCGCCTTCACTAGAAGAAATTGCTTGTTTTACTACATCTTTAAGTGTTTTATCACAACTGGAAATAAGGTTTTTACAAGCTAAAGAATTAAATTGGTCATAAATTAATTCGCTTATACGCGTCTCTATACATGACTTTTGCGAATCTAAACTCATATTAAGAGTTATCCACATGCCTTAGACATTACAAAATGAGTATTTTTCTAGTATTTTCTAGGATTTTATAGCCTTTAACCACATTGCGTTATTTTTATTGCACTAATTTGTTTCTGCTGCAAAACTCTTATTACCAAGTTAAAAACAGTATAAAAACACAACAAAATAAGGAGGAATTATGCAAATAAAAAGTGAATTGGAAAACAAGCAAGTTTTTGAAGATAATGATCATGAATATTCAACTTTGAAAGAATTAACAAATTTATATGCTGCAGGTATGTTTTGCGGAATATCTGAAGAGTACTTTGCTATGACTTGTGTTGCTGGAAATAGTATAGAAAAAGTGAATATCAGTAATGTTCCAAAAGAATGTATGACAGTTTTAGATATTCCTAAAGATTATATTAACAAACATCATAATTATGAAGATTATTGGATTAAATGTCTTAGAGATTTAACGCCAGATCTTTTTGAAAAATACATAGGCATAGATTATATGAGCAAAAATTTGAATGTTAAAAAAGAGGAAGCTGTATTTTCAAGTTATGATATTTTTGTTACACAATCTATACGAAACTGGCATAACATGGTTTCTAAAAAAGACGGCAATATTGTGGGTTATGACTTAATAATGTTGCCGATTGCAATGCTAAATAACATTAATGTTCGAGATACTCTTCTTGTGTCTTTACTAGACAGTAAAGGCGAGTATTACAACATAAATGATCTGCTCGTGCTAGCTTTAGCTCCACGAGAAAAAGAAAGATCTAAGGAATTAAGAGATTTTCTAGAAGAAAAATTTAACGAAGAATATGAGTTGCCTGATATTTGTAAAGCGCTAGACGTTGTTAACTTGCTAAAAGCTATGACTTATGTTGTAGATAATAATCCTAAATTAAAAGTACAAGTTTACGCATTAATGTCTTATATAAGCTGGTGGTTTAAGCTAGGAGATGTTGAAAGATACGTTTCAATGGCGCTAGAAATCGATCCTGATTGTTCTATGGCTATGATTGTGGATAATGCATACAAAAGTCATGTTGAGCCAGCATGGTGTAGAAAATTCGCCACGCCGCAAGTAGGGAAGCAGAAAAAATCGTCCTTAGAAGATGATTTACTTCTTAAGTAAAAGTTGCCCTTGCCATAACTATGCCTTTGTGGTATAGTGAGATGCCTTTAAAGGGCATAGCAAGGTATGGTGAATGCCTTAATATGGCGGATTACTTTGCGCATAGCAGGGAATCTACAGGAGGAAAAGTTTGGCGAGCGAAGATACATCTATTGTCGATTCCAAGATGGGCAAGGAAGAAAATCAGGAATTTAAAATGTCAGAAGATGTTGATGATCAAGATGTAGATGTTGACGTTGATGCAGACATGGATCCAGATGAAGAACACATGGATTTAGAAGATTTTGATGAAATCCATGATGATCTTGATGTAGACGATGTTGACAATTTAGATGACGTTGACGATATGAATAATCTGGATGACATTCCAGATGATGAAGATTCCGAAGATTCTGACGATAATAAAGAAGAAGCGCCACAAGTTCCACAAGCAAAAGGTGCTTTTATTGTTCGAGATGATGATGACGACGATAATCTTACGCCTTCTGGAAATCCTAAGCGTCGAGTAATCGCCACTGGTGCTACAGCGGATCCTGTTAAGGATTATTTAAAGCAGATTGGTCGTGTGAGCCTGCTTAACGCAGAGCAGGAAGTTGATTTGTCAGAGCGTATTGAGGCTGGTTTGTATGCTCAGCATTTGCTTGATACGCAAATTGACCAAATGGAGTTTAAGCGTAAGCGTGAGCTTAAGTGGGCTGCAGCAGACGGTAAGAAAGCTAAAGATCATCTTCTTGAAGCAAACTTGCGTCTTGTGGTTTCTCTTGCAAAGCGTTATACAGGTAGAGGCATGCTTTTCCTTGATTTGATTCAGGAAGGTAATCTCGGTTTAATTCGAGCAGTAGAAAAGTTCGATTGGAAGAAGGGCTTTAAGTTCTCAACCTATGCTACTTGGTGGATTCGCCAGGCTATTACTCGTGCTATGGCAGATCAGGCTCGTACTATTCGAGTTCCAGTGCATATGGTTGAAGTTATTAATAAGCTTTCTAGAGTTCAGCGCCAGATGCTTCAAGATTTGGGTCGCGAACCTACGCCAGATGAGCTTGCACGCGAGCTTGATATGCCTGTTGAAAAGGTGCAAGAAGTACAGAAGTATGGTCGTGAGCCAATTTCTTTGCACACTCCTTTGGGCGAAGATGGTGATTCTGAGTTTGGCGATTTGATTGAAGATACTGACGCAATCGCTCCATCGGACGCTGTAGCATTCTCGCTTCTTCAGGAACAATTTAGACAAGTTCTTGAAACTTTGTCTCCTAGGGAAGCTGGCGTTATTAAAATGCGCTACGGTTTGGAAGATGGTCAGCCAAAGACTTTAGACGATATTGGTCGAGTCTATGGTGTTACTCGTGAGCGTATTCGTCAGATTGAGTCTAAGACAATGTCTAAGTTGCGCCATCCTTCTAGATCGCAAACTTTGCGTGACTTCTTAGATCAGTGATTTTAGAATAATTAACAAGTAAAGTGTCGTATTGTTGCTTTGTTTAGCAGGGATGCGACACTTATTGCTTAGTGGTTGCTTAATATTCGTGTTGTACAAGGGGTAGAAGTGGTCTCTAATAAAGATCGAGAACAGTATGATGCCGACAGTTTGACTGTGCTTGAAGGCTTGGATGCTGTACGAAAGCGCCCAGGCATGTATATTGGCACCACTGATAGTCAAGGTTTAATGCATTGCCTTTGGGAAATCATTGATAATGCTGTTGATGAGGCTTTGGCTGGGGCTTGTGACCATATTATTGTCACTCTTCACGACGATGGTTCTATTGAAGTTGCAGATAATGGACGTGGCATTCCAGTAGATGTAGAGCCTAAAACAAAACTTACAGGTGTTGAAGTTGTTTTAACTAAGCTTCACGCTGGAGCTAAGTTTGGTAATGCTTCGTACAATGCTGCAGGTGGTTTGCATGGTGTTGGATCTTCTGTTGTAAACGCTTTAAGCTTGCGACTGGATGTTGAAGTTGATAGAGATGGTAAAACGCATCACATGGCTTTCCATCAGGGGCATCCTGGTGTTTATAGTGACGCAGATCCAGCAAATCCGTCTCCAGCTTCTCCGTTTAAGCGCACACGCAAGAACAAGCCTACTGAGCTTGAAATTATTGGTACTGTTTCTCCAAAAACTACAGGTACTCGAGTTCGCTATTGGGCTGATCCTGAGATTTTTAATTCAACAGCTCGCTTTAGTTATGAACAGTTGATTGATCGAGTTCGTCAAACTAGTTTTTTGGTTCCAGGCTTGCGCATTACTGTTATTGACGAGCATGTGCCAGAAGGCGAATTTAGCGATATTCAAGAGATTGATGTTAGCGCTAGTGATGATGCGAATGCTAATACTAGTGATTTAACAGATGATTTGGCTTTTAAGGATGAATCGCCAGCAACCGTAGATAATGAAGCTAATGAGCTAAATCAATCTGAATATGAATCAGAAGAATCTGAATCTGATGGCGAATCAGAAGAAACCACTGCGCAATCTGTTGCAAATAGTGAGTCTTCTAGAGAATTGCAAAATAAGCATCATCCTCGAGTGGTTGAATTTTTGCATAACGGCGGAGTAAAAGATTTCGTTGATTTTCTTTCAAAGGGTCAAGCAGTCTCAGATATTTGGCGTATTTCTGGCGAAGATACGTATGTAGAGGAGACACAAGCTGTTGATTCTGCTGGAGATTTACATGCTCAGCAAGTGACGCGTAAATGTGGCGTTGACATTGCGATGCGTTGGGTAAACGGATACGATTCAACGATTATTAGTTTCGTAAACGTTGTTGAAACTCCTGGCGGAGGCATGCACGTAGACGGATTCTTGCAAGGATTGACTAAGCAAATTCGTAAAGCTGTTGAAGATAATGCTCGCAAGCTAAAAGTAAATCTTAAAGATTCAAACACTAAGATTGAGCGAGACGATATTCTAGCTGGAATGGTTGCTGTTGTAACAGTTCGCATTGCTGAACCTCAATTCCAAGGTCAAACTAAGGATGTTCTTGGAACTGCTCAAGTTAAGCCAATCGTTACAAAAATGACTGACTCTCAATTTGGGGAGATGATTAGCGGGTCCAAGCGAGGATTCAAAGAGCAATCTGCCAGAGTTTTAGAGAAAATCGTTTCCGAAATGCATGCGCGTATTCAAGCGCGTAAAACTAAGGAAGTTA
This sequence comes from Gardnerella sp. DNF00354, assembly GCF_049262755.1. Lineage (NCBI taxonomy): Bacteria > Bacillati > Actinomycetota > Actinomycetes > Bifidobacteriales > Bifidobacteriaceae > Gardnerella > Gardnerella sp. DNF00354. Next base: position 961,236 of record NZ_CP058402.1, read on the forward strand.
CTCGTAGAAAGAATGCACTTGAGTCTGCTTCAATGCCACCAAAACTTTCTGATTGCCAGCCTGGAAATGACGATGTTGCAGAACTTTTCATCGTCGAGGGTGATTCTGCACTTGGTACGGCAAAAGCTGCTCGAAATTCTGCTTTCCAGGCACTTTTGCCAATACGCGGTAAGATTTTGAACGTGCAAAAAGCAAGTCTTGCGCAAATGTTATCCAACAAAGAGTGCGCTGCAATTATTCAAGTTGTTGGAGCAGGATCGGGCGCAAGTTTTGATATTTCTCAAGCGCGTTATAACAAGATTGTTATGATGACAGATGCAGATGTTGACGGCGCGCACATCCGTATTTTGTTGCTAACGCTGTTCTACCGTTATATGCGTCCGCTTATTGAGCACGGGCATGTTTATGCTGCTGTGCCGCCTCTTCACAGAATTGCGCTCGCTGGAAAGCGCAAAGGTGAGTACATTTACACTTACTCAGACGACGAATTGGCTGGAAAGCTTGATGATTTGCAAACTAAGGGCATTGATTTTAACAGCGATATTCAGCGCTACAAGGGCTTGGGTGAGATGGATGCGGATCAGCTTGCAGACACCACTATGGACCCTAGAACGCGAATGCTAAGAAGGATTCGTATGGAAGATGCTCAGCAGGCGAGCGAAGTATTCGATTTGCTTATGGGTGATGATGTTCCTCCGCGCAAGCAGTTTATTGTTGATAACGCTGACGACTTTGATCGTTCCAAAATCGATACCTGATTTTGTTTTACTTGTGCGTTAAGTTACTTAATATTTGTAATTTTCTGCGCATTGCATGATGTGTATGACAAATTTTGAATTGTAATTACATTATGACATTTAGTTAAGTTATAATGATTTTATGATATAATTGCGAATGCAGGTTTGCTTCAATAGTGGAAGTGAGTCTGAGATTTTGCATTTGCTGATTTTCTTAGAATTTGTTTTATAAGAGGGAAAAATGAACAAGAAAACTGTGATTTTATTATCGACTACGATGATGAGTATTGCTACAGCTGCTTGCGCTTTTTGCATTGCTCAAACTGCGAATGCTGCTGATACTTACGTGGATTCTGGCACTTCCACTGCAAAAGTTACTACCCCCCCCCAGTTGTAAATAGCACTTCTCAAAAAACCGATACTTCTGATAAGAGTGTAATAAAGTCTTCTGATTCTTCTGAAAAAAATAATGCAAAATCTGAAGAGAATGTGAAACCAAATTCTGGTACAAATATTGATACGAAGTCTGATATAAACTCTGAATCCAAGCTTGAGACTAAGAGTGATGTAAAGTCTAGTATCAAGCTTTCTGCAAATACTAATGTAAATTCTGTAATTGAGACTACTGCTAAATCTAATGCAGATTCTGTTGTAAATACTGATACAAAGACTGAATTAAATATTGATTCAAAGTCTAAAGTTAATGATGACTCAGTTTCTCCAACAATTTTTAATCAAGCGCTTTTCGCTAGTGGTAAGCCAGATCCCAATCAATCACAGAAACCTCAAACACAAACAACTGAACTTAAGGTGAGTTTATGCTGGGAAACTATGAATGAGGAATATGCAGGCGGCAAAAACGCATTTGTTAAAAGTGATAGCGATTTTGGCCAATTAAATTTTGGTAGTTGGGATTTTGGTTCTACACTAGACTCATCAAGACAAGATGTAAAAAATGCTTTTAAGAATATAGAGTTTCAGATAAAAGATACAACTGATAATAAAATAGTAGCAACAACCGCTGGCACCTATGATCCTAACACTGCTACGAGCGCAACAAAAAGCTTGGGTAGTTATGATTCAACTCATACATATGAAGTATCCGTAGTAAATAGCACAATTCCAAGCCCGTATTATGTGACGTATAATAATGTTTCAGCCAATGAGGGAAACGAATTTAAAGGCGAGATATACCACTTTAAGTGGAATCCGTCTAAAGGGTCTAATAAAACGTATCAAAACAAATATTTCCGCCTGAATGTCCTGGAAATCGTCTATGCCAAAGATGAGTCTGTGGCAGACAAGTGCTTCTCGTATGAGCAGCCAAAAAAGGGTGATGGAAGCTATCGATCAGATGGTAACTGGAATTTCACGTATAATGATGACAATATTTTTGCGCGTCTGCGTGTAAAAGATAATAAAATTCAGTTCCCTTCAACGAATCCTGTGAAAGCGGGCTATAAGTTTGATGGTTGGCAGTTCTATGTTGCTCAAAAATCAAACGGTGGGCCATATACGTCATTTGATCGTATGAGCGACGACGATAAAAAGGTAATAAACAGTACAACGGTTGCATATTCGCCCTTTGGAACGAAACCATATATTGACTATCCGTATTTGTTTGCCCTCATACGAGACAACAAGGGCGTTAATACGTTTGGCAGTAAACTAGGAACTCAATATTGCTCTACTAACCATACGTTTGTTGTATTTCCAAAGTGGGTGGAATCGGGTTATAAAGTTACATTTATGAATGGCGACACCCAGCTTGCAGAAGTAAAAGTGCAAGAGAACAAGTCGATCGATGGAGACGAATGGACAAGTGAGTCCATGCCGGCTGATCCGACGCAAGCTAATAAAGACTTTGCAGGTTGGAACACTCAGAAAGATGGTAAAGGCGACGCCTTCACTAAAGACACGGTTGTAAAGAGCAATATGACAGTGTACGCGCAATTTAAGGATAAGGTTAAGCCTGCGCCTGCACCTACGCCATCTCCGTCTCCGACTCCTGCACCGACTCCTATTCCAGAGCCTAAGCCATCTCCTGTTCCAACGCCGACTCCTGAGCCAGAGCCGGAATCGAAGCCTACGCCTAAGCCTGAGCCAGATGTGACTCCTGAGCCTGAGCCAACACCAGTTCCTGACGTTCCTTATGTGCCTGATGATTCGTGGATTCCTGTTCCTGAGATTGTTCCTGAGAATCCAGAGTATTCTGTTGTTGAGCAGCCTGTGTTGAATCCTGTTCGTCCTGTAGATAAGCCAGTGGAGCATTCTGTTGAGCAGCGTTTTAAGGCTGTTGATGCTGGTGAAGCTTATAATGCTAAGGCTCCTGCTAAGCATTTGCCTGATACTGGTGTTTCAGCAACTTCAACATTTGCAATTTCAATCGTATCCCTTTTCGCTGGTTTTTCTAGTTTGCTTGCTGGAATAACTAAACGCAAAAATTAGTATTGTATTTATGAATGTTTTGAGCGAATGCTGATAATTTCCCTCTGATGTTTTATATATCAGGGGGAAATTCGTTGCTATCGTCTTATCTGATTTCAAACAAATATTGTGTGCATCTACTTATATTTAATGTTTATCTTTATTGTATAATTAAAAGTGTTTATAAGTTTTGTGGATTTAAGCTTTGCTTAATGGTTGTTTGTACAATTTATGTAATTTTATGAGTTTTTAGTGAAGAGGCGAAAATGAATAAAAAAACTGCAATCGTGTTGTCAACGACGATGATGAGTATTGCTACAGCTGCTTGTGCTTTTTGCATTGCTCAAACTGCGAATGCAGCTGAAAATAATTCTGCATCAGATGTGAAGCAGAATGTAACTAGTGCTGATTTTTCTAATGGGGGGGGGCTTTCCTTGGTGATTTAGCAAAGTCACAAAAATCTGTAAAATCACAAGAAAATGTGCAGAATGATATATCTGCAAAGTCGCGCGATTTGGCGCAGTCACATGCTTCTAAACAGTCACAAGAAATTATTAGAAAACAGAAGTCTGATTCTGAAGGTCATGAATCTAACTTTGATAATGCGGATCCTTCTAGTGGTGAAACTAGGTTGACATCTTCCTCTGACTATAGTGGTTCTGTTGCCGATAACAAAGCTAATAAAAGAAGTGATCTTACTGATGCGGATAAACCAAAAAACGATGAAGTAAGTACACAAAGATCAGTTAAAGCAGCAAAATATGATAGGGCGGTAGTAGAGTCGCCTGCTAATGTCGATAAGCAAAGCGAAGTTAAGCCTGATGGAAGTGGCGTATATGATTTTAGTAATGATAAGGATATAAAAAATCCGTTCCCTAATGTAATTACACCGGCCGAGGTTAAAGAGTTGCAGGACAAAACGAAATCTGTTAGACCTCTGCCTTCTATTCAAAAGATTTTTTATACGCCTTATGGCAAGAAATTTTCTGTAGAGAATGGTCAAGCATCTGGCGATACTAGAAGTATTAATGAGACTATCAATACATATAATGGCAGGCTTGGAAGAGTTGATACATTCATATTTTTCCCGCGGGTTGATAAAGATAGTGTATATACTGCCGATGGTCAATTTTATCCATACAGATCATCCCGCGAGCTAAAAAATCCAGATGGATCAGCAGATTTTGACTTTAATAAAGCTCCCGACAATAAGATCTCATACAGGCTCGAGGTAAATGGGAAGCTTGTTGGATCCAATTTGGCTGAAAAGACTAATATCAAAGTTTATATGAGAAAGAACCAAACGTTTATTCATGTTGTTATGGAGGGTGACAACACTCATGAAGCTATTTTTGGCTATGAAGGATGATATGTACCCCTTTTTCTGGACTGTTAGTGAAAAAAGGGGTATTTAATGCCAACTAGTAAATATAGTTACGAGTTCAAAAAGAAGTGTGTTGAACTATACCGTCAAAACCTAGAATTACCAACACCTAATACTATTAGTAGAAATAATTTCCGCGGTATTGTCTCATACTGGTCGCGTTTAGTAGAAGCTAAAGGGCTTGAAGTACTTAAACCACGTGTTAAAAAACATCGGTATTGGGATCCCAAGGAAGAGCTTTGCTTGGTTAATCAAGTTCTCTCTGGGAGCAGTATGAGACAGGTAGCAATTAAGAACGGGTTACTGGAAGGTCAAGTAAGAAGATGGGTACAAATATATGAAACGGAAGGTTATAGTGGTTTAGTAAAACATACTCGTAAAAAACCAGTAAAAGAGCCTTGTATGAGTCGTAAAAACACAAAAAATTCCCAGCCTTTAACCGTGAGCGAGCGTGAAGAACTTAAGTTTCTTCGTGAAAAAAACGAGTATCTTAAAGCAGAAAATGCAATACTAAAAAAACTAGATGCCTTGAGGAGGGCAAAGAAAGCTGCTCTACTCAAGGCGAAAAAGCAGAATCAGTAAAAGAACTCGTTTGTCAAGGATATAAGCTGAAACATCTTCTTCATGCTATAAGAATGTCGAAGTCTACTTACTATTTCGAGTTAAGCAAAATAAATGTGGTAGAACTACGCAATAAAACCTTAATGAGTATTATTCAAGAAATATTTACTCACCATAAGGGCAGGTATGGTGTTAGAAGAGTATATGGTGAGCTAGTAAACCGTGGGATTAACGTTAATCACAAGCGTGTTCAACGTTTAATGCACATCATGCGACTGGTTGGGAAACGTCCAAAGGAAAAATATCATTCATACTTGGGTGAGGTTGGTAGAGTCGCAGCTAATGTTATTAACCGTGATTTTACTACTACTGCTCCTTTACAGAAGTGGACTACTGATGTTTCACAGTTTACTTTCCAGTGGGGTAAGTGTTATCTTTCGCCAATACTTGATATGCATACGAATGAGATTATTGCTTATGATTTATCGTTGCACCCTAATTTAGGTCAGGTAAAACGCATGTTAGATAAGGCTTTTAAACGTTTCCGAATGGTTGAAGGGCTTGTGTTTCATTCTGATCAGGGTTGGCAGTATAGGCATGCTTATTTTAGGAGTGTTTTGAAGGAACATGGGATTATTCAGTCTATGAGTCGTAAAGGTAATTGTTATGATAATGGGATTATGGAATCGTTTTTTGGTAGGCTTAAGAACGAGATGTATTACGGGCATGAGCATGAGTTTGCTTCGTTTACTGAGTTTGCTAGAGCGTTAAAAGAATATATTTATTATTACAATAATGAGAGGATTCAGAAGAAGACTGGGTGGATGCCTCCTGTTAAATACAGGGAAGCATCCACGCGGGCGATATGATTAAGTAAGAGGGATATGTGTCCAGAAAAAGGGGTACATATCAGGATTTAATCATGAAGACTCATCTGGAATTTTTGGATATGTTGCCTTTTTACCCGAATGTGGCGCGCAATTTCATTTTGTTGATGACTTGCAATATCGCAAGGCAGCAAACATTAAAGGGAATGATGAGCTTCCACAACGTAGTTCTAGTGAAACTGATAGGTTCTCTACTAAACCGTTTACCAAGTTGGATTTATCCGATTTGTCTGACATGAAAAATATTTCCGAAGTTAGGTTTGGTAATAATCAGGTTGTCAGAAATATGTATACGCCTCTTCTAAGCTACGAAGGCGATCCCAAGAAAGATTCTATTAAGCGCCCAACTATGGAAGAGCTTAAAAACACTAACATCCCTGGTTATCTTTATTACAGTAACGATATTGATACTCCTAATGGAGGCAAATTTACCAAGGATAATACTGAAAATTTTGGCAACTACGATTACGGTATCGCTCGCGATAAGGATGATAACCAGTTAACAGTCAAGCATTATTATGTGACTTTTAGACCGATTCCTACTCAGCTTGTTGTGCAATACAAAGATTTGCAAAACAAGATTGAGAGTGGTAAACCATTTGAACTTTACGTTGGCGATAAGCAAATTGCGGGTGATTTCAAGTCATCTGACTCTAGCGCAGCTCCAGAGTTAAACGCATTACAATCAATGATAACAAATAAAAATACGGCTTTGCTTAGTGAAGCTGCTGGTTATCTTTCCAATGGTTTTGCTTATTTGTCTCCTGGAAACTACATCGTAAAGTCTGCTGCTGAAGCGCCTACAAACTATGAGTGGGTTGTTGATTCATCAGATATTAATAGTGCTCCAACTAGTGCGAATGTTAATATTGCAGTGCACAAAGATGATAATGTTTCTACTCAAAAAGTTGTTACTTTTGTGTTGAGAAGAAAGATTGCTACCGTCAAATTTATAAATGATGGTGACAAGAAACCGTATGCTACTGTGAAAGTTCAGCAAGGTCTATCTATTAGTGGAGATGAATTAACTGATCAGTCTATGCCTAAGAATCCTTCTAAGAAAGGTTACACTTTTAAAGAGTGGAATGCAGACTCTACAGGTAAGGATAGAAGCGGAATATTTACTGAAAAAACTACAATAAAAAGTGATATAACAGTCTATGCTATTTATGATTTAAATGCGACCGTTATGAATGTTGCTCCAACTCTTACATTGCAGGATAAGACCATTACCGTTGGTGATTCTCTTAATTTAAATAGTCTTGTTGTCTCTGCTACAGATCCTGAAGATGGAGACCTAAAAAATGAGGTTAAGATTACTAATAATGGTGGTTTTGATAATACAAAGCCTGGCGTTTATAAAGTGACATTTACTTTATCTGATAAAGGGAAGGCAAGTGTAACTAAGACTGCTACTGTTACAGTTGTTAAGAAACCAACTCCTGAACCTACTCCGATTCCTGAGCCTGAACCTGAGCCGAAACCAGAGCCAACACCAACGCCGATTCCTGAGCCAGAGCCGGAATCGAAGCCTAAGCCTACGCCTAAGCCAGAGCCAGATGTGACTCCTGAACCTGAGCCAATACCAGTTCCTGACGTTCCTGATGTTTCTTATGTGCCTGATGATTCGTGGATTCCTCTTCCTGAGATTGTTCCTGAGAATCCAGAGTATTCTGTTGTTGAGCAGCCTGTGTTGGATCCTGTTCATTCTTCGGATAAGCTGGTGGAGTATTCTGTTGAGCAGCGTTTTAAGGCTGTTGATGCTGGTGAGGCTTATAATGCTAAGGCTCCTGCTAAGCATTTGCCTGATACTGGTGTTTCACTGGTTATGTCTATAAGTGCTTTGTTTGTGTCGTTGTTTGCTGGTTTTGGTTTGTCTATGTTCAAGTCTCGCCGCAAGCATTAAACGCAAATATCGCATATAATCGCGTATAAACGCGTATAAGAATTAAAAAATATTGGAATAAGGCTTCTGAGTAAATGTTTTATAACATAAAGTCAGAAGCCTTATTCTATATGCGATTTTTGATGTAAACTGTATTAAAGGTTTGTTTTAAGAATTATTACTTTGTAAGTCAGTGTTCTATTGTGCTTTATCTTAAAAAGGAGGGTTTATGATTGGTAGTAAGCAAGAAGTCTTTGACAAAGATAAGCTTGATTTTGCAATATTTTGTATTGAAAATGTTGCTAAGAAGCTTAATCAAAACCCTCGCGATACGTATGATGCTTTGACTAAGAAAAGTAATATTCTTATGTCTTATATTGTTCCATCTTATGATGTTTTGCATACTCAAGGCAAAGAGTATATTACAAATGACATTATTTCCTTTATGCGCGAAAAAGGTGTAAAAGTATGATTGTTTATCACGGTTCTTTTATGCCTGTGGAATTTCCAGATGTATTACATTCGCGTAACAATGTTGATTTTGGCGCAGGATTTTACGTTACATCAATACGCAGTCAGGCTGATAATTGGGCGAAGAAATTTATTAGCAAAGACAAAGATGCTTTCGTTTCTTCTTATAATTTTGACGATGATGCGCTTAGTGAATTATCTGTTCTTAAGTTTGATTCATATTCTGAAGAATGGCTTAATTTCATACTTAATGCTCGTTCTGGAAATGATACGAGTAGTTTTGACGTGGTAATTGGCGGTGTTGCGAACGATAAAGTTTATAACACTCTTGAATTGTTTTTTGATAATTTAATTACTAAAACTGAAGCTTTGGGTAGGCTAAAGTATGAGAAGCCCAATAACCAAATTTGTTTTAGAAGTCAAAAAGCTATTGATTTGTGTCTTACATACATAAAAAGCGAGTGTGTAAATAGTAAGTTTTTAGGGGAGTGATGGATTTTGAAGGCGAATCCTATTTTGTTGCAAAAGAAGTATGCTAGGGTTGTAAGTTTGCTAGCTGAGCGTGCTGGGTTGAGTTATGAGCATGCGCTTGACGTGTTTTACCATTCCGTCACTTATGATTTGATGCGTAATGGTATTTCTGATATGCATTGCATGAGCGACGGATATTTAGTTCAAGATCTGCTTGATGAGATGCATAATTCTAAAATGTGTGTTAATGCATGACTTTTGTAATAAATTAAACGATTGCGTGATATATCATGCTTGCATTAGTATTTCGACTATAAAGCGTACAATGTGTATACGTTTTTACATTATCTCGTTATCTATTTTTTAAGAGGGTAAATGAATAAGAGAACTGGTCTTATATTGACTACAACTATGATGAGTATTGCTACGGCTGCTTGTGCTTTTTGTGTATCACAGACTGCGAATGCTTCTGAATCTTCTACTGTTGCTTCTGCCAATGTTACACAGAATTTAGGTGCTGTAAGTTTTAATTCCGCCGATGGGGGGGGGTATCTAGATAGCGCTTCTGTAAAATCTACAGAATCTACAGAACTTGAGAAGTCATCGAAAACTTCAAAACCTACAAAACTTGCGCAAAATAGTAAGTATTCTGAAACTACTAGTGAAAATATTCATAACACTGTACTTACTGCGTCTACTGGCAGTATTCTTAAGAACAATTCACTTGATGGCAATGCAAAGACGCAAAATGTTTCTCAATCTATTGGTGAAGATAGAAGCGTTCATGAGGGAACGCCTGTTTTTGATACTGCTGCTAATTACAAAAAGACTGGTGAAGATGATGACCAAATTAAGTATACTTATGTGAATAATACTAAAAAAATCACAAATCCATTCCCAGATGTAATTTCAAATGACGAGATTGAAAAAGCGTTTAAGAATAAAGAAACTTCTGTAGAAAAAATTTATTTTAAGCCTGCTGCCACTTCAGATAATCCTAATCCCAAAAGTGAGCTTGTTAAAAATAGATTCTTAAAGAATGTTGATGGAGAATATATTGTTTACAAAGTATATAAAAATGATTATGTTTCTGGTAAAAATGAATCACAGATTACTTCATCTCAGGGTGTGTCTGTAAATGGATCTATCTCAAAAGATGGTAGTATTTATGCTGGTTCTAAACAAACAATTACAGCTTCTGCTGAACCAGTTGATTTTGAATTAAATGGTTATACTGTTGCAAAGAATTGTAAAAAGTCTATTGATATTCGCTCTGAATATTCTTTCAAAAATTACTTATATTTAAAACTCACGTACAAGTATAAGTTTAATTTTGAAAAATTTAAATTTGTGTATGTTTATTGTCATAATGCTGGGTGCAATACAAGTTATAATCGTTATTTTTCTGCAGCAGATGCGCAGTTCCATTTTGTGGATGATTTGCAATATAGAGCTAAGAATCCAAATGGGGTAGATAAAGACGGTAAGTTAAAGCAACGAGGAAATTCTGACACTCATCCATCTTTAACTGATGAAGACAAAAAGAAGGGTACTCTAATATCGTCAGTTCCATTTTACGAAATTGCGGGATTGACGGATATTTCTGGTACTTCTGCTGTAATAACTGATAAAGCAGCCTTCTATCGAACAGATAGTGGTGACGGTAAGACATCTATTTTGTCTTTTGATAAAGATCCAGGTATAAAATATGCGAAGCGTCCTACACTTACTGATCTTACTGGTAAGAATATTCCAGGATACGTGTATTGGGATAATGACATTGATAAGCCTCAGAACAAGAATCATGAGTTTGCGAACGATAATGATACTAAGGAAGATCCTGGTAATCACTATCTTTCCTTTGCTTATGAAATGAAGGATGGCAAGCCTGTTAAGCGTCTTACACGTAAACACTATTATGTTACTTTTAGAGCAATTCCTACTCAGTTGGTCGTTAAATATAAGAAGTCTGATGGAACATTTGAATCAAATGCAAAGTACGAGCTTTTAGATTCTGGTAATGCGAAAATTGGCAATGAATTTGCTGCTACGAGTGGTGATGTTACTACAAGCAACAAAGAAGCTTTAGTTACTATGATGAAATCGTCTAGTACTACTTTTCTTAAAAGTTTTACTGGCTACTTATCTAACGGTGCTGTGTATTTGTTACCTGGAAAATATACAGTAAAGCCAAATGTTAAAGCGCCTGAAGGGTACGAGTGGGTTGTAGATTCAAATAAACAGGATTCCAAAACTAGTGCAGATATTAATATCGGACTTCAAACTGGAAAGACTACTGCTCTACAATTTATTACTTTTGTATTGAAGAAGAAGCCAACTCCTCCTGTTCCTACGCCATCTCCAACTCCTGCACCAACACCAACTCCTGCACCAACACCAACGCCGACTCCTGAGCCGAAGCCTGTTCCAGGGCCAGAATCGGAGCCTACGCCCAATCCTAAGCCAACTCCTGAGCCTGAGCCAGATGTGACTCCTGAACCTGAGCCAATACCAGTTCCTGACGTTCCTGACGTTCCTTATGTGCCTGATGATTCGTGGATTCCTCTTCCTGAGATTGTTCCTGAGAATCCAGAGTATTCTGTTGTTGAGCAGCCTGTGTTGAATCCTGTTCATTCTTCGGATAAGCCAGTGGAGCATTCTGTTGAGCAGCGTCTTAAGTCTGTTGATGCTGGTGAAGCTTATAATGCTAAGGCTCCTGCTAAGCATTTGCCTGATACTGGTGTTTCACTGGTTATGTCTATAAGTGCTTTATTTGTGTCTTTATTTGCTGGCTTTGGTTTGTCTATGTTCAAGTCTCGCGGCAAGCATTAAATATGCATGTAGTAGGTTGATTTTATGTAAGAATCTAGTTATGTTGTGTTGATATTGTGATTCAAGAATTCCCCCTGTTGTGTAACTTGTATGGTTGTTTGCAGGGGGAATTTGATTTTATTGTGTTTTGTTTCTGTTGTGTTTTATTTACTGGCAAACATATCTTTCGCATACTGGCGAATATCATCTGGATTTATCATATTGTATTTTTCTTTTATTTTTGTGAAGTATTCGCCAATTATCTTTTTGCTGATTATTTTATTTGATGAATCATTAGTTTTTAGATTGCCGCGAGTAAGTATCCAAGGCTCCTCATGATGTGTGAATCGTTCAAGTTCTTTACCGCTGTAGCAGCAAAGATTATCGATAACGCTATCGCATACTGCTTTTTCTGTAGCTGATAGTGTAGTTGTTAGTTCTGCTGTGAGTTGTGTGATATCACTTTTTTGAGTGTATTTGTTATTCGGTAATTTTTCTAATGATTTAATCCCTGATATTTCTGTTGTTGGTGAATCTATTGGAGTAAAAGTGTAGTCTTTATAACGCAAATAGACGTCTTTATATACAGGTCCATGAATCCATGCTTGACAATCATCGGTAAATATGAATGATTTATAAAAAGCGAAATAAAAACCTTGAATGTAGTATAAGGATTTTTGCAAGGCTAGGGTAGTTATATCCTCACACTTTATAAGCAAGTATTGTATTACATTGTTTATTTTGTCACTCGACTTATTGCCATCAAAGTTATTGTTTGCAAAGTTATTTTGTAATTCGCGTATTAGTTTTTGTGTTGCTTTATAACTTTTTTCGTAACTAATTGCAGATTTCAGATTATCCTTATTGCTGATTAATAATTGCAAGTAATATTCCGGATCATTATAAATGCGTAGCAAAATATCAGAATATTGTTTTGAAGGAATGTCTCCGTCTGCAAATCTAGAAAACGTTTGTTCACCCCAACCGAGAAGCAGTGAAAGTGGACGCTTGCCTATTGAGTATTTAGCAGGTATTTCGTTGATTTTGTCAAGCGGAATAATATTGTTTTCTTTACGATACTCGTCATACAATGCTCGAAGATTCGCGTCAATAATTTCGGGTACATATACAGCAGAGCCGCATTCTTTGCAGTGTGCTTCTGTGCCAGTGTAGGAATATTGTTTTCCTTTGATAGATGCAGTCATTGGAACGGATTTTGTTGAGTACTCAACGTCATTCCTGCATTCTTCACAAAATGTCTTATCTTTATTCATTTATTTAAGTTCATTTCTAAAGTTTATTATTATAATTTACGATTTGTTTTATGATACAAAAAATAGGTGCATTTATCAAGAAAAATGCATCTATTGATGCATAAATAATTTCTAAGCATTCTAGAATAAAATTTATTAGCCTTATTAATGTGTTTGGCTTGTTTTTATCCTTTAAGATTATCTTCAATAAAATGTAAATTTGAAACTTTTATTTAGTTTAAATAAGACGTTGAACTCATTTGGTCACTTACAGTATTGCTTATGCTGTTGAATATTGTATCATTTTTATTGTTGCTAATTTTTGTCTTTCCTAGTAACACATATTTGCAGTAGGAGTGTTGCATGACTGATTTAGATGCTATTTTTGATCTCTCTACAACAGATTGTGCTCTTTGCAAGAAATATAATATTCCCAATTCTGATACGCTTGCTGCACTTGAAGAAGCTGAGCAAATGAAATATGATCCTAATACAAAAACTTATAACTCGTTTAATGAATTAATATGTGAATATGATTAATCTTCTTCTTGCAATTATTTATCTAGCATTTATCAGTTTGGGTTTGCCTGATGCTCTTTTGGGATCTGCTTGGCCGACTATGAGTCACGATATTGGCGCGCAAATTTCTTGGGCTGGCGGAATATCAATGGTTATTTCTGCAGGAACTATTGTTTCTGCTCTACTGAGTGACAGGATGACTAAGCGTTTTGGTGCAGGCAAAGTTACGTTTGTGTCTGTTGCTTTAACTGCATTGGCATTGTTGGGTTTTTCTTTTGCTCCGAATTATATTGTGCTTATTTTGTTAGCAATCCCGTACGGGCTAGGTGCTGGAGGGGTAGACGCTGCTCTTAATAACTATGTTGCTGTGCACTACGAAAGCCGTCATATGAGCTGGCTTCACTGCATGTGGGGTATTGGAGCTTCAGCTGGACCTTACGTTATGGGTTTTGCGCTTTCTCACGGATTGGGATGGTCCGCAGGATATCAGTATATTGCGATTGTTCAAGTGATATTAACTGTAATATTGTTTATAAGTTTGCCATTGTGGAATAATCGTACAGCTCATAAATTACAGAAATCTATTCAGATATCTAAAGAATATTCTAAAACGCTATCTTTTGCGGAAGTTTTGCGCATTCCTGGAGCTAAAAATATTCTTATAATGTTCTTCTGCTACTGTGCTATTGAACAGACTGCAGGATTATGGGCTAGTAGTTACATGGTTTTGTATGGGTCCGTTAGCCGTGTTGTTGCAGCGGGATGGGCAAGTTTATTTTATGTTGGTATTACAGCAGGACGATTTATAAGCGGATTTTTAACAATGCGTTTTAATGACGAAAACATGATTCGTCTTGGACAACTAGTGATGATTCTAGGTATTCTTGTGTTGTTATTGCCATTGCCAAATCATATAGCATTAGTTGCAGGATTTGTGATTATTGGTTTAGGGTGTGCGCCTATTTATCCATGTGTTATTCACTCTACACCGCATTATTTTGGAGCTGATAAATCGCAAGCGATTGTTGGCATGCAAATGGCTAGCGCGTATATTGGATCAATGTTGATGCCTGCAATTTTTGGATTTATTGGTCAAAACGTGTCTATGTCTTTGCTTCCAGCATATTTGATTATTTTGCTATCTATAATGTCGTTTATGCATATGCAATTGCTTCGGACTTGCAGGAGCTAGAAAAGCGCTCAATAACGCTTCCAAGCATGCTCGCAAAAACTAGTTACGAAAATCGCAACTTATAGCATCTATAGAAATAATTGCATGAATGGCGTAACTACACAACTTAACTACACAACGTATCTACCCAATATGCGCAATAGGGGAAACCAGCTCGGTTCCAGAAGCATCTCTTCGCATATCTGGCTTAGGCAGCTCTACGTTTGCTCCACGTTGTGTAGTTGCGTAAAGCGGATAATTGCCAACGTATGCTGCCAAAATTGTGTTTTGCCCTTTAAGGAATCGCTGCGATCGCACGCCTCCTGTGCCGCGCCCCTTTGTAGGATACATTTCTAGCGGCGTAATCTTTGCAGCTCCGTTTTCTGTTCCAGCAAGCGCATCGCTATCTCCAGCAAGAGTGAACACTACGCTTCCAGAAGCAGAAAATAGACCATTTTCGCCCTCTTCGTAATTCCATTCAACATCATTTTTAGCAACTACAGCAAAAGCAGAAACAGTGCATCCTTCATTAAGCCTAATTCCTGCCATTCCAGCAGAGTTTCGCCCCTGAGGTCTAACTTGTTTTGCGTCGAATGTAAGAAGAGAAGAATCGCTGCTTATAAACACAAGCCTATCTTCATCATTAGCAAGCGCTGCATTAATAACTGAATCATTGTCTTTTAAGTCAATAATGCTCCAAGAATCCATTGTTGTTGGCGATTCAAAATTCCATCGTTTTACGACGCCATTCTTTGTTCCTATTGCAAGAGGAGTTTTAGAAGATATAGGAGTTTTAGAATCAGAATCGCTTAATGCAATAGCAGCTACGACTTTCTCTCCTCTAATTGGGTCTGTGCTTTGAGTAGAAGTTAATAATTCACTTGCTTTAACACCATTGGAAAGAGATTCCGAAACGTTTTCATCTCCTTGATTTAAAAGTGGCAAGTCTGCAACATGCGCTATTACTAATCGCCCTGCGGATGTTATTAAAGCGTATGTTGCTCGCGTAGTAGTAGTAAACACGTTTAAGCATGGAGTGTCAAAGATATTTGAAGAATGTGCTTGCCATCTATTAAATGTTTCAACACTAGTTCTTGCTATAAGACCAGATGTGCTTAAAGCTACGGCACACGGTTCGTCGCTTAATTGCAAAGCTGCTGAGGTTGCGTCAGTGTCTCCAGACTTACGAGCGGCGCTTGCGGCTGCTGCAACATCTGCCTGGGCATTTGTCAATTGATTTGCTGCAATAACTGCGTCCATAGCTGAATCAGGATTAACTTCTTTACTGTTTTTAGTACAAACAGGCGTAAAGCTGCCGTCTTCTTGTTCGTCTAAAAGAATTGTTCTGCGCGGAGTATCCCACTGTTTTACAGCGTAATCCATTTCTGAAATCACAACTTTGTCTAGCTGGCTTGCGGAGCTTAGAATCTCGTTAAGTTCATCTATTTTTTGCAATAAGTCGTTTTTTTCGCTTTCTAGCTCGATTCGACTCATTTTTGTAAGTCTTCTAAGTCTTAAGTCAAGAATGTATTGCGCTTGAATCTCGTCTAAATCAAATACGCTAATAAGCTTTGATTTAGCGGTTTCTGCGTCTTCGGAAGACCTAATTACTTGTATTACTTCGTCAATGTCCAGCATTGCAAGAAGCAAGCCTTCTACAAGGTGCAATCTCTCTTTGGCTTTGCTTAGTCTAAATTCGCTGCGCCTTCTAATAACGGTTCTTCTGTGCGCAATCCACACGTCTAGAAGCTCGCGAAGCCCCATTGTGTGAGGTCTTCCATCAACTAGTGCAACGTTATTAATCGTAAAGCTTTCTTGCAGCGGAGTGTGCTTAAAAAGTTGCGCAAGAACAGCGTTTGGATCAAATCCTGTTTTTATTTCTATTACGATTCGCGTTCCATTGTGCCTATCTGTTAAGTCGATTGCTCCAGATATTCCGTCTAGTTTGCGCGCTTTTATGCCTTGAGATATGCGTTCGAGCACTCGCTCCGGGCCAACCATAAATGGTAATTCGGTAACAATAATCGCCTTTTTGCGCGCTGTAACGTTTTCAATATGCGTTTTCGATCTAGTTGTAAAAGCGCCTCTTCCAGTTTCGTACGCTTCGCGGATTCCACTTCGCCCAATAATTATGCCTCCGCTTGGCCAGTCTGGACCTGGAACTATTTGCATTAAATCGTCTAGGGTAGCATTTGTATGCTTCATAACGTATTTCGCTGCAGCTACGACTTCGCCAAGATTGTGAGTAGCCATATTTGTGGCCATTCCAACTGCGATTCCAGAAGCTCCGTTTACAAGCAAGTTTGGTATAGCTGCAGGCAGAACAGTTGGTTCTTTTAGCTTATTGTCATAGTTTGGAGCAAAGTCAACAGTATCTTCGTTTATATCTGCATTCATTCCAAGTGCTGCTTGAGCTAGTCGCGCTTCCGTGTACCTAGATGCTGCAGGACCATCATCTAAGGAACCAAAGTTTCCATGACCGTCAACCAGGGGGAGTCTAAGAGAAAATGGCTGAGCCAAACGCACCATTGCCTCGTAAATTGCGGAATCTCCATGCGGATGCAGTTTTCCCATAACTTCGCCTACAACGCGAGCAGACTTCATGTATGCGTGTTCTGGGGTAAGGTTCATGTTTCCCATTTGATACACGATTCTGCGCTGTACAGGCTTCATTCCGTCTCTAGCGTCTGGCAATGCGCGCGCGTAAATCACCGAGTATGCGTATTCGAGGAACGATTTGCTCATTTCTTCGTTAAGCGGCGTTTCAACAATGTTTTCCTTAACCTTTCTAGGGTCGAAGGTTTGTTTTGCTGATTTGCTGCGTGAAGGCATGGTTTTGAACTCCTTGAAGTGATTTACAAGCCTTTATAATACCAATTTATGTGCACAAAAACTTTGTTAAATGCTTATTCTATGCTTATTTTACTTATAGTCTGTTATGCATTATTCATGATTTTGTATAGTTTGTGTTTTGACTACAATGTTGCTTATGAGTATTGAGATTCCGTCTGTGGATGATTTGCTGAATTTTGTTGATGATTCGTGTAACTCCGATCTTCGTTTGTCTGCGATTCTTCCAGCAGTAAGCTCTTCGATTGATGCTTCGATTAGTACAGCTGTTTATAATGATCCTGATACTGCGCGCATTAGTCTTGGATTTCCGAAGTCACAGAGTGCTGTTGTTGTGCTTGTAGACGGACTTGGCTATTGGAATCTTGCTATTAGAAAAGGTCATGCTCCTTATTTGCGCTATCTTCTTAACGATTGCGCAAATAAGCGTCCAATAAAGACTTGTATTCCGAGTACTACGGTTGCAGCAATGGCAACTTTTGGCACAGGAACATGCCCTGGTCTTACTGCAATGACGGGATACACGCAAAAAAATCCTAAAACGGGTGCATTATCTCAATTAATCCAATTTAGGGATGCTCCAGATCCATTAGATTTGCAACGCCAGCCTACAATATTTGAGTCGCTTTCTAATTTAGGTGTTAGAGCGAATCATGTAAGTCTTTCAAAATTTGAGGATTCTCCTCTAACTCAAGCAGCTTTTAGGGGAGCTAAATTCATAAGTGGAACAACTGCTAGAGCGCGAATTATGAATGCTGCCAATAGTACTAAAACGCCTGGTTTAACATATTTGTACCTTAGAGATATTGATAAAGTTGGTCACAATTACGGTTGGAAATCTGAGAATTGGGTTTCAGTTTTTGAGCAGATAGACGCGCAACTGAGTCTTTTAAAAAAGAATTGTCAAAAAGGCACTTTGATTGTTATTACTGCAGACCATGGAATGATTGAATCAAATCCAGATTTGAAAATAGATATTGCAAAAGATAGTCGTCTTACTAAAGGAGTTAAGCTTGTTGGGGGTGAGCCTAGGTCTGTTATGCTTTACGCGGAAGATGGCGAAAATCCAGATGACATTGCGTTAAGATGGTCTAACGTTTTGCAAGATAAAGCGCGTGTTAGAACTAAAGAGCAAGCTGTTAAAGATGGTGTTTTTGGGAAAGTCAGCCCGTTAGCATTAAGCGTCATAGGTGATGTTCTTGTTCAAGCAAAGTCATCTGTAACTATAGTGGATTCCAGGATAGAAACAGAAAAAGCCATGAACTTACCAAGCGTTCATGGCTCTATGAGTCACATGGAAATGGATATTCCATGCTTAGTTGATATAGCTTGATTTATGATAAATTAAGCCTCTCCAAAAAGAATCTCATCCCAACTAGGAACAGCAGCTCTCGTGCTCTTCTTAGCCTTAGTATGCTCGTTCATATGCTGTTTTGGTTCAGTTTTTGGAGTTTTTATAGCAACTGTTTTATCTGCTTGAACATGCGCATCTTCAGAATCTGATCCAAAAGTGTTGGATTTAGAATTTGCATATTTGCTTTTTGCAGAAGCAGAATTGGAAGAATCGACTACCGCATTTTCACTAGAATTATCTTGTGAAATGTTTTCGCTCGCATTTTCGCTACTATCTTCATTTTCTGAATTTTCTTTAGACTTATAGATTCCAGAATTAGAAGAAGAGTTTGCAATATTTGCAGCAGTTTCTGCGGCTTCTATGTTTTTTACGTTTGCAGAAGACTGTTCTGTATTATCTGGATTGTTAGATGGAGTAGAGTTTGATACCAAATCGCTTAGAATTGGATTTTCTGTATAACCATCTAAAGAATTATTCGTATTGTTGCTGTTTTGTTCTTTTTGTGCAGCCTCTGTTTGAATAGCAACATTTGCAAGATTAACGCTATTCCTTGATTCCCACTGACTCACAGCACGTTCTATTCTTGCAGAACGAATCGAATTTCCTGGAAGCTCATCATTTGCGAATGGGAAGTTTATGCTTACTGTGTCTCTATAAGCTCCTCCAAATTGTGATTTTTTAGAAGAAGAATCATTGTTCATGACTTCTTCGCCAAGCAACAATTTAGATGAAGGGTTTGCGCACGTAATAGAGTTGTCGTGCATATTCCAAGTCCACTCTGCTTTTATTGTTCGAGTAGCAGTGTTGAACTCTGCTGTTATAAGCCATGGTTCAAGTCCGCGTCTTGTGGCACGCCATTTTACAGTTTCCATTCCAATGTGTGCTTTTGCGAGAGTTCGTTCGATCAAATCTGAAATAGTTCTCATATTGCTTTGTTTTGGAGCTGGAACTGTTAAGAATTGCTCAATAGCATACTGTTTTTCTGTTTCAACGCCACTAGAGAATCTTTTAACTTGAGATTCGCTTACGTTATATCGCTTTGCAACATGTTCTGGATCGACGCCAGCACGTATCAGTGCTTGTATCTGAGATATAGGTAGTGTTGCCGTGGTAGCAGTTGGCGAATCATCAGATTTACCAATAGAATTAACTGTGTTTTGATTATCGCCATCAACATTTGTTAGTTTTTTTGATTCGGCAATCGCGTGCTCCAGCGTGTCGTCAACATGAATTTTTAACGGCGTGTTTTCAAAAATAAAAATTAAATCGCCATTATTATCCACATGATCGAAACTCGCCTCTTTTGGCGGATTTTCAAGCATTGTGCACCACTTTCCTCGCTTTTAACGCTACTTATAACATACTTTAGTCCATAGTCTGCCTTCTTTGCCATTTTCTATGAATAAAAAAGCGAGTATTCTATGCGGGGTAGCTTTCATGTATGCTATGCGCGTAGGTAGCTTTTATTAGATAGCTAAAAGTATAAAAGTAGATTTAGTAAGTAGTTTTAAAAACGAAAGGACCATAATGGCACAGGATTATGATTCTCCTCGTAGTAAAGACGAAGACGAGGAGTCATTGGAAGCGTTGAGTAAGGGTTCACAAAGCTCTTCTAACGATATAGACGATGATGAGAATGCTATTGCAGAAGATTACGAGTTGCCAGGTGCAGATTTAAGTAATGAAGACGCGTCTGTTACAGTAATACCAATGCAGGGTGATGAATTTATTTGCTCAGAGTGTTTCCTCGTAAAGCATCGTAGTCAGCTTGCGCAAATGTCTCAAGACGGTCAGCCAGTTTGCAAGGAGTGCGCAGCCTAATGTCTTATGACGAGACCTACACTGGTCCAGAACAGGTAGAAGTTCTTATCAAGTATTTAGATAATTTAGACAATACTGATAGTAATCAGCCTGCTATGGAACATATTTCTTACGCTCATGCTGGAGATGCTGGGGCGGATTTACGAACTACGCAAGATGTGACTTTGCGCCCATTTGAACGTGCTCTGGTTCCAACTGGTGTTGCTATAGCTTTGCCAGCTGGATACGTTGCTCTAGTTCATCCGCGTTCTGGTCTCGCTGTAAAACAAGGTGTTACAGTTCTTAACGCGCCAGGAACCGTTGATGCTGGGTATCGCGGTGAAATTAAGGTTCCGTTGATAAATATGGATCCGAACAATACTGTGCAGTTCCATCGTGGAGATCGTATAGCTCAACTAGTTATTCAGCGTTATGTTGAAGCTAATTTTATTGAGGCAAATCAGCTTCCAGGATCAGATAGATCTACAAAAGGATTTGGATCTACTGGAGTGCAATAAATTACATAAATCCGGCCAGAGCTAAGTTTATTAGACTGAGTCGGATTTATTGTATTTAATATTAGACATGTAGATTATTGTATGATTTAGCTTGTTTTACAATGTAGGATAGTAACTATAAATCGGGAGGTGATATTCGATGGGTGAAAATCAAGACGACATTAAGGGAGCTAACATGCTCGGATGTGAAATTAGCGAAGATATGCGAGACCCATTGTGCCCAATATTGCGAATGTGTAGGTGGCATCATCCCGATGAGAATATGGAGATATTGCACAAAGCTTATGCTAGAGCCGTAAAACAGCATACTGGTCAAAGGCGTAAATCAGGCGAACCATATATTATTCATCCTCTTGCTGTTGCTCAGATTTTAGCTGACCTAGGAATGGGTCCTATAGTTGTTGCTGCAGGATTATTACACGATACTGTTGAAGATACGGATTACACGCTAGAAGAGTGTAGGGCTGATTTTGGTGATACTGTTGCAGGATTAGTTGACGGTGTTACAAAAATATCAAAAATGGAATATGGAGAAAGCGCTCAGGCAGAAACAATCAGAAAAATGGTTGTTGCAATGAGCCGAGATGTGCGAGTGTTGGTAGTAAAACTTGCAGATCGTTTGCATAACGCTCGTACATGGAGATACGTTAAGCCATCTAGCTCGCATAAAAAGGCTCGTGAAACTCTAGATGTTTACGCTCCTCTTGCAAATCGACTCGGTATGAACGCAATTAAAACAGAGCTTGAAGAGCTAAGCTTTAAAGTTTTATATCCAAAAATTTATAACGAAATAGTAGTTTTAGTTGCTCGAAGAGCTGGCCAGCGAGAAGTCTACTTGCGTCAAATTCTAGAAGAAATCAATGAAGATTTAAACCAGCAACATGTAAAAGCTTCTGTTAAGGGGCGTCCAAAAGATTATTTTTCAATCTATCAAAAGATGATTGTTCGCGGTCATGATTTTGAAAATATTTACGATCTTGTAGGTGTGCGAATAATCGTTGATTCTATTCGAGACTG
The DNA here is from genome assembly GCF_049262755.1 of Gardnerella sp. DNF00354. Lineage (NCBI taxonomy): Bacteria > Bacillati > Actinomycetota > Actinomycetes > Bifidobacteriales > Bifidobacteriaceae > Gardnerella > Gardnerella sp. DNF00354. The sequence continues at coordinate 983,352 of NZ_CP058402.1, forward strand.
TTATGCGGCTCTTGGTGCTGTGCATGCGCGCTGGAGCCCTGTTCCTGGACGTTTTAAGGACTATATAGCAACGCCTAAGCTAAATATGTACCAAAGCTTGCACACTACTGTTGTAGGTCCTGGTGGAAAGCCTGTGGAGATTCAGATTCGCACATGGGACATGCATAGGCGTGCTGAATTTGGTATCGCTGCTCACTGGAAGTATAAGGCAAACGGACAAGCTGGTCGCGCTTTAAGTAAGCCAGATAAAGGTGATGTTAAGCGCGAGCAAGAAGAAAACAAAGAGCTTAGCGAATTAGATAACTTAAAGTGGATTCAGCAGCTTGCAGATTGGACCAGCGAAACGCCAGATTCCGACGAATTCTTGGGTTCCTTAAAGCAAGATCTTGGAGCCTCGGAAGTCTACGTGTTTACTCCAAAAGGAAGTATTGTTGCTCTTCCGCAAGATGCAACTCCAGTTGACTTTGCTTATTCTGTGCATACAGAAGTTGGTCACAGAATGATGGGCGCTCGCGTAAATGGAAAGCTTGTGCCGCTTGATACAAAGCTCAACAACGGAGACACTGTAGAAGTTCTTACATCGAAGTCTGATACTGCTGGACCTTCCAGAGATTGGCTCAGCTTTGTAAAAAGCCCTAGAGCTAGAAATAAGATTCGTCAATGGTTTAGCAAGGAACGCCGTTCGGAGGCGATTGAAGAGGGTAAAGACGAGCTTACGCGAGCTATGCGTAAACGTAACTTGCCTTTATCTACTTTACTTACTCCACAAGCGTTAATAGGTGTTGCAGAAGAGCTTAATATAACTGCTAACGTAGAAGCTGTTTACGCTGCAATTGGCGAAGGTCAAGTTTCCACTCAAAACGTTATTTCTCGTCTTGTTAAAGATGCTGGTAGTGAAGAAGTAGCTGAAGAAGCTCAGGAAGAAGCACTTCCGCTTAGGAGAGTTGAGCGTAATCGCAAATCTAATGGTGTTCTTGGTGTTTCCGTAAAGGGCGTTGGAGATGTGTGGGTTAAACTTGCTCGCTGTTGCATGCCTGTTCCTGGAGATGACATTGTTGGTTTTATAACTAGAAATCAGGGTGTTTCTGTTCATAGAACGGATTGCCAGAATATGATTGATCTGCAAAAGTCACAGTCAGAGCGTGTTATTCCTGTTCAATGGACTAGCGATAAAGGCTTGTTCCTTGTTAAAGTTCAAGTAGAAGCTTTGGATCGTCAGCATTTGCTTTCGGATGTTACGCGAGTTCTTTCGGATCATGGTGTAAACATTCTTTCGGGAACTATTGCTACTGGAGATGATCGCGTTGCTACAAGTCAATTTACGTTTGAAATGGCAGATCCTCAGCATTTGAACACTCTTCTTGCTGCAATTCGTAAAATTGATGGCGTTTTTGACGTTTATAGAATTACGGGCGCAAAAGATAGTGCGGAACCGCGACTTAGAAAAATGGAACGCGACTAAACAATAAAACCTAAACAATAAAACTTCCAGTCAAATAATGTTTTGGCTGGAAGTTTTATTATTGCAATTTTATATTATTTATGCTTTATTTTAGTTAATGTTATTACTTAATAACCTCAATAGATATAATTCCAACTGGCTCTAGTGGGGCATCAGACCTGTCTGTTGGAACAGATTCGAGCTTATCTACAACAGCTTTAGATTCATCATCTACTACTTCTCCAAAAATAGTGTGATGGCCATCAAGCCAAGGAGTTGGTACGGTAGTTATAAAGAACTGAGATCCATTCGTGCCATGTAAGCGTCCGTCTCGTCCGCGCTGTTTTCCAGCATTTGCCATTGCAAGAAGATATGGTTTATCAAACTTTAAAGATGGGTCAATCTCATCATCAAATTCGTAGCCAGGACCACCCATTCCGTTTCCGAGAGGGCATCCGCCTTGAATCATAAAGTCTTTGATAATACGATGGAATGTTAAGCCGTCATAGAATGGTTCGCTGGATTTTTCTCCCGTAAAAGGATTCATCCACTCTTTTGAACCAGTTGCCAAGTCAACGAAATTTTTTACTGTAATAGGCGCTTTATCGTCAAAAAGATTAATCTTTATATCGCCTTCGGACGTATGCATATTGATAAGTGTCATAATGCGATTTTCCCATATATTAAAGACTGTTCAAAACTGTTGCAAATAAAACTGTTGCAAATAAAAAATAAGGCGAGTTAATGCAAGATTAATCCTACTCAAACTCGCCTTATTTTCGTAATATCAAAGCTTTAAAACATAGATACTCTACGCTTTAGCGCTTTGATACAACGTTGAACCAGATTCCTGGAACTTTTTACTCATCTCTTTCATACCCTCGGCAATAGCCTGACTGCGGGCTTCTTCAACAAGTTGTTCTTGTTGAGCTGCGCCACCGAAACGCTTGCGAATATTCTGCGAAATAGCCATTGAGCAGAATTTTGGTCCACACATGGAACAGAAGTGAGCCATTTTTGCTGGCTCTGCTGGAAGCGTTTCGTCATGGAAAGCAATAGCGGTATCTGGATCGTAGCTTAAATTAAACTGATCCAGCCAGCGAAACTCGAAACGAGCCTTGCTTATAGCGTTATCTCTATCCATGGCATGCGGATGATGCTTAGCAAGATCCGCAGCGTGACAAGCAATTTTATAAGCAATAACACCTTGTTTAACGTCATCCTTATTAGGAAGTCCTAAATGCTCTTTAGGAGTGACGTAGCAAAGCATTGCCGTACCATAACGAGCGATTTCAACGCCGCCGATAGCGGAAGTAATGTGATCATATCCTGGTGCAGTATCGGTTGTTAAAGGACCAAGAGTATAGAATGGAGCATCCTGGCAAATTGCTTTCTCCATTTCAATATTCATGCGTACCGTATCAAATGGTACGTGTCCTGGTCCTTCAATCATAACCTGAACATCGTGTTGCCAAGCAATCTTAGTAAGTTCACCAAGCGTCATAAGCTCGGAAAGCTGAGCAGCATCGTTTGCATCAGCCAAGCTTCCTGGTCGTAAACCATCTCCCAAAGAGAATGCAACATCGTATTTGGCGAAAATCTCACATAATTCTTCGAAGTGAGTGTATAAGAAGCTTTCTTGATGGTGTTGCAAGCACCATTCAGCCATAATGGATCCGCCTCGAGAAACAATACCAGTTACGCGGTTTGCAGTAAGAGGCACGTAGCGAAGAAGTACGCCTGCGTGAATAGTCATGTAGTCAACGCCTTGCTCGCACTGTTCAATAACAGTGTCCCGGAAAAGCTCCCAGCTGAGCTTAGAAGCATCATCCTCAACTTTTTCCAAAGCTTGATACATTGGCACGGTACCAATCGGAACAGGGGAGTTACGCAAAATCCACTCGCGAGTTGTGTGAATATCGTTACCGGTAGAAAGATCCATAACGGTATCCGCGCCCCACTTAGTAGCCCACGTAAGTTTTTCTACTTCTTCGTCAATAGAGGATGTGACAGCAGAATTACCCATGTTTGCGTTGAGCTTAGTTAGGAAGCGAGAACCAATAATCATAGGTTCTGCTTCAGGGTGGTTGATATTGCAAGGAATCACAGCGCGACCAGCTGCAACTTCAGAGCGAACAAGTTCCACATCGCAATTTTCGCGAGTTGCAACATACTGCATTTCTGGAGTGATAATTCCATGACGCGCGTACCACATTTGAGTAATAGGATGATCTGCAGCCTTCATTGGCTTATGAGTGCGACCACGCCACTCTTTTGAAGCTTTACCGCGCTTAATAGCTCGCTTGCCGTCATCTTGAAGATTTCGACTACGACCTTCATATTCAACAACATCGCCACGATCTCTAATCCAATCAAGACGAAGAGGAGCCAAGCCTTCCTTAGGATCGCACTTAGGTCCCTCTGTGTTGTAATCCTTAAATGGTGGGTTAGGGCCAACGCCTGGAGTATCAGAAAGCTTAATTTCTGTATAAGGAACTTCCAAATCGTAAGAACCATATTCATATTCAAAGTGAACTGGAGTAGTTTTACGAATATGAGCTTTGTCCCTCTGAGTACATCCGCGAGAAGCAATATCAACGCGCTGTTGCTTTGCTAATTTTGCAGCATCTTTTGCTTCTTTAGCATTAATGAACTTTGGCGTATTGCTAGCTTTCTCATCAGCTTTTTCCTGAACTATAACGCGTTTTGCATAACCGTGCTTTTGATTGCCGCGAATGTGCGTAAAGCGTTCCACGAATTCACTCATAGTGGATTCTGGTGTTTCGCTTGCGTACAATGCTTCAGATACAAACAATCCTGCAGCCTTACTGCGAGCAATCATGTCAACATCTTCTAAAGATGTTCTTCCTCCAACAAGTACTGGAAAATCGCTTGCTGAGCAAATAGTATTAATCTTTGCTCCATCTAAAATAGTGTGATTTGGTTCTAATTCATAAGTTGGAGTAATGTTTTCGCAACCATCTTCTGGATTACGCATTGCCGTTACACAAATATAATCAATGCAGCCATCAGGAAGTTCATTAATAACCTTAACAAGACTTTCTGTTTCTACGGACAAGCCTATTATTGCGTCTTCTCCCAAAAGTGCTCGTGCTTCTTTAGGTTCCATGTCGCTTTGCGCAAGATGAACTCCATCGACTTTAATTCCTTGATTTCTTGCCTGCCAGACAACATCAACTCTTCCGTCTATTACAAAAGTTACGGAATCACATTTATCGTTATCTTCTATGATTTGTGCAATATCTCGTGCGATTGATGTGATTTCTTTTGCGCTTTCATCCGCACAATTAAGCCTTATAAATGTTGATCCTGCGCGTAAAGAGTCGTCAACTATATCCGTGAGTGCGCGACTTTTGCATAGTTTAGGATCTGCAATAAAGCATGTGTTTAGGTTGAACTGGTCACGCATTGATGCGTATGGATAGTTTGAGGTCATACTTAATCGTTGCTCCCTACGTTGTATTAACTAACAGGTTCGAAGGGTCAGGTTTTTCACCTATCTCAGCCTTCTTTAAAAAGAAAGCACCCCTGCAAAATGTTGTGACTCAGACATTCTACATTATTTGGTAGCTTTTTAATAAATCGTAGGCATGTTGAATGGTTGATCATTTGATAAATAGAAAATCCTAGAAGCGATTAATAGATTTTACTGTATCTTACGCTACTAGGATTTTATTTGTGACTTTTTTTATTTGTTACTTTTATTATTGAATATTATCGACGTTCATGATGGTTGATTTTATTGGATATTAAATCTCCAACAGTTTGTACTACTTGCACAAGAAGAATACAGAAAATAACAGCAACACTCATAACATCGTATTGGTAACGCTGATATCCGTAGCGAATTGCAATATCTCCTAGACCGCCTGCGCCAACGGTTCCAGCCATTGCAGAGAATCCAAAAAGTGTAATGAAAGTCAATGCCGCTCCACGAATTAATGAAGGCAAGCTTTCAAAAAGCAATACTTTGAATACTATTTGCGTATTGCTTGCACCAAAACTTTGTGCAGCTTCTATAAGACTTCCATCAACTTCTGCGAGAGATTGTTCAACAATTCGTGCTACGAATGGTGCAGCTGTTAGAACAAGAGGAACAATAGCACCAGAAACGCCCAAAGACGTTCCAACAATAAGCCTAGTGAGTGGAATTATTGCAACGAGTAGGATTATAAACGGTATTGAGCGAACAATATTTACAATCCAACCTAAAACCGCATTCAAACATGAATTAGGGCGTATTCCTTGTTTTGCGCTTGTTATAAGAAGAACTCCTATTGGTAATCCTATTACGTATGCGAATAGTGTAGATATTGAAGTCATAGATATTGTATCTCTTGTGCCTTCAATGAGTAGTTCTCCATATTCGTCTATAAATTGTGAAATATTTTCTTGCATTTTTATTTCACCCCATTATTTGTTGCGCTATTAGTGGTTATTCCATTTTCGGAATTACTATTATTGGATTTAGTTCCCCTATGGTTTTCAACATGTTCGTCTGCAATAAGCGTTTTTAAAATATTGCTTTGAGGATTTTTGAAAAGTGTTGAAGTGTCACCGATTTCTACGATTTTTCCGCCGTCAATCATAGCAACCCTATCGCAAATATTTCTTGCTACTGCTAACGAGTGAGTAATAATAACCAGTGTTACGTTAAGATCTCGGTTGATTCTTCTAAGCAAGTCAAGTATTTGTGCTGTAGTTGTTGAATCCAAGGCGCTTGTTGCTTCGTCACAAAGCATTATAGAAGGATTATTAGCAAGTGCTCTCGCTATTGCAACTCTTTGCTGTTGTCCGCCAGAAAGCTGAACAGGGTAGCGGTTTGCTAAATCTTTTAATCCAACTAAATCAAGTAAATACTTTGCTCGTTCTTCTCTTTTTTCTTTAGGAGTGTTGTTTATTTCCAAAGGGAAAGTCACATTTTGTAATACAGTTCTTTGTTGGAAAAGACTAAAGTTTTGGAAAATCATTCCAATATTCGATCTTATTTTAGACAAATCTCTATTTTTTGCGTCCGTAATATCTTTTCCGTCTATTATCACTCTTCCAGATGTTGGACGTTCTAACAAGTTCATGCATCTGACTAATGATGATTTTCCAGCTCCAGAAGATCCCAAAATACCAAACACTTCGCCTGATTCAATAGTTAAATTAATATCGTTAAGTGCTTCATGCGATTGCTTACCACTTGAGTAAGTTTTATAAAGATGCTCAATTTGAATCATATTATCTCTCACTGATTTTGAAAAACAAACATGAGGCACGTGCCTCTATGCTTTTGTGAGGCACATGTCTCATACTTGTTTATGGTTAGAACACTGTAATCATCTTAGAAAACTGGCAAAACAGCGCCATTGTAGTTTTTCTTTATAAAATCACGAACCGTATCTGTTTTTAACGCTTTTACAAGAGCCTTGATTTTAGCAAGCTTTTCGGATCCCTTCTTAACAGCAATAATGTTTTCGTATGTTTTAGCAGCTACGCCTCCAACTTTTTCGCTTGTAAGAGGATCTTTAGTTGGGTTAAATCCAGCTTGAATAGCGTAGTTTCCGTTTAGAGCAGCTAAATCAACGTCTTTAACAACTGTTGGAACCAAAGCGGCGTCTATTTCCTTAAACTTTAGATTCTTTGGGTTGGAAACAATATCTTTCTTTGTTGCGTTAACATCCTTTGGATTCTTTAGCTTAAGAAGGCCTGCGTCTTGCAAAAGAAGAAGTGCGCGAGCTTCGTTGGTTGGGTCGCTAGGAACCGCAACTGTTGCGCCATCTTTTAAGTCTTTAATTGTCTTAGTCTTTCCTGGGTAAAGTCCAAATGGTTCAAAGTGGATTCCAGCAATAGAAATAATATGCGTTCCTCTTTCTTTATTGAAGTTATCTAAGTATGGCAAATGCTGATGGTAGTTTGCGTCTGCTTCGCCTTCTTCTACAGCAGTATTTGGTTGCACGTAGTCAGTAAATTCTTTAACAACCAACTTATAACCCTGCTTTTGCAAAATCGGCTTAACTACTTTGTTCAAAATATCGCTGTGAGGAGTTGGGGAAGCTGCAACCTTAATCACTTTATCGTCCTTGGTTGCTCCATTTGCAGAAGATCCGCATGCGCTTAGAGACAGTCCTAAAATTGCAGTTAGTGCGGTAAAAGCGGCAATAATCTTTGTGTTCTTTTTTGTGATTTTCATATTTTTCCCCTTGTCCTTTAATGTGTTAATAATTTTTCGTTTCTTAGCAACGGAATATCAATATATGCGATTTTGTAGCCTCTTCGCTACCTATTTTCTATTTGTATAATTTATGACGAGTTAGTAATACTAATGAAATCAGGCAGATAGGTGACAATTAATTTTTTATATTTGCTATTGATTTTTTGTTTTTCGTGATTTTTTTTATGATTGGCGTTTTGCGATTTCTCTGTTTAGTGGACGCTTTTATTGCAATATGACTTATGCAATATGACTTATGCAATGCGCCTTACGTAACATGGCTTATAATAAAAACATGACTTCTTTGCGTTTAGCTTTAGCTCAAATTGACACTTGCGTTGGAAACATAAGCAAAAATACGGATGAAATATTGCGATTTTGCAAAGATGCAAGTAGTGGTAACGCCGATATTGTTGTGTTTCCAGAAATGACACTAACAGGGTATCCAATCGAAGACCTTGCTTTGCGTGCGACATTTAGAAAAGCAGCTAACGAAGCTGCCTATAGTCTTGCTAAAAGCTTGAAAGATAGCAGATTAGGTGACTTATACGTTGTAGTTGGAACAGTCGGTGTAGACGATGAGTTAGGTAAGCCAAGAAATCGCTTGCTTGTTATTCATGACGGAAAAGTGGAGCTTGTTTATGACAAGCATTTCTTGCCAAATTATGGCGTTTTTGACGAATTTAGAATTTTCTCGTCTGGAAATGATTGCGGAATTCTAAACGTTAAAGGCACAAAATTAGGATTTGCTATTTGCGAAGATATTTGGCAAGATGGCGGCCCGGTTGCGCGTCTTTCTAAAGAGGGGATTGATGTTTTAGTAACAATCAACGGTTCTCCGTACGAAGAAGGCAAAACGGATATCCGCTTAAAGCTTGCGCAAAAGCGTGCAAAAGAGGTTAATGCTCCTCTTGTTTACGTAAATCAAGTTGGTGCTCAAGATGATCTTGTTTTTGATGGCGGCAGCTTTGTAGTAAACGCAGATGGGTCTTTGATTGAGCGTTCTAAAATGTTTGATCAAGACTTAAGTTTTGTTGATTTTGATACAGATTTAGATGCACAAAAGTGCTCAACAATTGCTCAAAAATTAGACCCAGACGAAGAAGTTTATTGTGCATGTGTATTGGGACTTAGAGATTATATGCGTAAAAACGGCTTTAAGGGTGTTTGCTTAGGACTTTCTGGCGGAATCGACTCTGCGCTAGTTGCAACTATGGCAGCAGATGCTTGCGGTGGGCAAAACGTTTGGGGAATTTCAATGCCAAGCATGTATTCTTCGCTTGGTTCTAAAGACGATGCTTGCGATTTAGCGCAGCGACTTGGAGCGCATTACGATGTTCAGCCTATTGAGCCACTTTTTAAATCGTTCCAAAATCAGCTTGATTTGCAAGGCATTGCTGCAGAAAATTTGCAAGCACGAGTTAGAGGTGTGATTGTTATGGCGTACTCTAATTCAAAAGGTTTGCTGGCTTTAGCTACTGGCAATAAGTCGGAGCTTGCATGCGGTTATTCTACGATTTATGGAGATGCGGTAGGAGGGTATGCTCCTATTAAAGATTTGTTTAAGACTCGTGTTTGGGCGCTTTCTAAATGGCGAAATCGTGCTGCTAAAAATGGCGTAGGTCTTGGAATGTTGCCTATTGCAGGAAGTGAAGATTTTCCTAAAGAAAATGCTCCAAAAGATGGCATTCTTATACCTGTAAACTCGATTGTTAAGCCTCCAAGCGCAGAGCTAAGACCAGGGCAAAAGGATTCTGATTCTTTGCCAGAATACGATTTGCTAGATAAAGTGTTGGAAGCTCATATTGAACTTGCTCACGGTCGCGCAGATTTGCTTGCAGACGGTTTTGATGAGCGCACAGTTGATACGGTTATTAGGCTTGTAGACCGCGCAGAATGGAAGCGTAGGCAGTATCCGTTAGGTCCAAAAGTTAGTGCGATTGCGTTTGGAAGAGATAGGCGAATTCCAGTAACAACCGCGTTTAGAGAGTAGACGAAATCTTGGATACGTCTTGGGAAAAGTCGCAAGCATCCGTTGATTAACTACATATTGCATATACGCTAGTTTGAGTATTCAAACTAGCGTTTTTTACTAAAAATAAGCTAAAAAACAGTAAAATGTGAGGTAACTCACGTTAAAAATGCCAAAAATCGACGTGTACTGTTTGAACGTTGCTCTAACATAGTAGAGAAGGCGACGTGAAGAAGCGTCGTGGATACGAAAGGAGTCAAATATGGCATCAGTGGATGCATCCGTTCTCAGCGAAGAGGATCTTCGTGCAAAAGCGTGGGATGGTTTTACAAGCGGCAATTGGGAAAAAGATATTGACGTTCGTGACTTTATCCTAAAGAATTACACCCCATACGAGGGTGATGAGACGTTCTTGGCAGACGCTACCGAAAAAACGAAGCATATGTGGAAGTACCTCGACGACAACTACTTGGCAGTTGAGCGCGAGCGCCGTGTATACGACGTTGAAACCCATATTCCAGCAGGTATCGATGCAATGCCAGCAGGCTACATTGAAAGCCCAGAAGTAGATAACGTAATCGTTGGTTTGCAAACTGACGAACCTTGCAAGCGTGCTATGATGCCAAATGGTGGTTGGCGAATGGTTGAGCAGGCTATTAAGGAAGCCGGCAAGGAAGTAGATCCAGAAATTAAGAAGATTTTCACCGTTTATCGCAAGACTCATAACGATGGCGTGTTTGGTGTTTACACCAAGAATATTAAGATTGCTCGTCACAACAAGATTTTGACTGGTTTGCCAGACGCTTATGGTCGTGGTCGTATTATCGGTGATTATCGTCGCGTGGCTCTTTACGGCGTAAACATGCTTATTGAGTTCAAGAAGCGCGATAAGGATTCGATTCCATACCGCAACGACTTCACTGAGACCGAGATTGAGCATTGGATTCGCTTCCGCGAAGAGCATGATGAGCAGATTAAGGCTTTGAAGCAGCTTATTAACTTGGGTAACGAGTATGGCTTGGATTTGAGCCGTCCAGCTCAAACCGCTAAGGAAGCTGTTCAGTGGACTTACATGGGCTATCTTGCTTCTGTTAAGAGCCAGGATGGCGCTGCAATGAGCTTCGGCCGTGTTTCCGCATTCTTCGATTGCTACTTTGAGCGTGATTTGAAGGCTGGCTTAATCAACGAAACCGATGCTCAGGAAATCATTGATGCTTTGGTTATGAAGCTTCGTATTGTGCGCTTCTTGCGTACTAAGGATTACGACGCAATCTTCTCTGGAGATCCATACTGGGCAACTTGGTCCGATGCTGGCTTCAGCGATGATGGTCGCACCTTTGTTACTAAGACTTCGTTCCGTTTGCTCAACACTTTGACTCTTGAGCATCTTGGGCCAGGTCCTGAGCCAAACATCACTATTTTCTGGGATCCAAAGCTTCCAGAAGCCTACAAGCGTTTCTGCGCACAAATCTCTATCGACACTTCTGCAATTCAGTACGAGTCCGATAAAGATATTCGTGAGCACTGGGGCGATGACGCTGCTATTGCTTGCTGCGTTTCCCCAATGCGCGTTGGTAAGCAAATGCAGTTCTTCGCTGCTCGCGTTAACTCCGCAAAGGCTTTGCTCTACGCTATCAACGGTGGCCGCGATGAAATGACTGGCATGCAGGTTATTGATAAGGGTGTTATTGACCCAATCAAGCCAGAAGCCGACGGAACTCTTGACTACGAGAAGGTTAAGGCCAATTACGAGAAGGCTTTGGAATGGCTTTCCGAAACCTACATTGAGGCTTTGAACATCATCCACTACATGCATGATAAGTACGCGTACGAGTCCATTGAGATGGCTTTGCACGATAGGGAAGTCTATCGTACACTCGGCTGCGGTATGTCTGGCTTGTCTATTGCTGCAGATTCCTTGGCTGCTTTGAAGTATGCAAAGGTTTACCCAATCTACAACAAGGATGCTAAGACCACTGAAGGTCATGAGTACGAGTACATCGAAGGCGCAGACGACGACTTAATCGTTGGCTACAAGACGGTTGGTGAGTTCCCAATCTATGGTAACGATGACGATCGTGCTGATGACTTGGCAAAGTGGGTTGTAAGCACTGTTATGGGTCAGATAAAGCGTTTGCCTGTGTACCGTAATGCTGTTCCAACTCAGTCCATCTTGACTATTACTTCTAATGTTGAGTACGGCAAGAACACTGGTTCCTTCCCATCTGGACACAAGAAGGGTACTCCTTACGCACCAGGTGCAAACCCAGAAAATGGTATGGATTCTCACGGTATGCTTCCATCCATGTTCTCCGTTGGCAAGATTGACTATGACGATGCTCTCGATGGTATTTCTTTGACCAACACCATTACTCCAGATGGTTTGGGAAGAGATGAAGACGAGCGTATAACGAATTTGGTTGGTATTTTGGACGCTGGCAACGGTCACGGCTTGTACCACGCAAACATCAACGTTTTGCGCAAGGAACAGCTTGAAGACGCTGTTGAGCACCCAGAAAAGTATCCACACCTTACGGTTCGAGTTTCTGGCTACGCAGTGAACTTCGTAAAGCTCACTAAGGAGCAGCAGCTCGACGTTATTTCTCGTACATTCCACCAGGGTTCGGTTACTGACTGAGTCTGATTGATTTATGAGGTGCCGCCGGGAGTGAGCAGGTTTTGCTCCTGGCGGCTTTTAAAATAAACGTAGTTTTTAAAATCGAATAAATTAAACCAAAGACGGTTATAGGAGGGCATATAGATGGTTGAAAACACAGCATTTCGTACCACGACTCAGCACATGTTAAAGGAGTCAAAAGAGTATGCCCGACAAACTTTAATGGGTGGTCTTTCTGGTTTTGAATCTCCAATTGGATTAGACAGAAAAGACCGCTTAGTTGCTCTTAAAACTGGCGATATTGGGTTTGTGCATTCGTGGGATATTAACACTTCTGTTGATGGCCCTGGCACTCGCATGACAGTGTTTATGAGTGGCTGCCCACTTCGTTGTCAATATTGCCAAAATCCTGATACCTGGAAAATGCGCGACGGCAAGCCAGTCTACTTAGATGCAATGATTAAAAAAGTTGACCGTTATCAAAGTCTTTTTAAGGCAACAGGCGGCGGAATCACATTTTCTGGCGGCGAATCCATGATGCAACCAGCTTTTGTATCTAGAGTGTTTCGTGCTGCAAAAGAAATGGGCGTGCATACTTGCTTAGATACTTCGGGCTTTTTGAATCGCAATTATACAGACGAAATGATTGACGACATTGACCTCTGCTTGCTAGACGTTAAATCTGGTATTGAAGAAACGTATAAAAAAGTAACTGGCGGCTTGCTTCAGCCAACTATTGACTTTGGTCAGCGCTTGGCGAAGGCTGGTAAGAAGATTTGGGTACGTTTTGTGCTTGTTCCAGGTCTTACAGACAGTGAAGAAAACGTTGAAAAAGTTGCTGAGATTTGCGATTCGTTTGGTGATGCTGTTGAGCATATTGACGTGCTTGGATTCCATCAGCTAGGCCGTCCAAAGTGGCATGAGCTTAGGATTCCGTACCCTCTTGAGAATCAAAAAGGGCCTTCTAGAGCACTTAAAGAGCGCGTTGTAAACCAGTTCAAAGACCACGGTTTTGTTGTGTATTAGACTGCGTTTAGATTGCATCAAAGCTGTAATTGTGATTTAGGAAAATTTTGCGTATTTCCTTGTTTTTTTTTTTTAAAAGTTTGTTACAATTTTACAAACACCCTTTTTAGAGAAAGGATACGCAATGAAGCGCAGAATAGGTTGTTGGATTGCATTAGCTTTTACATTAGCGTTAGCTATTTTTGTGCGGTGTAACGATCAGTTTGGTTTTGCTACAGCGCTTACTGTTTTCGTTATTTTGCCAATAATTTTGTTGCCAATAAACATTGTTGCATCGTTTGATGAGAAACTTCTTATTGAAGTGCCAATAATATCTATTGCGATAACTTTTGTTATAGAACTTGTTACTTTTTCAATATCCAAGTTCTCGGATTTAGGTTTACATGCTGGCTACGTTGTTCCAACAGTTTTAGCTTCGGCAGTCGCATTTACTCTTACTAGATTCCTTAAAACTAGGCTTGTTAAGCGCATAAATGACGAAATAGCAAACAATAAAGCAGATTGATTATTTGATTGATTACTTATTTTTGATTAGTCGTAGTTGTGTGCGAAAGTTGAAGCCGTGTTAAAAGATGCATAATCTATAACACGGCTTAAATATTTTTTACGGATATTTTGCAAAGAATTGCAAAGTAAGATGCAAAAACGTAAGAATTTGGCTAAAGCGTACAATCGGGAGGCGTTCTTGAATAAGGAACCAAAGCTTTTAAAAGAGCCTAGAGAAGGAGTTCCAGAAGTCATTGATACGCTTGAATCATATAAAGAATATTGTAGCTTGTTGGCAGCAGGCTCAGGTCCTTTAGCTGCAGATGCCGAGCGAGCTTCCGGTTTTAGATATGGTCATGAAGATTGGCTGATTCAGTTTAAACGCAAAGGTGCAGGAATCGGGTTACTGGATCCAATAGAACTTACAAAACTTGGAGCTGATTGGAATGAATTTAACAAGGCTGTAGGAGATGCGCCTTGGATTATTCACGATTCAATGCAAGATTTGCCAGGATTTTTTGATATCGGTTTGCGCCCTCTTGCTTTATTCGATACCGAGATTGCGGCTAAATTACTTGGAAGAAAGCGATTTGGTTTAAGCTCTGTAACTGAATATTATTTGGGTCTTACTCTTGCAAAAGAACATTCTGCAGCGGATTGGTCTTACCGCCCACTTCCTAGAGATTGGCGAAATTACGCGGCTTTAGACGTTGAATTGCTAATCGAATTAGAAGAAGTAATGCGTGCGGAACTTAAAAAGCAGGGCAAGCTTTTATGGGCAAATCAAGAGTTTGCACACTTATTAAGTAAAGGCGCACAAAAGAAGGCTCCTCACCCAAATCCTTGGCTTAGAATATCTCATATAAATGTTCTTATGCACGATAAAATCGGCTTAATGATTGCAAAAGAGCTGTGGCAAAAGCGAGATGAGCTTGCTCGTCAATACGATATTGCGCCAACTCTATTGCTTTCGGATGCTGCGATTATTGAAGCAGGCAAGCGAAAACCAAGTAATTCTAGGGAGTTTCGCTCGATTCGCATTCTTAACGAACGCGTTAGGATTCACACGGGCAGCGAACAAGACAAGATGTTTGAACGCTATGCTCCAATTCAGCGCAAAATCAAGCCAAATGTGTGGAAAGTCGTTATAGAAGACGCGATTAGTCGCGCTAAAAGTGGGGAAGTTGCAATTATTGACTATACGCAATCCTCTAATGATGAAGGTGACTGTGATTGCCCAAACGAATCAAGTTTAATTGCAAAAAATGCGCAAGATGTTCAAGAGTCACAAGCGGCTCCGCGTTCTATGAAGTATTGGCGTGAACATCATCCAAAAAGATATGAGCGTTTACAAAATGTCAAGCAGTCTTTAATCAAAATTGCGGAAGATACGCATACGCCTACGGAAATCATTATTAAACCGCAAATCATACGTAATCTTTGCTGGCAAGATGATGTTGAGCATATTAATGTTAAAGAGTTTTTAGATGAACAAGGTGCAAGAATGTGGCAAAGCGATTTAATCGCTGAGTCCGTAACTCGCGCTATTATGTAACGGTTGTGCCATATGGCAGAAGCTAGAAAACGTAATTTCAGGAGCATGAAGCGTGAAAATCAGCGTCAGGAATCTTGAGCCAACTAAGGTTAAGCTCACCATTACCGCAGATCTCGAAGATTTTGAGCCATTTATGGATCAGGCTCGTAAAGAGATCGCAAAGCAAATCAATGTGCCAGGTTTCCGTAAGGGACACGTACCAGGCAAGATTGTAGATCAGCGAGTTGGCTTCGGAGCTGTTGCCGGTGAAGCTGTAAATTCTGCTGTTCCAGAGCTTTATTCTAAGGCTTTGGAAGAAAAGAAGATTCGCCCAATGGATCAGCCAGAATTTGATGTTCAGGAAGTTCCAGAATCCGCTAAAGATGAAGTTAAGCTTAAGTTTGTTGCAACTGTTGAGCGTCGTCCAGAGTTCAAGCTTAACAAGTTCAAAGGTATGGAAATCGAAGTAGAAAAGCCAGAAGTTACAGACGAAGATGTTAATGCTCGTCTTGAGGCTTTGCGTCAGCGCTTCGGTACTCTTGTTGGTGTTGATCGCCCAGCTAAGAAGGGTGATTTTGCTAACATTGATTTGGAAGCTCGACTTGACGATGAGGTTGCTGATTCTCAGAATGGCGTGAGCTATGAGCTTGGTTCCAACACCATGCTTGATGGTTTGGATGAAGCTTTGGAAGGTCTTTCTGCTGGCGAAGAAACCACTTTTGAAGGTACTCTCGAAGCTGGAAAGAACCAGGGCAAGAAGGCTCAGGTTAAGGTGAAGGTTAACTCTGTTAAGACTCAGGAATTGCCAGAGCTTAATGATGACTTCGCTCAGGAAGCTTCTGAGTTTGATACTTTCGAAGAGCTTAAAGCTGATGTTCGTAAGTCTTGCGAGCAGGCAAATGAGGGTCGTCAGGCTACTATGGCTCGCGATGCCTTTATTGCTAAGCTTCAGGAAGAGGTTGAGATTCCTGTACCAAAGGGTGTTAAAGAAAAGGCTGTTGCTGAACATCTTAAGGGTATGACTCCAGATCCTGAAAAGGCTACTAAAGAGCAGAAGGAAGAAGCTGAGAAGGCTGCAGAAAAGGAGCTTCGTGACCAAATGGTTCTCGACGCTTTGGCAGAAAACCTTGATATTTCTGTATCTCAGGCAGATGTAACTAACTTCTTAGTTTCTGTTGCTCAGCAGTATGGTATGGATCCAAGCCAGTTTATTAACGCTATTGTTCGCAATGGTCAGCTTGGTTCTGCTGTTCAGGAAGTTGCTCGTTCTAAGGGCTTGCTTGCTGGTATGCGTGCTGTGAAGTTCGTTGCTGGTGGAGAGGCTATAGATTTGAGTGCTTTCTTAACTGAAGAAGAAGAGCCAGAAGACGAAAGTGTTAAGGCTGCTTCCGCTGCTGCTGCAGTAGCTGATGAGCTTACCTCTGAAAAGTAAGTTAGTATCTTCTATTAGATTTTAATCTAAGACCTAGTGGAGCTTAACTCCGCTGGGTCTTACTTATATTTTAATTAACTATTTAATGGAAAAATTTTAAGAATTGTGAGACGCTATGAATAGTAGTGCTGAAACGAAGCCTGAAGCTCGTTGCAAATTTGGCAGGTTACTTAGTTTTGCAATTCGAGTAGCGCGTTTTGCTGCAGCCTCTATTGTTCTTGGCATTCTTATCGGCTTAGGTGCAACAGTTCTTACGTTTATTCTTTATGCAGTACAATACCTTGCCTTTGGCTCAATTGAATCTGCTAAAAATACTGTATTTTCATCTCTTCCTTGGTATCGCTACGTGCTATCTTGCACAATTGCTATGACTGTTGCTGCACTAGCTTGGTATTTGTTGAGAAAAAGGGAGAGTCCTCCTAGAATTGTTACCATTCCGCAAGCTGTTAGCGGAAGTAAAATGCCAATTTTTTCTACTATTGCACATGTTTTGCTGCAAATCGGCATTGTTGGTTCTGGAATTTCAATTGGAAGGGAAGTAGCTCCGCGAGAATTAGCTGCAATGATTGCTCAGCGCTACAGCCGTATTTTTCATGTGTCTGCTAAAACTCAGCGCATACTTGTTGCATCTGCTGCAGGTGCTGGTTTGGCTGCAGTGTATCATGCGCCTTTAGCTGGCACTGTGCTTTCGTTAGGTTTGCTTAGTAAAACTCAAGGTTTTGGTTTTTATGCGTGGCTAAATAGAGAAAATGGTTCTGTAATAGTTAATTCACTTAAAAATATTGCGCGCTCGGAGCGTTTGCATTGCTTGCCTTTTGCTCTTGTTATGAATTATGTCGCTACGTTTGTTGCTGAATTTTTATTGCATCATTCTAGATACTACAATATTCCGCAATTTTCTTGCGTGATTTCTTGGCAAATCTGCGTTTTTGCTGTTGTTGTTGGCGCTGTGTGCGGCTTAGTTGGTTACGTTTTTCGCTTGGGTATTATTTGGTGTAGAACTCATGCTTTGCGCGGCCTACAAATGCTGTGTTTTATGCCTGTGGCTGGCTTAGTTATTGGTATTGCAGCTTGCTGGTTCCCACATATTATGGGAAATGGTAGGTCGCTTTCTCAGCTTGCGTTTTCTGTATCTAGCTTTCCGTATCTGGCAGAAAATTCGCGTATTATGATTATTTTGTTGCTTCTTGCAATGATGAAAATGCTTGCGACTTTGCTGGTTTTGCGTTACGGTGCCTCTGGAGGCGTTTTGCAGCCGAGTATTTCGACTGGCGCTTGCTTTGGTGTGATTTTATACGCTATTTTTTCAACGTCTGGTTTTTTGCAAGTTTTTGATATTTCGCAAGTTTCCGCAATTTCTGTATCTATTATTGGCGCTGCTTCTTTACTTGCGTCTTCTAGAAAAGCTCCGATTATGGCGTGGCTTCTAGTTGCTGAATTAGTAAATGCACCGTTTGCGTTAATTTGTCTTATGCTATTGGCGGTGATTGTGTCTAATTGCGTAGCTAATTGTGTTGAGCGCTTTATTTCGCATTTTTGTTTTGCGGTCACGCGCACACGATAGTCTAGATGTATTCAAAATGTTTGTAAGGAGATAAGGTGACTGAGCTGTTTACGGCTTCTCCCGCTATGCAAGAAGGGGAGCCACAAAATCCAACGGATTCGATTTTTAATCAACTTTTAAAGGATCGTATTATTTGGCTTGGTTCTGAAGTCAAGGATGAAAATGCTAATATCATCTGTGCTCAGATGCTTATGCTAGCTGCGCAAGATCCTAAAAAAGATATTTGGCTTTATATTAATTCGCCTGGAGGTTCTATTACCGCTGGAATGGCGATTTATGATACTATGCAGCTTATTGAGCCAGATGTGGCTACTATTGCTGTAGGAATGGCTGCTTCTATGGGTCAGTTCTTACTAAGCTCTGGTACCCCTGGTAAGCGTTTTATTACATCTCATGCACGTGTTCTTATGCACCAGCCTTCTGGTGGCGTTGGCGGTACTGCAACTGATGTGCGTATTAATGCTGAGTTAATTATGGATATGAAGAAGACTCTTTCTGAGCTTACTGCGCAGCAGACTGGTCATACAGTTGAAGAAATTTACCGTGACAATGAGTATGATCATTGGTTTACTGCGCAGCAGGCTTTGGAGTATGGTTTTGTGGATAAGATTGTCACCACTCCAGCTTCTATGCGTGGGGAGGAGTGATTTTATATGGCAAGTGAAGAAGCAAAGTTTGTTGCACGCGCCCAGCGCTTGGGTGGATTTGGTCAGACCAGTGGTGTGTTTACGAATCGTTATGTTTTGCCTCAATTTGGCGAGCAGACTCCTTATGGTATGAAGACTCAAGATCCTTACACTAAGCTTTTTGAAGATCGTATTATTTTCATGGGTGTGCAAGTTGATGACACTTCCGCTGATGACATTATGGCTCAGCTTTTGGTTCTAGAAAGCATGGATCCAAACAGGGATGTAATGATGTACATTAACTCTCCAGGCGGTTCTATGACAGCTATGACGGCAATTTACGACACTATGCAGTATATTAAGCCAGATGTTCAAACGGTGTGCTTAGGGCAAGCTGCTTCGGCTGCTGCGATTTTGCTTGCAGCTGGTGCTGCTGGTAAGCGTATGATTCTGCCAAATGCTCGTGTTCTTATTCATCAGCCTGCTATGGGTCAGGATTTTGGTAAGGCTACTGAGATAGAGCTTCAGGCTAAGGAAATGTTGCGTTTGCGTGAATGGTTGGAATCCACTCTTGCAAAGCATACTGGTCAGGATATTGAGCGTATTCGTAAAGATATTGAAGTGGATACGATTCTTACAGCTCCTCAGGCTAAAGAATACGGTATGGTAGATGAAGTTCTTGAACATAGATCTTAAGTAGTTTTTACTTTTTAGATTTTTATGTTTTAGCTGCAACCCCTGGCGACACGCCAGGGGTTGTGTTTTTGTGAATATGGTTGTATATTAGTCAAGTTGCCGAAAACAAGGGAACGATTTCCTAAGGCTTCGGAAACATGCGCCAGTAGCCCAACGGATTAGAGCATCTGACTACGGATCAGAAGGTTGCAGGTTCGAATCCTGTCTGGCGCACAGGTGGCGCGGTGATTTTCACCGCGTTTTTTTTTATTCTGTTTTCCGTTTAACGCATACTAAATCATATTAGGGTTATAGGCCAAAAAGTGTGTAAGGCTAAGCTGATGAATATTCTGGAAATAGAAGTAATCAGCTTAGCTTTTTGATAATTACTGGTAGTATTCACGACTCTTATGGAACTCATTCCAATCAACACCAGTACCATATCTTGCTGGTATTCCAAATACTTCAGATAATCCTTGATTAGAACGCTCCCAAGCTTGCCTATAGAGTTGTTCTATACGTTTACTAGTAAAAGAATGAGTGACTATCCAAGACTTATCTCTTGGCTTACTCGTGTTTAAATAACACCACCAGCATATAGCGTGTATACGTTTTAACAAGCTTAATCCACGATGATTACGTAGCATAGCGCGAATTCTACTATTCATTGATTCAATAGCATTATTAGTTGGTGGAATAGGATGAGTGCAATCTTCTGGAGGGCTAAGAAAAGTAAACATATAACCCTCATGAATACGCCTATCAATCATTGATTTAGCACGAACTAGTCTTTGATGAGTATCAGCAATACTACCATCACAATACTTGCTTTTCTCTTTAAGAAAATCACTCCAAGTATTCACCCAATTATTGTAAGAAATAAGCCAATGACGAGCTTGATTTTCTGTTTTTATGTCAGAAACAATGTTAGCTAATGATAGTAATTGCTTACCAGGAGTAAGACGAGGATTAACTCCAGTTAAAGCTTTAATGTTAAGACCTATATGGAACAAGCAACGTTGTATTTTCGTATTAGGCCAATATGTTTTTACTGCTTTACGAATACCACCAGAACCATCACAAACTACTACTAGCGGTTCCGCAATACGCTGCATGAGATAACCCCACGCGCGACTATTCTCACTACGAGCCACGTACCAGCCTAAAACATGTTTCCCAGAGTAAGCGATTAATACTACAGATTTACGTCCTAAATGAATACCATCAACATGAATGTAATCATAAACTTCATCCACGAATGGTACTTGCGGCCATAAGTCCCATAAAAGCTTATTCTTACGTCTTAAGGTACGGGCTGAGAAATCGTATGAATACTTATCCTGAGTCTTATTAGATAAAAGCCAATTTAAACTAACTGTTAAATCGTTTGATTGTTTATCATACGCTCTACTTTTAGAAGCCCCACAGTTAGTACAACGGTATCTAGTAGTGCCAGCATTGGTGTGACCATTCTTGCTCATTTTATGATGACAGTTATTGCATAGTGGGTTATTCATACAAATGAAGAATAACCCACATTCGATATACAACGAGCCCTACTGCCATAAGGGTTATGAGCTGATTTTTTACACACTTTTTGTCCGGGTGGCGAATGTGCAGAAAACAGATTCGATTACCGCAAAACGCTTGTATTGCAATGCGTGAGACATGATTTCTTACACACTTTTTGGCCTATAACCCTCATATTAGGTATAAAAAAACGAGGAACAAATCCAACATTGGGAGCGTTCCTCGTTTGCTTGTAAGTCTTACGCTTATCGTTTAAACCTACTCAGTAACTGCCTTCTTGAGCAAAGAACCAGCGGAGATTCTAACACCGTAAGATGCAGGAATCTTAATGGTTTCGCCAGTGCGTGGGTTGCGGCCAGTGCGCTCAGCGCGCTTTACACGCTCAGCGGAGAACAGACCAGTGAGCTTCAAGCCTTCACCAGACTGCAAAGCCTCAACGAACACATCCTGGAATGCGTTGACAGCGGCCTCGGCCTGTGCCTTGGTAAGGTTGGACTTCTGAGCGATCTTCGAAACGAGATCAGACTTGTTGTATGCCATACAAGCATCCTTTGTGTTAGGGGCCTTCTCTTCCAAAGACCACTTTCACTCATAGATATTAATACATTTTCCCTACAAATGCGCGGTTTTTCGCCGTTTTTCCGAGATTTTTTTACGATTTTTTAGATTTTTTGCTTGATAAAATACTTTAAAATCGTAGAAATGCCTTATATAGGATTATTTATACTATTATCAACTAAATAATCTTATATAAATAAGAGAGTTTGTTTTCAAGATTTTAAGTAGACCATACTAAGCTGTCTAGCTTTTTAAGCATATATTACATGGTCTAAACTAATCCGCGGTTACTAAGACTTTTCATAGCAAAAGCGCCTATTGGTATTCTTAGCCAGTAGAACATGAGTCTGTAAAGTAGGGTAGCAGATAATGCGATAGTTGGATGAATTCCAACTGAGGTAAAAGCAAAAGTAAGTGAAGCTTCAACAGCTCCCAATCCACCTGGTGTAGGAACAGCGGAACCAGCAGTATTGGCAACTAGGAACAGTAGCACTGTTTCCCAAGGGTTTGCATAGTAGCCGAAAGCAAGAAGAGCTACCCAATATCCCAGTCCTGTTGCAAAAACAAGAATAAGACCGCCTACAGTGCCTTTAATGAGCTGTTTAGGGCTACTTATTAGCTCTTTAATCTGTTTACCATAATCTGAAAGAATAGGAAGATATCTTTTACGTATAAATTTTCGAATAGGTGTAATAATCATAAAAGTGCATATGATTAGCGTTACTATTCCTATTACTGTTATGAGCATGTGTGTAGGAATCATTCCAGAAAGCACATTTTTACCAGTAAAAATGCCTACGCAGAACATAACTAAAGCTGTAACAAGTGCTTGTAAAAGCCAAACTGCACTTGTAATGGCTGTGGCTTGAGCAGCCGAATACCCATTCTTTTTTATAATTTGCATGTTCACAAAGGCTGGTCCTACGCCAGCTGGCATGGAAACAGCTGTAAACCCAGAAGCAGCTTGTGATGTAAACAGAACGCCAGCAGAAGGGCGTGAATCGTCCATAAAAGATCCAACTGTAATCGCAGAACCTACCCAAGCTAGCAAGCTGAACGCAAAGCATAATAGAACCATTAATGTATCCGCGCGTTTAAGAGCAGATACAATTTCTTGAGGATGCCACTGTGTTGCAATAGCAGCCAGAGCTGCAACAATAAGAATTAGCGTAACGAAGAATCTAATATTAAAACGGGCTAATCGCACTGTATCATAATCTTCGTCATCTGTGTGCTCACATACCTTTTCACCTAGCTTAGTTTTAAGTTCTTCAAACAATTTCTTATTCCAAGACGTTAATGCTCTAGTTGATGAAGGAATAGCAGCTTTTTGCATAAAAGGCATTATTTGAGCTAGTTTATCTGCGCCCCAAGTATTCATAGCAGCTTCTATAGCGCTACTTGTATCAATGCATGTTGCGATTATTGATAAAAGTTGTACTTTGTCTAAAGCAACATTGGTGTCGTCGCTAGCCACATCGCCATTTTGCCATCCTGCAATAACTGGAGTTCCATCTTCTAGCCTTGCAAGTGTTTCTGGGCTTATTCTTCTATGTGTTATTCCTCGATTGTTTGCAATATCGAGGTAGCGCATAAGTCTTTCCGCATCTTTAATTGTAAGTGTGTTTAAATTGCATGGCACAAGTACATTATCGGTGTGGAATACCATTATTGAAGATTTTCCACAATCTGTTACTCCATAAACGTTTGCTGTAGCTAAGTGCAAGCTCCTAAGAACAAGAAGCATTGAAAGATGATGATGTATGGAGTGTCTTGCAGAACGATCTCGTCTAACTGGTATATCTATTAGCTTAATCCATTGCCATAGCTGATTTAGATATCCTGGCAAGTGAACCTGATTATCTAGAACCGAAATTACGTATCTTGTTCCATGAATATCAATCGCATCGTATAGCCTTGAATTTTCAATCAGATCGTCATCAAGGCTAGATTTCAGAACACCAGTATGGTCTGTAGTTAGTGTACGTCTGTTTAATTGAACAAGATGAGTAATTCCAATATTTTCTAATGCGTCAACTATATCTTTTCCCCAAGCACCTTTGCTGCGAGTGCCTTTAATAAATCTGATTATTGTACCTATAGCGCGACCAATACACCAAGATGTTAAAACACCTGTTAGTGAATGCCATGATGTGACTATTAGTATAGGTGAAGCAATTATTAATGCTTGCCAAGATATTCTTACGACTTTACTATCTCGTCTAGGTCCACTAACGGTTAAAAAAGCAACTATTACCGCGTATATGTCTGGCAATAATTCAGTACCGTGACTGCTGGAAATTGAGTTAAATGATGTAAATAGTGGAGCATTATTTAAAGCAGTGAGAAGATAAGAAATATACCATACGAGAGGATATGTTAATAGCAAGGTTAGTGTAGATATCGTTGTGTCAATCCAACGTCTTGCGTTAATCATAGAAATTACTACGCTAGCTACTATGGCGATTGTAATTGCTTGCTGGAAAAGAGAAGATGGTAATCCAGTTACAATCCACACAATAATTTTTCCAGCATTTTTTGCATCGTGCTCTACGCCTGCGGTTGTGCCAGAAAAACACATTGTAAACAGTACAACCGCAGTTCCTAGTGCAATAGATATAATCGCGTAAATCAAATCAGCCCAATTACGAACTAATTTAGGCCTCGTGTCATTAATAACCAAATTTTCTTCTACTTGCGATTGCATAACCACACCGTTTATTTATTAAATAAAATTATCGAATAAAATCAACCAGCCTAGATGCAATACCAGTATAAGATTCTGGTGTAAGAGCTTTCAACCTATTTGCTGTTTCTGTATCAAAGTTTCTAGAAGATATAAACTCTTCAACATCTTGTCTAGAAATACTATGACCGCGCATTAATTCTTTAACCTGCTCATATGGGCGTTCCATTCCTTCTACGCCAGCAATTTCTTGAGCTCTCATAGCAGTTTGGATTGGTTCTCCAAGAACTTCCCAGTTGCTGTTAAGCTCTTCGCTCATCATTTGCGTGTTTGGATGAATCGACTTTAGGCCGCCAAGAAGATTGTTTAAAGCAAGAAGAGCATAACCGAATGCGGAACCAACGTTTCGTTGAGTAGTTGAATCTGTTAAGTCTCGCTGCCAACGGCTCTCGGTAAGTGTTGCGCAAAGGGTATCGAAAAGTGCGCAAGAAATCTCAAGATTTGCTTCCGCGTTTTCGAATCGAATAGGATTCACTTTGTGAGGCATTGTGGAAGATCCTGTAGCTCCTTTAACTGGAACTTGTACAAAAACTCCGCGAGAAATGTACATCCACACGTCTACAGCAAGATTGTGAAGAATATGATTAATGTGACTTACTGTGCTATAAAGCTCTGCTTGCCAATCGTGGCTTTCGATTTGCGTTGTAAGAGGATTGAAACAAAGACCCATTCTATTTTCTACAAATTCTTTAGAAACGCTAAGCCAATCGACATTAGGGAAAGCTGCAAGGTGAGCGCCAAAAGTTCCAGTAGCACCGTTTATTTTTCCAAGATATTCTTGGCAGCTAAGGTGTTTTAGCTGGCGATTTAGCCTGTAAACAAACACTGCAAGCTCTTTACCTAAAGTTGTAGGAGTGGCAGGCTGACCGTGAGTGAGAGATAGCATTGGCATATCTCTATACTCTTGTGCTTTTTGAGTTAAGTAATCAACAATAGCTTTCAAATTTGGCGTGTATACGTTTTCAACCGCATTTTTTACGCACCTCGCTATAGAAAGATTGTTTATATCTTCACTCGTGCATGCAAAATGAACTAATGTTTTAAGATTGCTAAGCTGGGTTTTATGCCCTAATACTTGCTCTGCTTTGTCTAACTCGTCGTCAATGTAGTATTCAACAGCTTTAACGTCGTGATGTGTTATAGCTTCGTGAGCTGCATGGCGTTTTATTCCTTCTGCTCCAAAATTTTCTGGAATTGCACGCAAATAATCGCATTCTTCATCTATTAAAGGATTTACGCCGTCTACAATGGTTTTGAATCCGTTTCCCTTGTATCCGTTTGCTAAAAGGATCATCCATTCAACCTCTACGCGCATGCGCTCGCGGTTTAAGGCTGGTTCGCTTAGAAATTCTACAAGATCAACAGTTTGATTGTGGTATCTTCCGTCTAGCGGAGTCAAAGCAATAGCAGGGCAAATATCAGTAAGCTTCATACTTTAAAGGTTACAGCATGGCATGAAACTACTAGGTGTTTTGAGCGGTTATTAGTTAATGGCGCATAGTTAATGGCTCATAATTCCTTGCCATAGTGTTGTTTCTTCTAATTCGTCACCTAGTGTTTTTCTAAAATGCTCTTCTTGCATTCGTATCTCTTTAGATCCAAGTTGATGAGCGTCTTCATAAGCTGCTTTATGATAATTCAAATCATGTGTGAGCGTTCCTTCTTCTGGTACATTTTTTACTAAGATTCCATCTTTTTCAAAAAGTTTTTCATTCTTATAACTTTTAGTTCTGTATTGTTTATTGTTTTTCTTACTATTTTCTTTATTTTTGTTTTGCGATTTTATTCCATTTACAACAAGTGAATTGTATATTGCATTATGAGCTGTTTTAGGGGCGATTGTGCCATTGTGGGCAGTAGCGCTTTTCTTTGCAGTTCCATGTATTGTAACCCAATTATTTCTATTTGGATTAGATGCGCCATCTAAGGTAGGAACTAGTTCGTCTTCCATTTCTATGCTTGTGACCCAAGTTTTATTTGGTATTGGATGGTTTGCTATTGGAGATCCAGCAGTTACTATGTGTTTTATGTTGTATTGTTTTGAGTAATCGCTAGCTATGCTTGCAGCTACAATTCCTCCTTGTGAATGTCCAACAAGAATAACTGAGTCTTTTGCTTTAATTCCGCTTTTTCTCATGGCTTCTATAACCATTCTTGTGCTGTCTGCATTTTGTCTTACGTTTTTAGAACTACTCATAACTTCTGCGTTTTGTGGCCATCCAAAAGGAGATTTTGGTTTGCCATCTGTTCCAGGTATTGTAACAAGCCAAGATATGCTACCGTCTTTTTTCTTAAATCGTTGTATTGCTATTGTTGCTGCATCTGCGTTTATTTTAGGCGGCTTTACGCCAAGGTTTCCATTTGAAAGATCTGTTAGATTTGCAAGAGCTTGACTAATATTACTTCCTCTGTAATGCAATATTTTCGAATATTCTCTGTGAGGTAATCTAATTTTTGTTACTTTAAGATTATTTCCTTGTTTTGCATCGTTGATTTTTGCGCTAAACAAGCTTAATGCGCTTGCAAAAGTGGAAACTGGTGCTTTTGAATGTTCTACATCGTTCTTTTCTTGAATACTAGAAAAAAGACGAATAGGGATTCCTGTTACGGGGTTTATTAGAAAATGCTTAGAAAAGCCTCTAATAAAGCCTTGTTGAATTGGTGCAGTTTCATGACTCCATTTAGAAAAGTTTTTCATACCGCTTTTTTGAGTCATATCTAAAAGTATGCTAAATCCTACGCTTGCAAAGAATGGTACTGCTGTAATAGGAAAGATACTTGTACCAATCGATACAAGATTATCTAAGTTTTCTCTATTTTTGTATTCTGCGTTAGCATATAGATTATTTGCTCTGATTATTAGAGAAGATAATTCATCAAGTTTATTTGATAACGATTCACATTGGCTTGATTTTATTCTGCATTCTGCAGGATCCAATAGCGGTTGTAAAGAATCGTCGTTAAAATAACCATTAAAATTTTTGTTATTTTCAGAGAAAACAGACGATTTTTGGCTTTCAATCTGCATCGCAGCTTGCATCCAGCTTGTGCTTAACGAGTGGAAATCGTTGGATAGTTCTTGTAATTTTGCGGATTTTGTTTTGTATTCGCTAGCATCAGCTACGCTAATGGTTTTCCCACCTGTTATTGTTGATTTAACTCTCCAAGGCATTAAAAATTCACCTCCATAAGTTGATTTTTGAGTTAATAGAGCTAATTTCGCATGCTTTTTTGGCAACATTAAACATTTCTTCATTGAACGCGTTTGCGGCTTTTCCATGCCAATCTTTAAGAGTATTTGAATGTGCTTCGCCAAGCACGCTGTTAGAACATTGTTCTGTTCTTGTTATCAGCCAGTAATAATTATTAAATGTATGCATACAAAGTATTACACACAATATTTTTTAAATAGTCACGAAAAATCTTTTAATGTGGTTAAAGGTTCCAAAATATTGAAATATAAGGGTTTATATTCTATTAGATATTTTTTTTTATTACCTTTACCACGGCTTGTTACTTGAATCTTCTTGTTTAGAAGACTTTGTTTTTCCGGACTTACTATTTGAATCATTATTGCTGTAATCTTTTTCGGATTGGTTTATTTGATTCTGGTCTTGATCTTTTTGATTGTTTTGTTTTAATAAGTCTTCGACCTTCTTTTTTTGAGAATCGCTTAAACTAGAATTCCCAGATTTGTCCTGCAAATTATTTTTTTGGTTTCGGTCATTATAGTTGGATTGTGTACTAGAATCAGTATTCTTTTTATCTTCATCAATTTGTTTTTGTAAGAATCTAGTAAGTCTTTTAGATATTAGTGCGTTGTGCTCAATACTATTTTTTATATGAGGTAAAAGAATAGTGTATGGCGATTTTGCTTCGCTAAATTGATCATCAACCTGTTTTTGAGATACGAGCAATATTTCTCTATCTGCATCAACTTTTTTTGACGCTTTTATATTATTTATTAGTGATTTTGTGGCAGAGTTATACGTTGATTCTGCTTTAAGATTAGTAATAGACAAATAAGCTGATATAGCGCATAAGGCTATAACAATAGAAGATAAAGTAACAAGAGAAAATCTTAGGAGTGACTTAGGTGTGATTCTGCTAATCATATAAGCTTCCTTGATTTTGTAATCCAGCATGATAATTCCCAAAGAATCAATATGCTTGCAAGAATAGCAAAAGGCCAAACGATTGGCTCAGGTCTAAGTCTCGGCTTAACAGTATTGTTCTGTCTCCATTGTTTAGAAAGAATATTTTTTGCTTCTAATCCAATAGAGTGATTTTTGCTAGAGTCAACATATTTTCCACTAATCTCATCAGCTATATTCTTAAGATTCTGCGGATCCATCTTAGATATTCCAGGTTTTCCAGTAGATGGGTCAATAATCCATTTACCAGATTGTTTTGTAGAAGAATCTGTAGAATTTATATCATCTAAATCATTTAGCTTAGTGGTGGTATTTGGGATTTTCCCGCCATTTTTAGAACCTACGCCAATAACATAAGCATGATTCACGTATCCGCGTAGAGATGAGAATGTTCTACGCTTTCTAGAAGTTGTTTCTTCTCCATCGCTTATTAAATATAAAACTGTAACGTCTTGCGGATGAGCGTCATGAATTGCCTTAGCTTCAAGAAGAGTTTTATCTAGGGGAGCATCCAAACTAGTTCCATTTGAAACTCCAACAGGTTCAGTGTTGATAGTATCAACCCAATTTTCAATTGCATTAGAATCTGGCGTAAGTGGAACATCAACACTAGAAGACGCTCCAAATCTAATAGCAGTAAAACTTGCGTTTATGTAATTATTTGTAATTTGTTTTATTATTTGTTTTGCAGAATTAAACCTAGTGGTTGTGTTGTTGTTTAAATCCTTAGAATCATTAACATTCATAGAGCCAGTAACATCTAAAACAAATATAACATTTGTAGCATTAAGAGAGCGTTGCAAGGTGCTTTTCATAACACAAGGGCATAATGCACAAATAGCCAGAAGAACGCATATTAACACTCTTCTAACCCTCATATAAATTGTCTCGTCCGAACTAAGGTTTTTGCGATTAATTGGGAAAATTTCATATAATGCCAAAATGCCAAGAATCGCAATAGCAACTAGCGAAATCCAACTAAAAGATATTTTCATCGTTTTATCCTTCTCGCTGAAATAAGCCAGAGAGTTACAAAAATAACCGCAAATATTGTTACAATACTAGGATCATCGCTTAACGCTGATTGTGTAGAGTCCTTTTGCATAATTGTGTGCTGCTGTTCAATTTTACGTACCAAAGCTAAAACAGAATCAGAATTATGCTGAGTTAAGAAAATGCCACCATTTTTTTCAATAAGTTCACGCATCTGATTAGTAGTGTTCTCATTTTCGCTTTGAGTAGATCCAGAATACAATCCATCGACTTGAATATTAGCTCGCTTTGTTAAATCTAAAGCTTGCTTAAGAGAGTAAACTGGTTTTCCAGAAACAACATTATCTGTAGCTAAAACAATAGATGCACTACGATTAAGACGATTATGAGGTTTTTGGGAGTTGCTAGAAGAACCATATACAACTCCAGGAATCATTGCAGCGCAACTAACAAGACCGTCGCCAATTAACGATGTTGCTTCTTTTCGGTTTTGCGTACCATCAAGCCACGTGGAAATCTGCTGATACTGCTTTTGTTGCATATTGTCGATTTTGTCTTGTGTTTGAACTCCATCCAACAGCTTAGAGGCATATTGCAACTGTTTTTTAACAAGTGAATAATCGTCTGTAAGAGGAAAAACAGTTCTAGAAGTTGAATTAAAAATACTCAAACCAATGCGCTCGCCTTGAAAATGCTCAACAAATTTCAAATAAGCGTTAATAACTTCCAAATCATACGGCAGAGTAGATCCAGAAACATCTAAGCATAAAACAATATCTCTAGAGCTTGATTGTTCGTTTGCGTTTAAAACTCTTGAAGGTCTAGAGCTGAGAATTGTAGTGCATATAAGAGCTAGGATAAGCATTATAAAAGAGAATTTACGAAGAATATTCCATAGTCTCCATTTTCTAGCACATAAACTTCCTTGCAAATCCTCGTCTAAAGTAAATGTTCTCAAAAAGCTTGATTCTAAAATGTTTTTTGAATTGTACGAATGATTCTTTAAGCTGTGTCGTTTAACCTCGCTAATCACTAATACAGTTATAAGAATTATTACGCTTGCTAAAACACCAAAAAATAGGACTATTGGCCATTTAAGTCGCATAGAGAAAATAGATGAAACGAGTGTTGAATAATTATATATTTGGCAGTTACATAATGTTGAGAATGATAATGTGGAGAATGTCATCTTTTATTCTCCTTTGTTTTCCAACTTTCTAGCAGAATAAGAACCCATCTTGCACCTTGATCCACATCTGTATTTTTAGCTTGATTATTATATGTGCTATCTGCAAATTCAGGAGGATATAATGCTGCGATTGTTTGTCTTAAAAGATCTGCTCCATGAGTGTTTTTCCAAGATTTTCTAAGTGAACTGATTTCTCCAAGTGTATGCGATTTAATATTTTCGCCACTCATTATGGAAACATATTGTCTAGCTATTTGCGCTAATTTTGCAAAAGCCTGATCTTTCTCAATTTTATTTTCATGATATTGGCTTACCACTAAATCAATCTTTTTACGCCATTCTTGCTTATTGGCATTCAATGTATGAGCAGCATTTTTAACTTTTTGCTTAGAATCCCCTTTAGTGTTCATTTTATAAATTGCAGCATATAGAACTACGAAAGCAGCGCATGCGATTATTAGACTTAAGCCAATAAATGCAAATAGCATTGAATCATCGTTTAGAATTTTATTAACATCAAGAATACTCATCGACTTACCCCACTAACTCAAGCGTAAATCTTTATTGCTTTTAGCGCCAGAAAACATACTCTGTAAGGTAGCTTTCGATATAAATTTCGTCGAAGAATGGAATATTTGTTCACTAGAAGAACCGCGTATAAGCGATGATCCCGTGTTATTTAGAATTTCGTGCAATGCGTTATTGACAAAAGCTCTATGTGTATTAACTTCTTTAGCGCAAGAATCATCTTTTAAGAATGCTGGAATTTCTCGCATTGTTGTACCGTCAATTATTGGCGTGACTTTATATGAATTAAATGGATTAATTGGACATATTGTTACCACGATCAATGAGTGTAGTCTTGAAATTTTTTGCAAATCATCAAAATGTTTTGACGAAATTGCATATTCATCCGTGATAATTACTATTAATCCGCGTGATTGATTAATTGAATTAGCAAAATTTATGATCGTATTTGTATCTCTAAGTTTTTTACGTGTTTTATATATATTTTTATCCAAATTACGTTCAAAATCAGGAAGATTCCTAGATGAAGGAATCTTTATAATATCGTCACCGTCAAATAAAACGCAGTTTAATGAATCGTTACGTTTTATACTTAAAGACGCAAAGAAACACGCTGAATTAGAAGCTGCCTCGTACAAATACTCGTTAAGTCCATTACAAGAACATGAAGCATTCATGTTTGCGCTAGAATCTATAAGAATCCAAGTCTTAGAAGAACAGTTTCTTTCTCTAGAAGAGACCATTGGCTCGCCAAGTCTAGCGCTAGCTTTCCAGTTCATCATTCTAGCTTCATCACCAGGCTGCCATGAGTGAATGTCAACTAAATCACCATTTCCAAAGTTATGATTGGACGGATGCTCTCCTTCAAAAACGCCCAACGATTTTTTGGCTACAGGTAAATTCAGACGATTATCTAATTCTTCAATCTTTCGCCTAATCTTTTTAGCAGAATTTGAAACTAATAAGCTTCTTTTAGTATCTTGTACCACAAAATCAGATTTTGTAAAAGATTTTAACATTCTTGTAAAAAACGGATTTGCAAAGATCATGGTGCAGGAACCGTTTTCACTATTGCGTCAATAATCTGATCACTTGTAATAGAATCAGCTAAAGCTTCAAAAGTAAGAAGAATCCTGTGTCTAAGAACATCATGAGCAAACTTTTTAACGTCTTCCGGTATTACGTAATCTCTTCCAGCAAGAAGAGCCTGTGCTTGACCGATACGGATTAACGCGATAGAAGCTCTAGGGCTTGCGCCCATTCTAACTAGAGAAGAAATAGTTTTAAGAGGGTGACTACCTTCTCCTCTAGAAGTTGCAACAATATCTACTGCATACTTCATAACTGCTTCCGAAACATGTACTCTGCGAGTTGCCGATCTTAAGAAAGTGACATCCTGAAGGGTAATCTTTTGATTATTTAAAGATTCTGGATTGAAAACGTCACTACTTCTATTGGTTAAAAGCTTCAGCATACTAACTTCTTCGTTGAAGGAAGGATACGACATAATTGCTTTAATCATAAAGCGATCCATTTGTGCTTCTGGAAGATTAAAAGTTCCTTCTTCTTCAATAGGGTTTTGTGTAGCGATAACCATAAAAGGCTGAGGAAGATTAATGCGTTCTCCACCAATAGTTGTGGCGCCTTCTGCCATTGCTTCAAGCATAGCGGATTGTGTTTTTGCGTTAGAACGATTAATTTCATCTAGAAGAATTACGTTAGCGTGAATAGGTCCAATTTGTGTTGTGAATCTTTGAGAAGCGAAGTCAAAAACTTGTGTTCCAACCAAATCTGCTGGCATTAAATCAGGGGTGCATTGCACTCTTTTGAAACTTCCAGACATTGCTGTAGCAAGAGTCTGAGCCGCTGTGGTTTTAGCCAGTCCAGGAACGGACTCAATAAGAATATGTCCTCCAGCAGCAAGAGTTAAAATAAGTGATTCTCTGAGAGAATCCTGTCCAACAAGTGTTTGTGCAAACCTAGAACGAAGAATATCAGCGATCTGTTGAGCTCGTTTAATATCTTCATTAGAAACACCAGCAGATACTGGTTGATTTATAGAGTCAACAATTTGATTAGCTATTGTATTGCTGACCATTGTATTGTTAGGTGTAACTGCACGTGGTTGTGGAGGAAGATTAAATACGCCAGTATTAGCGTTATCGTTTTGTTTGCTTGGTTGTGGAGGGAATAATGCCATGCGTTTCATTCTAACTGATGTTTACTACTTTAGATGATTTTACTACTTTAAATAATCTTTACTATTCGCTAGGGAGAGTCCAATCTATTGGTGTTGATCCTAACGATATTAAAGCTTGGTTTGCTCTTGAAAATGGACGAGAACCAAAGAATCCTCTAGAGGCAGAAAGAGGACTTGGGTGAGGGGATTGAATAATGATTGCGTTTGTAAGAAGAGGAGCAAGACTTTGAGCATTTCTTCCCCACAAAATTGCAACCAGAGGAATATGCTTGCCGTTATTATCTACACGGTTATTCAATGCGGTAATAGCTGCATCGGTAATTTCTTCCCAGCCCTTTCCCTGATGACTATTAGGTCTACCTACTTCAACGCTAAGG
Source organism: Gardnerella sp. DNF00354 (assembly GCF_049262755.1). NCBI lineage: Bacteria > Bacillati > Actinomycetota > Actinomycetes > Bifidobacteriales > Bifidobacteriaceae > Gardnerella > Gardnerella sp. DNF00354. The sequence continues at coordinate 1,017,220 of NZ_CP058402.1, forward strand.
CACCTGTTTAGTAGCATAACGCCTTTTTGAGTCCACGGTGTTAAGTCACCATTCTTTGGCATTGGTACATTTAAATCACTAACTAATTCTTTATAAATATTAATAAGACTTTTAGGTAATGGTTTAACGTTTGGAGCAACGCAGAAACTAAGTCCTACAGGATGACCTGGAGTAGGATATGGGTCTTGACCAACAATAAGAACCTTTATTTCTTTAAAAGGTATTGTAAAAGCTCTGAGAATATTGTGACTTTCTGGCAGGAATCGCCTCCCGTTAGATAGTTCATCTCTTAAAAAGTCTCCCATTTTGTGAACTTGTGGTTCTACTGGTTCAAGAGCGTCTGCCCAATCTGGGTCTATTAAATCGTGTAAAGACTTTCGCTGTTTAATCTCCATGGTTAATAACTTTAAAACATAAATGACAAATATGTGCAGCAAATAATAATAATTTTTTATATTTCCATTTATCTTATGTTTTGTGCGAGGCATTCGCTAGTATGTATTCCATACTGTTTTAATGATTTTTTGGAAGGGATACAATTATGGCGAACAATAGCCAGAACGTGTCATTCACGACTGATGATTTCGATAATCCACCAGAAGGTCCTGTTGGAGTACATCGTGGAAATCGCGCGTGGTATGCTGTATTGTTCCCATATGTTGTTGTGCTAGTTGTCGCTGTTGTGTTGGGTCTTCTGGCATGGGCGGTTATGTCTGGAGAAATCAACAATATTCGTATGCCTTGGAGTGCAAATAATTCAGCAATTTCCAAGTCTTCTAATGGCAATAAAAATGGCAAAATTGATGAGAGCAAGAGTAAATCTGACAAAGCTGATGGCGATGATTCAGACGAGGATAAGGATCCAGAAGAAACAGATAAGTCAGATAAAAAGCAAGATAAAGAAGATAAGAATTCTTCTAAAGACTCTAATGCTAACAATGACTCTTCGACAGCAGATATTAACAAGGCAGTTCAAGTAAAAGTTGTTAATGCAACTAAAATTCAGGGTCATGCAGCTCAAGAAGCTGAAAAGCTTAAGCAAGCTGGTTATGCAAATGTAGAAGCTGCAAATCCTAAAGGTAATGTTCCTTCGGATTCTGTTGTTTGGTACAAGGGAGATGAAAATCGTGCTGCTGCACAAGATGTTGCTAAAACTTTGGGTATTAGCAACGTTGAGGCAACTAGTGAAATAACTACCACAATAGTTGTTGTTTTGTGCAAGTAAATTGCGATTTACTCATTTTGCAATAAATTTCAATAATAAATAATTTCTTAAATAGTCGAGTAGAAAGTTATCTAGAGTGGCTTTTTGCTTGGCTATTTTTGATTTTGCTTATAGATTTTTTCTATATATTTTTGAATATAGTTGGCACTCGGGCACTTAGAGTGCTAATCTTCATTTAGCACTCTAATGTTGCAGGTTTAATCAACAGCTGACGGTTGGTTAGATTTCGACGGTTTGAGTGAGTGTTCCATAGTTAAGTTATGTGGAGGAATAATGGCAAAGATTATTGCCTATGAAGAAGATGCCCGTCAGGGTATGCTTGCTGGTCTTGATAAGCTTGCAAATACAGTAAAGGTGACTCTTGGTCCAAAGGGTCGTAACGTTGTTCTTGATAAGTCTTACGGCGCCCCAACCATCACTAATGATGGCGTTTCAATCGCTAAGGAGATCGATCTTGAAGATCCATACGAGCGTATTGGCGCCGAATTGGTAAAGGAAGTTGCTAAGAAGACTGACGACGTTGCAGGTGACGGCACTACAACAGCTACCGTGTTGGCTCAGTCTTTGGTGCACGAAGGCTTAAAGAACGTTGTTGCTGGTAGCAACCCAATCGCTCTTCGTCGCGGAATTGAAAAGGCTTCAGAAGCAATTGTTAAGGAACTTCTCGCATCTGCTAAGGATGTTGAAACCAAGGATCAGATTGCAGCTACTGCAACTATTTCTGCAGCAGATCCTGAAGTTGGCGAAAAGATTGCTGAAGCTTTGGATAAGGTTGGTCAAGACGGTGTTGTTACCGTTGAAGACAACAACAAGTTTGGTCTTGATTTGGACTTCACTGAAGGTATGCGTTTTGATAAGGGTTATATTTCCCCTTACTTCGTCACTAATGCAGAAGATCAGACTGCTGTTCTTGAAGACCCATACATTTTGCTCACTTCTGGCAAGGTTTCTAGCCAGCAGGACATTGTTCATGTTGCTGAACTTGTTATGAAGTCTGGTAAGCCATTGCTTATTATTGCTGAAGATGTTGATGGCGAAGCATTACCAACTCTTGTTCTTAACAAGATTCGTGGCACTTTCAACACTGTTGCAGTAAAGGCTCCAGGATTTGGCGATCGCCGTAAGGCAATGCTTCAGGATATGGCTATTTTGACTGGTGCTCAGGTTGTTTCTGATGACCTTGGTTTGAAGCTTGATTCTATCGACGCTTCTGTGTTTGGCCATGCTGCAAAGGTTATTGTTTCTAAGGATGAAACAACTATCGTTTCTGGCGCTGGCTCTAAGGAAGATGTTGAGGCTCGTGTTGCTCAGATTCGCGCCGAAATTGAGAACACTGATTCCGATTACGATCGCGAAAAGCTTCAGGAGCGTCTTGCTAAGCTCGCTGGCGGCGTTGCTGTTATTAAGGTTGGTGCTGCTACGGAAGTTGAGGCTAAGGAACGTAAGCATCGCATTGAAGATGCAGTTCGTAATGCTAAGGCTGCAATTGAGGAAGGTTTGCTTCCAGGCGGTGGTGTAGCTTTGGTTCAGGCTGCCGCTAAGGTTGAGAAGTCTGCTGATATTGTTGCTCTTAGTGGAGAAGAAGCCACGGGTGCTGCAATTGTGTTCCGTGCTGTAGAAGCTCCAATCAAGCAGATTGCTCAGAATTCCGGCGTTTCTGGAGACGTTGTACTCAACAAGGTCCGTGAGCTTCCAGAAGGCGAAGGCTTCAATGCTGCAACTAATACTTATGAAGATTTGTTGGCTGCAGGCGTTACCGACCCAGTTAAGGTAACTCGTTCTGCTCTACAGAATGCTGCTTCTATCGCTGGCTTGTTCTTAACTACAGAAGCTGTGGTTGCTAATAAGCCTGAGAAGCCAGCTGCTGCACCACAGGCTGGCGCAGAGATGGGCTACTAAATAAAAGTTAGACGTATTGCTTAGCTTTTAGCTAGTTGTTATATGTGAGCGGTGAGTTGTTATAAAATACAAGTCATCGCTCACGTTTTTTATTTATTCTATTGTTTAATTATTTTGTTTATCCCATTGCAAACAAAGATGTAGCTTGCGCTTCTGTATCCATGTAAATGTTAGAAGCATTTTGCATAGCGAGTTGAATGGATTGCAATGATTGTTCCATTTGCTGGTGTGCTGCACGCCATTGCCCAGCTGTTGATGCAAATTGTGTAGCTGCAGGACCAGTCCATACACTTTGCAATTGTTGGAGATTTGCGTACATTCCATTTGTGGCGTCTCGAATCGCATTAATCGAAGATGCAACTGCTGCAGCAGATTGCTGAATTTGTTCTGAATCAACTCTAAATTGTGTCATTTTTTCTCCTCATTTAGTGTAGTTAATTTTCTTATGGTTATTCATTTAGTTTTTGCCGTGCAAACTTATCTTTTGTATAAATTAAATTTATTTTTTTAACTTTTGTTTTGCATAAATTGCTCTATTTTGCGCTTGTTTCTTGTAATCTAAAAACACGGTATTATGAATATATGCCGTCTAGAAAGTTTATAAAAGATTTTTTTATCAATGTGGTTAAAGGCTTATCTGCTTTTGTAATTATTGTATTTTTGAGCGAAAGTGTTTTGTTTCCAACAACAGCTTTTGCTAATGATGGATTATCAAAAGCGGATTCTCAGAATAAAAGCACTAAAAATTTGGGTATTGTGGCAACGGATTCTATTACGGATACAGAAAATCTTCTTGGAGATTCTGTTACAAAAGTTTCAGATATGATTTCAATAACCAAAAAACAAACAGGTGTATCGGTTAAATTACTTTATTTATCTAATTTTACTGGAAATAAAAATCCGTCAAAATGGGCTAGCGATTTACTTACAAGCACTAATCCAGATCGTAATACTGTTCTTCTTGCTGTTGCTACTCATGATGGAAAGCTTGTAGTGGCAGTTTCATCTAATTCTGATGAATGGCTTAAAAGAAAAACAACCGTGGATTTGCTTTCTGATGCGGCGTATCGTCCTCTTATTAGTTCTCAAGGTGCTGATTGGTCTCAATCTGCAATCATGCTTATGAAGCAGATTGCTCGGTCTAAGAAAACTTCTGTAACTTCCAGAACAAGTGTAGTTTCAACAATCGTTATGGTTGTTATTATTGTTGCTTTGTTTGTTCTTGTTGCACTTATTTTGTGGAGAAGAAACTATATTCTAAAACAAGTATCACTAGGGTTGAGAAGAGCTAAGAGACGCCATGCGGCGCGTAAATAAATCGATTTTTTTCAGGAAACACTCAGGAAACATTCAGTTTTATAAGTGATGCTAATCAGTATGGGTAAGAATGTAGAAGCATCTATTGTTGTGGTCGATGACGAACCTTCAATTCGTGAGCTTTTGGTAGCATCGCTACACTTTGCAGGATTTGATGTAGAAACAGCAGCTTCTGGTTCAGAAGCTATTGATGTTATTGAGCGTGTACATCCAGATCTTATTGTTATGGACGTTATGCTCCCAGATATAGACGGATTTACGGTTACAAGGCGAATTCGCCAGAATGGTATTGCTGTTCCTGTGTTATTCCTTACTGCTAGAGACGACACTCAGGATAAGATTATGGGTCTTACTGTTGGTGGCGACGATTATGTTACAAAGCCTTTTAGTCTAGAAGAAGTAGTTGCGAGAATTCGTGCAATATTGCGTAGAACTCAAGATCCAGATGAAGATACTCCTGTTGTGCGCGTTGCTGATTTGGAAATTAATGAGGATTCGCATGATGTTTCCAGATCTGGTGTTCCAATTGAATTAAGTCCTACGGAGTATAAGCTGCTTCATTATTTGATGGACAATGAAGGTAGAGTATTGTCTAAGAGTCAGATTCTCAATCATGTTTGGCAATATGATTGGGGTGGAGATGCGGCAATCGTAGAATCCTATATTTCTTATCTTCGTAAAAAGATCGATGGTATTGAAATTAAAAATGAGGATGGAAGCTTAAAGAAGGTTGTTCCTCTTATTGAAACAAAGCGTGGTATTGGCTATATGATTCGCGTTCCGAAAGCAGGTCAAGCCTGATTATGCGTGAGAGCAAATCTGTGGATGGTTCGCTTTACAATAATGGTTCCAAAACATCTGGTTCTGATAACAGCGGATTAAATCAGTCCGAAGTTAGTGCTGATCGAAATGTTAAAGCCGAATTGGTGACTTATTCTGGTGATAATCCTAAAAAAACCAAGAATAAATCTAAGTCCAAATGGTTGCGGAGGCATATTGATGCTATACCGTTGAGTACTCGTTTGGTGGCGTGTACTTTGGTTGTTCTTACAATTGCTGCATTTTGTATTTCTCTTTCTATTAGGCAATTAGTTGGCAGTTATCTGTTGGATAAAACCGATGCTCAGCTTACAGATCAGGCTCAGCTCATTTACGACAATATAGATTTACTTCGTAGTAAGGATTCTGGAGAACAGGCTGCAGGTCCTAATGATTATTTCTTGCAGATTAGAGACACTAATAACAAGATTATTACTACACCTTTGATTCCAAAACTTAAAGGTGATGTTGTTTCTATGCCAACTCTTCCAGAAGATGGCGAAATTAATAATGTTGTTGTAAGACGTAGGCCTTTTACTGCTCCAGCGCGAGTGCATGGAGATGTAAAAAGCATTGATGAAACAACTGCAAAAGCTGCGGAATCTCCTTGGCGAGTTCTTGTTCTTACATGGGGTCAGCGAAGCGGATATAATTCCGAAATGCATGTTAGAGGTTATGTTTATATAGCTCTTTCTTTAAGTGACCAATTAGATACTGTTAATACGCTTACACGCTATTGTGTGATGGTTAGTATAACAGTTATCCTTCTTGGTGCTGTTTTAGCCGCTCTTATTATTCAATCTACTCTTGTTCCACTAAAGAGAATAGAAAAAACTGCGTCGAAGATTGCTTCTGGAGATTTAAGTAGGCGAGTACCTTCCGCCCCAGAAAACACGGAGGTTGGATCTTTAGCTGCTTCGTTGAACTCTATGCTTTCTAAGATTGAACAAGGATTTAACGACCAGGAAGCAATGACTGAGAAAATGAAACAATTTGTTTCTGATGCAAGTCATGAACTCCGTACTCCATTAGCTGCTATTCATGGATACGCTGAATTGTATTACATGTGGAGAGGTGTGCCTGGTCAGCAAGAAAAAGCTGATGATTCTATTGCTCATATTAAGGCTTCTAGTGAAAGAATGACGGAACTTGTAGAAGATTTGCTTTCGCTGGCGCGATTTGACGAGGGTAGAGGAATAAATGTTTCTCAGACAGTTAAAGTAACTCCTATTCTTTCTGATGCGGCAAATGATTTGAGAGCGTTAGATCCAGTTCGAGTTATTCAGCAAGGCACTTTGCATTTAGCTGATGACTGGAAGTTGATGAATTGCTCTAAGCCAACAAATTGCAGTCTTGATAGAAAGTTTATTTTTACTCCAGGTGAGTTACCTAAAGTCACTTTAAAGGGTGACGGAGCTAGATTGCGACAAGTTCTTACAAATATTGTTGGAAACATTCATCGATATACTCCAAGCGATTCTCCAGTAGAGATAGGTATGGGTGTTCTCAAGGCTTCTATTACTCCTGAAGCTCTTCAAAAAATGGGATCTGTATCTCGTTCATTGAAAGACTTTTTGGAAGCTGCGGAAGTGAGCCAATCTACTGGAACAGGCAGCTCATTTGTAGTTATTCGCGTGGTAGATCATGGGCCTGGCGTACCTGAAGAATCTTTATCTCACATATTTGAGCGATTCTATATTGCAGATCCATCTCGTGCTAGAGAAAAGGGTGGTACTGGCTTAGGTATGTCTATTGCTCAGTCTGTTGTTAAAGCTCATCGTGGTTTTATATGTGCTACTACGTCTTGTGCATCTAGGACCAGCAGCGATCAGCTTATTGATGATACAATGGCAGGAAGCGAATCATCTGAATCTAAGCCTCATGGTTTAACTCTTACGGTTGTGTTGCCGAATGTGATATTTGACGATGAGAATAATAAGAAGGCTAAGAATACAGATACTTCTAGCAAGGTTGCCGATAATAATATTGTAAAAATCGATAATAGTTTAAATTATTAATTATTTTATTTATAATTTTGCTTGTTTTGACATGTTTTTTCGGATAATTTATTGCTTATAGTTTTTGTTTTAGATTGTTCGGGATTCATGCGCTACAATTGATAAAGCGTGAGCCGAGTGAATGTTATGTGGATTATAGTAGAATATGATGATTCGCATAGAATTTAATGAATTCGAGTGAGGTGTGTTATGCCCAACGGGCGTGTTCGTTGGTACGATTCTAAAAAAGGATATGGCTTTATATGCGATGAGGATGGCAAAGATGTATTCTTACCATCTTCTGCGCTGCCAGAATCAGTGAAAGAGCTGCGTAAAGGTACGCGTGTTGAATTCTCTGTTGTTGAAGGTCGTAAAGGGCCACAGGCAATGGGTCTCACTGTTGTGGCTTCTGCGCCTTCGCTGGTAAAAGCCACAAGACCAAAAGCTGAAGATATGGCTGCAATAGTAGAAGACCTTATTAAGCTTTTGGATTCTGCAGGCAATGGTTTACGACGTCGTCATTATCCGTCTACTGCTGAGAGTAAGAAACTTGCGCATTTGTTGCGTGCTGTAGCAGACAATTTTGACGTGCAGGACTGATATTTAACAGGATTTTTTATGGCAGATGAAGTAATTAATCCTCAGGAGCTTGCATATAGTATTGCTGTGGAAACTTCAGAGCGTGAAAACGCTGTTGGAGATTTCGTAAGTGCTACAGATCTTGGTAGTGATGTTACCGATTTTAGATTTGTTTGCAATATGCCTGGGTATGAAGGTTGGCAGTGGTCAGTAACGCTGTACCACGATGCTGATGTTGATCGTTGGACAGTTAATGAGTCAACTCTTGCCCCAACTGAGGATTCTTTACTACCTCCACCTTGGATTCCTTGGAAAGATAGACTTAAGCCAACGGATCTTTCGGTTATGGACTCTATTGGTACAGCCGAAGATGATGAAAGGCTTGAATCTGGAGTTAATCCAGAAGATTTAGATTATAAAAAATCTAAAGCAAATGTTTCTGAAGATTCTGTAGAAACTGAATGCTCTGAATCGGAAAAGTCGCCAGCAACCGAACAGGATGGCGAAACAGAGCAAAATAATGAATCTAAAGAAGATAATGAGTCTAAAGAATCTCAAGAAGATTTTGAAGAAGCAGTTGAGACTTTTAGATTAACTCGTAAAAGGGTTATGACTGCTGAGGCAATAGCTCAAACGGCGAAGCGATGGTATTCGGGACAACATGGTCCTAAATCGCTTTCTACTAAAATTGCGGATGGTAAAGCGTGTTCATCCTGCGGATTTATGATTCCGTTAGCTGGTAGCTTAGGAAACATGTTTGGAGTTTGCGCAAATATGTGGAGCCCAGACGATGGGAGAGTGGTGGCATTAGATCACGGGTGTGGAGAGCATTCCGAAATAGAGCCACCAGAGCCATCACAACTTTGGATTCAATCGGCTCCAGCTTATGACGATTATCATATTGAGATAGCTCCTCAAGCTCCTAGAGACGAGAGAGCAGATGTAGAGCTTATCGAAGAAGCGATTGAAGATAGTAAGGAAAATCGTAAAAGACATCGCAGGTTGATAATTGAGGATGAGTCTGACGAGTTCAGTGAAAATAGCGAAAATAGCGAAAATAGCGATTCTGCAGAAATTGATTCAATTGATAGAAGTAATAATAAAGATAATAAAGCTAATGAAGATATTGAATCAGAAGATTTTGCAGATAGCACTGATAATTCTGATGATGTTGATAAGAGTGATGTTTCGGATGATGCAGATAGCGCAGATTATGCAGAATCTGGCGATGACTCGGATTCTGCAGACAATTCTGAAGATTTAAATAAGTCGTCATTAACCAATGAGTAACACTAAATGAGTAACACTAAAAATAGTGTTAGAGTCATGGCAACTCGTTACCATAGAACGAAGGATAAGAACGGAAGGCAATTATGTTTGAACGGTTCACTGACCGCGCTCGGCGTGTGATTGTGCTAGCTCAGGAAGAAGCGCGCTCTCTTCAGCATAACTATATTGGTACCGAGCATATTCTCTTAGGTCTTATTAGAGAAGGCGAAGGAATAGCAGCAAAAGCTTTAAACGCCAAAGGCGTAGAATTAGACAATACTCGTAAACAAATAAAAGAAATGATTGGCACTGGTACTGTCTCGCCTAGTGGACACATACCTTTTACTCCGCATGCTAAACAAGTGCTTGAGCTTAGTTTGCGTGAAGCATTGCAATTGGGGCACAGCTATATTGGTACCGAGCATATTCTCTTAGGTCTTATTAGAGAAGGCGAAGGTGTTGGAACGCAGGTGCTTATTAAGATGGAGGTCGATTTAGGAGATCTTCGTAGCACTGCAATGGATTTGATTCGAGGAAATTCTGGATTACCAGAAGACGGTCAGAAAGGTGATCTGGCTAATGCGGGAGGAGTGCAGGATAAAAGGAATCAGTCTGGTTCTGCGCTGCTAGATCAGTTCGGAAGGAATCTTACTACAGAAGCTGAGCAAGGGAAGCTTGATCCTGTTATTGGTCGTTCAAAAGAGATTGAGCGCGTTATGGTTGTTCTTTCTCGCAGAACTAAGAATAATCCTGTTCTTATAGGTGAACCTGGTGTTGGTAAAACAGCTGTTGTGGAAGGTCTTGCGCAAAAGATTGTTGCTGGAGATGTTCCAGAAACGTTAAAGGGCAAGCAGGTTTATTCTCTTGACTTGGGTTCGATGGTTGCTGGATCTCGTTATCGTGGCGATTTTGAAGAGCGCTTAAAGAAGGTGCTTAAAGAAATTAAGACTCGTGGAGATATAGTTCTATTTATTGATGAGATTCATACTATTGTTGGTGCTGGTTCTGCAGATGGTGCTTTGGGTGCTTCTGACATGCTTAAACCTATGCTTGCGCGTGGTGAGCTACAGACGATTGGTGCCACAACTACCGATGAGTATAGAAAGTATATTGAAAAGGATGCGGCTTTGGAACGAAGATTCCAGCCTATTCAAGTTCAAGAGCCTTCTATTGCAGAGACAATTGAGATTCTAAAAGGTTTGCGTGCACGCTACGAGAATCATCATCACGTAACCATTACGGATGCTGCTTTGCAGTCTGCAGCCGAAATGTCTGCTCGCTATATTCAAGATAGGAATTTGCCAGATAAGGCGATTGATCTTATTGATGAAGCTGGAGCTCGCCTACGTATTAAGCGATTGACAGAGCCACCAGAGCTTAAGGAACTTGATTCTAAGATTTCTAAACTTTCAGAAAAGAAAGATGAAGCTATCAAGAATCAGGACTTTGAGAAGGCTGCCGACTTGCGAGATGAGCAGGAAAAGCTTGAGGAAGAACGTAAGAATAAAGAGCAGGCTTGGCGTGAGGGCGAGTCTAATGTGAATATGGTTGTAGACGAGGATGTTATTGCATCTGTTGTTTCTAATACAACTGGTATTCCTGTTGTTAAGCTAACTCAAGCGGAATCCAAAAAGTTGCTCGGTATGGAAGCGGAGCTTCATAAGCGTATTATTGGTCAAGATGAGGCTGTTTCTGCACTTTCTCGTTCTATTCGTCGTGCACGAGTAGGACTGAAAGATCCAAAGCGTCCTTCTGGATCGTTTATTTTCGCTGGTCCTACGGGAGTTGGTAAGACAGAGCTTGCTAAAACCTTGGCTCAATTCCTGTTCGACGATGATGATGCTTTGATTCGTGTTGATATGTCGGAGTTTGCAGAAAAGTATGCGGCTTCTCGTCTTTTCGGTGCTCCTCCAGGATATGTTGGTTACGAGGAGGGTGGCGAGCTTACAGAGAAGGTTCGTAGAAAGCCATTCTCGGTGGTGCTTTTTGACGAAATTGAAAAGGCTCATCCAGATATTTTCAACACGCTTTTGCAAGTGTTAGACGACGGTCATTTAACAGATGGCCAAGGAAGAAAAGTTGATTTTAAGAACACGATTATTATCTTGACTACAAATCTTGGTACTCGTGATATTGCTAAGTCAGCGAATACTGGTTTTAGTCTTGGTAATAATGCGGATGCATCTTACCAGAGGATGAAGGATCAGGTTAATTCGGAATTGAAGCGTCAGTTCCGTCCAGAGTTCCTAAACCGTTTGGATGATACGATTGTGTTCCGTCAGCTTACTGAGCCAGAGGTTCGTCAGATTGTTGATTTGGACGTTAAGCGTTTGAATGACCGTCTGTTTGAACGTCATATGACTTTGGAGCTTACAGATGCAGCTAAGAATCTTCTTGCGCAAAAGGGCTTTGATCCTCTTCTTGGAGCAAGACCGTTGCGCAGAGTTATTCAGCGCGATATTGAGGATGCCATAAGTGAGAAGATTTTGCTTGGCGACTTAACAGATGGCGAGCGCGTTGAAGTTGATGCGGAAGGCGAAGGTTTGCTGGGGGAGTTTATTTTCCGCGGCATAAAGTTTGATGTTGAGTCTTGATTTTGAGTCTTGATGTTGAGTTCTAAATAACGAAAATCCCGGTGTGTAAATCTCATCGGGATTTTTGAGTTTTATAAATCACTATTGTTCCGATAAATAAAATATGTTATTCCGATACTGTATTATTCAGATAAATGAATTACGCTGAGCATCTAATAATGCTTTTTCTAATTCCGTATCTACAGCAAAAATGTAGAGTCCATTAACTCCTCGTTTTAATAACACGTTAAGCTCATTTTTAAGATTATCAATTGAATAGTCTAACGTAATTTTCTTTTTTGCTGATAAATCTTTAGTGTGCCTTTTATTAGTTGCTTTATCGTTTCTACTATTTTCTGGGCAAAAAACAACTTTACCATTACGATACTGCACTGAAGGTCCAATTATTACCCCAGCATAATTTAAATCAAATCCTTGAACGGTAAATGTAGATCCAATCTCATTTATAGTATGAGGCTGTTCTGCCCATGATTTTTTTGTTTCCTTTATTGAACGTGAATGCTTCGAGCTATCTAACGATGGCAATTGATAATTCCATGGATGGCTAAAAATTTTCCCTTCTCTTTCCAAAATTTCTAACTCGGAACTACTAGCATCAGCATATTCTCCAAGTCCCATATACCATTGTCCATTACTATCACAATGTAAATCTACATTCCAAGTACCATTTACAGCAGTAGGATTATTCTTATTGTTCTTATACTCCCAATCGTATGTTGCAACAATACGTGATAATCCGTGCCCATCGCACCCAGAAGCTTTTTCTTCAGATTTAGATTTGATAGCCTTAAACAGTTTAATAGGTGAATCAAATACCTTGAAATCAAAAGGTTTATCTGCAGTATTCGAATCTGCATTTTTTATTTCAGAATTACTACATACTGGAAGAGTGCCAATACAACCATTGTATATAAAATTTTTAATCCATTCGAGAACATTTTTATTAGCTCTCATACGCATCTGATTTTCAAGAATAAAACGACGGACATTCACACTTATTGAATCATTTAGGGATAATGCTCCACAATCATTAGCACTATTACCAAAAGACTTCTTATCCTTGCAATATGTACCCAATAATTTTTCTAAGTCTTCTGAATTCCACCGTTGGTTACTTTGTAAAATTTGATTAGGATCAAAAGCTGCAATAACAACTCGAGACCTACATAAGATATCAGACAACATATTTGAACCAGAGTAAGCCTGATTAGCCTGTGTATTCAGCAAGTGAGCTTCATCAATAAGAGCTATATCACAGCAACGCTTTGGTCTGTCAATAATACCACGACCTTGTTCGGTTTGCTCGCTAAAACGATTAATAAACTGAGAAGGTAGCATAACAAGTTCATCATTATTTTTTTGCAAACGTAATTTTGTTGCTATTTGATTGTATACATTCACTTGTTCTTTATGATTTACAATTATGCAAGCAGTTTTCCTATTATTAATAGTTGAAAATTGTTTATATTCATAATCAGAATCTTCTTCGTTTTCTTCTTCAACACTATCATAACTGTACTGGCGTAATTGATTTTTTATTTTGCTTAGCTTGTTACAAATTTTATAGAACAAATCACTAAGTAAAACTGTTTTTCCAGTACCAGCATCACCTTCTAGCAAAATAAGCGTAGACGAATCAGAGTCACACTTATTTTTTGATTTTAAAGCTTCATTAACGATATCTATAACTTTTCTTTCAATAGTCTTCTGTTCAGAAGTCAATTTATGAAATGGTGACGCCTTGAATAAAGCTGAGTCGCGAATAATTCCTTCCTCTGGAAATAAATCTGGATCCATGTCATGAAGCTGAACCCATATTCCAGAAAAAATACGTTCGAACTCTTCTTCTGGATAATATTCACCCTGAGGATTGGTTCTGCGATTAGTAACTTCATTAATTGAATCAACACTTAACAAGTACTGCATGAAGCGGTTTTCAACATCTAAAGTAAGTGATTTATTAAAATGTTCATTAGCAATAATATATTGTTTTACTTCGCCTTCAGATAGTTTTTCCCAATCATCTCTGATTTTGGTATCAGCATTCAGATGTTGTTTTGTTCTCTCCTCAATATTATTAGTTTCACCAACATAAACCGTATATCTCTCATATTCTTTTTTATGAACAATATAAACAGTTGGAAATTTCAGCAAGTAATGCTTCAAAACTTGAATAGTTTGGTTATCAAGATCACTTCTTTTATACTTTAGATTTTCATTAATGCTATGTTCTAATTCATTATCTTTGAAAACTTTATAAGGTAGATTAACAATTATGGACTTAGGGGGAACAATAGCTTTCATCATGATTTAATGATAGCTATTTGATAAGAAATATTCTATTAATAAAAACTACTAATAGTGACAAATTTACAAATGTTTTTGAATTGAATATTTTTAACTTAATATTATAAATTTTCGATTATGAAAATTTAATCCGCGTATCAAAGCTATTTCCTTAACGCAACAATTTTGATACATCTTCACACTAACTTTGTAAATTAGATTTGGTATACAAACAAGATTAATGTTGTGTAATAATGCAATATTTACTAATATCCTTTATAGGAGTCTTCCTGCGTTGAAAGTCGGTTTCATTCCGTCGGTTGATTTACTCGCCTTAGGCGTTGCGCGGGCTCCTTTATTTTTTGGCTTATAACACATGAATCACTAAAGAATATAAAACAGTTGGAATATGCGAAAGCTAGTCATACCCTCAAATCAACTCATTACGAGATGAAGGGGTAAGAGGAGCCCTAGCTTTTGCTTCGATTCTATCCATATGAGTCTTTCCATAATACGCAGTGGTAATCCTTAAAGCGCACTAAGCAAATAAAGAGTCCCGAACAGCCGAAGTGTCCGGGATTCACAATCCACTATAGTCTTTCCCTCATACGCAGAGGAGATACCTGCTTTCGGTTATCCTGATGAAAGTATTCACAGTCTTTCCCTCATACGCAGAGGTGATACTATAAATATTGTGATACGATATAACCAACGTGTGGCCCTCGGCAACCAGCTTTCAAGACTGGAACATTAGTCTGAGGAGTACCACACGTTTTTAAGTTTTTCATGCAACGATGATGTAATCCTAAAAGTGCATTTATCGAAAAAGAAAAAATGGCGTGATAACACCGCGTTCCTAGTTGTGGAAAATAATAGAGGGGTGAAAAGCTGATGGACATGATGAAAATTTGTTATGACATGGCTGAAAAACTTCGTTCCTATGCTGAGCCGTATATGAGTGAAGTTGGAAAAGCATTTGCTAATGATGCTATTGGAGCAGGAGAACCGTCAGTTGCAATTGATATTTATTTAGTAGAAGCATGGATGCACAAGAGCGCGCCTAAAGAATTGTTAATCGAAGCCTATAATTTGCTAGATCCTTATGAATGTGGAGATGTCTATGACGATATAGCAGACGATTTAGGTGTACCGCGTAAAGTTCATTCACCAGATGAATAAAAAATAATTTTTATATTAAATCAACAATAAATCAACAATTATCAGATTTTAGCCACCTTGCAAAAGGTGGTAAGCAATTAAAAGTATGCGCGTTAATGCCTTGTTCCCAGTTGCAGAAAATAAGAGAGGAGGGAGAAGCTGATGAACATGCAGAAAATTTATTATGATATGGCTGAGAAACTCCGGCCTTATGCTGAGCCATACATGGATAAACTTTGCAAAGAAGCTGTTAGTAATGCTACATGCGCAGGAGAGCCTTATGAAGCGTTAGCAGATTACTTAAGCTTTGCATGGGAACACCAAAATACTCCTCGCAAACTTATTATTGAAGCATACAATCTTATTGACGATGACTATCTTGATTTATATAACGAAATGGTAGATAAACTAGGGATTCCACGTCGTCAACATTCTGCAGATTACGACGAAGATGAATAAATCGTATATTAAAAAATATACTTATAATGAAAATTGCGAGGGATCCCCTCGACTAACAATCTGACGTAAACGGCAGCTGCGAGGCCCTCGCGTTGCTTTCATTATAGCGTTATTTTTTAAAATATTTCAATGTACCAAAGGATTCAATAAATACTATTGTTCAAAAACGTTTATCTAGAGAAAATATGAAGCTAAATTGCGTTTGCATAATAGAAAACGGGAAAATTGACTATTACAAAAGAGCTGGTCATTCCCCAAACCTACCCAGTGAAGGGTCAAGGGTAAGGGGGAGCCCCAGCTCTCAATTCGATTCTATCATATGAGCACCTTCCTTATATGCAAGGATCACCCATATTTTTGTTATTGTTTAGCTAGATTTATCATACGCAATAAGCATGTATCAAAGCTGTTTCATTAACGCAACAATTTTTATACACTTGCGTTATGTCTATTTTTTGTGAATGATACTCTTCTTACGCGTTAAACACCTACATCTTCTTGACTTGCGTAAGGTTATATATTGCTCTCAGTAAGCTAGTATTTGTTCTACAAACTGACATAACTGGATACGCAGAAGATCTAGATTAAGGAATCACAATAACGAGGAATCACAATAACAATGCTGTTGATGTATAATCGCTTTTGATAGAGTTTCCCGCATGCGCGGGGGTGATCCTTCTATGTTTTGCGATATATAGTTTTTCCCGCATAAGCGGGGTACAATGGTTGAGCTTCAGATTGCATTGTGTATTTGAAGCTCAACTAATTTTTAGTAAATAAATGTTCAACACAATCTTTCTTAAAGCTTTTATTGAGAGTATATTTACCATTATTTAATAATCATTGTGGATTAGGAAAAATTGGAAGACGGTAATCATGAGTTGTAATTACGTTGTTAATTCTGAATTATGGGGTAAAAAGAGAGAAGTTAATGGTACTATGCAATGGCTTCCTCTTGCTCAACACCTTGAAGATACTGGAAATGTTATTGGCCAATTATGGGATCATTGGCTTAGTGATGGTCAGCGAAAATTGATTGAATCCTCATTAAGTAAACATGTTGATGCAAAAAAATTATCTCAATTTTTAGGATGCATACATGATATTGGTAAAGCTACTCCCGTTTTTCAGTTTCGCAAATCGTCTTCACCTTCAGAAGATTTAGATATTGCGTTAAAAGATAAGTTAGCTACTGTTGGTTTTACAAATATTGATTATTTTATTAAAAATGCAAAGGGTCGCTCGAGTAGCCATCACACTATAACTGGTCAAGCTATTCTTTCTAATGCTGGAGTTCCTGAAGGAATTTGTGCAATCGTTGGAGCTCATCATGGTAAACCTTTAGATAATGATTCTGTTTGTGAAAGTAACGAATCTGCGTATCCTGACCATTATTATCAAAGTGAAACTGAAAGTGAGAATAGTAAATTATGGAAAAAATTGCAGAATGATATTTTGGATTGGGCTTTAGAAAGAAATGATTTTTCTAATGTAGATGATCTTCCTGAAATAAGTGAGCCAGCACAAGTTTTATTGTGTGGATTAGTAATTATGGCTGATTGGATTGCTAGTAATGAACACTATTTTCCTCTTATTTCAATAGAGAAAGATTTGATTGAAAATCAGGAAGAAAGATATAGAAAAGGTTGGGAAAAGTGGTTGCAGCATGGTTCTAAAGACGTATGGGAATCATTAAATTGTTGTAAAAATGTTTCGCAAGTATACAAACATCGTTTTGGTTTCTTGCCAAATAATATTCAGATAGCGTTGTGCGATGCTATTTCTCAGTCTAAAGAGCCTGGAATTTTTATTCTTGAATCTGCAATGGGATCGGGGAAAACAGAAGCCTCTTTAATTGCTGCTGAGCAATTAGCAAATCTAACCGGAAGAAGCGGAGTATTCTTCGGTCTTCCTACTCAAGCAACTTCTAACGGAATGTTTAAGCGAGTTGAGGATTGGATTAAAAGCGTGAATCGTGATTTTCAGGGTGAAATTGGTTTACGTTTAGTTCATGGTAAAGCTGAACTGAATGCAGATTATGCGCATTTGCCGCATGGAATGCAAAATATGAATGATGGTTGTGAAAGTACTTCTAATAGTAATGATGTAAATAATAATGGAGTAATACTTAATGATTGGTTTACTGGACGAAAAACCGCAATGTTGGATGACTTTGTGGTTGGTACAGTAGACCAATTTTTGTTAGCTTCGTTAAAGCAAAAACATCTTATGCTTCGTCATTTGGGATTAAGTAAAAAAGTTGTAATTATTGACGAAGTACACGCTTATGACGCTTATATGAATAAGTATCTTGAAGAATCTCTTACTTGGATGGCAGCATACGGCGTTCCTGTTGTGTTACTTTCCGCCACTTTACCTGCTAAGCGTAGAAAAGAACTTATAAAAGCCTATATGTGTGGATTGTTTGGGTTTAATTGGAGAGAATGTGATAAATCTAATGTTGATTTTGAAACAAATAATTATCCTTTAATTACGTACAGTGATAAAAACTGTGTAAAACAAAAATTTATTGAAAATGATACTAGTGAGAATAAATCTGTTTCTGTAAGAAAAATAACAGACGATAACTTACATGAATCACTTGTTAATGAGCTTAAATCTTTGTTAAATAATGGCGGTATTGCTGGGATTATAGTAAACACTGTTAAAAGATCTCAGGAAATTTATAATGCATGCGTTGGTGAGTTTACTGACGAAGAAGTTATAGTTATTCATTCGCAATTTATTGCTACAGATAGAGTTAGAAAAGAACAACAAATTTGCAATATGATTGGAAAGAATGCTCATAGACCTGCTCGTGCAATAATTATCGGTACGCAGGTATTAGAGCAGTCGCTTGATATTGATTTTGATGTTTTGTTTACTGATCTTGCTCCTATAGATTTATTACTTCAACGTGCTGGTAGATTACACAGGCATACGATAGAACGCCCGGATTTTCTTAAAAAACCAATTTTATATGTGTTGGGAACCAGTGATCGTTATGAATTTGAGAAAGCTTCAGAGTCTATTTACAGCAAATATTTACTTATGAGAACTCAATATTATTTGCCAGATGTTATAAACATGCCTCAAGATATTTCTCGATTAGTGCAAATAGTTTATGGAGATAATCCTTTAGAGTTACAGGGAGATTTGAGATATGCGTACGTTTCTGCAAAAAGAGAACATGATTCATTAAGAAATAGTAATGAAGCTAAAGCTAAAAAGTATCGCGTTGAAAATCCTGTGACAAGAGTTGGCGAAAAGTCTATTGTTGGATTATTGTATAGTTCAATTACAAATGAATCTGATGAATTTGCATGTGCCCAAGTTCGTAATAGCGGTGAATCTATAGAAGTTATTGCTGTGAAAAAAGTTGGATTGGGCTATGGAACTTTCCATGATTGTGAAGATATATCGCAAAATATCGATGATTCAGAAGTTGCAATGAATCTTGCTCAAGAAACAGTAAGACTGCCTTGGATGTTTGTGTCGAACAGTAATCGCGTTGAAGAAATAATTAAAGAGTTAGAAAAAATACGCAAGCAAGAACAGTTCCAAAACTGGAATAATCATCCTTGGTTGCGAGGTTCTTTAGTACTTCTGTTTGATGAAAATAATAGTTGCATGATTTCAAAATATAGAGTTCTATATTCTGAAAAAAGTGGTATTGTATGTATTAAGAGTTCGGAAGAAGATAGAAAGGAATCAAAAGGTGAGCAGATTTAATTTATTGGATGAGCCTTGGATTTCCGTCATTGTAGACAAAAAAGGCCACAATAAACTCGTATCAATTACAGATGTGTTTAAGCATGCATCTGAATATAAGGCTCTTGCAGGAGATATGAAAACACAGGATTTTGCATTGCTTCGCATTTTGCTTGCTGTTCTTCATACTGTTTTTTCTAGGTACGATATTCAGGGAAATTCTCGTGAATTTGATTCAGCTGAAGATGATGAATACGATTTCAATAAAGAAACAATGAATATTTGGCGCGAAGTTTGGAATTCAAAAAAGTTTCCAGACGCAGTTTTCAAATATTTAGAACAATGGCATGATCGTTTCTATCTTTTTGATGACAAGTATCCATTTTTCCAAGTACCTAAACAGGATATTTATAGCAAAAAGCTTAGTCATAAAAATCCTACTGAATTATTGGGCAAAAATATTAATCGCTTAATTTCTGAAAGTAAAAATAAAGTAGCTATATTTTCTCCAAAATGCGGTGAAAATAAATCTATTCTTAATGAATCACAATTAGCTAGATGGCTTATCGCTTTTCAAGCATATTCCAGTGTTCCAGATAAAACTAAATTTGGTAGTGAAAAATATGATTCTTCTAAAGGATGGCTTTTTGATCTTGGTGGTATTTACATAGAAGGGGAAAATCTATTTGAAACTCTTATGCTCAACTGCGTGCTTGTTGGCGATGTGCAATCTCCTGAGAAGAGGCAAAAACCGTGTTGGGAGTATTCTGGAGCGGAAAATATTGAAAATTCGTTTTATGACACATTTATTGACAATATTTCTCAGCTTTACACTCGTTGGAGTAGAGCAATATATATAAATCCTAGTATTAGGATGGATAAAGGAATATCTATTTATACGGTAATTCTTCTAAAGCTAAATAATGAAGATGCATTTATTGAGCCAATGACAGTTTGGTTGCACAACAAAAAAAATAAAGTCGAGGATACCTATATACCAAGGAAGCATAGTGCAGAAGAATCTATGTGGAGGTCGTTCGGGTTACTTACATCGCAAGAATCAGATGATGAAAGCGTAAAAAATCACAAACCAGGAATTATGGAATGGTTAAACAAAATTAGTAAAGATATTGTGGGTTCTTTTATTTCGTTACACGCTATAAGCATGAAAGGTGATAATAGTTCATCTGATATTCCTATTGATGAAATATATGATAATTTGCATTTTCATGAGGTAGTTTTTACTGATAATACCAACGACGGTTGGGTACGCAGAATTAATAAAGAAGTTGAGTATACAAAATCTGCCATAGATTTTATTTACAGGCAATTTCTTCTCGATATATGTGAAATACGCAATAGAAATAAAGATGATACAACTAAATATGCTGCTAAGTATGTTAGTCATGCTTATTTCTTAGTCGATCAACCGTTTAGAGAATGGTTAGCAAATATTAGGCCAAACGATTCCAAGAATGAGCGTTGCACTCAGTGGAGAAATACTTTGTATAACATACTCATAAATGAGGCAGAAGTCATGTTAAAAAATGCTACATTACGTGATTTTACAGGTCTTGTTGGCGAAAAAAGTAAAAAAAGTCCTGCAAAAAATATAGTTATAGCTTACAGCATTTTTACTAGTCGATTGAAAAAATTATCAGAAAAATAAAATACATGAGAAAGGAGGCTATTATGGCTGAAAATCAAAGCAAATCTGTTGAAGTATCTAATGCTGTTAGCAAAATTATCAAGCAATTTATAGAAATTGCAGATGCTTCGTCAAATAGAGCTATGCTTGCTCAACTTCGCCACACAATTGGTAAGCCATTAAGTCAGTCTGTAGAAATATGGCCATGGATATTAAGCAATGTTCCGGAAAGCTTCATCAATAAATATGGTGAAGTGAGCTATCAAATGCAAGCTGTTATAAACACTTTGCAAATATACGCATTGTACGAGCAAGGTGGTGTAGAAAAATCAAGTTATAAAGATCTGAACAAATCTGAAGATTCAGAAAATGAAAAATCTTATAACAATATGGGAACAGCTTTAAGAGCACTGAGAAGCGATGAAGGTGTACGTGGGGCGATGGATAGACGTTTTAGTGTTATGATTACTGCAAGCAATTATGAGAGTTTTTACTACTATCTTCGTCAATTAATCCGATTGCTAAAAAGCAGAACAAAAGAAAATCAACAAGCGATTGATTATTCTAAACTAGCACGCGATTTGTATTTGCTTCAGTTTGAAGATTCAGAAAAAATAAGACTTTCCTGGGCACAAGAATATTATCGCTTAAGCAAGCAGCAATAACTTTTTAGCAACATCACATATTTTAAAAATTACATATTTCAAAAACAACGTTATTAAACAATTAACTAAAATTTAGAAAGGCAAAACAATGAACGCTCATTTGTTCTTAGATATTCAAGCAATACAAACTGTTCCACCATGCAATATTAATCGTGATGATGCAGGAAGCCCGAAAACTGCTCAATATGGTGGTGTAACTAGAGCTAGAGTAAGCTCTCAATGTTGGAAGCATTCAATGCGTGAATATTTCAAAGAGCACAGCGGAGATTCCAATGTTGGAATACGAAGTAAAAACATTGTTAAGTACGTTGCAGATAAAATTATTGCATTAAAACCAGAATTATCTGAACAAGAAGCATTAGATTTAGCAAAAAAAACGTTAAATAATGCTGGTATTAAAACTAAAACAGATAAGGGTAAAATAACTCCTGTAGTAAATGTTCTATTTTTCTTAGGTGAAAATCAAGCGAATTCTCTAGCGCAAGCAGCAGTCAACAATATTAAGGATAAGAAGCAGCTGGAAGAAATTTTGAAAGATAATCCACCTATTGATATTGCGCTATTCGGTCGCATGCTTGCAGACAATCGATCTCTTAATGAAGATGCTTCTTCTCAAGTTGCTCACGCAATTTCCACTCATGCTATTCGAACTGAATTTGATTACTATACTGCTGTAGATGATTTATCTGCGGATGATAATGCTGGAGCTGGAATGCTGGGCACAATAGAATATAATTCTTCAACGCTGTATCGTTATGCAAATGTTGCAGTACATGAATTTAGTCATCAGTTGAGTGATAACAAAGAATCTACAATTAATGCTCTTAAGCTTTTTATTGAAGCTTTCGCTAATGCTATGCCTACTGGAAAAGCAAATACTTTTGCGAATCAAACTTTGCCGCAAATGCTGGTGGTAACTTTAAGAGATGACAGGCCAGTGAACTTAGTTAGTGCATTTGAAGATCCAGTAAAATCTAGTGATGGATATGTTTCAAAGTCTATAGATAAGCTATCTCAAGAATACGAGAAAGTTCAAAAATTCGTCCATAAGCCACTTGCATCATTCTATGTAACAATGGATTCTTTAAATGAGGGAATTAAATTAGGAGTGGAAGAGCAAAATATGCAGCAATTATTGGATGACTTTTCTTCTAAAGTCTCCGAATTTCTTCAGTAAATTCCTTAATAAATAACACTTATTAGTTGATATTTAGTGTTTAAGAGTTAGGAAGCTTATGAAAAGTTTATTACTGAAGTTTTCTGGACCGCTGCAATCATGGGGTACAGATTCACATTTTGAGACTCGTCATACGGATTACTATCCATCTAAAAGTGCGGTAATAGGTATGATTGCTGCAGCTTTTGGATATAGAAGAAGTGCAGATTGTGATGAAGAGATTGCAAAGCTTAATGATTTAGATTTTGCAGTACGAATAGATCAGCAAGGAAATTTGCTTAGAGATTATCATATTGCTGCAAAATATAAGCCTAACGGTGATTTTGAAAAGAATTACGTTACAAATCGTTACTATCTAGAAGATGCCATATTCCTAGTTGCAATAGGATCCGATAATGAGCAACTTATTTACAGTATTAACGACGCGTTGCGCTCACCATATTTTCAATCTAGTTTAGGCAGAAGATCATTGCCTCCTACTGCTGACTTTATCCTAGGAGTAGAAGATTGTGGAGTAATTCAGGCTCTATTAACGCATGAGTGGCTTGCAAACAAGTGGTCTGAAAAAAGATTTAATACTTCTAGACTATCTGAAACAGCAGAGTCTTCTAATGAATCATACAATGAAGTATTTATATCCTTATACGCTGATTCTGATTTAGTAGATAAAGCTGCAGCAGAATTAGTTAAAGACGGTACTAGTACTTATAAAATTCAGGGATCAGTTCGCAGATTGCGCAAGGATTTCGTTAATTCTTTCTCTAACAAGGAAAGAAAATTCGGATTCCGTTACGAGTCAAAAATGGAGATACCTATTAAGAGAATTCTCCACGATAATTCGGATTCGGAAGGTATTTCATCAGATAGTAAGCATGTGAAATCTATTGGAGCTTTTATTGCTGTGCATGATGCTTTTTCTGGATTGGAGTCTTAAATGTCTTATTTAAGCAGAGTTGAAATTGATTATAAAAAGCCCTCATCATTGAGAGATCTTAAATCTGTAGGAGCTTTCCATAATTGGGTTGAGCAAAGTTTCCCTGACGAATGGGAAAATCATGAAAGAAGCCGAAAACTATGGAGAGTTGATGTTTTGCATGGAAAGCATTACCTGCTTATAGTGAGTGATTCTGAACCAGATTTGCAACGTTTAGAGATGTATGGTGTTTCCGGAACAGCGTCAAGTAAAACTTATGATAAGTTTTTAGGCTCACTAATGAATGGCATGAGAATGCAATTTCGTGTGACGCTTAACCCTATTGTTTCTATTTCTGATACTGATGAAACTCGCACTACTAGAGGTAGGGTAGTGCCACATGTTACTTATGATCAGCAGATGAATTTTTTGCTTAATCGCGCACAAAAATTAGGTTTTTCGTTGAACAAAAATGAATTTGCTATTGTTGAACGCGGATATAGCTTATTTACCAAGTCAGAAAAACCTATTCGATTAAGTAAAGTTGTTTATCAAGGTATTTTAACAATTAGCGATGTAGACATCATGCGTAAAACACTGCTAGAAGGAATTGGCAAAAAGAAAGCGTATGGCTTTGGAATGATGACAGTAATTCCTTTAGGTAATTAAATAAATGATTAAAGGCTGTAACAGTATGAAAAAGAAATTCGGTGCCAAAAAAGCTGAAATACCAGAGCTTCCACGTATAAGCGACAGAGTGAGTTTTATATACGTAGAGCATGCGAAAATTAATTGTCTTGATAGTGCTGTTACAGTCTTTGATGCAAATGGAACTATAAGAGTTCCTGCTGCAATGATTGGCGTTTTACTTTTAGGCCCTGGCACTGAGATTACTCATAGAGCTATGGAATTACTTGGAGATGTTGGTGCAAGCATAGTTTGGGTTGGCGAGCATGGGGTTCGAAATTATGCTCATGGTAGAGCATTGTCAAGAAGTTCAAGATTGTTGGAAAAACAAGCAAAACTTGTTACTAATAATAGGTCTAGACTGAGCGTTGCGAGAAAAATGTATCAAATGCGTTTCCCTAACGAAAACGTATCGTCATATACTATGCAACAATTGCGAGGTCGAGAGGGCGCTCGTGTTAGACATGTATATAGGGAAATGTCTAACAAATACAATGTCCAATGGAATGGTCGCGATTATAAAATCGACGATTTTGAAAGTGGCACTGTTGTTAATCAAGCATTGTCTGTAGGTAACGTATGCTTATACGGTTTAGTGCATAGCATAATATCTGCTTTAGGTTTAGCACCTGGATTAGGTTTCGTACATACTGGACATGATCTTTCTCTCGTATACGATATTGCAGACTTATATAAAGCTGAATTAACTATTCCTGCGTCTTTTGAAATTGCTTCTAAGTATGAATCCGATGATGACATTGAACAGTTAATGCGTTTGAAGATGCGCGATTGCTTCGCAAATTGCAACATAATGTCTCGTATTGTTAATGATATACAAAATCTTCTTGAAATACCAATTGACGAGCAAATTACTGTTGATGTAATACATCTTTGGGACGATAAGGAACTTCTAGTAGATTCTGGAATAAATTACAGTGAGGTGAATTGATATGCCGTTAACTGTGATTACGATGACTAACTGTCCACTATCTTTAAGAGGTGATTTAACCAAGTGGATGCAAGAAATAGCTACAGGCGTTTACGTCGGCAATTTTAATAGTCGAGTTCGAGAAGAATTATGGAGGCGCATAGAAGACAGTGTTGGAAATGGTGCTGTAACAATGAGCTTTTCTTCCAGAAATGAAATTGGCTACGATTTTAAAACTATTCATTCGCATCGTGAGGTGGTTTATTCGGATGGATTACCTCTGGTACGTATTCCAACAGTTGATACATTAGAAAACGATATTAAACATGGATTTAGCGATGCAGCGCATTTTCATAACGCAAGGAAATTTTCAAATGTTAGTCATAAAAGTATTAATACTACTTCTAATAAAATTAAAAATAATCTTACAAATGAAAATATTAGTTATCTAAGTTATGATAATGTTTCTCGAACTTCAGACTTTGCTATAAATAATGAAAAAATAACTTGTACAGATTACTGGAAAGATTTTATTGGTAAAACAAGTAAGAATTTTGTTGTAATAGATTGCGAAACTACAGGTTTAAATAGCAAAGTTGATAAAATTATCGAAATCGGAGCCGTTAAGTTCATTGATGGGAAAATTGAAGAATTCCAGAAATTAATAAATATTAATTGCGATAGCGTTAGTAATTTTAACAAAAATAATTTTATTCCTAATGAAATTATTGAGCTAACTTGTATTACATCCAACATGCTTGAATCTTATGGTGTCAGATTAGATTTAGCATTAAGAGAATTTATTGATTTTGTGGGAAAATTACCATTATTAGGATATAACGTATCGTTTGATATTGGATTTCTTAATTCGGCTTTATTCTCATTAGATGAGAAACTCAGCAGTGCTTTTTCTGTTAATAAAGTTATTGATATTTCTCGTTTTGTAAAGAAAGAAAAGAAATTTTTAAAAAACTACCAATTAAAAACAGTGCTGCACGAATACAACATTGCTGAATCTGTTCCACATAGAGCTCTTCTGGATGCTAGACTAACAGCGCATCTTGTTTTTAATTTGAAAGGATTGCTAAAATTTATTTCATAAAAATAGCATACTGTTGTACTACGCTCTGTGATATGTTGAATCTGAAAAGTAAATGAGATTTGACTGTTCATGTTATAGAAATGGTCATTTTATTGGGATTTTTAAGTGTCTTTCCCGCATACGCGGGGGTGATCCGTGACGACACACCAAACGACACACCTGAACTGCGTCTTTCCCGCATACGCGGGGGTGATCCTGTTCACGCTTGCGCGATTAATAGCATTGATCGGTCTTTCCCGCATACGCGGGGGTGATCCCATGAATTATGTTGTGCGAGTCGTCGAATGGCGGTCTTTCCCGCATACGCGGGGGTGATCCCTATTACACTCGTATTCCTTGTGAAGTATTGGCGTCTTTCCCGCATACGCGGGGGTGATCCCGTGTCATTTACTTTCAAATAGTCATGGCAGAAGTCTTTCCCGCATACGCGGGGGTGATCCTCGTATTGCGTCGAAACGTTTTGAATACGGCCGGTCTTTCCCGCATACGCGGGGGTGATCCCCTTATGGGAGATTCAGATGAAAGGTGAAACAGGTCTTTCCTGCATACGCGGGGGTGATCCTATACATGGCATTCGCGTCTTTCATTGCGTTAAGTCTTTCCCGCATACGCGGGGGTGATCCCTTATAAGTAGCGGTTTAATGCCGAGACCATTTGTCTTTCCCGCATACGCGGGGGTGATACTGCGATACGCTATCAGGATGCAAGACTGCTTCCAGTCTTTCCCGCATACGCTGGATAAAACCTACATGTGCGGCAAGTGTGGTTGTAGTAGTCTAATGGTGGGTATGATAGCGTACGCACAAGTGGTGGTTAAAATGCTACGCGGCGTATTATATCGCGCGCGCTGATTGTTTTTGCAATAGGGTAGGCAAATAAAAACTTGCCTACCCCTTATTTTTACTGTTGATTGTTTGACTCTGCTTTAGCTGCTTTACGGGTTATAGGCCAAAAAGTGTGTAAGGCTAAGCTGATGAATATTCTGGAAATAGAAGTAATCAGCTTAGCTTTTTGATAATTACTGGTAGTATTCACGACTCTTATGGAACTCATTCCAATCAACACCAGTACCATATCTTGCTGGTATTCCAAATACTTCAGATAATCCTTGATTAGAACGCTCCCAAGCTTGCCTATAGAGTTGTTCTATACGTTTACTAGTAAAAGAATGAGTGACTATCCAAGACTTATCTCTTGGCTTACTCGTGTTTAAATAACACCACCAGCATATAGCGTGTATACGTTTTAACAAGCTTAATCCACGATGATTACGTAGCATAGCGCGAATTCTACTATTCATTGATTCAATAGCATTATTAGTTGGTGGAATAGGATGAGTGCAATCTTCTGGAGGGCTAAGAAAAGTAAACATATAACCCTCATGAATACGCCTATCAATCATTGATTTAGCACGAACTAGTCTTTGATGAGTATCAGCAATACTACCATCACAATACTTGCTTTTCTCTTTAAGAAAATCACTCCAAGTATTCACCCAATTATTGTAAGAAATAAGCCAATGACGAGCTTGATTTTCTGTTTTTATGTCAGAAACAATGTTAGCTAATGATAGTAATTGCTTACCAGGAGTAAGACGAGGATTAACTCCAGTTAAAGCTTTAATGTTAAGACCTATATGGAACAAGCAACGTTGTATTTTCGTATTAGGCCAATATGTTTTTACTGCTTTACGAATACCACCAGAACCATCACAAACTACTACTAGCGGTTCCGCAATACGCTGCATGAGATAACCCCACGCGCGACTATTCTCACTACGAGCCACATACCAGCCTAAAACATGTTTCCCAGAGTAAGCGATTAATACTACAGATTTACGTCCTAAATGAATACCATCAACATGAATGTAATCATAAACTTCATCCACGAATGGTACTTGCGGCCATAAGTCCCATAAAAGCTTATTCTTACGTCTTAAGGTACGGGCTGAGAAATCGTATGAATACTTATCCTGAGTCTTATTAGATAAAAGCCAATTTAAACTAACTGTTAAATCGTTTGATTGTTTATCATACGCTCTACTTTTAGAAGCCCCACAGTTAGTACAACGGTATCTAGTAGTGCCAGCATTGGTGTGACCATTCTTGCTCATTTTATGATGACAGTTATTGCATAGTGGGTTATTCATACAAATGAAGAATAACCCACATTCGATATACAACGAGCCCTACTGCCATAAGGGTTATGAGCTGATTTTTTACACACTTTTTGTCCGGGTGGCGAATGTGCAGAAAACAGATTCGATTACCGCAAAACGCTTGTATTGCAATGCGTGAGACATGATTTCTTACACACTTTTTGGCCTATAACCCTGCTTTACTAACCGCCTCTTGCAGCGCTTGCCATGATGACGGCATCTCTACAGGGCGATGCGGGCGGCGCGCAGCCCAATCACGTATAATGTCATAATCCCACGCAGGCTTTGCTGTTAGCGCACCAACTGAGTGCGTTGGTAGTGGGATCAGACCGCGGAGGCTACTCGCATCTTGACCATCTAAGGCTGCACGCCTAGAGTGCACCAAATACTGGCGCATAGACTCGTAGCCGACGCCAAGAAGACGCGCAATATCATGCAGTGATACGAGTACTGTTTGACCGTTCTCATCTAGCATAATATGCTCCTTATTTTTCTTTACTACTACCCGTTAAACCAGCAGACAGTCCAGCAATACCAGCAGCTAGAGTGAATCCAATGCCAGCAAATGGCACTTGTAGAACAACGTTTGTTGCCGCTGTAATAGCGCAGATGGCTGAAATAATGCCTAATACTCTTGTTTTACTCATAATCATGTGGAAAGACTAAGGGCTAGGGGTTCTAGCCAGCAGTATTGGTTGGAACCCCCGTTTTTTGCCCATAACCCCAGCATAACACCATGACTCTTCTTGCTCACAGTCTAGCAGTGCCTTCAGCAACGAGCAGTCGAATAAGCTCAGCCGCGTCAGATGCACTATTAGGCAAAACGATAGGGTTACGAGAACGGTTAGCAGCATACATGCGAATTGTTTCATAATTCCACAATGGTGCTTCTTGCACAATGCCTGCCAACGCGTCTGGGAGTGGAGAATTCGCAATTGTGAGCGTGCCTGCTTTCTGCTTTTTCCTAGTAATCACCAAGTACTGGCGAATCGTATGACTTCCAACGCGTGTTTCGTAGCGACCGTAATAAAACGTGAGCACTTTAATAATTGGCGCAAAACACAATATATAAATCTCGAATACTATACAAACTTCTTGAGCACGCCAAGCGACACGCCAAAAGACGCAAAGCTTGCATTTGAGAATATTTCGGGTATAGTAGTTACTCGTGCTTCGGGCTGGCGGTGGTCAGTGTGAGAGCATTGCGGACATAGCTTAGTTGGTAAAGCGCAACCTTGCCAAGGTTGAGACCGCGGGTTCGAGTCCCGTTGTCCGCTCTAGGTCCGGTGAGTTATTCGACCTTACGGTGGGTTAGCCAAGCGGTTAGGCAGCGGCCTGCAAAGCCGTATAGATGAGTTCGACTCTCGTACCCACCTCGATTAAGCGGGTTAGCTTAATAAAACAACCTGGGCGGTTGGCGCAGTGGTAGCGCACTTCCCTGACACGGAAGGGGTCACAAGTTCGAACCTTGTATCGCCCACTCGAAAGGATTGCCTTTCACGCATAATTAAAAAAATTTTGGGTGATTGGCGCAGCGGCTAGCGCACTTCCTTCACACGGAAGGGGTCATAGGTTCGATTCCTATATCACCCACAATATTGTTCAGTTTCGCGGTATGATATACCGCATTTTTTGTATCTACTGATATTCCTCGGTATTAGTCAGCATTTTGTTAATACATTTTTTGCGTATAGGTTGATTTAAGAATAAGCGTAGCATCAAAATTAAACACTATTTTTGAGTTATGCACAAAATAGTATTTGATAGTGTAACGGTGCTGAATAGTGTAATTCCCAAAATCTCGCAGTTACGCTGTTCGGTTACGCTGCTTAATCACGCTGCTTAATCACGCTGCTTAATCACGCTGCTCAGTTCTACTATTTAGCTCTACTTATTACTTGATATCCGTGTTTAATTAACACAGATTCGAGTTGAGAAAGATACGCAATTGCTGCAGGAGAAAGATTCGTGCGCTCATTCTTAATCCACCCAACAAGCATGGTTTCTTCGCAATCCAGCGGAATGGTCACGATTTTCTCGTTATTCAAGTCGCCATTGTCGATTCCAGTGCAAATCGTAAAACCATTAAGACCAATAATAAAGTTCAAAATGGTTGCGCGATCAGTAACATTAATCTTTTTAGGCGGATGTTGAGGCCATACCGCTTCCTCCGTAAAGAAGAAGCTACCATCCTCACCCTGCTCATACTGAATAAACGGATATGGTCGCAAATCCTCCAAAGTGAGTTTTTTATGACCCGCAAGTGGATTGTTTCTAGAAATAAACACATGCAATTTAGCGCGGAAAAGTGGATGGAATTCAAGATGCTTTTCTCGAAGCATCTTTCCAATAACGTCTTTGTTGTAGTCGGAAAGATAAAGCAAACCAAGGTCTGCGCGCATTGAAGTCACTTGATTAATAATATTTTTTGTACGCGTCTCCCTTAGTGAAAACTCGTACTCGTTAGAATCAATGCTGCGAATCATGTCTACAAAAGCCTCAACAGCAAACATGTAGTGCTGAGTTGCAACGCTGCAAAGCTGTTTTCTAGGCTTAGTGCTGTTGTATCGCTCTTCAAGCAAATCTGCCTGGTCTAAAACTTGTCGTGCGTATGTTAAAAACTCAGCTCCGTCAACAGTTAATGCAATTCCTTGAGAAGACCTTGTAAAAATCTCAATTCCAAGCTCTCGTTCCAATTCTTTTACGGAAGAGCTTAACGCTGGTTGTGAAACATAAAGTTCATGCGAAGCTTCGTTCATAGATCCGCACTCTACGATTTTCACAATGTACTTTAATTGCAGCAGCGTCATTATTAAGAGCCTTCCGATTTTGGGATTTATACTTGACTATTTCCAACTATTACAACTATAACAACTATAAACTAACGCCTATAATCTTGCGACTTTGGCTTAGTGCTTATAATCTAACGCCCAGCGATGCTAAATCTTTGCGAGCTTGTTCGGTAGTAGTAAAAACAAACCCATGCATACCAACATTATGCGCGCCATCAATATTTACTGGCTTATCGTCGAAGAAAACAGTTGTTTGCGGTTTCAATCCAAATCTGTTCATAGCAAGCTCAAAAATCTCGGGCTGTGGCTTATGCAATTTTTCAACGCCAGAAATAACCGTACCTTGTAAAAGAGTAGAAAGTTCTGGGAATTTACGCAATGCGAGTGGGAAAGTTTCTTTAGACCAGTTAGTCAATCCCCAAACTCCGTAGCCAGCTTTGCGTAAATCGTGCAATAAATCAACCATTCCAGGCATCATTTGCGTAAGAACTTGGTCATAGTGTGCGCAATACCATTGAAAAGCGTTACTAAGCTCCTTGCCAAAGCGCCTCTCATATTCTGGCAAAAGGTCTTTTAGTAGTTCGCCGCCGTCCATGCGGTCTTCAAACTCATAGAATCCAGCCAAATCGTCTTTTCCAAAAGTGCCATTAGGGCAAATCGTGTCTACCAAATCTGGGAACTGTTTTTGTAAACAATTCCTACAATTCCACTCGAGTAAGACCTTGCAATAATCAAACATTACGTCGTGAATTTCAACAGATTCTACATTTTCATTTGTGTTGATATTTGTGTTGATATTTGTGTTGATATTTGTGTTTTTCATTTTTTCTTCTTTCACTAATTAAGATTCATTAAAAGACCAATAATGTAAGGCAGCGCATTAATAATATCGCTTGCTACAATTGGGTGATCTGAAGTTGAATCATCATTTGATTCCACTATGTCTTGCGCCAATTGAGTGTAATTGTTTTCGCTGTTGATTTTAGATGCTAATGATGCTGAAATTCCGTGGATTACAGCTGCGCTCGCTGCAATAAAAGCATAGTTTTCGTTTTCTGCGTAATTCGCGTAGTTTTCTGCATAATTTTCTGCACAATTTTTATTATTTTCTTTTCTTTCGCGTTGCGCTAATAATGCTCCTAGAATTCCTGCCAGTACATCTCCTGAACCTGCGGTTGCGAGCCAAGATGGAGCGCATTTTGCAATATAAATGGGAGAGTGTAGTTCTGATGGTGATGCAACTGCTGTTGTTGCGCCTTTAACTAGCACAGTTGCTCCAGTAAGATCGGCTGCTTTTTGAGCGTAGTGTGTTGGATTGCTAGATATTTGTTGTGCGCTTATATTCAAGTCGTATCTAGTAAAAAGTGAGCTTAATTCTCCTGCGTGTGGAGTGAGAACTACTTTTGTGCAAACCTGTTTTGGCAGTAAATCTAACGCTCCAGCATCTACGCATATTGGTGGAAGATTATCTTTTTGACTTATTGATTGTTCTTTCGAATTATTATTTTCTTTCGCATATTGCGCAAGAATGCTCGCAATGTATTTTCTTTGATTTGCGCTAGCTTCAGTATTGCAATGATCCGCATCTGGTATTCCAGATCCAACTGTTATAGCGTCGATTTTTCCAGTTAATTGTTCCGAGGCTACTACTTCTGGAGATGTTTGTAATACTAAGTTTTGTGCACGAAGAGGACCG
Source organism: Gardnerella sp. DNF00354 (assembly GCF_049262755.1). Classification (NCBI taxonomy): domain Bacteria; kingdom Bacillati; phylum Actinomycetota; class Actinomycetes; order Bifidobacteriales; family Bifidobacteriaceae; genus Gardnerella; species Gardnerella sp. DNF00354. Next base: position 1,050,299 of record NZ_CP058402.1, read on the forward strand.
GCATAACGAACCATTCCAATATTTGCGTGTGACGCAGCACTCGCGCTTAATATTGCAGCTCCAGGATACTCATTAGAACCTGTGACTAATCCCAGAACCCCACGAGAGTATTTATTGTAAAAAGGCTTAGGCTTTTTTAGACATTTGCTTACATCTTTTGCTTCTATGTTTAGAAGTTCACTCATGCTTACGATTGTAGTTAATATCTGGGATTGTTATTTGTGGGATTGTTATTTGTGGTTTTGTTATTTGTAACATTGCATTCGCTATATACACCATTTATTTATATAACGCAAGAAAAATCGCAATTATATCAGACAAAAAATTTGCGACACGCCACTTTTGAAAAAATATAATAAATTTTCAAAATTTCATTGACCATCCATCATATTTTTTCTATGCTTTTAAACGTTATTGCTAACGATAATCTTTCCTAATTAAAAATAATGGAGAAAGTGAAAACGCTTTTTAAACAGATTACAAGACTTGCAATAATGTGAATTCATAGATTCCGGAAAGGAAAATAGTGAAAACTGCACGAATTTTTGCCACCGCAGCCACCGCCGCTTTGCTAACTGTTGGCTTGTGCGCATGTGGATCAACAGCTAAGACAGCAGATCAAAAGACTAACGGTAATCAAGTAAACGTAGTTGCAACCACCACTCAAATCTGCGATTATGTAACTCAAATCGCATCCACTGCAGATGCAAAATCTGGATTAAGCCTTAATAAAACCGATTCTCAAGGCAAAAAGTCTGTGATTGGCGCGCCTCAAGACAAAGCAAAGTCAACAATCAACCTTACATGCTTACTCGCTCCAAACGCGTCTGCACACGAGCATGAGATGACTCCAGCGCAATCCAAAGCGCTTTCTAAAGCAGATTTAATGCTTGTTTCTGGAGTAGATCTTGAGCACTTCTTAGATCAGGCTGTAAAAGCTACTGGATTTAAGGGCACAATGGGTGTAACTTCGGGCATTCTTACCGCAGACGAAATCAAGGATTCAAAGGCAGAAGCTGCTAAAGAAAAGAATCTTCCTTACAAGATTGACCGCGGTGTTGAAAAGGTTCATGCTGAAAAATGGCCATTCCCACCAGAAGAAGGCGAGAAAGAGCCAGAATTCCAGTATGATCCACATATTTGGACTAGCACCAAGAATACTATGATTCAAGTCAAGAATATTGGTAACTTCCTTGGCAAAGCTCTTCCAGAAAGCAAGTCAATCTTCGATGAGCATGTTGAAAAGTTCGTTAAGTCTCTTACTGATTTGGACTCTTGGGCAACTAGTGCTTTGAACAGCGTACCGCAGGAACATCGCGTTCTGTTTACTTCGCACGACGCATTCGGATACTTCTCACGCGACTACAATGTTAAGTTTATTGGCGCAGCTCTTTCTGACTTCAACAGTCAGCAGGATGCAACTGCAGACCATATTAAGGAGGCTGCAGAAGCTGTTAAAAAGTCTGGTGCCGTAGCAATCTTTGCCGAAAATTCCAACAATTCAAAGTCTATTAAGGCTGTGGCTGCTGCTGCAGGAGTAAAGGCGATTATTGGCGACGATGCGCTTTATGGCGATTCCCTTGGTCCTGTTGGCTCTGCTGGCGAGACCTATATTGGTTCCATTGTCCACAATGTTCAGACTCTTGTTAAGGCTTGGGATGGCAAAGTTCCAGACCTTCCAGAATCTGTAAAAACTGCTTTGAAAAAGTAGTTAATAGGTGGCTATATAAGTAGCTGAAAATAATAAATCACTACAAAAGTAGTTACAAGAAGGTTAATTTATAGTGAATAAGAGCGTCCTAGCAATGAAAGATTGCGACCTAGCATATGGTTATAAAACTGTTGTGACTGGGCTTAACGGAAGTGTAGAAGCTGGAGAGGCTTTAGCTTTAATAGGACCTAATGGTTCTGGAAAAACAACGTTTTTGCAGGCGATTATTGGTATTGTGCGAGTAAGCCATGGAAGCTTAACAATGCCAAAAACGGTTTCTATAGGCTACGTTCCTCAACAAGTTGATTTGGATTTGACTTTTCCAATCACCGCTCGTCAGGTTGTAGCAATGGGCTTAAGCAGACAAACTGGATTCCTCGGTTTGCTTAAAAAAAGCCAGAAAAAATCTGTTGAGGACGCTCTTAATCATGTTGGTTTGCTAAATAGAGCAGATGTGCGATTTGGTGATCTTTCTGGAGGTCAGCGCCAGCGAATATTGCTTGCTAGAGCTATTGTTGCGCGCCCTACGTTAATTCTTTTAGACGAGCCTTTTAACGGATTAGACGAGCCGAATCGAAAAGAACTGCTCAATATTATGAAGTCCGCAAAAGAAGATGGGATTTCGTTTGTTGTTTCTACTCACGACTTGGTAATCGCGGACGCGATTTGCGAAAAAGCCTTGCTTTTGGCTGGTCGTCAAGTAGCTTTTGGGCCTCTTAGAAAAGTCATGACTAAAGAAAACATATCTTTGGCTTATGGTGGAAGTATGCCAGCTGCAAGTGCGGGTATTACTTTGAATCAATTAGCAAACAAAGATGATTCGTTAAATGCTTCGTCAAATGATTCGCTAGATTCTGCTTTAGGAGACGAATCCAATGCTAGCTGAATTGGTTGAGTCTTTGCGCAAAATCCTCGAGCCAATACCAGGATTTGACTTTATTGCGTCCGCTCCCTACATTTTCAGACCTTTCTGTCTTCTTATTGTTCTTGCGATTGCTAGCGGAATAGTTGGCGTGTTTGTTAACTTAAGATGCGCCGAGTTTAATGCGGAGGCTTTGGTTCACGGGATTTTTCCTGGAATCGTAGTCGGAGCGTTATATGGTGGAATTGGGCAAATCATTCCAGGAGCTTCGATTTGCGCAATTTTTTTGGTCGCCGCTCTTGTGTGGGCATCTAGGTCTCAAAAAATCAACGAGTCAATAATTGCAACAGTTTTAACAACATTTTTTGCGCTTGGAATCGTAATATCTCTTAAAAAGGGAGATATGTCTGGTCAGCTTGAAGCACTTATGTTTGGACGTTTGCTAGATGTTACAGACGATAGAATGACTCAAGCAATGCTTATTTGTTTATTTGCAATCGCATTACTTGTTCTAACTTGGAAGAAGCAAATTGTTGTTGCGTTTGACCGCGCTAGTGCTCCTTTAATGGGTGTTAATACTTTACTTGTAGATATTGTGCTAAACGTTGCAATTGCGTCTGTTGTAGTTTCTGCATCTTCGGCTGTTGGCGTACTTCTTGTTATTGGATACCTTGTTATTCCTGGAGCTAGCGCAAGATTAGTTTCTCGCACTGTTGGGCGTATGGCGTTTGTTGGCGTTGCGGTTGGTATTTTTGGCGTTTTATTAGGCATGTACGCTATGAACTTGGAACTTGATCATCCAGTTTCTCCGCAAGCTGCAGTGGCACTAAGTATTTGCGCAATGTTCGTAGTCGTTTTGATTTTAAGATTCTTATACAGAGTTACATACGCACTAGTGTTTTCTAAAAAGAAAAAGTCTAGCGCAATAGAGTGTGGTGGAAAATAATAATGGTAAGTATTTGGCAAATTATCGCTCTTCCGATTGTAGAGGCAATCGCTGTTGGAGCATTATGCGGTTTTGTTGGATCCTTGGCTTTGCTCAATCAGCGTATTTTCTTCACCGAGTCTATAACTCACGCTGCTTTTCCAGGAGCTGTTATTGGAGTTGTAGTTACATCTGTTTATACGATTGACCAAAACGTTTTGTCTATTGGTCTTTTTATTGGCGCTGCTTTGGCTTGTATTGTTTTGTCTTTTATGATGCATGTGCTTTCTAAACTAAAGGGCATATCTTCTCAAGCATCTGCTGGAATAACTCTTACTGTTGGTTTTGCAAGCGGCTACTTTTTAAACAAGTGGTTTGCTCCTCTTCCATTGCGAATTGAGGGTTTTTTAACAGGATCTTTGCTTAATTGCACTCCTGCAGACGTGATTTTTGCGATTATTGCATTCGCTCTCGCACTAGGATTGTGGAGTTTTAATAGTGCTAATTTGATTCATTGCTCTTTTGACTCCACTAATTACAAAGCTTTAGGAGGCAGAAGCGGATTAATGCAAGGAATTGTTCTTGCGCTAATAATCATTACGGTTTCGGTAATTATTCCAGCTGTTGGAACTGTTGTTTCGGTATCTTTAATCGCAGCTCCTGCAGCAGCACTAAAGAGCAGGATGCGTTCCATTAACAAATTTGTGTTTGCTTGCGTATTGTCTTCTATTTTTATAGCGCTTTTAGGACTTGCCTTAGCTGTGATTTTAAGACTTTCTGCTGGAGGAACTATCGCGATTTGCGCTGGCTGCTTCTATTTAGTTGTAAAGCTTAGTGAAAGCATCTTTTTGAAAATACATGAGATTTATTCTGGTTTTTGCAAAAAATCATTGTTAAAAAGTCGCTCTGTTGTTCTAGAGTAACAGAGAATTGCGCGTGAAAAATGCGCGCGATTGACGTCGTTTTTTGCGCGTTTTATTTATGTTTTAATCGCGTAAGTTTATCGACGCCACACAAGTCCAGGTCTGCACATTAGTAACGCAAGACCCCGATAGAAAAGGACAATTATGGCTGAAAATACCATCTCCATCACAGTAAACAATGAGCGCAAGGAGGTGGATGCAAGCTTCACTGGCGTTGAACTTTTCGCGGAAGATAAGAATATTATTGCCGTGCGTTTAAATGGCGAGTTGCGTGATTTGTACACGTCTCTTCATAACGGCGATACCGTGGAATCAGTAGCACTTGATAGTGAAGATGGCATCGCAATCATGCGTCATTCCGCTACACACGTGATGGCTCAAGCTGTTCAAGAAATTCGACCAGACGCAAAGTTGGGCGTAGGTCCTGTAATTAAAGACGGCTTCTACTATGATTTCGATGTTGATACTCCATTTACGCCAGACGATTTGAAGCAAATCGAAAAGCATATGCAGCGCATTATTAAAGAGTCTCAAAGCTTCCGCCGCCGCGTTGTAACAGAGGATGAAGCGCGCGAAGAAGAAGCAAATCAACCTTATAAGTTGGAGTTGATTGGAGATAAGGAAGCGGCTCTTGATCCGGCTGCTGCTGGCGAAATCAGCAAGCATGAGCTTAGCATGTACGACAATTTGGATCGCGAAGGCAATAAGGTCTGGAGTGATTTGTGCCGTGGACCTCATTTGCCAAATACGCGCTATATTAAGGCTTTTAAGCTTGAGCGTGTTGCTGCAGCTTACTGGCGCGGTTCGGAGCATAATCCTATGCTTCAGCGCATTTATGGCACTGCTTGGCCTAGCAAGGAAGAGCTTAAAGCGTATACAACTCGCATGGAAGAAGCTGCTAAGCGCGATCATCGTAAGCTTGGCCAAGAAATGGATTTGTTCTCATTCCCAGACGAGATTGGTCCAGGCTTAGCAGTGTTCCATCCAAAGGGCGCTGCGATTATTAACGCGATGGAAGATTATTCGCGTGAGCAGCACAGAAAGCATCACTACAGCTTCGTACAAACTCCGCATATTACTAAGGGCGGCTTGTATGAGACTTCTGGCCATTTGCAGTGGTACAAGGATGGCATGTATCCTCCAATGAAGCTTGACGAAGAGCGCGACGAAAACGGTAACGTAACTCGTCAAGGTGCTGACTACTACTTGAAGCCAATGAACTGCCCAATGCATAATTTGATCTTCAAGTCTCGCCAGCGTTCGTACCGCGAACTTCCTTTGCGATTGTTTGAGTTTGGTACTGTGTATCGCTACGAAAAGTCTGGCGTTGTTCATGGCTTAACTCGCGTTCGCGGATTGACTCAGGATGATTCGCATATTTACTGCACTCGCGAGCAGATGCGCGATGAGCTAAAGAGCTTGCTTAACTTTGTGCTTGGTCTTCTTAAAGACTTCGGTTTGAACGACTTCTACTTGGAGCTTTCCACTAAGGATGAGCACAAGTTCGTTGGTTCCGACGAGATTTGGGAAGAAGCAACTAACACTTTGGCAGAGGTTGCTAAAGAGTCTGGTTTGGAACTCGTGGACGATCCAGGTGGAGCTGCATTCTACGGCCCGAAGATTTCTGTGCAAGCTCGCGATGCAATCGGCCGCACTTGGCAGGTTTCTACTATTCAGCTCGACTTCAACTTGCCTGAGCGCTTTAAGTTGGAGTACATTGCAGCTGATGGTAGCCACCAGCGCCCGGTTATGATTCACCGCGCACTCTTCGGTTCTATTGAGCGTTTCTTCGCTATTTTGCTTGAGCATTATGCAGGCGCATTCCCAGCATGGTTGGCTCCAGTTCAGGTGACTGGCGTTCCTGTTGCAGACGAGTTTGCTCCGCACTTGCAAAAGTTTATTAGCGATTTGGAAGAGAATATGGTTCGTTGCGAAATGGACAGCTCCGACGATCGCTTTGGCAAGAAGATTCGTAACGCTTCTAAGTCTAAGGTGCCTTTCACTTTGATTGCTGGCGAAGAGGATGTGAACAACAATGCTGTGAGCTTCCGCTTCCGCGATGGTAGCCAATTGAATGGCGTTCCTACCTCGCAAGCTAAAGAGTGGATTTTGTCCATTATTAAGCAGCGCGTTCAAGTGAATACTGCAGAAGATTTTGAGCGTTACACAAAGTAGCATCCGCGATGCAACTTACGTAGCATAAATCAACGTAAGTCAATACAAAACAAACCCGCACTTCTTAACGTTGTGCGGGTTTATTCCTTTTATTCTTGATTTATTGCGTAAGCAGACTACTACTTAAGCAGCGCACGAATTGCTTCGATTTGATCGCTATTAACTTGACTTGCAGGCTCGCGAACAAGCGTACTAATAGGCAATCCCTTAAGATTTACAGCAGCTTTAATAGCAGAAATAAACAAGTCGGTAGTGTTGTAAACTGCCATCAAATGGCTGATTCTTTTAGCACATTCAATAAGATGCGCAAAATCGCCAGCCTCATACGCTTTATGCAAAGATGCAAAAGTCTCTGGCTCTACATTAGTAAGTCCACAAATCACGCCATTTCCTCCAGCAATCCTGTTAGGAGTGTAATACTCATCAAAGCCAGAGAAAACAACGAAATCTGGGTTTACGCGTCTAGTGGCTTCAATCATTGCGCGAGTATGGCTTATAGTATCTACCGTATCTTTAATACCAACAATATTCGGGTATTTTTCAGCAAGACTTGCAACTAAGCTTGGTGTTAAATCGCTGCCAGTTCTAGCAGGGAAGTTGTATAGAATAACAGGCAAGCTAGTTGCGTTAGCAATTGCACCAAAGTAGCGTTCTGCGGTTGGTGCAGTTGGTCCAAAGTAGTATGGAGACACGGCTACAACAGCATCTGCTCCGCAACTTTCCGCAAACTTAGTAAAGTCAAGCACTTCGTTAAGATTCGTGTTTCCAACTCCTATAAGAACTGGAACTCTGTGATTAACGTGTTCAATAGCAAACTTAGCAGCTTCCTTTTTTATGCTAAGCGGATATGCATAAAACTCGCCAATGCTGCCAAAAATCAATATGCCATTAATCCCAGCATCAATCAGATGGTCTAAGTACTTTGCCCATAAGTCGTAGTCAATGCTTCCATCATCTTTGCTTACAGTTATTGATGGGCAAAAAACGCCTTTAAAAGCATGCAAATCGAGCTCTGCACCATTAGAAGTAGTCATAAAATTCGTCCTTTTATTTAATTATTTTGTGTATTTAATTATTCTATGTATTGAATTATGGGGTATAAGACTTTAACTGGCAAAATCTTACACCCCATAAGCAATGATTATTCAAATCGATTATTCAAATCGATTATTCAAATAACTTAATTAATTACAGTTTAATACCATACGCCTTCTTTGCATTATTCATGAAGAAATCTTCGTCGTCGCCGAAAAGTTCAACCATTAAGTCAAGATGCTGCTTAAGTGAAGAATTCAACTTAACAACTGGCCAATTGGAGCTAAAGAGTAGGCGATCAGGGCTAAACGTGTCGCGTACAAACTTAACAATATCTGGATTTACTGGATTATCTCCAGAAATCTTAATATAGCTGTGTGGAAGCTTTGCAAACGCACGCAAAGCATTGCAAGAATCATCGTCTAATCCTGGAACATTGCCCAAATGGTTTAGAACAACAGTCACTTCTGGAACTTGCTCAAAAGCTTTAGCCATGTCTCCAAGCTCTTCGCCACGATTGCAAAGCTCAAAAGGCATGCCTTTCTTTGCCATTGCCTTAAGACCACCAATAAATGAAGGCTCTAGGCAGCGTCCGCGTGGTTCGCTTGGAATGTGAAGAGGTTCGCGAATGCCAGTTGCGTGAATTGGCACGCGCATAAATGGATCCAATGTAACCCTAAGCATTTTAGCCAGAATCTTTGGATTAGGATTTTCGCCAATAAGCCTATCTTCTAGCTCGTGGTCTGCAGCATCAACCTCAACGTATACGCCACCGAGGAAGTCAACGCCCAAATCTGCATACTCTTTTTCCAGCTGCTCTAGAGTAAAAGTGTGGTTTAATTTGTCTAAACCATCAAGCCAAGGTAAGACTTGCTTTGTTGGATCCCAAATATGAAAATGGGAATCTAAAATACGAAGTTGAGACATAATAAATTTTCCTTTCTAAAGTCTTTCTAAAGACTTTCAAATAAAGACTTTGTAGTTATTCGCGAATTACTTAGCTTCCACAAGACCAATCTTGGAGCCCCAAAGAGCGTACCAAGCAACATACAAGAAGCCTGGAACGGTGAGCAATACGGCAGCTTCGATTCCAGCAAAATCTTGTACCAAACCGAAAACTAACGGAATGATTGCAGCGCCAACAATGCTCATAACGAGTGCAGAAGAACCAGTCTTTGCTGCTGCTCCATGAATTCCCTTAAGAGTAAGAGAGAAGATTGTTGGGAAGCCGATAGAGATGAACAAGTACGCTACAATGTAGGCGATTACAGAAATCTGACCAAGTCCAAGGAATGCCACAAACATAAGCACTGCGCTCAAAGTCATGTACAATCCAAGAATCTTTCCACCATCAAACTTTGCCATCAAAGGAGTTGTAATAAAGCGGCCAATCGTAAACATTAAGGAAACGATTGCAAGCATAGAGGCAGCAACACCAGTGGTGATTCCAGTACCCCAATGCTTTAAAGCAAAGTCGGAGAACATTGCCATTCCAGCAACCTGAAGTCCAATAAAGATGAACTCTGCAATAATTCCAAGAGTAAAGTATGGCTTGCTCATAAGATGAATGAAGGAAGAATCACCCTTGCTTTCTTGGTCTGCCTCAACGTCTCCTGGAGGAGTAGGGAGCTTGAAGCAGAAGAAGATTGCAATAATCGCAATAAGAACAATGCCAATAACAATGTAAATCAAGCGAGTATCGCCAAGGAACTTTAGCTTAGCAACGTCGAAGCCTGGCTCATTCTTTGCAACAGTCTTGCCTAAAATTTGACCAAGAATAAGAGGTCCAACAATGTTTCCAACTCCGTTGAAGCTCTGTGCCATGTTGATTCTAAAGGATTCGCCCTTCTCGTCGCCAAGCTTAGTAATGTAAGGGTTGCAATTCGTTTCCAAAGTTGCTGCGCCCAACGCTATAACAAACATTGCAACTAGGAACATTGCGTAGCTTGCTGTAGCTGTAGCAGGGATTACTGCAAATGCGCCAAGAGCAAAGAGTGCAAGACCGCTTATAACGCCGCCCTTGTATCCAAAACGCTTTGCGATTAAGCCTGCAGGAATTGCCATAACAAAGTATGCGCCAAAATATGCTACCTGCAGCAATGCTTTTTGAGTGTTATTCAGTTCAAGATAATTGCCAAATGGTGAATTCAGTGCATTGACCAAATTCATGGTCAAGCCCCATACAAAGAACAAGGATGTTACCAATACAATGGCAATCATAGCTTTTGAGCTACTTTTGTTATTGTTAACGACCGCGTTGTCGTTCTCGTTTGTAATCATCGTCACTCCAATGTGAGAATAATTTTGAGAATAGTCTATAGAATACTTATGGAATTTTTTTAATATTGTTGTGCTAATGGTGCGTAAGCGTATTAATTCAGATTACGCACCATTAAACAGGTGATTTATTGCACTAGATCTTTAAATCTTAAAGCTGAAGTTTAGAACTTAAGACAAAGCGCGATCAAGATGCACGTAGCCACCATCGATGAACACCCACTGACCTGTGGTGTGCGAAGAGCGATCCGAAAGCAGGAATGCAGCTTCGTTGCCAATTTCTTCCGTGGTAGTCATGCGATTTTCCAGAGGAATCTTGTCGGTAATAACCTTCAAGCGAGCCTGCTGGGCAGCTTCGTCGCCAAATGTCTTGATCCAATCGGCGTATAGTGGAGTCCAGCATTCAGAAACAACAATTGCGTTTACGCGCACGCGATCATGAACAAGAGCTGCAGCCCATTCACGAGTCAAACCTAAGATTCCGCCCTTTGCAGCAGCGTATGCACTAGTCTTACCCTGACCAGTTAGAGCAGTCTTAGAAGAAATATTCACAACAGCTCCGTGGCTTTCCTTCAAGTACTTTACAGCAGCATGAACAGTCTCGTAGTAGTGAGTGAGGTTTCCGTGAATCGACTTCTCGAAATCGCGCCAAGAAGTGGACTCCAAATCCTTGTTATCATTAACGCCAGCGTTGTTCACAATACCGTCAATATGACCGTACTTCTTGTATGTTTCTTCAACAATTGGGGCAATCTCGTCCGTGTCGTTCAAGTCGAGAATGTAAACATCGTAATTCTTTGTGTATTGCTCAATATCCTTGCGGAATGTTTCTTCTGCAGCGTCCGCTCGGTTGATAACTACTGGAATTGCGCCTTCTTGTGCAAGCTGAAGCGTAATGCCCTTACCAATTCCCTTGAATCCACCTGTTACGATGAAAACCTTGCCTTCCAAATGCAAATCCATAATGAACTCCTTTGTTAAATGATGTGGTTTGCTTTTAGTTAATTTTTAAATTATAAAATTTTATGATTTATTTTTTTACAAGTGGCTAACCGTTAATCACTATGCGACTAGCCACTTGTTTTTTTTTTATTATTTTTAGCCGCGATAAAGGTACTTTTCGGCTGTTTCCAGCGTCATCTCAGTGCCATTACCTGGGGCAGTTGGTGCAACGTAATTGCCATTCTTGATTTGTGTTGGATGTACAAAGTGCTCGTGCTGATTGTCTACATATTCAATCATGCGACCCTCCTTTGTTCCAGAAACTGCAACATAATCAAACATTGCAAAGTGGCATACGGCTTCGCACAATCCAACGCCACCTGCGTGTGGGCAAACTGGCTTGTTAAACTTACGAGCAAGCAAGTATTCGAGAACAACTTCTTGTGGACCTGCAACTCGAGTTGCGTCTATTTGCATGATTCCAAATGCGTTTGCCTGCAAGTATTGCTTAAACATGATTCTGCTTTGCATTTGCTCGCCAGTTGCAACTGGTATTGGGTTGATTGCGCGGGCGATTGTTGCGTGTCCAATAACATCGTCTGGGCTTGTTGGTTCTTCTACCCAAGCTAAGTCGAAGTCGTGGAAGCGATTAATCCAAGTAATTGCTGTTGGAACATCCCACACTTGGTTTGCGTCTACTGCAAGGCGAACATTTGGTCCGATTGCTTCGCGAGCGAGTGCGAGTCTTCTTAAATCGTCGTCTACATTTTGACCAACCTTAAGCTTAATTTGCTTAAAGCCTTTAACTTGCGATTCTTCCTTAGCGATTGCAACCATTTTCTCATCGCTGTAACCGAGCCAGCCTGCGGCAGTGGAGTATCCTGGGTAGCCATTTACAAGCAAGTCTGCAATTCGCTCTTCCTTGCCTTTTTGGCCATCTTGCAAGAATTCGATTGCTTCTTCTGGACGTAAGGCGTCGGTCATATAGCGGAAGTCAAGGGTAGAAACTAATTCCTTTGGATCCATCTCGGCAAGCAAGCGCCACAAAGGCTTTCCAGCTCTCTTTGCTTTAATATCCCACAACGCGCTTAAAATCGCGCCAATTGCCATGTGCTCTACGCCTTTTTCAGGACCTAGCCAGCGAAGTTGTGAGTCGTGAACGAAAAGATCCCATGCAAGTCGCATGTTGTCTAGTAATTCTTCTACGTTTCTGCCAATAAGCACTTGAGACATGGAGTCGATTGCTGCGCAAACAACATCGTTGCCGCGGCCAATCGTAAATACAAATCCAACACCTTTAATGCCATCGTCTAGGCTTGTTTTGATTTCTACGTATGCGGATGAATAATCTGGATCTTTGTTCATTGCGTCGGACCCAGAAAGCGTTTGCGACGTAGGGAATCTAAAATCATAGGTTTTTACTGATGTAATTGTACTCATAACGATTTGTGCTCCTTTGCTTTAAGATCGTTGTGACCTACTCCTATATTTTATAACAAAATAATAGAAAAATGTTCTAATCGTTAGGAAATTTTCGTAAATAATTTTTTGCGAATTTTTCCTAATCTCACGTTTTGTGATAAATGTCATATTTCGGATTTTAAGAATATTGAAAAATTGAGCTTTTATCTTTTATAACTGTTAAAAAATGAATACTTTTGGCATCGATGTTATCTGTTAAATTCTGATTATTCGGCGTGTCATAAGAAAATTTCGCGACTTTGCATAGTCTGTAGCGAAATAACATATGATATTATTTCTATTAGGCTTGATATGTCAGGCAATAATGCGGTTTTTCTATTTTTTGAATTTTCGCATTGCTGAGAATTAATGCAAAATTAAGTAAGAAATTTTCTCTGCATTTGTTTGCGACTTAAGAAAATTTTGCGACTTATAAGCATATGAGCATAGGAATATAGGAATTAGGAGAGTGCATATGCCAACTCGTAGTCACGCAACTAGCATTGCTGAAAATGAATCTTCAAAACCTCGCATAACGGAGTTGGCTAAAAAGGCGGGGGTATCGCCTTCTACAATTTCGAAGGTTATTAACGGTAGAACTGGCGTTTCAGATGAGACTCGCAAAAAAGTAGAAGAAGTTCTTTTAAAAAGTGGTCGCGAGTATTCTCTTGTAAGCACTAAGGTATCTCCGACAATTGAATTATTAGTAGATTATGTGGCAAATAATGGCACGATTGAGATGATTACTTACGCATCTCGTTGGGCGCAAAGAGAAGGATTAGCTCTTACAGTCGCTCAAACCGATAATGGTAAGAAACGTGATGAGTGTTTGCGTGGAATTGTAGATAGAAATCCTCTTGGTGTTATATCTCAAATGTCTGATCTTACTCAGAAAGATAAGGAATTTTTGCGTATGCGAAATATTCCGTTGATTATAATTGATCCCGTGTCTCTTTCTAATGGGGAAGATCACACGATTTCAATCGATAATTGGACAGGAGCTTATGAGCTTACAAAACATCTGATTAATCTGGGGCATAAGAGAATAGGCGTTATAACTGGTCCTCTTAATGTTCAATCTGGTGTAGCCCGATTTGCTGGCTATAATGCTGCAATGGAGCAGTCTGGCTTGACGATTGATAAAGATTTGGTTAAAGAGGGGGATTATCTTCCTGAACGTGGCTATGAAATGGCTTGTAAGATTTTGGATTTGCCTGAGGAAAAGCGTCCTACTGCTATTTTTGCTTGCAACGATATTACAGCTGTAAATGTGTATCGCGCTGCTCGCGAGCGCGGTATTAAGTTAGGATCTGAGCTTTCTGTAGCTGGGTTTGATGACGTGTATCCTGCACAGTATTTGATGCCATCTTTAACAACTGTTAATCAGCCTTTTGATTCAATAGCAAAGAATGCTATTAGAATGATTCTTGAGATTAGGGAAGGTAAGGAGATTGAGAATCAACTGGTTCTTCCTGCGCATATTGTTATTCGAGAAAGTACTCAGACTGTTGTCTATTGATAGAAGAGTTATTAGATATAGAATTTGACTTATGATTTATGGCTTATGACATAAATCAAATAAATGTGGACGCAGCCTAAATCAAGATAAGTTGCGTCCACAAATATTGCGTATTTATTTATTATTTTAGAAGACTACATCAAGCTTGTGTAAATCTTGCGAATGTCTTCCAAAGTTGCCTTGCGTGGGTTTCCTGGAGTGCAAACATCTGCCAAAGCGTCGTGGCTTAAGCCTTCAATATCTGCCTCACTAGCTCCAACCTCGCTAATCTTAGTAGGATTTCCAAGCTTAACAGTTAAGTCGTGAACTGCCTTTACAGCAGCATTGCGCACGGTTTCGAGGTCATCTGTGTATGCGTTTGGAACGTCGAATGCTGCAGCAATATCGCGATACTTTTCGCCAGTGTAATCCTTGTTGTATTCCATAACAGGAGCAAGCAAAATTCCGTTTGCAACGCCATGAGCAACGCCAAGGCGACCACCGAGTGGGTGTGCCATGCCGTGAACCAAGCCCAAACCAACATTGGAGTATGCCATGCCAGTTATGTAGCTTGCGTAAGCCATTTGTTCGCCTGCTGGAACATCTCCGTCTGCGCTCTTTGCAAGGTTTTGTGCAATCATGCGAATTGTTTGCAAAGACAGGCAATCCGAAAGGCTCCATGCACCTGGTGTAATGAAACCTTCGATTGCGTGGGTGAGTGCGTCCAAACCAGTTGCAACTTTAAGCGAGCGTGGCATGGAATCAGTTAAGTCTGGGTCTACGAATGCAACGATTGGAATATCGTGAGGGTCTACTGCAACGAATTTACGAAGCTTTGCAGTATCGGTAACAACATAGTTGATTGTTGTTTCGGATGCGGTTCCTGCTGTTGTAGGCACGCCAAAGATTGGAACAGAAGGATTCTTTGTATCTGCAACGCCTTCAAGAGAAAGAACATCGCTAAACTCTGGGTTTGCTACAATAATTCCAATGCCTTTGCATGTATCTTGTGGAGAGCCGCCGCCGAGTCCAATAAGGAAGTCTGCGCCAGATACCTTGAACTTTTCTACACCGTCTTGAATGCATTCAACAGGTGGATTTGGCTTTACATTGTCGAATACTTCGTATGGAAGACCAGCTGATTCTAGAACGTCTGTAACTTTTTTAACGGTTCCAGTTTTTACAAGAACAGGATCTGTTACTACAAATGCTTTTTTAAAGCCGTGTGCTTTAGCAGCGTTTGGAATCTCTTTGATTGCTCCGCGACCAAAGTAAGCAGTCTGATTGAAAATCATTCTATAGACCATGCGAAAATCTCCTTTGAGTTTCTTGTTGGCTCATGCCAAATTTTGGTAGTCGATTAATATTTTACAATATTGCATGACATTTGGCGAGTGTATTAAATAAGCTTTTTATTACTAAACTTAACAAATAAGCAATTAAAATGAACATAAACTAACTAATTTTATGCATTTTTATTTATTTTAGATATAAATAAGCACATTTATAAAAATTAGAGCACGTGATTTGCAATGAATATGTTGAAAGAAAAATATTAATTATGTTAAGAAAAATTCTTTGATTGATTAGTGTTGTAGTTATCTAATTGATTTATTTTGAATTAAATAATCTATTTGGAATGCAAATTGGAATGCAAATTGGAATGCAAATTTAGGTCTGCGATATTACGCCTGTGAATTTAAGCCTATCATACTGGCTCTCATACTAAAGTATGACGATTTTATATAAGAGCATTTTTCTATCAAAATTTAATATCAAAATTCCTATTATTCCAATGAAAATATCAGCCCTACGCACTATAGAGAATGCGTTTTTAATCACGTAAATTTTAATTGTAAGGTAATCACAGAAGTATGTGAGGTGCAAGATGAGTGTTGAAAATAGTGAAGATACGCGTTTTACGCAAATGAATTATTCCGCTCAAGAAGGTTTGATTGGTGAGACTGCGGTTGCAGCTTTGCACGTTGTTAAAGATTTTGGCAAGGGCGCAGGCATTGTTCACGCTTTGCGAGACGTTAGCGTAAGTTTTGAGCGCGGCAAGTTTACGGCGATTATGGGTCCTTCTGGTTCTGGAAAGTCAACTTTAATGCATTCTTTAGCTGGTCTTGACAGCGTTAATTCTGGAAAGGTTTTGGTTGATGGTTTAGATATTACGGGAATGAGCGATAATCAGCTTACGCTTATGCGCCGCGAAATGGTTGGATTTATTTTCCAAAGTTTTAATCTTCTTCCAATGTTTAGCGCTGAGCAAAATATTCTTATGCCTCTTACTTTGGCAGGCAAAAAGCCAGATAAGCAATGGTTTAATACTTTGGTTAATACTCTTGGCTTGCAAGATCGCTTAAAGCATAGGCCTGCTGAGCTTTCTGGTGGTCAGCGCCAACGCGTTGCAATTGCTCGAGCTTTAATCTCTAAGCCTTCCGTAGTTTTTGCAGATGAGCCTACTGGAAATCTTGACTCTGCTTCCAGCTTGGAAGTTTTGCATTTTTTGAAGAAGTCTGTAACGGAACTTGGTCAAACTGTGATTATGGTTACTCACGACGCTGTTGCAGCGTCTTATGCAGATAGAGCAATCGTGTTTGCAGATGGTCAAATCGTTGAAGACGTGCAAAATCCTACTGCAGAAGGAATGAGCAAGATGCTTATGGAACGCAGCGAGGCTGGTATTAATAATCAGCCTGCCCAATTGCAATAAAAGGTGGTGAAGTTAGAATGTGGAAAATCGCACTAAAACTTATGCGTAAAAGCGTGCGCATGCTAATCGCCTCTGGAATTGCAATTCTTATAGGCAGCATGTTTATGAGCGCTACTTTGCTTTTTGTAAATAGTGTTGACGACTTGATGGTTCGCAACGCAACAGATGAATTCGGTAGCGCAAATTATGCAATATCATTTAAGAATCCTAACAGTTTTCCGAGTAGTAAAATTCATTATAAAGATCTTCATTTAGACGAAATATCGAAGATGCCTGGTGTTAATGGCATTCGTATTGATGATGCGACTGCGCTTGTAAGAGTAGAAAAAGGTGATAAATCAGTTACGAGTATTGCTTGGTCTAGTGGTTTGTATGGAAATCTTCCTGTGTATAAATCAACAGAAGGTAGAGATCCGCAAAAAATAGGTGAAATCACGCTTATTAAAAGTATTGCTAAATCAATACATGCAAATATTGGCGATACTATAACCTTGGTTAAAGTAGATGACACTGGCGGAGATAAAGAAAAATCGTACGATGTTCGTGTGGTTGGTCTTGTAGACGATGGAGAGCATTCTCAAATACCATTTTCAAATCGCGGCACGTATCTTGGTGGCATAACGAACGATTTTTGTGCAAAACTCGAAAATCTTAAGAATTTTGACAATCAAGTTGTGCAAAGCAAAGTATATATGAGTATTGATGAATCTAAAATAAACGATTTATCTCCTAAGATTAACTCTTTGCTTCCTTCGAGATTCTCTCTTATGTCTAGGCACGAAGTTGGTGTAAGAGCTGTTCGAAGTGTGTCCAACGGCACTAATTTTGTAACCATGTTTTTGCTATCTTTTGGTATTCTAGCGTTGCTGGTTTCTTCGCTTGTTATAGCAAACACATTCCAAGTTTTGGTTGCTCAACGCAGACGCACTCTTGCACTTTTACGCGTAATTGGCGCACAATCTCATCAGCTTTATGCTGCAGTTTTGCTTGAAGCTGCAATACTTGGAGTTATTTCTGCGGCTGTTGGCGTGCTTTGCGCAATAGGATTTATGGGCGCAATTAGTAACGTGAATATTAATTCTGGCCCATTGTCTAAGATTCCTTTGATTGTTTCGCTTCCAGCGGTTGTCTGGCCAATAGCAATTGGCGCGATTGTAACAGTTCTTGCATCTATGAGTGCTGCTCGATCTGCTACAAAAGTAACGCCTATGGAAGCTCTGCGACCAATGGATTTGATTAAAGATAAGCGTGCAAGCATTATTCGCGCTGTTTTTGGCGTTCTGTTTATTGTTGTAGGTATTTTAGCTACTGCTTTAAGTGCTACTTCTTTGGCAAGCATGATTGCGGGGAAGTCTCCTACTGCAGGTTCTGACTCTTGGATGACTTTGCTTGGAGCAATGTTTGGTTGTGCGCTTGTGTTCATTGGCATTATTATGACAGCCATATTCTGGATGCCGTTTGCTATGAAAGCAACTGGAGCAATCATGGCACTTTGTGGGCCAGCTTCTAAAGTTGCTAACGCAAACGTGCAAAGAAATCCTAGAAGAGTTGCAGCAACTGGAACAGCTTTGCTTATTGGCGTAACGCTTGTTTCTACAGTAGTAACGGGCGCAATATGTGGTAAAGCAACTCTTAAAGGTGTTGTTGATGACCGTTACAGTGTTGACATTATTATTCAAGGCAAGAATGTTGATGAATCTCTAGCTGCCGATATTTCAAAGATTAGTGGAATAAAGCATACTGAGTTGCTTCCTGCAGTTCCTATGACTTTTAAGAATGCTAAGGGCAAAACTGAGTATGCTATGGCAGCTGGAGTTGATAATATAGATCAACTTAAAAATGTAATGCACACAAATCTTGATGGCGTTAATATAAACAAAGATTCTGTGCTTTTGCCTAAGTTTAATGAAGAAGGTGGAGAACCTTTTGAGCTTAAAAAAGGAAACCTTAATCTGCAAGCTTACGTAGAAAAGTACAGTTCTGGTGAAACAGACAGTAATAATATTACGCCATTTACTGGCATGAATACAGACCCAAGTAATAACGATAAGAGCATTACTGTAAAGCAAGTTCAGTTTAAGAAGTATAGAAATGTTAATATATATTCAAGGAATACTGCTTTTGTTAGCAAATCTTACTTCAATAACTACCTTAAGCCTACAACGCATATTCTGCTCATTTCGGTAGACTCTAGCAAAGCTAATCTTGTAGATATTGTTAAAAATATTAGAAATATTACATCTAGCTATGCGGAGGTTATGGCTGCTGGAAGCGTGTTCCAACGAGCGCAGTGGGAGAGTGCTATCGACATAATGATGATGTTGCTTGTTGGCTTAATAGCAGTAGCTGTTGTGATTGCTTTAATAGGCGTCGCAAACACATTAAGCTTGTCTGTTATTGAGCGCACTAAAGAATCTGCAACTTTGCGCGCTATAGGCATGACAAGGGGACAGGTTAGAAGGTCTCTTGCGTTGGAAGCAACGTTGATTTCCCTAACAAGCACTGTTTCTGGCTTGATTGTTGGAACAGCGTTTGGATGGATTGGATCCTACATGGTGTTTAGCGCAATTGGCAAAGTTCCGTTTGTAATTGATTGGACTATTTACGCGGTTCTTGCTCTAATCGCTTTACTTGCAGCTCTTCTTTCCAGCGTGCTTCCAGCTCGTAGAGCAGTGAAGTCTTCGCCAGTGGTTGCGCTCGCAGAAGAATAAACTGTATGTTGTTATAACATATATTAAATTAATTATAAAAACAGAAATAATGCTGGTGTAGTTGTGCATCAGCATTATTTTTTTCTACATAACGTGCGACACGCAGAAAAAATAATGTGATGTACATCAAAAAATAAATAAATTTTATGCATAAAATACAATTGTTTAGATATTATTAATATTGATTAATATTTTTTATCGGGAAAATCGAAAAAATTAAGTATTAAATATTTGTTATAACAAGTTAATCGAAAAATTTTTCGATTATTTGACGTTGGAATCTTATTTATTTCTCTGTTATGCTCTTTGGTTGACTGCTGACATAAGCATAAATTAAATATGAGGCCGCTACGAGCAAGGAGTAGAAGAATATGGTAACGGTCAATAAAAAATCTGCCGCAGTGATTGCAGGAATCGTGTTGTTATTAATGCAAAGCCCAATGCCAGCGTGGGCTAGTGATGCTGTAAATAGTGATGTAACACAAGCATCTGATTCTGATTTCAAGTCACTTGGACAATTAGATTTGGGTGGTTCCAATCAACCTCCTGCTACGAAGGAAGATTTACTTGCTAGTCGTAAGCAGTATAAAGAAAATCTTAAAAAGTATAATAAAGATTTAAAGAAAGCAGAATCTGAGTATAATAAATTTAAAGAATTAGTAGATAATGCAATAAAAGAATCAGGTCAACGAACAACACAAATAGATGAAATAGATAAAGAAATAGATGCTTTAAACGGAAAAGATGATTCTGAGTCTGAAAAAGAGTTTAATAGACTAATTCAAGAAAAAGAAAAGCTTGACATTCAGCGTAAGACCATAGAAAAAACTCTTACAGAAGATACTGAGAAATTAAAAGTCGAAGAGAATAAAAAAGAAGAATATGGTCGATATGTTAAAAATACAGAAGGTCAAATTTCAAGTGTAAATGAACAACTAAAATCACTTGGCGTAAATATTGATGAGCTTGATAAGGAAGAAAATAAGGCTCAAGAAGAAACAATTAAGCCTGATTCTCCTGCACCAGCTCCACGTACAGAGTCAGATGCTACAGTTGATACACCAAATGACTCGACTAAGTCGAAGGAAGAAGTTGAGAAGTCCATTCCAGAAGTAAAATCTCCAGAGACTAAAGTTACTGAAGAAAAAGCTGTACAAGAAAAAGATTCTGTGCAGACTCAGCCGAAGGATTCTAAAGTTGATTCGCGGTCTTCAGATAATAAATTTGCATCTTCTGAATATAGATCTTCGCAAGTAGAATCATTAGAATCTAAGAAATCTAAAGCGAAGAGTGTTGAAGCTGAATCGACTACTTCTTCATCTGTAGCAGCACGCCCAGCAGAATCCTCTGTAACACCATTTGCTCCAGTTTCTGAACCAAAAGTTGTTCCACAGAATGCTACATCCAAGGAAACTCCTGCGGTTTCTGTTGAAAACTCACAAAATGCATCTACTGTTTCTCCCGCGTCAGCTGTTCCTGCTGTTTCTGCTGCTTCCGCAAATGTGAGCACACCTGCTGCACCGGTTGCACCTGTTACACATTCTGCATCTGCTGCACCAGCTGCAGCGCAGCCAGCATCGCCAGTATCTCATCCAGCAGAATCCGAAGCAAATAACGCTTCTAGTAGCGAAAAAAGCGATTCTCAAAATAATGAAGAAGATAAAAAAGACGAAAATGCAGAAAGTGAAGAGGTAAAAGAAGATTCCAAAACTGTTGACGAAACCAATAAGTTATCTGAAGCTAAAAGCGATAACTCAAAAGCACCATCGAACAACAATAATCTTGTAATTGCTGGCGCTGTTGTAGGAACAATGGCAATAGGTGGTTCTGCAGCTGCAGGTATTTATATGAGTCGCGGTGGCAAAATTCGCTTTTCTAAATAAAACTTAGGATTGCGGATAATCAAATACAGATAGCTAAAATAGCTTAATGCGAATATAAATAGCACAAATAATATAAAAAAATTAAAATGCGGTTGCAATTCGATCGTTCAATGAAGAATAGATTAATTTTGCAGCCGCATTGTTTTATAAGAATAATTAAACAAGACCATTTTCGTAAGCGAACACAACAGCTTGAACTCTGTCTCTTGCTTTGATTTTTCCCAAAATATGAGCAACATGCGTTTTAACTGTTGGCAAGCTAATAAACAGTTTATTAGCAATCTCTTGGTTAGACAGTCCGTGAGCAATTTCTACAAGAACTTCGCGCTCGCGATCTGTTAAATCATTTAGGCAAGAATTTTTCTCGTTTTTAGTTGCAATTTCTTCTTTTGCTTTTTCTTCATCGGTAGGCTTAGAAATCATTGACTCAATCAAACGCTTCGTAGCAGTCGGAGCAATAATTGCGTTTCCTTGATACACCGTTCGTATCGAATTAAGCAATGTTTCTGGCTCCGTATCTTTAAGCAAAAATCCCGATGCGCCCGTATGAATTGCAGCCATAACATATTCGTCTAAATCAAAAGTTGTTAAAATAATAATACGCGTATTGCTATTATCTTCTTTTTGCAAAATTTTGCGCGTAGCTTCCAATCCATCCATTAACGGCATGCGCACATCCATCAAAATAACATCTGGATGCTCTTTCGACGCAACTTCTACAATTTCATTGCCATTTGAAGCTTGAGCAACAACTTGCATATCTTTTTGCGAGTTGATTACCATAGCAAATCCTGCGCGCACAAGCTCCTGATCGTCTGCTATAGCGACTCTAATTACTTCATTGTTTTCCATATTTTCCATACTATCAATTTATGCGTGCTTGTTGGCAAGTCTGTGTTGAATTTGTTCATCAAGAGAAGGAGCAGGGCGAACCGCAATCTTAGCTATATTTGCACTATTGTTTGATGAATTAACACTTGAACCCGTTTCTCGCAAAATTCCGAGTAGTTTTCTCATATATCTAAGTGCTGAGCGACCTTCATCTCCAATGTTTTTGAAAGCTTTACTAATTGCTTCACTTTGTTCTTGTGATTGCTTAAGATTTTTTGACTCTGAATTTTCTGCATTGCTATTTGATTTTTCGTATTCATTTAGCATATTGATTCCACTATTTGCAGCATCAATTACTTTATGCAATGTAACTGCAACTTTTTGCTGAATGTTTGCGCTAATACGCTGCCTTTCGGCATTTGCTGCAAGTACTTCTAGCTGTTTTTGCTCTTGCTCTAGTTCTGTTTTGCGTGCTTTTAGAATCAACAAATTATTGTCATCATTTCTGCGGGAATAAGCAAATGCAATGGCAGCAAAACAAATTAATGCAACTATAAAACCAAAAATTAATCCTACGGATGCCATTTGCATAATGTCATAAAAATTAGTTGTGTACGCATTAGAAGTAAAAAATCGTATTGGAGTTTCATTTTGCGGAATATTTCTTGATGCAACACCAATTTTTACAGCAAAAATAGCAGATTCGGCGAGTACTACAGCACTAACCCACTGCCATGCGTGCTTTTTGCCATAGAGCACAGCAGCATAAACAATGGCTGGTATAAAGAAATTAGCGAATAAAATATTCGGCAAGCATATAAGCTGTATTGCAGAAAATACTGCTGCAACAATTGCGCACATAGTTGGAGATTTTCTGCGAAACATGAATGGCACCATGGTTGTAAGAGTAAATACTCTATAAAGTATTTGTACTAAAAGTGAGCTGGAATATTGTGAATGCATTCCATTTCCAACCATAAAATCGCAAGTTGGCAGAAAAAGCATCATAACAACCCAAGGTGAAGCATAAATAATGTCTCCAATAAGCCAATGTTTTTCAAACCATTGTGATACTTTCTCAATCCTATTTCGTGAAGTATTTGCTCCTTGCAACACTTCTGATGATGTTTGATTGCTTGCATTTTCAGGTTTTTCTTGCGCTGCTGATTGATTATTAACTTTTGCATTCTTATAAGTAACGTTAGAAATACTATTTAATAAAGAAGCAGTAGTGTTTGATTGATCCGTGTTGTAAGAATATGGAATAAAAGCAACAACACTAAATGTTCCATCGTTTTGTATTCCATAATCAAGCGTTCCGTGAAGATTCTCAATTCGCTCTTTCATGCCAATTAAGCCATAACCGTTTTTATGTGGCGCAATGCTATTTTGTGCTTGATTAGTTTCAAGCTTGTGTACTTCGTTTGTGATTTTTAGTGTTACTCCTTGTTCGTTCCACTGTTCGTGAATGTTTATTTTAATACCGTTTCCTGCGTGCTTTCGAATATTAGTAAGTGATTCCTGAACAACGCGGTAGGCCGCGATTTGTGCATCTTTATTGAGTTTATTAGAAGAATTTATGCCATCAACAGTATGCCAAAAAATGTTATTAGGAGATGCTATTTTTGCTTGCTCAATAAGCGAAGGTATGTGATTAAAATCCAATTGACCAGATGGAGCGTCTGTTAAAGCTTCTAGCAAGCGTCGCATGTTGTGAACGGCGCGCTCAGCTTCGTTTTTAATAATATGCATTGTTTTTTTAGCAAGCGAAATATCTTGTGTTGCGGCATAACGGCCACCGTCTGCTTGAACAATAATAATAGAAAGCGTATGAGCAACAATATCGTGCATATCCCTAGCGATTCTTGCACGCTCTGCAGTAATAGCAATATGCTGAGCTTTTTTTCGGTACGCGCGAATAGCATTATTGTGATCTTGTAAAAGTTGAATCGTATGTACGTGTGTTCGTTGCCAGTAGCCAATAATAACCGTAATAGTGGTAATAATAATTGCAAAAATTATGGTAGGAATTGCAAAATTAAGTACATTTGAAAAGCAGTTTCTTATGTTGCTGCTATTTATATTTTTTACGCTGCAAGTATAACTAGCTTTTGAATGATTGATGCCATATATTGGTCCCATTACAATATTCCACGATATTATTGCGCAAAATAATACGGTTGCTACGTAAGCTGTAATAACAAAAGCTTTTGAATGTTCTGGATTTCCGCGAGCAATAGCATTAACAAGCAGCACAAAACCAAAGAAATCAGCAAAAAGTTGAGTAGGGCCAAATATTACTTGCAAAATGCATGCAACAATAAAAATAACAGCTGTGTGTTCGGGCCATACTCTTCGTACTGAAAGTAATGATGCAACAACAATATTTATAAGCAAGGTTGTAATTAGCGAACTTTGCGTCAAGAATCCGTCAACATTGTTTATAGTATACCGATTGCTTGAAGATGTAAAAAGAATAAGTGGAATAATGCCCCACAATATATCGTTTAGCGTAAGCTCAGTGCGTAAGCGTTGTATAGCTCTGTTAAACGTGTGAGATATTTTCATAACTACTAGGCTAGTACACGGCACTTTATAGAACAATCGAACTTTAGTATGATTTACATAAGAGTGTGTATTTTTTGTATGTGATTTGTTATTGCAACGTTGCATGCGAGTGCGGAAAGGAATGTTCAGATGGCACTACTAGCAAAATATTACGTACCGGGATTGTATGTAGAAGATCGCGCAATTGATGTTCCTTTAGACTGGGAGCAAAACACTCCAGGCGATTCTATTAAAGGGGAGACGATTCGCCTATTTTGCAGAGTTATTTGTGCTCCAGAACATGTACATGACGATTTGCCTTTGCTAGTGTTTTTGCAAGGGGGTCCAGGTGGTCAGTGCCCTCGTCCGCTTTCGCCGTCTAGCGATGGTTGGATTCAAGAGGCAATTAAGCATTTTCGTGTTGTTCTTCCAGACCAGCGTGGTGTTGGGCGCTCTTCTAGGGTAGATGCTTCTACGATTAAGCGCATGGCAGACGACGGTGTAAGTGTTGAACGACAAGCCTGGTATTTGAAGCGTTTCCTGGCTGATTCTATTATTCGCGATTTTGAGCATTTGCGCCTAACTGAGTTTAACGCAAAGCCGTGGGTTTCTTTGGGTCAAAGCTATGGCGGATTCTTAACACTTACGTATTTGTCTCTTTTCCCGCAGGGTTTGCTTGCAAGCTTTACAACGGGCGGTATTCCTCATGTTCCAGCTAATGCTCTAGAAGTTTACGAGCACACGTTCCCGCGTATGGCTAGAAAAACTGAGCAATTCTACGAGCGTTATCCGCAGGATGTTGCGCGCGCTGCTGCTATTGCAGATAGGATTTCTCAAGGAGATGTTTTCTTGCCTAATGGTGAAAAGCTTACGGTTGAGCGATTCCAGACTCTTGGATCATCTTTTGGTATGAAACCAAGCTTTGAAAGAGTTCATTGGTTGATTGACTCAGCTTTTTCGGATGGAGATGGCTCTCTTAAGGCGTTTAAGCATGGTGGCGGAACGGCAGACGGTTATTTAAGCGATGAATTTCTTTACGGTGTTATGGATGCAACGTCTTCTAGTCCGCTATATTGGCCATTACAAGAGTTCATTTATGCAGATGGTGAATTAGATCATCCAATTCGTTGGGCAGCTCAGCAAGTTCGAGAAACAATGCCAGAGTTTGCTGGCAGCGCGCGTCCTCTTTTGTTTACTGGCGAAGCTGTGTTCCCGTGGATGTTTGATCAGCAAAAAGCTTTGCAGCCTTTCTTGCCAGCTGTTGATTGCATGATGAACGATATGCAATTTGGCAAGATTTACGATTTAGATCAACTTGCAAATAATGAAGTTCCTTTGCAAGCAGCGGTTTATTTCGATGACTTGTATGTTGATTCTGGTCTTCAGCTAGACACTTTGTCTCATATTTCTAACTCTCATTATTGGACTACTAACGAGTTTGAGCATGATGGTGTTCATGGAGACTTTGTGTTCCGTCATTTGTTAGAAGAAGCAAAAAATCGTGGAGATTTAGAGTCTATATATAAGTGATATAAGTAATCTAAGTTATATAAGTGATAAGTAACTTTTGATTAAAGTACCTAACAAATGATTAGATATACAAGTTGTATGTACAAACGATTAGATGCTTAATAGAAAGTTAGTATTTAGTTTATTGTTTACTTATTAGGGAGATTGGTTAATGAGTTCTAACTCAATTGGAACCGTTGGATTTATTGGCTTTGGAAACATGGCTCAAGCGATTGCACAAGGTCTGATTCGCGCTAATGTTTTGCAAGGAAAAGATATGGTTGCATGTGCAGCCCACTTTGAAAAACTTGTTAATACTACGAGCAAATTTGGTGTAAAAGCTTTAAAAAGTGCGTGTGAAGTTTGCGATGCTAGTGATATTTTAATTCTGGCTGTAAAACCAAATCAGATTGAAGAAGTTCTGCAGCCTATCGTAAAAACTATTGTGGATAGAAAAATAGCAATTATATCCGTTGCAGCAGGCTGGACTATTAAGCATTACCAGAATCTACTTGGAAAAGATGTTCACGTGCAATGCATTATTCCAAACACGCCAATCGCAGTTTGCCAAGGAGTCACTTTAGCAGAAAATGAAAATACGCTAACAGATAGTCAACTAGAAGCTTTTAACGCGATTTTTGAGCCTATATCTTTAGTTGAACGAGTAGATAGCGAGCACATGAATATTGCAATGTGTGTTTCTAGCTGCGCTCCAGCTTTTACAGCTATGTACATGGAAGCTTTAGCGGATGCTGGAGTAAAGTACGGTCTAAAGCGAGATTGCGCATATCGTTTGGCTGCAAAGATGATTGAGGGAGTAGGTGCTCTGTATATGGATACTCGCATTCATCCAGGCGTTATGAAAGACGCTGTATGTTCTCCTGGCGGCACTACGATTCGAGGTGTTGCAAAGCTCGAATCCTGTGGTTTTAGGGGAGATGTTATCAGCGCTGTTGATGCAATTCAACAAAAATAAAACAATACGAGTATAGTGGAGTCGTCAATTCCTCTAGCTGGTCTAAAGTAGGTAATTATGTCTTTAACAATTGGAATCGTAGGTTTACCTAACGTTGGTAAATCGACTATGTTTAATGCTCTAACAAGAAATAACGTTTTAGCGGAAAATTATCCGTTTGCAACAATCGAACCGAATACAGGTATTGTGCCTTTGCCAGATAAACGTTTGCCTGTTTTAGCGAAGCTTGTTAAAACCGAGAAAATAGTTCCAGCAACCGTTACATTCGTTGATATTGCAGGAATTGTTAAGGGTGCTAGCGAAGGTGAAGGTTTGGGAAACAAATTCCTTGCTAATATTCGTGAAGCAGATGCAATTTGTGAAGTTGTTCGCGCATTTAATGATGATGACATTGTTCACGTTAATGGCAAGGTAGATCCAGCAGACGATATTGATACAATCAACACGGAGCTTATTCTTGCGGATTTGCAAACAATCGAGAATGCTTTGCCGAAGTTAGAAAAAGATTTACGTGGCAAAAAAGTTACTCAAGAATACGTAAATGCTGTAAATAAGGCTAAGGAAATTCTTGAATCTGGTAAGACGATTGATCAGGCTCATAATGAGAAGTTGATTAATAAAGACGACGTTTACGATTTGCATTTGCTTACTGCTAAGCCTTTTATTTACGTGTTTAACGTTGACGATTCGGAGCTTTCGGATGACTCTTTGAAGTCTAAGCTGGCGGCATCTGTAGCTCCAGCAAAGGCTATTTTCTTGAATGCGCAATTTGAGTCGGAGCTTACTGAGCTTGATGAAGAAGATGCTCGAGAAATGTTGGCTGATGCGGGCTTGCAAGAATCTGGATTGGATCAGCTTGCTCGAGTCGGATTTGATATTCTAGGGCTTCAAACCTATTTGACGGCTGGCGTTAAAGAAGTTCATGCATGGCAAATTCATAAGGGTTGGACAGCTCCGCAAGCTGCAGGCGTTATCCACACTGATTTTGAGCGTGGATTTATTAAAGCAGAAGTTGTTTCTTACGATGATTTTGTTGAGGCTCAAGGCTCAATGGCAAAAATCAAGGAAGAAGGAAAGCTTCGTCTTGAAGGACGCGATTATGTTATGCAAGACGGAGATATTGTTGAATTTAAGTTTAATGTGTGATTGTCTAAACAATTCGTCTAAACAATAATCATATTAATGTGTAACGGCGCTGCTTAGGTACTGTAGTATAGTATCAAGGTAGCGCCTTTTATCTTGTTTATTATGGAGATTTTATGAATATATTTTGTGCTTTAAAAAGCGTTCTAAGGTCACTTATTGCGCGATTAGTGAAATATATTATTAACTTAAAATCTCCAGAAAATCGCAAAATTTTCTATAAGCGCGTTTCTACTGTTTTAGTTATTTTAATCTTTTTCAGCTTTGTTGGTTTTCAGGTATCTCACGTAATTGAAGAAGTAAATAATAGAATCTCTAATAACACAAAATCTTATTATTCAAAACGCAAAAACAATAAGAGTAATAAAAGTAATAAAAAATCTAAAACAAAGATAGATTACTCAAATAAGTCTTTAGATAATCCATTAATTAAATCTTCTGATTTATGGAAAATTCCTACGGGAGGTCAGTATCCGAATCTTTCTGGGGTTGATGCAAATCATTTACACGTAAAAGTAAATCTTAAAAAACAACGTGTTTATATTTATGCGAATAATAATCTTGTTTATACGATGATTGTTAGTGCTGGAATGGATGAATCAACTCCTAAAGGTGATTATAAAATTGGTGCACGAGGTGACCATTTTTATAATGATAGAGAAAAGATGGGTGGCGACTACTGGGTTGGCTTTATAGGTTCCGAATATTTGTTCCACTCTGTGCCAACTAGGTTTAATTTTGGTGATTATATTGTTCCAGAGGCTCAAAAGCTGGGTGTTCCTGCGTCTCATGGATGTGTTCGGTTAAGTGTGCCTGACTCTAAGTGGTTCTATTCGTATATTCCAGATGGAACTTCTGTACACATTGAATAACTGACTTTAATATTCATTGATTATATATGCAAAGAGGATTCCCCTGAAGGAATCCTCTTGTTTCTTTTATGATGACTGTTCTATTAGAAGAACAAAATACTTGCACCACAGGCTAACACAACTAGAACTATAGAAGCTAAGAAGCTTGCCAAGAATGCTGCTTTTCCTTGCTTAAATATAACTCTAAAGTTTACGTTGATTCCAAGAGCAGCCATTGCCATTCCTAGGAATACGTATCCTGCGTCAACAAGGAGGGATGCGTAAGACGAAACAAAAGGCACATATGTACCAATAACGGATGCTGCAATAAAACCGAGCATAAACCATGGGAAGTTGATTTTGCGCTTTCCGTTATCTTCTACTTGGCTGTGACGAGCATTCCACCAAATTGCAATAAAGATTGATGTAGGAACAAGCATAAGAACTCGAGTAAGCTTCATGATTGTTGCAATGTCAATGCTTCCAAAAGCTCCGCCTGCTGCAACAGCGTGTGCAATTTCGTGAAGGGACGCTCCGGCAGCAATTCCAAGTTGCTGCTTAGTCATTCCAAAGTTGGGAAGAATAAAGATTTCTGCCAAAGCGTAAATCGTGCCCATTATTGCAACTGTTGCAACAGCCATAACTTCGTTTTGTTCTTTTTCATCCTCTTCTTGTGGAGGTACAGGCATGGAGCCAGAAAGACCCATAACGGCTGCCGCTCCGCAAATGCTTGTTCCACCTGCTGTTAGCATTGCAAGCTGAGGACTTACTTTAAGAAGTTTTGCAATGTTATAAGTAACGCAAACCATAACAGCAACGAGTACAGCTGCGATTGGTAGGCACTTTAAACCTTGAGTGAATAGAACGTGCAAATTTAGCTTAAAGCCTAGCAAAATAATACCTAGGCGAAGAAGCTTATTTGCAATTAGACCAGCAGAAGATTTAACTCCAGCTCTTCTAGAATCATTATTCAACTTGTATACGTGCAAAGGCAGCTGCAGAGCCATACCAATAAGCAACGCAATAATAAGTGCTCCCAAAAGGCTTAAGCCTGGGAACTGCTTGAGCCAGCTACCAATTAAGGAAGCTAGAAGAGTCAACACTGCTATAAGGGCCATGTTGATGGTGCAGATTTTCTTTTTCCAAGTATCAAAGAAATTAACCATTTAGCTAATTATTCTCCCATAATCGGACAAAAGAGAACAAAAATTCAAAAAATTTAAACATTTATGTGCATTTCGGCTTGATTACAAGCAACACGCTAAAAATAAAAATCACATAATAAAACATATTCGATAAAAATCTATCGTAGTTTTGTATTAGTTCAATTCATATTGTTCTTAATTAAATCGTGTTGAAAAAAATCATAATTGTGTAATCATTGTATGTAGTTAAAGAGGTAATTATGTGCAATATTAATATTCAAATTAAACGTGTTTATGAATCATTTGATGAACATGATGGCTTGCGAATATTAGTAGATAGATTGTGGCCTAGAGGCATAAGTAAAGAAAAGGCAAATCTTGATTTGTGGTGTAAAGATATTGCTCCATCAAGTGATTTGCGAAAATGGTTTAGTCATAAGCCTGAGCGCTTCAAAGAATTTTCTAATCGCTATGTTGAAGAGCTAGACGAGAATCAAGATTGTGTAAACCAAATAGTAGATATATGTAGAAAAAATAAAAAAGTAACATTTTTATATGGAGCGAAAGATACGCGTATAAATCATGCAATTGTGTTAAAAGATTATATTCAAAATGTTTTACAAAATTAAGATTGTAATAAGTAGATCTAATCCATAAGCAAAAGTTTATAAGTATAAACTTTTATTAGCAATAATTAGTTGTGTTTTATCTGTTTTCGACACACCGATTTTCCTTGATATTTCAATGAAAATAACATGTAAGTTTGTTATTTTTAAAATTGCCTCGACACTTTATGATTAGTACATTAGAATGTCCACTTGGCTAAGGGGCGGCGGTTGATGGCGACCTCTGCGGAAGCTGCCAAACCTGCGCTCGAGTAGTGCTTGTTTTTTTTTTTTTAAGCTGGCGCTTGTTTTGGTGGTTGTTTTTCAATCACAAACGTATATATAAACTTGTTTTATGCAAGGAGAAAACGATGAAATCGTTGTTTACATGGCAGCTTCATGGTGACGGAAAAACTTTGAAGCCAGGAGAAGTAGTAGAGCCAGATGAGCGTTTAACTTGGACTCGTACTGCTGGTATTGGCGCTCAGCATGTTATTGCTATGTTTGGCGCAACATTCT
The DNA here is from genome assembly GCF_049262755.1 of Gardnerella sp. DNF00354. Classification (NCBI taxonomy): domain Bacteria; kingdom Bacillati; phylum Actinomycetota; class Actinomycetes; order Bifidobacteriales; family Bifidobacteriaceae; genus Gardnerella; species Gardnerella sp. DNF00354. The sequence goes on from NZ_CP058402.1 coordinate 1,081,544, forward strand.
TAGTGCCAATTCTTACTGGCTTTGATCCGTCTACTACTTTAATGTTCACGGCTCTTTCCACGGCACTGTTCTTACTTATCAACGCAAATAAGCTTCCTAGTTATTTAGGAAGCTCTTTTGGTCTTATAGCGCCTGTTATGGCTGTAACTGCAGCACATAAGGGCATTGCTGTAGCAAGCTTTGGCATTATGTGCACTGGTTTGCTTCTTGCTTTAATCGGTGTGCTTGTGCATTTTGCAGGAGCAAAGTGGATTGACATTATTATGCCTCCTGTTGTTAACGGTGCAATAGTTGCAATCATCGGCTTTAACTTGGGCCCAGCTGTTTGGGGCAACTTCCAAAAGGCTCCAGACACCGCTTTGGTAACTCTGGTTGCAGTTATGCTTATTGCAGTGATTTTCCGCGGTCTTCTTGGACGATTGAACATCTTGCTTGGTGTTCTTGTTGGCTACGCGTATGCATGCTTCCAGGGTCAAGTTGACTTTAGCAAGATTGAGCAAGCAGCTTGGATTGGCTTCCCTAAGTTCCACACTCCGCAAGTTGACTTCTCTGTTTTGCTTATGTTCTTGCCAGTTGTGCTCGTTCTTATTGCAGAAAACGTTGGTCACGTTAAGTCTGTAGCTCAAATGACTGGCCGCGACTACGATTCCAAGATTGGTACAGCTTTGTTTGCAGACGGCTTAGGCACTGCAATAGCTGGTTGCTTTGGCGGTTGCGGTACTACAACTTATGGCGAAAACATTGGCGTTATGGCTGCAACAAAAGTGTATTCTACTGCCGCTTATTGGTGCGCTGCATTCTTTGCATTCGTGTTAAGCCTTTGCCCAAAGTTTGGTGCAATTGTAAACTCCATTCCAGCAGGCGTTTTGGGTGGTGTAACCACTTTGCTTTACGGCATGATTGGCATGATTGGCGTGCGCATTTGGGTAGAAAACAAAGTGAACTTCGATAAGCCAGTTAACATTATGATTGCTGCAATCGTTATGATTATAGGTATTGCTAACTTCCAATTTGCTGTTTCTGGAATTCAGTTCAATGGTATTGCAATCGGCACTGTTGTTGTGTTGGTTGTTTACCACGTAATGAAAGCAATTGGAAAGCTCACTGGAACAATCGCTAAAGACGATCCAGATGTTGCCTAGCTTAAATGCTTATATGATTTAATTTAATCAAATTAGGCGCGTTCGCTACTTTGCGAGCGCGTTTTTTTGTAATTATTTTTGATTACACAACAAACACAACAAACACAACAAGTAGATTAGGAATAATTAGTATAGTACTATTAACCTTATGTTGAAAGTCATCATAGAAATAATCATTGGCGTTGCATGGGCTGCTTTTGGCGCGTATATGGCTAGAAAACCTAAAAACACTAAAGTGCATAAGCGTTCTGATTATTCAAGCGATGGAAAGAAAAAGAGCAATCAAAATAATGATTTTGCCGATACTTCGTCCGATACTTCTACGGATGATTTCAGCGATCAAGATGTAGTTATCGAAAGCATTGATGAAGATAATAGCAATGCAAATGTTGTTGCAAATGTTGTTGCTAAAGATGAGTCTAAAGATGAGTCTAAAGATGAGTCTAAAGATGAGTCTAAAGATGAGTCTAATAGTAAAAACAAAGACAAGAATTTTTCAAAGTTTACAAAAAAAATAAAAGATTGGGCAGACTATTATACTGACGATGATGACCTCGGTGACATTTTTAGTGATCTATTAGAAGCTAAGAAAAAACTAGAAGACGAAGGCGATTCGCCAAAAAATAGCGATGCTAGCAAAGATAGCGAAAATAGCGAAAGCAATACTAGCAATATTAGCGATAATAGTGAAAGCAATAAAAGCGATAATAAAAGCTCAAATAGTAAGGAGAATAATCGCTATATGAGAATAGATTTTGATGTAAATAAGTTTGTTGGAAAATCAAGAAAATGGCGTTGGATTATTGTTGCGATAGTAGTCGCAATAGCGTTTATATGCTCAATTATTTTTGGTTTTTCTACTTTTATTACAGATTGCATGTGGTATGCGCAACTTGGATTCGAGAGCGTAATCTGGATTCAACTAGCCGCTAAAATCGGCGTTTGGGCTTTGTACGCTCTGCTTATGGCTGCGTTCGGGTATTTGTCTGCATATATTGCGATTAAAAAACGCCCTGGAAGCGAAGATGGCGTATATGTTAAAGAAAAAGGCAATATTTTAGACACTAAAAAGGGAATAAGCTCTAAGCTTGCAATGCATGTTGCAGGAATTGTGTCTTTGATTGTAGGTGCTGTGTTTGGAATGCAATTCTATAGTCATTGGGTGCAAATTTTGCTTATGTTTAATTACCAATCGTTTGGTATTAAAGATCCACAATTTGGATTTGATAACGGTTTTTACGTGTTTACTTTGCCAGGCTTGCGACTTTTTACAAGAGCGTTTATTGTTCTTCTTGGTGTTTCTTTGCTATTTAGCGTTATAACAAACGCTTTGATGGGAGCTGTAAGGATTACGCTTCCTGTAGGCGGCAAAGGCATTTTTAGCATAACTAAAAGCGCAAGGCGTCAAATTTCTGCATGGTTTATGCTAGTTGTTATTTTCTGGTCTATTTTGCAAATCTTAGATGTGTTTGCGATTGTAAATTTGGATGGTTCTAAGATTACTGGCGGATCTTACACAGATATGAATGCTGGTGTTCCTTCCAGCATTGCAATGGCTGTAATAACACTAATTGTTGGAATTGTTATAACAGCGTGGTTGCTAAAATCTCATGCTCTTAATGGGAATGTAAAAATTGGCACGCGTTTTGTTGTAGCTGTTAAAGCTTGGCGCACGCCTGCTATAGCTGTTGCGTCTTTAGTTGTATGCGCTATGGTGTTGTCTTTTGCTTGGCCTGCTCTTTTGCAACGTTTTAAGGTAGCGCCTAATGCTCAAGAATTAGAAGCTACTTATATTCAGCGAAATATAGATGCAACTAAGTTTGCGTATGGCTTAAATAATGTTAAAAAAGAATCGTATAACGCTACTTCGGAAGGAAAGTCGGGAGCGCTTGCAAAAGAAGCGGAGTCTACTGCACAAATCAGGCTTTTAGACCCTCAAGTAACTTCTCCAACATTCCGCCAATTGCAGCAATCTAAGCAATACTACACTTTTGCAGATACTCTTTCTGTAGATAAGTACGACATTGATGGCGTGAGCCAAGACACGGTTATTGCTGCAAGAGAGCTTGATTTAGCTGGAAACGATAATCGAAATTGGGTTAATGACCACACTGTTTATACGCACGGCTATGGCATTGTTGCAGCTTACGGAAATAAGGTTACTGCAGACGGTCAGCCGCAATTTATGGAGTATGGAATTCCAACTCAAGGAAAGCTTACAAAGTTGAAGAAGTATGAGCCGCGTATCTACTTCTCTCCAAACGCTCCAAAGTATTCGATTGTTGGTTCTCCAAAAGGCTCTGCTCCTTGGGAATTTGATTATCCAACTGGTTCAAATGGTGCTTTAACAACGTTTAAGGGAAATGGTGGACCAAGTGTAGGAAACTTCTTCTCTAAGTTGCTGCATGCTATTCGTTTTGAGTCAGATCAAATCTTATTCTCGGATAGAGTTACTTCTGATTCTCAAATCTTGTATGATCGCGACCCTAAGACTCGCGTTTCTAAAGTCGCTCCGTACTTGACTTTAGATGGGCGCGTTTACCCAGCGGTTGTTGACGGACGAGTTAAGTGGATTGTTGACGGATATACAACGTCCGACTCCTACCCATATTCGCAGATGACTGATTTTGGGCAGGTGACTCAAGATTCTACAACAACAACATCTCGTTCGATTAAAGGCTTAACGAATCAGCGAGCAAACTATATTCGCAATTCAGTTAAAGCTACTGTTGATGCATACGACGGTTCAGTTGACTTATATGTGTGGGATAAAAAAGACCCTGTGATTAAAGCTTGGAGATCAATATTCCCAGGTCATTATCACGATATTTCTAAGATTTCTGGCGATTTGATGAGTCATATTAGATACCCAGAAAGCTTGTTCAAAGTGCAAAGGCATTTGCTAGCGAAGTATCATGTTGATAGTGCAAGCCAGTTCTTCTCGGGAGAAGACTTCTGGCAGACTCCAGTTGATCCTACTGAATCTCAAAGTCTTCAACGAGAAGATATTTTGCAGCCTCCATACTATTTGACTTTGCAAACCAGAGGGGCCAACAAGCCAGTATTCTCGCTTGTTTCCACATACATTCCTGCTGGAAAAATCACTCGAGAAATCCTAACTGGATTCTTGTCGGTAAATTCCGATGCTGGAAATGTTGCTGGAAAAGTAAGCGAAAATTATGGCAAACTAAGACTTCAAGAGTTGCCTAAAGTTTCCAATGTTCCAGGTCCTGGTCAAGCGCAAAACAATTTCAACGCTAATGCAAATGTTTCTAAAGAGTTGAATTTGCTTGAATCTGGTTCAACTAAAGTTAAGCGTGGAAACTTGCTTACATTGCCACTTGGTGGAGGATTAGTTTACGTAGAGCCTGTTTATGTACAATCTAGCGGATCTACAAGTTATCCTTTGCTCAAGAAGGTGCTTGTTGCTTTTGGAGACCAAGTTGGGTTTGCTGACACTTTGGATGAAGCATTAAACCAAGTGTTTGGAGGAAACTCTGGCGCAAACGCTGGCGATGCTTCTAATAATTCTGGCTCAAATGAAAATGTCTCCAATAAAAATAATGCAAATAATTCCAATAAGGGCGATGCTAAAAATAGTGCAAATGCACCTGCAAAATCTAATTCTATTAGTGAAAAAGCTAGGATTGCACTTAAACGAGCAGCTCAAGCATTGAAGGATTCTGATTCTGCAATGAGATCAGGGAATTGGCAAGCATATGGAAAGGCTCAAAAAGAGCTTAGCGATGCTATTAATGATGCAATGAGTGAAGAAGCTGTTAAGTAGAATTAGAAGACAGTTTTGGAACAATAAAAATTAATGCCGAACATAATCGATTACATTATGCTCGGCATTAATTTTATATCTCAGTTTTACAGTTGATTATCTGGATCTTCATCGTCTTCCACAGGACCTAGAAGAAGTTTTTCGGCTGCATTTATAACAAGCATTAGAAGAGCTGTAAGAATTATTATTGCTATAGTTGCTGAAAAAATAAGTGGAGTTCTAAAAGAGTTATATGCGGATTGAAGCCAAATGCCCAAGCCGTTTCTAGCTCCTAAATATTCTGCTGTAGCAGCTGTTCCTAAAACATATGCTGCGCTAATTTTAATTCCTCCAAAAATTTGCCTAGCTGCTACGCGCAACTTAACATGCCACAAAGTCCAAGTTGCATTAGCTCCACAAGTTAATGCAACATCGGTATAAAAACTAGGAACTGCGTCTAATCCTCGAACAGTTTGAACAGCAATAGGAAACATGCTAAAAATCATTACTATTACTATTTTCCCAGACATTTCAAATCCAAACCAAATCAAGAAAATTGGTGCAATGGAAATTAAAGGCATAGTTTGAGCCGCGCACAGTAATGGGAATAAAGCAGACTTAACTAGCTTAGAAACGTGGAAAAATACGCCCAGAAGAATTCCGCATATTATTGCTAATGCAAAGCCAATAACTGTTTCTTGAGTTGTTATTAGTGCAGCAGGCAATAGAGTAGGGAATGATTCAATTGTGTCTTGCGCAATAGAAGTTGGTGCAGGAATAAGATTTGGCGATATCTTATAGTATTGGCAAGCAAATTGCCATAGAATCAGCACAATTGCTATTGATATTACAGTTGGCAGACACTTTGCAAGCGTAGTCTTTAAACGCGATTGCGTCATTTATTTTCAATCCTTTTCTTGAATATTAAAATAGTGACATAAAAATAGCGATTGCTGCCCCAATCGCATAAATTCAGAAATAAGAATAGCACGTGTATTCTATCAGAATCTTATGTTTGTAACATGATTACTAATTTGTCGATTGAATCGTGCATAATCAAAATGTTTCGTGAGTCAATGTGTGGCAAACCTAGTCAAACTCTTAGAGCTTGATAGGGGGCATTGAACGGCGCGGGCTAGGCCCTTGATACCGTTTTCTGCCAAGTCTGTGCTGCATTTCCCAGAAAATGGTAAGTAAAAACAAAGTAGGGAACTCATGAATATGCGTGTTTTAAAGCGTAGTCTTGCGTTTATTCTTTCTGCATTTTGTGCATTATCTCTTTCTGCATGTGGATTTGAGGGTAATAATCAAAACTCGAATCTTCGTAAAGTATCTTTTATGCTTTTTTGGGCACCAGATACTAATCATATTGGTATCTATGTTGCAAAGCATAAAGGTTGGTTTAAGGATGCAGGATTAGATGTAGATATGCTTGCTGTTGCTCCAACTGGTTCTGAACATGCTGTAGATAGTGGTGCAGCTGATTTTGCTCTTACTACATTAACTAATGTTGCTGATACTTCTACAAAGGGAGCTAATCTTGAGCAGGTTATGCAAGTGCAGCAAAAACCAAGTGCTATCTGGTGTGCTCTTGCTAAAAACAATAAGATTCATTCTCCTAAAGATTTTGATGGAAAAACTTATGCGTCTTTTGGTGCTGCAGAAAGTGATGTTGTAATTAACAGAATGATTCAGCATGATGGCGGCAAGGGTAAATTCGATAAAGTTACTGTTGGAACCTCAACTTTCCGTACTCTTGAATCTGGTAAAGCTGATTTTGGCGGATTCTATGGCACTTGGGAAGGTGTTCAAGCAGATATGTTCGGTCCTAAGCTTCGTTGTTTTAGGTCTAGAGATTATGGAGTTCCTGGTCAGCCAGATACGATTGGTATTATTACTAATAAGCGAACAATTAAACGTGATCCTAAGCTTGTTCGCGCATTCGTTAAAGCTGCAAAGCGTGGGTATGAATACGCGTATTCGCACCCAGATGAAGCATCTGACATTTTGGTTAAAGAAGCGAAAGACGCAAATCTTAATCCAAAATTTGTTAAACGCAGCATGAAACTGATCGTCGATGGGCAGTATTGGGGAAACCATGCAGATATTAAAAGTGGCAAGTTTGTGTTTGGTACAAGTGATGTTAAAGGTGCTCAAGACTACTTTGACTTCTTAAGCCAAGGAGGAGCTTACACTGATGCAAAAGGTAAAGTAACTCATAAAACTCCTCAAGCTAAAGAATTATCCACCGACGAATTCTTAAAGTAGTTTTTGCTAAAGTTTTAAACAATAACCGCATTATTTAAACAATGACCGCCTTATTGGTAGAATAGTGCGCAGTATATGAGGGCGTATCGAGAGTCTACGTATTTAAGTAGTATTCAATCGGTACGCCCATTTCGTTGTTGAGTTTATGAGTTGGAGTGTGCGCTATGGCATCGGATTTTTGGCTGATTGTGGGACTTGGAAATCCTGGATCGAAGTATGAAGGTACACGTCATAATATGGGATTTATGGTTGCAGACGTGCTAAGTGAGCGTTGGTCAATATCTTTTTCCGACCATAAGGGCTTGTCAAAATTAGGCAAGGGAGTAATGAATTTAGACGGTAAGTCGGCGAAGTTTTTCCTCGCTAAGCCGCTCACATTTATGAATGATTCTGGTGCTGCTGTTTCGTCAATAAGCTCGTATTATCAGATTGAAACTGACCATATTGTGATTATTCATGACGATATGGATTTGGATTTTGGTCGTATTAAAGTAAAATCTGGCGGTTCTGCTGGAGGTCATAATGGTATTCGTTCTATTGATCGCAGCCTTGGAACTCCGCAATATGCTCGTGTGAGAATGGGTGTGGGGCATGCTCAGCGCGGAGCGCACGCTCATGATAATACTGTTAATTGGGTTTTGGGCGGTTTTGCTGGTGCGCAAAAATCTGAACTCCCTAATTTTTTGGCAGATGGCGCTGATGCAGTAGAAAGTGTGATCTTCCGCGGACTTAGCGCCACTCAGGAGCATTTCAATGGCAAATAAATCTGATTTTTTTGCTAACAATATGTCAGATTCTAAAGATTTTATAAATTCTAACGTTTCTTTTGAAAATATACTTAAAGATATTTTAGATAAAAACGAAGCGTTTAAATCTTTAGTTTCTAACGTGCTAGATTTTCCAAATCCGCTTACTGTTGCATCTCCTTTAGGTTCTAGACCTGCTATAGCCGCTGCAATATCAAAGAGTAGTCCTGTTGTTCTAATTACTCCATCTGGTAGAGATGCTAGTGATGCTGTTTCTTCAATACGAGATTGGTATGACGGAGATCCTCAGGATATTGCCGAACTAGAGGCTTGGGAGACTCTTCCTCATGAGCGTCTTTCTCCTAGAGCAGACACTGTGGCAAGTAGAATGTCGGTTTTTAGAAGATTAAAACATCCTCAAAGTGGCAAGAATAGAATGTTTAGCCCAATTCGTGTGCTTGTTATGCCAGTTCGTTCTATTATTCAGCCAGTTGTTGAAAATATTTCAGACGTAGAGCCTCTTGTTTTTGAATGTGGTAAAGAAGTTCCTATAGATTCTGCTGTAAAACGTCTTGTTGAAAACTCTTATAATCGCGTTGAGTTGGTTATGAATCGTGGAGAATTTGCGGTTAGAGGTGGAATAATAGATGTTTTTTCTCCAACGATGAATCATCCTGTTAGAATCGAATTTTTTGGAGACGAAATCGACACGATTAAGCAGTTTCACGCATCTGATCAACGCACATACGGTGAGAATATTAATAGTATTTGGGCTACTGCTTGTAGAGAATTACAGCTTACAAAAGATATTCAAAATCGTGCAAAATCTTTGATTGGTAAAATTCAAAATGCTGACGACATGTTGGAATCCATATCGAATGCAATACCAGTAGAAGGTATGGAGTCTCTGCTTCCAGCATTAGTTGATAAAATGGAACCAGTAGAAAATCTGCTTCCAAAAGATTCTATAATATTGATTTCTGACCCAGAAAAATGTAGGCGCGCAGCTCAAGATTTAAGTAGAACTGCTAATGAATTTTTGGCAGCAAGTTGGCATGTAGCTGCATCTGGTAGAGGAGCAGGTGCTCCAATCACATTCGATCAGGCGAGTTTTCTTGATTTTGATGAAACTTTAGCAAGCTTAGAAAATAAGAATCATCAGGTAATAAATTTAACGAGTTTCGGATCTGATAAGTCGCCAGCAACCGTCGATTTTAAAGAATCTGGCGAAAATAAAATTGTAAAAAATAGCCGTCTAGAATTGAGCATTAAATCTCCTCAAGAATTTAGAGGAGACAATGAAAAGATTTCTAGTGGAATATCTGGTCTTATAGAAAACGGATTTAAAGTTTACATAATTGCATCCGCATATGGAACCTTATCAAGACTAAGTCGCGCAATACAATCAACTGGAATTTTTGATTTTATACCGATTCAATCGCAAATAGTGGACGGTTTCATAGATGAACAAAGTAAAATCGCTATTCTTACAGAAAGAGATTTGACTGGAAAAACATCTTCTGCAAGCGCGCTTAAAACCCCTAGGAGAAGACGAAAATCAATAGACCTTCTAGATCTTAAACCAGGCGATTTTGTTGTTCATGATCAGCATGGAATCGGCAAATTTATAGGCATGAGGCAGCGAAATATAAAAACTTCAAGTGGAGAAGCTACTCGTGAATACTTGGAAATTGAATACGCGCCAAGTAAACGTAATGCGCCTGCTGACAAGCTTTTTATTCCAACCGATCAACTCGACTTGGTTAGCAAATATATTGGGGCTGAAATTCCAAAGTTAAACAAACTTGGAGGATCAGATTGGGCTGCTACAAAGGCAAAAGCTAAAAAGCATGTTCAAGAAGTTGCAGAAGATTTAATCAAATTATATTCAGCCAGAGCATCTACTAAAGGTTTTGCCTTCAGCTCTGACACTCCGTGGCAAAAAGAGCTGGAAGATGCGTTTCCGTATCAAGAAACGCCAGATCAGCTTACTACTATTGACGAAGTTAAACAAGATATGCAGAAGCCAATTCCAATGGATAGGTTGATTTGCGGAGATGTTGGGTTTGGCAAAACGGAGATTGCTGTTCGAGCTGCATTTAAAGCTGTTCAAGACGGTAAACAAGTAGTTGTTCTGGCGCCAACCACTCTTTTGGTTCAGCAGCATTACGAGACTTTCACTAACCGTTTTTCTGGCTTTCCTGTAACAGTTGCTGCAATGAGCAGATTCCAGAGTGCAAAAGAAATAGACGCTACAATGCAAGGAATAGAATCTGGACAAGTAGATGTTGTTGTTGGAACTCATAAACTTTTAAACCCAAATATAAAATTTAAAGATTTAGGATTAGTGATTATAGACGAAGAACAACGTTTTGGTGTTGAGCACAAGGAGACTTTGAAAGCTTTGCGCACAAACGTAGATGTGCTTAGCCTTTCTGCAACGCCTATTCCTCGAACGCTTGAAATGGCTGTTACGGGTATTCGTGAAATGTCTACGCTTGCTACGCCTCCAGAAGATCGTTTACCAGTCTTGACTTATGTTGGAGCATATGAAGATGCACAAGTTGCAGCCTGTGTGAAACGTGAATTATTGCGTGGAGGACAGGTATTTTACGTGCATAATCGAGTAGAAGATATTAGTAAAATTGCCTCTAATATTCAAAAACTTGTGCCAGATGCTCGAGTGGCGATTGCACACGGAAAAATGGGTGAGAAGCAACTTGACACTATTATTCGTGATTTTTGGCATAGGGATATTGATGTTCTTGTTTGCACTACGATTATTGAAACAGGATTAGATATTTCTAATGCAAATACGCTTATTGTAGATCACGCTGACAGATTCGGCTTAAGCCAGCTTCATCAATTACGAGGACGAGTTGGCAGAGGTCGTGAGCGCGCATACGCGTACTTTTTGTACGATCCTACTAAACCTATGACTCAGCAGGCTCACGACAGGCTTGCAACAATCGCTCAATATACTGCTCTTGGCTCTGGTTTTGATGTTGCTATGAAGGATTTGGAATTGCGCGGAACTGGCAATTTGCTTGGCGATGCTCAGAGTGGACATATTGAAGGAGTCGGATTCGATTTATATGTTCGGATGGTATCTGAAGCTGTTGAAAAATATAAGGAACCAGATCATAAAGAGTCCATATCTGTTTCTATTGATTTGCCAATAGAAGCCTCAATTCCAGTATCTTATATTGATTCAGATAAATTACGTTTGGAAGCTTATAGGAAGCTTGCTGAAGCTCAGAATGATGAAGACTTAAAAGAGATTTTCAATGAGTTAAGCGATAGATATGGGAATCCTCCTAAATCCTTACAAACATTATTTGATGTTGCAAGATTGCGTTTTAAAGCTAAACAAATGGGTGTTAATCAAATAAGCATGCAAGGTAAAACTGTGCGCGTTATTGGCGTAGATCCAGCTCAATCTGTTTGGATGCGTTTGAGTAGGATTTACAAGGGAGCACAGTTTAAGCCTGTAACTCACACAATGATTTTTCCATCTCCTTTTGCGTCTGTTCTAGGAGATTCGTCGTCTATGAGTGAAAAAGAGATAGTCGAATGGACTAAACAACTTTTAGAAGACATTGATTGGTAAAAATTAATCGGTGAGTTTTAAATAGTAGACATGTCACTTTAAGGCAAGTCTTAAATCATCTTCAATAGAAACATGATTTGTAGGTCTTCCTTGCGAATCAACACTGCTTCTATCGATATTCCATTGCCTTGATATTACGCCATTTTGAAGCATTAGAATACGATCTGATAATCTTACGGCTTCCGCAATATCGTGAGTAACCATGATTGAGCTCCAGCCGTTTTGTGTTCTTAGCTTAGCTAGAAGATCTTGCATGTCTAGTCTTGTTAAAGCATCTAATGCGCCGAAAGGTTCGTCTAAAAGCAATAGCTCTGGGTTTCTTACTAATGCTCTAGCTAAAGAGACGCGTTGAGCTTGACCGCCAGAAAGTTGAGAAGGCCATTTATCGGCGTATTCTTCTAATTGCATTTTGCTAAGAGCATTATTTGCAAGTTTTTTAAGATTGTTTTTACTGTCCGAAAGACCAAAAACAACATTTTCACCAATTTTTAGCCATGGGATTAATCTTGCATCTTGGAATCCTATAGCCTGCATATCTGTAACGTTTATACTGCCGCTTGTAGGTTTTAGTAAACCAGATATTACTTTAAGAAGAGTTGTTTTTCCGCAACCTGATCTGCCAATAAGAGAGACAAACTCGCCTTGCTTAATGTTTAAATTAATATCTTTCAAAACCTTATAAGTGTCGTCAAACGCTACTTCGATATGTGTTAAAGAAACACAGTAGGAATTGTTGCCATTATCAGCATTATTTCCATTGTTTTGAATGTTCATATTAACTCCTACTGTGTTTTGATTTTGAAAATTATTTATCGTATTTTAAAGGTTTAGGTTATTTGCTGCAATCCATTACGGAATCATCCAAGTTTGTTGGAGCTTGCTTAATTAAACCATATTTTACGTATTCTTTTGCCTGAACCTTCATCATTTCTAAGCCTTTCTTATCGATTGGCTTAATTGTTGGATTATCGAATTTTTCAATCTGCTTAATGATTGTATCGCTTGCTCCAAGTTGCTTATAAGCATTCCCGATAACATTCTTTTCTTTATGCGACTTATTAGCTTCGCGAACAAGAGCGTTATACATTTTTTTAACGAGTTCAGGATGTTTCTTAGCAAATTTTCTAGAAACAATGTGAATGGTAACATTCATGTTGCCATACTTTTTAGCGTTAACAAGTAATTTTGACCCAGGAGTTGTCATCGCTGCAGCAAGATTCTGATCGAATGAGGAAATTGCATCAATCTGTCCAGATGTAAATGCTGCTTGGAAGTTCTTAGGACTCATCTCTACTTTATGCACTTTAGAAACGTCTAAGCCGCTTTTATCGAATGCGCGGTGAAGCATGTAATCGCCGGTGTCACCGTTGTGAATGATAGCAACTTTCTTTCCATATAAGTCTTTTAGTGTTTTTACGCCGCTTTTTGCGGATGCAACGATTCCTTGAGAATCACCATTGTAATATTCGAGCGCAAATGCAACCCAAGGTTGACCTTCTGCAATCAAATCAATAAATCGTCCAGTTCCAGTAGTTGTTGCATCAGCGCTTCCGCTCATAACTGCGGTAAGACCATCAACTGGAGTGTATGGTCCAGTATAGGTGACTTTTGCTTTTCCAAATTCTTCCTGAAGGAATTTTTCATTTTTTAACGTTGTTAAATAGTTTGCTGTAGAAAGATAAGCAACCCTCATTATTCCCGTATCTTTGCTAGAAGATTGGGAGTTATTTGCAGGTTTTTGAACTCCGCCGCAAGATGCGAGAGCGATAGTTGCGCAAAAAGCGCATACTGCTGCAATAGAGCGTTTGCTAGCAATTTGTATTTTGAAATTAGCCATGATTTGGCTCCTCTACTTTCATTTTGTGTTTTTCTTATTTGGTTTATTTGGTTGTTGGTTAAATTTTGTTGATTAAATTTTTATAAAAATTGACTTATTTTTAAAAGTATCGTTAAAAGTATCTTTAAAATTCACAGAGGATTTTATAAATTCTTTATTTACGTGAATTTCTAAAATCAACTCTTTGTTAAGATTCTCTATTTACTCTGCGTTCTGGCATAAGCCAATATTCGAATATGTTTGCAGTAACTTCTGATCCAAGTCCTGCAATCGCATATAAAATAATGCATGCCATCATTTGATCTGGTCTAAAGAATTGTTGAGCTCTAGAAAGAATATATCCGATTCCTATTGAAGAATTAACTGTTTCACAAGTAACTAAAGCAACCCATGCTACGGAAATTGAAAATCGCAATCCTGTCATAAAATTAGCTAGTGTTCCTCGCATAAAAATTGTTGTAAAAACAGTCGATTTTTTAACGTTATAAGCCTTTGCAAGTTCTATTAGTTTAGGGTCAATGTTCCTTACTCCATCTCGAATATTGACATACATTGGTCCAAAAACGCCAAGCGCTATAAGCATTATTTTCATCATTTCGTCCACACCGAGAAAAATGATCAATAAAGGCGCTAATGCTGGGAATGGTATGGATCTGAGCATATGACTTGGTTTATTTATTACTGATTCTCCTATTTTGCTTCCGCCAGAAATGATTCCAGATGGCAAAGCAAAAGCAATTCCTAAAAGAAGACCAGCTACAACTCTAAATATGCTTATTGCAAGAGACGGTAGTAATATTCCTTCGTTGTTTAAGTCAACAAATGCTTTTATTACCTCGCTTGGAGATGGCAAAGCGCGATTTTCGGCAGGAGTTAAGGTTGTTAAAAACCATAAAAAAAGAATCGCTATAGTAGAAAACCAAGCTTTTAAAGAAATAAAAGCTTTACGATGCAGTTTTGCAATCGCGCTAAAAAGGTTATTCATAACGACATTCCCTTCGATAGTTTTAGCTATATCAGGTTCGACGGGTATAATCTCAGCAATTACAATTAAATAATTGCACCCCGTGTCAGTTTGTTATTATCATATAAAGGCATGGACAAATCGCGAAACGCTTAGATTATATAGGCTTGTATCTTTAACGACTTACGCTACGAAATAACGTCCATAAAACGCATTAATCTTGAATATGTTACACAACCAACAAAATGAATAAGGAGTAGTTGTGGCAGCTATTGAAAGCGTATATGCACGCGAAATTTTGGATTCTCGTGGAAATCCTACCGTTCAGGTTTATTTGGAGACCGAAGATGGCGCTCAGGGCATTGGCTTAGTGCCTTCTGGTGCTTCGACTGGTGAGGCTGAGGCTTGGGAGCGTCGTGATGGCGACAAGTCCCGTTATCAGGGCAAGGGTACTTTGGAAGCAGTTAAGGCTGTTAATGAAGTAATTGCTCCAAAGGTTATTGGCATGGATGCCTCTGACCAGCGTGCTCTTGATGAAACCATGATTGAGCTTGATGGCACTCCAAACAAGGGTAAGCTTGGCGCAAATGCTATTCTTGGCGTTTCTCTTGCTGCTCTTTATGCAGCTGCTGAATCTGCAGAGCTTCCATTGTATCGTTACATCGGCGGAACTAACGGACATATTCTTCCAGTTCCAAACATGAACATCATGAACGGTGGCGCTCACGCTGATTTTGCAACTGATATTCAGGAATACATGATTTCTCCATACGGTTTCGCAACTTACAGCGATGCTTTGCGCGCTGGTGTTGAGGTTTATCACACCTTAAAGAACGTTTTGAAGAAGGAAGGCTTGGCTACTGGTCTTGGTGACGAAGGTGGCTTCGCTCCAAAGATGAAGTCCAACGAAGATTCCTTGAAGTACATCATGGATGCAATCGAAGCTGCAGGTTACGAGCCAGGCAAGCAGATTGGTATTTCCCTCGACGTTGCTTCTTCTGAGTTCTACAACAAGGAAACTGGCAAGTATCGTTTCGACGGCGAAGAGCGTGATTCTGCTTACATGCTTGATTACTACGAGAAGCTCATCAACGAGTATCCAATCGTTTCCATCGAAGATCCATTCCAGGAAGAAGGCTGGGATGATTGGGCAGCAATCACCAAGCGTCTTGGTGATCGTTTGCAGTTCGTTGGCGATGACTTGCTCGTCACCAATCCAAAGCGTTTGGCTAAGGGTATTGAGCTTGGAGCAGCTAATTCCTTGCTCGTAAAGTTGAACCAGATTGGTTCCGTTACCGAAACCCTCGACGCTATTGAGCTTGCAACCAAGAATGGCTTTACTTCTATGGTTTCCCACCGCTCTGGTGAAACCCCAGATACAACCATTTCTGATCTTGCTGTTGCTAAGAACACTGGTCAGATTAAGACTGGTGCTCCTGCTCGTGGTGAGCGTATCGCTAAGTACAACCGCTTGCTTGAGATTGAGGAAGAGCTTGGCTCTACCGCTCAGTACGCTGGTTACAGCGCATTCAAGGCTTGCAAGAAGTATATGAAGTAATATACTAGGGCTTTTATAAGTTCTTCATAAGACTTGTTTAAGCTTTTTAAGCTTTGAGCTGAAGTTTATTTTCGGTCAGTCGCAATAAAATGCGGCTGACCGTTTTTGTATATTTTCAATGATTTCTTAAAATTTTAAAAAAATTTTTCTAAAATTACTTTCATTATCTCCAAAATAGTGCTATTTTTATGAAAAACTAAAAACAGAAGGAGATGTTTCATATGAGAAAAGTCGCTGTTATAGGCATGGGTAATGTTGGTGCTGCAGTAGCCCATCAGCTCATTATTGGTGGTCACGTTGACGATTTGTATCTTTATGATTCAAATGAAGCAAAAGTTAAGGCTGATGCTCTTGATTTTGAAGATTCAATGGATAATGTGCCTTTTAACGTTAATATTACAGTAAATGATTATGAAGCATTAAAAGACGTAGAAGTAATCGTAAGCGCCTTGGGTCATATAAAACTTTTGGATGTTCCTCATCCAGATCGTTTTGCGGAGCTTAAGTATAACCGTAAAGAGGTTGCAGAAGTTGGTGCAAAAATTAAAGCTTCTGGATTCCATGGCGTTTTGATAGATATCACTAATCCTTGTGATGCTATTTGCCAGCTCTACAAGGAAGCTACTGGACTTCCATACGAAAGAGTTATTGGTACTGGCACTCTTCTTGATTCTGCCCGTTTGCATCGTGCTGTGGGAAAGTTCTTCGGAGTTCATCCTAAGGCAGTTAAGGGTTATAGTTTAGGCGAGCACGGCGATTCACAGTTCGTTGCATGGTCTACGGTAAAAGTGTTAGAGCAGCCAATTACTGATCTTGCTGAGGAAAAGAACATTGACTTGGATGCTGTTGATGATGAAACTCGCGAAGGCGGTTTCACCGTGTTCTATGGAAAGAAATATACCAACTACGGTATTGCTGCAGCAGCTGTTCGTTTAGTGAATGCTGTAATGACGGATTCTAGAGAACAGATGCCTGTATCCAATTATCGTGAAGAATATCATTCTTATCTTTCTTATCCAGCGATTGTTGGTCGAGATGGCATTATTGAGCAGTGCAAGCTTGATTTGACTGAAGAAGAGTTGCAAAAGTTGCAGCATTCTGCAGATACGATTTTGAGCAAGGCTCAAATGGAATAGTTGGAAATCTAAGTTTTAAAGAATTTTGAGTATGATTTTGTGACCAGCTCCTATGTGGATAGCTGGTCACAATTTTTGTATTTTAGCGTGTATGTTATTCATATTGTGTAATAATGATTTTTTAGACTAAAAGTAAATATAAGGTGTATTTACACGTCGAATATTTAAAGTAACTTAGAGGTATGGTTTTGAGAAATCGCCGCACGGCAACAAGTACAGTTGATGAATCAAATCAGCCAAAGAAAAAAAGGCTGTTTTCTGGTTCGTTCGTATTTGTTTTTATGATAGTAGTGGCGTTTCTTTGTTCTATAGAATTTGTTTCAACAATTCGAAATTATGCGTTAAGCTTGGCTGAATTACACGCTTTGCAAAGAGATGAGGCTGCTCTAAAAGACAAAAAACAGGAGTTGGATAATAATATTGATCGCTGGAAAGATAAAGCGTATGTTACTGCACAAGCTAGGGATAGGCTAGGATTCATATTCCCTGGAGAGCAGGCTGTTAGAGTTGAACACCCAGAAGCTGTTACAGGAGTTGTGCCAGAATCATTTAATAAAGATGAATCAGAGTATGAGGAAAGAAAAGCTCTTCCTTGGTATAGTGATTTGTTCTATTCTCTTCATAAAGCAGATAAGCCAGATGATATGAGTATGAAATCTCAAGACGATGACGTTAACGATTCTAATAAGGATAAGACTTCTAAGCATAATAAAATGGATAAAAGTCGCCAGCAAAATAAACATCAGAAAAATAAATCGTCAAAATCTACAGATAAGAAACAGAGTAATACAAGTAGACAGTAGTAAGAAAATATTAAAGTACTTTATTTTAAAATCATGCAAATGCATAGGGGAGTTAAAAACATGGATTTGAATATACAATCCTTAGTGGATAGTTTGTTGGAGAACCCTGCAAGTGATGCAGATAAAGACATTGTTAAACGTCAATTGGGAAGATTCCCTAGGGGAATGGTTGCAGTTGGAGCTAGATGCTCTTGTGGACGTCCTCTTGCTGTTATTACAAGGCCATGCTTAGAAGATGGAACTCCTTTTCCAACTACATGCTACTTAACAAGTCCAGAAGCGGTTAAAGCGGCTTCGCATCTTGAAGCACAAGGTTTTATGAAGGAATGCAACAATTTATTGAATAATGACAATGATATTGTTAAAAAATATGAGCAGGCACATAAATACTATTTAGAGTTTCGTCACGAATTAGCTATTCGATTAGAAGATAGTGAAGAACATATTAAAGATATGAGTGCTGGGGGTATGCCTGTTCGTGTTAAGTGTTTGCACGCCTTGCTTGCGCAAAGTCTTGTAATGGGCAAAGGTGTGAATCCTATTGGCGATATGGTGTTAAGCAAGGTAAAAAATGAATTTGATCCTAATGTTTGTAAGTGCACTACTCCTTGGAGTGATGATGCTGATGAAATTGAGACTGAGAAATTATTAAATACAAAATCTTTTAGCACCAATACAATCATTGGAACTAATAAATCGGTTTGCGTAGCTGCAATTGACTGTGGTACGAATTCGATTAGATTAAAAATTGCAAAAGTTAATGCTAATGGTATGCGCGATGTTGTTCCTAGAATGCTTAGAGTTGTAAGACTTGGTCAGGGAATCGACGAAACGCATATGTTTGCTGAAGATGCTTTGCAGAGAGTTAAATCTGCTGCCAAAGAATTTGCAAAAGTGCTTAGCGAACACAAAATAGATGCTATTCGTTTTGTAGCAACATCTGCAACTAGGGATGCGCTAAATAGAGACATTTTTGAACAGATGATGTTTGATGAGCTTGGCGTACGCCCTGAAGTTATTAGCGGAACAGAAGAAGCTGCTTTGAGCTTTTTGGGAGCAACAAGTGTGGTTTCTAGAAAAGATTTGCAAGCCCCTTATGTTGTTGTCGATTTAGGTGGTGGGTCTACTGAGATTGTTCTTGGTGGAGACGGTGTGAATATTGCGGAAGATAAAGTGGATTCCGCGTATTCAATGAATATTGGTTCCGTTAGAATGACTGAGAGACACTTGCATACAGACCCTCCAACAGAAGAAGAAATTTCTTGTGCTATAAAAGATATTGACAAGAATATAGATGAAGCTTTTAAGCATGTTAACGCTGGTAAAGCTCGCACGATTATTGGTGTTTCTGGCACTGTTACAACTATGGCAGCCCTTGCTATTGGATTAAAGCATTATGACCATAAGGCTGTTGATGGAGTAAAAATCGCGTTGGATCAGGCATATACGGTTAATGACAGGTTCTTGCACATGACAAGAGAACGTAGGCGTACTTATGCCACTATTCATCCTGGAAGGATTGATGTTGTTGGTGGAGGTGCAGTTGTGTTGAGTCGTGTGCTTGAACGACTTGCAAAAGCTGCATATGAAGACCATGGTGGAGTTCTAGATACTTTTGTTGCTAGTGAGCATGGTTTACTAGATGGAATCACGTTAGATTTGGGTCGTAGAATTCTCGCCACACGCTGAGTTGTTTTTAATTGTATTATATGGCATAATAATTGTCTGTTGCCTCCGTGGCGGAATTGGCATACGCATCAGACTTAAAATCTGACGCCCTTACGGGCTTGTGGGTTCGAGTCCCACCAGAGGCACAAATGTTACGCTGCGAGTTTATTTTTTACGTATTTAATGTTAATTTTTTGTTGCAATTCGTAAGAATTTTGGTTTAATTAGTCTTTTTTCTATAAAAATATCTGTTTACAGTCTTGCGTTAATCGAGAATCGTACTAATCTATACCATTAATTGCAATAAAAGCAATAATAAAAATACAAGTAATATCGCAAATTAGGAAAAGAGACATAATGGCTGATTTAGAGGTTGCTCCAGACTTTAAAAATGCCTATGATTCTTACGATCATAGTGATTCTGATCTGTTGAACAAACTGGCTGGCAATTTTACTGTTTTGCCTAACGATAATCCTGTTTCGGATGCAAAGCGAGCAGAGCTGATTGATAAGCCTGCTTTTGGTCAGATTTTCTCCGACAATATGGTCCATATGTCTTGGACCAAGGGAGAAGGCTGGTCGGATAGACGTGTTGAGCCTTATGGGCCATTAAAAATGGATCCAGGTGCTTCTGTGTTGCATTATGCCCAAGAATGCTTTGAAGGTTTGAAGGCCTATAAGCGAACTGATGAATCCATTTGGCTTTTCCGTCCAGATATTAATGCGGCACGATTCCAGAATTCTGCTAAGCGTTTGTATTTGCCAGATCTTTCTATCGACGATTTTATTGGATCTGTTGCAGCCTTAGTTAAGCGAGATAAAGAGTGGGTTCCAAGCCGACGCGAATATACTCTTTATATGCGTCCGTTCATGTTTGCTTCCGAGCCGTTCCTAGGTGTGCGAGAAGCTCATGAGGTTGAATATTGTGTTATTGCTTCTCCGTCGGGACCATATTTTAAAGGTGGCTTGAAGCCAGTTAGTATTTGGGTTGAAGATCAGTGGTTCCGCACTGGCCCTGGTGGTACTGGTTTTGCTAAGTGTGGTGGAAATTATGCGGCTTCCTTGCTCGGTGAATACAAGGGTATTGAACACGGTTGCGAACAGGTTTGCTTCGTTGATGCAGCAACTAAGACCTATTTGGAAGAGCTTGGCGGAATGAACGTGTTTATTTTGCACAAGGATGGTCATTTGGAAACTCCATCTCTTACTGGTAGCATTCTTCCAGGTGTTACACGTCGTTCTATTATTCAGCTTGCAGAAGAAGCGGGTCATAAGGTTGTTGAAACTATGATTCCACTTCAGGGATTGCTTGACGATATCCGCTCTGGTGAGGTCACTGAAGTCTTTGCCTGCGGAACTGCTGCGATTATTACGCCTATTGGTCGCTTTAAGTCAGATGACTTTGATCTTAAGGTTGCTGATGGTGGAGTTGGTGAGTTGACTCAGGCTTTGCGCGATGAATTGCTTGGTATTCAGCTTGGAGATGTTGAAGATACTCACAACTGGATGTGGAAGGTGTGCGACTAGTTAAAAGCTGTTTAAGAGCTATTTAAAAGTCGTTTTAAAGCCGTTAGAGTTTTTAGTATTTGGCGCGTCATTTTTTATATCTTATAAGAGGTGGCGCGCTAATTGTATGCTTAATTGGTTATAGGCTTATTAGGCGGATTTTGTTTTTTAAGTGTTTAACTAACCTTGGAAAGGAAATATTGTGGAAGGGGCTTTAGGAGATAACGTTTTCTTCCTTGTTGTTGAATACATTGCTATGGGTTGCTGCGGAATGGTTGGCGGAATGTGGGCTATTCGCAAGAATTATGATATCTTTGCAATAATCACAACGTCATGGCTTACAGCATTGGGTGGCGGAATTGTTAGAGACGTTCTGCTTGGAGCTTTGCCGCCAGTTGGCATTGCGGATAGGGGATTTGTTTTTACTGGTCTTGCTTCGGGTGTTATTGTTGCTTTCGCTCATCTAGAAATTGATGAGTGGAAATGGCTTATGTTAACTCTTGACGCTTTAGCATTGGGGCTTTTTGCTGTAAATGGTACCGCTAAAGGCTTGGATTTTCACATGTCTGGAATGGCATCCGTGTTTTTGGGTATGGCTACAGCTCTTGGTGGTGGTTTAATTCGAGATATGGTTTTGAATCAAGTTCCTGTAATTGTGCGAGATAAGCATTGGTATGCGTTTCCTGCTGGCATTGGGTGTGTTTTAACAGTATTTGTTGTAAAAGCCCAACGTGCAGGGTGTTTTGATGTTATTACAGAAATGATTTTAGACACGCTCATTGTTGTGCTCGTAGTAACTATGCGGTTAATGTCGGTAAAGTTTGATTTAACGCTTTTTGGTGCAATGAACCGCAAATCGCCAATAAAAATAAGTAAATATCGTAGACATAACACATATAATCGTAAAATTTCCGATAAATCTATGAAAAATGCAGAAAAAAATAATCAAAATAAATAGAAAATCTCGTCTAATCTGAATAAATATCGATTAGTGTCTATACTTTGTCTTTGCCTATCTCAATAATGAAACACATCGACCAGAGGTCGCGCTCAACAAGAGTAGCAATCATTAGCCAGAAAGAGGCGTTAAGTGATTTGCAAAAGGGGAGAGCGCCGAAGTTTGTAGGTTATTCTTTCTAGCTTACAAGCTGGGACTTGGCTTAATAAGCCAAGGACTGTCGCAGCAATTTTGGCAATTTGCTGCGGAGTGCTATCGACATGCATACTGTTGCTTGTTTGCCTCTGTTTGAATATTGTCAAAAGGAGGAAACAATGAATAACGACAGTTCATCAAATACTGAATCTCAAACCGTGCATCGCGGTTTAAAAACACGCCATATTTCCATGATTGCTTTGGGTGGAAGCATCGGAACAGGCTTATTTGTAGCTAGTGGCGCAACAATCCACATGGCAGGCCCTGGTGGCGCGCTTCTAGCGTATGCTGCAATCGGCATCATGGTTTATTTTCTTATGACATCTCTAGGCGAGATGGCAACATATATGCCAATTAGTGGGTCTTTTGCATCTTATTCTGGAAAGTTTATTGATCCAGCTTTAGGATTTGCAATGGGTTGGAATTATTGGTTTAACTGGGCAATCACGGTTGCTGTAGATATAAGCACTGCAGCAATCGTTTTGCAATATTGGCTTCCTAAGGTGCCAATATGGGTATTTTCGCTAACGGTTCTTGTTATTATTCTTTTGATTAACATTCTTACGGTTAAGTGCTTTGGAGAAACAGAGTACTGGCTTTCGATTATTAAAGTTGTAACAGTTATTATATTCCTTGCTATTGGTTTGCTTACGATTGTTGGAATTTTAGGCGGAAAAGCACCATTGTTAAGCAACTTTACTCATAAGAATGCTCCATTTGCTGGCGGAATCCCAGCTGTTTTAGGTGCGTTTGCTATTGCTGGATTCTCGTTCCAGGGAACAGAGCTTATTGGCATTACAGCAGGTGAATCTGCAACACCAGATAAGAGCATTCCAAAGGCTGTAAAGCAAGTGTTCTGGCGTATTGTTTTGTTCTACATTCTTGCAATCTTTGTAATCGCATGCATCATTCCATACACAAGCCCAAGTTTGCTTGGATCGGAAGCTAGCGATATCTCTATAAGCCCATTCACTCTTGTGTTCCAGCGCGCAGGATTGGCGATTGCAGCAACAATCATGAATGCAGTTGTGCTTACATCTGTTATTTCGGCAGCAAACTCTGGAATGTATGCTTCTACTAGAATGCTTTACGCCCTCGCAAAAGATAATCACGCTCCAAAGATGTTTGGAAACGTAGATAGAAGAGGTGTTCCAATGCAATCTTTGGTTGCAACGTTTGTTGTAGCTCTTTTAACATTCTTGATGAGTATTTTTGGAACTCAAATTTACATGTTCTTAGTTGCTGCAAGTGGTTTGACTGGATTTATTGCATGGGCAGGAATCGCAGCTGCGCACTACAGGTTCCGCAAAGCGTATATTGCTCAAGGAAAGTCTTTGGACGATCTTGTTTATAAAGCTAAGTGGTATCCATTCGGTCCTATTGTGGCCCTTGTATTGTGCATTTTGGTTATTGTTGGTCAAGATCTTGAATCATTCCACACGCTTAATTGGCAAGCAATCGGCATAACTTATATGTCTGTGCCGCTGTTCATTGTGCTTTATGTTGGATACAAGATTAAGTACCACACTAAGGTTATTCCGTTAGATCAAGTTGATTTAACAAAGTGATTAGAATATAAAAAATGCGCTCAGTGATTTGCTGAGCGCATTTTTTTTATATTGAATTAACAGAGTTTATTATTTGTTTCCGTCGCCATTTTGGTTATTATTACCTGCGTTGCCTTGGCTACTAGAGCCTTGTGATCCAGTACCGCTTTGTGATGGCGTAGAGCCGCCAGTAGTGCTGCCATTACCGCCAGTAGTATTAGTTTGTGGAGGCGCAGGAGGAGTTGGAGGCGTAGGAGGAGTTTGCTCCTGTTTCTTCTTTTCCTCTTCAGCTTGCTTCCTAGCCTGTTCTTCTAGCTGCTTCTGTAGGTTTTCGGCAGCATCCCTAATTCGCTTTCTTCTTTCTAATTCTAAGCGTCTCTTTTCTGCGTCAGACTTTGCCTTTGCTTTAGCTTTAGCAGCTTGTTCGTCAGCTTGACGCTTTGCTTCTTCAATCTTTTTCTGCATGGCGTTATCTGCTTGAACTTTTTCTTCTTGAGTAGGAGGAATATTTTGAATAATAATATTCGGCTTACGCTTTACCTTAGGAGCTATACGAATAACAGGAGCGGTGATCTTCTGCAGTTCCTTCTGACTTTCTTCAGCCTTCTGCTTTTCCTGCGCATTAGCTGTAGTATCTGTAGATGCTGCAGAAAGCTTATCAATCATTGCAGAAGTCACTCCACGAATACGCTGAGCATTGTCAGAATACCATTGAGTTGCAGCTATAGCTTGAGCTCCCTGAGAGCCTAACTCTTCTGGAGAATTAGCATTGCATACAACCGTTTCTGGCAAACGCTGCTTCAAAAGCTTAGCAAGTAATTTGCCATTTTCTGAGTTATCTTGAGCAAAAGAGATAAGAAGAGAATTTTTAGTAAGTTTTTTCCATGACTTGCTTGCTTTGCTAACTTGTGCAACCTTAATTTCGCACTGTCTTCTAGCTTCTTTCATACGAGATGAGTGCTGAATGCTCCAGCAAATACCACCAACGCCTAATACTAAAGCTAATACAATGACGCCAGCAATGAGAATTATCATCTTCTTTTTATGGCCATTATTCGTGGCTTCGGAGATGTTTTCTAACATGTATCATCCTCTGTTTTTATCAATCTTCGCCAAGAATTGCTTTTTGCAAAACAACACTTATAGTTTACGCCAAACTAAGTACGTGACCCTTGTAGTTTGTAGCATTTTTGATGATTTGCAGGACAAGCAATATCATTTGCGATTCATTAGAATACAGTATTCAAATAAATTCAAAACAAAAAAAACCACCAGACTTGCTGGTGGTTTTCTTGGCTCCTGCGGCTGGGCTTGAACCAGCGACCATTCGATTAACAGTCGAACGCTCTGCCAACTGAGCTACGCAGGAATATCCTCTGTGCTTGGCTGTGTGCCGTGCACAAGACATTTATATTACACGGAATTTTATGATATGCAAATATAGCGTGTTTGGGCGTGTCGAAAACTCGTAATCGTTGGAATACCAATGATTTGCATGCTTTAACCACATTGATAAAAAAGTGTTCCTAAAAAAAGAATTTTGTGAAAAACTTTCAAATATAAGCGAAAACCTTTAAATAATGCAGATTTTTGCTGTTGAAGAATAAAACAAATTTGATTTATGAAAGGAGAAAAATAAAATATCATGAGAAAAATATTTGATTTAAAAATGATTAAGCCCAGAATCTTAAAAGTCAAAAAATTTATATTAAAACAAAAATCACAATTTGTTAAAATACTGATTTTTATGATTCTGATTGTAATCATGTTGATTATTCATAGTTGCATAAATCCTACAATAAACAAAAGTATTGAGTATGAATATTTGCAATCGAATCAAACTGATTATAGTGTGTCTCCATTTGACGCTGGTTGCATAGAAAAATCTTTTGTAGGTAAAAATCAAAAAATAGTCGCGAATACAGTTAGTCAAGTTTCAACAGCTTCAACACTAAAAGAAACTACAAATTGTAAATCAAGGATGGTATGGCCAGTAAAAAATGTAAACATTATTAAAGATTTTGATGCTCCAGCAAAACCATGGCTCGCAGGTCATAGAGGAGTTGATTTGCAAGCAGAGGAAGGAACTGAGCTATATGCTCCATCAGATGGAATAATAAATTTTGCTGGACTTGTGGCTGGAAAATCTGTTGTAACAATTAAACATGGAGTTTTGTCTTCCACATTTGAGCCAGCATATACGGATTTACCAGTTGGAACAGTTGTTAGAAAAGGTCAATTTTTTGGTTACGTAACAGTTGGATCAGATCATTGTGACAATTTGTGTATTCAATGGGGTTTAAAACGAAGAGACAGGACTTATGCAAATCCAAGGAAAATGGTAGCGAAAAAACGAATAATTTTAAAGCCCAAAGAAGAGACAAAAGAAGAAAAAAATAGTCTGTAAAATGCGTGTCGTATAGTGTAATAAGAGTCTTGGGCTTAAGACATTGACCTAAGATTATTACATAAGATTTTCTTAAACATATTAGGGAGCGAATATGCAAAAGTATTCTCGTAATCTCGATGAGAAAATTGATTACAATGCAAACATTTTTTCGCTTCTTGAAAGTCGCGTAGAACGTAAGCCGAACGATTCATTGGTTGAGTATGTAGGACGCGACGGGAAATGGAATTCCTACAGTGCTAAAGACTTTAAAGATTTGGTTATATCGGTAGCAAAAGGATTCATAGCACACGGTGTGATGCCGGGAGATACTATATCGATAATAGCGCATACTTCATGGCAGTGGACTGTGCTTGATATGGCAATAATGTCTATAGGCGCGTTAACAGTGCCAATTTATGAAACAAGTTCTGCAGTGCAAATAGAAAATATTATTAACGATTCTAGAGTAAGCATGATTTTTGTTGAAGATGAAAATATGCGTGAAACTGTGGAAATATCAAAGAAGTCATGTCCAAGCCTTAACGATGTCTATGTATTAAGCAGAGACGCAATAGATGCGCTAATTGAGTATGGAAAAACAGTTACAGACTCAGAGTTTTATGAAAGAGAAAAAGCTGTTAAAGGCGATGATCTAGCTACAATCGTTTACACATCTGGATCTACAGGAGACCCGAAAGGTATAGAACTTTCGCACGGAAATTTTGTGTTTATAGCAAAATCTGGAATGCTTTCCATGCCAGATATAGCATTAAAAGGCAAACCAAGACTCCTTTTATTCCTTCCTTTAGCACATGTATTTGCAAGATTTATGCAGTTCTTCTGCTTTGCGGGAAATGTAACACTTGGATTGTCAAGCAACCTTAAAACAATACTAAGTGATTTTAAAAGTTTTAAACCAACTTTCATACTTGGTGTACCTAGAATATTTGAAAAAATCTACAATGCTGCCTCTCAAAAAGCTGGTAGAGGAGTAAAAGGATTTATATTTGCTCAAAGCGTAAAAGTGGCAAAAGAATGGTCAAAAGCTCAACAATCGGGGAGAATGATTTCGCCAATGTTAGCTATAAGCCACTCCTTATGTAAAAAGCTCGTTTACAACTCAATTTTGCAAGTTTTTGGAGGAGACGTTGAATATGGTGTTTCAGGAGGAGCACCATTAGACAAATCGATTTCGCATTTCTTCAATGGCATGGGATTGCCAATTCTCGAAGGGTACGGAATGACAGAAACATGTGCTCCGTCAATGGTAAATCCAACGAAAGGCTATAAAATCGGAACAGTTGGTTTGCCAGTGCAGGGAGTGTCTGTAGCAATAGATGATGAGGGAGAGCTTTGTATTAAAAGTCCCGCTGTTTGCAAAGGGTATCATAATCATCCAGAGATAACTGAAAAACAAATAGTAAATGGATGGTTGCATACAGGAGACTTCGGATCTTTAGATTCCGACGGTTTTGTAAAAATTACTGGTCGCAAAAAAGATCTGATAATAACAGCTGGCGGGAAAAACGTTTCACCTAGCATACTCGAAGCATCAGTTATGACTTCTTCAATTATTTCTCAATGCGTTGTTATTGGAGACAGAAAACCTTTTATCTCTGCGATTATTGCGTTAGATCTTGCAGAAGTGAATTCTTGGCTGAAATCTCGAGGAGCAAGCCCAGTGCGCTCGCTGGAAGAGGCAAGAAAAAATTCAATCGTCATAAGTTCCGTAGAACAAAGCATAGTTAAAGCAAATTCTAATGTTTCTAGAGCAGAGTCAATTAGAAAATTTGAGATTGTTCCAGATGCTTTTACTCAAGAAAATGGTTTAGTTACACCAAGCCTTAAAGCAAAGCGCAATGCGGTTATAGAACGTTATAACGATCTTATTGAAAATAAGATTTATGCTCCAAGACCAAGAAAATAACGTACTTTACAGTCCTGCATCTGCAAGAGTTACGTATCCAGGGTCAATCAAAAGAGCTTTAAGATTAGTTGCGCTTACAGCGAGAATTGGTTCTGTTATTACAGGTATATCTTTTTCTGATCCACTGTTATTTACAAAAATAGAAATATCTTCGAGTTGAGATAATTTTCCATTAACATTTAGTGAACTACATTCTTGAGCAACATCAGTAGAGATTTTCTGAATGTTTTCGATAGAAGTCATCCATTGCTTTCCATTTACAAGATTTGGTAAGGCATCTTTGTAAGCGCCGTAGCCAGTAATAACAGGCCATTTTGAGTCGTTTAACAATTCATTCGCTGAATCTTTAAGCTCAGAATCTTCAGTATTTTTATTCTCTTTATTTGATTCAGATGAATTCAAATCATTATTTTTTGTGCCAGATTTTTGTGATTCATTATTTTTCGCAGTAGAAGCAGGCGTTGGAACCTTTTTCTTAGTCAAATTTCGTTTTCCTATAAAGCTTCCGATTATATCTGGAAGAGTAAAGGAAGGGTTAATATCTGCAGAGCTTCCCTTATATCCAAGGTCTTCAAGAGCCTTTTCTACTTGCATAACAATTTGATCATCTAAAGCAATAATGCCATCTACGTGTTTTGTGGAAGTTGTTCCGTTATCATTCTTTATTACTAATCTCGAATTAAGTTCTGCCTTAACAGAGTCAGAATTATCTGCGTCGAAAGCAGCATTTTCCCAGTCGTTTTCCGTTGAATTCTTATTGAGTTTTCCAGAAGGTGAAATCATTAATCCAGATGCGAAATAAGGTTTTAGAATTTTCCAGATTCCAGCAAAAGCAAGTCGCGCAAATTCATCATCAAATTCTTGAAGTTTGGAACTTGAATTATCAGAATCTGAATTACCATGAGTATTTACTCCAACATGCACATGAACATCTTGTTTTTGGTTGTGGCAAGGCAAAAGTACTTCTACGCTTTTTGGATTATCTTTAGAAGCTTGATTTAATGCTAATTTTTGCACAAGAGTATACGCTTGAATTTCTCCAATGCTCTGAGCAGAAGAAAGTTTGAATAATGCATCTGGTTTAAAATCTCTAGTAAGCCTAGATAACATAACGACATGCATGCCAGCTTTTTTAGCCAAATCTAATGACGATGTAAGTCTATTTTCTGCTTCCTCTTGTGATTTTAGATCTTCTTCTTTTAGTTGCTCTTTAGGTGTTGTGGGTTGAGTTACGTAATCACCATAATTATTATTACCGTTTTTATTACTCCAAGGAGCAACAACAATAGTCGTATTAGAAAGTTGCTTTTTTACGCTGCTATGAATATCTCTGATACTTGTTTTATTGTTTTTATTTTTAGAAGAATTTTTTGTTTTTAGAGATGTAATCATGCTTACAACGTAATCTTGAATATCTTGACTTTGATCGTATAAGCTGCTGGACGATTTAGTAGTAATAGAATTTTCTGAAAATCCTTGTTTTTTTAGCGATTTAATAATCTCTGGTACAAGATTGTCCCACGTACTTAAAGGAGTTTTCCTACTTAGATTAAGACCGTCTGATGGCGTAAAAATAATAACGCTACCATGATTTACGCGAGTCTTAATAGAATTAGATGCTGTGTTTTGGGTAGTGGTTCCGCATGCACAAACAGCAAAAAGCATCATGCTAAATACTGTTATAGCAGCAATAGCTTTGCTTAAAAAGTGTTTCCACACGCGAACCATATTTATAACCTTTCGTAAATATTTTAGTTATAGAATTTACTTGTATTATTAATTCTTTATATTCTTTATGTATTATCTATATGTGATTTAACGGTTGAGTAAGTCAAAGCACATATCGCGGTATTCGCTAACGTAGCCTCCACCAAAGAAGACGCAATGTCCAGCAATAGGGTAGAGTTGCCAAATTGTCATGCGATTTTCAAAACCAGATTTTAGTGGATGAACAGATTGATAGCCATCTAAAATCTGCTTAAAATAGCTGATCCCAAACAGTTGCAGCATTGCTAAGTCTTCCTCACGATGACCTCCGTGAGCTGCTGGATCAATTAAAACAGCTTCTGTGTGTTCGCCATCTTCGCTTTTAGTCCAAAGCACATTTCCACTCCACAAGTCTCCATGGACTCGCGCTGGTTTATCTTCAGCGGCTTTTCCAAGCAAATCTGGCAGAGCATCAATAACTTTATTTGTAAGATCTAAATCGCTTTTTGTAAGGCTTCCTCTAGAAATACCAAGGTTTACCATCGGCAAAAGTCTGCCTTCTGCCAAATAGTCAATAACATTACTCCAAGTACCACAATCCATTTTTACGGGGTCACTTAATGGTCCAAAGTAGCATGTGCCATCATAATTTGCAGGTGGCTCCCCAAAATATTTTGCACCAAAATCGTGCATATGAGCCAAAGATGCACCAAATTCAAACGCTGCTAAAGGAGTGGGGCTCGTAGTTTCAATGCGCTCAATATTTAGGTAGTCTTTTCCCCAATCAAAAACTTTAGCTACTTTAGGCCCGCCATAGTCGTAAGCTTCTCGAAGCCAGTTAAGGCCACGACCTTCGCATTCGAAGAATCGTTCTGGTGCGTATGATCTACTCTTTTTATACACGTTATTACTCATAGCAACCCCTGCACTTATATTTATACCAATCACATTATTTTACTTAAGACTTTGCACAATAACTATTTTTGTGTCTGATTCTTTATTTTTGGCTTTTAACTGGGCAAAATGTTTTAGCAAATTGATACCCAAAAAGCAATCCTGCTAGAGTAAGAGCAGAACCTAATCCCGTATAAAATACGGCTATAAATTGTTCTGGAGCTATATTTGTTGCACGAAGAACAATTCCAAAAGTCATCATAAAAGCCATGATTATAAAAGATTTAACGTCAAAGAATTTAAGGAAAAATTGCTTGTTTTCTTTGTATTCGTTGATTCTAGTCACGTGCTTTTTAACGAGTTTTCCAAAAATAAACACTTGGAATATTACAAAAACAGCTAAAGATAAAGCGAAATTAATAGGAGATAGAAAGTTTGAGTATGCAATAATACCAATCCTAAGAATGTTGAATCCAGCAAAACACCATACAATACATGCGATTAATAAAAGTGTGTTCTTTGATACCTTCATAACTAACCTCGTTAAATCACATTATTTTTAATAAAATCTTATGTTGAACGTTTAAAACAATTGTAGTAATGATTTTTATGAAAAACGCTAAATAAGAGTATTTTGTGAATTGTGCATTAAAACTTTCAAAAAACACAATAAAATATGATTAAAAGTTGTAAAAAGTGTTGCAAATTGACGATATGAGTCGCTATAGTGCTTGTTTATGGAAGACAACGATCAACAGTATTCAACAGCTGACAATAAAGCTACTATTGCTGAGCCAGCTTTTCGTTACAATGCGCAGCTCGCACAATATATTGAGCAGCGCTGGCAAAAGACTTGGGACGAGCAGGGCACGTTCTGGGCTGCTAATGTTAAGGGCGATTTGAAGGATGGCGAAGGCAGATTGGCTTGTGGCCGTCCTTCTTTCTTTGCAATGGACATGTTCCCTTATCCTTCTGGAAAGGGCTTGCATGTTGGACATCCTCTTGGATATTTGGCAACGGATGTTGTGAGCCGATATCACCGTATGAAGGGTGAGAATGTTCTTCACGCGATGGGCTACGACGCTTTTGGACTTCCTGCAGAACAGTACGCTGTTCAAACAGGTCAGCATCCTCGCATTACTACTGAGGCAAATATTGCGAATATGCGCAGGCAGTTGCATCGCATGGGATTGAGCTTTGACGATCGTAGATCTTTTGCAACTATTGATACAAACTACGTTCGTTGGACTCAATGGATTTTCTCGAAGCTTTATGACGCTTGGTATGACCCTGATTTTGTACGCAAAGATGGCGGTAAAGGTTCTGCTCGACCAATTGCTGAGTTAGTTGATGAGTTTAAGAGCGCAAAGCGCGAAATTCATGGTTTTGCTGACAAAAAGTGGGAAGAACTCAATAAAGTAGAGCAAGCGGATGTGTTGAATGACTTCCGCATTGCTTACATTTCTAAGTCTCCTGTAAATTGGTGTCCAGGATTGGGAACTGTGCTCGCAAACGAGGAAGTTACTGCAGAAGGTAAATCTGAGCGCGGAAACTTCCCAGTATTCCAGCGCAATCTTCGTCAGTGGTCCATGCGAATTACAGCTTATGCTCATCGCTTGGTTGAAGATTTGGATACTATTGATTGGCCAGAAAAAGTTAAGCTTATGCAGCGAAACTGGATTGGCGAATCTCACGGTGCTTCCGTGCATTTTGAAGTTGAATGTGCAGATGGTGAAACGCGCGTTTTGGAAGTATACACTACTCGTCCAGATACGCTTTTTGGTACAACTTTTGCTGTTGTTTCTGTAGATCACCCGATTCTTGAGCACGTTCCAGAAGCGTGGGAAGCTAGCGTTCCAGAAAGCTGGAAGGGTGGCTACGCAAGTCTTAAGGAAGGATTGGCAGAGTATCAGGCTCAAGCTCGTGCTAAAACCGCTAAAGATCGTACGGAAGATGCTGGTGCAAAAACTGGCTTGTTTACTGGTCTTTACGCAATTAATCCTGTAACTGGAGCAAAACTTCCACTGTTTGTTGCAGATTATGTGCTTATGGGCTACGGAACGGGCGCAATTATGGCAGTTCCTGGCGGCGATCAGCGCGATTATGATTTTGCTAAAGCTTTCGGCTTGCCTGTAATTTACACTGTTAAGCCTTTGCCTGATTCTGACGAAAAGTTAGAAGATTATGATGGCAAAGCTCCGTTTGTTTCTCACGATGGAATTGTTATTAACTCTTCTGTGGAGCATACTTATAAGCTCGGTGACGCTTTATCTATTAACGGTTTGCGCGTAGATGAAGCTATTAAAAAAGTGACAACTTGGCTTGAAGCAGCAGGCGTAGGCGTTGGTAGAGTTTCTTACAGACTTCGCGATTGGCTGTTCTCTAGGCAGCGCTACTGGGGAGAGCCTTTCCCAATTGTTTACGACGAGAATGGTGTTGCTCACTTGGTTCCAGATTCTGAGCTTCCAATTGCATTGCCAGACGTTCCAGATTATCAGCCAAAGACTTACGCTCCAGACGATGCAAATTCTGAGCCTGAAGCACCTTTGAGCCGAAACGAGGATTGGGTAAAAGTTCAGCTCGACCTTGGCGACGGCGTAAAAACCTACTATCGCGACACCAACACTATGCCAAACTGGGCTGGTTCATGCTGGTATTACATGCGTTACTTGGATCCAAACGACGCTGAGCATATGGTTGACAGCGACGAATACGACTATTGGATGGGTACGAATCGACCAGGCAAGGAACATGTTTCTGGAGGCGTTGACCTTTATGTTGGAGGCGTAGAGCATGCAGTTTTGCACTTGCTTTACTCGCGCTTCTGGCATAAGGCGCTTTACGACTTGGGTTACGTTGATTCTGCTGAGCCTTTCCATCGCTTGTTTAACCAGGGTATGATCCAGGCTTACGCTTACACGGATGAGCGCGGGCAGTACGTGCCAGCTGATGAGGTTGAGGAAGGCGCTAATAACGGCGCTGGTGAGCCAACATTTACTTGGCATGGCGAAACCGTGAATCGCGAGTTTGGAAAGATGGGCAAGAGCCTAAAGAATATTGTGACTCCAGACTACATGTACGAAAACTACGGTGCAGACACGTTCCGCTTGTATGAAATGAGCATGGGGCCACTTTCTGAATCTCGCCCATGGAATACACGTAACGTTGTTGGAGGCATGCGATTCTTGCAACGCTTGTGGCGTAACGTTGTAAACGAAGAAACTGGCGCTTGCGTAGTAACAGAAGATGCTTTGGACGAAAAGACGCTAAAGCTTCTTAACAACACGATTGCAGAAGTAACTGTAGAAATGGAAGCAATGCGTCCAAACACTGCGATTGCTAAGCTGATTGTGTTGAATAATCACTTAACGTCTCTGCCTCACGTGCCTCGCGCAGCAGTTGAGCCGCTTGTTCTTATGCTTTCTCCAATTGCACCGCATATTTGTGAAGAAATGTGGAGCAAGCTTGGACATGCTAAGTCGATTGCTCACGCAAATTGGCCAGTTGAAGATTCTCGCTACGTTGGTGCGGATACTGTTACAGCTGTTGTGCAAATCAAGGGCAAGGTTCGCGCAAAGCTTGAAGTTGACCCGAATATTGATGCTAGTGAGCTTGAAAAGCTTGCTTTAGAGGCCGTAGCTGATCGATTGGGTGGAAAGAAGCCGCGCAAGGTGATCGTGAAAGCACCAAAGATTGTGTCTATTGTGCCAGATGAAAGCTGAAACTCAATGTTTTCTAGGTAAAATAGCCTTTAACCACATTGGTTAATTTTACTTGAAAGATGCTTATCTTCATTTAATAGTGGAGGTAAGCATCTTTTTTTTTATTTAACAATCAAAGATAAATAGGCTGAAACGAAGGAGGTGGTTAAAATGAACAAAAACAATAGTAACGTTCTAGAAAGATTTGCAGCTATTGATGCTTTAAATAATAATTATGAAAATTCAAATTATTTGCAAAATACTTTGAATGATGATTCTAAAAATCGCATATTGGCACAAGAGAAAAACAATTCTATAGATTATCAGCTTGCTGATTTTTGCATAAGCTCAAAAGATTCTGCTTCAAATATTGATAATCTTAATAAACGAAATAATTTTGAAACAAGAAATCTCGTTAGATTACGAATAAAACCAGTACATGCTTTGTCTATTATGCTAATTCTCGTAGTATTCTTAGCATCAAGTTTAACCATGCTCATATGTCAATCTAGAACTTATAACAAGATTTATTCTTATCAAGCACAGAGAGAATCTAAAGTTAAATCTTTAAGTAAAAAATTTGAATCAAATAATAAAGATGATGATGAATATAGCAATGATTCTAAAGAGGATTCTAAAAAAGACTTACATACAAATGAGACTAAAGATTTAACTGTTAAAAATAAAAATGAAGATTTTAGTGATAGCACGCACAAAATTAATGAAAATGATATAAGCAAAAATAATAGTGTCAACAAAGATAAAAGCGGTTGCATAAATATAAACACAGCAGGGTTGGAAGAATTACAAACTCTAAAAAGTATAGGGCCAAAAATGGCTCAAAGAATATTAGATATGCGTAAAAAGTTGCGTGTTTTTAAGCGGGTTGAAGATCTTATGCAAGTTAAAGGAATTGGGCAAAAGACTTTTTTAAAACTTAAATCAGCGACCTGCGTTGGGTAAAATTATGTGATTTTTAAGGTTGGAAAATGAAAGAATTATATTGGGATCTTGAAAATGGAAACAAGGATTTTAGGCTTGTTCCTATTGCGTTTAGCGTATGGTTTGGTTGCTTATTCGCTCGATTTATAGTTGATTCACAACAAGATTTTTTCTGTATGATAATCGCAATATTATCATTTGCTCTTTTGTGCTTTTATACTATTTTTTCAATGGGAAATTGCATTTTTACGTGCCGCTTAAAGAATACAACTGATTACAAAAGTCGCATAAAATTAAAGTTTTATGAGTTAATTAAAAAATTAAAAATAATAGGATACAAGCATGCTTTTTTAACAAGTCTTTGTGCGTTTCTAGCAGCTTTTATAATGTGTTCAATTATTCTAAACATAGAACATATGGACCCTGTTTTTAATGCTATTAAAGATCTAAAGCAAAGTGATACAGAATATAAATTTAATAGAAAAAACGATGTTCAATCCATCAGATTGCTTATGGATATAACGTCTCCTCCAAGAGTATCGCAATCCTTTAAGGGGGATTGCGTATTAAACGTGAATGTAAAACAGATTGAAATTATGGATAAAGAAAAAGTTATTAGTAGGAGTAAAAGCTTTGTGTCTGCTAAACTTTACGCTTTTAATCCAGATTGCAAAATAATGAACTACGGATACAAGATAAGTAGTTTTGGAAAAATTTCGATTTCAAAATTTGACTCTCATGCGATAGAAATTCAAGTTCCTAAAGCAAACAAAACAGATAAAACGAAATTATATAAAGTAGAAGTTATTGAAAAAGCTAATCTTTTTAAGACATTACTAAATACATTGTGGAAAGAATTTTACAATGTGACTAGTTCTTTAGATGAACAGGGTCAAATGCTTGTTCCTGGTCTTACTGTAGGACTTTTGGGGCAAGAGCATTTAAGTGATGTAGAAGATTTACGAAAAGATAGTATCGATAGCACTTATGCGAACACTATGAAACAAAGATTCAAAATAGCTGGAATAATGCACCTTATGGCGGTTTCTGGAGGACATTTTTTGCTTTTATCTTGCGTTATTCGTAAGACATGTGCTTTTTTGCTTTTGTCAAGAGTAGTGAGCGCAATATTTGAAGCTTGTGGTCATATTTTTTTATCGTGTATTGTGTATCCGTCGGCATCTGTTCTTAGAGCGCTTATAATGGGTTTAATTTCTGCTGGAGCATTAATGTTTTCTAGACAATACCAGTCTGCTAGTGCCTTAAGTATAACTGTTATAAGTGTTCTTTTTATTTGTCCAAAATATGCATGGGATTATTCGTTTGCTCTTTCTGTTTGCGCAACTTTTGGAATAATTGTTTGTGGAATGCCTTTAAGAAGAATCTTTTTAAGATATGTGCCGTTTAGTCTTGCAAGCGCATTAAGCATAACGTTGTGTGCACAGTGTTTTACGCTTCCTGTACAAATATTAATGCAGCCACAAGTATCTTTTATATCTGTTATAGCAAATTTAATTGTTGCTCCTTTTGTTGATTTTGCAACAATATTTGGTCTGCTTTCGCTTATATGCGCTAATTGGAGTTATTCTATTTCTCTGATTTTTGCCACAATTTCATCTTTTGGAACAAACATTATGGCAAATTGCGCATGGTATTTGGGAGATTTACAAATTGGAACAATACCTTGGATTAATGGATCTTTAGGTGCGTGGCTAATCGCGTGCGCTGAATTCGCTATCTTTTTATTAGCACTTATCATAAATAAATATTTTAGAAAAAGTGAATCATATAATAGTTTAAGGATATTTTTACAAGTTAAGTCAAATCGTTTTAAGCAGCTTATAAATGATTCAACAAAACTTTTTGAATGATTAAGTGTTTTAAGTTTTATATAGTTTGTACAATTAATAGGCGTGCAAAATTAAGCGGATTAAATAAAAACAAGGATAGTCGCGTTAGTTAAATCGTGAGAATATAAATATTCTTAAGGAGTACGTATGCAAGCGTTAAAAAAATTTGCGCCATTTACAGTTGTGGTTGGCGGTGATGCGTATTTAAATGATTTAAACGCGCGCGACTTAAAAACTCGCATATTAGGCTCCTACCCAGATGCAGATGTTATAAATTTAGACGCATTAAATGCCGATAAATATGCTTTTATAACTGCTACAGGTCCATCACTTTTTTCTAGTGGAACAATTGTTGTTATTAATAATCTTGAACAAGCTAATGAAGATTTAGTCGAAGCAATAATAGGGTTTTGTACTAGAGAATCTAAATCTAATAACAATGATTGTTGGGTTATTGCGCGCCACGAAGGAGGTGTTAAAGGAAAGTCAATTGTTACAAAACTTGAAAAAGCTGGAGCAAGTAAAATAACTGTTCCAGATCTTAAAAAAGATGATGCAAGATTGAATTTTGTGCTAAGTCTTTTTGAAAGGAAAAATCGTAGTATAGAGCCTGCAGCAGCTGGACGCATAACAGAAGTCTTAGGTGGGAAAACCGATCAATTAGCTGCTCTTTGTTCTCAATTGTGCTTTGATTTTGAAGATAACCCAATCACACTAAAAATAGTTGACCAATATTTAATATCAGATCCGCAAGTAACTGGATTTTTTGTAGCAGATAAAGCTGCAGAAGGTAACTATGCTCAAGCTATTCTTGCATCAAGAAGAGCGATTTTACAAGGCGTTGATGCTATAGCATTGATTGGGGCTTTGGCTGCAAAAATGCGAATAATTACAAAGGCTATAGCTGTTAAAAACGGGGAAATTTCTAATGCTCAAGCAAAAGTTAACCCTTGGGCGTTAAAAATGACTATGAGAGATTTAGGTGGATGGAATGATGATGGGATTCGTAAGTGTTTTAAATGTTTAGCGTGGGCAGATGAGCAATGCAAAGGCGGAACAAGTGATGCTGATTACGCTTTAGAAAAATGCATTAGCATGATTGCTTGTCGTGGGCGTTAATGTGAAAATTTTAAAAGCATAAAGTGTTAACACATAGAGCGTTAAAAGTCTAATATGAAAGTGTGTGATTTTGGAAAATCATAATATCAAAAAGCTCGTAATTCCAACTGATTCGTGTATGCGAGATCTTGGAAAAACTATTGCAAAAATAGTGCATGAAACAGATGTTATTTTGCTTTCTGGTCCACTTGGCGCTGGAAAAACAACGTTCGCGCAAGGTTTTGGACAGGGCTTGGGAATAAAAGATCCTATAGTTTCCCCGACTTTTACTATTGCTAGAGAGCTAAAAGGCACATTTTCTGATGGAAAAGTTGCGAATCTTATTCATGTAGATGCTTATAGGCTTGGTGGAAAAGATTATGCTCCAGGGCAAGACACTGTTTCTAGGCTTTTAGATGAGCTTGAATCTTTAGGTTTAGACGAAGCATTGGAAGAACCAGGAGAGGGAAGTGTTGTGCTTATGGAGTGGGGAGAACAGATGGCTGGTGTTCTTGCTGATGTTCGTCTTGAAATTCATATTGATAGACCAATTGATAAAAGTGAGTCGAATGAGTTTACAAGTGAAGGCAAGCGCGTTGTAACGCTTGTTCCAGTCGGAGGAGACTGGTGCGATCGCTTAAAAATTCTTGATTAAGAGTAAGCTAAATTGGTTAGTCAATTTAAGGAACAAAAATGAGCAATACGCTGATTATAGATACGTCATACGGTTCAACAGTTGGAGTTGTAGGTTATAAGCCAATAGTGGAAACGGATTCGCGTACACATGTTGAAAAGTTGCAAGTAAACATTGATTTTGCAGTAAAAAATGCTGGACTAGAGCTTAATCAAATAGACGAGATTGTAGTTGGAGTAGGCCCTGCTCCTTTTACTGGTTTACGAGCTGGACTAGTTGCTGCTAAGGCGATTGCTTTTGCGAATAATGCAAAGATTCTAGGATGCAACAGCTTGCTTCCACAAAGTTTAATGATTCGTTCTGGAGCTTTTGAAGAATCTCTTAAAAATGGCGTTATCTCTAATAGCGAAATAGTCGAAAATAATGAATCTTGCGTAGCTAAACACACGTATGTTCTTTCGCTAAATGACGCTAGAAGACGCCAAGTTTATATGAGTTTATACGACGATAGTGGTTGCGAAGTAATAAAAATGGATATTGATTATCCTGCAAATATTGTTGATAGAGTAAATCAATATTTTGAATCAAATAATATTTGCGATTATTGCGTTTGCGTTGCAGGCCATGGTGTTAAAAAATACGCTGAAGATTGGAAGAAAATCGAGAATATATGCTTAATTACCGAAGTGAGCGCTCTTGATTTAGGCGTAAAAGGATTAGAGATATTTAAGTTGTGTGCA
Source organism: Gardnerella sp. DNF00354 (assembly GCF_049262755.1). Lineage (NCBI taxonomy): Bacteria > Bacillati > Actinomycetota > Actinomycetes > Bifidobacteriales > Bifidobacteriaceae > Gardnerella > Gardnerella sp. DNF00354. The sequence continues at coordinate 1,121,130 of NZ_CP058402.1, forward strand.
AGTCAAAAAGACGTTATTGAACCGCTTTATTTAAGAAGACCAGACGTATCTGTTCCAAACCCGTTGAAGCACGTTTTGGGATCTGGCGCTGCTACAAAAGTGGCGGAAAAATAGGATTCAAGCGAAGTACACATATGATTGTAGACATAACTCGCTCAAAATATCCAGCTTGTGCATCAAATAGTCAAAGCTGTGCAATAGAGAAAATTGATTATGCAAAATATGAAGCAATAGTTTCTCAAATTGCAAAAATCGAAGCAGACTTGTTTGGACCAGGATGCTGGAACAAGAACATGATTTTGCAAGAGTTACAAGCACCAATGCGCGCGTATTATGCAGATGTTGATCTAAACACAAATACGGTAGCTGGGTATGCGGGATTTTGGTTTGATGGCGACGACGCTCAAATAATGACAATAGGCGTTGCAAAAGAATGTCAAAAGCGAGGAATTGCAAGCAATCTTCTAAAAACTATGATTGAAAATGCAAAATCAATAGGCGCAAAACGAATGCTTTTAGAGGTTAAAGTAAACAATAATCCAGCATTAAAACTGTATGAAAAATTCGGTTTTACAAAAATGGGATTAAGAAAAAGATACTATATGCCAGAAGGAATAGACGCATATACAATGTGCGCACAAATAGACGACTTAGACGATTTAGAAAATTTAGAAGAATCTAGCGAAGCTTATAACAGCGCTAAAAGTGAGGATAATAATGAGCGAAACAATGAATAAAACAAGCGAGCCAATAGTTTTAGGCATTGAATCAACTTGCGATGAAACAGCAGCCGCAATCGTTAAAGGAAGAACATTAGTTTCTAACGTTGTAGCGTCCTCTATGCAAGAACACGCACGATATGGCGGTGTTATACCAGAAATCGCATCGCGCGCGCATGCAGAAGCATTCGTGCCAGTTGTTTCAAAAGCATTAGCAGATGCAAATATGGATTTAAGCGATATTGACGCTATAGCAGTAAGTGCAGGTCCGGGATTAGCAGGATGCTTAGCTGTTGGTGTTTCGGGCGCTAAAGCACTAGCAAGTGCAGCAAAAAAGCCGATTTATGGAATAAACCACGTTATTGGACACATTGCAGTAACGCAATTGCAATTCGGCGATGTGCCTAAAGACGTTCTAGCGCTTATAGTTTCGGGAGGTCACACTTCTCTTTTGCATGTTAATAACATTGCGCGCAGTATAGATGTTGTTGGAACAACATTAGATGATGCAGCTGGCGAATGCTTTGATAAAGTAGCTAGATTGCTTGGATTCCCTTACCCAGGAGGTCCGCATATTGATAGGCATGGGCGTCTTGGAAATCCAAATACGTTAAAAGTTCCGCAAGGACTTACGCAAGGTCGTTCTGGCAAAGAGCATCCTTACGACTTTAGTTTTTCGGGTGTCAAAACAGCTGTTGCGCGCTGGGTAGAAGCTCGCCAAGCACAAGGCTTAGAAATACCAGTTGACGACGTTTGCGCATCTTTAGCAAACTCTGTTGCGGATGTTCTTTCTCGCAAAGCTATGATGGGCTGCGAGCAATACGGTTCAAAAACTTTGTTGATTGGTGGCGGATTCTCTGCAAACTCGCAACTTAGAGAACATCTTTTAGAGCAAGGCAAAGAGCATGGAATTGAAGTTCGTTTGCCAGAGCTTAAGCTTTGCACTGATAACGGAGCAATGGTGGCAATGCTTGGTGTGAATTTGGTGGAAGCAGGCGTTCGTCCGTCTGCTCCAGATTTTGCAATCGATTCAGCAATGCCACTTACAACCGTTAGCTTATAATAGTAAAAGTTGTTCTGAAGATAAGCGAGGTGTTTTGTGTACGAAAGCTATGCACGTAGAGGAGTTTTGCAAGTTGGTGAAAAAATCCAATTCACCGATAGAAAAGGCAAGCGAATCACAGCACAGCTTACTAAAGGCGGAGTTACACAAACCGAACACGGCATTATTTTGCACGACGATGTTATTGGCAAAACTCAAGGCGTTGTAGTAACAACAGTTAGCACAAAACGTGATTTTGAGCGTAGTAATAAGCAACTTGACGCATCTAAAGAATCAAACAAGCCATGGATGGCAGCACGCGCAATAGGCGGATGGGATTATGTAGTTATGCGTCCGCGATTGGCGGATTACGTTTTATCTATGCCAAGAGGCGCTCAAATCATGTATCCAAAAGATATTGCACAAGTGATTTCTTTAGGAGATATTCGCTCTGGAATGCGCGTTTTAGAGTCGGGAGCAGGCTCTGGCGCAATGAGCTTAAGTCTTTTAGACGCTGTTGGTCAAAGTGGTGAGCTTACAACAATAGAGCTTAGGCCTGATTTTGCTAGAATCGCGCAACTAAACGCAACAATTTACTATGGCGAAAAACCAGAATGGTGGAATCTTTTAACTGGAGATTTTGACTCAGTAGCAAAGTCTCTTCCAGAAGGCTATTTTGATCGCATTATGCTAGATATGCTTGACCCTTGGAACAGGCTTGAACAAGCTTATAGAGTTATTGCTCCAGGCGGCGTATTAGTTGCGTACGTAACAACCACAACGCAAATGTCTAGAATGGCACAAAGTTTGCGAGCTTCGGGAGTTTGGACGGAGCCAGAGATTCAAGAAACGTTAGAAAGAACTTGGAAAGCACAAGATTTAGCAGTTAGACCAGATCACGCAATGATAGGTCATACTGGTTTTCTGGTTATTTCGCGCGCAATGGCGCAAGGATTTAATGCGTTAAAAAAGCGCGATCGTGCTACAAAAGATACTGTTAGCGATATTGATGACTTAACTCCCGAAGAGCGCGCAGAACAGTTAGAAGACTTGTCTCTTAGAGATATATCCGATAGAAAGCTTAGAAAAGTCCTTAGAGATTTAGATTTGCAAATCGCACAATTACCTAACTCAAATCCAAAGCCTGATAAGGCTTAACTGAAGACTGAGGAGATTAAAATGGCGGCGTCAATCAAAAAAATCGTTAAAAAAGTAAAGCACGCAAAATATGTGCTGCTACTAATGCGCCACGCAAAAGCACAGCCGCCAACAATGGGAGACGATTGGGGGAGGGACCTTAGCGATAAAGGTTTAAAACAAGCAAAAATCATGGCAAAAGGCTTGCAATCTTTAAAGCTTGTTCCAGACTACATTATTTGTTCAAGCGCAAATCGCACCGAACAAACGATGCACAAAATGCTTAAAAAGTTCGGAGATTCTCCAATAGTAGCGTCAAGAAAAAGCTTATATGATGGCGGAATGCAGTCTGTAATGGATGAGCTTTGTGCGATTAGAAGCGATTCTAGAATAACAATGATTATTGGTCATGAGCCAACAATGTCGATGGCTGCGCAATGGCTCTCTTCTCCAGATTCAGATCCTGATATATTAGGAACAATGCGACTCGGATTAGCTAATGCTTCGATTATTGTTTTAGTATCCGACGTACCTTTTGCATCCTGCGGTTTGCGAGGAGCTAAAGCGTTGGGAATTATAACCCCAAAGGATTTTGAATAGTAAAATACGCATAAATTTGCATAAAATCCTTATAAAATTTGCATAAAATCCACACGAATCATCTGCATAAATCTGCATATAAGTTTAGGTTATAACGACACCCCAAAATAGCTAATGACCTCATTAAGCCAAATGTTTGCTAGGCTGAATCAGGTTGTTAATTATTTGGAGGATATATGCATACTGTTCTTACGTCCGTACAGGGATTCCCACGAATCGGCGCAAATCGCGAGCTTAAAAAAGTTATTGAACGCTATTGGAAAAAAGACGCAACTCTAGAAGAAGTAAGACAAGTTGCAAAAGATTTGCGCAAAAAGCATTGGAAAATCCAAGCAGAATCTGGAATAGAACTTATACCAAGTAATGATTTTAGCTATTACGATCAAATGCTAGACACAGCAATCCTGCTTGGTGCAGTGCCAGAACGGTACAAGAATCTAGAGTTTGAAAATGCAGAAGATACGCTTTTTGCAATCGCACGCGGATATCAAGGTGAACGCGGAGACGTAACAGCGCTTCCAATGAAAAAGTGGTTCACAACCAACTACCACTACATTGTTCCAGAAGTAGAAAATCCGCAAGATTTGCATTTAGCTGGCACAAAACCATTCGACGAGTTCAAGGAAGCAAAAGCACTCGGAATTGAAACAAAACCAGTGTTGATTGGACCATACACCTTCTTAAAACTAGCGCGCACCCCGCAAGCACAAGAATTAGAAGCAAACAAAGAGACGATTGAAGCATTAGCAAACGCGTATTGCAGTATTGTAAAACGATTTGCAAGTCTTGGAGCAAAATGGTTGCAATTCGACGAACCATACTTGTGCTTAGATAAAGAAGATGGCGATTTAAAGATCTTTAGCGATTTATATGAGCCGATTCTTCAAAGCAGACTTGAAAGTGCGGAGAATGCTGAAAACGCAAACAACGTTAAAATTTTGCTTAACACGTATTTTGGCAATATTTTAGACTCGTACAATACACTAAACGATTTGGCATTTGATGCAATTGGCTTAGATTTTGTAGAAGGCAAAGAAGAAAACCTTGAAGCTTTGCAAAAATATGGAGTAAACGAGAAAACAACTATTTTTGCAGGAGTTGTAAACGGCAGAAACATTTGGAAAAATGATTACGCGCAAAGCCTTGGCTTGCTAGATGCTTTGCAAAAAAATGTTACTAATCGCATAGCTGTTTCCACTGCATGCTCGCTTTTGCATGTTCCATTTAGTACGGATGGAGAAGAGCTTGGCGAAGAAGTATTAAAGCATTTTGCGTTTGCTGTAGAAAAGTTGAAGGAAGTAAGCGAAATCGCTAAGCTTTGCGTTTTGAATGATGATGAGCTTAAAAATAGCGAGGAATTAGCGCAAAATCAGGCATTATTCGATGGGTCTAGAGTAAAAGTAGACGAAAATGTTAAAGCGCGAATCGCAAGTCTTAAGCCAGAAGATTTTGAGCGAAAGCCATCTCGCGCGGAGCGTCAAAAATTACAAAAAGAAGCATTAGGATTGCCTGATTTGCCTACAACAACTATCGGATCCTTCCCTCAAACAAAAGAAATAAGATCGATTCGAGCGCTTTATAGAAAAGGCGAAATTAGCAAAGAAGAATACAACGCGTTTATTGCCAAGCAAATAGACGAGTGCATAGAACACCAAGAGCGCATTGGCTTAGACGTTCTTGTGCATGGCGAATTTGAGCGAAACGACATGGTTGAATATTTCGGCCAGCATTTGCACGGATTTAAGTTTACAAAAAACGCTTGGGTGCAGTCTTATGGAACTCGATGCGTAAAGCCTCCAATCGTTTGGAGCGACGTTTCTAGAGCGCAGCCAATCACAGTAGAGTGGAGTGCGTATGCTCAAAGCCGCACAAACCATGTCATGAAAGGCATGCTAACGGGGCCTGTTACGATTCTTAACTGGTCTTGGCCTCGCGAAGATATTACGCACGAAGAGCAAACTCAGCAGCTTGCTCTTGCTATTCGAGATGAAGTCTTGGACTTGGAGCGTGCTGGAATTCGCGTAATTCAAATCGATGAGGCAGCGCTACGAGAAAAGCTTCCGCTTAGACGTTCGGATTGGCATAAGAAGTATTTGGACTGGGCGATTGCAGCTTTCCGTCTTGTGCACTCTGCTGTAGCTGCTACTACGCAAATCCACACTCATATGTGCTATTCGGAATTCAACGACATTATTCGAGACATTGATGCAATGGATGCGGACGTGATATCGTTTGAAGCTTCGCGCGGAGATCTAGTTGTTTTGGACGCTATTCATAACGCGAACTTTGAAACAGAAGCTGGCCCTGGTGTTTATGACATTCACTCTCCTCGCGTTCCTAGCGAAGATGAGATTGTTAACAGGATTCACGAGATTTTGAACAAAATGCCAGCAGACAAGCTGTGGATTAATCCAGATTGTGGCTTGAAAACTCGCGGAAATGCAGAAACTTGGGTTAGCTTGCAAAATCTTGTTTCGGCAGCTAAAAAAGTTAGAAGCGAATTGGGCGGTAGTCTAAAATGACGTACAAACCAAAGTTTTCGCTAGAGGTGTTTCCGCCTAAAAGAACATCTCCAATAGGTACGATTTACGACACTTTAGATGGCTTAAGGGGATTGGATCCAGATTTTATATCTGTAACTTATGGAACTGGAAAATCTTCAGATCGAACTGCTACTGCTAGAATAGCCAACACTATTCGATCGGAGTATGGCATTAAAACTGTTGCTCACTTAACAGCAAGATACTTGGATTATGACGATGTTGACGAAGCTCTAGATATGTTTGATAAAGCAGGCGTTAGTGGCGTTTTAGCTTTGCGCGGAGACGTTATTGAAAATCAGAATGCTGCTGGAGTATTTAATCACGCAAGCGATTTAGTATCATATATTCACTCAAAGCGCCCAGATTTGCCTATTTTGGGTGCATGCTACCCAGAAAAACATCCAGAAGCTGCTACTTTGCAAGAAGACATCGATAATCTAAAGCGAAAAGTTGATGCTGGAGTAACTCACTTGATTTCGCAACTTTTTTACAATAATGATGACTTTTTGCACTTTAGGGATTTAGCTAGAAAAGCTGGCATTAACGTTCCAATTGAAGCTGGAGTTATGCCTGTTGTAAACGCTAATCAAGTTAAGCGAATGACAAAAATGTGCTCTTCTAAAATAAGTGAGCCAGTTTTAGCAATGATTGAGCGATGGGGAAGTAACCCAGAAGTCTTGCAAGACGCTGGAAGCATATTTGCGTCTCAACAGATTAACGATTTAGTTGCGGAAGGCGTAGATGGAATACACTTGTACACAATGAATCGTCCTGGCGTTACCAGAAGCATTTGGTCAAACGTTAAGCCACTTTTTACTAAGATAGTGTAAATTTGTAGATTTGTGGTGCAGTGCAAGGATCATGTTGTACTGCACCACAATGTACAGTGGCGTTATGAGCAGTCAAAAAAGCAGTAATAGCGATCTAGATCATAATTTAGGCACTGATTTAAAACAGCATGCGGATTTTAATTTAAGTTTTGCTAAAGAAACTGACTTATCATACAGAACTCTAGTTAAAGCTGGATTTGCTCGTCCAGAATCTGCTCGTAAAACCATAGAAGATATTTGCAAAAATTGTGAGAATAACTCAATTAATGTGCTCAAAATCTTAGAAAGCATAAATAGAGTAGAAGATCCAGATTACGCAATTTTAGCGTTTAAAGATATATATCAATCTCAGAAAAAAACTGTTGAAAATATTGCGGAGAACTCGAATAATTCATTAATAACAAGCCCACTTGCGTCTTTAATGCAAGTTCTTGGAGCATCTAAATCATTTGCGATGCTAATGAGAACGCACACCGATTTAATAAACGCTGCAGCAAATGACCCAAATCACTTACTACACATGACTTTAGAAGAACGTGTTTCGGATTTACTTCAAGCTATTCAATCTTATAGTGCAACAGTAGTAAACGAAGAAAAAGATGACGCAAAGAATTGCAATTCGTGCACTGTTCCAATAAGTTCTATGCCTTTTGCACAAGCTGTTTGTGTGCTTAGAGCGAGATATCGTCAGCATATTGCCGCAATTATGGCATATGATTTGGCGAGCGCAGACCCTGTAGAATTACAGCCAGACATAAGTCGTAAACTTTCGGATGCCGCGGATGCGGCTCTTGAAGCTGCGCTTGCGATTGCGCGCGGGCAAATTTCTGGATCTTGTTGCTGCAGGTTTGCAATAATAGCAATGGGAAAATTGGGAGCGCAAGAAATAAACTACGTTTCAGACATTGACTTAATATATGTAGTAGAACCAACTAATGGCGTTAAACAAGATGAAGCTTTGCGAGTTGGGTCTTCTATTGCACTTGTTTTGCAAAAAGTGTGTCAATCGGTTGTTATGGGTTGTGCGGAGCCACCATTATGGCAAATTGATACAGCGCTAAGACCAGAAGGCAAAGATGGACCTCTTGTTAGGAGATTGGAATCACATCGCGAATACTACGAAAAGTGGGCAAGTAGCTGGGAGTTTCAAGCATTACTGAAGTCGAGGCCAGCTGCAGGAGATGCGCAGCTTGGTAAAGATTATAGACAAATGGCAGATTCGCTTATTTGGAAAGCGTCTGGTAGAGAACACTTTGTTGCAGATTGCCAACATATGCGACAGCGAGTAGAGTCTTTGATCCCTGTGTCTCAGCGAGATTTAGACATGAAGCTTGGGCGCGGAGGATTGCGAGATGTTGAGTTTACAGTTCAAATGCTGCAGCTTGTGCACGGAAGTGAAGATAAGTCTTTGCGAGTTAGAGATACTCTAGGCGCGCTTAACGCACTATCTGCTGGAGGATACGTTTCTAGGTCGCAAGCTGCAATTTTGGCAGAACACTACCGTTTTGAGCGTGTTCTTGAACATCGCCAGCAAATGTGGAGTATGCAACGCACTCATTTATTCCCAGATTTAGGTGCCCAAGGAAATGGTGGATTAGATCGCGCTAGAAGCATTAGTGCGGAAGAGCTTAACAATAACGAACAAATCAGGCGTCTTGCTAGAACTGTTAGACTTAAGCCAGAAGAGCTTGTTGCACGATTCGACAAAGCGCGCCGAGAAATTAGGCACTTGCATAAAGATATTTACTACCGTCCAATGCTGCCAATCAATGCGCAAACGGATGCGGATCCTATTGTGTTGTCTGCAGAAGCTGCTCGCGCTCGCTTTGCATCAATCGGTTTTGCTGATGCAAAAGCTGCACAAATGCATGTTGAAGCGCTTACTGATGGACTTTCACGTGCTGCTAAAATCCACAGAATTTTGCTCCCAGCAGTGTTGAAATGGCTTGGAGAAGGGCAAAATCCCGACATGGGTTTGCTTGTTTTCAGGAGACTTTCCGAGCGTTTTGGTGGAAAAAACACGTATTTAGGGTTTTTGCGTGATTCTCCTAGTGCGGCTCGCAGGCTTTGTCATGTTTTGTCTGATTCGCGTTATTTAGGCGATGCAATGATGAAGTCTATACAGTCAATAACTTGGCTTGGAGACGATTCGGCTCTTACACCTAGAGGCAGAGAAAGTCTAGATATGCAAACGCGAGCAATGGTGGCAAGATATTCAAGCAGTATTGCGGATTTTGCACAATTTTTGCGCGCTTTAAGAAGGCAAGAAATTGAGCGAGTAGCTCTTGCTTGGATGTGCGGGATTATCGACGATGATACTTCGATGCAAGCGATGAGTGATGTGTTTGATGCTGTACTTGATGCTGCTCTGCAATGGTCTATGAAAGATGCGTCTTTAAAAATGGGCTTAGATGAGAGCAAAGCTTCGATTGCCATTATTGCACTAGGACGTTATGGCGGAAGGGAAGTTAACTTCTGCTCGGATGCGGATATGATGGTTGTTTATAAGCCGACGGCGAATGATGATGATTGCAAGATTGAATATGATTCCGTATCTGATCTTGCTCACCGTTTCGCGCAGACTACTGTAGACATATTGCGCAATATTCTGCAAGGTCCTCTTACTTTAGAACCAAAAATCATGGTCGATTTAGATTTGCGACCAGAAGGTAAAGATGGTCCGCTTGTGCGTTCTCTAGAATCGTGTGAGCATTATTACCAAAAGTGGGCTAGTACGTGGGAAAATCAAGCACTTTTGCGCGCACGTTTTGCTGCAGGGTCGAAAGATTTGGCAGATGATTTGTTAAGCGGAGTAGTAAACGACTTGCGATATTCACCAGATCCTCTTAGCGAATCTCAATTGGCGGAAATTCGTAAGCTTAAAGCGCGTATGGAAGCAGAACGCTTACCAAGAGGCGTTAGTAGAGACAGACATTTGAAGCTTGGTCGCGGTGGTTTAAGCGATGTTGAGTGGACTGTTCAGCTTTTGCAATTGCAATATGCTGGGAAACACGAGTCTTTGCGCGTAGTTGGCACAATGCAAGCGTTGAAAGCGCTTAAAGAATTGAATTTGATTGAAGATGAAGACGCAAATGTGCTAGAAAAATGCTGGCATATGTGTTCTGCAGTGCGAAATGCGAACTTCTTGTGGTCTGGTTCCTTGGAGCGCGCGGATGTTATCCCAACAGACTCTTATTCTTTGGGTGGAATCGCCACTTATCTTGGGTACGATCCAAACCAGGGTCGCGTTTTTGAAAACGATTTAATGGCTGTTATGCGTCAATGCCGCGAAGTCATGTCTCGTATTTTCTACTGTCGCTAATATTTAGAAACATTTTTATTGTGTCGCTAAGTCTGACAAATCGTGTACAATCTACAAGGTCGCGTGTGGTCGCGGTCGTTTGCCAACTAGCGAAAGGTAAGCGGTTCTATTATGACGAATGTATTTTCTGATTCTTCTAATCAAGTTTTTTCTCGTTGCGCAATTGCTCAATCGTTAGCAAACAAAAGCGTTGTTACTTTAGACGATATTTCCACTGCGCAAATACGAATGCTTTTAGACAAAGCCCGATATATTGACGAGCACAGAAAAGAAGTGGCCCACACTTGCGATGGCAGAGTGTTGGCCACTCTTTTTTATGAGCCGAGCACGAGAACGCGACTAAGCTTTGAAACAGCAATGCTTCGCTTAGGTGGAAAGGTGATTGGTTTTGCAGGCGCTCAGCTTTCTAGTGCAAGCAAAGGCGAAACGGTTAGCGACACTTTAAAAGTGGTGTCAAATTATGTAGATGTTGTAGCTATGCGTCATCCTAAAGAAGGTGCTGCATTTGTGGCGTCGCATGCAGGAAGTGTTCCTGTTGTTAACGCAGGAGATGGTGGTCATATGCACCCTACTCAAACTCTTGCAGATTTAGCTACAATTCTTGCACGATTTGGCAGGCTGAATAATTTAACAGTTGGTTTATGTGGAGATTTAACATACGGCCGCACTGTTCACTCGCTTATTGAAACTTTATGCCGCTTTGGAAACGTTCACTTTGTGCTAATTAGCCCAGATGAGCTTAAAACTCCTCAGTACGTAATCGACCGCATTAATGATACACCTTCGTGCTCTTACGAAGAAACGCGCAATTTGATGGAAGTTATTGGAAGTCTAGACGTTCTTTACATGACTCGCGTGCAAGAAGAGCGTTTTACAGATCGCGAGCAATACTTGCGACTTCGCGACACTTACATTTTGACAGAAGAAAAATTGCAAAAAGCAAAATCTTATATGCCAGTGCTTCATCCACTTCCTAGAATTAACGAAATTGCTGTTGATGTTGATGACGATTCTCGTGCGGCATATTTTGAACAGGTTAAGAATGGCATGCTTATGCGAATGGCATTAGAAAGCTCTGTTCTTGGAGATGATCTTCCAGGATATGAACCGACTGATTTTGTCAATGTTCCTAAAGATGAGTTGGAAGCTTACGATGCTCATGGAATTTCGTTGGCTAATCCTCGCGTTCACATATCTGACGAGAATGCTCCAGAAAATCTTATATGTCCTAACTCTCGTTGCATAACAAATAGTGAGTTGACTCTTAAGCGTAGATTCTATAAAGCTGAGTCAGATAGACATGAGTATCATTGCTTGTATTGTGATGAAGAATTGCAGTGAATCCAAGTAGAATATACGTAAATAATATAATTCAAAATTAAAAATAAAACTGAATAAAAAATAGAAATAAGCAAAACTAGGAGCAATATGAACGACTCACGCATGTTAACCTTGCGAAATATTGCCGTTTGGGATACTGGCGAGCGAATCGATTTGGTTGTAGATGGCGTTAGACAAGACGCTTTAATTGAGCAAAATGCCCGAATTTACGGGGAAATTGATGCAAGCGATTGGATTGTTGCTCCTGGTTTTGCAGACCCACACGTGCATTTTAGGGATCCTGGTCAAACTGATAAAGAAACAATGATGACTGGTGGCAATGCTGCGGCTGCTGGAGGATATACGAATGTGTTGATTATGCCAAACACAATTCCAGCTGTTGACGGTGAGCCTTGGAATGATGCTCCTTTTGATGTAGAAAACGTTATAGATTTTTTGCAAAGATACGGGTGTATTTATGGCGTAAAATTGCCAGTCCACTACGATTTAAGTGTTTGTGCTTCAATAAGTAGGCAAGGGTTAAAACCAAGCAATATTGAACTTTGGAAAAAATATGTTCATGGTGTTGATGATAATCAAAAAACTTCGCCTATGAAAAAGCATCCAATTACTGCCATAAGTGATGATGGTTCTGCTGTTACAGATTCGATTTTGCTAGATGTTCTTAAGATGGCGAAAGAAACAGGATTGCCGCTTCTTGAGCATTGTGAGCACCATGATTCTGGTTCGGTCAACGAAGGACCAGTTGCTAAAATTCTGGGCGTTGGCGGAATTCCTGCGTCTACGGAGCTTGCGATTGTTAATAGGGATATAGAAGCAGTTCGCAAAACAGGTGTTCATATGCACTTCCAGCATGTTAGTACGGCTGCCGCTTTTGAAGCTATTCGCAAAGCCAAGAAGGAAGGTTTGCCGATTACTTGCGAAACAGCCCCACATTACGTTGCTCTTTGCGATGAGGATGTGCTTAAGTATGGGTCAATGGCAAAGATGAATCCACCACTAAGATCTAAAGCGGATCGACAGGCAACTCTTGCTGCTATTGCAGATGGTACTATAGATATGATTGCCACAGATCATGCTCCTCACGCAACAGGTGATAAAGCTGGCGATTTTGCTAATACTCCAAATGGGATTATTGGTTTGGAATGTGCTTATGGTGTGTGCCGTAAAGTTCTTGTTGACGCAGGATATACGGATGATAAGCACTTAATTGAACTTATGTCGATTAATCCTATGCAATTTATGAGTAGAAGACCTACAGATGTTGCAGCTTTGCTTAACGTGTCTTCGCGTTGTGCCGTGAGACGAACATTAAAATTAAGTGAAACTGAACATCCAGAAAATATTGATTTAGTGCTTATTAATATGCGTGAAAAATGGAGCGTTGATGCGAATTCATTCCATTCAAAGGCTCGTAATACTCCATTTGAAGGATGGCAGTTACAGGGGAGACCAGTGGCTACTATTGTTGGCTCAGAAATCGCCTTTTCTCGTATGTAATTTGTGTATTTTATAAGTCGTGTTTTATAAGTAAAGACAAATACTAAAAACTAAAAAATAGTTTGCGGCTAGTAGAGGAACAATATGGACGAACTGATAGAAGAAATAGCAGCGAAGCAAAACCCTACTGTTGTTGGATTAGATCCAAAGCCTGGGATTTTGCCTGCGCAAATTTTAAGTGGATTATCTGATGAAGTTTTGCAAGAAGTAGAAAGCGAAGAAGCTTTGCCAACCTTGCTTGCTGCATCGTACTTTGAGTTTAATCGTGCGATTATTGATGCGATTTATGACATTGTTCCAGCTGTTAAGCCGCAAATTGCAATGTATGAGGCGCTTGGTTCAGCTGGAATAGACACTTATGCTATGACTTGTGATTATGCAAAATCACGTGGGTTATTTGTTATTGGTGACGCAAAACGAGGCGATATTGGTTCTACGGCAGCTCAGTATGCAGCACATTTGCGAGGATTTGCTGATCTTGATTCGTATTTTAAAGATGATTCTTACGATTTTAACGAATCTTTAGTTAATCTTCTTAAAAGCGCTAGTACAAAAGATGTGTGGCACGAGGATTCGCTTACTGTAAACCCGTATATGGGTTCAGATGGTGTTAAGCCATTTATAGATGAGGCAGTAGCGCGTAATAAAAATATTTTTGTTCTTCTACGCACATCTAATCCTTCTAGCAAAGAGCTTCAAGAACTTGTTGTTGAAGATGGCAAACCAGTTTATGAGCATATGGCAGGTTTGATAGAAAAATGGGGTGAATCAAATATTGGGACTAGAGGGTATTCGCGAGTAGGAGCAGTAGTGGGAGCAACTCATCCAGAAGAAGGTAAGCGTTTGCGCGAGATTATGCCGCACACTTTCTTCCTTGTTCCAGGTTATGGCGCACAAGGTGGAACGGCACAAGATGTTTCTGGAATGTTTGATGAAAATGGTCGAGGTGCAATAGTGAATTCTTCTCGCGGAATTATCGGTTCTTGGCGAAAATCGCAAGATTATGTTAAAAACAAGTCTTCTCTTTCTCTTAATAATATTCTTGAGATTGTATCTGATTCTGCTCGCAAATCTGCTTTAAACATGAGGGATGATTTAAGACAAGCAGTATATAAATAAATCGTGTGTTAGTGTTAATGCAAAGCGAATCACAATTCGGAAATGTTTCAAAGTCATTGTGTCAAAATTGTGAATATGCGCGTGTAAAAACAATTATGCATGTATAACTAAATATAACTAAAACTAAAAATAGCTAAAGATAACTAAATTACGCAACGATATGACTACATAAGGTAGGGTAAAACTAGATGAGTGATGGCATGTTTATTCAAACTCGAAAATCTTTGAGAAACGCCATATTTACGTTACGTGAAGACGCTTATGATTCTTCGGGCGCAGATTCTTTTAGTGCAAAAAGTTTGCACGCTGATGATTTAAAATACACTCGTCTTTTAGGTCGCCGTGCTATAGAAGTTCTTGATAATCAAAAGCTTGATGAAGGTGTGTATCGCTTAGTTTTGCGCGATGATGCTATTGCTAAAACTGCCACTCCTGCGCAATTTGTTAATTTATATTCTCCAGATTCTACAACTATGCTTCCTCGACCATTTGGTGTTGCAAGCGTTGATGGAGATACTTTTACTCTTATTTTTGCTGTGATTGGTAAGGGCACTGCCGAGTTTGCGCAGCTTAAAGCAGGAGATACCGTTGACGCTTTAGGACCATTAGGACTAGGCTTTGATATTTCTAAGCCAGCGCACTATGTTCTTGTAAGCGGGGGATTGGGTGTTCCTCCTTTGATCTGTGCTGCACAGGCGATTGCAAAAAACAAGAATTGCAAAGTGACTGCGGTTCTTGGATATCGCGATAATCATTTTGCTGACTCATTTATGAAAGAATACGTTGATAATGTTTATAGCATTAGCAACGCGCAAGGAACTGTTATTACTTTGCTTAATGAACTCGAGCAAGAAAATCATTTTGATTTTAATGGCGATTTGCCTATTGTTGTTCTTTCTTGCGGCCCTATGCCAATGATGAAGGCTGTAGCTCATTGGGCGCATGAGCGTAATGTTAAATGTCAATTAAGCCTAGAAGCAAGAATGGGATGCGGATATGGAACTTGTGTTGCTTGCGTTGTAGATACTTTAGAAGGCAGACTTAAAGTTTGTAACGAGGGTCCAGTGTTTGACAGCGAAAGATTAGGCTGGGAGTAAAAAGATATGAGTAACGAAATGAATAAAGCTTTGGAAAATACGCAAAATAGCGCGCAAAATAATGCATCAACTCTTGGATTTGACACAAGCCACGTTTGGAAGCACTCAACTAAAGTTGCTGGTGTTGAATGGAAAAACATGGTTGGAACAGCGTCTGGCACGTTTCAGCTTGCGGCTTGCGCTCACTTTTACGACGTGAGTCAGCTTGGTGCAATTTGCACAAAAGGTGTTTCACCTGTTCCTTGGCAAGGAAATCCTGCTCCGCGCACTGCAGAATCGCCTTCTGGAATGGTGAATGCTGTTGGTTTGCAAAATCCTGGAGTTGACCACTATTTAGTAGACGAGCTTCCAAAGTTAAAAAAGCTTGGAGCGCTTGTAATCACAAATGTTGCTGGCCACAGTGATGACGATTATGCTCAAGTTGTTGAAAAGCTTGCAGATTCTTCTGCAGACATGCTTGAAATTAACGTAAGTTGCCCAAACGTGACTCACGGCGGAATGAGCGTTGGCACGGATCCAGTGGCATTGCACCGCTTAATTAAGCGACTTCGCGCAATGACAGATAAACCAATGATTGTAAAAATGACTCCAAACGTTACTGATATAGTCTCGATTTGCAAAGCTGCAGTTGATGCTGGAGCGGATGCTTTAAGCATGATTAATACGCTTGTTGGTTTGCGAATTGATATTCGGACAGGCGAGCCGATTATTGCAAACCGTACTGGCGGTGTTTCCGGTCCTGCTATTTTCCCAATTGGACTTGGGTTTGTGTGGAGAGTTCGCCAAGCTATGCCAGATATTCCAATTATTGGCATTGGTGGCATTGATTCTGGCGAAAAAGCTTTGGAATACTTGTATGCTGGCGCGAATGCTGTAGAAGTTGGTGCTGCTGCTTTGGTGGATCCTACTGCTCCTATTCGCATTGCTCGCGAGCTTGACGATTTGCTCGATTCGCGTCCAAAGCTTGCGTCTTTACTTGCTGAAGGAAAGACTTGGCGCTGAAATTAAGTATTTAGAAAGTATTTGGAAAGTATTCAAAATTATTTTAAGAAAGAGAGCTAATTATGGCAGAATTAGACGAACGTTTTACAAAGTTTTTGCTTGATTCAGGCGCACTTAAATTTGGTGACTTTACGCTAAAATCTGGTCGTCAATCACCTTATTTTATTAACGCTGGAGCTTTTGACGACGGAATGAAAATCGCGAGCTTAGGAGCATATTACGCTCAGCGCGTTGTTGCAGCAATTGAAGATGGCAAACTTCCGCAAGATATTGATACTGTTTTTGGTCCTGCTTATAAGGGCATTCCGCTTGCAGTTTCTACGGCAATGGCTTTGACGAATAATCACAATATGCCTGTTGGTTTTACTTTCGATCGCAAAGAGCGAAAGGACCATGGCGACGGCGGAATTATGGTTGGAAAACCGTTAAAAGACGGCATGAAAGTTCTGTTAGTTGACGACGTGATGACCGCTGGAACCGCAGTTCGCGAAACTTTGCCAAAGCTTAAAGCGGAAGCAAATGTGCAAGTTGTAGGCTTGATTTTGGCAGTAGACAGAATGGAACGCACGAAAGATAGTGAGCTTTCTGCAGTAAAAGCAGTAGAGCAGGAGTTTGGATTCCCAGTGTTGCCAATTGCTAACGTGCGTGAAATTTTTGCTGCAGCACAAAAACTTACTAATAATGACGGAAGCGCTGTTATGGATGAGAATTTAGCTGCTCGAGCTGAAAATTATTTGCGAGAATATGGTGCGTAAATTGTCTGTGCAATATAGACTTATACAATTATAGACCTATATAATCAAGCAATTATATAAGTCATGTATGAGTTGTGTTCTTGCTATTTTATTCATACATAGGTTTGTTAAACAGGAATGGCGGATTATGAAAGAGGACAATAACGAATATCAGGATTTGAATGATATAGCTTCATTTAATAATCCGCCTGAGTATGAGCAAGATGTCATTTTTGATCGGTCTAGTAATGATTCAAACAGATCATTATTAAGCGATAAGAAAGCTATTGCAGTGATTATATCTATTTCACTTACTGCAGTGGCAATTGTTATCGGAATATGGTTGTCTTTGTTTGCGAATAGTTCTAAGAGTAATATAAACGCGGGCGAGCCATCTAAAAAGTGCGTGCAGTTGCGTACACAAGTTCTTTCAGCTAAAGCCAATCTTAAAAAAATCATTTCAAGCCAAAACGTGCATGATGCTTCTGAAATAAAATCTTCCGATTTTGATGCTGATTTTGATTCAGTTAAGGATGCTGTTGACGATTTTCAATCTTCCTTAAATTATGCCAATGATGATTTGAAAAATGATATTTCAGATTGTCCAGTTGGAGACAGTTCTTACGATTCCCCATCAGTTGAAAATAAGCTTTCCAACCAGTTGGATACTTTGAATAAAGATGCGGATTCGCTTAAAAAATCTTCTGATAATCTTTTAAAAACAAGCAGAACTGCTTTTGGTGATCAATTGTTAAATCTTGTTAAAAAAGCTAAAGAGCTTGTAGAAAAAGCGAAGGATTTGCCTATTGTAGCTATTGCTTCTAAAAGTCTAGAAAATGCTATTAATGATGCTGGTAATGCTCTTGCTAAAAGCAGCAATAATTATCAAGAGTTAAGACAGTCTTATCAAAAAATAAAAGCTGTTATAAGCCAGTATGAAGATAGAATTAAAAAAGTGAGCGATAGATTTTTAAGTAGAGATGGCAATGGGTATCCTTTTGATGCTCCACATCCTCAGGATGATCAAGGTGGCTATATCCCAATGGGTCGTAGTCAAAACTCAGAGTCGTCGGAACAAAACGATCAAGAGTGACGAATAATCGCGTTAAATGCGTGTTGTTATTTTAGTTGTTATTTTAATTAGTTGACGCTTTGTGGCATAATAGGCAAGGTTTATTTCTTAGCTGCGTAAATTGCAGCTTTAATTAACGAAAGAAACGGATAACTCGTGGCACAGACTACCAATGATATTAAAAATGGATCGGTTTTGAACCTTGAAGGTCAGCTTTGGACCGTCATCAAGTTCCAGCATGTTAAGCCAGGTAAAGGTCCTGCTTTTGTGCGTACCACCATTAAGAACGTGCTCTCGGGCAAGATTGTCGACAAGACTTTTAACGCCGGCATGAAAATGGAGTTCGAGACCGTTGATAATCGCACGTTGCAGTACTCTTATGAAGATGGCGATAACTTCGTCTTTATGGATATGAACACTTATGATCAGGTTTATATTCCTAAGGACTTAGTTGGTGAACAAAGCAAGTATTTGCTTGAAGGCACTGATTGCATTGTAAGTTTCCATGACGGCACTCCTTTGAGCGTTGAACTTCCAGCTTCTGTAATTTTGACCATCACTCACACTGAACCTGGTTTGCAAGGTAACCGTTCTAACGCTGGCACAAAGCCTGCAACTGTTGAAACTGGTGCTGAGATTCAGGTTCCACTATTTGTTGGCGAAGGCGAAAAGGTGAAGGTTGACACTCGTGACGGATCTTACCTTGGTCGTGAAAACTAATTAAATTTTTTGTATAAAGCGACTCGGCGGCGATTCTTGTTGCTGAGTCGTTTTATTTTGCAATAGCTATTTTGTGCAATATTTGATATATATTGATGTAAGTTTAATTCTTGTAGACTTTAATGATCTATAAGACTATGTAGTTTGATAGAAAGACGATACTATGGCACGTTCCACCGCTCGCAAAAGGGCTTTGAATACGCTGTATGAAGCAGATGAAAAGAATCAAAATATTCTTTCTTTGCTTGAAGAACGTTTGAAGGAGCCAGGTGCGCAAACTCCTCTTCCAGATTATGCTGTTGATATTATTCGAGGAGTTGGTGAACGTAGAAATAGGATTGATAAGACATTGAATCGTTATTCTACTGGCTGGAAAGTCGGAAGAATGGCTGTGATTGATCGTAATATTTTGCGAATAGCCGTATGGGAGATTCTCTTAAACGACGAAGTGCCAGATAAGGTAGCTATCGATGAGGCTATTTCTCTCGCAAAAATGTATAGTGATGATGATGCTATTGCGTTTATTCATGGCTTGTTAAGCGCGATTATGGCAGACAAAGAAGCTTGCTTAGCAAAGTTTAATGGTGAGGCATCTGCGGAAGATACTGCTGGAGAAGTTAATGAAACTGAAGCAGCTGATTCTTCAGATGTTGAACAATCTTCTAATGAATTTAATACTGATTCTGTTGAGTGAATTTAAAATTGCGTATAATCCGTTTAGTGCAGTAGCGTTAAGCGGATTTTTTTTTTATTATGAATTCGTAATAATAATTTGCATTAAGAAATTGTTGATAGCTATTATCGGCGCGTCGCCGTCCGCCAATCTGAGTAGACTTGCCACGAATAACCTAAAGCCATAAGGGGGTTAAGGTGGGCTATAACGACACCTTCGCCGGATTCGGCACTGATGATGCAGTATTAGTATTGGAAGACGGACAAGTTTACGTTGGTAAACCATTTGGCGCAAAAGGTTCTACGCGCGCTGAAATCGTGTTCTCTACAGGAATGACTGGTTACCAAGAAACGCTTACTGATCCAAGTTATGATCAACAAATAGTTGTTCAAACGTTCCCACACATAGGAAATACGGGAATTAACAATGAAGACCCAGAATCTTCAAAAATATGGGTTGCAGGATACGTGGTAAAAGCTCCAAGCCCTATTGTTAGCAATTGGAGATCCACTGGTTCCTTGGAAGATGATTTAGAAAAACAAGGAATAGTAGGAATCAGTGGTATTGATACGAGAATGCTGGTACGACATTTACGCTCAGTTGGCGTTATGCGTGCCGGCATTTTTTCTAATGAAGCACTGATAGACAAATCTACTGGAGCAATTCGCACAGTTGCGTCTTTTGTGAATGAGATTAAACAAACTCCTCAAATGCAAGGCTTGCGACTAACTGACGAAGTTAGCACGCAAGAAGCTTATACGATTGAGCCTTGTGGAGATTACGAAGGCAAGGAGCCTCTTTACACTGTTGTAGCTGTAGACTTTGGTATAAAAGCCATGACTCCACATCGTTTGGCACAGCGCGGATGCCGTGTACACGTTGTAAGCTCCTCAATAAGCTTTGAGTCACTTCAAGCACTTAACGCAGATGGCGTGTTCTTCTCGAATGGACCAGGTGATCCTGCTCAAGCAAATCGAGAAGTGGAATTATTGCGTAACGTGTTAGACGCAGGATACCCATTCTTTGGAATATGCTTTGGAAACCAGCTTTTAGGTCGCGCGCTTGGGTTTGGAACGTACAAGCTTAAGTTTGGTCATCGTGGCATAAATCAGCCTGTAAAAGACGTGACTACTGGAAAAGTGGAAGTTACGGCTCATAATCACGGATTTGCTGTAGACGCTCCTATTGGTGAGACTATCCAATCGCCTTACGAAAATGGCCATTTTGGTCGCGTAATAGTGTCTCATGTAGATCTTAACGACAATGTTGTAGAAGGCTTGCAATGCCTTGATATTCCAGCTTTTTCTGTGCAATATCATCCAGAAGCAGCCGCAGGACCTCATGATGCATCGTACTTGTTTAACCGCTTTGTAGAACTTATGCAAAATCACAAGAATAAAAGCGAAAAATAGTAGGTATAAAGGGATAAAAGGAATTTATAATGCCAAAACGTGCTGATATTAAATCCGTAATGGTTATTGGTTCTGGTCCAATCGTAATTGGTCAGGCTGCAGAATTCGACTACTCTGGAACGCAAGCTTGCCGAGTCCTTCACGAAGAAGGAATCCGCGTAATTCTTGTAAACTCTAATCCTGCTACTATTATGACGGACCCAGAGCTTGCAGACGCAACATATATTGAGCCAATAGACACGGCAATTTTGGAGCGCATTATTGCTAAAGAGAAGCCAGATGCGCTTCTTCCAACATTAGGTGGTCAAACTGCTCTTAATGCCGCAATGGACTTGGGTCGTGCAGGAATCTTAGAAAAGTATAATGTAGAGCTTATTGGTGCATCTCTTGAGGCAATCGACCGCGGAGAAGACCGTGAGCTTTTCAAAAAAGTTGTTGAAAAAGCTGGGGCAGAAAGCGCAAAATCCTTTATTGCTCACTCAATTGAAGAAGTAGACAAAATTGTTGAAACACTAGGGTACCCAGTTGTTGTGCGTCCAAGCTTCACAATGGGAGGTTTAGGCTCTGGAATTGCTCACAATCAGGAAGAATTACACCGCATTGCAGGAGCAGGCATTCACTATTCTCCAACAAACGAAGTGCTTATTGAAGAAGGCATTGAAGGTTGGAAGGAATTTGAGCTTGAGCTTATGCGAGATTCCAAAGACAATGTTGTTGTTGTGTGCCCAATCGAAAATGTTGATCCTGTAGGCGTTCACACAGGCGACTCGATTACAGTTGCTCCATGCTTTACGCTAACAGATCGCGAGTATCAAAAGATGCGCGATATTGGCATCGCGATTATTCGAGGTGTTGGCGTTGACACTGGCGGATGCAATATTCAGTTTGCAATCAATCCTCGAACTGGTCGCATTATCGTAATCGAAATGAATCCGCGAGTTTCGCGTTCTTCTGCGCTAGCATCTAAAGCAACTGGTTTCCCGATTGCAAAAATCGCTACAAAACTTGCCCTCGGATACACTTTGGACGAAATTCAAAACGATATTACGCGTTCAACTCCTGCAAGCTTTGAGCCAACGATTGACTATGTGGTAACTAAGATTCCGCGCTTTGCTTTTGAAAAGTTCCCTGGAGCAGACACTACGCTTACAACTTCTATGAAGTCAGTCGGCGAAGCAATGGCTTTGGCTGGAAATTTCCAGGAATCTCTTGGAAAAGCAATGCGATCAATCGATAAACGTCACGCTTGCTTTAATTGGGACGGCGAGCGCCCAAGTAAAGAAGAAGTTGCTAAGCTTCTTGAAGAAATTCATACTCCAACCGAGCACCGCTACTTGCAAATTCAGCGCGCGCTCTGGGGTGGGGCTACGCCTGAGCAGATTTTTGACGCAACAAAGATAGACCCATGGTTTGTTGAGCAGCTTTCGTTAATCAATAAAACAGCTTTAGAGGTTCGTGAAGCAGAAAATTTGACGCCAAAAGTGTTAAAGAATGCTAAGCTTGCTGGTCTTTCGGATGTTCAAATTGCGCATTTGCGTAATCTTGGCGACGAAGGCGAAAACATGGTTCGTGAGCTGCGTTGGGCGTATGGATTGCATCCTGTTTACAAAACGGTTGACACTTGCGCTGCCGAGTTTGACGCTGTAACACCTTACTACTATTCTTGCTACGCTGACGAAAGCGAGCTTAAGCCACGCGATCGTGAAGCTGTAATCATTCTTGGCTCTGGTCCAAACAGAATAGGTCAGGGTATTGAGTTTGACTACACTTGCGTTCATGCTGTGCAAGAGCTGGGTAAGGATTACGACACAATCATGGTCAATTGCAATCCTGAAACAGTTTCTACAGACTACGATATGTCGGATCGCCTTTACTTTGAGCCGCTTACTTTTGAAGACGTGCTCGAAATTTATCAAGCAGAAAAGAAGCTTGGTCCAGTTAAAGGTGTTATTGTGCAACTCGGTGGTCAGACGCCACTTTCGCTTGCAGCGCGCCTTAAAGCTGCAGGAGTTCCAATTTTGGGCACTACGCCTGAGGCTATTGATTTGGCAGAAAATCGTGAGCTTTTCGGTGAGGTTCTTCGTCAAGAAGGCATGAATGCTCCGCGCTACGGCACTGCATTAAGTCTTGAAGAGGCTAAGGATGCTGCACACGCAATTGGTTACCCTGTTCTTGTGCGACCAAGTTATGTGCTTGGCGGTCGAGGAATGGAAATCGTGTACGATGATGCTCAGCTTGCAAAATATGTGGATCGTGCTTTACAGGAAGCTCAAGCAGACACTGTTGTTTCTGGTCGTTTGCCTTCGCCGCTTTTGATTGATAAGTTCCTTCAGGACGCTATTGAGATTGATGTTGACGCACTTTACGACGGCAACGAGCTTTATATTGGCGGAATTATGGAGCATGTTGAGGAAGCTGGCGTACACTCTGGTGACGCTGCTTGTACTCTTCCTCCAAGCACGCTTTCCGACGATCAAATTCGTAGACTTCGCGAGGGCACGCTTTCGATTGCTCGCGGGTGCTCAGTTCGTGGTCTTATTAATGTGCAATACGCTTTTATGGCAAACACCTTGTACGTAATTGAGGCGAATCCTCGAGCATCTCGTACTGTTCCGTTTGCGTCTAAAGCTACGGGAGTTGCTCTTGCTAAAGCTGCTGCTCGAATTATGTCTGGAGAAACAATCGCACAGCAGCGAAAGCGCGGTCTTCTTCTTCCTAAGGGAGATGGTGGAGATATTCACCCAGGCCAGCAAGTTGCTATTAAAGCTTCCGTCTTACCTTTCAAACGTTTCCGCACGCCTGTTGGTCGCACAGTCGATATTTTGCTCGGACCAGAGATGCGCTCTACTGGAGAAGTTATGGGCTTTGACCGCGACTTCCCACATGCTTTTGCTAAGAGCCAGCTTGCAGCGTACAAGGGCGGTTTGCCTACAAGCGGCAATGTGTTTGTGTCTGTAAGTGATGCAGATAAAAGGCAATTGCCGCTACTTGCAGTGCGCCTAGTAGAGCTTGGATTTACTATTTGGGCCACCGAAGGTACAGCATCTGTTCTTAGACGCTACGGCATTGATTCCGTTATTGTTGATAAGCTTTCTAGCCTTGGCGACACGGCGAAGGATGTGCGAAATGCTGAGCCTTCGCATGAAAGAATCGGCAAAAACGTGGTTGAGCTGATTGAGAATGGTAAGATTGATATGGTGTTGAACACGCCGAATTCCAGAGGGTCACGTACGGATGGTTATGCTATTCGTGCAGCTGCTGTTGCAGCAGACCTTCCGCAATTCACTACAATTACGGAGTTTGCACCAGTTCTTATGGCTATAGAAGCTGTTAAGAACAACGATTACCAGGTGATGAGCATCCAGGAGCATGCCAAGCAACTGTTTGCAATCGAAAAGGCAGAAAACGAAGAAAGTCGGGCTTAATACATGACCGAAAGCATACGAGAGCAGGAATTGCAGGCGCAAAGATCCGATTTTGGATTGCGTCTAAAAAACGCTATGGCAAAATACGGTCCATTATGCGTTGGCATAGATCCGCACCGCAAGATGCTGCTTAATTGGGGATACAAGATGGATGCTCAAGGAGCAGAATTGTTCTCCATGCGTATGCTTCAGGCCATGAACGGCAGAGCTGCTGCCGTAAAATTCCAGTCGAGCATGTTCGAGCGTTACGGGTCTAAGGGGTTCGCGGCGCTCGAACGAGTGCTGTATGCTGCAAGACAAATGGACGTAATTACTATTGTTGATTGCGGTCATGGTGGATTGTCTACAACAATCTCTGCGCTTGCTGACGCATACTTTAAGCCAGATGCGCCTCTTCTTACTGATGCTATTACACTTCTTCCGTATTACGGAGCTAGGTCAATGGGTGGGTTGATTAATGAGGCTCTTAATAATGGCAAGGGAGTGTTCATTGCTTCGCTAACGTCTAATCGCGAAGGCGCTAGCTTGCAAACTGCTATTCGTCAGACTGGTTCCTACCGCGGCACAACTGTTGCTCATGGTATTGCTCAAACTGCGCAAATTTTTAACAACAATACAAAGGGCATGGGTTCGGTTGGTTTAATTGTTGGAGCCACTATTGGAGATTGGATGAATGGCGGTGGAATCGATTTAACGAGTTTTACTGGTCCTATTCTTTCTCCAGGTTACGGTTGGCAGGGAGCGGAAGCTAACGATTTGAAAACGGTTTTTGCTGGTACGCATGGAAATGTTTTAGTAACAGTTTCTAGGTCTATTGCTTCCCATGGTCCAGATATTGGTGCATTATCTACTGCAACTGAACGAATAGCTTGGGATATTCGTCAAGCTTTAATGGATTCATAAAAATTATCTAAGAGAGTCAAATATGGTTAGTTTAAACGATACACAGAGTATGCCAGTCGCTACTAAAAGGCGTTTGATTGTTCTTACTGGTCCTACTGCAGCTGGTAAGGGCACTGTTGAGGGAGTATTGCGCGAAAAACATCCTAATATTTGGCTTTCTGTTTCTGCGACTACCAGAAAACCTCGTTATGATGAGTTTAATGGAATTCATTATTGGTTCATTGATGAAGAAGAGTTTGAGCGCAGGAAGAGGAACGGAGAGTTTCTGGAGACTGCTCTTGTTCATGGAATGGCACATTATGGCACTTTAATTCAGCCTGTTTTAGATCATCTTGCTCAAAACGTTCCAACTCTTTTAGAAATTGATCTTCAGGGAGCTAGGAGAGTTAAGCAGGAAGCTTCTAGATTAGGTTTAGAAGTCGTATACGTATTTATTGCCCCTCCTAGCTTTGAGGAGCTTAAGCGTAGACTTATTGGTAGAGGTACTGAAACTCCTGAGCAGCAGGCTAAGCGTTTGCAAACCGCTAAAGTAGAAATGGCTGCGTCTAGCGAGTTTGATTTTGTGATTGTTAATGACGATGCTCAGCGCGCTGCAGATGAACTTTGGAAGATAATAGCTAAAGAATACGATTTAGATTAATTTAAATTAATTTAGATTAATCTAAATGAGTAATTCCTAAATATCCTTGCAATAGCTTACAATAGTCTACTTGGAAACTATTGTGGCACCATAGAATATGGAGAACATTATGGCATTGGGCACTAAGCCAACACCTACGGGACTTGCAAATCCGCCTATTGATGATTTGATGCAGCATGCGGATTCCAAGTATGCGCTTGCCTTGTTTGCCGCAAAACGAGCACGGCAGATTAATTCTTATTTCACTCAGCTCAACGAAGGATTGTTGCAGAACGTCGGTCCTCTTGTTGATTATAGAAACCAAGAGAAGCCTCTTTCTATAGCATTCCGAGAAATTAATAAAGGTTTGCTGGTGGAGAATCTTGGTGAAGATGATATGAATGAGGGAAATTAAGTTTTCTTTACATTTTTAATTGCAGCCGTATTATCCTATGCTTGTTGGTATTGGATATGCGGCTGTTATTGGTTTTAGTGCATAAGTTTTAATTTTTTAATTAAAGGGGAGTTATGTCGGAAGCTAAACTTATTTCTGCAGAATCTGTTACAGAAGGTCATCCTGATAAGCTTTGTGATCAGATTGCAGATGCGATTCTAGATGATATGCTTCGTCAAGATTCTCATGCGCATGTTGCTGTTGAAGTTTGTGCATGCGTAGGACAATTTGTAGTCTTCGGGGAAGTTAGGGGAGAAGTATACACCGACATACCAGGCATTGTTAGAAAAGTTGTACGCGAAGTAGGATACAACAGTTCAACTGTTGGATTGGATGCTGATTCATGTGGAGTAATGGTATCTTTAACTGAGCAAAGCGCGGAGATAAATCAAGGTGTTTCTAGATTAGATTTAGAATCCGAAAGTATTGCGTCTAAAGAAGATCGTTATAAAAGCCAAGGCGCAGGCGATCAAGGCGTTATGTTTGGATATGCTAGCGATGAGACAGACACTTATATGCCCCTTCCAATATATCTGGCTCATCAGCTTGCCCAGCGCCTATCCTACGTGCGAAAATGTGGAATTGTATCTAAACTTAGACCAGACGGTAAAACACAGGTTACAATCGAATATGATGAATGTGGGAACCCTGTTCGTTTAGATACTGTTCTTATTTCAACACAGCATGACCCAGATGTGAGTCATGATTGGCTTAGAAATCAACTTGTTCAAAACGTTGTAGAGCCTGTTCTTAACAAAGTGTTAGGGAAAAACGTAAATCATAATGATTACAGAATGCTTGTAAATCCAACTGGATCTTTTGTTTTGGGTGGTCCTGCAGCAGATTCTGGTTTAACAGGCAGAAAAATTATTGTAGACACTTATGGAGGGGCTGCTCATCATGGTGGTGGAGCTTTTTCTGGCAAAGACCCTAGTAAAGTGGATCGTTCTGCAGCCTATGCTGCGCGTTGGGTTGCTAAGAATCTTGTTGCCGCAGGTTTAGCCCATAAAATAGAGGTACAAGTTGCATATGCGATTGGAATTGCAGAACCTGTTAGCGTAAATGTAGAAACTTTTGGAACAGAAGCTAATGGAATTACTCGTTCAGATATTTCTAAGATTGTTCGAAAAGTCTTTGATTTACGCCCAGCAGCAATTATCGACGAGCTTGATCTGCTTCGACCAATCTACTCGAAAACTTCTGCTTATGGACATTTTGGAAGAACAGATGTTGATTTTCCTTGGGAAAGACTTAATCGTGTTGATCAGATTAAGAATGAGGTAAAATCTTTAAAAAATTGATTTGAGGATTTAAAAGGATGTGCTAATGCTTGAGCAGCCTTCACTTGATGGTTTAGCGCGCAAACCACGTAGGCGTAAGAAGAGTGATTCAACCCAGAGTCAAGCTGATAATTGCCCTATTGCTCATATTGTGCTGGATGTTCAAGCATCTCATCTCGGTAAAACTTTCGATTACATTGTTAGCAAAGATCAGGATGATTACGCTAAGCCAGGGTGTATGGTCCGCGTCAAATTTGGTGCTAGACGCGTAAATGGAATTATTTGGAGTAGGAGTGAATCAAGCAAAACACCAGTATCTTCATTAAAGTTTATTGAAAAAATTATTCCAATAGGGGAAGTAGTTTCTAAATCTTTTATGGAAGATATTTCTTCAATAGCTGATGCTTATGGTGGAACAAGAGCTAATATTATTAGACTTGCTTTACCTAGAAGAATTGCTGGTGTAGATAAAGAAAATTTGCTGGACGATATTCATTTATCTAAAAGAGTAAAATGGATTAATGAATTACAAAAAAATTTTAGGTCTAATGATACTTGCGCGATATCTCAATACGATGGAAGTGAGAATCTTAGAAAAACAACAGATGCTCGTATGATTGCATCCTACCATAATGCGAATCTTCTTAAACAATCCTTAGAAGATGTTCAGAAACCGTATTATTTGCATCATGAAAATAGTTCGCCTTCGAATAATTATAAGAATAATTGCAAAGCTTTTCTTATAGATGCCTTACCAGGAGCAATGAGATGGGCTCAGGATTTAGCGTGGATTATTGTAACTGCAATAAGAGCTGGTCGTCAAGTTGCTGTTGTTCTTCCTACAATTCGCGAAGTAAACGATGCTATGCGTGCCCTTATGGTTTATGGTCTTAAACCTTATAAAAAATCGCAGAATCCAAGTGGAACTTTAAGTGGAGATGTTGCTCGTCTTTGCGCATATGATTCTCCAGCAGACAGGTATAGAGCATGGAGAGCTATAGAAAAAGGAATTGTTCCATGTGTTTTAGGAACAAGATCTGCAATGTATGCACCAGTTGAGTCGCAAGCGCTTTTTGTGATTGTAGAAGATGGCGCATATCAGTACGCAGATGGTATGATGCCTTACGCTCAAGCTAGAGGCGTTATGCGATTGCGCGCACAAAATCATAATGGCGTTTTCATAACAATGTCTTTTGCTAGAAGCGTAATAAGCCAAAACGAATTAAAAGGAAAAAATCTTGCTGCAAAAGTAAGTGGACCTTTAGTTGAAATTAAACCATTTAATACTATTGTTAGTAATGCTTGCCCATGGGTTCGTTTACTTAATTCTGATAACCTTAATAAGATAAATGACCCGAGTGCAGGATCTAGAATACCGTATACTGCACTAGCGTCGATTAGACAAACTTTAGACGCAAATCTGCCTGTTTTACTTGTTACAGCACAAGACGATACTGTTCAGCGTGCTGCATGCAAAAAATGCCATAGTATGGCTCGTTGTAAGCGCTGTACAGGTCCTCTTGACTTACCTATAGATGGTTCTGCTCCTAAATGCGCATGGTGTGGAAGTGCTGCGATTGGCTGGAAGTGCTCGAATTGTTCTAGTGGATCTAACTTTATCGAGGCTATTCGTGTTGGCGTCAATTTTACCGCCAAGGAAATATTTAAGATTTTCAATGATGTTCCAATTGTTATATCTTCCGCGAAGCAGAAAAGTGGCGTTATAGAGTGGATTGACCAGAAGCCGATGATTGTCATTTGTACTTTAGGAGCAGAACCTCGAGTTTTAAGCTCATCTAAAAATTCTTGCGGAGAATATGGTCTTGTTGCGATTTTAGACGCGTGGACGAGTCTTTACAACACTGGTTTAGATTCTCGAATAGACACTTTGAATGCTTGGATGAAAGCAGCTTCAATGTGTGCGTCAAAAAACAGAGGTGGAAGCGTTCTTATTTTGGGTGAAACTTACGATATTCTCGCTAAATCTTTGGAAGAATGGGATTCATCAATTCTTTCTAAACAAGAGTTGCAAGAAAGAAGTGAAGCACTTCTTCCGCCAACTGTATGTGTCGCAAGAATATGGGGTTTTAGGCAGGCTGTAGTAGATACGCTTAATGCGATTGGCGCAATGAGTGTAGATGTAAGCGAAGATATTACAAAAGTCGTAAGCAAAAATGGTGATTTAGATAGTTCTAGTAATCTTCCAATGTTAAAAGTCGAAACTAAAAATAGTGAATCTAACGATGATTCTG
Organism: Gardnerella sp. DNF00354; assembly: GCF_049262755.1. Taxonomy (NCBI): domain Bacteria; kingdom Bacillati; phylum Actinomycetota; class Actinomycetes; order Bifidobacteriales; family Bifidobacteriaceae; genus Gardnerella; species Gardnerella sp. DNF00354. Next base: position 1,150,926 of record NZ_CP058402.1, read on the forward strand.
ATGAATCCGAATATCTTCCACCTTTACTTGGAATTGTTCCAATGAAGCCTCCTTCAACATTGCACGAGCAAAATTCTCAACGCTTTGAAGAGTTAAACGACAGAGTTAAAGCAGTTGTAAGAGTGCCATTAGAGTATAGAGATGAATTAGTTAATCGTTTGAAAAAAGAATGTGCAAAGCATTTTGCAATGCGAAAAAATGGTGAATTAAAATTTAGTGTGGATCCTAAGGATTTGTAAAATCGCATAAACTTATTAATAAAGACTTATAAATAAAGAGGTTAAAATGGTTGAAAAATGCTACAATTGCGCGGTTTTGGGGAATCCCATATCGCACTCTCTATCTCCAGTTCTACACAATGCTGCATATAAGGCATTGGGCTTAAATAATTGGCATTATGGTAAAGAAAAAGTTAGCGAGGAAGACTTAAAAGATTTTATTGCAAATCTTGACGATTCTTGGAAAGGCTTAAGCCTTACAATGCCACTTAAAAAAACAATTATGAGCCTAGGTGTAGCTTGCGATTATTGGTCTAAAACGCTTGGTGTTGCAAATACTGCTGTGTTTAGTAAAAAGCCATGCTTAGAAAATCCTGAGACGATTGAGCTTTGTAACACAGATGTAAATGGTATTGTAATGGCGTTAATACACTCTTTAAAGTCTCAAATATTAAACGCTAAAAGTGCGGTTATTATTGGCAGCGGAAACACTGCGTCTTCTGCAATGGCAGCTTTAATAGAAATTGCTCAAGGTTCAAAATTGAGTAAAGTTAGTGTTGTTGCAAGATTGCAAAGCGATGGTAAAACTGTTAAAGGCGTTAGTAGATTTAACGATTTAGTAGATAAATATGACTCGGATTTTCCAAATAGCAGAAGAATAGAGCCATCTAACTTGAATTTTAAAGACAAACGTGACTACGAGCCTGTTTGCGGTATAGAATTCCCTACTATTGATCCTGAATTTATAAAAATATCACAAGATATAGAAAAATGTGATAAATCTCACATTCTAGAATCTATTTCTTCGTTGGATGCAATTGAAGCAATTGTAAACGCAGATATTGTTATAAGCACTGTTCCAGCTCATATAGCAGACGGATTAGCGCTCGCTTTGTGTGAATATTGCAAGGAAAAGTCAATAAAACATTTAGGAGCTTTGCTAGACGTTGTATATGATCCTCGACCAAGCCAGATACTTAAAGTTTGGAGAAAATATGGCATGGGTATTGGTGGAGAAGAAATGCTTTTATATCAAGCACTAGATCAAGTAAAACTCATGACTTTTGAATATAGGCATTCAAGTGATGATCCAAGTGATGATTCTTGCACAAACAAATACCAATCTGACAAGGCTACAGATTACGATTACATAAGAAGTTGCATGGAAAAAGCATTGCAGGAGGCGTTATGAGCACTGAAAATAGTGAATTCTCGCAGGTGGCAAGCGATTTTGAAGTAATGCTCATTACTGGCATGAGCGGCGCTGGCAGATCTCATGCAGCAAATGCTTTGGAAGACATGGGCTGGTATGTTATTGATAATCTTCCTCCAAAGTTACTCATCCCTCTTGTAGACATGATGACATCTTCTGGATCTAAAGTTCATAAGCTTGCAGCAGTTATTGATGTAAGATCACGCGGATATTTTGATGATTTATTTGCTGTTTTGGGTCATATAGATGATTTAGGCGTAAAAACTCGAATACTATTTTTAGATGCATCTGATTCTGTGCTCATTAAAAGATATGAGTCAGTGCGCAGGCCACATCCTTTGCAGCGCGGAGGAAGACTTATAGATGGTATTTTGGAAGAGCGTGAGCTTTTAGGTCATCTTAAAGATTGCGCGGATATTATTATCGATACTTCAAATCTTAGTATTCATCAGCTTTCCACTAAACTTTATGAGGGGTTGCTTGGAAAAGGATCTTCTACAGTATCTGTTCACATTTTTAGTTTTGGGTTCAAGTACGGAATGCCTATGGACGCCGATTTTGTGGCAGATATGCGATTTTTGCCCAATCCATTTTGGGTTCCAGAGCTTAGGGATTTAACTGGAAAAGATAAAGCAGTTAGCGATTATGTTCTTAAAAATCCAGCGGCAATAGAATTCTTAGACTCTTACGAAAAAGCTCTTCTTACGGCAATTGATGGTTTTGCAAAAGAAGATAAGCATTATGTAACAATTGCTGTTGGATGCACTGGGGGTCAGCATAGGTCTGTAGCTATTAGCATAGAGCTTGCAAGAAGACTAAAATTAAGAGGATTGCAGGTTACAGTATCTGCTAGAGAGATGAGATCTAGAACATGATTTAATTTCTCCTATAGGATTATGTAATATAAAAAGCAGAACTATAAAAAGGTAAAATGTCCAAGTCATTGGGTATCACAGAAAGCCGAGCATGTAGGTGTTTTGCACATCGTGCAACGGCATCTTGTATGAATCCCAACGCATACTCTAAGAAGAACAAAATAGGAGGTTTCCCTTGGCTCTTCTTGACGACGTAAAGAACGAACTCGTCGCAAATAATAGTGAGCTACCAGCGGTTGTTATGGCTCAGGCAGCAGCAATGATGCGTTTTGGTGGCGGCTTAAGGCCGGTCAATAATCAGGCTGTGATTCGTGCACAGTTTGATTCTCTAAGCGCAGCGCAATGGCTTGTAGATACGCTTGTGACATGTTTCCAAAGAGAAGCAACGATTTCTCAAACTACTCGTCAGACTCCTACAGGTGTTGTTACTCGTTACGATGTTCTTGTGGAGCGAGGTGCTGCAGCTTTGGCTCTGCAATCAGGTTTGTTGGACCGTCGTATGCATATCGTTGCTGGTCTTGCCCCTGAAATTGTTGGTGGAAGTATTGCGCAGGTTAAAGCTGCGTGGAGAGGTGCTTTCTTAGCTCATGGGGCTATATCCGATCCTGGAAAGGCAAGCTATTTAGAGATTGTTTGCCCAACTCATGAGGCTGCTACAGCGTTGCAAGCAATGGCAGCACGACTCGGAGTTGGTGCAAAAGCGCGCAAAGTTAAAAGCTCTGAGCGTGTTACTTTGAGAGATTCTGACGCTATTGAGCGTATGCTGATTTTGATTGGAGCTCCTCGTTCTGCTCGAGAATGGACTGGTAAGCGTTCTGATGGTGAAGCAAGAGGCAAAGCTAATCGACTGGCAAACTTTGATGATGCTAATATGCGCAGAAGTGCTAAAGCTGCTGCAGAAGCTTGCGAAAAGGTTCGTCACGCTTTCGACGTTCTTGGGGACGATATTCCAGAAAATCTTTTGATGGCAGGAAAGCTGCGACTGCAGCATAGTGATGCAAGTCTAGAAGAACTTGGTCATTTAGCGGATCCTCCGATTACAAAGGATGCTGTTGCTGGTCGTATTCGTAGGCTTTTGCAGCTTTGCGCTAAAGTAGAAAAGTCGCGAATGTAATTGCTTTTTTGACTGAGTATTTATTCGTATTAGCCGCATACTTTGAGTATGCGGCATTTTTTGTAGTTTTTTATTATCTAATCTTGGGCGTGCTTGTTGCGCACATGCGATATAATAACTCATGGAATTTATAGACGTTTTAGCTTTGCTTTCGTCTTTTTTCTTGTTAAATTCGCCATCATGATTGGTTGAATCATGTTTTGGAAAGGATACCAATGAAGACACTTAAAGATTTGGGAGATTTGAGCGGCAAGCGCGTACTCGTTCGTGCTGATTTTAATGTTCCTCTCAAGGGCACGACTATCACAGACGACGGTCGTATTAAGGCTGCTTTGCCAACGATTAAAGCTTTGCGCGAGCAGGGCGCCAAGGTTATTTTAATGGCTCATCTTGGCCGTCCAAAGGGTCAGGTTGTTCCAGAGCTTTCTTTGGCTCCAGTAGCGGCTCGCTTAGGTGAACTTCTTGGTGTTAATGTTGCTTTGGCTGCAGATACTTACGGCGAAGATGCTCAAGCTAAGGTTGCTGCAATGAACAATGGCGACGTTGTTTTGCTTGAAAACGTGCGCTTTAACGCCGAAGAAACCAGCAAGGATGCTTCTGAGCGCGCTGAATACGCTAAGAAGATTGCTGCTCTTGGAGAAGTTTTTGTTTCCGACGGTTTCGGTGTTGTTCACCGCGCCCAGGGTTCAAATTACGATGTTGCTGCCGATCTTCCAGCTGCTGCTGGCTTGCTTGTTGAGAAGGAAGTTAAGGCACTTTCTCGCGCAACCGAAAATCCAGAGCGTCCTTTGACAGTAGTTCTTGGTGGATCTAAGGTTTCCGACAAGCTCGGCGTTATTGAAAACTTGCTTTCTAAGGCTGATCGCCTTGTTATTGGCGGCGGAATGGTGTTCACATTCCTTAAGGCTTTGGGTCATGAAGTTGGTACTTCTTTGCTTGAAGAGGATCAGCTCGAGAAAGTTAAGGGATATATTGAAACCGCCAAGAAGAATGGCGTAGAGCTTGTTCTTCCAACAGATATTGTTGTGAACGCTGGCTTCCCAGCAGGCGATACTCCTGTTGCTCCAGAAGTTGTTCCAGCGGATGCTATTCCAGCAGACAAGATGGGCTTGGATATTGGCCCTGATTCTCAAAAGCTTTTCCACGACAAGATTGTTGATTCCAAGACTGTTGTTTGGAATGGACCAATGGGCGTGTTCGAAGTTGCAGAGTTTGCTGCTGGTACTCGCGCTGTAGCTCAGGGTTTGGTTGATGCAACGAAGAACGGCACTTTCACTATTGTCGGTGGTGGAGATTCCGCTTCTGCAGTTCGTAATCTTGGATTCCCAGAAGATGGCTTCTCTCACATCTCCACTGGTGGTGGTGCTTCACTCGAGTTCTTGGAAGGTAAGACGCTTCCAGGTTTGAGCGTGCTTGAGTAAGTGACTTTAAAATATTGTGCCGACTTCGATTTTATAAATTCTTTTTGTAGATCGGGGTCGGCATAATGTTAATTTTATCTTTATAACTAATTCTTAAGGGTGATTATGGTTGTCAATAGGAAACCGCTAGTTGCAGGCAATTGGAAGATGAATTTTAATCACCTCGAAGCCACTCATTTTATTCAAAAATTCTGGTGGCGTCTATGTGATTCTCACTTCGACTGTAAAAAATGCGATATTGCTCTTATGCCATCGTTTACGTCCTTAAGAAGTGTGCAAGTATTAGTTGAGTCTGATAATCTTCCTATTCTTTATGGCGCACAAGCAGTTTCCGTTACAGCTCAAGGCGCGTTTACTGGAGATGTTTCTGCAGATATGCTTGCAAGCTTGGGCTGCTCAATGGTGATTGTAGGTCATTCTGAGCGACGCAAGTATCATCCAGAAGATGATGCGAATATTGTTGACCAAGTGCGAGCTGTGCTTGCTGCTGGAATGCAACCTATTCTTTGCGTTGGTGAAAGTTTTGAAGAGCGCAAGCAGGGTATAGAGCTTGATTTTGCAGTTGGACAGGTTCATGACGTTACTCGCGATTTAGATTCTAAGCAGGCAGAGCGTTTGATTATTGCATACGAACCAGTTTGGGCTATTGGAACTGGAATGGTAGCTACAGCACAGTCTGCTCAAGATGCTGCTAAGGCTATTAGGGATGATTTGCAGGAAACTTTCGGGGATACTGTATCACAAAAAGTTAGAATACTTTATGGCGGCTCTGTAACGTCTTCTAATGCAGCAAGTCTTATTTGTGAGCCAGACGTTGATGGATTTCTTATTGGTGGAGCTTCTTTAGACATTGAGGAATTGGCTACTATTGTTCAATTGTCGTCTTACAAAAATCGAATTTAATACATAGGTCAATGGCTTTTACTATACTTTACAAAGTACTCTAAAACAGGAGGTTACTTGTGTCCGCTGTGAAAATTGTTTTGCAAGTGTTGCTTGTGCTGACCAGCATTTTGTTGACATTGTTGATTTTGATGCACAAGGGCAAGGGCGGCGGTCTTTCCGACATGTTCGGCGGCGGTTTAACGAAGAACGCTGGTAGCTCTGGTGTTGCAGAAAAGAACTTGAATCGTTGGACTGTTATTATAGCGTTGATTTGGGTGGCTGTTATTGTTGCCTTGAATCTTATGACTAAGTTCTCACTTATCTAAGTATTCTTTTAAGCGCGTAGTCGAAAGATTGCGCGCTTTTTATTTTATAAGCAGAGCAGGTGTACATTTTGCTATGCTTTTTAAGATGTTAGAAGATGTTAGACTAATTAAAATACATTAGGTTATTGTTATGCTTCATTTTTCTCCTTCTCTTGTGGTAGCAGATCTTGATGGCACTATGCTTCATGATGCTAATGCTTTTGAAAGCAGATATTTAAGCCAAGAAACTGTTAGCGCTTCTAAGCGTTTGAGTGAATGTGGAATTCCGCTTGCGATTATTACTGCTCGACCTGTTGGAAGTGCTTTTGATTTTATTCACGATTTGAATGCTCAAGTTTGCGCGTACCTTAATGGTGCTCTTATTGATTTTGACTGTGCTCACAGCACGATAGGTGAGCTTACTTCGCAAAGAAGCCTTGATACTCTTACGCGTTTTGGATTTGATTCTCAACATGCTTGTAGTGTGTGTTTGCGCTTGCTTAATGAGATTCCTACGCTTCGCATTGGCATTGTTATGAACGATGTTCGTTACACTAATTTTGATGTTCGTATGCTTTGGAACGAGCAGGATTTTATTATTACCGATTTTTCTAATGTTCCAAGTGGCATTGCAGACAAGATTATTATTGTTCCTCGAGAGAGTGAGAAGGAAAAACTTCAGAGCATTCTTCCAAGTGACTTTTCGCTACACATTAGCGAAGATGTTTTGTGGATGCTTACGAATCCCCTTGCGAACAAGGGGCATGCTTTGAACGTTATTTGCAATCGTTTGGGTGTAAAGCCTAGTCGCACAGTCGTTTTTGGAGACGATATTATAGATATCGACATGTTCCGCGCAGGGGGATACGGTGTAGCGGTATCGAATAGTGATCCTCGGTTGCTTGCGATTGCAGATGAGGTTTGCGACTCCAACAACAACGACGGCGTTGCCAACTGGCTTAATTCAAATCTTTTTACTAGATTGTGAATAACCCACCTTTCGTTACTGGCGAAGTTGTGTGACGAATTCTTTCGTAGAGAGTCAAACGGAAAGCTTGGTGACATTATCAGTGAAGAGAAGAAATCTACCATTCAAGTCGAAACAGCTAAAGATCTCAATGGAGAATACCCATTTTTCATTAGTGGTGATGCTGTACTTTCTTGTGATAAACCACTACTCAAAAATCGACCCATTTATATTCCAAATGAGATTGAACTTAAGGTGTTTAATAGCATTGGATATGCCTGCTTATACGACTGTATCGTCTAATCAACGCGAAAATAGATCTTTGATAGCTCTCCGTGATTGGCTTTTACCTATGCTAATGAACGGGCAAGCGACAATCGAAGATTAGGCGCTAAATTATCATTTCTCTATCCATTAATTTCTTCTCCTTAATCTATAAATTTCAATTAAAAAAGCGACTGAACTTATATTTCAATCGCTAAATGTCTTATATATTAAATTGTTTTAAGTGTGGCTTCTTATCCTTACCATTTTTACCTCCTAATTTTGAGTATAAAAAAAGACGATAGAGTTTTAACTGTCTATCGTCTAATACCTTTACCATGATATTTTTAAATCTTTTTTGACCAATATACTTTTAATAATTTAGAAAATATTATTTGTACAAATGCAACTATTATTAACGCTAAAAAGGCTTCATAACTTACATATGCTACAATTAAAGAAACTATTACAATAACCATTGAAAATATAGGTATTATATTTGATCCTGACTTCATCTTTATTAATATCATTCTCTCATCTGTTTCTTTAGTATACATCTTCTCCAATATATCCCTATTTCTATATGCTCTACTAAGCATTGACATGTAGAATACAGATACAAGTTCAAGTCCAATAAAAAATCCTACTACATAATCTGTCACATCTTCTTTTAATGGAAATTTATATTTTAAGTAAAAATTTCCAATAATAACTGCGAGTAAGGCAACCATACATAATAAGACTAAAATACTAATTCTAAATCCTATTTCTTTTTTATATTTTTCTAATTTGTTCATATTAATCATCCTCTTCTATACTAAATATTTCTTCAATACTCATATCAAAAAACTTAGCAATTTTAAAAGCCAACGGCAGTGACGCTATATATTTCCCAGTTTCAATGGAAGTTATGGTTTGTCTTGTTACTCCAACTTCATTTGCCAATTCTTCTTGAGTTATTTTATGCTGTTTTCTTAATTGAGAAATTACATTTTTCATTTTCCTCCTCCAACAGCAAGCTCACTTTACATATAATGTATAGCTCGCTTTGCTTTTTTTGTCAAGCGTACTTTGCTTTTTTATAATTTCTTAAACTAAAAGACTATAGATTTTATTACTATCTATCGTTTATTGCTATATTCAATCCTATAATTAGTTTTTTATATTTTTATTTTTAATACCTTAGATTTTGAAGTTAATTTAGCTTTATCCCTATTTTTCAAAAAATCTTCACCATCAAACAAATTCTTTTTATCATAATCTTCAAGTAACTTGTAATTCTTAAAAAGGAAGCAAAAGTTGTAAGAAGAATCTATAGAGAATATTTAGAAGGATTAAGCCTTAGAGATATAGCGGAGGGTCTTGAAAAAGACGGTGTTAAAAACGGTGCCGGGCATTTAAAATGGCACTTGTCTAATATTAAAACCATTTTGCAAAACGAAAAATATATTGGTGATGCTCTTTTACAAAAAACCATCACGACAGATTTTATTAATCATGTTCGTATAAAAAATGATGGAACAGAACCACAGTATTATGTCAAAGATAGTCACACGCCTATTATTCCAAGAGATATTTTCTTTAAAGTTCAAGAAGAAATGGTAAGACGAGCCAACATGTTTAGTGGTGAGGAGAATAAAAAAAGGAGAGTTTATTCCAGTAAGTACGCTTTATCTAGCTTATGTGTTTGTTCTAAATGCGGGGATGTTTACAGAAGAATTGCTTGGAATAATCGAGGAGTGCGTTCTGTTGTTTGGCGTTGTTGTACCAGATGGGAAAATGGTCCTAGTGCTTGCGATGCTCCGACAGTAAAAGAGGAAGAACTGCAGTCTGCTACAGTGAAAGCCATAAACAAAATACTCACCGTACCTGGTGAAGTATTGGATACGTTGAAGAATAATATTAGAGAGATTATCGCGGGCAACAACTTAAGTGAGCTTGAAACGGTTGATAAAAAAATTGCAGACAAACAAGCGATACTACTAACCTTGCTTAAAGCTAAAAAAGACTACGCGAAAATAGCTGATGAAATTGATGAGCTTAAGGGTAAGAAACAGCAGCTTCTTATAGAAAAAGCAGGTCAAGAAGATTCTAAAAGACGAATCAGAGAAATGGAAGATTTTCTGAAAAGTGAGCGTCACGATATTAGTGAGTATGATGAGAAGCTGGTAAGAAAGTACATCAAGAAAATAAAAGTTTACGAGGACAGGTTCAGCGTAACTTTTAAATCAGAGATTAGTGTGAATGTTGAAAGAGCATCGTAAAAGCCAAAAGAATGTGAGCATTTGAAATGTTACAAAACTCAGCCTAGGGGGGATCTTCTCTAGGCTGTTTTTATGCTCAAAAATTAAGCTATTAAGCCAATCTTAAACCTTTTAACGATAGCTTTTCCTATCGTTAAAAAGTGCACCCGGTATCCATAGTGTGCACTCAAAAAAGTGTAGCTATACTTGGAGTTCTCTCAATCCACGTCGAGAGTGTTGTATTGATGTCAAAGGCTGATTAGGTGGGTGCAAGTTTGCCCTTGTGTAGCAGGGGTTTGCAGGGTCTATCGTTAAAAGGTTTAATGCGAAGCGGCTTTAAGCTTACTTCTCGCGGTTTTTGAGCACAGTTTGGCTGTTTGAGGAAACATGTCGACGCTCTAGGGTCGAGTGCACAGGATGGATAACGTTAAAAAGTGCACACACTTTGCACCCACCTTGTGAAGTGGGAAAATATAGCTCAAAAGGTAAAATGAGGCCTGATTATTAGTATGTGCACGAGGAGGTGCTTAAGGAATGGGTAATAAGAAGTTTATCGCAGAGACGAAAGATGTTCGTTTAACGGTGAAACGTGCTGATACCTTTGGCGTGAGCTTTGTTAACTGTGAACAAGATATATTGAGGGTTGAGGAAGCGCAAAATGTTATAAGGCTTATTCAAACTAAAAAAGTCTCAGCTTCGAATTGGCTGAGGTTGTTTACTCAGGGTATGCCTGAAATTGTTGTGAGTTTGCCACATGATGTGGAAGTTTGTGAGGTTGAATCTGATTCTAATCAAGTGCTCATCACGGATATTGAGATTGGTAAGCTTTATGTAGAAGTGAACAATGGCAAGGTAGAAGTTGTTAATTTGAAGGCGGATGATGTCTTTCTTAAATGTTATAATGGGTCGGTTTCAGCAACAAACGTAGAAGTAACTCATGTTTGTACGCTTGATACGTTAAATGGCATGAGTATTTTAGAAGGAACAATCACCAAGGATGCAAGCCTTGAAGTAGTTTGTGAGAATGGTGTCACCGAGGTTTCAGATAAGAAGAAGGTAAATTGTAAAAACGATGGATTTGCGCATTACATGGTGCACTGTCTTAATGGGAAAGCTATTGCGAAGTAGCAGACATATAGATCAAAAAAGAAGCAATAAAACTTGATATAAGTTGGAATTAGAGCGTATATAGACATACCGATAAAGGAGGAAGCCGTATATGCTCTATGTAAAATTTGATGATTTCGAAGATGTTAGCGTCATGGGAAATGAGAAAGATCATGGAATGTTTATTCCGATTAAGGATGGGAGTGTGTATGCTGAGTGTGAACGGTGCGGTGTAGTTGAAAGGATCTCCTCACCATGCGAATTCATTGCTAGCACATTTAGGTCAAGAGTGAACTTCAATGAAGGTTATGAACTTTGCGAGAAGTGCTTGCAAGAGGTTGAGTTTGTTACTGTTGCTTTGAGAACTGGAAAATTACCTAATCGAGAATTGAAATAACTGAAAAAGCAAAGCAGTGATAACCGTAGTAATACAGGAAAAACTAAACGTTAAAAGGTGCACACACTTTGCACCCGGGCGGTAAATGATAATTTAGGGAGGCGTTTTATGTCAGTAATTAAAATTGAAAACCTCACTTTCTCATATTATGGATATGTAAAACCCATATTTAAAAATGTATCGTTTTCCTTTGATACAAACTGGAAAACGGGATTGATAGGAAGAAATGGAATCGGTAAATCAACTCTATTTAAGTTACTTTTAAATCAAGAAACTTATCAAGGTAAAATAAGCAAGGATGTTGAATTTATTAAATTTCCACCAAATATAAGCGATACTTCAAAATTAGGAATTGAGTTATATAAAGAACTAATATCAGATGATGAAGAATGGAAGTTATTTAGAGAACTCAGTTTGCTAAATGTAGATGAGAACCTTGTTTACAGAGAGTTTGAAACGCTTTCTAAAGGGGAACAAACAAAAATCCTTTTAGCTATTTTGTTTACAAGAGAAGATGGCTTTTTACTTATTGATGAACCAACAAACCATTTAGATATGGACGGAAGAAAAATTGTAAGTGAATATCTGAAAAGTAAAAAAGGATTTTTGCTTATATCTCATGATAGAGATTTTTTAGATGGTTGTATCAATCATGTTATTTCTATTAACAGGAATTCTATTGATGTCCAATCGGGAAATTTTACATCATGGTATGAAAACAAAGTGATGAAAGACCAATTTGAAATTAGTCAAAATGAGAGATTAAGAAAAGATATTAAACGATTAAAAGAGGCTGCAAGACAAAGTCAAATTTGGTCTGATAAAATTGAGAATACTAAAAATGGTGTGAAAGTATCAGGTGTAAAACCAGACAAAGGACATATAGGTCATCAATCAGCCAAGATGATGAAAAAATCTAAGAATTTGGAGAATAGACAAAACAAGGCAATAGAAGAAAAACAGAGTTTACTAAAAGATATCGAAATAAAGGAAAGTCTATTATTGCATCCATTACATCATCATAAAAATCCTCTAATATCGGTTAGCAATTTATCATCATGCTATGGAGAGAGACAGATCCTAAATAATGTAAGTTTCGAGATAAAGCAAGGCGACATAGTGGCTATATATGGGGGTAATGGTAGCGGAAAATCAACCTTGATTAAAATTTTATTAGGTATAAATCACGAGTATACAGGTGAGATAAAATTAGCAGGTAATTTAAAAATCTCGTATATTCCTCAAGACACATCTAATTTAACAGGTAGCCTAAATGAATATATTCACAAGCAAGATGTTGATGAAACATTGTGTAAAACAATTCTAAGAAAATTAGATTTTTCAAGAGAATTATTTGAAATGGATATGAAGAATTATAGTGATGGACAAAAAAAGAAAGTTTTAATTGCTGTAAGTTTCTCAAAGCCAGCTCATATATTTGTTTGGGACGAACCACTGAATTATATAGATGTAATATCAAGAATACAGATTGAGGAAATTATAAAAGAAGCAAAGCCTACACTCATATTTGTGGAACACGATAAGCGATTTGTAGAAGATATCGCTAATAAAATAATACAATTTTAAGTAAAATCCAAATCCCAGTTTGTAGTGCCTTAGACTTTTATCATCATACGACATTCCCCTTGCCAGTTTCTCTCCTGCAATGAACGTTAAGGCTCTTTTATTGATGCATGGTTATCATAAGGGTAGTCTTGATACACGTGAGACTGTCGTATTGATGTCAAAGGCTTAATAGGTGGGTGCAAATTTGCCCTTGTGTAGCAGGGCTTTACAGGGTTTATCGTTAAAAGGTTTAATATGCGGCGGCTTTAGGCTGGCTTGGCGTGGTTTTTGAGCGCAGTTTGGCTGTTTGAGGGGATATGTCTACGCTCTAGGGTCGAGTGCACAGGATGTTAACGTTAAAAAGTGCACACACTTTGCACCCCCTTGTCTAAAAAATTTAACATTTTGAAAGGAGGAATAATGGAAACAATAGTATCCGCTTTATTAGTTTTTGTTTCTACATCCATTGACTACTTAGTTGTTTTGACTATTTTATTCGCTAGTCAAGGAAAGAAAGGTTTGAAATCAATTTATGTAGGGCAGTATTTAGGTACAGGACTGCTTGTACTGGCTAGTCTTATTGCCGCTTACTTTTTAAATTTTATTCCACAAGATTGGATTATCGGACTCCTTGGTCTAATTCCGCTAGGTCTTGGTATAAGAGCAATTTTTGTGGATGAAGATATTGATGAAGAAGATATCGAGGGGAAAATTACCGGAAATGGATCAAAAATCTTAGCATTTACAAGTTTAACAGTGGCAATGGGTGGAGATAATTTAGGAATTTATATCCCTTATTTTACAGGAAAGAGTTTGATTGAGATTGGTATAAGTTTAGTAATATTTGCCTTAGGGATTTTGGTTCTATGCAAATTATCTCAAAATCTCGCCTCAATTTCTGCTATCGGAGAGACTGTGGAAAAGTACGAAAAAATAATTGTACCTGTCGTGTTTATTGGACTCGGTCTTTATATATTGATTGAAAATGGAACTATTAATTATTTCATAGGTCAAGTCCTAAAAGTGGTGTAAATTCATTTCCTTCCCTTTATCTGCTATTTTTATGTTCAAACTCAAACGAGAAAATAAGTGGTGCTTCCCACCGTCACGGCGCTTCACCGTGCTATAAGATGCAGGAGGCTGATTAGGTGGGTGCATTTTTGCCCTTGTGTAGCAGGGGTTTGCAGGGTCTATCGTTAAAAGGTTTAATGCGAAGCGGCTTTAAGCTGGGTTCTCGCGGTTTTTGAGCGCAGTTTGGCTGTTTGAGGAAACATATCGACGGTGTAGGGTCGAGTGCACAGGATGTTAACGTACTTCGCTTGCGTTGAAAGCACACTGTGCTTTCAACTTTGAGCAAGCTCAGCGAATCGAAGTGCATTCGCGAATTATATTTAATCGCTCATGCAAGTCGATTCGCCACTTTGCACCCAGCTTTGTGAAATAAGTAAGACGATAGTTAAGTTGCTTGAAGTACTAAGTTATATATGAGTACATGGTATAATAGTGGCAATTATTTTCGGAGGTATCAAAAGATGGTAATTAATAAATCCTGTTCTAACTAATGTAGAGAGGTTAAATCCTCTCGGTATTTTCAAGGAGGATTTATGATACGTATTGATAATTTAACAAAAGTTATAGGTGCAAGAACTTTATTTGCGATTGATCATCTATCTATTGGTGCTTGTGACAAGGTTGGTTTAATTGGTGATAACGGCACAGGCAAAACCACCTTTTTACGCATACTTTCAAGTCTTGATACTGACTATGCGGGGCGAGTTCAAATGGACGACGAGATTAGTTATTTGCTCAACAATTTAGAAGATGAACTCGGTTTTATGTATCAGCGTCGTTTTCAGAAGAATTGTAGTAGTAGTCCAGGCGAGCAGCAAAGATTGAAACTGGAGCACCTTTTAGTTGATAATAAAGCATTTTTGCTTATTGACGAGCCTACATCACATTTAGACATTAAGCAAAGAAAGCTATTAGCTAAACGGCTCTATTCTCGCAATAAGGGTTTTATTCTTGTCTCCCATGATCGAGATTTTATTAATCAAACCTGTACGAAAATTTTCGAATTGGTCAATGGGAAAATTGAGGTTTATAGCGGTGATTATTCGTTTTACCTATGTGAAAGAGAAAAGAGGTATAAGTGTGCTGAGAGGGAATATGAGAGTTATGTAAAAGAAAAGAAGCGTCTTTTACAGGTTGCAAATGCAATAAAACAGCAGTCAGCAAAAGTAAAAACCACACCCAAAAGGATGGGTAACTCAGAAGCTAGGCTGCATAAAATGGGTGGGCAACAAAATAAGAAGAAGCTCGACAAACAGGTAAAAGCCACTTTAGAAAGAGTAAGTCAACTAGAGGTGAAGAGTAAGCCATATCAAAATGCAGCCATCAAGCTCAATATGGACGAGCGAGAAAAAATTCATTCCAAGGTACTCATCAGGGCAGAAAATCTCAATAAGAGCTTTGATAGCAAGGTGATTTTTAAGAATGTCAATTTTGCGATAGACAATACAAATAAAGTTGCCTTATTAGGTGACAACGGTTCAGGGAAAACCACTTTGCTCAACATGATTCTTAACGGTGAAACGTGGACACATCCGAATTTACGAATTGGTTACTATAGTCAGCTAGGAGAAACACTCGACTATACAAAAACGATTCTAGACAATGTATTACCTTATTCAATCTATGACCAGTCAATGACGAGAATCATCTTAGCTCGTCTAGGTTTCAAAACAAATGATGTGTTCAAGCAAGTGAATGTGCTTAGTGATGGTGAAAAAGCCAAGGTGAAATTGGCGAAGCTTCTAACAGGTAACTTTAATTATTTGGTGATGGATGAGCCAACTAACTTTTTAGATATTCGTGCCATAGAAGCCTTAGAAGAGCTGCTTCAAGGCTACGACAGACCTTTGCTTTTCGTGACGCATGATGTGTCCTTTATCAACAATGTAGCGGATTCTTTGTTACTTATCGAGAATGAAAAGATTACTGGTTTTGAAGGTAATTTGCAGCAATATAATGAGGAAAATGAGGTTTAAACTAATTATCATAATGAGAATATTTGCTGTTATTCGCTGGCATTGAACAAATGAGAAGTTTAGTGCCCAGGAATACATAGATGTCAATTGCAATTATCCTGGTGATTGGGATGGTGTAATAGAACGCATTGAAGAAATATAGCTCAAAAGGTAAAATGAAATCTGATTATTAGTATGTGCACGAGGAGGTTTTTAAGGAATGGACAAGCTCGTTCGTTTTTGCCGTGAAGTAGCGACATTCGGCTTGACGGTTGCCTTAATCGCGATGCTGGTTGCCTTAATATGGGGTGGCACACTTGCTATTAGAGTTGGTTTTACCTCTTTTGTTATTGGTGTCACAGTGATCTCGCTTAAGACTGTCCTTCGAAAGACTGATTGAATTTTGTGAGATTGAAGCTGAGTCGAATCAAGTATTAGTAACGGATATTAAAGCTGACAAGATTTATGCGGAAGTTCATAACGGCAGGGTGGAAGCAAGAAGTGTTCAGGCGAATGATGTTTTTCTAAAGTGTCTTAATGGTTCTGCTGTGGCGAATAATGTTAAGGTTGTTGCTTCTTGCATGGTGGATACGTTAAATGGCATGAGTGTTTTAGAAGGACCAATTACCAAGGATGCATGTCTTGAAGTAGATTGTGAGAATGGTGTCACCGAGGTTTCAGATAAGAAGAAGGTCAATCTTAGTTGTAATTATCTTGGGCGCAAAACAGATGGATGTGCTCACTATGCTGTGCATTGCTTGAATGGGAAAGCTGTAGTGAAGTAATACTGTTGTGGTGTTTTGTGTCCGTCACTGTGACTAGTAGCACGAAATAGAGTTTGGCATATTCTAAAAAATGATTTTAAATGTTGGAGTATTAGGCTTGGTGGTTTTTAATCCAAGTGTAAAGGTCATTTTCATTTGCTTTGCCTGATGCAACTTTGAGAATAATATCAATCAGTTCTTCATCTTTATAAGACAACATAATGTTGTTGAGTGTCAGAAAGATTAGCATGACATGTGTGCCGATGCGCTTGTTTCCATCTATAAAAGGGTGGTTTTTTATAAGACCAAAAGCTAGACGTGCTGCCTTATCTAAGACAGATGGGAAAAGTTCATTCTCGTCAAATGTTTGCAGTGGAGTCTTTAATGCAGAATCAAGCATTCCTACATCTCGGATACCTGAAGAACCGCCGCTTGTTTCAATCAGAGCTTGGTGAAGTTTAATCACCTGTTCTCGTGTTAAATACTTCATTTGGCAAGTTCCTCATAGACTTTTTTGTTCTTTTTTATGAACATGTTGGATAAAGCCATAACTTCATCGTTTGTTGGAACAGTAACTTTTTCAGTTTTGGCTTTTGGGAATTCTAAAATTACGTAGCGAGGAGCGTTGTTTTTCAAAATAACAGCTGATCCGTATGTGTCAACAAGTCGCGCAACTTTGGAAAAGTTTTGATTTGCTTCAGAAATAGAAACAAGCGTGTCTGTATTTACATTCATATCAAGAACCTCCATTTTTAGGAGAATTATAGCATATATTTTAGGATAAATAAATCCTAAGTATTTTGAGAGTTATTTTATAAATGACATATAGTCTATATGTGATTTAGTTGTTTATGTTTTGGGGAACAAATCGGTGTAATAATTGTAAAAAAGTTCCCTACATTATTTGATTTCTCACGGTAAAGGCTTGTTGGTTATTCCAGAAAATAAAGTTCCTGAGTTTAAGAAGTTGCTTGTTGAGTATTATGAGGGTGAAGATTTGCAGGTGATTGCTTCGTTTATGATGGGTATTGTTGGAAGCATTAAACGAGCACTGATTGGCTATTTTGTTTGCTGCGTGCATTTTCTGCATAAGAAGATAAGTTAACCAATTTGAGCGTAATTTTAAAGTTGAACTTGAAATTTACGCCCATTATTAGAACACTGCGGCTTCAATCTCAAAGGTGAATTTTTAATTTGTTTCGTTTATAATAGAAACAACTATAAAAAACAATAAATTTATCGACTATAATCGAAATTGTAAGCAAAGCTGTAATCGAAAGGTGTGAGGATATGTCATATATATTACGTAAAAAATATCTTAATAAGATCAAACCTTTTATTGACAAGCCTATTGTGAAGGTGATTACAGGTATGAGACGAGTGGGAAAGTCCACTTTGTTAAAAATGATTCAATCTGAATTGCTTGTAGACGTTCCTCAAAGTCGTATTATTTATATCAATTTAGAATCAGCTCAATACTTATCTGTGAAAAATGATTTTGATCTGCAGAAATTAATTACAGAACGTAGTCAACAAATAGAAGGTAAAATATATTTTTTCTTTGATGAAATTCAATTAGTTTCTCACTGGGAACGTGTTATAAATGCGCTTAGAGTTGATTATGATTGCGATATTTATTTGACTGGTTCTAACTCAAAATTATTGTCCGGAGAGCTTGCCACCTTGCTTGCAGGGCGTTACGTAAGTTTTGAGGTGCTTCCTTTTACTTTTAGCGAATTCGTGAATTTGTATCAAAGTTTGAATTTAAGCATACAGGAATTATTTCAGCTATATATCAAAATTGGTGGTATGCCTCCTCTTCATTATTTTAATGGGGAAGAGGAGCCGAGTTTTAGATATTTAAACGACATTTATAATACCGTTGTTGTTAAGGATATACTTGAATACAATTCGATCCGAGATGTTGACGTATTTAATCGCATTTTACTTTTTTGTTTAGATAATATTGGACAAAGTTTTTCAGCTAACAGTTTACGAAAATATTTTGTTAGCGAAAATCGTAAAGTTTCAGTCGATACCATTTTGAATTACTTGAATTTTTGCCAAGCGGCGTATCTTCTAAAAAAAGTTCCACGCTATGACAGTGTTGGGAAAAAGTTACTGACGGTTGAGGAAAAATGTTATGTAACAGATCATGGTTTTAGGCAAGCAGTAGGTTTCTCAAACGTTGCGTCAATTGAACGTATTCTAGAAAATATTGTCTATATTGAGCTTTTGTCTCGTTGTTTTCAGGTTCAAGTTGGTCGTATTAATAATCAAGAAATCGATTTCATTGCTACTAGACAAGGTGAAACTGAGTATTATCAAGTCTCTTATTTGATGGCTAGCGAAGAGACTCGTAGCCGGGAATTTGGTGTTTATCGATTGGTTAAGGATAATTATCCTAAATATGTTTTGTCGATGGATACAATGAATTTTTCGCAAGAAGGGATTATACACAAATATTTACCAGATTTTCTACTGGAAGAGAATGCGTAATCTGCTTGATTTTGCTCTTATGTAGATTATGTTTCGCGATGGCTATTATTAAAAGGTTTAATTTGAAAGCGTAAGTGCGATGTTTCATAGTTTTCCTTGCGAATTGGCGGGATATTAGTACTACGATTGGCGAGTTTTCATTCCGACGATTGGCGAGTTTTCATTCCGACGATTGGCGAAATTCTGTTCCGATGTTTGGCGGCATCAGTGAAGATGATTGGAAAGCGCGGTGTGAAAATGAAAGAAAACGAATTGGCGGTCGGTTGCGCTCATTTGTCGGCAGAAATTGCGCTTTTAAAGGCAATTGCCAACTGCACTTGCTACTACGCAACTGCTGTTTCGGCTATAATTTCACCATAATCATGATGAATTCGAGTTTGAAATGGAGATGTTTTTATGATTTTAGCAGATAAAATATTGGAATTGCGTAAGCAAAACGGTTGGTCGCAGGAAGAATTGGCGGACAAATTGGGCGTCAGTCGCCAAGCTGTTTCCAAATGGGAAGGCGCACAAAGTATCCCGGATATTGAACGGATAATTGCATTGAGCCGTTTGTTTGGTGTTAGTACAGATCTTCTTGTAAAAGATGAAATTGATGTTATGGGGAAGAACGTCAACGCAGATGAAAATGCCTGCCAGGAAGAAGCCGGCGTTCGCATGCGTGTAATTGAGCTGGAAGAAGCCTCCGCTTATATTGCTCACAGAATATCATTTGCCGCCTATGTTGCTCTAGGCGTTCTTCTTTGTATTCTGGCGGCAATCCCGTTGGTCGGCAGTGATCTTTTGCTTTCTCACACAGTAAATGCGCAAGTCGGTAAAACTTTGGGCTTAGCATTTAGTGTTGCGATTATTACTGTAGCTGTAGCTATTTTTATTATTCAGAGTTTCCACGGAAAGCGTTATCAATATTTGGAAAAAGAGGACTTTGAAACGGCTTACGGAGTTGACAGTGTGCTCAAAGAACGCTTGGAACGGTTCATGCCGTCGTATGTGCTGCGGACGGTCAGCGGTGTCGTTTTATGTATGGTTGCTTTTATTTTTCTTATAATTTCGGATATAGCGCCGGAATTTTATCAACTTTCATCCGGCTTTTTTGTAGTTATCGCTATTGCTCTGGTGGCAGCAGCTGTTTATTTATTCGTACAGGCGAATATTGTCCGCTCGTCCTATTGCCGTTTGCTGCAACCGAAGAAAAAGATTGTCTATCCTGCAAAGATTAGGTTATTCCTCCAAGCTTATTGGCTTATAGTTGTCTGCATTTATTTAGCCTACAGTTTCATCACGTCCGATTGGGGAAGAAGTTGGATTGTTTGGCCGTTGGCCGCATTGACTTACGGTGTAATAGAAGTAGTGCTCAAAGCGTGGAGGCTCGGAAAGAAATAAGTGACTTTCAGCGTCGATTTTGTTCCGATGTTTTGCGGCGTTCGTGAAGATGATTGGAAAACGCTGTGTGTGGAATACGTGTCATCAAGTGATAAAGGGCAAAACATTTAGTGTGCTGTGATAGTTTGCGTTTTCGTTCTGACATTTGTTTGTGTTCATGAAGGTGAGTGTAAGACTAAATAATCTTGTTAGAAAGAAAAAATTTGTGCTAGTTTGAAAGATTTAATAAAATACTCTCATTGGTGTAGCATACGTAAATAACAGTACCCGACGCGCCTATTAACAATGCGGACCAAGTCGGGTCTTTTGATTTTTGGTCTATAACCCGATATTTAACAAGGGAGTTGTTCAAGTGGCGAATAGTAGGAAGTTTGTAGCAAAAACGAAAGATGTTAGCTTAAAGGTTAGAAGGGCTGATTCTTTTAGTATTAGTTATGTTAATTGTGAAAAAGACGTGTTTGGGATTGAAGAAAATCAAGATGGTATAAAACTCGTTCAAACAGAAAAAGTGTCGGCTTTTTACTGGTTGCATTGGCTTGCTAAAGGCAGTCCTGAGGTAATTGTTTCGTTGCCAGAGAGTGTTTATTTTTGTGAGATTGAAGCTGAGTCGAATCAAGTATTAGTAACGGATATTAAAGCTGACAAGATTTATGCGGAGGTTCATAATGGCAGGGTGGAAGCAAGGAATGTTCAGGCGAATGATGTTTTTCTAAAGTGCCTTAATGGTTCTGCTGTGGCGAATAATGTTAAGGTTGTTGCTTCTTGCATGGTGGATACGTTAAATGGTACGAGTGTTTTAGAAGGAGAAATACCTAAGGATGCATGTCTTGAAGTAGTTTGTGAGAATGGTATTAGCGAGGTTTCTGATAAGAATAAGGTCAATCTTAGTTGTAATAATCTTGGGCGCAAAACAGACGGATGTGCTCACTATGCTGTGCATTGCTTGAATGGGAAAGCTGTAGTGAAGTAATATTGTTGCGGTGTTTTATGTCCGCTACTTTGACCAATCGCACGAAATAGAGTTTGGCATATTCTAAAAATGCTTCGGAATGTTGGAGTATTAGGCTTGGTGGTTTTTAATCCAAGTGTAAAGGTCATTTTCATTTGCTTCGCCTGATGCAACTTTGAGAATAATATCAATCAGTTCTTCATTTGGCAAGTTTCTCATAGACTTTTTTATTCTTTTTGATGAACATATCCGATAAAGCCATGACATCATCATCAGCTGGAACAGAAACCTCATCGGCTTTAGGGAACTCTAAAATCACATAGCGCGGAGAGTTGTTTTTTAGTATTACAGCTGAGCCGTATTTATCGACAAGACGAGCAACCTTTGAGAAGTTTTGATTGGCTTCAGAAATTGAAATCAGCGTATCTGTATTTACATTCATAACGATAGCCTCCTTTTAAGGAGTTTGTACCCTATATTTTAGGATGAATCATTCCTAAGTATTTCAAATCTACGTCATAACTATTAACTCAGAAAAGATGTGACAGGTGTCAATCGGAACTCATGGTTTGTTGATTGAGGCTGTATAAATACAACAGTCTTAGGTTGAGCATTAGACGGCAACGTAGCAAAAAATACTTGACTAAAATACTTGACTATGACGTTGCGTAATACTTTATTCTAGTGATAAGGAAGGAGGTGAGATAGTGAAAACAGTGAATGAAGTCAGCAAGATAGCAGGAATTAGTATTCGTACTCTTCAGTATTACGACAAAATAGGTTTGTTAAAACCGTCTGCTTATTCGGAGTCAGGATATAGGTTGTATGGTGATGAGGATCTAAAGGTACTACAATCCATTTTGCTGTTTAAAGCTTTGGAATTTCCGCTCAAAGAAATTAAAGAAATAATAACCAGTGAGCATTTCGACAAAGATTTAGCACTGGAACAACAAATCAAATTATTAATCCTGAAAAAAGAGCATTTGGAAAATTTAATTCTTTTTGCAAAGGGATTAAAAGAATTAGGAGGTAACTATATGAACTTTACAGCATTTGACACAAGCAAAATTGATGAGTATGCCAAACAGGCAAAAGAGTATTGGGGAGATACACCGGAATTCAAGGAATTTGAAGCTAAAGAAAAAAGGAGAAACAGCGAGGAAACAAAAATGCTCCATCAACAACTCATGCTGATTTTTGCAGAATTTGGCAAGGTAAAATCACAACCCAGCGATTCAGTTGAAGTTCAGGCTTTGGTAAAGAAACTGCAGGACTTTATTACAGCTAATTTCTATAAGTGCTCGAATGAGATTTTATCCGGACTTGGCAAGATGTATGCTTCTGGTGGTGATTTTACGAAAAATATAGATGCGTTTGCAGGCGAAGGGACATCAGTATTTGTCAACAAGGCAATCGAATATTATTGCAAGTAAGTTTTATAATCGAATTATTGATTAAGACACCTAATTAATTAATGTAGTGCTCCCAAAAGTTGGACCAAAAATCTAACTTTTGGGATCATTGCAAAAAGGTGCTTTAATTTTCTACCAGAATAAAAAATTGTTTTGTAGAAAATAGATTCTCAAACTTTTTAACGATAGCCCTTCCTATCGTTAAAAAGTGCACACACTATCAATAGTATGCACTCAAAAAAGTGTAGCTATACTACCCATTCTCTCAATCCGGATTGAAGTACTGTTTTTAGTAGTCTTTAGTGTTAATTTATCATCGCATTTATTACCATTTTTGCTTAATTCTCAATCATTAAGAGTTGATGATACCCCGTTGCATATGGCAATTAGAGAAGCTCTTGCAAACACGTTGATTCATGCTGATTATTATATGCGAGGAAACACGGTTATTGCATATAATAATGTTGTGAACACTTCTGTTGACGGTTCTTCACAATCTTCTACAGAAACGAATAGCTTGAACGCTGGTTTTAAGCTTTCTTTTGCAAACCCTGTGTGTTTACGTATGCCTATAGAAGTGGCTTTGACTGGAGGTTTTTCTGATTCTCGAAATCCCGCACTGCTTAAAATGTTTGCACTGATTTCTGTTGTTGAACGTGCAGGAAGCGGATTTGATGCTATGCGACCTGGATGTGATTGGGCTGGAATACCTCATCCAAGGTTAAGTGAGTCCTTTAATCCTGACCGCACCACTCTTGAATTTTTTGTAAGCGATAAGAATAACATTGTATCTAGTCCTGAAAATCACAAAACGAATCTTAGTGTTCATTCGTCAAATTTAGTGAATAATACTTATAATTCAGGACTTACTGCAAATGCACTTTCACAAGATTCTAATAAGTCATATAAGCGTATGAGCGTTGACGATTGCTATAAAAAGATTATTGAAGCAGTAAATAATCATGGAACAATAAAGCGTGAGCAAGTGCAAAATATTCTTAACGTGGGTAGCACCAAAGCTAAGCAATTGTTATCTAATCTAGTTAGTAGAGGAGATATTTCAGTTTGTGGAAAAGGTCGAGCTACTACTTACGTTTTTAACCACTAATTAAACAAAAACCGCACATGTGCGGAAATTAATCCACGTGCACGTGCGGCTTCTGTTATTTATTTATTGATTTAATCAAATCAGGCGTTTACGCGATCGATGCCAGACTGTACGTCTGCAATCACGGAATCCCAAGACTTGATGAAGGCGGCAACACCGTCGGCCTCAAGCTTGTCGGTAACGTCCTTAATGTTAATGCCAAGCTCAGCAAGCTTGTTCATAACAGCGTGGCTCTCTTCGTAAGTGCCCTTAATGGAAGCAGCACCGTTGCCGTGATCAGCAAGAGCGTTCAAAGTCTTTTCTGGCATGGTGTTAACAACATGCTCAGCAACCAACTCGTCAACGTACTTGCAATCGGAGTAAGCTGCGTTCTTGGTGCCAGTAGAAGCCCAAAGTGGACGCTGCTTCTTAGCACCCTTGGCCTCAAGTTCAGCCCAACGTGGATCAGCTGCGAACTTCTTCTCGAAGAGTTCGTAAGCCAAGCGAGCGTTAGCAACAGCAGCCTTGCCTTCAAGAGCCTTAGCTTCTTCAGAACCATTAGCTTCGAGGAGCTTGTCAACAGCGGTATCAACGCGGGAGACGAAGAAGGAAGCTACGGAGCCGATGTGCTTCAAGTCGTGGCCGTTAGCAGCAGCCTGAGCGATACCTTCGATGAAGGCGTCGATAACCTGCTCGTAGCGCTCGAGGGAGAAGATCAAGGTTACGTTCACAGAAATACCCTTAGCAAGGGTAGCGGTGATAGCTGGAAGACCTTCCAAAGTTGCTGGAATCTTGATCATAACGTTTGGACGATCAACCTTTGCCCAAAGCTCTTCAGCCTGCTTCTCAGTGTTAGCAGTATCGTGAGCCAAACGTGGGTCAACTTCGATGGAAACGCGACCGTCAACGAAATCGGTCTTTTCAGCAATCTCGCGGAAGATATCAGTTGCGTTACGAACATCGGTGGTGGTCAACTCGCGGATAGCGGTTTCAACGTCAACCTTGCCGAGTTCCTTAAGCTGTGCGTCGTATGGACCAACCTGGCTCAAAGCCTTCTGGAAGATAGATGGGTTGGTAGTAACACCAACAACATTCTTGTTAGCAATCAAATCCTGCAAAGAACCAGACTCAATGCGGGTACGGGACAAATCGTCCAACCAAATAGAAACGCCGGAATCGCTAGTGCGCTGCGTTGCTTCAGTCATGTTATCTCCTTAACACTGTGCTCCACCAGTTGGAACACGTTGGTAGTGTTGGCGTTTTTACAGGAAACAGCGGTTGATGCTAAACCAGCTGTAGCTTAACATCAACACGCCTTTGCTGTTTCCAGTGAAGTTGCTAAATTAGCACTTCGAGTTTTGTGATGAATCAATTTTATTTTGATACATCAAGTTTTTATTTTGCTTAATTTCTATCTTAAGCGCGAGCTTCTTCGATAGAAGCCTTAGCAGCTTCTACTACATGCTCAGCAGTAATGCCCAAATCGATCATGTTCTGACCGCCGTCACCCTGCAAGCCGTACTGTTCGATAGAAACAGCCTTGCCGCAATCGCCAAGATACTTATACCAAGGCAATGCCAAGCCAGCTTCGATGGAAACGCGAGCCTTGACGGACTTTGGCAAGATTGCTTCCTTGTACTCTTCGTCTTGCTCTTCGAACCACTCGAGAGATGGCATAGAAAGAACGCGAGCCTTAATGCCTTCTGCTGCCAAAGTCTTAGCGCCAGCAACAGCCCACTGAACTTCAGAGCCAGTAGCCATGATGATTACGTCTGGAGTGCCTTCGCAGTCAACCAACACATAACCGCCGTGCTTTACGCCTTCGCGAGCCTTCTCAGCAGTTTCTGCGAGGGTCGGCACGCCCTGACGGGTCAAAATCATAGCGGTTGGGTAGTTGTTCTTCTTCTCGAAGAAGTAGCGGTAAGCTTCAGCAGTCTCATACTCATCTGCAGGGCGTACAACCTCAAGTTGAGGAATAGCGCGGAATGCAGCCAAGTGTTCGATTGGCTGGTGAGTTGGACCATCTTCGCCCAAGGCTACGGAGTCGTGAGTCCAAACGTAGAGGTTTGGAATCTCCATCAAAGCAGCCAAGCGAACTGCTGGGCGCTCGTAGTCAGAGAACTGGAAGAATGTGCCGTTGAATGGGCGAGTGTCAGAACCAAGCAAAATACCGTTGGTAATAGCACCCATTGCGAACTCGCGCACACCGAAGTGAAGCTGGCGGCCGTACTCGGAAACATTTGGCCAAGTACGAGTTGCATCCTCGGATGGACCGAAGGAGTCAGCGCCCTTAATGTTGGTGTTGTTGGAGCCGCCCAAATCAGCGGAGCCGCCCCAAAGTTCTGGCATAACAGCAGCAATTGCGTTAAGAACTGCGCCAGAAGCCTTACGGGTAGCCACCTTGGAACCGACTTCGAAACCAGCAACCAAGTCGTCGATAGCCTTGTCGAAGCCTTCAGGAAGCTTGCCAGCCTTAAGGCGCTCGTATAGAGCAGCCTTATCTGGGTTTTGAGCAGCCCACTTTGCAAGAGCTTCATCCCAAGCCTTGTGAGCAGCCAAACCGCGTTCAGCAACCTTACGAGCATGAGCCAAAGCTTCTTCGTCGATTGGGAACGAAACTTCTGGGTCGAAACCGCAAAGTTCCTTCAAGCCCTTAACAGCTTCTTCACCAAGCTTAGAGCCGTGAGAAGCTTCATTGTTGGTCTTGCCTGGGGTTGGCCAAGCAATCAAAGTATTAACCTTAATGAAGTGAGGCTTATCGGTAACTTCCTGAGCCTTTTCAATAGCTGCAGCCAAAGCCTGAACGTCTTCCTTGTAGGAGCCGTCTGGCTGAATGAAGCTAACTTCGTCGGTGTACCAACCGTATGCACGGTAACGAGCAAGAATATCCTCGGAGAAGGTGAGCTTAGTGTCGCCTTCGATCTGAATGTGGTTTGCATCGAAGATTACAGTCAAATTACCAAGTTTTTGGTTTCCAGCCAAGGAAGCAGCCTCGGAAGAAACGCCTTCCTCAACGTCGCCTTCGCCGCAGATAACCCAAACCTTGTGATCGAATGGGGAAGTGCCAGCTGGAGCTTCTGGATCAAGAAGACCACGCTCAAAACGCTGACCATAAGCGAAACCAACAGCAGAAGCAAGACCCTGTCCAAGAGGACCAGTGGTCATTTCAATGCCTGGAGTTAAGCCATATTCTGGGTGACCTGGAGTACGCGTGTCTGCGCCGCCACGGAAATACTTGAGATCATCAAGAGTCAAGCCGTATCCAGAGAAGAACAGCTGCACATATTGCGTAAGCGAAGCGTGGCCGCCAGAAAGAATAAAACGATCGCGACCGGCCCACTTTGGGTCAGCTGGATCGTGCTTAATGAAGTGCTGGTACAAGGTGTACGCAATCGGTGCCAATGAAACAGGGGAGCCAGGATGTCCGTGTCCTGCTCGCTCAACAGCATCAGCCGAGAGAACCTTCGCCATCTTTACGGCGCGCTCGTCTAATGCAGACCAGTTGAATTCGGTCATGTGATCTACTTTCCTTCCAATAATTCGGGTTTTTTGCGCACAGCTTACGCTGGCCATCACCCTCACATTGCCATTTAATCCTATCTTTTATATCAGACGAATTTCTAACAAAGTGTGTCAAAACTTAACAAAAGTTTATATTTATAGTTAGTTGTTAAGATAACAAAAAATAGTTAATCACATATTATTCTGGAATATATAATAGTTGACAGTAAAAGTTACATTACCTAAATAAAAGGAGGATCAATGCAATCACGTCGCATGATGATACTCCGTGCGGTTGTTGAAGATTATATTCGTTCACACGAGCCAGTTGGATCAGCGTCTTTGGCTAAAAATCACAAATTAGGTGTTAGCTCTGCAACAATTCGCAACGATATGTCAATACTAGAAGAAGAAGGTTATTTAATTCAGCCACATACATCTGCTGGTCGAATTCCTACGGAAAAAGGATACAGATATTTCGTTGATGGATTGGCGGCGCTAATACCACTTTCTAATGCACAAAGAAGAGGAATACGCAGTTTTTTAAGTGGATCTGTAAGTTTGCAAGACACACTTCAACGTTCAGCTCGTCTTCTTGCAAGTATCACTGGGCAGGTTGCTCTTGTTGCGTCACCTGCATTATCTAGATCAAAAGTAAAAAGAATTGAGATTGTTCAAGTATCGTCATCAACTCTTCTTGTTGTAGTAATTACAGACGCTGGAGGGGTAGCGCAACATATGATTCAGGCTTCTAATGTGAATTCAGATGATTTGTTGCATTTAACAAATATGATTAATGAAGATTGCATTGGATTGTCACTTTTGAATGCATCTAAAAAAGTGTGTGCATTGTCGGAACGTAAAGATTTAGTTTCTTCGTTACAAATAATTAAACAATTGTCTAATGCTATTGAAGATATGTACGATGGCGATCGAGCACACGAATTATACATGGCTGGAACCTCCCAGCTTGCTCATAGACAGAATATTGGTGATTTTGCTGCTCTTTTTGATGCTTTAGAAGAGCAAGCTGTTATTATGCGTTTGATGACTTCGCTAAGTGAGGAGGCAAGTGATTGTGCAAGTGGAGTCAGTGTTGCAATAGGTTCGGAAACTCACACGCCTGGTCTTTTGAATGCTTCTGTTGTGACGAGTGCTTACGGATATAATTCCGATCCTGATTCCGCATTCATTGGTTCAATCGGACCTACTCATATGGATTATGCTGCAACAATGACTGCGGTTAAAGCAGTGGCTAAGTATCTTAATGCGTTTATATCCGAAAATTCATAAAAATATAACTGGCTGTGCCTTATGCAAGAATTATTTTATTAAGGTAAAAGGGGAGTTAAGTGACTGACTATTACAAGATTTTAGGTGTTGATTCTAACGCTAGCGATGATGAGATTCGAAAAGCATATAGAAAATTAAGTCGAAAGTACCATCCAGATATCGCAGGTCCTGAGTTTGAAGACAAATTCAAGGAAGTTAATGCTGCATACGACGTTTTGTCTAATCCAGAAAAACGCAAAATGGTAGATATGGGTGTTGACCCAAACAATCTATCGGCATCGGGTGCTGGAGCTGGCGCTGGCGGATATGCCAATATGAATATGGATATGGGAGATATTTTAAATCAGTTCTTCTCTGGATCCTTTGGAACAAGTACGGGTTCTCCTATTCCGCGCGTGAATCGTGGTGAAGATTCACTCACAGAAGTTAAAGTTGATCTTAAAACAGTAGTATTTGGTGGAAATGCTAAGGTTCATGTAGTGACTTTTGGCTTGTGTCAAGATTGTGCTGGAAAAGGCTCTGCAGATAAATCAGACCCTATAACTTGCCCGCAATGCAAGGGCGCTGGTTTTGTACAAAGGGTTACTCGAACAATGTTTGGTCAAATGATGTCATCTGAGCCATGTAGAGAATGCGAAGGTCACGGAACAATCATTAAGAATGTTTGCCCAAATTGTCATGGACATGGTCGAATTCGTACATCAAGAGAAATTGGGATTACTATTCCTGCTGGTATAAAAGATAATTCTCGATTGCGACTTGCTTCGCAAGGAGCAGTAGGGGAATGTGGCGGTCCTGCTGGCGACTTGTATGTTGATGTACATATTCGAGAAGATAAACAGTTTACTAGGAATCTAAACGATTTACATTGTTGGATTGACATTCCAATGACTTGGGCTGTTTTGGGACATAAAGTTGATATAGATACTTTTGACGGCAAAAAGAGCGTGGAAATCCCTTCTGGCTCTCAAAGTGAAAATACTATTTCTGTACCTAATTTGGGTGTAACGGTTCTAGGCTCTAAAGAACGCGGGAATCTTGTTGTTCACATTCTTGTTAATATTCCAACAAAGCTGAGTGATGAAGAGCGTAAACTTATTGAAGAGTTTGAAGAATTGCATGATGGAAAAGATGATGTTATTGTTCAACGCGCTATCCCAGATTCGACTACAAATCACAAAGGATTCTTTAGCAAGTTAAAGGATGCTTTCTGCTAATTCGCTAATTCTTAGTATTTTCATGACTATTCTCGTTACTGTTCGATTGTTGAGAGTATATGATTTTTGAAGATGTTAAGAATAATGAAGATATTTTTCTTAAGGGGGTTTACGTATGGTGCTACCTATTTTATTTGCTGGAACACCAGAGGTTTCTGTTGCGCCATTGCGTGCTTTAGCTCAAGATAAAGAGCATTTTGATGTTCGTGCTGTTCTTACGAGACCTGATGCTCCGACAGGCAGAGGTAGGAAAATTGTTCCTAGCGCTGTTAAAAAAGCTGCGATTGAACTTGGGATTCCTGTTTTAGAGGTTAATCCTAGTGATGAAGAGGAGTGCATAAGAGCTTTAAAGGCAACTGGCGCTAAACTTGCTGCCGTGGTTGCTTATGGAAAGATTCTTAGACAATCTGTTTTGGACGCTCTTCCTCTAGGATGGTACAACTTGCATTTCTCGCTTCTTCCACAGTGGCGAGGGGCAGCTCCTGTTCAGCGTGCGATTTGGGCTGGAGATGATATTACCGGTGCCACTGTTTTTAAGATTACGCGTGGAATGGATGAAGGACCTATTCTTGCACAAATGACTACCGAGATTGGTGCTCATGAAACAGCTGGCGACTTGCTTATGAGACTAAGCAATGATGGTGCAGATCTTCTTTGCTCTGCTCTTGTTGGGATGGAATCTGGTCAAATTATTCCTGTTGAGCAAGATCCTACACCTTGCCAAATCGCGCAAAAAATCACTGTTGAGGATGCTCATATTCGTTTTGATATTCCAGCATTTGCAATCGATAGGCAGATTCGTGCTTGCACGCCAAATCCTGGAGCTTGGTGTAATCTTCACGCTTATTGCGAAGATTCACAAATCATTAGTTTGCATGTTCTTTCTTGTGCATTGGCAAAAGATGAGGATATTTCAATACATAATCTAAGCGAACTTAAGCCTGGGCAGATTTTTGCAGGTAAGCGAAATGTCTGGGTTGGTTCTTCAAGTGGTGTTCTTGAGCTTTTAGAAGTTAAAGCGCAAGGTAAAAAGGCTATGAAGGCTGCAGATTGGGCAAGAGGAGCGCATTTAAGTCAAGAGTCCTATTTGGATTGAAGCGATAAGTGTAATCTTGAAAAACGCAAAGTAAAATTTGTATAAATTCTAGTTAGTTAAGTTTAGTTTAGTAGATCTAAAACTAGGCTTAGGTCACGCGTATCTATGCTTTTTTTAGCTTGGTTTTTTAAAGATTGTTTTGCGCAAAATGCTATTCCTAATTCGGCTGTTTTAATCATATCGATATCGTTAGCACCGTCTCCAATCGCAACGCTTTGACTAATGTCAATATTGTTTTTTCTCGCCCAATTAATCAATGCTTTTGCTTTATATTGGCGATTTACTATAGGCTCAATAACTTTCCCACTTAGCTTAGAATCTACTACTTCTAGATTGTTTGCTACCCAAAAATCTATGTTTAGATTTGGCAGAAAATCATCTAAAACATTATTGAATCCTCCAGAAACTGCTCCTATTTTCCATCCAAAGGAATGTAATGTGTCTATAAGTTTTTTGGCTCCACTGGTTACGTGGATACTTTCAATAGCTTTTTTAAAACAAGTGCATTCGAGTCCTTTTAACATTGAAACCCTTAGTTTTAAAGATGTGTCAAAGTCAATTTCTCCTTTCATTGCTTTAGAAGTTATATATGCTAAATTTGACCCGACTCCAGCAATATCTCCTAGTAAGTCAATCACTTCTTCTTCAATAAGAGTGGCGTCAACATCTAAAACAAGAAGTCCTGGTCTTTTCAATGAAGGAGCATTAATTAATTTTTGGTTTTTTAACTCTAGTATTTTAGTCATGTTATAATCTTTTGGAAGAGATGTTAGGTTATGAATTAATTTTAAGGCTGGTTTAAGAAATTTAAGGATTTGTTTTTCTATGCGTTTTGCATTGTAAAACTTTTCTATAAAACTTATATCAAATGTGAAAGTTTATTGATTTTATTGGAATATTGCGTGTGGAAGTTTGGTTTAATTTAATTAGTTGAGTAGAATAGTTGCAGATTTTATGAGAACAAGATTAAAGAATTTGAAAACAATTGTATTAGACAGAGGGGTGAGAAGAATATGGCAGGTATGAATTTAAGGGATGTAGCTCTTGAAGTTGCTAGAATATTAGAAGATGTTGGTAAACATGCATATCAGGATCAGCTTAATCCTAGAGATATGGCAAGTATGATGGTTCTAGGTGATCCTAATCAATCTGATTCAGCTTTTGGAGATAAGCTAGTACGTTTTATTGAAAATCGTCTTACTTATATAAATACTTTTCAAGGATTCTGGAGAAATAGACCAGATGATTGCAAAACAGGTGATCGTTTTTGGTGTGTAGGCAATATTGACGGTGCTATTAACTTTAACCGCGATATGGCTGAATGGACTTTAACTGTTTCGCTTTTCGAGTTTAATGATCAAGGCTCTGCTAGACCTGTTCTTGGTGTTGTTCATGCCCCAGCTTTAGGGCTTACATATTTGGCTGCTAAGGGTCAGGGTGCTATTCGTATTCGTAAAACTCCTAATGGAGAGAAGCGAGAGAAAATCACGCCTTCTACAACATCAACATTGCATGGCTCTGTTGTTTGCTATGGAATGTCTTATATTCCAGGTGAATCTAAAAGAGCTTTAGACGTTGTTTCTTCGCTTGAGGAAGAATGTCCAGCAGATATTAAGCGTATTGGTCCTGCTTCGCTTGACTTGTGCAAAGTAGCAGATGGTACTTACGACGCATATTTTGAGCCACATCTTCATAGGTGGGATATTCCAGGTGTTTCAGCTGGTGCCGTTGTTGTTAAAGAAGCACAGGGGCATGTTCGACAATGGAATGGTGACTCAATTCATTGGAGACGTGAAAATGACGTTATTGCTTCAAATGGTTTAATAAACAAAGAGCTTCAAAACTATTTGCGATAAATTAGAGTTAAAAATCTTAGCAATTGTTTGCATGATTTTTAATATTAAAGCTTTAATTTTGAGAAAAACATTTATGCAATCGTTATCATTAAATAGACAATATATAAGCGTGTCGCTTTAGCAATATTGTAGAATGAACATGATATCCCATTGTCCGACATTCAGAGGGGAGTGTTAACGATGATTGACACTGCACAAGCATTTGGCGTAGATATTGGTGGCTCTGGTATTAAGGCTGCACCAGTTAATTTGGAAAAAGGCGAGTTTGCAGAACCGCGATATAAGATTCTCACTCCAGCGGTTTCCACACCTCAAGCTGTTGCAGATATTGTTCGTCAGCAACTTGAGCATTTTGATGTTCCTGCAGATGTTCCTGTTGGAATCGCTTTTCCAGCTCCTATTAAGCCTGGAAAGAAGCTTGAGTTTATGGCGAATCTCGATCAATCTTGGATTGGTGTGGATGTTACAGAAGTGTTCAGCGAAGCTTGCGGTCGTCCTGTTACTGTAGTGAATGATGCTGATGCTGCTGGTCTTGCTGAGCAACACTTTGGTGCTGCAAAAGATAAAGATGGCTTGGTTATTGCTACTACGCTAGGCACTGGAATTGGCACAGCATTGATTTATAATGGCACTCTTATTCCTAATACAGAGCTCGGTCATATTCAGCTTGAAAAGGGTAAGGGAGATGCGGAAAAGTATGCTGCTTCTTCTGTTCGCGAAAAGTTAGACATGGGTTATAAAAAGTGGGCTAAGCGTCTTACTAAGTATTATGGTTTGATGGAGAAGTACTTTAACCCAGACCTGTTTGTTGTTGGCGGCGGTGTTAGCCGTGTTAGCGAGAAGTTCTTGCCTCATATCGATATTAAGACACCTATTGTAGTTGCGTCTTTGCATAATGAAGCTGGCATTATCGGTGCGGCATATTATGCAATGCAGCAAAGAAACAATTAAGGATTTTTGATATTTTATTTGCGCTGGATGCTTTTGCGTTCAGCGCATTTTTTGTATTTGCATATTTTTGTATTTTTATATATTTGGTTTATACAATGCGCTAGTGTAGTCGAGTGCGATTTTCTTCTAGAGTTGATGTTAGTGAGCCAAATCCAATTATTCTGGCTCAACGTGTTGCTATATCTAAAGGTATTAAACTTACAAAACTTAACGATTCAAACCCAACAGTACATGGTCTTTCTCCAGAGTGCTTAAATGCAAAATATACTGCGGATCCTAGAGGACCTGTCGAAGTTAGGCGCATTCTTGCTAACTTTATAAATCATAGAGATAATCGCGTAGATCAAAATATTGTAAATAAGAAGGGTAGTTCAGCTAAGGTTCTTAATCCAGATAATCTATACGTATTATCATCAACTTCTCAAGCATACGCATGGTTAATGATGCTAATGTGTGATTGCGGTGATTCTGTTTTAGCTCCGACTCCTGGATATCCTCTTATAGAATCGATTGCAAGACTACAAGGCGTAAAATCTATACCTTATCCGCTTGTTTATGATGGCTCTTGGACTATTGATATTCCTAGGGTTAAAGAACTTTTAGAGAATACTGATAATCGTATTCGTGCACTTGTTTTAATAAATCCAAATAATCCAACAGGATCTTATATAAAGCCTCAAGAAAGAGACGCATTATTGCAACTATGCAATAAAAATAATGTGGCAATTATAGCTGATGAAGTTTTTTATGATTATTGTCTAGAACCTTTTGATGGAAACTGTAGGTTAGCAGGTGAAGAATCTACGCTAGTTTTTGCTTTAGATGGATTCTCAAAGATGCTTGCAGCTCCGCATGCAAAAGTTGGATGGATTGAGGTTTCGGGACCAAGTCAAGACGTACAGGATGCTATGAAACGCCTTGATGTTATTGCTGATGATTTTCTTCCAATTGGTGCAACTGTATCAGAAAGAATTCCGGAATTATTGCAATGTGCTAAAGAGCAAACCGATCTTGTTAAAAACAGAGTTAGGTCTAATCTTAAAACGCTTAGAAAAATGCTTGCAAACTACCCAAATTGTTGCGTTAGTGCATTGCGAGCAGAAGGCGGATGGAATATTCTTATCCGTGTTCCATCGTGTTTAGATGATGATGATTTAGCTCTAAGACTTATGCAAGATTATCATCTTGTATCTCAGCCTGGCTATTACTTCGATATGCCAAATAATGGATATTTGGCATTATCTTTGCTGCCAGAAGAAAAACAATTTGTGTATGGTGTTAAAGCGTTGCTAGATACTGTTCATACAATGCTGGAAGAATTAAATTAATGAAAACAAATTAGATTAATGTGAACCAGCATCTCACAGTATGCCACATTTGAGGATTAAAACGTAGTATTGAGTCTTCTCTGCCTGGTACGAACCAGCTTAGAAAAGCTATTGCTATGGAGAAAAATAGAAGACCAAAAATAACGAATCGCAGTAAATAGCATAATGTTTTAGTTTTCCAAGTGTCACATACTGTAATATCAGCATATTTTTGTAGTAAAGAATTAATACCTATTATTGCGCTTAAAGCGAAAAGCCATGCAAAATCCGCAATATATCGCCATCCTATACCAGCTTTTAAGCTGTCAAAAACAATAACGATTATGCCTGAAATTACAGATATTATAGCTAATCTTGTAGCGATTTTACTCATGTTTCTAGCCATTGTGAAAACGCATATAATTCCTAGTAATGCGAGTGGAGATAATGTAAACATTCCACCAATCATTGGCTCTGCATATTGCCATTTTTCAAAAGCAATAGGTTGAATTGCTATCCAAGGGAAAGTTGATATAAAACGTATTGGCAAAGCTATATAACTTAAAATGGATGGAATGATGTTCTGCGAAGGGAGACGCATTGTAGTCATATCTGTAATCGTAATCTGATATTCATTGCCAAAATTAAAAGGGGACCCAAATCTTAAAGCATTATATAATCCGATTGGTATTGCAACTATTATAAATGGAATAATTATACAAAGAATTAGCTTTAATAAGTTTTTAATACTTTCTATAGATTTTTTGTCACTGATAATAATATTTTTAATATATGAATAAAAATGAGTATAAAATAGCGGAATTGCGAATAGAAAAGCGATTATAAAGGTTGGTCTACAACCAAGATTAAAAGCAATAAACAACGATCCTGCTGCAATATGCTTAAACGATATTATTGATGATGGTTTTAATTGTTCCACTATTTTGTGTGCTTTTATAGTTTCCTCATCTTTAATAGACCCGAGATAAAACCATAATCCTAGTGAAGTGAAGAATAATGATGCAGCCATTGGAACTGAATAAAAGGATGTTCTAAACCACAAGTAAACGGTGTTTGAAGTAATAAAGAATAAGGTTAAACAAATTGATACACAAGCAAGAGTTGCCTGATGATTAACACGTTTAATTAGACGAATAACCAATAGTGAGCCAAAAATTAAAAATCCAATTAAGCATATGAACGTGGCTATTGTTGTAGGGAGCATGGCTCCACCAGGAATCCACAAATTGGATATAATCTTATACGGGATAAAGAATAAAACAACTGGTATTACACCAAAATACGAATACCAATGACCCTTATAATACGCATGATCCCAATAAATATTGTGTACACAATCAGAAAGAAGATTATTTCTTGCAATTGGGTCATACGGATTAGATAATTTTTGCATTTGCGGTGGAACAGGTAAATCAAGATGAGTCTTACCTTTAAGTAGAGCGTCTGCTGTACGTGCGTATTGATCAAAATCGTAAGTGTAGTTTCCAGCAACATCAAAATGCATTGGAATACCGTTAAAAACATTCCAAAATATTGCAAAAATAGCAATCAAAAGGAAAGGTGTCCAAAATAAAGTGAGTAAAAGTCTTTGATTAATACTCTTTGTATTAAGTCTGATTTTCCAAAGCTTAGACCACGGATTCCATAATGCAATAAAAATTGAAATTATTATAAGAAGAAAAACGCGACCCCAATTCCAGCTAAAAGGTGCTCTAACATTTGCTTTAGCATCCTCAACATCTACAACATCTCCTTTAGGATGTTGTATCCATAATCTAAGAGTGCTTTTAACTCCAATTGCTTGATCTGGAACTGGAAGCATAGCAAAACTAATGGCTCTAGGGTTGGTACTCAAAGGCTTTCCAGCAATTTTATTAACATCAATTCGTACATGCACGTCTGTTTTAACAGGACTTTTGCC
This sequence comes from Gardnerella sp. DNF00354, assembly GCF_049262755.1. NCBI lineage: Bacteria > Bacillati > Actinomycetota > Actinomycetes > Bifidobacteriales > Bifidobacteriaceae > Gardnerella > Gardnerella sp. DNF00354. The sequence continues at coordinate 1,187,784 of NZ_CP058402.1, forward strand.
AATTTTTTTCGGAGCAATTAGTGAAGGCTTAAGCTGAATATATGGTGAAGATCCGTCGGAATTAACTTCTAAATAAGATTCCGAAGGATCGGTAATTAAAAGTCCTCCAGAAGAAAGTCTTTCAATACCTGGACCAGTTGCATTGTGTGCAAACATGCTATCTGTGCTGCCAGTAACACTATTCCAAAATGGAATATTTCCAACAGTGCATTCAAACAATGCTATTAACAGCAAGATTGCTAAAGGCGCGCGAAGAACATGGAAAATGTGTTGTAGCGTAAAATTAGCAAATCTAGCTGTTGTTTTCATAGCAATCCTAAAATCCTATTCTTCCGCAACCAAATCAAGATAGTCATCACTCCACAAATCTTCGTCACCGTCTGGCATAAGAAGAACTCGTTCAGGGTTTAACGCAAGAACTGCTCCTTCATCGTGAGTAACCAATACAATAGCGCCTTCGTATTTTGCAATGGCTTTAAGAATTTCATCTCTAGAAGCTGGATCTAAATTGTTAGTAGGCTCATCGAGCAAAAGCACGTTTGCTTTTGAAGTTACAAGAGTTGCCAACGCTAGACGAGTTTTTTCGCCGCCCGAAAGCACTTTAGCTGGCTTCATTGCGTCATCTCCAGAAAATAGGAAGCTTCCTAGCATAGATCTTGCTTGAGTGTCATTTAAATCTGGAGCAACATGCTGAAGATTTTCTAATACTGTCGCATCTAAATCCAAAGTGTCGTGTTCCTGAGCAAAATAGCCAATCTTGCAGCCATGCCCATAGTTTACGCTGCCAGTATCTGCACTTTCTTCTCCAGCTAGAATACGCAAAGTGGTTGTTTTACCAGCACCGTTATATCCAAGAATAACAACTCTTGAACCTTTATCTATAGCCAAATTTATGCCAGCAAATACAATATTGGATCCATAAGCTTTTGAAATATCTTCAGCCATAATAGGTGTTCGTCCGCAAGGAGCAGGTTCTGGAAAACGAATATCTGCTACTTTCTCGCGACTTTGTGCTTCGCTTGTTTCACTTAACAGACGTTCAGCCCTACGCATCATGTTTTGAGCTGCTACTGCTTTTGTTGCTTTTGCATGTAAACGAATACCTTGTTTCATAAGGCGTTCAGCTTTTTTTTCAGCCACTTCTCGTTCTCTTCGTCTACGCTCTTCGTCTACAACGCGTTGATGTAAGTATGCTTTCCAACCCATTGAATACATGTCTATTTGAGCCAATTGTGCATCTAAATGCCAGACTTTATTTACAACCTCATCTAGCAATTCTGTTGAATGGGATATTACTAAGAATCCACCAGAGAATTTTTTCAAATAGTTTCTCAGCCAAATTATAGAATCTGCATCTAAATGGTTAGTAGGCTCATCTAATATCAGCGTGTCTGCATCGGAGAAAAGTATTCGTGCAAGTTCAATTCGTCTACGTTGGCCGCCAGATAGAGTTCCAAGAGCTTGCTTCATAATTTCTTGTGGAAGCCCAAGGCTGTTTGCCATCGATATTGCTTCCGATTGAACAGCGTATCCACCAGCTTTTTCAAAGTCTTCAATGGCCTTATCGTAGCGATTCATGGCTTTCGTCATAATATCTGGATCTGGATTCGTCATCTCTTTTTCTGCTTTTCGTATACGAGATACGATTGATGAAATGTCGCGAGCGCTCATGATTCGATCTAATGCGCTTTGTTCTGGGTCTGCTGCATGAGTATCTTGTGGTAGATACCCCAATCCACCGCTTACTCGTACGGTTCCGCCAGCAGGGAGCATTTCTCCTGTTATTACTCGTGTAAGAGTTGTTTTTCCAGCTCCATTCCTTCCAACTAAGCCGATTTTGTCGCCTTTTGTTACATGAAAGTCGGTAGGGTTTAATAGCGTACGCGCACCAATTTGTATAGTTAATCCTTGTGCGTCAATAGCCATTTGCACCCACTCCTTAAAATAATGCTTTTAATCTGAATATCTTCAAAATGTGTTAGCCAAACTCACAATTATACAGTTAGGCTTGCATAGTTTTTACTAAAGGATTTTATCTTTTATTTTTCTATGTATTTCGTCAACACGCAGAAAATTATCTACTTCGAACAAGTGTTCTATAATTAATCGTATTGTATAATTAATGCTCAATCAAGAATGGGTTTGGTGCAAAGTCTTGATTCTTAAAATAGCTCTTAGGGAGGCAGAATGCAAAGCAAATCAGATTCTTCGCAAAACATGCAATTACCTTTATCCCAAGATGCAATTTTAGATAACAAAAACCGTGAATGTACTAAAAAAGCTGACATCTTGCAATCTATGCTCGATTCTGCTCAGCCTGTAAAAGACAATGACAATTTAGTATATGATTTGTCTTCTGTTCCTTCAGATTTAAAGATAACCATACAAGGAGCTAGAGAGCACAATTTAAAAAATGTTAGTTTACAATTGCCTAGAAATCGTATGATTGTTTTTACTGGATTGTCAGGATCTGGTAAATCTTCTCTTGCTTTCGACACTCTTTTTGCAGAAGGTCAAAGGCGTTATGTGGAATCCTTAAGCGCGTATGCCAGGCAATTCCTTGGAAGAATGGATAAACCAGATGTAGATTTTATTGAGGGATTAAGCCCAGCTGTATCTATTGACCAAAAAACTACTAATCGTAACCCTCGTTCTACTGTTGGAACAATCACAGAAGTTTATGATTATTTAAGGCTTCTTTTTGCTAGAGTTGGAATTCCTCATTGCCCTAAATGTGGCGAACTTGTCAGTGCTCAAACACCACAACAAATGGCTAATTCTATACTTTCTTTACCAGAAAGAACAAGATTGCAAATATTAGCACCTGTTGTTAACGGCAGAAAGGGCGAATTCAAAGATACAATTACTCTTCTTAGATTAGACGGCTATTCGAGAGCGCTTGTAGATGGGCAAATGCGCGAGCTTTCTGAAGATATTACTTTAGAAAAACAAAAGAAACACACAATCGAAGTTGTAATAGATAGGTTAATTATAAAAGATGGCATACGTACTCGTTTGACTGATTCTATAGAAACGGCTTTAAAACTTTCTAAAGGAATTGTTATAGCTGATTTTGTAGATGAAGCTGCTGATTCTAAATGCAGACGCCGAAATTTTTCTGAGCACAGAGCTTGTCCTAACAATCACCAGCTTAATTTATCAGAAATAGAGCCTAGAACATTCTCATTCAACGCTCCTTATGGGGCGTGCCCCGATTGCTCTGGAATCGGTTACAATCTAGAGATTGACCCTGCTCTTGTTGTTCCAAATACAGAAAAATCACTTAACGAAGGCGCGATAGAACCTTGGGCACTAAATAAAGCTGCAGGAGAATATTATAGGCATGTGCTACAAGGGCTAAGTGTTGAACTTGGTTTTAGTATGAATACACCATGGTGTGAATTGTCGAAAGACACGCAAAATTCAATACTTTATGGGCATGATTTCGAAGTAAAAGTATCTTATAAAAATCGATGGGGTAGGCAGAGAGAATATTCAACAGGATTCGAAGGTGTAGTGCGCACTCTTATGCGCAAGCATGATGAAACAGACTCAGATCAAATGCGCCAATACTACGAGTCGTACATGCGAGAAGTTCCATGCTTAACATGTAACGGTAAACGACTGCGTCCAGAAGTTTTAGCAGTAACAATAAACTCATACTCAATTGCAGACATATGTGATATGCCAATAGAAAAAAGTCTTGAATGGATTAATTCTTTAAAACTAGAAGGATCAAGCAAGATAATTGCTAAAGAAATTGTAAAAGAAATCAAGGCAAGATTAGGATTCTTAAATGATGTTGGCTTAAATTATTTAACTCTTTCTAGAGCCGCAAAAACACTTTCAGGTGGAGAGGCACAAAGAATAAGATTGGCGACTCAAATTGGATCTGGACTAGTTGGAGTCATGTACGTTCTTGACGAGCCTTCAATAGGATTACATCAAAGAGACAATGAGAAACTCATATCAACATTGCACAATCTTCGCGACTTAGGTAACACTCTTATAGTTGTTGAACATGATGAAGATACAATTCGGCAATCCGACTGGTTAGTAGATATTGGACCCGAAGCTGGAGAAAACGGTGGAGAAGTAGTATATTGCGGACCAGCAAATCACATAAAAGATGCAAAACGTTCAATTACAGGAGACTATATTGCAAAAAGAAAATGCATAGAAGTTCCTAAAAATCGTCGAAAAATAAACAAAAATCGTTTACTAACTATTGTTGGAGCAAAAGAACACAACCTTAAAAATATAGATGTAGAAATACCTTTAGGCATATTTACTTGCATAACAGGAGTATCTGGATCTGGAAAATCTAGTCTTATAAACTCGATACTCTACCCAGTTTTAGCAGATAAGCTAAACGGCGCTCGCATTGTTCCAGGACTTCATAAACGAGTTGATGGTATTGAAAATTGTGACAAGGTTGTTCACGTAGACCAAAACCCTATTGGCAGAACGCCAAGATCAAACCCTGCGACTTACACTGGTGTCTGGGACAAAATACGTACACTTTTTGCTCAAACACCAGAAGCAAAAGTTAGAGGTTATGGTCCTGGAAGATTCTCGTTTAACGTAAAAGGCGGAAGATGCGAAGCTTGCAGCGGAGACGGAACGCTTAAAATCGAGATGAATTTTTTGCCAGATGTATACGTACAATGTGAAGAATGTCATGGGAAAAGGTACAACAGAGATACTCTAGACGTAACGTATAACGGTAAAACTGTTTCAGACGTGCTGAATATGCCAATTTCTGAAGCTGCTGTATTCTTTAAAGCATATCCATCTATTTCAAGATATTTGGATACTCTTGTACAAGTTGGTCTTGGATATATCAAACTTGGTCAAAGTGCTCCAACATTATCTGGTGGAGAATCACAAAGAGTAAAGCTTGCTACAGAGTTGCAAAAACGTTCAACTGGCAAAACTGTTTATATTCTTGATGAGCCTACAACTGGATTGCACTTTGAAGATGTTCGTAAACTTTTAGGCGTTCTTCAATCTTTGGTAGATAAAGGCAATACTGTAATAGTTATTGAGCACAATCTTGATGTTGTAAAATGCGCGGATTGGATTATTGATTTAGGACCAGAGGGAGGAGACAAAGGCGGCGAAATAGTAATCACTGGCACTCCAGAAGAAGTTGCAAAATCGACAAAAAGTTGGACGGGCAAATTCTTAAAGCATATGCTCAAATCTTAAATGAAATATTATTAAATAGTATTTTTATGAAAGGAGGTGAAAACATAATGGAAATTGTGAATAATAACATAGATATCAAAGAAGATGCTATAAGCAGTCAAGGCAAATGGAAAAAAACTCATCTGTCTAATTGTGATATAAGCACTACTGACATTTTGAACAATTCAGTTAAAAATAATTTTGGAGCATCACTTTTAGGTGACACGAGAGACTTATTTAGACCAAAAACTTCCGATATTCCAAATCAACCTGGAGTATACAAGTGGAGAGATGATAAGGGGAAAGTAATATACGTTGGAAAAGCAAAAAGTTTAAGAAATAGGTTGTCTAATTATTTTCAACCGTTAAATCAGCTTCATCCTAGAACTCAGTCGATGGTTTTAACAGCTCGAAGTCTAGAATGGACCGTTGTAAACACTGAGCTTGAAGCTTTAACACTAGAATACACGTGGATTAAGGAGTTTAATCCACGTTTTAATGTTGTTTTTAAAGATGATAAAACATATCCTTATCTTGCTGTATCTGTGAATGATGATTTTCCAAGAGTCTGGATCACAAGAAATAGGAATTCTAAATCAACTAGATACTTTGGTCCATATGCAAAAGTGTGGCAGCTAAGGCACAGTCTAGATTCTTTGCTTAAGACTTTTCCTGTAAGAACGTGTAGACAATCCGTTTTTGTCAAAGCTCATAAAACTGGTAGACCTTGTCTTCTTGCAGCCATTGGAAAATGCTCTGCACCTTGCATTGCAAAAGTGGATCGTAAAACTCACAGAAATAATGTTGAACAATTAGTTGGTGTACTAACTGGTTCTATAGGTGATTCTTACATTAACGATTTAACAAGAGAAATGAAAGAATCTAGCGATAATCTTGATTTTGAGAATGCTGCAAAAATAAGAGATAAAATAAACATTTTTAAAACTGTTATGCAACAAAATTCTGTTGTTTTTGACGAGAATGTTGAAGCTGATGTTTTTGGTTTTAGTGGAGATTCTCTAGAGGCATGCGTTCACGCATTCTTTGTTCGCGAAGGCTTATTGCGAGGAGAGAAAAATTGGCAGGTTGAAAGAAGCGAGGATATTAGCGATGCAGATATAATAGCGAATTTGCTTATGCGAGTTTATTCAGAATATGAATCAAATAATAATTTGCAATATGAAGACTCTTTGAAAATAGAGCAATCAAGAAATGCATTGCAGATTGACTTGGAGAATACCAAGAGTAAATATATTGACTCAGCGTATCGTGCAAAAACAACAAAAGAGCGTAAAAAAAGGCAAGAATCAACAGGAAGGGGAGATTTACTAGATCCAATTACCCCAATCCCTAGAGAAATAATCATTCCTTTTGAAATATCACAGAATCAATGTGAAAATTTGGAAAATTGGTTAAGCAAATTGCGTGGGTCTAAAGTTAGCATTAAGGTTCCTGAACGTGGCGATAAACGAAATCTTATGAATCAAGCAAATGATAATGCTAAACAATCATTAATGAGACTGAAGTCCAGCAGAATCAGCAGTTTAGATGCAAGAAGTAGCGCCATGAACGAGGTGGCTGAAGCTCTTGGAATGAGCGAATCTCCTTTGCGTATTGAATGTTATGATATTTCCAATACGGTAAATGGAGAATATCAGGTTGCATCAATGGTTGTATTTGAAGATGGTATTGCTAAACCTAGCGAGTACAGAAGATTCTCCATAAAAGGGTCTGATGGCAACGGAAAACTTGATGATTTGAGCGCATTGTATGAAACTATTTCTAGGCGTTTTAAGCACACAAGTAGTGGCGATGTAGATGATGATTACGGAGAAAATCTTGAAAAATCAAAATATAAAAAATTCGCTTATACGCCTAATCTTATAGTTGTTGACGGGGGTAGAGAACAAGCCAGAGCAGCACAAAAAGCTATGATAGATTGTGGAATAAAAAACATAGTCGTATGCGGTTTGGCTAAAAAGCTTGAAGAAGTTTGGCTTCCTAATAATGAATACCCAATTATTCTTAAACGAAGCTCCCAAGGATTATATTTGCTACAGAGAGCTAGAGATGAATCGCATCGTTTTGCTATAACTTATCATAGGCAGAAACGAAGAAGAGCCATGTTAAATTCGTCACTAGACTCGATTCCTGGTATTGGAGAGTTTTACAAAAAACGTCTTCTTTCCGTATTTGGTAGTGTTAAGAAATTAAAAGATGCGAGTGTTGACGATTTACAAAAGGTTTCTGGCATCGGTCAAGCTAAAGCTAAATCTATTTACGAATCATTGCATAAGTAACACTGATATTCAATAGAATTATCTTATAAATTAGTTAAATAATTTTCGGCATGTTGATTCGTCATGATAAGACACTAGCCTTGTAAGTATGTCTCAGGAAATTGAAATAGGATTGGGCAAAAAAGCCCGAGTTGCTTACTCACTTGACGATATTGCTATACTACCTTCTCGTCGTTCTCGCGACCCGCAGGCTGTTTCTACGTCCTGGCAAGTCGATGCTTATAGTTTTGACGTACCAGTGATTGCTGCGCCAATGGATTCTGTTACTAGCCCAGATACGGCTATTGCAATGGGTCAGATGGGCGCCTTGGGTGTACTTGATTTGGAAGGTTTATGGACTCGTTACGAGGATCCAGAACCACTTCTAAAGGAAATTTCGGAGCTTCCAAACGAAATTGCTACGAAGCGTATACAAGAAATTTATTCTGAACCAATTAAGCCTGAACTTATTGTTAAACGTTTGCGCACTATTCGTGATTCTGGAGTTACTGTTGCAGGTGCTCTTTCTCCTCAGCGCACTCAGGAATTCTATTCTACTGTGTTAGAAGCTGGAGTAGATCTTTTTGTTATCCGTGGAACAGCTGTTAGTGCAGAACATGTTTCTAAAGATCATGAACCACTTAATCTAAAGAAATTTATTTATGATCTTGATGTTCCAGTTATTGTGGGAGGCTGTGCTGATTACACTTCAGCTTTGCATTTAATGAGAACTGGTGCAGCTGGAATTCTCGTAGGTTTCGGTGGAGGTGCAGTTTCTGCAACTATGAATACTCTTGGTGTTCAAGCTCCTATGGCAACTGCAATCTCAGATGTTGCCGAAGCTCGTCGCGACTATATGGATGAATCTGGCGGAAGGTATGTTCAAATTATTGCAGATGGCGGAATGGGAACATCTGGCAACTTTATTAAGGCTTTGGCTATGGGAGCAGATGCAGTTATGCTTGGAACTCCTTTAGCACGAGCAACCGAGGCTCCAGGACGCGGAATGCATTGGGGAGCAGAAGCTCGCCATCCATCTTTGCCACGCGGAATGCGTACGAATGTTGGAACTGTTGCTCCGCTGGAGAATATCTTGTTTGGTCCAAGTCATATGGCAGACGGAAAAACAAATTATGTTGGTGCGTTAAGGCGCACAATGGCATCCACTGGGTATGTTGATGTTAAGAGTTTCCAGCGTTGTAGTGTTGTATTTAACCCATTCCATCAGGATGTTCGGTAATTTTTAATACTATTTGTTTACTTCCTTGTGAGCTTAAAACTAAAAATTTAAGTTCACAAGGAAGTAAAAACTATAATGTGCATAACTTAACACTAAATAATCCTTGATTTTTCAACAAAAATCGAGGATTTAATTTTATTTATGCACACTTAGAAATAATACTTTGAATTTTTGAAATAAGTTGTATGCTTTATTTAAACCTTTGCTAGACATTGGTTTTAAATTAAAAATACAAAAAAATAAAATAAGGAATTTAAAAATAGAAAATGGGATAAGTAACAAATTTTAACGGGAAAGAGCAGGAAAATGAATAATACTCTTGGTACCATAGTCAGCGATAACTATGACGAAAATGATGCATTCTGGGAAGTTGTAAAAAACGACTTTGCTGCAAATGATGATCATCCTACGTTCAAGTGGAATGATCGCAAGCCATTGCCAGTATACGAAGGTTCATTCCCAGTGGGTTCTTCGCATTTTATGGCAACATATCATGTATCATCATGCTTTAATAATTCGGCAGATGAGGAATTGTACTTAGACCTCGCTTTAATAGCGTGCAAAGTAGCATGTATTGCTAGTGACATTTCTAGAGGAAGACCGATATCGTCACAAATGCGTAAGGTTCTTAGCAAAGAATGTATTTTTAAGCTTGAAAACATGTGGTATCTAATATCTCAATGTTTCTCAGACAAACACGATGAATATACAAGTTGGCAACTACGTTGCAAACCGACTATGCCAAGAATGATAAATGGAATGCTAATTAGTCCAACTCGTTTTGAGGCAGTTGTTTTATTTTCTATTGGAAGCTTAAATTATTGTGCGTCTTTGGCATTTAAATCTCAAAACGGGAGTTGGATATGTACATTAGTTGACTTGGGATGATTGGTAGGAAATATACTAGCCTTTAAATTCCATTGTCAATTAAATAATAGTTAAATACAAAAATATGACTCTTCTGGTTTAGGTAATCATTATTAGTTTGCTTCTAATTATCTAACCAGAAGAGTTTATTTGTAAAAACCACCAATTTTAGGTTGATTTTTTTGTACGACTTTCGTTTGTGTCGTGTTAGATATACCGTACAATTAAGACTATGCTGCGAGAATTTGCTGTAGAGGTCATTCACCCAACAAATGACGGTGACACAATTTATTCACTGCTTGCCAATAGGGCAATGCGAGATCCACAAGGCGTAATAGCCCAATGGCAAGACGATGATACTCGTCAATGGCATGATGTTACTGCATCTGAAATGCTATTAAAAGTTCGTGCAACAGCTAAGGGGTTGATTGCTCTTGGCGTTGAACGAGGAAGCAAAGTTGTTATTTATTCCCCAACCTGTTATGAGTGGGGCGTTGCGGATTTTGCTTGCGCTTGCATTGGTGCTGTAAGCATTCCGATTTATGAAACAGATTCAGCAATCCAAGCTGCTGAAATTATTTCTGAAGTAAAGCCTGTGATAGCTTTTGCAGGTGATGATGAACATGCGCAATGCTTAGAGCGAGTTCGCCAAGACAATAAGCGTATGTCTTTAAAGACTATTTTTAACTTTAAAGCTGCTGGAATAGACGCAGTGATTGATTTTGGAAAATCAATCAGCGATGACGAACTTAATAACAGCATATGTCAAGTAAAAGCTGATGATTTAGCGACTATCGTATACACCTCTGGTTCAACTGGAAAACCAAAGGGTGCAATGCTTTCCAATAGGAATTTTACGCATATTGTGTATGCAGCTTATGACGTTTTAAATGATATGCTTTATAAGCCAAGTAGACTATTGCTATTCCTTCCGTTAGCTCATTGCTTTGCCAGATACATACAGTATGTGGCAATAGGTTCTCACGGCGTTATTGGATATGTGCCAAATGCAAAGCATTTATTAGCAGATTTGCGTAGTTTTAAACCTACATATTTGCTTGGAGTCCCAAGAGTGTTTGAAAAGGTTTATAATGCTGCGTCTCAAAAAGCTGGAGCAGGTATACGCGGTAGGATTTTTGCAAAGGCTGTACAACATTTTATTGAGTGGTCTAAAGATGAAGTTGAAGGTAGAACACACTCAATTTATGCAAAACTTCAGCATGACTTTTATATGAAAACTGTTGGATCTTCCATACGATCTGCTTTGGGACCTAATTTATCATGGCTAGCTTGTGGCGGAGCTCCAATAAATGCTGAGCTTGCTCATTTCTTTAACGGGTTGGATGGAATAACCTTTATTCAAGGTTATGGAATGACCGAAACAGCAGCTCCTTGTGTTGTTAATTTTGAGCATGCTAATCAAGTTGGTTCTGTGGGTCGCCCTGGTCCTGGAATTACTATCCGTATTGCAGATGATGGAGAAGTCCTTGTAAAAGGTCCTAACGTTTTTATCGGATATTATGATAAGCCAGATCTTACTTCGGATGTTATTGACGAAGATGGATGGCTCCATTCTGGAGATTTAGGCGAGATCGACGATGAAGGATTCTTGTCTATTACTGGTAGAAAGAAAGATATTATTATCACTGCTGGTGGAAAAAATATAAGTCCAGCGCCTTTGGAAAGTATTATCTCTAAGTGTCCTCTCGTATCTCACGCAGTAGTTGTAGGAGACGGTAAGCCATTTGTTTCCGCTTTGATTGAGGTTGAGCCAGATATGGTTCGTTCTTGGCTTAAGAGTCAAGGAATGGATGAAAATCTTCCTATGAGTGCTGTTGCGGAAAACGATGCTATTCGTTCTGTTGTACAACAGTTTATTGATCAGGCAAATAGCACTGTTTCTAGGGCTGAGTCTATTCGTAAATTTATTATTTTGGATGAAGAATTTTCACAAGAAGCTGGCACTTTGACTCCAAGCATGAAAGTTGTGCGTCCTAAGGTTTTGAAGAGGTATTGTGATCTTATAGAGAATCAGCTTTATGCTCCAAAACCAAACAGTAGACCATTACCTGCTACAGTTAAGATTTTAGATAAGACAACTGAGACTGTTAAGCAAGCGCAAGAAACTGTTAAACAGGCTCAAGAAGCGGTTACTCCTAAAGTTAAGCAAGCAATCGATCAGGCTGCTACTCATCTGAAACGTTTTGGTGAGGATTTGCCTACACAGGTTAATGTAAAAGATCAGCATACTGAATATGCTGAGAAGAATAATAATTCTAACGACAAAGAATAGTTATTCGAAACTAAATTAGCTATAAAACGTTAAATAGGCTGATTAAAATTGCAATTTTAATTACACTAAGTCTTGTATAATTGCATTGCATTTTTAATTAGCCTTTTAGAATTTTTAAGGAAGTACTGTGACTATTAGACAGATTCGCATTGTTCCAGATCCTGTTCTTCGAACACCATGTGATCCAATTCGTGAGATTACTCCAGCAGTTAGAAGTCTCGTAGAAGATTTATTAGAGACTGTAAACGATCCAGGTAGAGCAGGTCTTAGTGCAAATCAAATAGGTATTAGCCTTAGAGCGTTTTCATACAATATTGAAGGTCATATTGGCTATATTCTCAATCCTGTTATTGAAGAATTGAGTGGTGAACAATATGGGGATGAAGGTTGCTTGTCCGTTCCAAGATTATGGTATAAGACTCGCAGGGCAGATTATGCTAGGGCTAAAGGCATTGATTTAGACGGTAAAACTATTGTTCTAGAGGGCAAGGGGTTAATGGCTCGTATGATTCAGCATGAGTGTGATCATTTAGATGGACACGTTTATTTGGATCGTTTAGAGAAAGATGTTAGAAAACAAGCTTTGCGCCAACTTCGTAATGGATTATCTAAATAATATCTAAATAAGAACTAGCAACAGCTATAGTATTAGTTTGTATTATTTATTTAGTATTAAGCGTCTGATATAATCATTCTCTGCGTGTCCATTGAGCATGAATATTGTCGCGTCATACGATTGCTCGTTTTTTATTGTCTACTCGGATACGCGAATACGCGCCATGTACGCGTCCGTTCGTGTCGGTCGGCTTGGATTTAGACATTAGCCAAGTTGCATGCGAACAGGCATGGCCAGGCAAGAACCGACAAGAAAGGTATATAGATATGGCACAGATTACCATGAGTGAAATGCTGAAGGCAGGTTTGCACTTCGGACATCAGACTCGTCGCTGGAATCCAAAGATGAAGCAATTTATTCTAACCCAGCGCAATGGTATTCATATCATCAATTTGTTCAAGTCGCTCGACATGATCGACAAGGCTTATGACTTCATTAAGCAGACTGTTGCTCATAACGGTACTGTTTTGTTCGTGGGTACCAAGAAGCAGGCTCAAGAGGCTGTGCAAAATCAGGCTACTCGTGTGAACATGCCTTACGTGAGCGAGCGCTGGCTCGGCGGTATGCTGACGAACTTCCAGACTGTTTCCACTCGCGTAAAGCGTCTCAAGGAACTTGAGGAAATGGACTTCACTGATGTTCGTGGATCTGGTTTGACTAAGAAGGAGCTTTTGCTTCTTGAACGCGAAAAGGACAAGCTTTCCAAGCAGCTCGGCGGTATTCGCAACATGAACCGTACTCCTTCGGCAATGTTTGTTGTTGATATTAACAAGGAAGCTTTGGCCGTTGAAGAAGCTCACAAGCTTGGTATTCCAGTTGTGGCAATCGTTGACACCAACACTGATCCAGACTCTGTTGAATATCCTATTCCAGCAAATGATGATGCAATTCGTGGTGTCGAGCTTCTTACTAGCTTGATGGCTGACGCTGTTGCAGAAGGTTTGCTTGAACGTGCTGGAAAGGGCGCAAAGTCCGAAGGTTCTGACGCTCAGCCAATGGCAGCATGGGAAAAGGAACTACTCACTAAGGAAACTGAACAGTCTGAAGACGAAGCCAAGGCTGAATAAGTCTGTTGGCGGTTAATGAGGAGAACAAAATGGCAGCAATTACTGCAGCGTTGATTAAGCAGGTGCGCGAAGAAACTGGCGCTGGCATGATGGACGTTAAGAAGGCTCTTACCGAAGCCGAAGGCGATGTAGCTCGCGCTAAGGAAATTATCCGTGCTAAGGGCATTCAGGCCGCTGGCAAGCGTGAAGGTCGCAAGGCTCAGGAAGGAACCGTTGCTTCTAAGGTTGTTAAAACTGCAGAAGGTGAAACTGGCTATGCAGTTGAATTGAATTCCGAAACCGACTTTGTTGCTAAGACTCCAAAGTTCGTTGAATTCTCTGAAACCGTGTTAAGCAATGCTATTGAAGCTGACGCTTCTAGTGCAGAAGAGCTTCTTGCAGCTAAGGCTGGAGATGCTACGGTTAAGGAAGAAGTAGAAGAAGCAGCAGCTTTGTTTGGTGAGCACGTTAAGGTTGGTCAGATTGCCAAGATTAGCGGTCCTCACGTTGAGGTTTATGCTCACAAGAAGTCCGTTGAATTACCTCCAAGCATTGTTTCTATGATTGCTACCGACGAAGCAGGCGCTAAGGTTGCTCACGAAGCTGCTTTGCAGATTTCCGCTATGGGCGCTCAGTGGCTTCGCCGCGAAGATGTTCCAGCAGATGTGTTGGAGTCTGAGCGTCGCGTTGCTACAGAAAAGTCTTTAGCTGAAGGCAAGCCAGAGAAGATTGTTCCAAAGATTGTTGAAGGTCGTTTGAATGCCTTCTTCAAGGAAACCGTTCTTCTTGAGCAGTCTTATGTCAAGGATCCTTCCAAGACTATTGGAGATTTGTTCAAGGAAGTTGGTGGCACTGCTTTGGCTTTCGCTCGTGTTGAGGTTGGCAAAGGCTCTGCTGAGTAATTTTTAAGCGAAAGCTTATTAAAAATTCATAAAACAAGAATGGGTTTGCGTGATAAGTCATGCAAGCCCATTCTTTTAATTTATACATTATAAAATCGTGTTTTGCTGTGTCGTCATTGAAAGATATCATGGCAAAGATATGCTTGCGTTCGCCGTTATGACTGGAGGAAAGTTTTATGACTATCGCACAAGCGGGGGAAAGCAAGTCTCGTAGAGTTTTATTGAAGCTCTCGGGAGAAGCATTTGGCGGTGGAGCCGTTGGTATTGATACTCATGTTATTCGTAGAATTGCTGGAGAAATTGTAAAAGCAGTGCATGAAGGCGTGCAAGTTGCAATTGTTGTTGGCGGCGGAAACTTCTTCCGCGGAGCAGAGCTTCAGCAGGCTGGAATTGATCGTAGCCGTGGTGACTATATGGGTATGCTTGGTACTGTTATGAATTGCTTGGCTCTACAAGATTTTCTTGAACAAGCAGGGCAGGCAACACGTGTGCAAACTGCTATAACAATGGGTCAAGTTGCAGAACCTTATATTCCACTTAAGGCAATTCGACACCTTGAAAAGGGTCGTGTAGTTATTTTTGGTGCTGGTGCTGGAATGCCATATTTTTCAACCGACACTGTATCTATTCAGCGATCTTTGGAAATACATTGCGATGAGGTTTTGATGGGCAAGAATGGTGTAGATGGCGTTTATAGCGCTGATCCACGGAAAGATAAGAACGCGAAGAAATTTGTAACGTTAAATTATCAACGTGCTCTTGTCGATGGTCTTGCTGTTATGGATGCTTCTGCACTATCTATGGCTAGAGATAACAAGCAGAAGATTCGCGTATTCGGATTAGAGGGTGAAGGAAACGTCACTAGAGCACTGGTTGGTGAAGAAATCGGAACTTTAGTTTCGGATGCTGAACCTACATTTGCTTAAATATGCAAATATTCATAATTTGAATATTTAAAATTTAATAAACATGAATAAATAGTTAAATAGATTTTAAAATTGGCACATACCGATAAAGGAGAATACATGCCAGCGATTATCGATCAGGCTCTTGAACAGATGAACAAGTCTGTGGAAGCTACTAAAGAGAACTTCATGGGTATTAGAACTGGACGTGCTAATCCTGCTCTTCTTAATGGCATTATGGTTGACTATTATGGTGCTCCAACACCTATTAAGGCTGTTGCTTCTATTGGTGTTCCAGAGCCTCGCACTCTTTCTGTAACTCCTTTTGATGCTTCGCAAGCTAATGCTGTAGAAAAGGCTATTCGCGATTCAGATTTAGGAGTAAGCCCTAATAGAGATGGAAATGTAATTCGTGTTACAATGCCAGAGCTTACAGAGGATCGTCGTAAGGAATACGTAAAACTTGCTAAGACAAAAGCTGAAGAAGGTAAGGTTGCTGTTCGAAATATTCGCCGTAAAACCAAGGAGAATATTGATAAATCTGTAAAAGATGGTGAAATCGGCGAAGATGAAGGAGAGCGTTTACAAAAAGAGCTTGATAAAGTTACGAAGCAAGTAACTGATTCCTTAGATGCTTTGCTTGATGGCAAGCAGAAGGAAATAATGGAGGTCTGATTCTTCAGAAACTTTTAGGCTGAATGGGTGTCGTATGAATCAAGAAAATCTTGGAGAATTGTCTAACAAAGCTGATTTGTTAACTAATAACAATTTAGTCGGTAATAATAAGTCGGCAAAATCTGATTCTTCACATGAAAAGACCATTAACGGCACCCATGATACTTTAGACGATATAAATCGGCGTACTGGCAGAAATATGCCTCAGGCTATAGCGACTGCGATTTTATTGGTTGCTGTGATTGTTGCTTGTCTTGTAATTAGCATCGATACTTTTGTTATTCTTTTAACCATTTTTATGGTTCTCGCGTTGTGGGAGTTGCATGTAGATTTTGCTACGGCAGGTTTCAGGATCCCATTTCTGGTATTGTCTGTTTGTTCTGTAATCACTATTCTTTCTGCTTTTTATGCAAGATGGCATGCTGTTGCTATGGCTAGTGGCATAACAGCATCATTGCTTTTAACTGTTGTTTTTGCTACATTGAATAGCACTGTTTCGCAAAGGACTTTACGCGCTGTAGAAAAAAAGCTCCAGCATCCTACGTCATCTAAAAGTGCAAAGGCAAATACTTTCACTAATACGGCAGTCTCATTGTTTGTTGTATTGTATATTCCTTTGCTTGCCTCATGCATTGTTTTGTCTTTAACAAATACTAAGTATGCTATAGCGCATGCGATGCTGCTTGTGTTTCTACCAGCTTTAAGTGACACTGGTGGTTTGTTTGCTGGTGCGTGGCTTGGTAAGCATAAGCTCTCTCCTCGTATTTCTCCTAAGAAATCAATAGAGGGTCTTTTAGGGTCAATGCTTTTTGCTTTGATAGGTGCTTACGCTATCATATCTGGCTTCTATGGATCTTCTTGGATAAAATTCTGGTGGATGCCAGCAATAATGGGTGTTGCATCAGGCATGGTTGGTACCTTTGGTGATTTATGTGCTTCAATGCTTAAAAGGGATATTGGTATTAAGGATATGGGGCATTTGCTTAAAGGTCACGGTGGCGTTTTAGATAGAGTGGATTCTATTTTGCTTTGTGCGCCTGTTCTTATGGCGTTGATTAAGGTTGTAGGATTCTAATTTATAGGTAATATTTTAGATATTAATCGTTTGTTTTGTCATAAAACATTACAAGTAACCGTCATGGTTTTCTACTAACATGAGGATTTATGACGATTTGTTCTATTCCTAGTCCTAGTATTTCTCAGATTACATTAGGACCTATCACGTTAAGATTTTATGCTTTATCAATTCTTGCTGGTGCACTTGTTGCAATGTGGATTACCACTCGTAGATGGAAACGAGAAGGCGGAGATTTTAATCAGATATTAGATGTTGCACTGGTTAGTCTTCCGTCAGGAATAGTTGGAGCACGTCTTTATCATGTTATTACCACTCCCGAAAAGTTCTTTGGACCTAAGGGAGATTTGTTGGAGATGTTTAGAATTTGGAATGGTGGCTTAGGAATCTGGGGAGGAGTAATCCTAGGATCTATTGCTGCAAGCGCACTGTGTGCCTATAAAAAATATCCAATAAGCTTGCTTGCAGATGCAGCTGCACCTAGCTTGCTTATTGCACAAGGTATAGGGCGGTTAGGTAATTGGTTTAACCAAGAACTTTATGGTGCTCCAACTACTTTGCCATGGGGCCTAAAACTTAATTATTCTGCTGCAAATGCTATAGGACACAGTGAAAGTTGCTACGATGGTCTCACATGCCCAGAGGGTACTCTGTTTCACCCTACTTTCTTATATGAAATGATTTGGAATTTTGCAGGCGCAGCCTTGCTTATTTCTTTCGGCAAAGTTCTTAAGAGAAAACTTAAATCTGGATCTGAGTTTGTTCTTTACGTAATGTGGTATACGGCAGGAAGAATGTGGATTGAGTCTTTAAGGATTGATTTTTCACATACTTTTCTTGGAGTAAGAATTAACGTATGGGTTTCTATAGTTATATTTATTATTTCAATTATTGTTTTTATGATTTTGCAAAATACCCACAAGTCACGAACAGATCTTGTGAATCGTCTTATTGATATAACTGCAGATGAACGTGAGCGTGAATCTCAATCTAATTCAAATATTAAAACAAAAAGATTATCCTAAAATATTCTTAAATAATATAGTTATTTTGTTTTTCTAGTCGCTTGCTTTTCTTAGAATGGAACACATGAATATACAAATAGCACCTAGCATTCTTTCTGCAGATTTTTGCAATCTTGAAAGAGATCTTATAGCAATTTCAAATGCTGATCTTGTTCACGTTGATGTTATGGATCATCATTTTGTACCGAATTTAACTTTAGGGGAGCCGATTGTAAAACGCATTTGCGAAGTTACTAGTCTTCCTGTGGATGTTCATTTGATGATTGAGGATCCTGATCGTTGGGCTCCAGAGTATGCAAAACTTGGTGCTGATTCTGTGAGCTTCCATATGGGTGCAACTCATGCGCCTGTTCGTCTTGCTCGTCAGCTTCGAGATATGGGTTGCAAAGCTTGTTTTGCGGTTCGCCCAGCTGAGCCAGTTGAACCTATTTTCGATATTCTTGATGAATTCGATATGATTCTTATTATGACTGTTGAGCCTGGTTTTGGTGGACAGAAGTTCTTGAGCAATCAAATGGGTAAGGTTCGTCGTTTACGTGATGAAATTACTCGTCGTGGATTGGATACTCATATTCAAGTTGATGGCGGAGTAAGCCCTTCTACAGCTGCTATAGTCGCAGAAGCTGGTGCTGATGTACTGGTTGCAGGATCTGCTGTTTATGGCGCTGAAAATCCATCAGCTGCTATTGATTCTATTCGTAATATTGCACAAGAGGCCTGGCGAGCATAAAAACTTTTATTGGGGCATTTTTAGAATAATGCCCCAATATTTTATATATGCAAAATAGAATACAATTGGTAAGTCTTTTAAATTGTTTTTAAGGAAATAGGTATGGTTAAGTTCGTTTCTAACCAGGAGTACAGTCCTGAAGCACTTGATCGAGTTTTTACTGTACCTAATGTGATTAGTTTTCTGCGTATATGTTCTATACCATATCTTGCCATTTTAATTGCGCAAAATAAAATGGGGGTTGCTCTAATCGTTCTTGCTATATCTGCTTTTTCAGATTGCGTTGATGGTTATATTGCTAGAACTTTTAATCAGGTTAGCAAATTAGGGCAAATTCTAGATCCTGTTGCAGATAGGCTTTTAATAGCATGCAGCATTTTAGCTTTAGCGTTTGCCAAGATTATACCTTGGTGGGCGTTGGCTCTTGTTGTTTTGCGAGACATAATAATGGCTATTTTGATTGTTATTCTTGCACAATATGATTATGGACCTTTACCAGTGAATTTCATGGGTAAAACTGGAACAGCATTATTGATGGTTACTATCGTATTATTTATGATTGTTTATGCTGTTGCGACTGAACCAATGCTTATTTTGTATGCTGCAGCGATAGCTTGCGCAATTTGGGGAATAACACTTTACTGGTTTGCTGGAGTATTGTATTGCATTCAAGCCTATAAGCTATTAATAAAAAAGTTTAAATAAGGATTATAAGTATTATAAACTGGTTTGAATAACGGACATATTATGGTGCAAAAGACTTCTAATCTAAATCATGATGTGAATAACACTGATAATAGTGTTATTCCAGAGTCTTTTCCTGCTCCAACCGTTATCTTATTTTCAAAACGCAGAGCAGTTTTTTCCAAATCTGTATTTGCTCTTGGTCCTCATCATGTGACTAATTCAAGTTATAACTTTTCTAACCATAATGAAAAAAGACGTCGTATTGAAGACTATTCATTACGCTTAATTGACGATTTAAGCAATAGACCAGTGGATCCTCTTTTTATGGATTCCCGTCTTAATAAGCAGAATGTTAGTAAGATTAATCTCTGGATTACTAGAATAATTGTTTTTATTATTTGTGTTGCTCTTGGTACTGTGGGAAGCCAATTTGTGCGAAAATTGCATACGGATTCTCGTAAAGCCATACGTTTATCGTTAGCTAACGAGCTTACTTCTCATGCAAGCCGTTTTGACAATCTTGTTAAAGATGTAACTAGATTGCGGGCTAGTGTAGATCGTGAGTCAAAAAGAATTAATACTCCTTATGAAAATCAAGTTGATAAATCTGACAATATGACGAATGGTACACATGGCGTTGTAGGGCCTGGAATTGTTTTAACTATTGCTAATCCTATTTCTACAAACAATGACGTCTCTAGCGGCAACATTCCTAGAGAAATGGCTAAAGGAGAAAGAATTAGGGTTGTTACAGATAGAGATATTCAGATTTTTGTTTCCATTCTTTGGGATGCAGGCGCAGAAGCAATATCAATAAATGGTCATAGAATTGGCGCTCAAACGTCCATACGTACTGCTGGGTCAACTATTCTTATAGGTGTTAATCAGACTCAAAGCCCTTATACGATTGAGGCTATTGGAGACAGTTCTAGTCTTATTGAAAAGTTAAATTCTCAAAAGCGCTCTCCGTGGTTTGTTTCTCTTAGCGACGCAGGTATTAACCCGCAAATTTCTAAGTCAAATACGCTTAAACTTTCCGCTGCGGGAACTGGTGAAATTAATTTTGCAAAAGAATTATTGAGTAGGAGATAGGAAAATAGGTTATGACAGCTGTTCTTGGATTGATTTTAGGTGCGCTTATTGGGATTGTTGTACATCCTGATATTCCAGTAGTTATTCAACCTTATCTGCCGATTATGGTTCTTGCAGCCTTGGATGCTCTGCTTGGAGCTGCTAGAGCTTATTTTGAGCGTAGTTTCTCTGATAAGGTGTTTGTTATTTCATTCTTTTCGAATGTTATTGCTGCTACTCTTTTAGTTTTACTCGGAAACCAACTTGGAGTTGGAGCACAATTGCAAACTGCTGTTATTGTTGTATTAGGAATACGAATCTTCTCTAACGTTTCTGCAATACGTCGTTTTATATTTAGAGGCTAATATGCGTCATCCATTTTCTAATACATCAAAAAATAGCATAAAGAACGACAATTTAGACGATACTTTTGATAAAAATGTTGACAAAAATATTGATAAAAATGTTGACAATATCGTCAGAAAATTGCATCGTCAGCATGCTAAAGATCGCGAAAGTGATCGTACACAAACAGGTTCTTTCCCGATTGTTAAACGAAAAAATAAGCCTTCATTGCAAGGTCATATTACGCGTACTCGTATTTTAACTGGCTTACTTGTTATGCTTCTTTGTGCATTGCTTGGATTTGCTTATATGATTCAAGTTAATAGAAGTACACTTGTATATCAGACGATGAGTGAGGATGAGCTTACTCGTTTAATTACAGAAACTAATTCGCAAATACAAAATCTAGAGCAGCGAAAGTTTGAGTTAACTAGCCAGCTTAATTCTTTAAAAGCATCTGTTAACAAACAGGAGGAAGCTGCTAGGATTGCTAAGCAGAATTCTCAGACGAGTGGTTTAATATCTGGTCGTCTTCCAGCTGTTGGTAAGGGAGTAATTATTCACATTACTGCTGGAGAAAAAGAGCGTGTGGATGCTGCTACAATGTTTCAACTGCTTGAAGAGCTTCGTAATGCTGGAGTGGAGGTTATGTCTGTTAACGACATACGTATAGTAACTTCTAGCTATATTTCTGACACTAAACATGGGTTATTGTGTGACGCAATTGAGATTAATCCTCCATATGTTGTTAAGGCTATTGGCGAGCCTCAGAACTTGCAAAACGCCGTAAATATTGCTGGGGGAGTTGGTTCTAGATTAAAAGTCAAATTCGGTGCTTCCGTATATGTTTCAACGCCTGAAGAGGTTGAAATTCGCTCGACACGCGAACCAAAACAGTATCAATATGCAAAACCGGTCGAATAAGAAGGTAAAATAGCAATTATGACTGAACCGATTCCTACTGCTGGCGAAACAACCATTATTGGTATGCCAGCTATTACCATTCCAATAAACTCTAATGCAGATCGTCCTCTTAGGCAGGATGATTTAGATACTATAGCAAAGCTGCTTCCTGGTACCGCTTTACTTATTTCTACACGTGGAGCAGTTTCTGGATCGCGTTATTTACTAGATGAGGACGTCGTTTCTGTTGGACGAGATTCTAGAGCCGATATTATGCTAGACGATTCTACTGTTTCTAGAGCTCATGCTGTTTTTCGTAGAAATGGTACTGTTTTTAGCATTGCTGACGCTGGAAGTCTAAATGGAACGTATGTTAATCGTAACCGTGTTGATGAAGCTATTCTTCATAATGGTGACGAAATTATGATTGGCAAGTTCCGATTAATGTTCTTTACGTGTGACGCTGTTACTAAACGATAATGACTTTTGAAAGCTCTCCTGAAGATAGTGCGTTGGTTGATTCTTTAGAACATGATCATCAGCCAACGCAGGGGGAACTGTTTTCGTTTTCGGATGATGAAGAGTATTCCACAGGATACCGTGGAAGTGTTGCTATGAATATAGCTGGTATTACATATAGACAACTTGATTATTGGGCGCGTAAACACATAATTGAGCCTTCTATTAATCCGTCTCATGGTTCTGGGTCTCGTCGTTTATATTCCTTTAAAGACATTGCAATTATGGCGGTTTCTAAGCGACTTTTAGACGCTGGAGTAAATCTCACTAATGTGACTACTGCTATAGTGTTTTTAAATTGTTTTAGTGTAAAGCATCTCGAAAATATGACCATAATTTGCGATGGTCAATCTGTTGTGGAATGCGATAGTAATCAGGAAAATATGCGAGATATGCTTGAATGTGGCACAGCTGTTTTTGCTATAGCTGTTGGTCGTATTGTTAAACAGGTTAAAGCTGATTTAGATTCTGCATTATCTAAGTAAATTTCTAATGTATCTGTAATATTTTATCCCTAAAATATATCTAATCTGACATAACGTACATTATCGGGTAAATACTCATATATTCTTTAGCACGAAAAACAAATAATATTTCAAAATTATTCAAAATACTCGTTAATGGCATTATTCAAATCAGAAACACTGTCGATAATACGATATGCTCCGTGAGTTTTAAGCTCACCAGGCTCGGCATAACCCCAAGAGCAACCCAAACAATCAATATCGCATGCTAAAGCGCCATCAACATCCGTCCAACGGTCGCCAACCATTAAAGCACGATCCCGTAAAGGATTGAATCCAATATTTTCAAAAACATAGCGAATAACTTGATCTTTATTAATCCTAGACATATCTTTGCTAGCACCATAAATACCATCAATCAAGTTTGTCAATCCAAAATGATCACAAATTGGTTTAACTTGATATTCAGGCTTGCAAGATGCAGTAGCAAGATAATAACCAGACTTTCGTAGCAACTTAAGCTGCTCAGGAATGCCATCATAAACTTTGTTCAAAAAATTCCCAGTAATCATATCACCATTTGGATTATCAGGATCTATAAAAGTTGCAACTTCGGAATAATATTTCCTATACAATTTAACGCCTTCAGATTGCAATTCTTTAGGCATATGATTCCTCTGAAAAGATTCAAGTATAGACGGTCCAACAAAACGCAACATTTCAGTATCATCAGGTATCTGCATACCAAGATCAGACATCGCTTTTTTAGCGCACGCAATAATACCAGCATGCGATTGTGTTAAAGTACCATCTAAATCAAGAAGAACAACTTTCATGACAGCTTATTTCCCTTAGAAGTGTTTTGTTTATAAAAATAATTCTCACTCGTAATCAGGAATCCAACCCTCATGATGCATCTTTAAACGCTTATCAAGTAAAGCTTTAAGCTCTTCTTCACTTCTACGCTCTAAAAGCATATCCCAATGCGTACGAGCTGGCTTATTAAAATCATCATCTGGTCTGTCTGCATCGCCTTCCTTATGCGCTAATGCACCACAACGGCATTCCCACTCTTCAGGAATCTCTGCACCTTGAGCAAATGGAAGAATCGTTCTGTGACCCTTAGGGCACACATATGCAACATCGTTACGAGCAGCGAAATCAACATTATCGTCGGATTCCAATGATTTAGCTCCAATGCTCATTCCACGTAAACTGCGCTCTGCCATAATATATTATTCTCCTTTTTGTTTTCATTATAAAGCTAGCGAATTGCACGGACGATACACAAAGGTATACCATGATATATCAATAACATATCAAACATCACAATAAGCAACTACCCCGCGATTAATAAGTTTAGCTGCTTCATAAGCATTGTGAGCTAAAGAATCATCTACGTTAGGCAATATTTTCAAATATTCGCTAGCAACAGCAAGTTGATTAAGTAAGTCAATAAGTCTTTTTGCAAATCTGACAAAATCACCACCAGTTATGTCAGTATTTTGCAATATGTCGAGTAAATCAGCACCTTGAGCCCAATCATAAATCATATCAATTGCACCAAAATCAAGAGGTCTTAAAGCATCAAGATGATTATTCAAGCACATATCACTTATACGAATAAATAATTCTTTCATCTTTAAAACTGTATTGAATACAGGCGCATTTAATCCTCCAGGATACCTACGCGGCTCTCCCCCAGCAGGACCCCTAGATTCATACACTAATGCAGATAAACAAGACAATAATTGAATAGGAGTTAGATTATTAAAAATTCCTTCACAAATTGATTGAGCAAAAACAACATCAAGCTCGTTGTAAAGTCTACGAAGCAACTGACCCTTGTCTGTTAACACTAAAGCATCGTTCGTATTTCTTAAATAATCTAATCTACAAAGTACTTCACAAATATTATCGAAACATCTTGCAACTGAGCCAGTGCGAGAATTATAGCGATCCTTAACCTGATTTAGTTCACGCATTTCTCGAGCCCAATAATAACCCCAGTGTAAATGTTCTTGAATATCTGGGCATCCTGCACAAGGATGGTTACGCTCCTCGTTGCGTAAGGTATCGATAGTTTTATCTAATTCTTTAAAAGCTTTAGCACGCTCAACTTCACTAGCAAATATTGTGTGCTTAAGTTTTCTGCGCTGATCATGTTGAGCATCTTTAAGACGCATTCTAAGAGTCATAAACTCAGAAAAATCACCTTGAGTGCAATGAAATGCTTGTTCGTAACCGCTAATAGCTTCTTTAAGATCCTCAACACGACTTAAAAGCCTTTGAGCAGAAGCATTGGCTTCCCATTGAGCAAAAGAACTGCTTAGAGTTATGCGAGCAGTTTTAACATCACTATTATTTAGGAGATTAACAGCCATGTTGAATGTAGGAACAAAGCTAGAATGAAGAGGATACACACGTTTACTAGACAAGGATGCAGCTTTAGAAGGATCAAAATCAGGATTGTCAATTAACACTGCATGACCAATATCATCTATGCCACGTCTGCCAGCGCGACCAGTAAGTTGTGTGAACTCACCAGGAGTTAGCGGAACGTGACCTGTACCATCAAATTTAACGAGTTTTTCAACAACAACACTTCTCGCAGGCATATTTAAACCTAAAGCAAGAGTTTCTGTAGCAAAAATAACCTTAATAAGACCGCGTTCAAAAAGCGTTTCTACAATATGGCGAAAAATAGCAATCATACCAGCGTGATGAGCTGCAAAACCTTGTTCAAGAGCATACCTAAAACGCTCAAATCTAAGTGCCTTTAAATCGCTTTTGCTTAGTTTATTTTCCGCAATCATAGAATCAACTATTCTGCGGATTTCATACATTTCTTCATCGCTAGTAAGAGATAATCCAGCGTTTAAACATTGTTGAACAGCCTGATCGCATCCTGAACGAGAAAAAATAAAATATATTCCTGGTAGCATATCAAGGTAATCAAGCTCATCTATAACAGCCCATCTTTTAGGGGTGTGTCTAACAGCAACTTCTCCCCTATTACTTTTAGATGAATTATCATATCTGTTAGAAAACTTATTCTTAGAAAACTTGCCTTTGCTAAAACGTTTATTTACATTACGATAAGATGCTTTACGTCGTAAAGAGGCATTCTCCCATTGAGTGATTTTTCTTGTTAAAGCAAGATTTACATGATTGGTGCTATTACCATTTTTATCAACATCATATAAGTTAAGTAATTCAGGCTCTGTGCGTCCATCCTTCTGGATAATAACATGTCTTTCAAGTGGAACAGGACGATGCTCATCTACAACCAAATGTGTTTCTCCGCGCACAGAAGAAATCCATGCACTAAAATCTTCTACATTAGAAACAGTTGCAGAAAGACCAATAATCTTAACGCTCTGAGGAAGATGAATAATAACTTCTTCCCACACAGCGCCCCTGAACTTATCTGCAAGATAATGAACCTCATCTAAAACAACAAATCCAAGAGATTTAAGAGTAATTGAACGTTCATAAAGCATATTGCGTAAAACTTCTGTAGTCATAACAACAATATCAGCTTCTGGATTAACCGAAGTATCTCCAGTTAAAAGTCCAACTCTATCTATTCCATAAACTTCACAAAAATCATGATATTTTTGATTACTTAGAGCCTTAATAGGAGTTGTGTAAAATGTTTTAACCCCACGATTTACGCCTAGAAAAACAGCAAAATCAGCAACAACAGTTTTACCTGCTCCAGTAGGAGCTGCCACAAGAACATTATCTCCATTTTCCAGTGCATCAATTGCTTCTGCTTGAAAATCATCTAAATCAAAACTTAAAGATTGTTCAAATTTTGCAGCCATAGTTCGAGAGTGCTTAATAGTTTGCTTAAACAAATTAAACCGTTCAGCTGGAGATAAAGGAATTTCAGAATCATTCTTGTAATCGTTTGAATCAACAAGAATATCATTTTTCTTTTTCTTGCGATATGACGTCTTAGACATAAAAAGTTTAGTTCTTTCTTCTTAAATCAAAATAATTTTAAGTTCGCAATTCACTAAGATTCTTTTGACTCTTTAAAATTAGGATTATCAATATCTTCTTGACGCAACGACTTTGTATTCCAATTTTGCCAAATGGACTTATGGGTTTCTCTTATACGATTATGACGCTCATTAACCTTAATTCGAGTATGCTCGTATCTACGTGCCGCATCCTTTATAGGACGAGTGAATAGCGGGCTTGTATCATTATCTAAAGAATCATTATTGTCTTGAAGTCTTTCAAAGCAAGAAGAAACTTTTTCAAGAAAACTTGAAGAATTTTCAAAAATCCTAAAAGCATTTCTAATAGCGAAAACAGTCCCGCATGCAATCATACAAAGCATGAAAAGCGTAATAATAATCCAAATCCACCACGGCATTTTAATTCTCCACAATAGGAGAATCGCTATGATCAACACTCAATTCACGTTGAGCACGAGCAATAATCATAGTCCGCAAAGTTTCTGGAGAAACAGCTTTAATATGACGGGCATGCGCAATACAGAAAGCAACAAACCAAGAATCTGAGCAAACAGTCAAATGAACTTTAACGCCACTCCCACAAGGCTCAACCGTAGCACCTGAAAGACTCTTTAAGAAGTTTAAATCAGGTTCATCAGTGATAAAGCATGTTTGCGTACCATTGTCAAAACTCCACTTACGAAGTTCGCTAATAGGAACATCTGGAATTTCTACAGGGCAAACAGGCGTAATTACCTCTGCATGCTCAATGCGAGCAACGCGAAGAACTTGCCAAATTCTAGGCAAACCATTTGCCTTATTGATAGAAGTATCCTTCGCAACTAGACTACGTTTATCTTCTGGAGCCTGATTTTCAACATCAGTCCAAACTGCAACGTAATAAACGCCTTCATCAACAAAAATCTTAGAAGGTGCAACAACTTTCCTACGAGTTCTGCCAGCTCCGTCTGTATACTCCATGTCAATTAGAGCACCAGCATTAATAGCGCTACGAACTATAGAACAGTTTCTAGGCTCTACTTCATAACCAGTAAGGCTCAGCCAAGGAGTTTCACCTGGACGCACATGCCTACGCAAACGCATATACAAAGCCTTAGCCTGGTCTCTCTGTTCAACAGGAAGAAGCGGAGAATGAGCAAGATAATTAACTGATGCGGTCAACATGCTCATATACTGTTGAGAAACGCCAGCCAAGCGCTCAAGCCCTAATGAATTTGTTGCAGAAACAATTCCTTCAGCTTCTAGCAAAGACCAATCAATATCGAAGAACTGACTACCAGCCATCTCTCCATCATCAGATACAGTCGTAAGAGTATTGATATCTTTGTGCAAAATAGCAACAAATCTACGAAGTTCATCTTCACTCTTTGGCTTGCCTATAAATCTAACAGCAAGCTCATCCAATGGGAACTCTTCACCAAGATGTGCAGAAAGGAAGAGCATTAATCGAAGTCTGCGATCAACCTCACTGCCAGTTTGGAAAGATGCTTTCTTTTGGCGTGATTTGTCTGGCTCAGAGCCAGACAAATCCTTATTATCGTCAGAACTATTTTGCGATAAATCGTCTTGCTCAACATAATCCTCATCGCAAGACACAAATTCCGTTGCAGCATTAAGTCTACGATGGAATGCATCTACTGCTTCTTGTGGACTTACAACACAAGAACCTGGATGTTCAAGAACAAACATCGCTAAATCATCTGAATCAGTATAAGCAACATTCAAATGCTCTCCATCAACATCAACTGTTGCAGCGAATCTACGTGAATCAATAACCTTAACTAATGCATCTGGAATTGTCTGAGTTCCTAGACCTGGAGCGATAGAATCAAGACCTAGTCCAGGTATAGGAGTTTGAGGAACTCTCGGAGCTGTGCGAGACGCAGAAGAATGCTGTTGCTCAACTTTACGAGATTCAGAAGAAGAAATGGACATAGACCTAGCCAAATAATTGGCAGCAGCCAAAACAGGAAGTTCTTCTTGCTCGAAACGTATACGAACTCTTGGCTCATCGCCAAGCTGCAATCTATAAGATGCAAAATCTTGCCCTTCGGATTTGGAAGAATATTCTGGCTGTCGTGACTCAATTGCAATTCCCATAGCCGCAAGTTTTGCACGATCCCTTTGGAACTGCTTGGCAAAAGCTGCCTTAGCAGCCTGATCAGCAAGCTCTCCATATGAATCAGCATAAGCTTTAACTCGTTGTGCAATCTGACGCGAAGTCAGCCATTGTGGAAATGCGGAAGACAACACCGCGAGCACATCTAGCTCATGTTTGCCCCACTTATCGGAAAAACGACGTCTTCCGTTACTTCCTTCTGCCATTGGTCCTCACGTATCGTTTCTTTTGTAGTTTTCCTTCCATGCATAGAGAATCTGCGATTAATGTAAGACGCTAAATCCTCCACACACACTTTATCTATTTTAATGGTGTTTTGCTATACGTGTGGACATTTTTAAAAAAACTCATGATTTTTCTTATTTTATTATTGTCAAGGGTAAGAAAACCCTTGAAAACAAGCCATTTCACGCGCGACACGCCATAAATATTTTTTAATTCCCAAATTTCACACGCTATTTACACCCATTCATCTGGTTCAATACCCTGAGGCCCAACAAATTCCCCATTTGGAACGTAGCTTGGCTCTCCAGTATCTTCTAAAACAGCATCGGAGAACATAGAAACCTGATTACCAAATGTCCAATCACCACGAATAGTAACTGACTTTGCAGCAGCTAAAGCAGGTACCGAGTAAGGGAATCTTTCATTGAAATCATTGATATTTCGATAATAACGAGGATCGAGATCAATATCTGGGAATATGTAGTTGCCATCCTCCATCTCATAAGAATCAGTAAGATGGAATCTGTCTGAACGCATTATAAACAAATCATTAGTTGTCTTGACAGGCAAGAATCTCATTCTATCTACTTCTACACAAATAGCATCATTAAAAAGCGAAATTGCAGCACCCATCGCAGTTTCCAGCTGAATAACTTTCTCGCTTTTTTCATTTGTAGGATCAATAGTTTTTCTATTGCAAATCACAGGAAGAGGAAGAACTCCATTGTATTCTTCCAACTTTTTTTGCAATGCGTCAACGCGAACCCAAATATTATTTGTATTAAAATAGGGATGTTTTTTAATACTTTGAGCACTTCTTCGATCTTCTGGATGAACTTGAGTCATTTCTCGAAGCATCATTCTTCCAGTTTCGAGATCTCTAACAATATGACCACCTTTACGATCGGCTTGAGTACGCTTAGCAACCTCAATCATTATTGAAGCACCCGTGTTTTCAAAGTGCTGAGCAAGAGTACGAGAAGGTCTAGCACCTAAATTATCCGAATTTGAAATAAATAAATATTCAATACCATTTTTCTTCAAAACGTTTAACAATCCTGATTCCCAAATTGTAGAGAAAATATCTCCATGACCTGGAGGACACCACTCTAACTCAGGATCTTCTGGATAAGAAACTGGCTCACAGGTTTCCTCTAGCAATTTCGGTTCTTGATGCTGAATAATTTCAACAGGAATGTTTTCTTGAGAAAATTTACGATTACGCTTCAGCACTTGTAATGTATCTTTAGATGTGCGGAAAGAGTTCATAAAAATAAGAGGTAAATCAACACCTAAGCGTTGGCGTGCTGTAAGAACCTGACCTATTATTATATCTATAAATCGCATTTGTCGAGCTTTGTGCCTACGGACAGGTAACAAAGATTTTGCGCACGACAATCCCATAGACGTTCCCAAACCACCATTAAGCTTAATAAACGCTGTTTTTGCAAAAGCGTTTACAGCTTTATCATGATCAATAGTCTCATAAATTTCGTGAAAATTTGGAACACTCTTAATAGGCTCTACAGTGTTTTCGCGAATAAATTCACCAGACTTATCATTAATCCACGAGTCATAAAGATGTGCAAATTGATTAATCGCAATCTCACTCATACCTTGTTCGCGCATCTTTGCAGCGGACAATTCAAAAGTGTCGCCCATTTAAGACAGCCTCCTTGTATGCATTATGTTTAATAGTTTATCTATTCAATCTATATGTTGCAAACAAGGTGAATCGATTTTATTACTAAACATCAAAAAAATAGCGCAACAGGCGGAATCAAACCCATTGCGCTATTATTCATAATTAATCTAAAAATTAGAATTAATCATGCTTTTTATTATTTTTATCTTGGTTAGTATTTTGACTATCATCTAAATTCTCGTCACCAGTTTCTAGATGATGCTCATCATAGCCTTGCAAGTAACGAGTACGACGCCAATGGTGAATAGAAGCGTTTGTACCGCGATGATGCACGTGGTACTTTCTAGGAGTTCCACCGTACGGAAGCTCTTTAACTTCCTTAGCAACAGCAATCTGATTCACGTTAGAAGGATCCATAATTGCGATTGGCGCAACAGGTTCTGGCTCAGTCGGAGCTGCTGTTCTGCTACTAAGCTTTGATGGGAGCCATTCAGCAAACCAAGAAAGCGCCCAGCAAATCAAGAAGTACACAACTGCAGCAACAGTCAAAGTTTGCAAAATATTAAAGTACATTGATCCAAGTCGTCTAGATTCTTGGAGCAAATCAGTGTACATGATTATGGAACCTAATGCAGTATCTTTTAACACGACAACAAGCTGAGTTACAGCTGCTGGAAGCATTGCGAATATAGCTTGTGGCATTTCGATTTGTGTTAAAGACTGATATTGAGATAGTCCAAGTGCCAAAGACGCTTCACGCTGACCGTTAGGAAGATTTCCAACGCCAGATCGAACTAGCTCTGCGACCACGGAACCGTTGTACAAAATCAAAGACAACACAACGGCCCAGTAAGACGCGCCACTTATTCCAGCAAACGCAAATCCTCTCCAAAGGAAGATCATAAGCAAAAGCACTGGCACAGCGCGGCAAAACTCAACTACAACGGCAGAAATGCTACGAAGAATCAAGCTAGGCAATAGTCTTAAAAGACCAAACAAAAGTCCAAAAACTATTGAACCTACAACAGCAAGAAGTGAAGCTTTAAGAGTCATCCACAATCCTGGAAGATAAAAATCAGTCCACGCTTCCGATTCCACAGCTGGATTCCACAAATCCCACGAAAGCTGATTTTCGCCTTCGGGAGGATTGCTAAGTCTTAAAAGCAAAGCAATAACAATAAGCGCAAACACAACGCACGCAACAATATTTGCAATACGAATCTTTTTTAAAGCCTTAGGCCCAGGCGCATCAAATAACAGAGATTTTTCTTGTTTTTTTGCCATTTTCATCACCTTCTAACCGCAAGCTTATTAGACAAATAAGTTGTGAAAATACCGATTGGAATAATCAACACAATGTATCCGCACGCAAAAATCAAAAAGATTGGAACAATCAAATCTGCATGCCTTTCAATCATCTCACTCATAAGAGTAGATGTTTCAGTTGCAACAGATGCAGCTGCAGCAACAGTGGAATTTTTAAGCAACGCAATAAAAGTGTTTCCAAGAGGTGCTACAGATCCGCAAAATGTTTGAGGCAAAATCACATTAAAAGCTGATTGGAAGAAGTTAAGCCCAAGCGCTCTACATGCTTCTGCCTGACCCAAAGGTACAGTGTTTAAGCCAGATCTTAAAGATTCGCAAACAAATGCTGAAGTGTAAAAACTCAAGCCAGCTATAGCAAGCCAGAAGAAGTTTACGCTAAAAACAGTTGAAAAACCGAGCTTTAGCTGAGCATACACGCCAAGAACCATAAATACCATGATTATTGTTAGAGGCATATTCTTAAAGAACTCAACGTATGCGCTTGCAATAATTCGAAGCGAATGAATTGGACAAATCCTCATCATAACTAGAATCACACCAAGAATCGTTGAAAAAAGCACGCTCCACAATGTGATTTCAATATTCACCAAGAATGCTCCTGGAATATTGTATGAAGTAAATAATTGCACAAAGTCTTGCATTTTACTCCTCCCCCTCATTTGGTACTGGCGGATTATACTTTGCGTTTGGCTTAAAACCAGTTCCGCGCATGTTATCGTCTAAAGCTCTTTTCCATGATCCATTTTTAATCATGTCTTTAAGAGCATTATTAATGCGCTTAGCTAGCTTCGTGTTTCCTTTTTTAATACCAATGCCGTAGTGTTCTTCGGTAAATGGCTTACTAACAAGCTTTAGTCTGCCTCTAGATGCTGTAGCAAGACCAGCGAGAATAATATCGTCTGTTGTAACAGCGTCTACGATTCCAGAGAATAATGCTGTTGCACATTCTGCATAGCCGGGCTGTTGCATAAGTTGAACTTTTGAAGAGTACTTCTCTTTAATAACTATTGCAGACGTAGAACCAGTTACTGAGCATAAACGCTTTCCGTCTAAATCATCTGGACCGCTTACTTTATGCTCATCTTTACGAACTAATAAATCTTGACCTGCCACAAAATATGGTCCAGCAAAAGAAACAGTGTTTTTTCTAGCATCTGTTATGGAATATGTTGCAACAATCATATCCACATCGCCATTTTGAAGCATTGCTTCACGCTGTTTTGAAGGCGATTCCTTCCAAACAATCCTATCTTCGGAGTAACCCAACTTTTTGGCAACGTACTTTGCAACGTCTACATCAAAACCAACGTAAGTTCCAGACTTTTTAAAGCCAAGACCAGGCTGATCAAACTTAATGCCAATGCGTATTACATCGTTGCGACTATTTTGACTGCAAGCGCTAAGTGGTAGAACGCAGCACAATGCGCAAATCATAGATAAAATTGCGCGATATGTATGCCTTAATCCCAGTTTGCAACGCTTACACTTAAGCGCAATATTGTGTAAATATTTCATAACTACCTCTTAAAGATTTAAAAAATCGCTATTAATGATTTAAAAACGAGTCAAATTAATGAGTCAAAATCTTTGAAAGGAAGTCTTTTGCTCTGTCTGTCTTTGGATTTTCAAAGAACTCTTCTGGTGTATTTTGCTCAAGAATTCTGCCATCTGCCATAAACACGATTTTGTCTGCAGCTTTACGTGCAAAGCCCATCTCGTGAGTAACGCAAATCATGGTCATTCCTTCTTTTGCAAGCTCAACCATAACATCAAGAACTTCGTTAACCATTTCTGGATCAAGTGCAGATGTAGGCTCATCAAAAAGCATAACCTTTGGATGCATTGCAAGCGCGCGAGCAATCGCCACTCGCTGCTGCTGACCGCCAGAAAGCTGAGAAGGCATTTTGTTAGCTTGATTATCAACGCCAACTCTAGCAAGAAGATCCATTGCTAAACTTTCTGCATCTTGCTGTTCCATATGACGAACCTTAATAGGAGCAAGCGTAACGTTTTCTAGAATCGTCTTGTTTGCAAAAAGATTAAAAGACTGGAACACCATTCCTACTTCTGCACGCAATGCGGCAAGTTCTTTTCCCTCTTGAGGAAGAGGCTTACCATCAATGCGAATGTCTCCAGAGTCAATAGTTTCAAGACGATTAATCGTCCTGCACATCGTTGACTTGCCAGAGCCAGACGGTCCAATAATTACAAGCACTTCGCCTTTATTAACAGTCAAGTTAATATCTTTTAAAACGTGAAGCTTACCATAGTGTTTTTCAACATGGCTAAGTTCCACCAACGGCTGTGCTACTTTTTTTGTGTTGTTTAATTTAGTATCCATAGAAAGGATTCTAATGTTCTTTTGTTACATGCGTTTATCGTAATAGTTACTTTTAAACGCTTATAAAGTTACGAAAAACAATAAAAATGATACAAAAATGTTAATTTTAGTTTAAAAATGCCGTTAAGTGCGGATTTCCTAATACAATCACACAACTTAACGGCATTTATTAGCAATATTTAAATTGTAAATTATTGCATTCTATTATATTTACAATTACTCGTCTTCTTCTGGATCGTAATCGACGCCAGTTTCAGCACGCTGTTCGTCAGAAATTGGAGCAGGAGCGCCAGTTAGAGGGTCGCGTCCGCCGCCAGCCTTAGGGAAGGCGATTACGTCGCGAATCGAGCTTGCGCCTGCAAGAATTGCAGCAGTACGATCCCAGCCCAAAGCAATACCAGCGTGAGGTGGAGCACCGTACTTAAAGGCTTCAAGCAAGAAGCCGAACTTTTCTTCTGCTTCAGCTTTGTCAATTCCAAGAACATCAAGCACGCGATCTTGAATATCGTCGCGGTGAATACGAACAGAGCCACCGCCCATCTCGTTACCGTTGCACACGATATCGTAAGAATCGCTCATTGCATGCTCTGGATCTTTATCGAACTTATCAATCCAATCAGCAGATGGCATTGTAAATGGATGGTGCATAGAAGTCCACTTTGAGTGTCCAACAGCAACATCGTCATCGTCTGGATCGTCCGTGCGCTTAAACAGTGGGAAGTCAACAACCCAAGTGAAAGCAAACTCATCTGGGTGAAGTAATCCTGCGCGGCTTGCAAGCTCTACGCGAACAGCGCCAAGCAAAAGCTGAGAAGATTCGCGGCTGCCTGCTG
Organism: Gardnerella sp. DNF00354; assembly: GCF_049262755.1. NCBI lineage: Bacteria > Bacillati > Actinomycetota > Actinomycetes > Bifidobacteriales > Bifidobacteriaceae > Gardnerella > Gardnerella sp. DNF00354. Next base: position 1,223,097 of record NZ_CP058402.1, read on the forward strand.
CAAAGAATACAGCATCGCCATCTTGAGCTCCAACAGCTTCCTTAAGTCCTGCACGCTCTTCTTCGCTAAGATTCTTAGCAACAGGGCCCTTCAACTCGCCATCTTCGCCAAAAACGACATAAGCCAATCCTTTAGCTCCACGCTGCTTAGCCCAATCCTGCCAAGCGTCAAACTGACGACGAGGAGTTTCAGCACCGCCCTTAAATAGCACAGCACCAACGTAAGGAGCTTGGAACACGCGGAATGGAGTGTTCTTGAAGAAGTCAGTTAATTCAATAAGTGGGTTTCCAAAACGCAAATCAGGCTTGTCGGAACCGTACTTATCCATAGCTTCCTGCCAAGTGATTCGAGGCAAAGGAAGAGTAATCTCGTGACCAGCTTCCTTCCAAATAGCAGCAATAACGCGCTCTGCCATAGCCATAACATCTTCTTGGCTTGCAAAGCTCATTTCCATATCAAGCTGAGTGAACTCAGGCTGACGATCAGCACGGAAATCTTCATCACGATAGCAGCGGGCAAGCTGATAGTAGCGTTCAACGCCAGAAACCATAAGCAACTGCTTTAAAAGCTGAGGAGACTGTGGAAGAGCGTACCAAGATCCTGGAACCAAACGTGCTGGAACAACAAAGTCGCGAGCGCCTTCTGGAGTGGACTTAATAAACGTTGGTGTTTCTACTTCTGTAAAGTCCATATCTTCCAAAGCGTGACGAGCTGCCTTAGCCATATTAGAGCGAAGCTTTAGATTACGCTGCATTGATGGGCGGCGCAAATCAAGATAACGATACTTCAAACGAACATCTTCGCTAGGAAGCTTGTTTTCAGACTCGTTTTCCAATGCTGTAGAAACCTGGAATGGTAACGCATCGGACTTAGCGAGAATCGTCACTTTATTCGCAACAATTTCGATTTTTCCTGTTGCTAAATGGTCATTTTCATTGCCATCTGGACGCAGGCGAACTTCGCCAGTAACCTGAACAACAAATTCACTACGCAATGGTCGCGCAGTTTCCTCATCGTAAATAACAACCTGCACTAAACCTGTGTTGTCACGAACATCTACGAAAGCGACGCCACCGTGATCACGGCGACGATCAACCCAACCAGCAATGGTTACGTTCTGTCCGACCAAGGTCTCAGTCACTTCAACGGCATGGTGTGTGCGATACGCCGTCTGGCTCATAAGTCCACTTCCTTGTTTAAATAATTTTGTTAATTTTTGTTTTGACTTTAATAGTTTACCGCATGAATCGCGCGTTCAAATATTGCAAAATATATTCTTAAAATATAAAGCAAATTATTGAGCGCAAGAAACAGTCTGCCGGGCATAAACAGTATCTGGTTGCCAAGACGTGGCGTCTGCAGAAACTTGTTCCCCAGTAATAATATTCTTCACTTCATCATGGTTAGATTCAGAATCTGCACTATCAGCTGGGAACCACACATAAGGGATACCTAACTTATCTGCATATTTTATCTGCTTACCAAGTTTTGCTGCACTTGGAGAAACATCGGCAGCAATTCCTCTAGCACGAAGCTTTCGAGCAATCTCGTTACAAGCAGACCTATCTTCCTCATTCCAAACTGCCACCAATACTGCAGCAGGAGAAACACGGGAAACAGTGGCACCAGCTGTGTGCAGCATATAAGAAAGTAAACGCGAAAGTCCTATAGAAAGACCTACGCCTGGATACTTTTTATTACCTTGAGAAACAAGATTGTCGTAGCGTCCGCCAGAGCAGATTGATCCAAGGGATTCAGCGCCATCCAAGAATGTTTCATACACAGAACCAGTGTAATAATCCAATCCTCGCGCAATCTTCAAATCTGCCACAACAGCACCTGGACGAATTTTTGCTGCATCGTCCACAATCATTGCAAGAGTTTCAACACCTTGTGAAGCTAAAGTGTACGATTCGTTATCTTCACTGCGAGAAATATCATGCTTATCGCATAATTCATCGAAACGAGACTTCAACTCATCTCCTGTTTCAGCAGTAAGTTCAGCCAATTCTAAGCATGCAGCAGCTTGGGAGTCCGTAGCTCCGCACTCTTTTACCAAAAGCTTAGCAACTTCTTCAGCGCCAATTTTGTCGAGTTTGTCGATTTCTCGAAGAACTCCCTCAATATCGCTTAAACCAATACCTCGATAAAAACCTTCAGAAAGCTTACGATTATTGGCGTGAACAGTAGCTTTAGGTAATCCAAATTCGCGCAAACGCTCAAGTGCTTCTACCATAACAAGAGGAAGCTCTACTTCGTAATGAGACGGCAAATCACCATTACCCACAACATCAATATCTGCTTGAACAAATTCACGGAAGCGTCCTTCTTGTGGACGTTCGCCACGCCAAACTTTTTGCATCTGCCAGCGTTTAAAAGGAAAAGCTAAATCGCCAGTGTGTTCAACAACATAACGACTAAGAGGAACTGTTAAATCAAAATGCAAACCTATTCGATTTTCAACAGGAGTGTCGCTTTCATGCCCCACCTCTTGCAATCTAGACAAAAGATATATTTCTTTGCTAGTTTCGCCTTTTTTTAACAGACTTGAACCCTGCTCAACAGCACGAGTTTCAATGCCTATAAAACCATTTAATTCAAATACTTCCCGCAATGTGTCCATAACACGCTGTTCAACAGCGCGCTCACTAGGAAGCCACTCTGGAAAACCAGATATTGATGAGCCTTGTACCATGTCCACTATAATAGGTTATGTTGCGGAAAAATCATGGCTTACCGTCATACTTATTCGTAACACTGTTACCGTGCATTTGCTGTAAGGAGTCGACCCGTGACCGAACAGACTAAACCTGAAGAAACTACTAAACAAACTACCCCAAAGCCGCATGCGCCGTCGCCTGCAAACTTTGCTAACAAGGCTCGCGTTGTTGCTGCAGTTCCAACTGTCTCGTATAGCGACGAAGATGTTAAAACCGCTAAAACCTTTGGGCGAGTTGATGAAAATGGAAACGTTTATGTTCGTGAAGGAGCTGACGAACGCGAAGTAGGTCAATATTCTACTGGCACTCCAGAGGATGCTTTGACTTTCTACGTACATCGTTATCTTGACTTAAAGATCAAGCTTGATCTCTTCGAAAAAAGACTTGAATCGTCTAATGTGAGACCTAAGGAAATTGATGAGACTTTAGCTACTTTAGAGGCGGATCTTAAGGAACCATCGGTAGTTGGAGACATCGCTGCTTTGAATGCTCGACACGCCGAATTGCAAGCTAAGGCTGCGTCTAAAAAAGAAGAACTTGCAAAAGCTCGCAAAGATGAATTAGATAAAGCTCTTAAAGAACGTACTGCTATTGTTGAACAGGCAGAAACGTTAGTTGCTCAAATAGGTGATTCTACAAATTGGCGCTCGCTTTCAGATAAGCTTCGTTCCCTGTTTGACAAGTGGCAGCAACATCAGCGCACTACGATTCATCTCAATAAGGCGGATGCTGACGCTTTGTGGCAGCGATTTTCTAAAGCTCGTTCTGCTTTCACTCAAGCACGCAACGCTTGGGTTAAGGAGCGTGATACTGAAAGAAATACTGCTAAAGAAATTAAGGAAGCCATTATTGCTGAAGCTGAAAGCTTGAAGGAATCAACTAAATGGCGTGAAACTTCTATGAAGTTTAATGCTTTGATGGATCGCTGGAAGAAGGCTGGAAATGCTGGTCGTCAGCACGACGATGAGTTATGGGCTAAGTTCCGTGAAGCTGCAGACACATTCTATCATGCTCGTCAAGAAGATAGAGAAAAGATGAATGCTGGTGAAAAAGAAAATCTTTCCAAGAAGGAAGCTTTGCTTGTTAAGGCAGAAGCTCTTCTTCCTGTTAAAGATGAAGAAGCAGCAAAAGCAGCTCGCAAAGCGTTGTCTGAGATTCAAGAAGAATGGGACAAGATTGGTTTTGTTCCACGCGAAGATATGCGCAGAATTGAATCCCGCTTAAATGATGTGGATAAGAAGATTAAGGCTGTTGAAGATGCTGCTTGGAAAGATGCTGACCCAGAGGCAGACGCTCGTAAGTCTAGTTTTGCTACGCAATTGAAGGCTCAGCTCGAGGAGCTTGATTCTAAGATTGCAAGTGAAAAAGATGCAAAGCGTAAGGCTAAGCTTCAGGCTGAAAAAGCTACAAAAGAACAATGGTTGAATGCTATTAAGTAATTAATCATTAATCATTTAAATATGGGGTTACTTAATTTTTAAGTAACCCCATATTTAATAGTTTTATTTAACAGTTTTCATTAAAGCTTTAGCAAGTTGAATAAAGGTGTTAGCTAATTGTGAATTAGCTAGACTTCCATCCTTTTTAAGAACCGCAGGTCTGCCAGACTCTCCAATTTCTCTAATACTCGTATCTAATGGAATTTGTGCTAAAAGAGGCACATTCTTACCAAGAGCTTTACAAAGCTGGTCACTAACGCGTTTCCCGCCACCTGAACCAAAGATTTCCAAGCGCGCTCCATTATTTTCAAACCAACTCATATTTTCTACAACTCCACGCACATTAACTGGAATTTGCAACGCCATAAGACCTGCTCTAACGGCAACATCTGAAGCACTAGGCTGAGGAGTTGTAACAACCACAAGCTCCACATTAGGCAATGATTGAGCAACAGCCAGAGCCATATCTCCAGTTCCAGGCGCCAAATCTAAAAGAAGCACATCTGGGTCTGCCCACCAAACGTCGCAAAGAAACTGTTCAAGAGAACGTTGCAAGCGCGGACCACGCCACAAAATCGCACGATCTGTTCCAGCAAACATTCCAATAGAAATCAGTTTAACTCCCCAAGCTTCTACTGGCATAAGCATGCCATTCAAATTAGTAGGCTGACTTGTAACACCAAACATACGCGGTAGAGAAAATCCATAAACGTCTGCATCTATTGCTGCTGTTTTGTATCCAAGAGCCGCGAAAGTGGCTGCTAAATTGGCAGTTATGGAAGACTTTCCAACTCCCCCTTTTCCAGATGCTATAGCAAAAATTCTTGTTTTAACGCCATTTTTATTAAAAGGATTTTCTTTACGTTCCTCTTTCAAATCCGAAACAAGTTTTGCAAGCTTATCCTTACTCATAGCGCTTATATTTACGTGAGGAACAAGATTTGCATTAGGATATTTTTTTACAGCTGATTGAATTCTCTGTGTAATTACTTGTGCTAGAGGACAATCTGGAACAGTAAGTTCTATGCTTATAGTCACATCATAAGTTGGATAAGAATTATCAAAATCGCATACACTAGTGACATTTTGTTTTCCACTTACGTGTATGCCAGTTACCATATTTAGTTCAGTAACTGAACGACCTAATTCTGGATCAATAACACTTCCTAATAGATCGTAAATGCGAGTTTCGAGTTCAATAGTGCTGCTCATTTTTAACTTTTACGATTCGTCCTTAAAATCAAGTTCGTATTTGCTATCTAGAGCAGATTCAATACTGCCAGTATTAAGCAAAATCTTAAATTGATTCTCATCTAGCATAGGTATACCAAGTTCTTCTGCTTTAGTGGCTTTAGAACCAGCATTTTCTCCGACAATAACGCAATACGTCTTTTTGCTAACAGAAGAAGCTGCTTTCCCTCCCCTAGAAGAAATAGCTTCTTTAGCTGAATCTCTGGTAAAACCTTCTAATGATCCTGTAACAACAACCGTTTTGCCACTAAGAGTCTGTTCGATACTGTCCGCATTAGAAGAGTCAGAAGATCCAACTACTCCGGCTTCATTCCATTTACGTAAAACTTCACTACGCCAATCTTGAGGATTCTTCGATTTTTCAAACCAATCGTATACGGCTTGAGCAATTTCTGGACCAACTCCATCAATTTGTGTTAAATCTTCAACAGATGCTTTAGAAATATTCTCAATTGAACCAAATCTTGCCGCTATTAGTCTTGCTGTAGGCGGACCAAGTCTACGAATAGACAAAGCCACTAGCACACGCCAAAGTGTTGCAGACTTACCTTTTTGAGCTATTTCTTCTAACATTGCTCTTGTTGTTTCACTTGGACGAGTGTATTCAGGAACACTCACTGTTTGAAGAACATTATTTTTACGAATTTTCTTTTCAACTAACCTTATTACATAAGCGTCAGAAGGAACTTCAAACATTGGGTAATCTGGATTTAAAGATTCCTTAAGCTCATCACTGTTGGAATCATCATTGGATTTTCTTCTTGTAGCTTCTAAAGGTCTAGTCCAGAATGCAGAAACCTGTCTCCACAATCCAGATCCGCCTATTTTTTTAGTTCTTTTCTTTAATTTTCCGTCTTTTCCTAATTCTTTCCATTCTTCAACAAGAGGTATTTCTTTCCAAACTTTAATATTTCGCAAATCAGCTGCAGTAATGTTAAAAATATCCGCTTCGCTTCTTATAACAGGTTCTTGATATTTTGGAAGATCAAATACAGATTCTGGAATAGTTGGTTGCAAAGAAGAGCCGCGCTGAATTACTATTTTGTCAATATCAGGATGATAGACCTCTGCAGTTGTAGGTCTAGAATCTTCTGGATTTGTTAAAGCTAGTGCAGAAGATTCTCCAAGATTTTCAATGTCGAATGCGTGCCTCGATGCAAGATTAATTATTCTCTCTGTTAATTGTGCTGGGCAGTTTTCTACATTTGGACAACGAATATCCTTGTCTCCCTCTTTAGCAGGTGCAAGTTTAGATCCGCATGATGGGCAATACTCTGGCATAACAAATTTGCGTAATTTGCTTTCATTTCCATCCCTATACTTTAGTACTGGACCAACTAATTCTGGTATAACATCGCCAGCTTTACGAACAACAACAGTATCGCCTATAAGCACACCTTTATGCTCAACTTCGTAAGGATTATGCAATGTTGTGCGCGATATTGTAGATCCTGCAACAGTTACTGGGTCCAAAACAGCAACAGGAGTGACTCTACCTGTTCTTCCTACTTGAACAACAATGTCTTTAAGAACAGTATTTACTTCTTCTGGAGGATACTTGTACGCAATTGCCCATCTTGGTGCTCTAGAGGTAGACCCTAGTTCTCTTTGCAAAGCACGATCGTCTACTTTAACTACAATTCCGTCTAAGGCATGAATAATAGAGTTTCTGTGTTCTCCATAGTATTCAATCATATCTTCTATTTGTTCAAAAGACGTAACTTTGCGAGTATAAGGAGATACGGGTATCCCCCATTTTTTATACAGCTCGTATGCGTCCGACTGATTAAACGATGTTTGCGTATGTGATTTATGCTCAGAATCATTTCTTACTGAATCTTTCCACTTTAAATCGCCTAATCCATGCGCTATAAAGCTTAATCTTCTTGTTGCAGTGATTCTAGGATCCTTTTGTCTTAAAGACCCTGCAGCAGCGTTTCTTGGATTAGCAAAAGCAGGCTTTCCTAAATCTTCTTGCTCAATATTCAGCTTTCTAAAATCCGCCCATTTCATAAAAACTTCACCACGAATTTCCACAAATTCTGGAATATCGTCTGAATTTTCGCATTTAAGCTGAGTCGGTATTTCTTCGATTGTTCTTACATTCAGAGATATGTCTTCTCCAGTAACGCCATCTCCTCGAGTTAGACCTTGTTCCAAAGTTCCATTTCTGTATATGAGATTTAACGCAAGTCCATCGATTTTTACTTCACATGTCATTGGCAATGGCTTATTTTGAGGCCATTTTAAATCGCGAATAATGCTATCGTACCAAGATTTTAGCTCTTCTAATGAGAACACATCATCCAAACTCATCATTCTTGATGGATGTTTAACTGACGCAAAATCGTTCGAAAAAGTTCCGCCAACTCTATGTGTTGGTGATTGAGGCGTATCTAATATTGGGAATGTAGATTCTAGTGAGCTTAAAACTCGCATTCTTGTGTCATAAGCAGCGTCAGAACTACTTGGTGAATCATCAACATAATAAGCTATCTGATCTGATTGAGCCCAAGCAGCTAATTTTGCCCATAATCTAGCAGCTTGCTCGCTTGTTAAAAGTGAAGGTTCTAGCTTAGATAATGCAATAGCGTCTACATCTGTTGGCTCTAATTTAGAAATCCAATCATTAAAATCTGTAGTTGAACTAAACTCGTGTGATGTGTTAGATGTATTGTTCTCGCCTGGCTCATGAACATTTTGGTTTTGATTATCGACTGTGCTAATGCTTGAAGATAATGAATCGTTGTTAACACTTGATTTATCAGTATTTAGCGAATCATCAAAATCGTCGAAAAGAGATAATTGTTCTCCAACTGCGTGTGACGACTTATCGCTATTAGACGCAATCATAAGCTTTCCCTTCAAAACCTTTTCACTATCCTATCTACCAGACAGGCGTCAATAACTGATTATAATTACTATTTAATAAGAGTTGTTTATGAGTTAAGCGAGCGCAAAAACTGCATTTGAACAACGTTATCTGATGAATTGTTGCTAAACAGCATTCTTGCTCTTGCAACGGAAAGCGTTCGTGCAATAACAAACATTCCCTCGTTTACTGTTATTTTTGCAGCTTCATCAATAATCTCATAAGCTTCAACATCTGGCCATTTTGGAACATTGTTTATTTTTAAAACTTCTTCTACTTGAGACATATCATTAGGAGCTGGAATGCACTGTGACTGCATACGGCTCAGTAATTCATCAAGCTCTATTTCAATAGACTCAATTTTTCCAGAAGATAAATTGTCTGCCATTTTATATGCTGCTACAGCAAGAGGGAAATTATCTTGCATCCACTCTGCGTAAGCAAGTCTGTAATATATAAAAGCGGCGTCTTCTCTATCAAAGCATACTGGTAATGCGTTTAGACACACTGCTTCTACAGAAGTCCAATCTTCTTTCTCCGTAAGCTGTGAAGCTAACTTGAGATGAGAAATAACATATGTTGGAGCGTATGAAACCATTGTGTTTAAGTGTTTTAGTGCATCCTCATGCCTGTTGAGTTGAGTTAGTAAGTCTGCTAACTCCATATGCGCATAAAAAAGACCATCTGGTATAAGTATCATACGTTCATTTTGGGTTGCAAATATTCGATTGTAGACAACTCTCTCTGCGTAGGAATTAAAGTATCTTGGTACAACATCGTTGAAGGAAAACATGGAATCGAAATGTTTTACTGCATTTTCGTATTCTTCGATGGCATTTTCAAAGTCTCCACTCATAAATTGCTCATGAGCATGAAGTCTCATATTATAAATATCTTTTGAAACTTTAAAAGATATTTCGGGTATTTCTTTTTCGTCTATTAAAGCGCTTGTTATAAGATTTGCTTTCTCATTTAATTCTGGATCGTCAATACTTTCCACAATATCCATTGCCATACGAGCTTTTTCTGCATTAGATATCATTACTTCTGACGATATGTGATGAAAATCCGCAACAGCCTGTTGTAATAAATCTTCTCTTTGAATTGAAAGACCTTTAGAGTTGGTAGTACCTAATGCTTTTTGAGATTTGATGTCAAAAATTACATCTGAAAACTCAGGTTCTTCCTGTGCTCCATGAGGAGAAAAACAACTATCTCTCAGATCAAAGCTTGGTTCAATCGGGTTTAATGCGCCTTCTTCATCTATTTTCATATTTGCGTTAAATTTTTTGTATGCGCCAAGAGGATTATTCAACCCATTTGCACGAATATGTTTTATAAAAGATTCGCGATTGAATGTGACTGTCAATAAAGACTTTACAGTTGGGTATTTGCTAAAAGCATCCATAGGATCAGGTTCAATAGGATCTGATCCAATATCGTTCGTATTGCTATCACTAATCTCAGTATCACTGTAGCTATCACTAGAATTTATCGATTTGCTACCAGTGGCTTTATTACTACTATCAGGCACAGTCACTTCATCTTCGTGAAGAATAGGATGATTAGTAAAGTTTTGTAAATCTTGCACATTCGCTAGTCCGTTATTAACATCTCCATGAATATCTCCATCTTTAGGATCGCCTTTAGAACGAGCTGCCTCACGATTCATATTGTTCAAAGCATTAATTGTTTGATTTAGGATTTTACTCATGGCATCATCTTGAGCAGCAACCATTTCTTCTAAGCCTATTGAATCTAATCTTATAGATACATTCTGTACTTCTTCACTTGCTCCGAATGCAAGGGTTGCCATGATTATTCCAAGTCGAAGATTGTAATCAGTTGTCATACGAGACTTATCTGCATTAGTTAAAGTAATCCATTTTTGGTTAGCAGAATCAAATCTTCTAGTCGGCATCATCGAACTGCCAGTTGCCATAAACGCTAATGCAACATTACCGTCTTCTAGATTAGAGCGAAAATCAGTATCAAACCTAAATGGTAAATAAAGACTTCTAATTAATCCAGATAGTCTTTGCCTATAAGACCATTCGCAATTAGAAGATCCATCTGACTTGTAAATATAAAGGTCGTTAGATTTTTTTGCAGTATTCCACAAGTGCATTAATGGGCGAATATTGTCGTCTTGTAAAGGATTACCAAAACTATTCATATCCAATTCGCCGTTAGCACAAAACGCTGGATCTTCTATAAACGATAAATCTATTTCAGATATTTGACCAAAGTTTACAGAATTTTCCGTTAAATTACCGCCATTAGCGCAATTTTCTTCTAAACAACTACTAATGGACTGGAAACGGTTAATAGAACCTTCTATTCGCAATACTTTCAACGCAGCTTTTGCTTCTAAAGAATCATCCCATACTAGGAAATTAGCGTCTGAAACTTGCGACTTTTGCAAATGTAAGCGTTCTGCCCCATGAACAGCTTCAAGAGGACCACTATGTTCTAAAGCGCCAGAATCTAACATAAGATAAGCAAAATATTTTTCCATTGACGAAACACGCAAACCTGCTTTTTCCGCCACTTTTGAATCCATAATGCTTCTTCTAATAGCTCCAAGAGGGGCTTCCTTTGTAAGACGCCTAAAAATATTGCCAGATCCGAAACCGCTAAACGCTCTCGTTATATCTGGAATAAAGAACGATGCAAAGAAAGATGTTGAAATAGCATCGCAGTATGAAAGATTGCAACGGAGTCTGTCAGGAAGCAAAACTCTAGTTTCTTCAAGAGTATATGCTTCTTTTTTGTCATTAACTTTACGAATCCAAGATGATACCCATTGCATGCCTTCATCTTGTGATAGCTGAACAACTACATCTCCTCTTATAACAACTAAATCAGATTCACGATTATTTTTATTGATTGAATTTACTTTTTTACGCGCATGACTCGCATGAGTAATTTTCCTATCATCAACACCGTAGAAACGTAACGAATCTTTAAGAGTCATAGAATTTTGTTCTACAAAAGATAACTCTGGTATTCTTTCCATCGTATCTTCAATCGAAATGTCATGTCCTGTATAAACACGACCTTCAAAATCTGCAACAGCAAGCTGACGAAAACGTTTGCAATCATCATTGAATAATCCAATAGCTATACCATGTTTTTTCCCAGAAAGTTTAATCCAACCTAACTTTACGTTTTTTGGCATCATTGGAAAATCTTTAAAAATATGCTTTTTAGAAAATAGCCTAACTGGAATAGATTCTCTATTTTCCCACAATGTTTTAATGGTTTCCTGCACAATCTGCATACTATCATCTGCAATATCTGAGCGATTTTTTTCACTACTTTCGGCAGAATCTATTTTCTTGCTAGATTGCACTTCGTCTTGCATATTCCTCGTTCTTTCGTTTTAAAGCCAACTACTATTTTCGTAAAACCCGTAAAACTAAATATTTAAGTGATTTCCATACGTGTTGCATTTATTCTTACTCAAACATTTTAAGTATAGCTGATTATCGGTTCGAAAAACACAATTAGAAGTAGAATATGTTTTAACTCTTTTAGAACAAAATCAAATTATATTTCATTTCAATCTTGTTTTAATCTAACATGTGAATGCTTTAATTGCTTTTAAAGTTTAAAAATATAAATTTTATTAACTTCACTTATGCAAATTCACGCATGCACCAGAAATAATCTTAGTTAAACCGTCCATAATTTGATCCACTGGAGAAGCTGCTCTCCAGTTTAAATACAGCGAACGATATGGTTTTGGATCTTTAAACTCGCGAATTGTTAATCCTGATGGCTGAACAATTGGAGGAAGAATAGAAAGACGCGGAAGCAAAGTCACATCTTTACTTCCAACAACCATGTATCGTAAGGTTTCCAAAGACGTAGCACAAAATTCAGACTGTTTTGCACCAACTTTTTGACATACATCTATCATGCTTCTACGCATGCAATGACCATCTTCTAAAAGTAGCACTTTTTGGCTAGACAATTGCGAAACATCAATCGGAGTTTTTTCATGACCAAACTGCGAATTTGTAGAAGCAGCCAATAAAAAGTCCTCGTCAAAAATATGTTTTACTTTCAAAGAAGATTCATTTAATTGCTCGCTTAATATTGCGCCATCAATCTGACCACTATGCAACATTTCTACAAGGATAGCAGACTTTTCTTCAACAAATCGAATATTAAAATTCGGCTTAACTTTACGCAAAACTGGCATTATTCTTGGCAAAAGATAAGGGCATAATGTTGGAAAAACGCCTAAAACTATAGTAGATGACCATGGGTCTTCTAATCGCCTTGCTGCTTGATAAATACTTGAAACGTCGGCATGAATACGCTTTGCGTAATACACAACTTCCCTGCCTGCTGGAGTTAGAATTTGCTTTCCAGGAGTTCTTTCAATAAGACAAACACCAAGCAAATCTTCTAACTTTTTAATTTGCGTAGACAACGTTGGTTGAGAAACGTGCATACGTTCAGCTGCTTTTGTAAAACTTTCCTCTTTTGCAAAAGCAATTAAGTATTCAAGTGATTTAATGTTCACGTAATCATCTTTCTCATTAAAAGTAGTAAGAATATAATATATAAAAATTTTAAGTATTAAAAGCTTATGCGTTAAAAGTTAATCTAGTTTTGCACATTTCTAATTAGATAGTCGAATGCACTAAGAGCCGCGTTTGCTCCAGATCCATATGCTGTAACAATTTGCTTATAAGGCTCATCTGTGCAATCGCCAGCAGCAAAAATGCCATGAACACTCGTGCACCCTTTTCTATCTGTTACGATTTCCGAACGATTATTTAAGCTTAGTTTGTTTGAAATCCACTTAGTATTTGGCATTAAACCAATTTGAACAAACACACCGTCTGTGTGCAAAATTTTCTCACTATTTTCACCATTACTAGCATTGCGATCTTTATAACGTACTGCAATAACCTTTGTTCCGTCTCCTTCTATAGAACTAAGAGCAGCACCTGTTATCACAGTAGTATTAGAAAGATTATTTAGAGCATTAACTAATATTTGATCTGCTTTAAGCGTGTTCATATATTCGATTAGAGTAACGTGATTTGCAACACCTGCTAAGTCTATTGCAGCTTCGACTCCAGAATTTCCTCCGCCAACAACTACAACATTCTTATTTTTAAACAATGGACCATCGCAATGCGGGCAGAACGACACTCCCTTGTTTCTATATTCGTCTTCCCCAGGAATGCCAAGTGTTCTCCATGTAGCGCCTGTTGCAATAATTACTGCTTTGGCTTTTAGATTTCCGCCAGATTTAGTGTTAATCGTGTGCAATCCGTATGATTCTTCAGCAATATCTAAAGATGTAGCCCAATCGGGAGTAAATACGTCAATGTCATATTGAGCAATGTGGTTTGTTAAATCGTTAGCAAGCTTTGCGCCTGTTGTGTGCGTTTGCGAAATATGATTTTCTATGCTTTCAGTTTCAACAACTTGACCGCCTCTGTGGTCCATAATCATTGCTGTTTTAAGGCCTTTTCTAGCTGTGTAAATCGCTGCGGCGCTTGCAGCAGGACCTCCACCTACAAGAATAACGTCGTACGGATTTTTGGCGTTCATTTTTTGCGCTAATGAATAATCGCCAGAAACCTTAGAATTGCTTGAATCGCTATTTTCCTCTTGACTTAAAAGAATCGCAACTAATTCGTCTATAGATGATCTTCCAGAAGAAATCATCTTTCCGTTTTCAAAAACTGCAGGAACACTCATTACGCCAAGAGCATCTACCTCGTCTTTAAAAGCGCTTCCTTCTACAGCAATATGTTTTACTTTAGGATTAATAATCGAAATTGTATTAAGCGATTGAACAACCTCTGGGCAATTAATGCAAGTAACAGACATGTATGTTGTAACTTCATGACTTCCAATGCTCAAAATTGCTTTGCGCTGATCGTCGTTTATTTTTGGAGCGTAACCGCTTACTTGTAAAATAGCCAAAACTAGAGAGCTAAACTCGTGTCCAAGAGGTAAACCAGCAAAGCTTACAGACACATTAGTTTGTGGATTAAGTACTGCGAAACTTGGTTTGCGATTTACGCGACTTTTATCACCTTCTATAACAGTGATTTTGCTGCTTTGATCTGCTACTTCATTTAAAAGCTCAATAACTTTTTGAGAATTTTTACTACTATCAACATATGCAACAAGATTAATAGGATTAACCATTTTTGTTAGTAATCCAGCAAGTTGAGTAGTTAAGTTTGAATCCAATAAAGACATTATTTTCACTTTCTATTCTTAAGTAGCAGATCTTTAGCAGTAAATTAATTATTAGAAAATCAGACTTTTAAAAAATCAGATCTTCCCGACCAAGTCAATAGATGGAGCAAGTGTTTCTTCTCCCTGCTCCCACTTTGCTGGACATACTTCTCCTGGATGGGCTGCAATAAATTGAGCAGCTTTAACTTTGCGAAGCATCTCATCTGCATTTCTGCCGATTCCATCTGCTGTCATCTCGTAGAATTGAATATTTCCTTGAGGATCAACCAAGAATGTTGCGCGATGAGCTAAACCAGATTCCTCATTCAAAGCATTAAAGTTTTTAGAGAGCGCGCCGTTTGGATCTCCAAGCATTGTGTATTTTACTTTTGCAATAGCTTTAGAGTCATCGTGCCAAGCTTTGTGAACAAAATGAGTGTCTGTTGAAACAGAATAAACTTCTACGCCTAATTTTTGAAGGTCTTCGTAGTGATTTGCAAGATCTTCAAGCTCTGTTGGGCACACAAACGAAAAGTCTGCTGGATAGAAGAAGAATATAGCCCACTTTCCAAGAACATCATTATCGCTTACTTCTACAAATTCCCCATTTTTATATCCGTTTACTTTAAACGGAAGAATATGCGTACCAATAAGGCTCATAACAACTCCAATCTTTAATTGTTTATTTAAAAAATTTTTCATTTCTTGCAATTAGCAATATTTTGACCTATTTGCTAAATCTAATTATTTAGAATCAGAATTCAGCATTAAAATCATGATAGATTATTTATATCAAAAAGACTATATGTATAGACAATATCTATAGCGCTAGATGTCGTATATCAATAACTCTTTAATAAATTTATATTTTCATAAAACAAATATGACTAAAACAAACTAAAAAAAAATATGACAAAAGCAAAAGAAAAAAAAAATGGAGCGGACAACGGGACTCGAACCCGCGGTCTCAACCTTGGCAAGGTTGCGCTTTACCAACTAAGCTATGTCCGCAAACAAAATGTCATAATAGCCTGATTTCTTTTTAAATGCAAGTTATGAGTAAAAATAAAAATTTATAGTGATTTTTCTGCAATATACATGCAATTTTACGGAGTGTTGAATAACAGAAAAAGATGAGAAAAATATTGATTACGATAATTATTATCATTAAGCCATAAATTTTTATAAAATTTTTCTTAAAATGTGATTTTTATCATGAAAAATCGTAAAAATAATGTAGAATGAGAATTAGCTTTTACCAAACAGGTAAAAGAAAACTGAAAAGGTAATGTTTTTCAAAGATGAAGCATAGAACAAGGAGGTTTCTATGAAGGCTATTGTTGCAACCAAAGATAAGAAGGCTCAGGTTGTAGAGAAGGAACTCCGCCCATTGGAATTTGGTGAGGCCTTACTCGATATGGAGTGCTGCGGCGTATGCCATACTGATCTTCACGTTAAGAACCAAGATTTTGGCGATAAAACAGGCGTGGTTCTTGGACACGAAGGTATTGGTATTGTTAAGGAAGTTGGCCCTGGTGTTACAACATTAAAGCCAGGCGACCGTGCATCTGTAGCATGGTTCTTCAAGGGTTGCGGACATTGCGAATATTGCACCACGGGCAGAGAAACACTTTGCCGTAGCGTTTTGAACGCAGGATACACTGCCGATGGTGGCATGTCTCAAGAGTGCATCGTCGCAGCAGACTACGCAGTAAAGGTCCCAGAAGGCTTGGATCCAGCTCCTGCAAGCTCCATCACTTGCGCTGGCGTTACAACCTACAAGGCTATTAAGGAATCTGGCGTACATCCAGGCGAATGGCTTATTCTCTTTGGTCTTGGCGGTCTTGGTAATCTTGCGTTGCAATATGCAAAGAACGTATTTGGTGCGCACGTAATCGCAGTAGATGTTAACGATGCTCAGCTTGAATTTGCTAAGGAATATGGCGCAGATTTGTGCGTGAACCCACTTAAGGAAAATGTTCCTGAATTTGCTATGAAGAAGGTAGGCGGCGCTCATGGCGCTGTCGTAACCGCTGTAAGCAAGGCTGCTTTTAACAGCGCAGTTGACTCTGTGCGAGCAGGCGGCACCGTTGCAGCTGTTGGTCTTCCACCAGAAGACATGGAACTTAGCATTCCTCGCCTTGTTCTTGACGGAATCCGTTTGGTTGGTTCTCTTGTTGGAACTCGTAAGGATTTGGAAGAAGCGTTCCAGTTTGGTGCTGAAGGCAAGGTTGTTCCACAGTGCCATATGCGCAAGATGGAAGACATTAACGACATCTTCGACGAGATGCTCAGCGGTAAGATTCGTGGTCGAATGGTAATCGACCTCTCCCACTGAAAAAGAGATAAGTTATAAAAACTAGAAGCCACTTAGCAAATACTAGGTGGCTTCTAGTTTATGTTTTAAGATATTTTAAGACTTAATTTTTGTACACTATTTTAACGGAGGCATTGGCTTCCAATTAGGATCATGCAAAATTTTTCTGCTTGCAATCCAACCAGTAAAAAGCTTTTTAACACCACTTAAAATATGCTCACGATCTACAGCAACAAGCCTAATAAGCTCTTTTGCAGCAGTTAACGCTGTTCCAAGAGCAAACATAAATGGTCGATAATCGCCATGAATCATAAAGTATCGCGCCATAAAACCACGATTTCGCATAATATGGTAACGATTCATGTCAGAAGTAGAATTTAGTTGACGAACGCCAGCAATATCCCAATTAGGAATATTACGAGTTCTACGAAGAATAACATCTTTTACAACAATAGGATTCGTAACTTTGCTAGCAAGGTATCCGTAAGTTGTGTCATCCCAATAAATAAAATAGTGCGGATCTGGCAAACCGATTTTCTCTACAATATTGCGCTTAAACAATCCACCTTCAAAGCACATAGTGTTCATAACGCGGTAGCCAGATGGTCCAAATGCTGCTGGAGCAATTGGGTTAGGGATTCCAAGAGAAACAATAAATTTATATTGCCAATAAAAATCGCCACCGTCGTAGTCTAAACGGCTGCCTTGAATCACATCGTGGCTTTTAGTCCACTTTGAAAGACGTTCAATAGATTCTGGAACAGTTTCAACATCATCGTCCATAACCCAGAACCACTGTGCGCCAAGTTCATACGCTTTTTTAACGCCAGCACTAAAACCGCCAGCTCCACCAAGATTGCTGCTTTGAGGTGCGTAAACAACGCGGCTTGAATCGCCAGAATCATCCGCGCTAGCAGAACCCCAGCGACGTGTAAGAACATCATCTAAATCTTGCACCATATCACGAGTTTTTTCACTCTTCTCATTGTCTACAACAACAATCCTCCATGGGCATTGATTTAATCGTTCAAAAGATTTAAACAGATTTTCAAGCAACTCCTGACGCTTATAAGTAACTACAACAACAGTAAGCTTATCAATAGTATTATCATTTATAACTTCGCTCATATTTTTAATATTACACTTAGCATTGCCATCAATATTATTAATAAAATTCAAATTTTTTAGTACAAACTTCATTTTCGGATAAATGTTCTTAGCATAAGATAAAAATAAAGAGTAGTTTCAGGGAAGGTGAAAATCCTTACTGGCGGTAACGAGGTAATTCTTGAATTAGTGAATTTTCTCGAAGCCCGCGAGCGGCATTGCGCTGCTGATTCGGTTAGAATCCGAAGCCAACGGTTAAAGTCCGGATGAAAGAAACGGAGGCTCTAATGAGCATTTCACGCGAAAATAATCATAAAACTAGCAATAACACAGCAAATAATCACACAGTAAATAATCACGCAACTTACTCTGGCACAAACTATTGGTCAAGCGAAAAAATTGCTAAATACGCGCTATTTGTTGCGCTCTCTATTGCTGTAAGCTTTATAGAATTTCCACTTATTCCAGACGTAAACTACCTTAAATATGATCCTTCGGGAATTGTGTGTTTGATTGCAGGATTTGCATACGGACCATTCGCCGCTGCAATCGTAAGCGTACTAGGATTTGCTCCACACTTCTTCACTAACCCGTTTGGCGCAATAATGGCAATATTGGTTTCAATGGGCGCGTCTGTTAGTGCTGCAATCGTCTACAAAAAAATTAGAACCAAAGAAGGCGCTATTATTTCGCTTATAGTTGGCTCTGTAGTTGCGATTGCTCTTGCAATAGTTGGAAACCTTATTATTACGCCATTTTATGCGCATATGAGCGTTGAACAAGTTGCCGCTCTTATAGTTCCAGCTCTGCTACCGTTTAATGCTATTAAGCTTGCGATTCATTGCGTAATAACTATGCTTGTTTATAAGCCTGTTTCAAAGCTTCTTAACTACAACAAATAGCAAACAAATAGCATTAGCCAAAATAGCATTAGTCAATTAAGTAAAAAGCAAGCTGATTATGCAAAGCAATAAAGTTATTCAAGATAAAACATGTTGCAAAGTCGAAAAAAGCAATACGGATTATTGCGCTAAAAAAGATAATGCTGTTTCTTTGCAAAAAGTTCGCTTTAGCTACGATGGCGGAAAAACTTGGATTCTAGACGGAATAGATCTTGAAATTGCATATGGTCAAAGAATCGCAATCATTGGCAAAAATGGTAGTGGAAAGTCCACGCTAGCTAAAATTATTGCAGGACTTTCTTCCCCAGATTCTGGAATTGTTACGCTATGCGGAATAAAAGTTTTTGAAGCAAACAATGTTGATTCAAAAGCTTACCAAAAAGCACGAGAATCTATTGGAGCATTATTTCAAAGCCCAGAAGACCAAATCGTTACAACAGTTGTAGAAGACGATGTTGCTTTTGGGCTTGAAAACTTGTGCGCCTCTAAAGAATTTATGAAGCAAAATATAAGCAATGCATTACGCGCTGTAAACATGGAAAATCACCGTTTTAGCGACCCGAGCAATATGAGTGGGGGTCAGCAGCAGCGCGTTGCTATTGCATCGTCGATTGCTACAAAATCAAAACTTCTTGTATTAGATGAGCCTACAAGTATGCTTGATTCTTGCGCAAAAGAAGATGTAAATAAGCTTTTTAACAAATTGCAAACGAGCGGCACAACAATCGTGCAAGTTACACATAAGATTAGCGAATGCAAAAATGCGGATCGAATATTGATGCTAGAAAATGGAAAATTGCGTGATGTAAGTTTATTGGAATTAGATGAATTTTTCACGGAAAAATCGCCAGCTGTTATTGGATCAAAAAGCATGACGAAAAATGTAGAAAATTCAAATACAGCAATTGAAATATCGAATTTAAATGTGAGCTATACAAATAGTCAAACTCCAATAATAAGAGACTATTCTCTAAGCGTAAAATCAGGCGAAATCGTTGCAATAATGGGAAAAAACGGGTGCGGAAAATCAACGCTCGCAAAAGCAATATGCGCACTTATTAAATACGATTCTGGCTCCATTTGCGTAAACGGAATAAAAATTAGCGAAAAAACAAGCAAATCGCAAATGCGAGAAATTCGCAAAAACATTGGTTACGTTATGCAATTGCCAGAACAGCAACTTTTTGCACAAACTGTTTTTGAAGACGTAGCATACGGGCCAAAAAACTTTGGATTAGAAGGACGTGAATTACATTCCAGAGTATTGAACGCACTAAAATCATTGCATATTGAACACTTAGCACAAAAATCCCCATTCGAACTTTCTGGAGGCCAGCAACGACTAGCAGCAATTGCAGGTGTTTTAGCTTGCAATCCAAAAATTTTGGTTTTAGACGAGCCTACAGCAGGATTAGATTTTGAGTATGCAAAAATCGTGCTAAAAATTTTAAGCGATTTACACAATAAAGGCGTAACAATTATTGTTATTACTCACGATTTAAACGAAGCAAAATCGCTTGGAGCGCGCATAGTTACGTTAGATTCGCGCAAAAAGAAGGAAATTCAAGAACACGCGCAAGACGAAAAGCTTGAAAATGCTAGCGAGAATGTTAACGAAAAGAAAAACAAAGACAAAAACAAGTCATTGCTAAGCTTATTCAATACGCGAATAATACTAATATCATGCTTAATTCTTATGTTTAGCGCATTTAGCATTACAAACTTCTATCAACTAGGAATTCTTGCACTATCAACGCTTGCTCTAATATTTCTCGCTAGAATATCGCCTATAAAATTATTGTTGTCATTGCACATGTTTATTGCAATATTCGTATTTTCTGGAATGTTTAATCTCCTAGTTGTACATTCTGGAAGAGAAATTTTTAAAATTGGACCGCTATCAATAACAGATGATGGAATAAAGTTTGCAATACTTTTCGCTTCAAGATTTTCGCTTGTTATACTAATCGGATCAATAATTGTACTAACAATAAGCCAAACGCGATTGACTGAAGCATGCGCGTCTATTATTTCGCCTCTTAAAAGCGTAGGATTGCCAAGTCAAGAAATTGCTCTTATTATGAGCCTTGCTTTGCGATTTTTGCCAACTCTTGCAAAAGAAGCAGAATCTGTTGCTTTAGCTCAAGTTGCAAGAGGTGGAAACATAAAAGACGGGTCTATAAAAAAGCGATTGCAAGCAATAACATCTCTTATAGTTCCAGGATTTGCAAGTGTGATTCGGCACGCAAACACACTGGGACTTGCGCTAGATTCTAGATGCTACGTTCCTGGAGCTAAGCGCACGCACTTACATACGGAGAAAATGCGCTTAAAAGACTTTGCGCTTTTAATAATTACATTAGGCATTGTGTGCGGAATAATTTTTGCTGGAATATTTGTATATTGAACTCATTGAACGTATTGAACGCGGATTCTTACGGTTAATGTATAATCCGATAAGCATTGAAAATTTAAGCGTTACAAGTAGATAATCAATAGTCGATAGTTGGTTGTCGATAATTGCGTTTGACAATATAGCGTTTTGACGTTTTAATGTTTTGAAAATTGACGTTTTAGCGTTTTACGCATGTTGAACGCGATTTGAAAGGAAAATAATGGCATTAACTAAAAAGCAAATTAAGCAATTGCGCGCGCTCGCTAACACTTTAAGCCCATTGCTTTATGTTGGAAAAAACGATATTAGCGACGCTGCTGTTAAGCAAGCAGACGAAACAATGCAATCTCATGAACTTATGAAGTGTGCTGTGCAAGATGGCTCTGGATTAAGCGCTAAAGAAGCTGCGCAAGAACTTGCAGAACATCTTGGTGCAGAAGTCGTGCAAGTAATTGGCAACCGTTTTGTGTTATTCCGAGTTTCAAATCGCGAAGATATTGACCACATTATGCTTGTGCGTGAATAAAACTATCTTAAAAAAAATAGTAATACTGTATTAAAAGGCTTCTTACAATTCTAAGAAGCCTTTTAATTATTGACTTTAGTTATTGTCAGCAGATTTGTGGAGAATATTGCGGATTTGAGATAAACGTTGCGAAATCTCGTGCTCGTAGCCGCGATTATTTGGGTGATAATATTCGCGGCCAACTAGCTCATCTGGCATATATTGCTGAGATGCAACAGCACCCGGATAATCGTGAGCATACTTGTAACCGTCGTGATTGCCCCAACTTTTCATTAAAGCAGTCGGAGCGTTTCGCAAATGAAGAGGCACTTGACCGATATTTCCAGCATCAACGTCTTTGAGTGCTTGATTAATCGCATTATAGCTTGCGTTTGATTTAGGAGCAGTTGCTACAGCAATCACAGCTTCCGAAAGAATAATCCGCGCTTCTGGCATGCCAATTAAAGCAACTGCTTGAGCTGCAGCAACAGTTACTTGTAAAATTTGCGGAGCTGCCATGCCAACTTCTTCGGCAGCAGCAATCATAATC
This sequence comes from Gardnerella sp. DNF00354, assembly GCF_049262755.1. Lineage (NCBI taxonomy): Bacteria > Bacillati > Actinomycetota > Actinomycetes > Bifidobacteriales > Bifidobacteriaceae > Gardnerella > Gardnerella sp. DNF00354. The sequence continues at coordinate 1,245,374 of NZ_CP058402.1, forward strand.
CGCCTTGCAATAAAACGCGGGTCTTCCCCAGCTCTAAGCATTCGCGCTAAATAATGCAAAGAAGCGTCAACATCACTTCCGCGCATTGATTTAATAAAAGCAGAAATCACATCGTAATGATCATCGCCATCTTTGTCATAGCGAACTGTAGTAGTATCCATTACGTTAGAAACAATATCAGCAGTAATTACAGGCTTCTTTTTGCCATGCTGCAACGCAACATCTCCTGTTACTGCTCCTGCTGCAGCCTCTAAAATAGTGAGAGTTTTGCGAGCGTCTCCCCCGCTTAAACGAATAATTGAATCTATTGCGTCTTCGTCGATTTTAAGCTGATTATTAAGACCATTTTCGCTAGAAATTGCGCGTTCTATAAGCGTGTGCAAATCTTCTACACTAAGAGACTCAAGTTTAACAACTACTGATCTACTAAGTAGTGGCTTAATGATTGAAAAACTTGGGTTTTCGGTAGTAGCTCCAATAAAAGTTACGTCGCGATTTTCAACGCTTGGAAGCAAAGCATCTTGCTGTGATTTAGAAAAACGGTGAACTTCGTCAATAAACAGAACTGTTTCTTGACCTTTACTAACTAAACGCTCATGTGCTCGATCTAACACAGCTCGAACATCTTTAACTCCAGAAGTTACAGCAGAAAGCTCTTCAAACACGCGACCAGACTGTCTAGCCACAATATAAGCAAGCGTAGTTTTACCAACTCCTGGAGGACCAAACAACACAACAGAACTTGGAGCAGTAAGAGAACCCTTAGATTGTGGATTCGCAAGCCTGCGCAAAGGCGAACCATCTTTTAGAGCATGCGACTGCCCCAACACATCTTCAATACTGCTTGGGCGCATACGCACTGCCAATGGACGCGTCACATCGCTAGGTGCACTACTTGCGGAAAATAAATCTTGCTCCATAAATACCAGCTTACACTACATATAGAACAAACGTTCGATTGCATTCTGCATTCTGTGTTTTGCCTTCTGTGCTCTGTTAGCACATTTTAAAAATCACACATGCGAAACTTGGTAATCGAAGAACACAACTTCGCCTTCGTCTTGCGTTGTATCCAAATCAACAACGCCAGTAATAGCCCAATTATGATCTCCGTCTGAATCGTCAATAATCTGCCGAACCTTCCACGAATGTTCACTCTTCTCAAGAGAATCATCCAAAATAAACAAGTCTCCACTTCTAGCCTTGGCATCGATACCAACATACTCGTGCTCATCGTAATAGTCGTCAAGCACATCATTCCACTCGTGAACACCGTAACCCCAAGCTTTGTCAAGCTCTCCTAAAGTATCCGCATCTTCCAAATCCATAAGCTGCACGCGACGGAACATTGCGTTTCGAATCAACACAATAAGTCCACGACGATCCTCAACTACAGACTCAGAAGTTCCAGGCGCAGCCATAGTTACAGCGCTAGCTTCAGCGTCCGACCCTCCAGCACTTTCCCACTCGTCAACAAGACTTGAATCAATAGATCGCACAACAAGACGAAGCCACGAAATAATATCACGTAATTCTTCGTTAAGCATGTCTTCTGGCACAGTACGAGCAAGCGAACGATAAGCGTCCGAAAGGTAACGAAGAAGCGTTCCCTCACTTCTAGCAATGCCATAACGAGAAATGTATCCAGTAAAATCGGATGCGGTTTCAACCATGTCTCGAAGTACAGATTTAGGCTTAATCCAGTAGTCGTTTGCCCACGGAACATCTTTGCGATATTGCGCAAAAGCAGGCTCAAGCAAATCTTCAAGAGGCTTAGGGTAGCTAACTTCCGCTAAGCGTTCCATGCGCTCCTCGTAATCAATGCCATCATCCTTCATGCCAGCCATTGCAGCATCGCGAGCCTTACGCTCTTGTGCGCGAAGCACAGGCTTAGGATCATCTAAAGTTGCTTCAACCATAGAAATTACATCAAGCGCATAGCTTGGAGATTCTGGGTCTAGAAGTTCCAAAGCTGCGAGCAAGAACGGAGAAAGCGGCTGATCCAGCGCAAAGCCCTCTGGCATAGCAACATCAAGATCATAATCACAAGAACCATCCGAAAGCTCTCTGCATTCAATAACTTGAGTATCGAGCAAAGTTTGGAAAATATCGTTGCAACGCTCGAGCAATTTCTCTTTATCTTGCGGCTTTTGCGCACTATCTTCAATAAGTTTTTCAACGCGTGCTCTAGCATCCCCACCTTGCGTAACTTCGTTCAAAATCATTGAGTGCGTTACAACCATGTGAGGATTCAAAGTTTCTGGAGCGCTTTCAATAAGCTTAGTAAACGTTGGCTCGCCCCAAACTACAAAGCCTTCTGGAGCTTTCTTACGCTTAACTTTTTTAAGCTTCTTAGGATCATTTCCAGCTTTTGCAACAGCGCGCGCATTCTCAATCTCGAACTCTGGAGCCTCTGCAACTACTAAGCCCTCAGTATCGAATCCCATTCTGCCTGCACGTCCTGCAATTTGATGAAACTCGCGAGCACGAAGCTTTCTACTACGATTCCCATCAAATTTTGTAAGAGCTGTAAGCACAACCGAGTGAATTGGCACGTTAATGCCAACTCCGAGAGTGTCTGTGCCACAAATAACGGGCAGCAATCCTTGCTGTGCGAGCTGTTCGACAAGCCTACGGTAGCGCGGAAGCATACCAGCATGGTGTACGCCGACACCGGTGCGCAGTAGCCTTTGCAAGATTTTGCCGAATCCTGTAGTAAATTTAGTACCTTTAATTGCTTGCGCTATTTTGTCTCGCTGTTCTTTGCTTGAAACTCCCGTACTTGCGAGCGCTTGCGCTGTTTCAAGAGCTGCGTCTTGCGAAAAATGAACTACGTATATTGGCGTTAAACCCTTGTTAAATAAGAGTTCTACAGTTGTTGCGAGCGGCTTATCTGTGTACTCGTATTCGAGTGGGATTGGTCTTGGCGCATTAGCAATAATATCAACACTACGTTTTGTTGATTTTTCTAAGCGTTCCGCAATATCCGTTACGTCTCCAAGAGTTGCGCTCATAAGTAAGAATTGCGTGTTTGGAAGTGTAAGTAGAGGCACTTGCCAAGCCCATCCGCGCTCTGGATCACCATAGTAGTGGAATTCGTCCATTGCAACGCAATCGACTTCAGCGTTTGCGCCTTCACGTAAGGCTTGATTTGCTAAGATTTCTGCAGTGCAGCAGATTATTGGAGCGTCCGCGTTAATATGCGAGTCGCCTGTAATCATGCCAACGTTGTCGCGCCCAAAAATCGCAACTAAATCGAAGAATTTTTCAGAAACAAGAGCTTTAATTGGCGCAGTATAGTAGGAGCGTCTGCCAGTGGCTAGCGCTGCAAAATGCATGCCGAGCGCTACTAGAGATTTTCCAGAACCGGTTGGAGTATTTAAGATTACGTGATCCCCTGCAAGCAAATCCATAACAGATTCTTCTTGATGCGGCCACAAATCCACATGCTTGTTATCTTTAACCCAATCAACAAATGCTTGAAAAATCTCATCTTCGCTAGCATGATGCAAATCAAAAGCTAACTCGCCCAAACCAGCCATATTGCGCTCCTACTTTACTTAAGCTTTACTCGTGACTTTAATCGCAAATTTATTTACTTGCGCTTCTTCTTATCTCGTACTTTTACAGAGATTTGAATAGGAGTTCCCTCAAATCCAAACTCTTCTCGAAGAGAACGCTCAATAAAGCGACGGTAGCCGTGCTCTAAGAAGCCTGTTGTGAATATCACGAAACGCGGTGGACGCGTAGAAGCCTGAGTAGCAAACAAGATTCTCGCTTGCTTTCCACCTCGCAAAGGATGCGGATGAGCAGACTGAATACGCCCCAAGAAAGCGTTGAGCTTGCCTGTAGGAATGCGCTTATCCCAGCTGTCTAAAGCTGTTCGCATAGCGCGCGCAAGACGATTCGTATGCCAGCCTGTTTTTGCGGAAAGATTTACACGCTCAGCCCAAGTTACGCGCTCAAACTCAGTTTTCCACAAGCGTTCCATGCGCTGTCTGGAAAATTCGTCCATCAAGTCCCACTTGTTAAACACAAGTACGATGGCTCGACCCGCGTCTACAGCCTGGCTCATAACTTTCAAATCCTGCTCTGCAATCGGCTGGGAAGAATCGAAAAGAATCAAAGCAAGTTCAGAACGCTCAATCGCAGCTTGCGTACGAAGTGAAGAATAGTATTCAGCACCCGTAAGCTTATGCTGCCTGCGCTTAATACCAGCAGTGTCAATAAACAGCCAGTCTTCTCCATCAACTCGCACAACCTCATCAACAGGATCTCGAGTAGTTCCAGCTAAATCGTTTACAACAGAACGTTCTTCATGAGCTAAATGGTTCAAAAGCGAAGACTTACCAACGTTTGGACGACCTACTAAAGCAACTCTGCGAAGTCCTTCTGGAGTTAAGAATCCTGAAGTTTTATTTGCTTTCTTCAAAGAGTTAAGAGCCGCGTCAAGCAAATCTCCAACACCTCTGCCATGCATTGCAGAAATTCCGTAAGGCTCACCCATTCCAAGCTTCCAAAACTCTGCAGTCAAATACTCGCTTCTAGCGTCGTCAACCTTGTTAACTGCCAGAGTAATAGGCTTACCTGCAGCGCGAAGCATTGAAACAATGCGCTCGTCGGTAGCTGTTAAACCAACTTGACCATCTACTAGGAAAATCACAGCATCGCTTAAACGCACTGCTACTTGCGCTTGTTGAGCAATAGAAGAATCAATGCCTTCAACATCTGCTTCCCAGCCGCCAGTGTCAACCAGCTTAAAGTTGGTTCCAGCCCACTCAGCGTCGTAACTTACGCGATCTCTCGTAACACCTGGAGTATCTTCTACAACAGCGACACGATGGCCCAAAATACGATTTACAAGAGTTGATTTTCCAACGTTTGGTCGACCTATAACGGCGATTACTCCAACAGCTTTTGTATCTTTCGATTCATCATCGCTTGCAAAATCACCGCTAAGAAGCGCACGATCTTCATCATCAAGATCGTAGCCTTCAAGATTTGCAGCATAACGGTCGTACTCATCTTGCTCAATCGCATCGTCAACAATCTCTACAAGCGCGTCAAGAGTCTGCTCAAAAGTCAAATCAGAATTATCTAGAGTTGTAACACCATCTGCAGCTTTAAGAAAATTCGTAACTTTAGCGTCTTTAGCGTCGCGAGCACGAATATCGTCTTCTTCAGATTCATTATTCTTAGATCCATTATTTTGCAAATTTTCTTGCGCAATATCCTGCTTATTTCTGCGAGCTTGACGCACTTCCTCACGAGCAGTAAGAAGCACTCGAACTTGAGCATTTGGAGCCACAACAGTAGTAATATCGCGGCCTTCTGCAACTATTCCCTCTCCGCCTGAGAAAGAATCTTCACTAGACTCTGAAGCAATATACGCGCGCTGAGCAGCAATAAGCATGCGTCGAACTGCAGGAATCGAAGAAACCGTAGACACGTGCGAAGAAACTTCGCTGGAACGCAATTCTTCGCTAATATCTTCACCATCAATTACGACTACAGGATTTTTTGGATCAACACTAAATTCAGCATGATCTTCCGTAAACAATGCTCCAACAGCTTCAACAATTTGATTAAAGCGTTCTGCATCTGCAGAATTCGTTGGATTTCCTTCTTCATCCAACTCAAGCTGCTTACTTAAATCAATACCTTGCTTCAAGCACCACCAAGCAGCAGCTCGATACATTGCCCCCGTATCTAAATACGCAAAACCATAGTATTGCGCTAAAGCACGAGAAGTAGAAGATTTACCTACTCCTGCTGGTCCATCAATTGCTACGCAAATCACAGGCCAACCTCCTTAGAAAGCGAGCGCACTTCTACTTGCGAGAGCACGCGGTAAGACCCAGCTTTTAAGTCCCCTAACTTAATAGGACCGATTTGAGTACGCACAAGACGCTTTACAGGGAAGCCAACGGCTCCAAAAATTCTGCGCACAATACGATTCTTGCCAGAGTGCAACACAACTTTTACGATAGTTGCATCGTGATTCTGGTCGATTATTGCGCAGCGATCGAGCTTAATCCAACCGTCTTCAAGATTTACGCCTTGCGAAACCAAGCGGCGGCAAACCATTCCGTTGATCTTTCCTTCAACAGTTGCAATATACGTTTTCTCAACTTCGTACTTTGGGTGCATAACATGCTGGCTTAACTCACCATCGTTGGTCATTAAAATAAGACCTTCAGAATCGTAGTCCAAGCGTCCCATGTGGAAAATTCGCTCGTACTTATCTCCAACAATATCTCTTAAAGTGAAGCGACCTTTTGGATCATCCATTGCGCTCAAAACTCTTTTTGGCTTATTAAGCGCGAGTGTTACAAGCTTGTGATTGAACTTTACTCTCGATCCGTCTACGCGTATTTTTTGTTTACTTGGATCTACTCGAGTTCCGAGTGTTGTTACAAGCTCATCATCTACTTCAACACGCCCATCTAAGATTATTTCTTCACACTTTCGGCGTGAACCAAATCCCGCTTCAGCAAGTAGCTTTTGCAGTCGAACAGCGTTTTTGGATTCTTGTTGCGCCTGATTGGCGCGGGAATATGCGTTTGGCATCGTTCTCCCAACGTGACCTTATTCGTATTCTTCTAATAAATTAGTAGTAAATTTTCATACTCTGCAATAAATACAGGAAATTACCACGTTTTTCTATGTTAGCGTATGGCATAGCCGTGATACTATAGCAAACGTTTGGTTGTGCTGTAAATAATAAAAACCAGCATAGCGGTGTACACAATTAACGTAAGGAATTGTTATGAACTACACTTCAAATGCAGAATGCTCTGTTTCTAAACAATCATCTGCACCTAGAACTCCGCTCATTTTTAGAATAGGAGCAGAATTCATTGCAAGCGCTTTTGCAATGTTCACTATCTACATGTTCTCATCTATTGTTACTGCAATGTATGGCGTAAATGTTCTTATGATTGCAGTAGGAACTGGTATTGCTTATGCTGCTGCTATTGGTATTGCATCTAAGTTTTCTGGCGGACATGTGAATCCTGCTATAACTATCGCATCTATGCTTACTGGCAGAACTCCTTATATTTCTGGAATTTTATACATTATTGCTCAGGTTCTTGGAGCTATCGCTGCAGCTGGAGTAACTGTTTTTGTTCTGCCACAAACAAAGATGGTTCCAGCTCACACTTGGTTCGCTCCTGTTGTTAATGGTTTTGAAAATGCTTCCATTTCTGCAAACCAACTTAAGAGTGTTAATGCATCTTTTGGCGTTATTACTGCTCTTGTTGTTGAAATTATTGCAGTTCTTGTTATTGTTGCAACAGCAATGACGTACATGAATGACAATGGCAGCACTAAATGCGGATACTCTACTCACATGGGCATTGCTTATGCCGCCGGAGCTTTCATAACGTATCAAATTACTGGAGCTGGTTTAAACCCTGCCCGTTCTACTGGCATTGCCATTCTTGCTCAATCGCAAAAGTTATCCGTCTCCCCATTAAGTCAACTTTGGGTATTTTGGATTGCACCTGTTTTTGCCGCTGCACTCGTAGGATTTGTCATGCTTATTTGCAAGCTTGCAACATCTTCTTCAAATAATCAGAATCCTGTTGCTGCTGATTACTCAAATCAAACTTCTCCTGTTCTACAGAATACTGTTCCTGTAGTTCCAGAACCTCCTGTTAACACAGAGTCTTCAGTAACTCCTTCTACGACTTTGGATTCTACTGGAAACGATAATGTTCCATTTAATCCTTTTAACAGAGATGATAAATAGAATTTCGTGAATTAAATCTATCGGATTCTACATTAAGAAAAAAATTGAAAAATACGTTATCAATAGTCCAATTCCTAGCGAAATGCTTATGAAAGAATCGAAGGCTACAGATCTAACCTTCCATGGACTTTTTTGAGTAAATATTAAGCGTATGATTCCAAGAACAATGGCTGTTGCGGCAATTATTACCGTGGCAGCCATTGTTTTACCCATAAACGCCAATACTGCGCTTACGCATACTATTGCTGCCACAATCCATTGCGCATACGGTTTTCCTTCTTTGACCTCCGAAACGTATATATGGTTTGATTTTTTTGCTAATTCAGATTCATTTACATTTAAAATGTTCTTTTGAATTTTTGCTACATCGTCTTGTTTTTCATACCGATCATTAATTGTCATACTTGTATAATACATAAAAGACCTTGGAAAGTATACGAAAATACAATCCAAGGTCCTTTTTATAGAATACTTGTATTAATTAAAAAATTAATAAATATTTTATTATTCAGTTAAATACTATTTAGTGGAAGAAGTGCCTTGTACCAGTAGTGTACATTGTTACTCCAGCCGCACGCGCAGCTTCAAACACTTCCTCATCTCTAATTGACCCTCCTGGCTGCACAATTGCTCGCACACCTGCGTCAATAAGGATTTGCGGACCATCAGCAAATGGGAAGAATGCATCCGAAGCCGCAACAGCTCCACGAGCACGCTCAACACCATCAGCAAGAGTATTAGCACGCTCAACAGCCAAGTGGCAAGAATCCACGCGATTAACCTGCCCCATGCCAATGCCAACAGTAGCATTATCGTGTGCAAGTAGAATTGCGTTAGACTTTACGCAACGAAGCGAGCGCCATGCAAACTCTAAGTCTCTCAAAGTATCAGTATCTGCAGCTTCTCCAGATACAAGAGTCCAATTTTGAGGATTATCGCCAAAATCGTCAATCTTATCTGCGCTTTGTACCAATGCGCCACCATCAATAGGATGCACCTGCAAGCCCAAAACTGGAGGATTTGCAACCTTTAAGATTCGCAAATTCTTCTTCTTAGTGCGCAATAACTCCAAAGCCTCAGGCTCATAACCTGGAGCAATAATTACCTCTGTGAAAATTGGTCGAACACTTTCAGCCATTTCTAGTGTAACAGTTGAATTGCAAGCAATCACACCGCCGTAAGCACTTACAGGATCGCAAGCGTGAGCTTTCTTATGAGCAATAGCTGCAGTTGCACCTATTGCTAAGCCGCAAGGATTATTATGCTTGCATACTGCAACAGCGATTTGTGGGGCAAAATCCCATACTGCACGCCAAGCCGCATCCGCATCAACATAATTGTTGTAGCTCATCGGCTTTCCACCAAGAAGTTCAGCTTGAGCTAAACCTCCCTTATGCAATGGGTCAAGATAAAGCCCCGCCTGCTGATGTGGATTTTCACCATATCTAAGCTCGCGATTTAACTTCCACGTACGCGTATAATCAGTTGGAAGAATCAAATCCTCACTTGTTTTATCAACTGAATTTGCGTCTTCCTCCGACTTGGTCTTCATACTTTCTGGAATTGACCAAACTTCACTTGTCCACTGGCATATTGCAGCATCGTAAGAAGCCGTATGTTCAAATGCTTTATGCGCCAAGTATTCGCGTTCTTCTAGGCTAAAACCTTCTCCAGATAACACTCTTTGGGCAAGAATATTATAATCTGCAGGGTCTGTAATAACAGCCACAGATTTATGATTTTTCGCGGCAGCGCGAACCATAGATGGTCCACCAATATCGATTTTCTCAATAATCTGAGCTTCGCTTCCACCGCTCATAACAGTGTTTACAAACGGATACAAATTCACTACAACAGCATCAAATGGCTCAATATTTAACTCTTTAAGCTGCTTTACATGATCAGGATTGCTCATATCTGCTAGAATCCCAGCGTGAATATGTGGATCGAGCGTCTTAACCCTACCATCTAAGCTTTCTGGGAAACCTGTTATATCAGACACTTCCGTAACCTTTACACCTAATTCTTGGAGTTTTGCAGCTGTTGAACCTGTTGAAACAACCTGAGTTCCGCACCTTTTAAAAGCGTCTGCCAGAGTTTCTAGCCCTTCTTTGCAAAATACTGATACAAGTACTCGCTTGATTGACCTTTTACCTGTGGTTATCAGCACATCTGCACTTGATTCTTGCGCGTGTATCTGTTGCACGGTGGTCTTCCTCCTTGATGTTGGACGAGGATTATTTTTTATTGACTTTCGAACTAACTGTTCTAGGTTTTCTAGTATCAGTTTTGTTCTCAAGCAAAGGTTGTTTTTTAGTGGATTTAACGCTTCGCGGCTGACTTATATTATCTGTTTCATTTTGACTAATTGAACAAGATGAACGCGTTTTTTCTTTTTTTGAAGACATATCATCAGCAGACTTTTCAGACATATTGTTTTCTTTAGGAGTTATTACTGACGTTTCATATGACTGTTCAACTGGTTTTGATTGCGATTTTATGTTCTGATTTTCTTTTGCCTTTTCACTAATATTTTCAGATAACTTTTTGGAAAATATATTAAAATTCGACGGCTTAATGGAATCATATTTCTCAAAAATTTTAGAACTTAACGCACGAATAGAAATTATTATTGCGCACACAAATATAACGAGAATCCAGGCCAACCCAAAACCAAATACTGTTAAATGCCCTAAAGCACGAACACTTCTACTTACATTTATACCAACATTGGATAAACGATATTTACCTAAATCACCGTTTGCGAACAAGAATAGTATACTCATAACGAGTATTACTAATATGCAAGTTGATACCAAAACTACAGCTGATTCCACAAAAGCAATAACGGTAGACTTCCAATCAAGTTTATCTTTATCGAAATGCAAACGAAGATTACAAGACTTAGAATATAAGATCACAAATAACGCAAATACGCCACATAAGGCAAAAACAATACCATTAACAAGAAGCCTATAAAGTGAATCACCTATAGAGTCTGGGAATATGGCAAAGAATGGAACAGGAGGCAAAGACTTACGATTAACTGCATAAATTGTGAAATTAGCAACTGATCCTATCGCAAATCCTGAACCTGAAATCCATGATAATGCCCATAATGCAACGTTTGGAAGCCATACCAGACATGCAATTGTGGTTAAAATTCTTGAACCTAATTGCATTCCTAACTTTGAAAAAACTATCTCAACATTACTTGCTCCAACAATGGACCAAAAGATAATCGTTGATAATGCAATAATTGCATAAATTGACAACACGATTACGGTTGAATAAAGGCAAATTTTTATGCGTTTTAATATATGTTCAGGAACATTTTTTGTTATATTATTTTTGATTAATACAAACAATGAGCTGTATGGGAAAACAGCTATTAACTGTGCAAAAGCATATACACAAAAGCTTTTTAACAATATGACTGGTAACGAATCCAATAACTCAATATTAGTATTTTGAGATATAACTCCATTGATGAAAACCCAAACAAACAAACCAATACAATTTACTAGCGATCCACCTTTTAGTTTTCTCATCAGAATCGCAAGCATTGTAATTATAAGCAAAGTCAAACCAAGTGGAATAACTGTAAGAATAAAATCATCAAAGCCTAGACCAACTCCTTGCGCAAAAAGAAGAGCAGCCCACGTCATCGACATTGATGAATCGGAAAGATTACCAGTTCCTTCTTCTATAGAAATAACAAGAAGGGTTAGTGACATGAATAATCCAACAACTATTGCAAAAATCAAAGTCGCAATAGCGGGTATAGATATCCCCTTCAAAATGCTAATAAGAGAAGACTTCAGTTTTTTCATAACATCATCCTCCCTTATTAGCCGCTTGAAGTTAGATCTAAGTTGTTCGATTTTTTATGATTACACCTAAAAACAATATATGGATAAATGTAGCTGCCTAATTACAACACAAGCTACTACTCATACACCACTTTTACGCAGGCATCGTCATTAAACTAGAGCATTTATAAGATTGCAACTCATTCATCCCGCTAATTCCTGTTAACTCCATTACAAAGCAGAATCCAGCAACAGTACCCTGCGACCTTTCAACAAGTCGCGCAGCAGCTTTTGCAGTTCCTCCTGTAGCAATTAAATCGTCAACAATAAGAACACGCTGACCAGGCTTTATAAGATCTTTCTCAATCTCTATCTTAGCTTCCCCATATTCGAGAGAATATGATTCGCTTATGACTTCGGGCGGCAATTTACCTGCTTTTCTTACGGCAACAAAACCTTTATTGAGTCGAGCAGCCAAAGCTGGACCAAACAAAAATCCACGAGCCTCAAGTCCAGCAACTAAATCAAATGAATCTTTAGAAACTGGTAACGAATCTACTAATGAATCAATAAGAATTCGCATACCACGATTATCAGCAAAAACAGGAAGAAAATCGCGGAAAACAATCTTTGGATTTGGAAACCCTGGAATTGTTCTAATAAGAGATGCTAAATATTTAACATCCTCATCACTAACATTCTTCAAAGATTTTACTGTAATATCAGTTGTTGTCATAATCTTATTGTTCTTATCTCAGTTTTCTTTGACTTCACCAGTCTCGCTGGATTCTTGAATCTGCTCAGTTTCGCTCGATTCTTGAGATTCATCTTTATCAGATGCATCAACATCTTCCGAGTTATCAGCTTCATCGTCTTTGTCATAGCTGTTGAAATCTACACGAACATAAACTCTATTCACAGCTCTGAAAGACACTCGAAGTAAACTACCTTCTGAATCTAGAACAATCTCTTCGTGATCAGAATCAACTAAGACGACCTTACCGATAATTCCACCAATTGTTATAACTTCAACGCCTGGTTTCAAAGAATCATGGAAGGACTTCAACTCATTTTGGCGCTTCTTCATATTACGAGATTGGAACCACATGATACCAACCATGGCAATTACGAGTACAATAAGCATGCCATACTGGCTAACAAATTGGGGCACAATAAACTCCTTATGTATCCAACCCTGAGACGGACAAAACACCGTCCAAAACACTTATTTTATGTTATCTATCTGACATTATCAGGCGCTTTAAGACCTAAGTGTTGCCAAGCTTTTTCAGTGGCAACACGACCTTTAGGAGTCCTAATAAGAAACCCTTCACGCACTAAATATGGCTCACAAACGGTTTCTACAGTTTCTGCCTCTTCTCCAACCATTGCAGCCAAATTATTAAGCCCAACTGGACCACCATTAAATTGATTCACAATAGCTTTCAAAACCGCAATATCTAGACGGTCAAGACCTTGAGTATCAATCTGATACAACGATAAGGCTTCTATTACAGACTCGCGATTTACATCTTTAAGATTATGCACAACTGCCCAATCACGTACGCGTCTTAACAGTCGATTTGCGATTCTAGGAGTTCCTCTGGAACGAATAGCAAGTTCTTTAGCTGCTTGATCAACAAGATGAACACCAAGAAGAACAGATGAACGTTCAATCAGTTTTTCCAACTCATCGTGAGGATAAAAATCCAAGTGAGCCGTAAAACCAAAACGTGCTCTAAGCGGAGAAGGAAGCATACCTTCGCGCGTAGTAGCACCAACCACAGTAAAATGCGGCAATGTAAGAGGTATAGAAGACGCCCCTGGTCCTTTGCCAACCATAACATCAACTCGGAAATCTTCCATAGCTATATAAAGCAACTCTTCTGCGGCTCGAGGCAAACGATGAATCTCATCAATAAACAGTACTTCACCAGTATCAAGAGAACTCAAAATTGATGCTAGATCACCAGCGTGTTGAATAGCAGGGCCAGACGTAACTCTAATAGATACGCCTAACTCATTAGCAACAATCATTGCTAATGTTGTTTTTCCAAGCCCAGGAGGACCTGCAAGCAACATGTGATCTGGAGGAACATCACGCAATCTTGCAGCATCCAAAAAAAGTTGTAACTGCGCCTTTAAAAGAGGCTGTCCGATAAATCCATCTAGAGCATGAGGTCTTAATTCTTCATCGCTAATCTGTTCATTTCCTATAGGAGATGATGAAACAATTCTTAATGAATCTTCGGATACGCCAGTATTTAAAGCTTGTACGTCGATTCCTTCATCCAAACTCATGAATCACCTGCCTCTATCTAACGCTGCCAATGCCATGCGCAAAACATTAGACATATCTGAATCACTGATTGGCAGAGCAATTTTTTCACTATTACACACGTTTTCAACCGCTCTTTGAGCATCTGACTGCTTCCACCCTAAAGACATAAGTCCATCGACAACCTTGCTGATGCCAGATTCATCAAATTCCTTTTTATAAGATTTTGAATCTTTAGAAGTATCATCTTCATTTAATTGAGATACGTCAATAGAACCTTTAAGTTCAAGAACAATTTTTTGAGCACCCTTTTTACCTAATCCTGGAGCAGAAGACAATGCGGTGATATCGCCATCTGCAATAGCCTGCAATAAACGATTCACATTTAAAGTGGAAAGTAAAGAAAGAGCAACTTTAGGACCAACACCACTAACTTTCTGCTGAATTTGAAGAAAAATACGCTTTGCAGGCATACTCGTAAAACCATACAAAGTAACAGCATCTTGACTTACTTGTAAAGACGTATAAACCTTAACATCTTGACCTTCATGCAGCGCAGCCAAATCAGACGATGGCATATAAACTTCATAGCCAACACCACTAACACAGATAAGCGCACATCGAGAATCAACTGATTCAATAACGCCGCTAAGCATACCAATCATCAGCGCTCACCTTTCTAGATAAATAGAACATCTGTTCTATAAAACATACTACATGTCACGTCCGACAGAAGAATGTCTGCTAGCAGAACGCAAAGAAGCAGCCCACTTTCGTTGAGCCTCAGTTAAATGCTGCTCTCGCTCTCCTCCTTGCAAAGCCCCTGCTGGGCGAAGCGCGTGACAAATCGCTTGAGCCAAAGCATCAGCTGCATCTGCAGGAGTCGGTAAAACATTAAGATTTAAAAGACGCGCAACCATGCGCTCTACCTGAGTTTTATCCGCCTTTCCATTTCCAGCAACAGCGAGTTTAACCTCTGTAGGAGTATGCAAAGCTACAGGAATACCTCTCTGAGCAGCAGCCAACATTGCAACACCTGCAACTTGAGCAGTACCAAGAACAGTGTTTCGATTTTCTTGAGCAAAAACACGCTCAATCGAAATAGTATCTGGCGAAAACCTTTCGATTTTCTCCACCAGTCCATTGTAAATTTCGAGCAATCTTAAATCTTGAGAAGTCTTAGGATCACTTCTTAATACATCGACGTGAATAAAAGAAAGCCGACGAGAAACGCCGGCTTCAATCACGCCGACCCCGCAGCGAGTAAGCCCGGGGTCAACGCCCAAAATCATCATAGGAAACTATTCTGCTTCCTCAAGCTGAGCCATAACCTCATCCGAAGCAGTCCAGTTGCTGTAAATATTCTGAACATCGTCCAAATCGTCGAGATTGTCAATCAAACGAGACACTTTCTGAGCATCTTCAAAGCTCAATTCAACCTCATTGTTTGGATGCATAACGATTTCTGCGGAATCATAGTCGAAACCAGCATCTTGCAAAGCCTTACGAACAGTTACCAAATCGCTAGAATCAGTGTATACGGAATACACATCACCGTCGTCAGCAACATCTTCAGCGCCAGCTTCTGCAGCAATATCAAAAAGCTTGCTATAGTCAACGCCTTCGCTAGGAACTTCAATCAAGCCCTTACGCTCAAAGTTGAAGCTAACAGAACCGCTTGTAGCCAAAGAACCATTGCCCTTTGTAAGAGTGGAGCGAACGTCTGCTGCGGCGCGGTTGCGATTATCAGTAAGGCACTCAATAATCAATCCAACACCTGCTGGAGCATAGCCTTCGTAAACAATCTCTTCGTAGTTTGCGCCGCCTGCTTCTTCACCAGAACCACGCTTAACAGCGCGCTTAATATTATCTGCTGGCATAGAAGCTTTTTTAGCCTTAACGATTGCATCGTACAAAGTTGGGTTACCATCAGGGTCTCCACCACCAAGACGAGCAGCGATTTCAATATTCTTAATAAGCTTGGCGAAAAGCTTGCCGCGCTTAGCGTCAATAGCGGCTTTCTTATGCTTTGTGGTCGCCCACTTGGAATGACCTGACATGATACTCCTAAAAAGTGTACGGTTACGTAAACGTGATGATTTTAATGCTCTTTAGCGACAAATCGTCATACGCTAGTATTTTTAAGCAAATTTTTAACTTCAAAAATCCTCTGTATAACGGTTATGATACCACCAATACAAAGGATAAACATGGCTAAACTAAGCCATAAAAGCCAGCCAGTTAATCCACTTAATCCCATTGAAATCAATATAATAGCCACTCTGTCTGCTCTAGTAATCAAACCTTTTTTAGCTTCCACCCCAACAGACTCACCTCTTGCTCTAGCATATGACGTTACAAAAGCAGCCATAATTGCTATTAGCGAACAAAGCAATCCGCAATATTTTATAAAACCATTAACATATTCTGGCAAATATAAACATATGTTGATATTTTTAGCACGATATAAGCAAATACAAACACACAAAAATAGAGACCAATCAGCGATTCTATCTAAAGTAGAATCCAAAAACGCACCAAATTTCGTTCCACCATTTTGATTAGTTAAAGCAGCGACTGAACCATCCAAAGCATCTGCAAGGACAAAAATCGTAAGCAAAATTGTACCGAATAAAAGCCAGCCAGTCATAGAAACAAAAATTGAGGTTACTACAACAGCCAAAGCACCGAAAACAGTAATGCCATTTGCTGTACAGCCAAATTTTACAAGCAGCTTAGCAATAGGCGCAATAACACGCTTGAATCCACCTCTTAAAGATTCCAACATATCTAATAAAACGCCTTCCTAGATTAAAAAAGCTACTCATACACACACTATCAACAAACTATGCTAATAAAAAACGCCGCTTAAAATTAAGCGGCGCAATTTCTAGCTCCCTCACCTGGATTCGAACCAAGACAAAGGGTTCCAAAGACCCGTGTGCTGCCATTACACCATGAGGGAACGGCGGAAAAAACCGCCAAGTCACTATTATGCCATAACAATTGACATCGTCAAGTTTGGCGTGGCGAAATAGGATTTATGCAAACAAGAACCCCTTGCCATGATGCTCTGGATAAGTGTCAAACAGCTTTGCAACAGACCCATCTTCAAACACAGCTTTAATAGCACTTGCCAAAAGTGGGGCAATTGAAAGAACAGTTAACCCATCCCAACGCTTTTCTTCTGGAATTGGAACAGTATCCGTTAACACAACTTCTCTAGCGCCGCAATTCTTTAAACGCTCAACTGCAGGACCAGAAAGCACGCCGTGAGTTGCAACAACCGTAACAGACTTTGCACCAGCGTCCTTAAGAACATTACAAGCGCCTGCGATTGTTCCAGCAGTGTCAATTAAATCATCAACCATAACACAATCACGCCCAGCAACATCACCAACAACACGATTTGCTACAGCCTGATTTGGACGAGTAATATCTCTAGTCTTATGAACAAAAGCCAATGGGCCTCCGCCTAAACGTTGCGCCCACTGTTCTGCAACTCGGATTCGACCTGCGTCTGGCGAAACAACGGTAACGTTTCCTAAATCTTCGCTGAAACGATCTCGAACGTAATCAACCAGCACTGGCATAGCAATCAAATGGTCTACAGGACCATCAAAGAATCCCTGCGATTGTGCCGCATGCAAGTCAACGCTCATGATTCGATCTGCGCCTGCTGTTTTAAGCAAATCAAACATCAAGCGGCAAGAAATAGGCTCACGACCGCGATGCTTTTTGTCTTGTCTAGAATATCCAAGCAACGGGCACACAGCGGTAATAGAACGAGCAGACGCGCGCTTTAATGCGTCGATCATAATTAACTGTTCCATAATGGACTTGTTAACAGGGTCACTATGACTTTGCAACACAAACACGTCTGTTCCTCGCACAGACTGAGTGTAACGAACATACATCTCGCCATTGGCAAAATCATATGCTGTTGTTTCCAATACTTCTATACCAAGCTGATTTGCAACATCTCGAGCAAGCTTCGGATGCGCGCGACCAGTTACGAGAACAAGGTTTTTATCTGGCTTTCCTTCAAGGACGATGCTCACCATATCTCCAAACGCTAGTTCACTAACAGCCCACAAAAACGGACTGTGATTAATACTATCTATTTGCGCAGACTATAATCATTAAGCCGTTTCATACACAACAAATCATTGCAAAAGATTCCAAATAATCACAAATCGCGTCTGTATAAACCATGCTTAACAATGTATTGAACAACTCCATCTGGAACCAAATACCATACAGGTTCCCCGTGCTCAGCTCGCTTGCGAACATCAGTAGAAGAAATTGCTAGTGCTGGGATTTCCAAAATGTCAACTGGGAAACGATGACTGTGACAATTAATCATATCGTCACAAGAATCCGCCGAATACACATGAGCCTCAATTTGAGTAAACTTTTCTGGACTAGAATACCCAGGACGAGTAACAGCCACAAATCTAGCCAAATTCCACAGTTCTCTAGCATCTTTCCATTGCATAATCTCCGCAATAGCATCCGCGCCTGTAATAAAGAAAAGTTCAGCATCTGGATGCTGAGATCGAATATCGCGAAGCGTATCAATCGTATAAGTAACACCTGGTCTATCAATATCCACTCTGGAAACTGTGAACTTAGGATTAGAAGCAGTTGCAATCACAGTCATCAAATATCGATCTTCTGCGTTAGTAACCTTCTTATCAAGTTTAAAAACAGGCTTTCCTGTAGGAACAAAAATAACTTCGTCTAGATCATAAACCCATGCAACTTCAGAAGCTGCTACCAAGTGGCCGTTGTGAATAGGGTCAAAAGTGCCGCCCATGATCCCTATTCGTTGGCGCTGATGAACATTACCTCTAGCAGATTGACGGTGTTTAGCAACACCTGCCACAACAGGCGGCGCAGCCTCAGTGCCATTAAAAGACCCTTGGAACAAGTCAGACATTCTGCGCTCTTCAGAAAAATCTTTTACTTCTGACTTAATACTATTTTGGGAATCAACTTTAGAGTTGTTTAGATTATTTTGCATTAATTCATTTCCACATTTTGTTCAAAATACACAAAATCAAGCATCATGATTATTTTGCACCATCAAGCAAATCAGCAGCATCATCTGCCTTAGCTTCATCGATAACACTAGAGGCAACGTTCGCCTTATCGGGATTAATATTGCCCATTTCCTCATTCCACTCATCTTGAACAACCCGTTTAATCTCCTCAAATGTTGGAAGAGGAAAATCAGGCTGGAAAATACTTCTAATCTTTGCAACAGATTCTGTAATCTTAATAAGAATATCTGCCATATTATCTACTTCACCGCAACGCTCAAGATTACTGAATTGAGATATATTATCTTCCATTTTTCTCAAATTCTGATTAATCTCATCTAAAGCAGCATTATCCTGAGGCTTGAAAACAGTACGATTATCCCTATCTGGCCAACCCATTAATATTGCATCAGCATATTCAAGAGAAGATCTTTGAGATGCAGACGCAATACCATCTTCAATTTGCACTAAAAACACATAGCGAACTATGGATAAACGCTCAGCGGAAATATCTAAAGCATCTAAAACATTAAAATCAGACACACCATATGATTCGCTTTTCGCGTATACATTATCTGATTTAGTTGATTCCTGTGTATTTGGCATACTCATAACCTTACTCTTAATACCTTATTATCTGTCACAATTTATAACATCAAGCTCTTATTTGACCATCTCCATAACCAATCCACTTTGTGGTTGTCATTTCTCTCAAACCCATAGGGCCCCTGGCATGTAATTTTTGAGTGGAAATGCCAAGCTCAGCTCCGAAACCAAATTCGCCGCCGTCCGTAAATCTTGTTGAAGCATTTACCATAACAACAGCTGAGTCTACAGATGACACAAAATTATTGATTGTTAAATAATCTTCAGCAATAATCGTCTCAGTATGCCCCGTTGAATACTTTGTAATATGATTCGCAGCATCCTCAACATCTTTTACAATCTTTACTCCTATTTGCAAAGACAAATATTCACGATTCCAATCATCATCATTTGCATGTTCTAACTGCAAACCATTGATATTTGAATCGAATAGAATATTGTAGGATTTTTCATCAGCATGAATCAAAACATTATGTTTAGCTAACTCGCTTGCAATTCTTGGCAGAAAATCTTTAGCAATATCTTGATTTACAAGCAATTTTTCTGCAGCATTACAAACTCCAACTCTTTGAGTTTTTGCATTTACAATAATTGGTATCGCTTTTTCAAAATCTGCTGTTTTATCCACGTAAATATGAACATTTCCAGCTCCAGTTTCTATAACTGGAACTGTTGATTCTTTAACAACTGCAGCGATTAGATTTGCACTTCCCCTAGGAACAAGAACATCAATATGACCATGAGCATGCATCATTGACGTTGCTCCACTTCTTCCAAGATCATCAACAGATTCTATAAGATTTCCACTTACACCAAAATCTTTTAAGACTTGCTTGATTACAGAAATTGTCGCATGGTTCGTGCGCTCAGCTGCACTACCGCCTCTTAAAATTACAGCATTTGAAGATTTTATGCACAAAGATGCAACGTCAACAGTCACATTTGGTCTAGCTTCGTAAATAATTCCCATTACGCCTATTGGCACTCTTACTTGAGAAAGCCTAAGACCATTTTCTAGTGTGTATCCACGAACAACTTCTCCAACAGGATCTTGTAATTGCGCTATTTTTCTAATACTTTTTGCAGATTGAAATATTCTTTCTTCATCAAATTTAAGTCTGTCTAGTTTTCCAGCATCCATACCATTTTTTTGAGCTTTTTCTAAGTCTTGCTTATTTGCTTCTTCAATAAATTCTGCATTATTTTCAATAGAATCAGCAATAGCATTTAGAAGATTATTTTTAAAATTGGTATTAGCTTTAGCAAATTCACGCTGTGCTATTCGCGAAGCATCCGCTCTAGAAAAAACAATAGAATCTATAGAGTCCCCATAATCTTTAGACATATTGCTTTGTGCATTACTATGCGTTTCATCTAACTTTGTATCAAGATTAATCATATTGAACATATTAGCAATAGCAGTACTTAGGCTCCACCTCTTCAGGTAACATGTATACCAATTAGCACGAATGGAGGAATCATGGCAGAAAACACTACGAATACAGTTATGTTTCACAGCACTAGGTCAAACTCTAAAACCTATACCTCGAAGCAAGCTATTCGTAGAGGAATAGCAGATGATGGTGGCTTGTTTGTTACGGATTGCCTTGGTGAAACTCGTTACGATATTTCTAATCTTTCTGGGAAAACTTATAAACAGATTGCTAAAGATGTTCTTCAAATTCTCCTTCCAGATTTTACGTCTAGCGAGCTTGATGATTGCGTAGAGAAGGCTTATGGAAGTCAGTGGGAAGATACTGAGATTACTCCTTTAAAGGCTCTTGGTAATAATAATGATTTTGTTCTAGAGCTTTTCCACGGTCCTACCTGTGCTTTTAAAGATGTTGCTTTGCAGATTTTGCCACAATTCATTAGTCGCACAAAAGATGTATCTGATTCTAATCAAAACGTTATGATTCTTACCGCCACTTCGGGAGATACAGGAAAAGCTGCGCTAGCTGGGTTTGCGGATGTTGAAGGCACTTCTATGGTCACTTTTTACCCAGAAGGTAAAGTAAGTAAAATTCAAGAATTGCAAATGACAACTCAAAGTGGAAATAACGTAAAAGTATGCGCTGTTAGAGGAAATTTTGACGATGCGCAAAGCGGCGTTAAACAAATATTTACTAACAATTCAATTAATGAAACGGTTGAAAACAATAATCACGCACTGCTTTCTTCTGCTAATTCGATTAATATTGGCAGACTTATTCCTCAAGTTGTTTACTACTTCTACGCTTATTCTAAGCTTGTTGAACAAGGCGTTATTGAACTTGGTAATGAAGTGGAATTTTGTGTCCCTACTGGCAATTTTGGAAATATTCTTGCTGGATATTATGCGAAAATTCTTGGTCTTCCTGTAAAACACTTAATCGTAGCGAGCAACAGCAACAATGTTTTGTTTGACTTTTTGGTCAGTGGAACATATAACAAGATTCGACCATTTAACCAAACAATTGCACCGTCTATGGATATTCTTGTTTCTTCTAATTTAGAACGCATGCTTTACTACATGTGCGATAAAGATACACGACTGTTGCAAATGCTTATGAATGATTTACAACAATGGGGCGCTTTTGAAATACCAGAAGACGTGCTTTCTAAAATTCGAGAACTTTTTGGATGCGGATGGGCAAACGAGGATCAAATTCGCAATTCCATACAAGAATGCTGGAATAAGCATAATTATATTATTGATCCACATACTGCTTGCGGATACTTTGTTATGAATCATATTCCTCATGATTCTAATGTTCCGCGTGTTCTTTTGAGCACAGCAAGCCCGTATAAGTTCCCTAGGGTTGTTTGCGAATCTTTAGGCTTAAATGTTGAAGGATTAGATGATTTTGCTTGCATGGATTTGTTAGAAAGCAAAACTTCTACAAAAGCTCCTAAAATGCTTAGCGAACTTAAAAATAAAACAGCTAGATTCAACGATGTTATTAACATCGAAGATATGCCAGATTATGTTCTTAAGTGCGCTAACGAAATTTGCTAAAGATTTTGGTTTAAGACTTAAACAAAGCATAATATACTTCGTTTAGTGTGTTTAAATCATGACCTTTTCTAGCTCCTGCAGAAAAGAATCTACGTCTTTTTACATTATCGTCTAGGCTTTTAAGTTTTAGCGATAATTTTCTGCCTAATTCCCATGCAACTTCTTCAAAAACACCGTCTTCTCTAGCTTCTTGCAATGTTGAACAGGCCACAGTGGAAGAAACGCCCTTTTTTTGTAGCTCAATGCGAGTCGCACGTTCTCCCAACAATCTAGATACACATGAGCGTATAACGGATCTAGCATATTGTTTATCGTCAACCAAATGTAATTCTTCCAAACGAATTATTACGGATTCAACAATATTCTCTTTATAACCCTTATTTATAAGCCTATTCTTTAAATCATCGGAAGATCTAGCTGAATAATCTAGCATTCGTAAAGCAGATTCTCTACAATCGTCGAAATCAGAGGCTTTTTTAGCATCTACTTTTTTAGCAGGCTTTCTGCCATTAAATGAATTATACTTCTTAAAAGCGTAATAAGAGTTTTCTTCGCAATAATCTTCATGATTATTATCCAAGCTATCAAATGACTTATCATAAGCATCACTAACGCCAACTGTTGTTAAATCACAACCATTAACTTCAGATTCTTCTGCTTTTTCACACTCATTTTCTGCAGAATAATAAGAATCAACAGGTTTATGATTGCGAAGAAAACTCTCTACACTAATCATCTTCTATTCTTTTCACTGAATCTCAGCCAATATGATGTGAATCAGCTAAATTCAACTTTGTTTTAATAATTTTATTTAATATAGTTTTATTTGACATCACTGCCTTTTGAAGTGTTTGTTTTACTATCAGCACTTGAAGATGATACTGACTGAGAATTGTCATCTTCATCTTCTACCTCAACGAATTGATCTTCTGGCTTCATTAGCCCAAACGCTACTTTTACTTTATCGCTAATCTCTTCTGTAATAGCAGGATTATCTTTAAGGAATTGGCGAACGTTCTCCCTACCTTGCCCAAGTTGTTCACCTTCGTAAGTGAACCAAGAACCAGATTTTTTAATAACATCGCACTGTACAGCCATATCGATTACAGAACCTTCAGTTGATATCCCTTCTCCGTAAAGAACATCAAACTCTGCTGTTTTAAAAGGCGGAGCCATTTTATTCTTTACAATCTTTACCTTAGTACGATTTCCAACAGCCTCTTCACCATTTTTGATAGTAGAAACTCGTCTAATATCCATTCGAACAGATGAATAGAATTTAAGAGCTTTACCACCAGTAGTTGTTTCTGGATTACCGAAGAATACACCAATTTTTTCACGAAGCTGATTAATAAATATTGCTGTTGTTCCAGCTTGAGACAATGCACCAGTCATTTTTCTTAAAGCTTGGCTCATTAAGCGCGCTTGTAAACCAACATGGCTATCTCCCATGTCTCCATCAATTTCCGCTTTTGGAACAAGAGCTGCTACAGAATCAACTACTATAACATCTAAAGCACCAGAACGAATTAGCATGTCGGCAATCTCTAATGCTTGTTCACCATTATCTGGCTGAGAAACAATAAGAGAATCTGTGTCAACACCCAATTTACGCGCATAAACTGGATCTAAAGCATGCTCAGCATCAATAAATGCAGCAATACCACCATTCTTTTGAGCATTAGCAACAATATGCAAAGCTAATGTTGTTTTACCAGAAGATTCAGGACCATAAACTTCCACAATACGCCCACGAGGAACGCCACCAATCCCTAGAGCCATATCTAGAGCTATTGAGCCAGTAGGGATAACCTCCACGTCTTGTAGTGGCTTATCACCCAATCGCATTGCTGAACCTTTACCATATTGTTTTTCAACATTGGCAAGAGCTGTTTCCAACGCTGCTTTTCTACGAGGATCTGCCTTGTCGGCATCAATAAGACGATCCACTGCACCTTTTTTTGCTTGTTGTGCCATATCTGCTACTCCTTTCGCATGCCGATGTATTGATTGACGTTAATGCAATACATAATGACTATGCAAGCGTTTTAGAGCAATGTGGTTAAAGGTTTTACTCAATAACACAATAGGCACTTATCACGCTGCAAGAAGCCCAACAATTGACATTATACACCACAAACGAACATTTGTTCGACAAGCGTGTTGTTCTTGAAAACTAGGCGAAAATATCTATTTTGCAGGCATTGGTGGAGCATTATGATCTTTACCCCACCTCTTACTATCAGGAATATTCATGTGATCACATAAAACATTCCAGACAATTCTTGGCTCTACTCCAGCATCAATCGCCTCACGAGCACTCATACCATTAAGTTTTTGCAGCTCCTGATCTTTTGCGATACTCCTGCCAAACTCCCTGCCAAATACCTCTTCAAGAAGCTCCCAAAATTCACGCTCGCGCATCAAAAATCCAATCTTCAAAAATTATGGAATGCAGAATTTTAATTAACGCATAAACGACACCGTTTCGAACTTCTTCACGATTACCAGAAATATTTAATTGAGCAGAAATCAACAATCCTAAATCACAAGAATAAAAATCACATTTCTCCAAGGAGAAATTACTAATTTTTCCACACTTACAATCAAAAACGCAATTTTTTATTCTATTAAACTTGCAAGAAATCGCATCAGAGTCAAGCGAAAAGCAAGATTTATCGGTAATATTTGGAACAAAAACACCAATATACGCCAATCCAGCTGGTTTACCAGCATCAGAGCCAGGTCCAGCAACACCAGTAGTTGACAATCCAATAATAGGAAAATCAGGATTGTCAACATCTTTTTGTTGCTCAAAACGCTTATAACACCAACCAGATCCACTGTATAATCTTGCTGCACCAAACGCCATTTGCTTTGCTACTCGCGCGTCTACAGCACCACACGATTTTAATAAATCGCAATCCACACCAAGTATCTTAGATTTTTCACGAATATCGTAAGTAACAGCAGATCCAAGAAAAACTCTAGAAGCGCCAGGAATCTTTACAAACGAATCTGAAAGAAGACCCCCAGTCAGAGACTCAGCACATGCGATATGCAAAGAATGTTCATCGCAAAAATCAAGAATCTCACTAGCTAAAACACTGACAGAGTCACTACACATATCTATATCAATGCTTCAAAGCGTCGTTCACGTAAAGAATACCAGAGTAAGTAGCAAAGCCTATCGCTATTCCAATCAAACCGTAAGAAATGGAGTAATAGCAAATCACCCAAAGTGGAATATCATTTGCGCAGAAAACAGGAACAATAGGAACGAGAAGCATCGCAATACCAATTGACTGAGAAAGTGTCTTAAACTTTCCAGCAGAAGATGCTGCAATCACTTTACCGCCCTTATTTATAACATAGAATCGTAAAATAGTTATGCCAATTTCACGAATAACAAACAAAGCAGTAATCCACCAATATAGTTCTCCAAAAGCTGACGCAATAATAAGCGCGGAAAGCATGAGAAGCTTATCTGCTATAGGATCTAGTAATTTACCAAGCTCAGTTACCTGATTGTATTTTCTAGCCATCCAACCATCTAATTTATCTGTAGAAGCTGCAATTACAAACAAAACAAACACTGACCAACGTATTGCAGTAGAAGCATATCCCCAAGGACCTGCAACCAAATATAAGATTATAAATAGAATAGAAAGAATAATCCTTATGTATGTCACTACATTAGGAGCATAATCCCAACCTTCAAGTAATTTAGACTTACTGTTTTTCAACATTTATAAATACCTCCATAAAGCTACACAAATATGGTATAGCAAACGCAAAACTTAATTCAACTTTTAC
This sequence comes from Gardnerella sp. DNF00354, assembly GCF_049262755.1. NCBI lineage: Bacteria > Bacillati > Actinomycetota > Actinomycetes > Bifidobacteriales > Bifidobacteriaceae > Gardnerella > Gardnerella sp. DNF00354. Next base: position 1,271,685 of record NZ_CP058402.1, read on the forward strand.
AAAGAATCACTTTCACCGCGAATAAATGCTAAAACTTTAGGCAAATCTTGAGGTTGCACAAGAACCTCACGTGCTTTAGACCCTTCGGATGGGCCAACAACACCACGCGACTCAAGCAAATCCATTAACCTACCAGCTTTAGAAAAGCCAACACGCAATTTTCTTTGAAGCATCGAAGTGGATCCAAACTGAGCACCTACTACAAGCTCTGCAGCCTGAAGCAGCTCATCCATATCGTCGCCAATATCGCTAGTTTTAAGCTTGCTTTGAGCTTGAGCATCCGCTTTTTGAGCCATTTGTTCAATATCTTCACGATACTTTGGCTTGCGCTGAGTGCGAACATACTCCACAGCCCTGCGGATTTCAGATTCACTCACCCACGAGCCCTGCACACGCTGAGGCTTAGCAGCACCCATTGGAAGGAACAAAGCGTCACCTTGACCAATCAAAGTTTCTGCACCAACAGTATCGAGAATAACTCTTGAATCAGTTGCAGATGAAGTAGCAAAAGCCAATCGAGAAGGAATATTTGCTTTAATCAAGCCTGTTACAACGTCAACAGACGGACGCTGAGTAGCAAGAACCAAATGCACTCCTGCAGCTCGAGCAAGCTGAGTAATACGCTGAATAGAACTTTCAACATCGTTCTTAGCAACCATCATCAAATCAGCCATCTCGTCTACAACCACAAGCAAATACGGGTATGGAGCAACTTTTCTATTAGAACCAGCCGGAGCATGAACTTTTCCTTCGCGCACAGCCTTGTTGAAATCTTTAACATGGCGGAAGCCGAAGAATTGCAAGTCGTCGTAGCGCGAATCCATCTCTTTAACAACCCACTCGAGAGCCTGTGCAGCCTTCTTAGGATCCGTAATAATCGGCGTGAGCAAATGCGGAATGCCAGCGTATGCAGAAAGCTCTACTCTCTTAGGATCTACCAAAATCATACGAACCTGTTCAGGTGTTGCTCGCATGATAATAGAAGTGAGCATCGAGTTAATAAAACTCGACTTACCAGATCCTGTAGCACCTGCAACAAGCAAATGCGGCATTTTATCGAGAGCTGCCGTTACGAAATGACCCTCAACATCCTTACCAACACCTGTAAGCATAGGGTTTGGATCTTGTCGCGCTTTATCAGACCTAAGAACATCTCCCAGATTTACAATCTCTCTATCTACATTCGGAATCTCAATACCAATTGCAGACTTGCCTGGAATTGGAGAGAGAATACGCACATCAGTGCTTGCTACAGCATACGCAATATTCTTTTGAAGATTCGTTACCTTCTCTACTTTTACTCCAGATCCCAACTCAACTTCATATTGAGTTACAGAAGGACCTCTTAAGAAGCCAATAACCTTCGCATCTACCTCAAATTGTTCAAAGGTAGACGTTAAAGCTCGAATCACACGATCATTCGCTGGTGTTCTTGTTGCATGAGGCTTTCCATGAACAAGTATGTTCAAATCTGGTAGCATATAAGGTTCATCTTCATAAACATTAGAATCACTATGATTTGAATCGTATATATCTTTGCCAGCAGCGCTATCACTATTATTTTCTTGCGATGACCTATACTTATCTAATTGCTGAGCAGGCATCTTTCCCCAAGGATCAGAAGAATATTGCTCACTGGAGCTTATAGGAGCCTTAGGGAATTCATCAATATATAATTCTGGAGATGTTTTCCAAGAATTAGAATTCGCAGAAGAACCACTTGAAGATACAAACCTAGGAGACTCACTATTATGTGATTTATCAACCGTATTTTCATAACCTTGCGATTGATTATTAAAATCACCATCATGACTATTCGTGCGATCAGCATTATTTGATTCGAAATTACTACCGCCATCTTTTGAAGATGCACAGAGAAAAGCATCATCTCCAGCATACTCATCTAAAAGCTCATTATTACTGTCTTTTTTCTTAGTGCCAAATAGTGAATTCCATAATTTAGAAATTAACGAATTATGCAAAGACCTGCGAGACTTTTCAGATTTGTCAGAATCATCATGAGTTGGCACTCCATCAGCAAATTCAAGTGTTTTATCATCATCCTTAGAATCATTATCGTATGAATCTTCCTCAGAATTATCGTCTTTACTATCTTTACTATCTTTAGAAAAAGCAGAAAATATAAACTGAGTTATGTCTGTAACATGCAATTTTAAAATCATCAAAAGCGAAAAAATTGCGATAATAACAAAAATCACTAGAGCAAAAGTCCTAGATAATCCCCAAGCTAAAGGAGAACCAAGAGAAAAACCTAATAATCCACCAGATTTTTGCAAATCTTCTATGTGAAAACGTTGATTTTTACTAGCAAATAAAATATCTAAAATAGAACATATAGACCACAAAATAAGAACAAAACCACCTATAACACGTGGGTTACCTGATTTTGATCCACTATTTCTCATTAGTCTAATTGCTACGGCAAATAACCAAACTGGTAAAACAATGCTCATAACTCCAAAAACTGCAGATGCTGCGAAGTGAAAAGCAACGCCTATAAAACCACTAACTCTAAACCATTCCGATGCGCAGAAAAGAATAGCAAGAATAATCATTACAAAGCACAATCCATCTCTGCGGTATGCTTCGTCGTATTCTCCCACACCAAAAAGCGAACGTACTACTTTACCAACAAGTCGCGGAACAAAAAGCAGCGCGGATTCCCAAAAAGGTTCATCATAAGATACATTTGATGACGACTTTGATGACTTACCGCCCCTGCCTGCCATATATAAGCTCCTTAAACATAAATTTATGAAACATAACAAATTATGCAACCCACATTATTCTACCCCAACGTGTACTAATATACGGGCATAAACGTGTACTGATAAATTAAAAAATCTAATTGCAAAAAGAATGATACTCAAAGTAAAAAAATAAGCTAGCATAAAAAAAAAAATTCGGCTGAAACCAGCCGAAAAAGTGGGGTGGCTAACGCGGCTTGAACGCGCGACCTTCTGAACCACAATCAGATGCTCTACCAACTGAGCTATAGCCACCATTACGGCGCGAAACCCTTCGGGAATCGCACAACAGAGGAATACTATACACGATTTTTTAAATTTATGCTAGTCCATCTTCATTCGGCGCGTCGCACGACAATTCGACATTGCGTAATGTAAGAATATAGTTATGAGTTTTTCGCAAAAATCAGATTCAAATAATGAATTAAATGAAAGCGTTACGAACGAGCGAATTTTTGGTATTTTTGATTCAAAGTTACATACAACAAAAGTTCTTCTTCTTGGCTCTGGAGAACTTGGCAAAGAGATTGCTATAGAACTTATCAGGCTTGGCATAAGAGTATGCGCGGCAGATAGCTATGCGAACGCTCCAGCAATGCAAGTAGCTCAAGAGAATCGCGTTCTAGATATGAGCGACTCTAAAGAGTTACAAGACTTAATAAACGATATAAACCCAGACATAATAATTCCTGAAATTGAAGCAATATCAACTCAAATACTAAAAAATGTTGTAAAGAGTAAGAAAATTCAAGTTGTTCCAAGCTCTGATATTACTGCAATTGCTATGGACCGTGAAGCTTTGCGAAAAATTTCACACGAAAAACTAGGATTGCCAACAACACCATATCGATTTGCTTCTAACTATGAAGAATTAGAAAAAGGAGCAAAAATCGTAGGATATCCATGCGTCGTGAAACCAATTATGAGCTCATCTGGTCATGGTCAATCAATAGTAAAAAATCCTGAAAACCTACAAAATGCTTGGATAGAAGCACAAAATGGAAGAAGATCTAAGCATAAGAATCAGAACACGCAAAACGCTGATATATCTCGCGTAATTGTTGAAGCTTTAGCACCATTAGACTACGAGCTAACAGTACTGACTGTAAGCTCCAGCGCTGGAATAACAACATGCGAACCCATTGCACAATTCCAAAAAAATGGCGATTACAGACAATCATGGCAACCAGCAAATATACCAGAAAACGTTCGAATCAACGCTCAAAATATTGCTAAACGAGCCGTTGAAGGTCTATCTCAAATAGCAAGAGAAAACGGAGAAACTGGGTGGGGCGTTTATGGAGTTGAACTCTTTGTTCTTAAAAACGGTGATTTACTTTTCAACGAACTATCCCCTCGTCCGCACGATACTGGCATGGTTACAATGATTTCACAGTATTACAGCGAGTTTGCTCTGCATGTTTTAGCGATTTTGGGTGTTCCTATTACTCAAAAGCACACTGCTCTTTGCTTAAAGAATAATGAAGTCGCTTTAAGCCATGCTCTTGTTGTAGAAGGTAACGGAAAAATTGGATTTACGAATGTAGCAAAAGCGTTAAACACTGAAGACTGTGCAAGATGTGATATACGCATCTTTGGAAAGCCAGAAGTTCATGGCTCAAGACGCATGGGTGTTATTTTGACAGTAGCAGACAACGTAAGTGATGCAAAATCTTGTGCGACACGCATTGTTAGCGACTTAAGCACTGTAGAGCTACCGTCTTAAAGCATTGGAAAATCAAGGTTTTTACTGGTTTAAGACATTAAAAAATTAAAAAATAATACAAAAAAATTGTAGGTAACAATTGTTAGTCTGAACGTGCTGACAAGGTTGGATAAACCTTCAAATAATGTTGGTTTTCGCCTACAGCCATAGATGCAACAAGAGAGGCACGTCAATGGAAAAACTTGACAAGTTGTATGAAGGCAAAGCAAAGAAATTGTATGCCACTGATAACAATAATGTGTTGTGGGTGGAGTACATGAATCAGGCAACAGCTGGCAACGGTCTTAAAAAAGCTCAAATTGCTGGCAAAGGCAGCTTAAACAATCAAATAACTTCTTTACTATTCCATCTCCTTGAAGCGCGTGGCGTAAAAAGCCACTTCCTAGGGCGCGTTTCTAGCACTGAGCAGCTTGTAAAACGCATGAAAATGTTCCCATTAGAAATAATAATGCGAAACACTGCTGCTGGATCTTTTGCAAAACGTTATGCAGTAAAAGAAGGCACTCCTTTAAAGAAACCATTATTGGAATTCTGCGTGAAATCCGACGAACTTGGCGATCCATTTATTAATCCTGAAGGCGTTGTAGCTCTTGGCTTAGCAACAGATGAAGAGCTGGCAGAAATTACGCGCCAGGCTCATGCTGTTAATAATGCATTACTTGATGTTTTCTCTAAGATTGACGTACAACTTGTTGACTTCAAGATTGAAGAAGGCGTTGACTCTAAGGGAAACATTCTGCTCGCTGACGAAATAACGCCAGATACTTGCAGGCTTTGGGATAAGCGCAATACAAATAATTCTGAAGTAAGCCACTTAGATAAAGATTTATTCAGACGAGATTTAGGAGATATAATCCCAGCCTATGAGGAGATATTCTCAAGGCTTAAATCTCTTGCTCAAAGCGAAGGCGTAAACTTCGACGAAATAAATCCAAATAATTATGTTGAAGAATGATTTTTAATGTGGCTCGCATCTTTCGAGGTGCGAGCCACGCGCGTTCTTAAAGCAAAACTAAACGAAACTTAAAACAAAACTGAAAAAAAAACTGAAAAAAACAAAACAACCAAAATAGCCAAAACGTACAATTACAAGGCAGGTTTACCGTGGTATTTCGCGTTTATGTTGAAAAGCAATCTGGTTTCGATGTTAAAGCACAGCATCTTAATCACGAGCTTAAAGAAATTCTAGGAATAGATTCTTTAAAATCAACGCGCATAATAAACAGGTATGATGTTGAAGGAATATCGGAAGATCTATTCAACACTGCTATCAAAACAGTTTTTAGCGAACCACCAGTCGATAACACCTATGATTACCTGCCCATAAGCACAAGCGAACATGTTTTTGCTATGGAATTTCTTCCAGGACAATTCGATCAGCGAGCAGAATCTGCAAGTGAATGCATACAGCTTATAAGCCAAGGAGAGCGACCAAGAGTAAGAACCGCACAAATCTTGGCTTTTAAAGGTGATTTGTCTAAAAAAGATTTAGACGCAATTAAACACTACGTAATTAATCCAGTTGAAGCGCGCGAAGCATCTTTAGATAAAGTCGATACTTTGCAAACAGAAACAGTTATTCCAGCGAATGTAGAAGTTATCAACGGATTCACCGATTTAGACGAACAAGGTTTAAAAAAGTTCATAGAAGATCGCGCGCTCGCAATGGACTTGGAAGACGCAAAATTCTGCCAGAACTATTTTAAAAACGAAAATCGCAATCCAACTATTACAGAAATCAAAGTAATAGACACATATTGGTCTGATCATTGCCGCCATACAACTTTTGGTACGCATCTTACAAACATAAAAATAGACGATGAGCAGGTACAAACCGCATTCAATCGTTATCTTGAAATGCGAGAAGAGCTTAAGCGTACAAATAAGCCGATTTGCCTTATGGATATGGCAACTATTGGTGCAAAGTATTTGAAGCATAATGGAATTCTTAAAAATCTAGACGAATCCGAAGAAATCAACGCTTGCACAGTAAAAATCAAAGTTGACGTAAACGGACACGATGAAGATTGGCTGTTTTTGTTTAAAAACGAAACGCATAATCATCCTACAGAAATCGAGCCTTTTGGTGGCGCTGCAACATGCATTGGCGGATGCATTCGCGACCCTCTTTCGGGAAGATCTTACGTATATCAGGCAATGCGAGTAACTGGCGCTGCAGATCCTAGAACGCCAATAGACCAAACTCTTGAAGGAAAATTGCCTCAAAGAAAAATCGTAACGTCGGCAGCTGCAGGCTACTCTTCTTACGGAAATCAAATTGGACTTGCAACAGGCGAAGTACACGAGATTTACCACCCAGGATATGTTGCAAAACGAATGGAAGTGGGTGCTGTTGTAGCCGCTACCCCAGCAGACCATGTTCGAAGAGAAACACCTGAGCCAGGAGACCTGATTATTCTTCTAGGTGGACGAACTGGAAGAGACGGAATAGGCGGAGCAACTGGCGCTTCTAAAGCTCAAGACACTGATAGCATCGAGGAATGCGGAGCAGAAGTTCAAAAAGGAAACGCTCCTATTGAACGCAAACTGCAACGACTTTTCCGCCGCAAAGATGCATGCAGACTTATTAAGCGTTGCAACGATTTTGGTGCTGGAGGCGTAAGTGTTGCAACGGGTGAAATTGCAGATGGCTTGATTATTGATTTAGATAAAGTGTCTAAAAAGTATGAGGGTCTTGATGGCACGGAGCTCGCGATTTCTGAATCTCAAGAGCGAATGGCAGTCGATGTTGCTGCAAGCGATGCCGACGAATTTTTGTCCTACGCGCGTCAGGAAAATTTGGAAGCACAAATTGTAGCTATAGTCACAGAAGAAGCCCGAATGAAAATGACTTGGCGAGGAAAAACAATTGTAGATCTAAGCCGTGAATTCCTAGCTTCTAATGGAGCTCCAAAAGAGCAGAATATTCACGTTGAAAGTGGCGAAAACTATACTTCAAAGTGGCAAGATATAAGTGGCGAATACGCTAATAAATCTTTTGGCGAGCGCATGAAAAATCTTGTTTCCAACATAAACATTTGCTCAAATAAAGGTCTTAGTGAAATGTTCGACTCCACTATTGGAGCTGCAACAGTTCTTATGCCTTTTGGAGGCAGACGTCAGCTTACTCCTGCACAAGCAATGGTTGCAAAATTGCCAGTTTTTGGAGAAACGAACACCGCTTCTGCAATGTCATGGGGCTTTAACCCATATATTATGGAAAAGAATCAATTTACTGGAGCTTACTTAGCTGTTGTTGAATCTTTGGCAAAGCTCACAGCCAGCGGTTTTACTATAGAAAATGCTTATTTAAGTTTGCAAGAATATTTTGGAAAGCCTCATAATGTTCCAGAACGTTGGGGAAAACCAATGGCAGCCATTCTTGGAGCTTTAAGCGCACAAATTGACTTTGGTGTAGGAGCTATCGGCGGCAAGGATTCTATGAGCGGAAGCTTTGAAAATCTTGATGTTCCACCAACACTTATTTCTTTTGCTGTTTCTACAGGAGACGCAAGAAATGTTGTTTCGCCAGAATTCAAAAAAGCCAATAGTAGAATTTTAAGAATATTGCCTAAATATAAGGAAGATGGAATCACGCCTAAATCTCAAAGCTTCTTAGAGGCGATTAGGATTGTGGAAAATCTTACCTCAAATAAGCATGCTCTTTCAGTTAGCACTCCTGGATTTGGCGCTAGTGCGGAAATCTTATTTAAGATGACTTTGGGAAATCATATTGGGTTAAAGCTTAATAATGCGATTAGCAAGAATGATTTGTTTAAGCCAGCATATGGGTCGTTCTATGTGGAACTTAAAGATGATTCTGAACTTACGTATGCAAATTCAGATCTTGTAAGCGTAGATGTAGTAGGCGAAACTTTTAATGAGTTCGAGTTTTGCGTAGAAAACGAGAAACTTAATTTAGCTAGTTTGCAAGAAGATTGGGAAAATACTTTAGAAGATATATTCCCGTATCGAGCTAAGGGAGACTCAGTTCCTGCTATAAACTCTAGTGAACTGAAGTCTTCTCATAACCACATGCGTTCTCATAGAAAAACTCCACTTAGCCATCCTCGCGTAATCATTCCAGTTTTCCCTGGTAATAATTGCGAATACGACACTCAAGCTGCTTTTGAAAAAGCTGGAGCGAAATGCAAAACGCTTATAATCAACAACTTAAGCGCTGATAATATTGCGCAATCTGCAAAAGATCTTGTTGATGAGATTAATAAAAGCCAAATTGTTATGATTCCAGGCGGATTCTCTGGAGGCGATGAACCAGATGGTTCAGCCAAGTTTATAGCAGCTTTCTTTAGAAATCCTGCTGTTAGTGACGCTGTTCGCGATTTGCTCAATAATCGCGATGGCTTAATGCTCGGTATTTGCAATGGTTTCCAAGCTCTTATTAAACTAGGGCTTGTTCCATTTGGAGATATTGTTCCAATTGATTCAGAATGCCCAACTTTAACTTTTAACACTATTGGAAGGCATCAAAGCAAGATTGTTAGAACTCGTGTTTCTTCTAATCTTTCTCCATGGCTTTCAAACTGCAAAATTGGCGATGTTCATAGCGTAGCAATATCGCATGGCGAGGGTCGATTCGTAGCCCAGCCAGAAGTTATGGATGCGCTTATACAAAACGGTCAAATCGCAACACAATATGTTGATAGCAATGGAGTTCCAAGCATAAATCTTAAAGTGAATCCGAACGGTTCACTTATGGCCGTAGAAGGAATCACTAGCCCAGATGGCAGAGTGTTTGGAAAAATGGGACATTGCGAACGCAGCGGTAGCGGTTTGTACGTGAATATTCCAGATTTTAGAACACAAAACATTTTTAGCGCTGGAGTCGAATACTTCACTGCATAACGTGATTTTTGTAGCAAGTTTATAGGAAAATCTTGATTAAGAATCTAAAACAACAGGGGGTGTTTGATGTCTGCAGAGCTTGAAGGCATTCATGAAGAGTGTGGCGTTTTTGGCGTTTGGGGTCATTCAGATGCTGCTAGATTAACATATTTCGGATTGCATGCACTGCAACACCGAGGTCAAGAAGGCGCTGGAATCGTATCAAACGATAATGGTCATCTTAAAGGTTACAGAAACTTAGGTCTTTTAACTCAAGTTTTTGCAAACGAAGACATTATGAAGAAACTCACTGGAAACAGCGCAATTGGGCATGTTCGCTATGCTACTGCTGGTTCGGGAAGTGTTGAAAACATTCAGCCTTTTCTTTTTTGCTTCCATGATGGAGATGTTGCTTTAGGGCATAATGGCAATCTTACTAATTGCACAACTCTTAGAAATAAGCTTGAAGATGAGGGAGCAATCTTCCACTCAAATTCGGATACTGAAGTGTTAATGCATCTTATTAGAAGATCAAATAAAACTTCTTTTATGGATAAGCTTAAAGATGCTTTGCAAATCGTTCATGGTGGTTTTGCCTATTTGCTTCTAACTGAAAAGGAGCTTATTGGCGTAACAGACCCGAATGGTTTTAGACCTCTTTCTTTAGGAAGAATGAGTAATGGAGCTTATGTACTCGCATCCGAAACTTGCGCATTAGATATTGTTAGGGCAGAGTTTATTAGGGATATTGAGCCTGGCGAAATAATTGTTATTAATGATAATGGTTACACGATTGACCGTTATGCTGAGAACGTTCAGCATGCTGTGTGTTCCATGGAGTTTATTTATTTTGCACGCCCTGATTCCGATATTTATGGAATTAATGTTCATTCTGCGCGCAAACGCATGGGAGCGCGATTAGCTAAGGAATCTCCTGTAGATGCAGATATGGTGATTGGCGTGCCTAATTCTTCTCTTTCTGCAGCAGCAGGTTATGCAGAGGCTAGTGGTATTCCTAATGAAATGGGATTGATTAAAAACCAGTATGTTGCTAGAACTTTTATTCAACCAACTCAGGAGCTTCGTGAGCAGGGAGTTCGCATGAAGCTCTCCGCTGTTAGAGGCGTTGTTAAGAATAAGCGTGTAATTGTTATTGACGATTCTATAGTGCGCGGAACAACATCTAAAAGAATTGTTCGTCTTCTTAGAGAAGCTGGTGCTAAAGAAGTTCATATGAGAATTTCTTCACCTCCACTTAAATACCCTTGCTTCTATGGTATTGATATTCAAACCACTAAAGAGCTTATTGCTGCAAAGCATTCTGTTGAGCAGATTCGACAATATATTGAAGCAGATTCTTTAGCCTTCTTATCTTTAGATGGATTAGTTGAATCAATCGGTTTAAATAAGCCAGCGCCTTATGGCGGGTTATGCGTAGCGTATTTTAACGGCGACTACCCTACTGCTTTAGACGATTATAGGTATGAGTTCCTCGCATCTCTTTCTAAAGAAGATAAAGAAGTTTTAGAAAATATTAAAAAGAATAGTAAATACAATTTTTAAGTAAAACTTAACTGATATTAAACAAGCAGAAAGGATTTTCCAATGCCACACGCATATGAAGAAGCTGGCGTTAGCGTAGAAGCAGGCTACGAAGTAGTGCGTCGTATTAAATCGCATGTGAATCGCACGAAGCGCCCAGGCGTTGTAGGTGGCATCGGCGGATTCGGCGGCTTATTTGATTTGGCATCTCTTGGCTACAAGGAGCCAGTGCTAATTTCTGGCACAGATGGTGTAGGAACCAAGCTTGTGATTGCAAAAATGATGAATAAGCATAACACTATTGGCATTGATTGCGTTGCAATGTGCGTAAACGACATTGCAGCTCAAGGTGCGGAGCCGCTTTTCTTCCTCGATTACATTGCGTGTGGAAAAAACAATCCTGAAATACTGGAGCAAGTAGTTTCAGGCGTTGCAGACGGTTGCGTGCAATCAGAAGCAGGTTTAATTGGCGGCGAAACTGCCGAAATGCCTGGAATGTACGACGAAGACGAGTACGATCTTGCAGGTTTTGCAGTAGGCGTTGCAGAACGTTCGAATATTGTTGACGGCTCCACTATTACTGCCGGTGATGTGCTTATAGGATTGCCTTCTTCGGGAGTTCATTCAAACGGATTCTCTCTTGTTCGTAAAGCCCTGTTTGAAGAAGCAGGTTTTAGCGTCGATACGAAGTTGGATGAGCTTAATGGCAAAACGCTTGGCGAAGTTCTTCTTGAACCTACTCGAATCTACGTAAAAGCTTTGAAGCCACTTTTTGCTGAGCATCTTATTAAGGGAGTTGCTCATATTACAGGCGGCGGATTTATTGAAAATGTTCCGCGCATGTACGCAGATGATTTAGCCGCAAAAATTGACACTACTAGCTGGAGCGTTCCACCTATTTTTGGCGTTATTGAAAAAGCTGGGAAAGTTGCTCACTCTGAAATGTTCAACGTTTTTAATATGGGCATTGGCATGGTTTTGGCAGTTGATGAAAGCCAAGCAAACAAGGCAATGCGTATATTAAACGAGCATAACGAAGCCGCTTATATTATTGGCAAAATGGCTAAGCGCGAAAACGCTGCAGTTGATTTGTTGTGAACCGCAAAAACGCAAAAACGCAAAACAGTAGACAGCAAAATCTTAAAGCAATAAAGGATTAAAAATGAAAGTTTTAGTAGTTGGTTCTGGCGCTCGCGAACACGCTATTGCACACGCGCTACTTAAAGGAGAAAGCGTTGAAGAAGTAACTGTTGCTCCTGGAAATCCTGGTATTGCAGCAGATGGCATTCAAACTGTAAACATAAGTCAATCAGATCATGACGCTCTTATTAAGTTCGTTAAAGACAACAACTACGATTTTGCGTTTATTGGCCCTGAAGTTCCGCTTATGAATGGCATAGTGGATGATTTTGAATCTCAAGGAATCCCAGCATTCGGACCAAACAAAGCTGCAGCTCAAATTGAAGGCTCTAAAGATTTCGCAAAAAAGCTTATGGCTCGTCACAACGTTCCAACTGCATCCTACAAAACATTTGACACTTTGGAACCAGCACGCGCATACGTTCTTGAGCATGGTGCTCCAATTGTTATTAAAGCGGACGGTTTAGCTGCAGGAAAAGGCGTTACTGTTGCTATGGATGAGCAAACAGCAATTGAGGCTTTGGAGGATATTTTCGTCGATCATCGTTTTGGTCAAGCCGGAGCAAAAGTTGTTATTGAAGAATTTTTGCAAGGTCAAGAGTTTTCACTTATGAGTTTTGTAAGCGGAACTGATTTTTGGGTTATGCCTATTTCTCAAGACCACAAGCGTGCTTATGACGACGACAAAGGACCAAATACTGGAGGCATGGGAGCTTATAGCCCTGTTCCACAAATTAGCGACGAAACAGTTCAGCGTGCTATCGACGAAATTGTGCGCCCAACCGTTGAAGGACTAGCTAAAGAGGGTACGCCTTTTACCGGTGTGCTTTATGCTGGCTTAATTGATACAGCTTCAGGTCCTAAAGTTATTGAGTTTAATGCTCGTTTTGGAGACCCAGAAACAGAAGTTGTACTTCCTCGTCTTACTTCAGATTTTGGTGCAGCTATATGGAATATTTTGCAGCATAAAAATCCGACTTTTACTTGGAAAGATAGCGGTGTTACGCTCGGCGTAATCATCGCTAGCGAAGGCTACCCTGGCACTTTAGTTACCGGAACTCCTCTTCCTCAAATTCCTGTTGACGAAAATCAAGGTCAGCACGTGTATTATGCAGGAGTAAAAAGCGATGAAGAAAGCGGCAAACTTCTTACTTCTTCGGGTAGAGTAGCTCTTGTGCAAGTGCATGGAGACGACGTAAAGGACGCTCAAAACAACGTCTACAGCATATTAGATAAGCTTAATCTTCCTCACATGTTCTTTAGGCATGACATTGCGTCAAAAGCACTAGACTTGTAGAGGATTAGCCAACTATCTGATTATCTTAAAAACCAAGAAAGTTTGTATTTTTAAGATAATGTTTCCCAGCTGTAATGTCGTACTGAATCAAGCGGTAATCATGCAATAATTGCTTAGTTTCTTTATTCATATTATTAGCAATCATTGGCTTACCATGATTATCCAGATAGATGGATTGTCCTTCTGGAATCCTATCCCAACCTTGAATCTTATTGACTACAGGAGGCTCCATAGCACTAACCTTATCGTGTAATTTAGTAAGGAAGGCTATATAAGGCGAAACCTTGGAATTAGTATGAGATGCTACTTGAGATATGAAGAAGTTTGGAGACGAATAAGTATTTTTATGAATATTTTTAATCTTATTTGTCTCAATAGCTTTTCTGTTTGACCAAATAAAGTAGTCAGTTAAATGCAAATCGAGAGAATTATTTTGATCCGCACTAGCCGTACTATATACGCCAGGAAGATGATCGCCGTAAAACACAACGGTAACAGGCTTGTCAATAGAATCAAGATTCTCTAAGAACTTTTGCGTAGCATGATCCGTGTAATTAACACCCTTAGCATATGTTTCAATTGAGGATGTTTCCGATTGTCCTAAATTAGGTGAACCATCTTTTGCTTTTGCAACAAAATCATTATTCTTATACCAATTTCTATAAGGCATATGATTTTGCATTGTGACTACTTGCACAAACTGCGGTTTTTTACTAGCAGAAATTGACTCAACTGCGCTATCGTAAGCTGAAGAATCTGAAACATAAGGAGATTTATCCAACATTTTTCTATGAGAAATAATATTAGTACCTTCAAGAGCATAAAACTTACTAAAACCGAACTTCTTGTAGTTTATTGATCTAGAATACATGCTCGGCTCATATGGATGAAAAGCTACAGAATTTTCTTCACTACCCCAATATCTGTTTATTGTAGGAGTCCAAGAAGAATTTGGAACAAGCTGCTGATACGGGCTTGTAAGAGATGAATTGAAGTTCACCATGCTCAATCCCGTAAGAGACATATATTCGAGATTCGCCGTTCCCCCACCATAACCAGAAGAAAGCATTAAACCACTATCTGTTTTCTCTTTCAAAGAGCTTATAAATGGCATTGGATTCTTATTCAGTTGCAATCCTGGAACCCTCATTGGATTTGAGAAAGATTCCGAAAGTACATAAACCACAGTATTGTCTGAAATTTTGCTTTTGCGAGAAACATTGATTTTCTTAGCTTCAGTATCATATTTTTTTAGAAGAGCTTTCATAGTGGATTCATTGTAATCCGATGGTTTATCCATAACTTTTGGATTCACTTGTCTTAAGAAAGCAACTAAAGCACCGTTTCTTTGCGAATCATAAACAGAATCCCACATCGCAGGAGCATCGCCCATAAACTTAGCAAAACCGTTAGCACTAGAACCAACTGTTCCAACCCCAGAAACATACCATCCAAGACCCAAAAAACACACTAAGCATGTAACAACTCTAATTACAATAGAAATACGAAAATCCTTAGTAAACACGATTTTTCCGCGATTTACATCTACAAAATGCATAAAAATAGCAGCAATAACAGCTACAAGTACAGCAATTATGGAGCAGACAATCACGGCTATAGCATTATCTGGCAGAAAAGATGCGATATTCCCCGTATTACTCTTTAAAAAGTTCAAGTCCGCTGGAAGAATTGTCTCGTATCTAACATTAACCTTCATATACTCGATTACAGAAATTATTACAGATAATGTAATCAGAATAAGTGTAGTAATCCAAAAACGATTTATTACCATCAACAGAATTCCGTAAATTAGAGCAACTATAAGCAGATTCAAAACGAATACAAAATTTAAGCTAATCCACATTTTTGAAATTATGTTCCATGCGCTTGCCGAAAGCGAGGAAGTCATTTCTACTCGTCCAGACCTTTGAACAGAAAGCTGCACAATCATAACCATTATTGCATCAAATACAACGAACAGAACCGCATACAACCATCGCGGAATCGCAAGCTTAAAACGTTTAAAAATAGTAAGAAAATTGCTTAATGGCAATTTCACACCCTTCTAATTACATGGCTAATACATAACTCATTTACGCATCTATGTTACAAGTACATCTTAATTATCGCTATCGTCATAAATAAACATAACTTGTAGTAAACAATTGTGTATATTCATACTTTTGACGTATTGTAATAAACCCTGTATCTTTTATCATTATAATTGATGACATAATATAGAAAATTTTAAGGATTACGAATTATATTATCAACGGCTGTATTTTTGATAGCTCTAATCTAGTGAGGTTTTAAGGAACAGTAAGAATGAAGTTTATTGCCACAATTAATCTAATGCACGGCATACTACCTGTAAGTATATTCACAATATCTGGATTATGCTTAGCTGTCCTTTTAATAACAAAATCTAAAAAAATAAAGTATTTTCCATCTCTTTTAACACAATTAGGTTCTGCGTCATTATTCGCACTTATATTTGGATTTATAACTTGGCTTATTTCAGACGTTTTTCTTGTATTCGGAGTAAGCCTAGGATGGCTTGTGATTTTTTCTATTGCAGGAGGATTTGCAGCCGTAGGCTTTGCTTTAAGCGCTGCGATAATATCTAAAGGATATAGAAGAGCTTTCGCAATATTTTCAATTATTTTGTTTATTTTAGCCACAATGATTCGCGTAAATATGATTTATGGCGAATACACAACTATTGGATCAGTATTTGGATTAGGTAATTATCCAAAGCTTGAAGAGCATAATAAACATAATGGGGTTATGGAAATAGCTGATTGGAATTCACTCGCAGCACAAAACAAGCTCCCAAAAATACCATCCAAAGGAATAAGTAGATCCGTTAAAATTCCAGCAACAACATCTAACTTCCGTGCTCGCACCGCAAACGTCTACTTACCTCCAGCGGCTTTAACAAAATACGCTCCAAAACTGCCTGTAATGGTTCTTCTTTCTGGTCAACCAGGAAGCCCTAATAGGCTGTTTGCTGCGAGCGAAATTGTAAACACCTTAGACGCTTATGCTAAGGATCATAATGGTTTAGCTCCGATTGTTGTGTCCCCAGATCAAAACGGTACTGCAACACATAATTCTCTTTGCGCTGATACAAAGGTTTATGGAAAAGCGCAAACTTATTTGACAAAAGATGTTGTTAATTGGATTCATAAAAATCTGCCAGCAAGCAACAATCCAGCACTTTGGCTAATGGGAGGATTTTCTCAAGGAGGCACTTGCGCAACTCAGATTGTTCCAGCTTATCCTAAACTATTTGGAAACATGTATTCTGCAGGCGGAGAACTAGAACCAACATACAAGAATCGCAATGAAACAATAAAACGCTATTTTGATGGAGATCGCAAAAAATACGAAAAGCATATTCCAGCAAACATAATGAGAAAAAATGCTCCTTTAAAACAAAATTATTACTCTATAGCTGGAGCTTGGGATCCTAAATCGCAAGTAAATCAGTCTAATATTGCTATAGCAGCTCATAAGTCTGGAATAAGCGTTATAACCATGATTTCTAAAGGATCTGGACACGATTGGCATACCGTTCAAAATGGGTTAAAAGTTGTAATCGACCATCTTTGTAAAGATTCTGGAATAACAAGCAATTATCCAGATTTAAACTCTTATAATAATATTCAAGTGGTTATCAATCAGAAGGTGAGGCGATAAATCATGCCAAACTTTTTATCAAAAAATCACGAGTCTACAGCAAAACATCATTTAAGCGTTCTTACAAACGATGTGCGCATGTGGCTATCGCAGCGCGTGCTAGCAGCGAAAATAACTCTAGTTTTCTTGGTTATTAACCTTATTCACTGGGTTTTCCGTACCGTAATGCACATCTATACTTATGGTACCAATGCAACTCTTGCACAATTCTTCTCGTATCATAAACCGAAAATAAGCTCTACTTTTTTGTTTGGGCATAGAAATATTACACAGCTTCTGATTAAACTATTCCACTCGCTATTTTTTGTAAATAGTTTCTCATCTCTAATAGTAAATGCAATACTTTCACTTGTTTTAATAGGATTAGCCGAAACACGTATCGGTAAAATGCGTTTGCTTTTTGTTTCCGTAACAAGCACTCTTATTGGAACAATACTCGGTCTTACTTTAATCGGTAATCTTTCGATGATTATTAGAAACATGCGTTGGATTACTAGAATACCAATTAGACTTTCTCCTTTTACACTTTTTGTTGGAGCTTTTATGGCTGCAGCAACATGCGAATCAATACTGTGGCGTAGACGAATGTTTGTTTTGGGATATGCAATCACGTCTGCAATGCTTCTTTATAGTGGAAATCCTGGAGATTATTGCACAATTTTTGCAGCAATTTGTGGCCATATCATTGGCAATCTGATGAACAAAAATAGCAATGCTAATACAAATACTGTGAAAAGCGCTAACTGGTGGGAAGGAACAGACTACGAGATTAGACGTCTATTTTCCATAACTCAATTTGTTATGGCTTTAGGACCAGTTCTTGCACTATCTTCTAGATCTCATGCTGGAATACTAACTACATTAGGTTTATTCATGTCTCCGCAAATGGGTACGAAACCGTGGCTAGCAAGATGTATATCAAACTATAGTTCAAGCAGTTGCCTGCTTCATTCAGGATTACAGCACGCAACAATAGGAGGTCTTTGGATTCGTATTCTTTTGCCTATTGTCACTTTAATGATTATATCTTGGGGACTTTTACGCGGAAGAAGACTTGCAGCTTATGCTGCTATAACAATCAACGCAATTACAGCCGTATATGCAACCATGTATTTTGCTATTTTGCCTTTGATTGCAACTAAGCAAACTGTAATTTTCCACAAGAATAATGCTACTTCTATAGCCTTTATGCTTACAGCTTTGCCTCCTTTATTAATCGCAATCCTACTGTTTATAAGCATAAAGCATTTTCCAAATCATAGTGATAAACTCGAGCGCAGAATTGGATTAGCCGCAATTGTTTTTGCACTATTCTCTACTGGAATAGGATATGTTTTCTTCGGGTTAATTGCACCAAATGAATTTAAGCCTGTAGCAGACTTGCATCATTTACTACGTGACCTTCCAGGACGTTGGATGCCTATGGGCTTTGGATTAAGATCCAATGCCATGCTTACACCTATAACACCTTTGTCTTCAGCAATAACTCAAGGTGTTGGAGTTCTATTCTGGCTTGTTCTTTTTGCTGTTTGCATGGTGTGGTTTAGAAACAAAATAACAATTAATGAAGAAGACCGCGAAAAAGCGAGCAAGTTAGTTCAACTTGGTGGAGACACCATGAGTTTTATGACAACATGGCATGATAACCACTATTGGTTCTCTAACACTGCACGTTCAGCAATAGCATATAGACTTAAGTATGGGGTTGCTTTAACACTAACTGGTCCTTTCGGAGATAAAACAGAATATAAACAAGATTTGAAAGCGTTCATTCAGCTTTGCGAGCAAAATTCTTGGTCGCCAGCATTCTACGCTGTTCATGATGAAGAACGAAAATCCTTGGAATCTCTTGGTTTTTCTTCTATAAAAGTTGGAAGCGATATGCTGGTCTACCCTAAAGAGTGGCAAACTAGGGGTAAAAAGTGGCAGGATATTCGCACTGCCATAAACAAGGCAAAACGTGATGGAATAACGGATGTTCTTAGCACATACAACGATGCTCCTTGGGAAGTTCAGCAACAAATTATTGAGATTTCGGAAGAATGGGCAGAACTTAAAGCCCTTCCAGAAATGAAGTTTACTCTTGGCGGTTTGGAAGAATTGCATGATCCTAGAGTAAAGATTTTGTATGCGATTGACGAGAACAATCGCGTTCTTGGAGTTACAAGCTGGATGCCGACTTATGACAATAATCGCGTAATCGGGTGGACTCTCGATTTTATGAGGCATCGCACAGATAGCCCTAATGGAATTATGGAACTGCTTATTGCGAGAATGGCAGAACGGTTAAGAGACGAAGGTCTTGAAAATCCAGAATCTGCTGTGGAGTTTATGAGTCTTTCTGCAGCTCCTCTTGCTGGAATAACAGATATTTGTGAGAATCCTACATTAAGCAATGAGGATTCTGGCAAAGATACTCATGCAAGCCAAAAGCCTACGATTCATGGGGATTCTCAATCTTCGAATCATCATGAATCAAATGATATTATTGTTCATACGCTTGAAATGATGTCAGATATTTTGGAACCAGCCTACGGATTTAAATCGCTATACTTCTTTAAAAAGAAGTTCCAGCCGACTAATAGGCCTGTATACATATGCTATTTGGATTCTGCAAAACTAGCACAAATATCTTTGGCGGTAACAAGTTCTTATTTGCCAGAGACTAATCCTAAGCAGATTTTAGAAATGATAAAAACGCTTAAAAAATAGTTCATAGTAATATATAGAAAAATCAGCCTAAATTCTAAATCTAGGCTGATTTTCAACTGTAAACAATTAGAGTGATTAATGAGTTTGCAATCAATCTACACTCTGATTACAGTCTGGGCATAATCCAAACACTTCCAAAGTGTGATCTATAACCGTATACCCATGAGATTCGGCGATCTTGTGAATCCAACCCTCATCATCAGGAGGCTCTATATCAACGGTTTTACCACACTTTTCACACACAAGATGGTGGTGATGAGTATTCTCATCGCAAATGCGAAACAGTTGCTGTCCATTAAAACGAACAGTATCAACATCGCCACTTTGTGCAAGCATATTAAGCTGACGATACACTGTGGCTAAACCAATGATCTCGCCATCTTCCACAAGCGCGCGATGCAGATTCTGTGCAGAAACAAAATTACGTGAAGCTCTTAAATGTTCAAGAACAGTTTCTTTTTGCTTAGTGTTTCTGCGTACTGGCTCACCAACCATTATTTAACCTTTTACCTTTCAAACTATTAAAAAATCTAATACTAGTCCAACAAACTATAACTATTTAAATTTTAAGACTAATACTAAATCTTTTAATCAAGCTCGTCATCCCAACACCCAGTAGCATCTAATTCTGCAGCTTCTTTAACTGGGTCATCACACAAAACAGTAATATGACCCATTTTGCGATTCTTACGAACCTCAGCTTTGCCGTAATCGTGCACATGCCATTCTGGATGCTCTAATATAAGCGAACGAGTAGGAGCAACATGTTGACCAAGAACATTAACCATAACTGCAGGAGAAAGCAGCTTAGGCTTTTTTAAAGGCCATCCAACAATACCGCGAATATGTGCTTCAAACTGATCCATATCGCAAGCTTCAATCGTGTAATGACCAGAATTATGAGGGCGAGGAGCAAGCTCGTTTACTACTACACGATTATCTTTAGTAATAAATAACTCAATACCAAGCGTGCCAGCAAGCTCAAAACCTTTAGCAAGTCGAAGCGCTAAATCGTGTGCGGTCTCTTCTACTATAGAATCCACCACTGCAGGTGCGAGAGTCATATGAAGAATGCTATTATGATGAACGTTTTTTACAAGAGGATAAGTCACAAAATCATTACCATTGCCAGAAACAAGAATTGAGGCTTCAAAAGCAAAATCTACAAAACCTTCAAGAATTGACGGAGGGAATTTTCCTCCCCTATCGGAACGGTGATGAATATTAGCAACATCTTCTTCAGTGCGAAGAACATCCTGACCATGACCATCATAACCACCACGACGAGTCTTAAGAATAGCAGGCAAACCAATTTCTTCGATTGCTGCATCTAAATCGTCAAGATTATTGACTTCACGCCATTTAGCAGTCTCAATACCATGTTTATTAATAAACTCTTTTTCACAAACACGATCTTGCGTAACACGCAATAAATCTGTGCCCTGAGGAATAGCAGTTAAATGACGAACTTTATCTAACGCATCGGCGTTAACATTTTCAAACTCGTATGTAAGAACATCACAACGTTCAGCAAGCTCGCGCAAACCTTCAGGATCATCATAATTTGCCTCAACCTGCAAATCTGCAACCTGAAATACTGGGCAATCAAGCGTTGGATCTAAAACCCCTATGCGGAATCCCATATGTCTAGCTGCAATAGCCATCATGCGTCCCAATTGACCGCCGCCAATAATTCCAATAGTGGCTCCTGGCATCAAACGCTCTACAGCACCATTAGTGACTTCAGATAAGCTCGGCATTAGATTCCTCAACCTTCTCTTTTAATTCTTGACGGTAATCTTCAAGTTCGTCTGCAAGACGATTATCTGTTGTGCTCAACATGCTTACTGCAAGCAAACCAGCATTTGTAGCACCCGAGTTACCCACAGCTGTTGTAGCAACAGGAATACCACCAGGCATTTGCACTATAGAAAGCAAAGAATCCCAGCCCGAAAGAGCATGGGATTTTACAGGAACACCAACAACTGGAAGAGTTGTTTGAGCAGCAATCATACCTGGTAAGTGTGCCGCTCCACCAGCGCCAGCAATAATTACGCGAAAACCATTTTTTCTAGCACTGTGAGCAAAATCTGCCATAAGTTCTGGAGTGCGATGTGCAGAAATAACTTTTTTCATATACGGCACTCTGAATCTTTCTAGGATTTCGCAGGCATGACGCATGGTTTCCCAATCACTTGAAGACCCCATAACAACTGCCACAATAGGCTTAGAATCTGACACTTCAGCCACAACAACCTCCCCGTGTATGCACTAATACGCAACTTCTGCGCAAAGGTTACGCACAGGTTTTACTTTACGCAGAAGCACGGAAAAATTGTTGATAATTAGTCTTTTATATTATTTTTTTGTTAACTGTTTGTTTTTGAGAACATATTTTATGTCTGCAGCAGCCGCCACATCGCTCGAATGTGTTACAACAATCACGCATTTTCCGTGTTTATGAGCTGCGTCTTTTAAGATTGATATAACTTCTTGTGTTGTATTTGGATCCAAGCTACCTGTTGGCTCATCGGCAAGAATAACAGGAGCAGAAGATACAAGCGCTCGCGCAATAGCCACTCGCTGCTGCTGCCCGCCAGAAAGCTTTGTTATATTTCTAGTTGATTCGTCTTCACTAAGTCCCAGTTCTTTAAGAATCTTAGAATCAGCATTTGAATTAACAAGACGCAAGTTTTCTACAGGAGTCAAGTAGTCGATTAGATTGAAATTCTGAAAAACTAAAGACACATGATTCTTGCGATGATTAGAATATCCACCATTCTTGGAAATATCTTGTTCATCAAACAATACTGTTCCTTTTGTTGGAGTATCTAATCCCGCTAGAAGAGATAGCATAGTGGATTTTCCAGCTCCAGATGGACCCGTAATACTGTATATTTTCCCTGATTCAAAATCCGCATTAACGTTTTTAAGAACAGGAATATTAGTTGCACCATAAGAATAATCAACGTTGTTAAGTTTTAATAAAGTAGTCATAATAAAACTCCAATATTTTCTAAATTTAATATTTCATACTTAATATTTAATACTTGTAAATTTTTAATTTTCTATCAGAATCCGAATCTTATTCTTAATAAAATCCAGTTAAATCCAATCTTCTAATTGATTCATCTTAATTATCTAAGAAAATCACCTCAGCTCATTGAACTCAATACAAAACGAGGCTTTTTAAACATTATTGGCGCAAGAGCAATGCATAGAGATACAAACGCTATAGCAAATCCTATAAGAATAGCAAAAAATGTTTGTTTATTTGGAATCCAAGAAATGCTTAAGTCAGAAATTGCACTATTTGAGACATTAGCCAATAGCATTGATCCTACACTTGAAGATATTGCAGACCCAATTAGAATTGATGCAACTGAACAGAAGGCTGTTATTATAAAAACTTCTATAATCATTTGCAAAGCTATTACAGACTTGTTCATACCAATTGCCATTAGAACTCCAACTTCGTGAATCCTTCCTCGAACCCAAAAAACAAGAACTAAACCAAGCACTATAATTCCGACTAATGCAAGACACATTAAAATCATAGTTACTAGTTGCTTAACTGTTTTTACAGATTGAAGAACAGAGGCAAATCTTTGCGCATTATTTTCTACAGAAAGCATGCCATCGCCATCGTTTTTAGCGATTTTATTAGCTTCTTCTAAAGCTTTAGTTAGATTATTTGAATTTTGCATAACGCACTTTATAGAACTGCGATTTTTACTTCCAGACAAGTAAAGAGCGGATTCTAAATCAGTTATTACGCGATTTTCGGAAGAATCGGAAGGCAACGCACCTTTTGTTTGCATCTTGCCAGAAAAAATACCAACAACCTTAAGATTAATGCTTTTGCTGCCTTGTTTTAGCTTTAAAACAGACCCGAGTTTAAGATTATTTTGCTTAGCAAAGCTCTTGTGAATTATTGCAGATTTTGCTCGCTTAAAGTTGCCAGATACAGAAGAATCAATATGATTACCTTCCTCAAGCTTATATAATCCTTCTTGAAAACCTTGTGATAACTGTGATTTAGTTGTTCCCGTTATTGAAACAAGCGAAAACATTCCATCATTGTCTAAACGCGGACCATTTATTGGCGCTACAATCTTAGCGTTAACAGGATTTGCTAAAACATCTTTTTCTTCTGCAATAGTTTTTATTCCACTAATCTTTTTAAATTTTGCAATAAGACTTTCGGAAATTCCTTCGTTTTTTTGCAAATCTTGAGGAATATCTTGCTGTGATTGATTAGCAGAATCACTGGAAGAATCAGACTCTGGCAAAGTCTCTCCCTGCGTTTTTGCATAAACGCTAAAACCTAAGCCAATATTAGAAGCTATTTGATTCTCAAGATTTTTTACAGAAGCAATAACTCCACTCTGGCAAATAAGCGCACTAAGAACAACCGTAATAATCAAAGCTAAAATAGCACTGCGCCTTGGTTTTCTAACTATAGCTAGCCAAGCTCTTTTTATAATTTGAGTCATTTTACCACCTACTTTTGCATGCCAAGCAAATCTCTAGGAGACTTTCGCAAAATAGGAAGATAAGACAACGCAACTGCCACAATAATAACCATCAGAACAATTAATGACGATTGAATTAAACATTCTGTGTTAACTTGAACAGCAATCTTATCTAATGTTCTCGTTGCCATGCTCGATTCTAGATTTCCTCCAGCTTGACCCATCGAACTAAGCTGCTGCGCGGCAGAATTTTTTACTGAGCCTAATGCACAATCACTAATCCAAGGAGATATTGCGCTCGCAAAACCGTAACCTATTGCAATGGCTGGAATAGCAAGTATCACAAGCTCAGAAATCTGCTGCAATACAAGTGATGCCTTTCCAACACCAATTGAAGTTAGAACACCAATTTCTCTTCTACGCTCATTAATCCAAAGAATAAGCACTAATCCTAAAGCAATTACAGCAAACGCGCTTACCGCAATAACTGTTATGTTCATCATGGATTTTACGCCTTTTGCTGCGCCAATCATGCCTTGCACAAACTGATCGTCTCTAGTGATCTGATAGTTTTGCAAATCAATCGGAAGCTTAGACGCTTCTTCAATCACAGAATCTGCGTCCGCTCCTTTTTTAACCTTAAAACTTGCGTCCTGGTATATCTCTTTTCCAGGCTTATATTTGTAAAGCTCTCTGGTTGTTTTCAAATCTGTATACACAGTATTTGCAGTTAATTCCGCACGTGTTGCAACTGGGCGATTATTAGCTCCGCCATAAATTCCAACTATGCGTGTTTTTACTTGCTCCGTAGAATGGTTAAGATTATCGGCGTCAAACGGGTTTGCTTTAAGTGTTAACGAATCGCCTAATTTTAAGCCATTTAGTTTTGCTAAATCTTCGTGGATTAAGGAAGCATGCTCATCTGATTCTTGCAAAGCTCTTCCTTTAACCATGTGAATTGATTTTGTTTTGAACGCATTTAGACCCTTAGAGGAGTTTGTTCCCTCTAAGTTTACAGCGTTTCCAAATTGCTTTTCTCTGCGAGCATCGTAGTCTTGAACACCTTTGATTCTAGCTGCTTTTGCACCAACTAAATCGGCAGTAACATTTTGACGCAAAACATAAGAATCAACGTTTTTTAAAGACGCGATTTTTTTAACATCACTTGGTTTAACGGTTCCTGCTCCCCTAGGAGTTCCAGGATTTACTTGCGGATTATTTGCTAAAACAAAACTAGATTCTGCTTGTTCTTCTACTTTTTTGCCTTCTTTTTCCGCAGCAATCGCAACTGCAGAAGATGCTAGCAAAAGCGTTGAAATCAAAGCTAGTATTACAAACACGATTGCTGTTTTTACTCTTTTTCTCAAAACGTAGCGTATTGCGCGAGAAATAAATGTCATAGACTACCTTCCTCATTGAACACTTGTCATTATGAAATTGTCTGTTACAAAATAGATACAATAAGTACAATCTCGTAGCTTATATGATTTACCCTTATAAAAAGCTAAGAAAGAACTGTTGATTTTCTTTAAATATCTTAGAAAATTTTATGAAAATTACTGATTTAATCTAAAAAATATGCGCAATATTGTTATAATCATTTTAAATATTTTTAGTTGTCAAATGATTATAGAAGAAAATTACGCAAACAAACTATAAGTTTTACTAATTAAAACTTACTAGTCAAAAAAATTTATTTTGCATGATTTAACTAGAATTTGCATGATCATTTTGCAGGATTTGCATGGATAAAGGCGTATAAAACAACAAGGCACACCAAAACAAAAAGGCGAGCACGTTGTATTACAAGTGCACGCCTTAGTTCTATAAATACACTTAAATCGCAGTGCCGTGCTGATCGAGTCGCGGATTTTGCTTAGAGTTGCTAAAGCTAAAGAACAGTCCAAACACGCCCAAAGCAAACAACACTGCAACAGTTATAACAAGCACCATTGGCTGACTTGGCAGCCACATAATAACCAAGAACGCGAATGCAGAAAGCAAAAGAACAGCCCAAGAGCACACGCCAATAACCTTGCGAACAGTATTCCAAGTATCATCTCCAGCCTTAGCTCGCTTAATATTGCGAGTCAACTGTTCCTCTTGTTCTGTAACGCTAGAAGATGGCTTCCAACCGTCAACGCCGTTTTCTTGAAGTCTTCTTGAATGTTCTTGCAGATTATATTCGTCAATCATTCCACCGCGACCGCGGCCATTCGTTTGATCGTATTGAGACGGGATTCCCCTACGACTCTGCCTGGCTTTTGCTCTACGCTCTTTGCGGTTTGCCATGATTGATTCCTTTCTGCATTGAATTTTCACACAATACGAATCATTTTAACGCATAACTAAGCCATTTTGGCACGCGTCAACAATTTTTTCGATTAATAAATCGTTTAATAAACGCCCTTTTCGAGTGGCAACAATACGATTTTTGTTCAACACTGCCAAATCTTCTTTACACACTTCGATTAGAACTTTTTGCAAATAAGAATCGTCAAATTCGCAATTGGCTTTACGCATCTTTGTACACAATGCATCAATACTAAGCCCATCTCTAATGCGCAACCCAAGCATTACCTCTTCTATCAACGCATCCTCACTGTTTATACACTCGTAGTTTTGCCAAGGCACGTTTCCTGCATTAATCGCATGCGCCCAACGTTTTGGATGCAAAATACCCCAAGATCTAAGATTGTAAAACTTGCTTGAATCCGCCAAAAGAGCACAATCATCCATGCTTTGCTTGCTAATGCCGCTCACCGCATTGTAGTGCGAGTGCGCACCCGGGCCAACCCCTGCCCAATCAATGTTCTTCCAATATCCAAGATTATGTTGAGACTCAAAAGCAGTGCGCGCCCAGTTAGAAATCTCATACCACTTTAAGCCAGCAGAATTAAAAAGCTCGTCTGCAACTTCGTATTTCGCGGCTTCATCATCGTCATCTGGCGCGTGAATTGTGCCAGCAGAAATTTGGCGACCCATTTTTGTGCGCGGCTCTACTGTTAGCGCATACGCGGAAACGTGGTTAACGCCCAGGCTCAAAGCCATTTCTACCGACTTTCGCCAATCGTCTAGACTCTCCCCTGGAGCTCCATAAATCAAATCAACGCTTGAGCGCAAACCACAAGTATTCGCTGCTTTAACTCCGCGCTCTACGTTTTCTGGAGTATGCGTGCGGTCAAGCGTTTTTAGCACATGCGGCACAGCCGATTGCATTCCAAAAGATATTCGTGTAAATCCGCCTTCTGCAAGCGTCTCAATATAAGACTCATCTGCAGTGTCTGGATTTGCTTCTGTAGTTATTTCCGCGCCAGGCATAATGCCCCACAAGTTACGTATTTCTTGCAAAATTCGCACTAAATCTTGCGCTTTAAGAACGGTCGGAGTCCCGCCGCCGAAGAAAACAGATTGCGCTTTAGGCTCGAAAATCCCGTGAAATTCCTGCCACTTTTTTACAAGACGCATCTCGCGAATCGCAACATCCGCGTACCCTTCACGACTCGCACCTTCGCCCAAATCACGAGCAGTATACGTATTAAAATCGCAATAACCGCAGCGTCGCAAGCAAAACGGCACGTGCACGTAAACTTCAAAAGGCATGATTGAATGTGAATCTTCACTGGTCTTATTCGATTCAAAATTCAATATAAGCCTCAGCCTTCAGACTTTTGCGCTGCACGAATCTTATCTTTAGTGTCTCTATCGTTTGCGCCATCATCCGTAGTCAAAGCCGCAACAAACGCTTCTTGAGGAACTTCAACGTGTCCAAGCATCTTCATGCGCTTCTTACCAGCCTTTTGCTTTTCAAGAAGCTTGCGCTTACGAGTAATATCGCCGCCGTAGCATTTAGCGAGCACGTCTTTTCTAAGCGCACTAATCGTTTCGCGCGCAATAATACGCGAGCCAATCGCAGCCTGAATTGGAATTTCAAACTGTTGGCGAGGAATAAGTCCGCGAAGCTTCTTCGTCATCATAACGCCGTAAGAATAAGCCTTATCTCGGTGAACAATCGCGCTAAAAGCGTCAACCTTATCTCCCTGAATAAGAATATCTACCTTAACAAGATCTGCAGCTTGCTCGCCATCTTCGTGGTAGTCAAGAGAAGCGTAGCCTTTTGTGCGGCTTTTAAGCTGATCGAAGAAGTCAAAAACAATTTCCGCAAGAGGAATTCTGTAGTGCATTTCCACGCGATCGGCACTAATGTATTCCATTGTGCCCATTTCTCCGCGATGATCTTGGCACAAGTCCATAATCGCGCCAATAAAATCTTTAGGCGCAATAATATCGGCAGCAACCATTGGCTCAATAATGCGCTTGATTTTGCCTTCTGGGAACTCGCTAGGATTAGTCACATGATGCTCGGTGCCGTCTTCGCTAGTAACATCGTAAGTTACGTTTGGAGCAGTTGAAATAAGATCTAATCCAAATTCTCGACTTAAGCGCTCGGAAACAATCTCCATGTGCAACAAGCCTAAGAATCCGCAACGGAAACCAAATCCCAACGCAACCGACGTTTCTGGCTCGTAAATAAGAGCAGCATCGTTAAGTTTTAGCTTATCGAGAGCATCTCTTAGCTCTGGGAATTGCGCGTTATCGATTGGGAATAAGCCAGCGTAAACCATAGGCTTAGGGTCTCTGTAGCCTTCCAAAGGCTCGGATGCAGGATTTACGGCGCTAGTAATAGTGTCGCCAACTTTAGACTGGCTAACGTCTTTTGCACCCGTAATTACGTAGCCGACTTCTCCCGCTCCAAGCGCCTTTGTTGGAGTCATATCTGGGCTAATAACGCCGATTTCAATAGGATCATGCGTCATGCCAATACCCATCATATGCAATTTTTCACGCGATTTAAGCTCGCCATCAACCATACGAATATATGTGACGATTCCGCGATACGAATCGTAGACTGAGTCAAAAATAAGCGCACGAGCAGCACCATTAGGATTTCCACTAGGAGCTGGCACTTCCAACACGATTTGGTCGAGAAGATCTTTTACACCTTCGCCAGTTTTTCCAGAAACACGTAAAACTTCGTTAGGTTTGCAACCAATTAATCCAGCTATTTCTTCAGCATGCTTGTCTGGCTCCGCACTAGGCAAATCGATTTTGTTTAATACAGGAATAATCGTTAAATCGTGTTCGATTGCCATATAAAGGTTAGAAAGCGTCTGCGCTTCAATACCTTGAGTGGCATCCACAAGCAAAACCGCACCCTCGCATGCTGCAAGCGCACGCGAAACTTCGTAAGTAAAATCAACGTGACCAGGAGTATCAATCATGCCAAGCGAGTACTCTTTACCGTCAAAAGTCCACGGCACGCGAACAGCCTGCGATTTAATAGTGATTCCGCGCTCTTGCTCAATATCCATGCGATCCAAGAAACGATCTCGCATCTCACGTTCTGGCACAATCCCAGAAAGCTGCAAAATGCGATCCGCTACAGTAGACTTGCCATGATCTATATGCGCAATAATGCAGAAATTGCGTATCAACGATTGATCCGTAAATCCTGGCTGGTTATGCGGTGTAATCAAAGCAAATATCTCCTTTTAAGACACAATGAATATATAGTATAATGTGCATCAAGCACTGTAACTCATTAATGGTAGCAACTTGACTACCCTAGTCCAAGAAGATAAGAACAGCAAGTTATGCACTTAATTACATTTAATCCATGCAGTAAGCATTATGGTGATTAATATTCGTGAAAATTAGTGGTTTTATCCAAGAATCATGCTATGCTTACCCTTTGTATGTCCTTGATATAGCAAACGTCGTTTGGAGTAATAGTGGCAAACATTAAGTCGCAGAAAAAGCGCGTGCTCACCAATGAGAAGGCACACAAGCGTAACGTGGCAGTGAAGTCTGCTTTGAAGACTACTATCCGCGCTACTCGTGAAGCCATCGCTGCTGGTGATAAGGCTGCAGCTGAAGCTGCATTCGCAGTGGCTGCTAAGAAGCTTGACAAGGCTGCAGGTCGTGGTGTGATTCATAAGAATCAGGCTGCAAACCGTAAGTCTGGTCTTGCTTTGGCAATCAACGCTCTTTAAAATAGTCGCATTAGATTGCGATCTTAATTAGAGTTTGAAAAATCTCCGTTATCATTTGTGTACATTTGGTAACGGAGATTTTCTGTATACTAGACCATTTTTATATATAAAAACAAGAATAGTTCAAAAATAAATAAAGTAATATCAAACGCTAATATGCATTTTGAATTGAATATCTCCATACTTTGGTGTATAAGCAGCAGCACCAAAGGCTATTATTGAACCAAAAGAGTCCTTAACAATGGATTCAACTGCGAGAGCTGGAGTTTTATCTTCAACCTGTAAAACTTTTGCCATGGTTCCACATAGTTGTTCAATATGAACAGACAAATCATTTTCACAAAGCTTTACAGCGTAATCGCTTTCTAGGAACTCTGCTAAAGATTTTTTCGTAAAATCATGAGTCAAAACTTTTGGAAATCTTGAAGCTTCAAGATAAACTACACTGTAATTAGACAAAACATCATCAACATACTTTAATCGTTTAACACAAATCAGATCAATTGACTCATGTAGACCAAGCTTATGAGCAGCAGATTCATCTTTAACTACATCGTTTTGGATAACTTTGATTCGTATATGTTTTTTGCTTTCAGAATAATTCTGGTAAAAGCCTTGAACCTGGTCTGATATAACTTCACGGTTAACACTGTGAATAACATCTCTTGCTCTAAAAGTTCCTTTGCCTTGTATTCTTACAAGCAGACCTTCCAATATCAGATTATCAACTGCATGTCTAAGAGTAATTCGGCTAACGTTGTATTGCTTACACAATTCTACTTCTGGAGGAAGTTGTTCGTCTGGCTCCATTAAGTCAATGCGTTTCCTAAGATTGTCTCGCACGGCAATATATTTAGGTACACCTTCGGTCACAATCCACTCTCCAAATAGTAATTTTCTTTTAAAAGCTATTAAAAAAAAAATCTTAAAAAATGAAGCTTTTAAGAAAATTTTTACAAATTTGCTTTCAAAACACACAACAGTTACATAGTATCAGTATATTATGCCAATATACGATTAAGGCGCGCCTATACTACAAAAGGCTACAATCTTAAATTATTGATTAAAGTTGCTATTTAATCGCAAATTCAAGATTATAACCTTTTAGACTTATCGATTCTATTTTTTAATTGTGATTTGAGTTTAATTTCTACGATAACTCTTCACAATTGTATTAGTTTTCAATTGCATATTTGACTTTACTATTTTCTCTGCGAGTCAACAATATTGAAGACGCATAGAAAAGAACATAAGATATCACAACTGCAATAATACTTACGATTTTGCCTCCTGCAACATTCGTGTAACCAAGAAAAACTCCAGTTACACCAAAATCAGCATCTGAATAAGTGGAGTTTGCAGAACCAAGGTTACCCAAAACAGGCAAAAGAAGTAACGGCAAGAATGTAATAACAATACCATTAACAAAACCGCCTACAACGCAGCCTCTTCTACCAGCTTGACCGTTGCTAAATACGCCAGTAACACCACCAGCCATAAAGTGGGCAACAATTCCTGGAATAACAACTGTTGTGCCAGCCAAAGCCATAATAACCATTCCAACGATTCCGCCAGCAAAGCTTGCCAAGAATCCAATAAGAACAGCATTTGGAGCAAAACCAAAAGTCATAGGAGCATCCAATGCTGGTTTAGCGTTTTTAACGAGTTTTTCGGATATTCCTTTAAATGCTGGAACAATCTCATCTAAAACAACCTGTACGCCTGCAAGAATAATGAAAACGCCTGCAGAGAACATTGCAGCCTTAAGAATAACAAACACAATAAAGTTTTGCCCATTAGATAAATGCGATTCAATATATTGCGGCCCCGCAAAAAGTGCTACAACAGCGTAGATAATTGCCATTGAAAGTGCAATGAGAACAGTCGTATCTTTTAAGAATCCAAGAGCAGCTGGGAACTTAATATCTTCAGTAGACTTAGACGGATGCTTTTTAGAAGCTGTAAGTTTTGCAATCAAAGTTCCAATAAGAACTCCACTACTAGTAGGGTGTCCAAGTGCAACATCATCTTTGCCGGAAGCAGTGCGCATAAATGACTGAACCAATGCTGGAGAAATCGTAATAAGTAAACCTTGCGCGAATGATCCGAGAATAATAACGGTTAGAGTATTAAAACCTGCGACATTGAAGATTACTGCGAGCATACTTGCCATATAGAATGCAACGTGACCAGTTAAGTAAATGAACTTAAATCTAGATGTTATTGATAAAACAATGTTAACAATCATTCCAAAGAAGAAGATTAATGCTGCTTCTGATCCATACTTCATAAGAACTGTACCGATTATAGCTTCATTATTTGGTACTACGCCTTGAACATGGAACGCATATTGGAACATGCTCCCAAAAGGATTTAGTGCTTCAGTGACTACTCCAGATCCGGCTGCCAATACTAAGAAACCAATCATTGTACGAATAGAGCCTTGTACTATGTCGGAAATCTTTTTGCCTTGTACTGCAAGACCAATTAGAGAAATCATTGCAACTATTACAGATGGTTGTCTAAAAACATCTAGCAGTATAGACAGAACACCGTTCATAGTCTCTCCTTATATATTTTTATTAGTATGTGAGCTGATTTTGGCATGCATAATTTACAAAATTACAAGAGAGAAAATGTAATTAATGCCAAAAGTCTTTTGCCCAAACTTAACTTAGTGCAAGAAGCCATAATAACGGATAAGCCAAGACATAAATTTGTTATAATGTTATATTCAATTTTTGATGATTTTCGTATATATTTTAAATAAAATGAAAATTATTAAGCATAATTGCGATTTAATAGAAAATAATACAACAAAATCGCAAATAATCTGAAATTTACTAGCATTTCATTGCAGAATAACGTAAAAATATGTGAAAATAATCACAATAATTACAATAAAAGACACACCCACAATGCAAAAATCACGCAAAAAGCCAGAAAAACACTACTCAATAATCCAAGCTAAACCAATCAAAACAGCCAAGAAAAGAAGATTCACAATTGTGTACATAAGCAAATAGCGACCCTTATTATGAGGATACTTATGCGTAATACTCTTGTATGAAATCAAAGATGCCATAGACGCAATAAGCGTTCCCATACCGCCAAGATTAGTACCAATAATAAGCATCTTCCACTGGTCGCAGAAGCCTGAAAGTAAGATAGTAGTTGGAACGTTACTAATCATCTGACTAGAAACAACCGAAACTTCCATAGGATGAGAGCCAACCCACATTTGTGCAATCTCGGTAAATCCTGGGACCCTACGCATGTTTCCAATAAAAATAAAGAACATTATAAATGTAAGAGGCAAAGCCCAGTCTAGAGCGCGGAACACATGCGAATCGCAAATAATAAAGGCAACAACAACTGCCAAAACCATAATCCAGTCTGGAATCCAGCCAGCTACTCCACACAAGCACAAAACAAATAAAAGACTATAAACAATAACTCGCCATTGAGTAAAACCAACACCGTAACCCATAACGCGAATCTCATCTGGCTTAGGTGATTTAGAGTGCGGAGCCAAGACACTTTGTTCAATGTCATCTCCATGCAAGCCCTCAAATTGATCGACTTTTCTAGAGCTAAAGAACACAAACGCAAACGCAATCATAAGAATCGCAGCAGTAAGCGTGTACGGAGCCATAATGGAAAGAAAGTTGCCAGTAGACATTCCAGTAAGCGCTTTAAGATACAAATTGTGCGCGTTGCCAATAGGAGTTAGCATACTTCCAACGTTTGCACCAATCGTCATTAAAGTCACAACAAGAATTGCATGCTTTTCTGCATTCGCCATCATCAAAACAGAAATCGCAAAAGGAACAAAAGTTACAAGCGCAACATCGTTAGTTATAAGCATCGCTGAGAAAAACGTTAAAGACATAAGAACTAGAACTAATCCGCGCTCAGTTCTTACTCTTCTAAGAAGATTTGCACCAATGCTTCTAAAAACACCTATTCTCTGGAATCCGCAAACAACCATCATTAAGCAAACAAGCTGAGAAATAGTGTTTACGTGAATGTAGCTAAAATATTGCGCATCTGGTGGAACGAAAAAGCAAGAAATAACAGCTAAAACGGCGGCCACAATAAGGATGGTTTCACACTTGACCAAATTCAGAAGCCAACGCCTCATCGTTCCTCCGTGACAAAAATACACAACTCGTTCAATTGTATAAGAAACCCAATCCAAAGGGGCAAAAATTCCCGACAAAATCGTTGAAATAACAAGGCATATTGTCTTAAAAGAGCTTTAATTTTGCCACAAAGCAAATAGGCAAAAATCCGCCCATTTTTATGACACGCGCAAAATGGGCGCATGTCGTAGAAGACTATATTATAAATGGAAAAGAAGTCTTGAAGTTTAAGCTTAAAGGCTGAAACAACTTAAAGCAAAAGCGAGAAGCGCAATTATGGCAAACGAAGAATTGCAGAAAACAAAACAAAACAATCATAAAAGAAACACAGCAGACTTAATCGTAGAATGCCTTGTAAATGAAGGCGTTGAAGTTGTTTTTGGAATCCCAGGCGAAGAAAATATTCCGCTTTTAGAAGCAATCGAACGAAATGGAAATATACGCTTTGTGCTTACTCGCCACGAGCAAGGCGCAGGTTTTATGGCCGCAACTTATGCTCATATTACTGGAAAGCCAGGCGTGTGCTTAGCAACGCTTGGACCTGGAGCATTAAATCTTACTCTTCCAGTAGCTCAGGCAAACGCAAGCACAACCCCGCTTGTTGCAATATGCGCTCAAGGAAACGTATCTCGTCTTTATAAAGAATCTCACCAAATCATTGATTTGGTGTCATTGTTCCAACCGATTACTCAGTGGTCTTCGATGATGTTAGCTCCAAGCACTGCTCCAGAAATGGTTCGTAAAGCTTTCTCAATAGCTCAAAGAAAGCGTCCAGGAGCAACCTGCCTTGTAATCCCAGAAGACATTAGCGAAATGAGCGTTCCAGAAAACGCAAAGCCACTTCCACTTCCAAGACCTCTGCACATCCTTCCCGCTCCAGATACTATTGACGAAGCTGCTAAAATCATTAGCCAAGCAAAAACGCCGATTATTCTTGCAGGAAACGGAGTTGCACGAAGCCACGCTCAAGATCAGCTACGCGCTTTTGCAGAACAGCTTAATGTTCCAGTTGCAACAACATTTGAAGGCAAAGGCGTGTTCCCAGATAATCACCCTAATGCTCTTGGCGTAGTCGGATTCATGCATAGGGATTATGAGAATTTTGCTTTCGATACAGCAGATTTGATTATTGCTGTTGGATTCTCTATACAACAGTTTGACCCTAAGAAGATTAATCCAAATATTGACAAGACTATTATTCACATAAACACATTTGTTGAAGACACAGACGCACACTACCCTACTGCCCTAAACATTATGGCAGATATTGGTCAGACTCTTAAAACTCTTACAAATGTTCTTAAGGATAGAAACATTACTTTTGATGTAACTCACCCAAAGATTCGTCAAATGATTACAGACGAGCTACGTTCATTTGAAAACGATAGCAGCATTCCTATGAAACCACAGCGTGTTGTATACGACACTAGGCGCGCTGTTCCAGAAGGAACTAAGGTTCTTGTAGATACGGGCGCTTTAAAAATGTGGATGGCAAGGCTTTACCCAACAATGCACCCAAATACCTGCATTATAGACAACAGCCTTTCTACAATGGCTTGGACTTTGCCTGGAGCTGTTGGAGCATCGTTTATTAAAGATAATAGTGGAAAAATCAACACAAAGCCTGTTCTTGCTGTTATGGGCGACGGCAGCTTTATGATGAATGTTCAAGAGATTGAAACCGCTGTTCGCGTGGGTTCTAGAATGGTTGTTCTAGTTTGGGAAGACAACGCTTACGGATTGATTAAGTGGAAGATGGACTTACACGCTGGAGAACACGAATACGTTGATTTTACTAATCCAAATGTTCCAAAGTTGGCGGAAAGCTTTGGAGCTAGAGGCCATGTTGTACAAAAGCCAGAAGACTTATACAACATGCTTAAAGAAGCTTTGGAACAAGAAAGCGGCGTTGACGTTATAGCTTGCCCAGTGGATTATAGCGAAAACATGAAGCTTATTGAAAAGCTTGGAGACATTGATTTTGGCAACTAGGTTGATTGTGGCAACTAGAGTGCTAATTGCATAAGAAGAATCTCCGCACTTGCATTAATTCAGTTATCATCTGCCAATTTAAAGATAGTTAAAGGTAGTTTTCTGAAGCATGAATGCAATGCGGAGATTTTTATAATACTTTTACAAAACGGTTTAAATATTTAATTTTCCTCCTTTGCTTTATCGTCGTAGCATCTGCCAATAAGAGCTGCTCCTAACGCACCAAAGAACACTTCTTGATTTGCAATCACTACACGATCGGATATTTTTAGTGAGGACAAAAATGACGATTTTTGTTCAAGTCTACAAATATATTCTTTTACGCCTTTTAATAAAATTGCTCCTGTTTTACTCACTCCTCCACCAATAACAATAATCTCTGGATCAAAAGTAACTGTAATAATCTGTAGTGCACTAACTAAGGTAGAAATGAACTTATTCCATACTTTTTCAGCTTCTTTATTTTTAGCAGAAACATTGCGCAGCAAAGACGCAATAGGATACTCATTCTTTGCTGGCCAAAGTTTAGATAAACCAGTTCCAGAGATTATTGTTTCTACACATCCACGCTGCCCACATGGGCAATCCCTACCCTGCGTATCAGCAATTATATGACCTATTTCTCCAGCCACACCAGTGGAGCCATGGAAAATAGAGCCATTAATGATAATTCCCGCAGAAACTCCAGTACCTAAATTCAAAAACACTAAACTACTAGAATCAGAACCATAATAATTATATGCACCGAATGCTGCAGCATTAACATCATTATCTATTACAGAATTCAATCCAAAACGTTTACGTATTTCAGTCTTAAAATCTATACTATGAGATCCCAAATTTACTGATTCAGATACTTGCCCAGTATGTTGATTAACTAAACCAGGCACACCAATTCCTATAGTGAATTTAGTATCATTGCCATATTTTATGATAATTTGATTAATCACTTCAGAAATAAGCTTGCACACTTCATCGACGATCTCTACTTCACCTTGCTTGGTAGAAACTTGAGAATGCGCAATCAGTTCATTATTAGCATTGAAAGCTGCACATAATACTTTTGTTCCACCTACATCTACCCCTATGCTTATATGCGACGGTGTGCTGGGCGTCATAATAAACTCCTTAGAAAAATACTTCTGCTTTGAAGTTGAACCCTATTAAACCAATTAAGTACAATTATTGCACTAAAAGATAAAAATGCAAGACTATCTAATATATTTAATAAAAACATTGAAAAATAAAGGAATCTATAGCCCTAATATTTCATATATAAAAAATAAAATTAGAAAATATTTTACAAAAACATGTTTTAGTATATATTCCAAACTATATATTTATCTGATAGAATATCATGTATAAAACAATGGGCATTAAAAGTGGAACGACGACATGAGCATAAAAACAATAGCGAAGCCAATGATTAATCAATTAATGACAGTGTCTCAAAAAACCATACCTGCCGACGCAAGAATAAATAACAGAATGCTAATATTCAACTATTTATTCCCAAAACAAATACTTTCTAGAGCTATGCTCGTAAGAAAAACAAAATTATCAAAAGCATCTATTTCAACCGTCGTGTACGAAATGCTTGAAGACCACATATTAGTAGAAAGTGGTCAAGAGTCAAAAATAGAAAGAGGTAAAAAAGGTACACTACTCGAAGTAGACGCAAACTATTGGAACATTATAACTATAGATCTTTCACAGCCTTGTCTCATACAAGGCGCTGTTGTTAATCTGTGCGGAGATATATTAAAAAGATCGGAAATATCGTTATATAAAAGCACAGATGCGAACTGTGAAAAAATCATAGAAGTTTGCAAAACTCTAATAAATAATTCAAATAATCACATACTAGGAATAGGAATTGCTGTACCTGGAATCGTAGACGATGAAGGAAGAGTAGTTCGCTCATCGAATCTTCAGTGGGAAAATATAAACATTAAAGAAGAGTTGATTAAGCATTTTAATTGTCCAATTATCGTTGATCATGACACGAATAGCGCATTACTAGCCGAAAGATTCTTCGGCAACGGCGTACCAAATACAATATTTATACAGTTATCGTTAGGTGTTGGCGCATCAATATTAATAAACGATGCTATTATCACTGGAATAAATAATTCTGCAGGAGAAATTGGTCATATTACAGTAGATCCACAAGGACCAGATTGTTCATGCGGCAAAAAAGGTTGTTTAGAAACATATATTTCCGCGGAAACACTGCATAGAAAAATGTTTACATCAAACAGAAAACCAGAAGATATATTAGCGGAGGCAGGTAATTATTTAGGAAAAGCTCTCACAACAACAATTAATCTTTTAGACCTAACAGACGTGGTAATTTATGGACCATCCGACATTGTAAATAAGGTATTTATAAGCTCTACAGAAAAAGCAATACAAGAATATGGTCCATACAGTCCAAAACATCCTTGCACAGTAAGAAGATGCACTTGCAACAATGACATAACTCTTATAGGAGAATGTATATCAGTAATTCAAAATAGAATCATGCATCTCTAAAATATAAAAAGCAAAGAAGCAATAAACAAAAAATTAATGTAAAAACTAGTAGCAAAGAAGCACAAAATGAAAATCGACAATTCAAATATCGAAATAATACCTTCACCACAAAATATATCAATATACGCAAAAGATACTATTACGCTTCCACAATCAAGTCATATTAGTTTCATAAATATTAAACCAGACTTAAGAATAACTACAGCAGCAAAACAGCTATGTGAAGATTTGAAAAACAATCACAATTGCAACTGGAGCATTAGCTACTCAGAAGGATATAAAAGCGCTATATCGGCAGCTATTAACAAAAATCTACGTATTCAAGAATATAAAATTTCATCTAAAATCTCGACCAATCAAACACTTATAAGCATAGAAGCTGGGAGCATAGCGAGTATATGCTTTGCAATACAAACTATAAGACAACTAATTATGCAATATGGTTTAATACTGCCATCATTACAAATTCAAGACTTTCCAGAAATACCTGTAAGAGCATATTCTTATGATGTTTCAAGAGGAAGAGTGCCAAAACTTTCATGGTTAAAAACTTTAGTAGACCAGTTAAGTCTATACAAATATAATCAACTTCAACTATACGTAGAACATGTTATCGATTTAGATGACACAATTGAATCCTGGATTGGACATTCACCATTAACTTGTAGTGAGATTATCGATCTAGATGAATACTGCTATGCACGAGGAATAGAACTCGTTCCAACACTTGCAACTTTTGGACACATGTATGAAATACTAAGAAGTAACTCATATAAACAGCTTGGCGAATTCCCAGAACAATCAGAAAGACCCTTCAGTTTTGTTGAAAGAATGATGCATCATACTCTAAATCCTACTAATCCTAACACTATACCGTTTATATCTAAAAGGATTAAAGATTATGCATCACTATTTAAATCTAATAAGTTTAATATTGGCGCCGATGAGACCTTTGACCTTGGATGCGGTGAAAGTAAAAATGTTGCTGAAAAAATAGGAGTGGCAAATCTTTATTTGTCCTATATTAAAAAGCTATGTGAAAAATTACACGAATTAGGTTTGCAGCCAATAATGTATGCTGA
The DNA here is from genome assembly GCF_049262755.1 of Gardnerella sp. DNF00354. Taxonomy (NCBI): domain Bacteria; kingdom Bacillati; phylum Actinomycetota; class Actinomycetes; order Bifidobacteriales; family Bifidobacteriaceae; genus Gardnerella; species Gardnerella sp. DNF00354. The sequence goes on from NZ_CP058402.1 coordinate 1,311,699, forward strand.
TATTGCAATAAAACACCCAGAGTTATTAGCTGATATTCCAAAAAATGTTATTTTTGCAAATTGGGATTACTCGGCAAACGTGAATGAAAACAATATAAAACTAATAAAAAGTCAGAATCGCGATCAATACGTATGCCCTGGCACACAATCTTGGAATAGGCTTATACCAGATTTTGACTCTGCTATAAGTAACATATCCAAAACATGTGAATATGGGCACAAAAATCATGTATTAGGATTTTTGCTAACTGATTGGGGAGATTATGGACATATAAACGATCCCATACTCTCACTTCCGTATGTAATAATATCATCGGAATATGCTTGGAAATCTAATAATATTGCAAAAAAAGATTTAATAAACAAGGTAAGTAATGTATTTGCTAACAGAACAAACTCAAACTTACTTAACATTATTAAACAAGCGTCTCATGCACAAGCATTCAGCTGGTCTGACGCTGTGCAATTCAAAGAACTTGAATACAATAACGAAAATATAGCAAACGAGGATGTACTATTTTCATTAGGATATCCAAAAAACACTTCCCTAGAACAAGCAAGAAGACGATTCTTAAATGAAAGAGAAGCACAAATATTAAATGCTAAAGAATATAATCGCACTCTATCAGAATGCTCAAAGAGCATCTACGATATAAATGCTTGCAGCGAAAATATAAACTGTGAAAATATAAACAAAGATTTTATAAGCACTAGCATTTTAAACATTCAAGGTCAACAACTGCTCAACCAATTAGGGTTGTACATACTAAACCAGAGATTTACTCTAGCTGAAGCAAAATCTTTTAAAACAAATTTGAACGAATGGTTCACCCAATATCAAAATCGTTGGGAATCAATAGGTAAAACGGCAGACTTGTACAGGATACGAGAAGTATTGGATTGGTATATAAAAAGACTAGGGCTGTGAGAAAAGTATATTTATTGGACATATACGCATTAAATATAAATACGACCGAGAAAGTTTATGAATAACAATAAACAAACCCGGTCGTATTTAAATGTTATTGCAAGATAGAAAAGCATGTCGGTAAAGACAAATTTTGCTAATCTACAACATGTAAAGTACGATAAATGTAATTTTTATATTTTTCTGGATTAAGCTTACTACATATTTCAACATTCGGAGTCTTCCCAGAGAAGAAATTAGCGTCAACAAGAACTGAACCATAACTTGGTCCAGGAGTTGCATCAACTTGGCAATAATATTTTGTGCATTCGCTTACACATTCAGGATATAGCGCAGCGGCAACAGCAGATGGATCAGCCATATCGAGATAAGCATCCCCAAAACGGCTAATATTCATTTCCATTAATTCCCTATTGCAATCAATGGCAAACTTACCAAGTTCTCCACTTTCGCGAATATTAGCAATTTCTTGTGGATTCAGCATACATTCTCCCAAGCATGCGTCCCATCCAACAAACATAATATTTTTAAGACCAGAATCAACTAATATCTTTGCAGCTTCTGCATCTTGCCAAATATTGAATTCTGCTACAGGAGAAACATTTCCACGACCTAGACCAGCAGATCCCATAACTACTATGCGACCAACTTTTTTCATCGCTTCATAATCAACCTTAATAGCTAGAGCAATGTTAGTTAATGGCCCTAATGCAATAATGTCTATTTCACCATCCTCACTGTTTCTCAAAGTTTCAATCATTTTCAAAACAGCATTACCATTACTTTCTTTTAAGCGATGAGGCACTAGGCCAATATCACCCATTCCATCTCTGCCATGGGTTTCATGAGCATAAACCAAATCGCGCAACAGCATGCTGCTACTTCCTTTATATACAGGTGGTTCATATGAACCAGCATGCTCGATAGTAGTAAGCGTATTAATAGTCGCTTGTTCCATGCATACGTTTCCTGATACAGTGGAAAACATTAATATCTTATATCTAGGATCATTTAAAGCCATGGCAATTGCCATAGCATCATCCGAACCACAATCTGTATCTATTATTATTTTCTTTTTAGAATAAATTTCTTTATTTTCCATAAACTCTCAACACCCTATCAATTAATAGAAACTGTATTTTCAAATGTAACTATCTTTAGCAGTGCAGCCGAAGCAATACATATTGCCAGCATTATAAGCCCAAATGTATATGAGAACCCTACTCCAAATTGCGAAATAACAGCACCAACAACTATAGGAGTTAGCATATCAGCTACGCCACTTGCTGTAGCAACGATAGAGCATGCTATACTCACGCGCTTATACATAATTCTAGAGGCAATTGCAACAATAACACTAAATAAAACGCCTAAGAAAAGACCAGCAACGAAAAGCCCAATATAGTAACTCAAGGCAGTGTTAACAAGCATTGCGGCAAGAATAGCAATAAAGGAACCGATACAATTCATGAGTAGCACTAAGGTACCTTTTACATATCTCAGAATCCAAGTGAAAAGGAAACCTCCAAGGACACAACCTAAGTTAAATAGTGTAAACATAAATGCAGCATTTGATTCGCTTATTCCTTTTGTTATTGCAAAACTTGTTGTATACATACCTATAGCAGTCGATACTCCACTGAATGCGGCAACTGAAATAACAATTCCAGCATAGGCAAGAATCTTACTCTTAGCATATAGTGGCCTGATATGTTCTTCCTCTTTCTCTGTATCTTTAATCTCAGACGTATCTTTGACTATAAAAGACACCGCACAGATAATAAATGAAAGAATACCTAACACATAATATGACCATGCATAAGATAATTTACCACTCAAGAACAGACCTAATACAAATGGTGAAACTGTAGTTCCTACACCAAATAGTCCTTGTCCAAAAGTCAATGAACTTTCATAATTCTTTTTGAATATGCTACTTAACAATGTTGGGCATGCAGCATCCTGCGTGCCAAATGCAATGCCTCCCGCAAACGCAAGTATTAAACCAGAAACAAAACTAGGAATTGTAGGAATACCAAACATAAATATGCCAGTAATAAAAGTACCAATTCCTAAAACTTTTACTGATCCAATTTTCTCTACAAGAACACCTGTTATGTTAACGGTGAGAATTCTACCAAGAGCATATGCTGATCCAAGTAAACCGACAAGTTCAATCTTCTGTCCATAGGTTTGTACTAACTGTGGCAACGTACTGCCAATCATTACACATGTCGAACCTGCCAAGAAATACATAGCAAATGAAAGAAAAGCTTTTAGCGCATCATTACGCTTCATGATTTCACACTTTCCTAGTTCTTTTAATTAACATTTATAAACCATTAGAGGCTTGCCTAAAAAATATCATGATTTTATAATGCTTAAAATGACACTTGTCATGACTAATTTTGTTCTTAAGGAGTAAAAGTAAATCATGAACAACAAATGTATAGCAACGGCGCTTGCATTTATACTAGATGCAACGGATAGCATGAGTACGATTGTAAAAATAGAGAAAGCAAAACAACTCATTCCTCACCAATTCATACGAACATATCACACTAATGATGTTCTCATAAATATGAATAGTGCAGCAAAATATGTATATATCTTTTTAGATGGTAAAGCTACAGTTCGAGGAAGTTTAAATCGTAACGATGGAGTTATTTCAAATATTGAACCAATAGAAATACTGGGACTTTTTGAACTCGTTACCAATGAACCGCATTATACTGCTTTCGTTATGGCAGAAGAAAAAAGTTTGGTATTTAGAATTCCATCTTCGCTATTTCGCGAAATTGTTCAAGAAAATGGCAAAATTTGCTATTGCGTATTATCAATATTCGCCAAAACAGCGGGAAGAACAATGCAAGAAGCAGCAACGAAAAGACTACTTGAATCAATTGACATTATTGGATATTATTTATATACTCAAGCAAACAAACATAGACCGTATATATGCCCATATACTCGCGAAGATTTAGCAAAAATACTAAATATTAATTTACGAACTTTATACAGGTATCTAGAATCCATGAAAAAAGAGAATCTTATAACAAGCATAAGAGGAAAATTGGTTATAACGGACCAACATTTTGCTTTGCTACATAAAAGATACTCTTCTATGACTATTTAATTATCAAATGACAAATGTCATTTGATAATTAAATAGTAAAAAAGATAATATTTGTAGTAATCAAATAGGAAGTGATTGCATGAAACAGATAATTAAATCATTCAAGGAAGAATTTACTACTGTTGCAGTTGTCACAATACCATTATGTGTTGCTGTTAATTATATTTCTGGAACTATAGCAGGCCTGCTAAAACTACCTATTTTCCTTGATACTATAGGTACTTTATTTGCATGCATGATTTTTGGGCCACTTGTAGGAATAACAACTGGAATGCTATCTTCAATAATTTCATCAATCACTATGCCAACCATGCTTCCATTTATAGTGGTCAATATTGCTCTAGCCTTATGCGCTGGTATTCTAGCAAAACATAAAATGTTTTCAAATTATATGAAAATTTTTATTTCTTCAATAATCATGGCAACAATATCCATTATTATTTCAGCACCGATTGTAGTCCTAGTATTTAGCGGGTTCACTGGCGGAGGATCATCTATTATAGCGGCTTTAATAACTGCATCTGGAATGAATATCTGGATTTCTGTATTCTCTACTGAAGGATTCTTTACATGGGTTGATAGAGTATTAACAATCATCATATGCTTAAGCGTTATAAAATGCTTGCCCAATAAATTACTGCTTCTTTTCCCATTAGGTTTACTTTATTTAAAAAATTCAGATTCTGAATAGTAAAAATTAAATCGAGTTTACTATATAAATACAGAGATAAAAGTAATTATGTACATGCATTATATCGATACTATTAATCAAGTAAAAAATACCAAGATACTTGCGACGCTATACCCGACAACAAAATTTATATTGACCATATATTTAATATTAGTAGATATTATATTAAATACTTTTTCATTCACATTATACAATTTGCGACTTTTATTGTTCCCCTATTTTGTTGCTCTACTTGTTCTGATGATTCTATGTGGAATAAAAAAGAATGGATATAAGCTCGTATCAAGTATAGCCATGTTCTCATTATTTGTTGCGATATTTCAAGTCGCTTTCTGTAGACAAGGAAATACAATATTAAGTCTTAATTTTTTGCAGATTACAGATACAGCATTGTCTAATTCTATAACGCTCGGAATGAATACCTTAAATATATCAACTATAGTCATATGTTTTTTCCAAATAACTGATATAGAAGATATTACAATATCTTTAAACAAACTTGGGATGAGCAATAAAACATGTTTCATAATACTTTCTACTTTCCAAACGATTGATTATTTACAAATGCAAATTAAAGCAATAATAACCTCGCAAAAAAGTCGTGGAATAAACTTTAATGGAAATTTAATACGTAGAATTGGCACATTTACTTCGATTTTGCTTCCAGCATTTATTACTTCACTAATAAACATCGAGCAACGCATAATGATGCTTGATTCGCGAAATTTTTTTAGTTCAGAAAAAAAGACATATATTAAACAGGTTAATCATAATGGTCACGAAAAATTAGTACTAACAATAGGAACAATTACGCTAGTTTTTCTTATTCTAGGAAGAGTAATTTATGGTTATATCATATAATATTTGCAATTTTTCATACACTTATCCACTTACTTCAAAACCAGCTTTAAGCAAGATAACAATACAGCTAGAATTAGGGAAAATATATGGAGTAATTGGAGCTAACGCTTCAGGTAAATCAAGTCTATGCTTATCTCTTAAGGGATATATTCCTCATTTCTATAAGGGAAAATATTCTGGAAAAATACTATTAAACAACACGATTGATTTATTAAAATCTAATGAATGTGACAGTGTAGGCTTTGTATTTAGCGATCCTTTTTCACAGTTAAGTCATATCAAAAAAACTGTATTTGAAGAAATTGCATTCAGCTTAGAAAATCGCAGTATCCCTATTCAACAAATAGAGAGTCTGGTTACACAAGTTATGCAATTACTTAACATAGAACAACTTGCGCTTCAAAACCCACTAACCCTATCCGGAGGGCAGGTTCAACGCGTTGCAATAGCGTGCGTTATAGTTAATAATCCAGAAATACTAATTCTTGACGAACCTACTTCACAACTTGATCCAGAAGAAACTAAAAATATTTATAATTTTCTACAAAAATACAAAGACGAGGGACATACCGTAATAATTAGTGAACAAGATACAAATTTGTTAGCGGAATATGCAGATAATATCATTGTTCTTCAAAATGGTTTTATCACTCATTATGGAAATAAATATGATGTTTTTTATGATGAAACTTTCCCTTCTGACTGTATTGATATTCCAGAAGTTGTCAAAATTGTGAAAAAGTTACGTAAGTTTGATATCCAAATAACCCCTGACATAACAGATATAGGCGAATTAATAGTTTTATTAAAGGAGAAATGCGATGAGCATCGCAATTAAATTGAACGATGTAAGTTTTCAATATCCTTCAAATGAAAAAATAAAAAATAAAAATAATGATAAACAAGAAAAATCCTGCAGAATACTAAAACACGTAAACATAGAATTCGAAAGTGGTGAATTATGCGCAATAATAGGTAGCAATGGAGCAGGTAAAAGCACTCTCGCCAAAATAATAGACAATTTATTACAGCCAACTTCTGGAGACATAACTATTGAAGGAAAACAATATAAGACATTAAAGCAACACGATATTACATCACTCGTTGGTTATATTTTTCAAAACCCAAATGATCAAATTTTTAACAGCACTGTGCATAAAGAAATTACATATGGGATAAAGAATATAAACAATGATCTTTACAGTCGCGTTCTGAATCTTACTGGTTTAAACGATAAAGAAAATACAAACCCATTTAATTTGTCATTCGCTGAAAGAAAATTTATTAACATTGCATCTGCACTACTAAGAGAACCACATATTATTATTATGGATGAAGTGACTGGTGGGTTGGATAAACCACAAAAAATGCGACTTGTAAAAATACTTAATTATTTACATACGATAAATGTAACAGTATTATTTATCACCCATGACATGGAATTCGCATACGAAAATTGTCAAAATGCTCTCATACTTGATAACGGAAATGTGCTATACAAAGGGAGCATCGAATCTGCATTCCAGAATGTAGAAATAATAAAACGCGCGCATATTGACCAACCAATCATAGTACATATAATGAATGCGCTCGGAATTAACTATATGCATAAAGATAATCCTATACGTGCTTTAGCTAAATATATTGCGAATCGCAATAATCATTAAGGTATATGCAATCAAAAGCATCAAAATATAAACAAAATATCAACATTAAGAGGCAATGCGAATACGCAATGAACATAGTTGGAAAGGACGTAATTCTACATTTAACGCGTCATTATTATTGTGCAAAGCTATAGGCATACCATGCAGCACTGGCATTTCCATAAGATCTACCTCTTCAATTGAGGAATAACGCAAGATTTTATTGAGTTTTATTTGCCCATTTGCATATCCACCAGACGGCTCGTGAATACGTAAGATTATATCTCCAGAACAATCATCAGCCAGCTTAACCCAATCTAATGCAATTAGACCTGAGTTTCTGCGAATCGTAAACAATGGATCGACTTCTGGTAGCATATCAATAATTGGCGAATTCAAAAAATCAGCTGTACTTATAACTGAATCCATATTTGCATCAGCAATAAATGACCAAGTAAATTCATGCTTACCTTGATCGGTGTTAGGATCGGGGTAAAGAGGCGCAGAAAGCAAAGATAATCTGAGCATAGTTCCATAAGATGAAGAATAATCGCCAATAGGAGCAGTATCAGCGCCATAAGTAGACGAATTTGCAACAGCAACAGCATACGAGGAATCTTCTATGCGAACAAACCTATGTGTGCATGATTCAAACTTTGCATCATCACTACGAGTATTTTTTACTATTGGCCTTTCAACTAAACCATATTGGCACTCATACTGGGCCTTATCTGAACATACAGATGTTGGCATATCTACTTTTAGAAATTGCTCTTTAGCATTCCAATCAACTTGCGCATGGAAATCAAGTCGTTTAACACATGGCTCTAAAATTATACTTGTTTGAATCTTAACATCCTTTTTACATGCCAAGATTTCAACAGATACACCGCCCGATAAAAGCTCTTTAACGTCAACAATTGAAGAATCATCAATCTTACGATTCCTCATAAATGCATCTCGCTCAATATCCCATGCGTCCCACTGATACGGCTCATCTTTTAATATCTCATATTGCGCCATGCGATAACCAGATGGGATTAGCTCACGATTAAATTTAATATCTTCAACAGAAGATACTGTGCCATCGCGTTCAATAGTCACACTTAAAACACCATTATTAAGAATTACTCCACCATCATTTTTGTGTTTTACAGTTGTTGTATTATTTTTACAGCTTTCACTACATTGATATAAATTCCAAGCGACCTCATTTTTACCTGTATAAGTCAACAACTTTACATTTTCACGCGCATTAACCGCGTTAACCGTGCTGTTAGCTTTTACAATCGCATTGGCAATATCTGAAATAATTTTACGTAAACAAGAAATATCTCTAGCATATTCTTCTCTAGCTTGCCTATGAACCCATGCAATAGCAGAACCAGGAAGAATATCGTGGAACTGGTTCAATAATAAAGTCTTCCAAATTCTAGTAAGCTCATCTTTATTGAAACGATATTCTGGCGCATACACTCGAGCTAAAACAACAAGATATTCAGCCACACGCAACAATGATTCCTCCATGCGGCAATAGCGCTTCATATCTTGCTGAGAAGTAAGAGTTTTTCTATGCAACTCTAGATAAAGCTCACCCTTAAACACTGGCGTATTGCAATTTGAATCGTCAACAATATCTTTTCGTATTTTTTCAAATAACTCATCAGGAGTGCCGAAATCAACTCTAGGAGCACCCTCTAAATTACGATCACGCCTAATACGAGCAGTCATTTCGCGAGTAGGCCCTCCACCGCCATCACCAAAACCGTATAACAATATTGCGTGATCAGATAAATCTTTATCCAAAAAATTGCGTTGAGAATAAACTAACTCATGCATGCTCACAGATGAAGCATAAGTATTAGATGGAGGAAAATGAGCTAAAATCCTAGAACCGTCTATTCCTTCCCAAAGGAATGAATGATGTGGGAATTTAGTGGTATCATTCCAAGAAATCTTTTGAGTTAAAAACCAATCAAATCCAGCGCGGCGAGCAAGTTGAGGCAATGCGCCAGTATAGCCAAAACTGTCTGGAAGCCAAATGCCATGCGGCTCAACACCAAAATGCTCCTTAAAATAACGCTTACCAAAAGTCATTTGGCGAATCAAAGATTCACCACATGGCATAATTGCATCGGACTCAACCCACATACCACCAACAGGTATAAAACGTCCTTCCTTAATCCTATTTTTCATACGCTCAAACAAATCAGGATGCTCGTTTCCCAGCCACTCGTATTGTTGAGCAGAACTCATAGAATAAGTAAAATCAGGATCCTCATCCATAAGAGCTAAAACGTTAGATATTGTGCGTGCGACTTTCCTGTGCGTCTCGCGCACAGGCCATTGCCAAGCAGAATCAATATGAGCATGCCCAACAGCAATATGCCTTAGAGAACTTGCCGCCGCAGGCTGACTTAATACATTAGTCAACATATTACGAGCATTTTGAACAGTAGAAGAATCATGTTCATCATATGCATTTAAGGAGCGCTGTAAAGCTTTAGCTAGTTTCCAGTAACGCGGATTATCATCATTCAATTCTCGCATCAAAGAACTTACAGTCTCAAGATCCATATAATAATCAAAAATATTACGATTAAAAACGGTAACGTCAACATATTTCAACATATATTGGCATTCTGTATTTCCAGTCGCACACTCACCTAAATCAGTAGGAGAAAATGGAGTAGGTCCTTCAACATATGGATTTGATGCCGCTTCCAAATATAAAGTAAAATTACCATTTTCATCAATACTAATAGAACGATTATTATGTTCATCAATCAATGGAACCCAATGATTACAAGGGTTTACAGCTTTGACAACTCTTCCATCAGGATTATATACTAATCCTTCAGCTTGAAAACCAGGAAAAAGATTCTCAATCCAACCTAAATCAACATTTAGCTCAACTTTGCACCCCTTTACCTTTGAAAGATCAATCGACCCTGATATCTCAAACCACGTTGTGCCCCAAGTTGTTCCCCAAACGCTTGGAACATTGAATGAATGAAACACAATATCGTTTCTTTTTAACTTAGAAAAGAATTCGTTAGAAGAAATAGGTTCTCCAGCAATCTCATACGCTCGAATTTTACAGTGCAATAGAACAGTATTTATATACGGATATAAGCGTTGTTGCATAACTCTTGTGCAGCGATTTAATTGCTGCTCAGGTAATAAAAACATCGTTCCTACACTTCTTTCTTACACAACTATACATTTATAAATAAATCATGTATCTCTGTATATAAAGACAAAACAAGTATACGATATTAAATCAGTAAAAGTTTATGACAAAAGACAGTAATTAATAAAAATTCATAACTGCTATGAATTTTGCTAACCAAAATTATAATATTTAATCAGCAAAGAGTAATTGTCCATATATAGTGATGAGCTGTTAGAAACTTCAGAAAATATTAAAGATGATATTTTCTAATTGGAATAATTATCTGTAGACAGTATATAAACAGCATAAATGAATATAGGCAATTATTCATCCCTAACATAACACATGACTCTGTTGATTCAATTTTAAAATTACAATCTACGAAAGGACAATAATGCAAGATTTTGAAACAACTAAATATACGTTTGACACACAAGCCAACAGAATATTCATGGCAGAACAAACAAAACAATTACTTGATTTCGCAAAAAACTTCCCAGCACCAATAGGAGGGTCAGGATGGCTCAACACAGACGGAACACTAGATAAAACACGCGGAGTACAAACATGGATTACAGCACGAATGACTCATGTTTACTCAATAGGAGAAATGTTAGGATACAAAGAAGCGAATCAACTTGTTGAACGAGGACTCGACGGACTATTAGGTCCTTTACACGACAACGAACACGGAGGATGGTATCCACAAGTAAGTTGGAACAAAGAACCTGAAAAAGACAAAATTTGTTACACTCACGCATTCGTTATACTAGCCGCATCAAGCGCACTACTAGCAGGACATGAACGAGCAAAACAACTATTAGAAGATGCATTAAAAGTATTCGATAAGTACTTCTGGAATAATGAAATAGGTTTAACAGTAGACACATGGGATACAAGCTTCAATAAGCTTGATTCTTATCGCGGGCTTAATGCAAACATGCATACAACAGAAGCATTTCTTGCAGTAGCTGATAGCACAGGAGATGAAAAATATAGAGAACGCGCAAAGCGCATAATCAGCCACGTAATCAATTGGGCATCTAACAACAATTGGCGAATACCAGAACATTTCAACGATCAATGGCAAGCAGACTTAGAATATAATAAAGACAAAAAAGATGACCAATTTAAACCATACGGTGCAACACCAGGTCATGGAATCGAATGGTCAAGATTAATACTCCAATGGGCATACAGTTACTATAAGGAAGATTGCAAACAGCGAAGAGAAGCATTAAACGCTGCAGAAAATTTGTTTAACCAAGCATTAAAAGATGGATGGAATGCCGATGGGCAACCAGGTATCGTATACACAACAGATTGGAATGGAAAGCCTATAGTCCACGACCGTATGCATTGGACACTAGCAGAAGCCATTAATACATCATCAACGCTTTACAGAATCACTAAAAATAAGCAATATGCTACTTGGTATAAAGAATTCTGCAAATATCTAGACCACTCAGTCATTGATCATTCTAACGGTTCGTGGTTCCATCAACTCGATGATAAAAACAATGTTTTAAATACTGTATGGCCAGGAAAATCAGACGCTTATCATGCTTTCCAATCCACTCTGATTCCATTTATAGATCCGACGTGTTCTATAGCAAGTGCTATATACAGAGAGCAACTTGATTAATAATAAAATATTGTTAATTTATTAATTTAATAATCCACATTGCAATTAAATCTGCAGTGTGGATTATTTCATCACATACACTCCAAATATTTCACAAATACGTATAAAAATATAAAAATGAGAAACGTTAAAAAGTAAAGTAAGCAGCATTAGGACGTAAATACAATATTGATGCACATTATAGAATTTGCGACTGAAGGTCTTTTCGAGCGCTTTCCATTTTAGTGATTTGACCTAAAAGAGTAAGCTTTTCTTGACCATCAGGAAGCTTACTCATACGAACTTTAAAAGCTCCGATTTTTCGCATAAAACCAACGTCTAAAAGCTTAATAAGCAACTCGTTTGCGTACTTTTGCTCTTCTTCACTAGGAACGCGCAAAAGATCAGATGGTCCGCCTTTAGCACTTTCGCCACTATAGTCGTAAGCAGCCGACGAGTTAAGCGAAGAAGCGCTACTTAAGCCCTTGCTTAAAGACAATGGAAGAGGCATTACAGAAAGCTCGTTAATAACGCCTTCTAACATAGGGCCAGCAGCTTTAGTTATAATATGAAGCCATAATCCTTGACTTACATTTGAAGTAGGCAATCCCCCAGCTGCCACAAAAGCCTGAAAAAGCGTTCTAAAAACTGGCGTAATAAAATTATTCAAAGTAAGCTGCGCAAAAAGCTGACTGTTAAACGCTAAAGGAGATTGCATAAGAACAGCCATAAATTGCTGTTCGCACATAAACACGGAATCGTCAACCTTGTAGTAACTTTGATTTTTGTACGCGCTTCTAAGCATAGCTGTTTTTATAGCAGCTTCATTCATGCTTTGAGAACGCTGATCAAATACGCGAGAATCCGCGGAAACGATAGAAGAATAGCTTTTAGAATAAGCGTCATCGTCTATAACATGCAATCGCCTTCTATTAGACTCCACTTCCCTACGCATAACGTCTAAATCAACACCAATATTTCTAACAGCTTTTCTAGTGTACAAGTCAAGCAAAGACATGTCTCGAATTTGCGCAACAAGAGGAGCAACCGCCTTAACAGCACCCATCTGCCCTGTTGCAAAAGACGTGTCAAACTTACGAATAACAGTGTCGATTACAAAATCGTAAAGAGGATTAGCGCGTGCAATCAAAGAGCGAACAGCCTCATCTCCCCTTTGAATACGCAAATCACAAGGGTCTAAGTTGTTATCTGCAACAGCAACAAAAGTCTGTGTCAAAAACGCTGAATCTAAGCCAAAAGCATGTAACGCAGCTTTCTGACCTGCCGCGTCTCCATCAAAAGTAAAAACAATACGCGAACTAACTTTTTGACCTTCTACTTTTACAGGCCCCACAAGCTGAATCGCTCCCAAAGAATCGTCTGCAATAAGACGGCGAATAATCTTCGCATGCTCCGCACCAAAAGCCGTTCCACAAGTTGCAACAGCAGTATCTACACCAGCTAAATGGCAAGCCATAACATCCGTATAGCCTTCCACAATCACAACTTGACGCTTTTTAACAATATTCGACTTAGCAATATCAATTCCATAAAGAACCTGCGTTTTTCTATACAACACAGTATCTGGAGTGTTAATGTACTTTGCACTAATAGAATCGTCGTCATAAAGCTTTCTAGCACCAAAACCCAAAGTTCTGCCTGTAGAATCGCGAATAGGCCACGTTAATCTGCCGCGAAAATAATCGTAAATTCCGCGCTGACCTTGGCGCGCTAAACCTGCATCCAATAATTCTTGACGAGTAAAACCCTTATTAGACAAATATCTAACTAGAGTATCCCAACTATTCGGCGCATATCCGCAACCAAAACGTTCACATTGCGCTTGAGTAAAATTACGTCCAGCAAGCAAACTACGAGCTGGAGCTGCTTCTTTAGAGTTGATTTGGGACACGAAAAAACGCTGAGCTTCCTCATTTGCTTCTATAAGACGAGCACGCTTAGAACCTGCGTGAGCACTATCTTTACCAGCTTGCGATTGGTCATAATGAACTTCAACGTGGTATCGATCTGCCAACAGTTCTACTGCCTCGCGAAAATCAATGTTTTCTTTTTGCTCAACGTACTTAAAAACATCTCCGCCAGCACCGCAACCAAAGCAATGCCAAACACCTAAGCTTGGACGAACGCTAAAACTAGGCGTTTTTTTCATCGTGAAACGGGCAAAGCCCCACAAAAGTACCCGTTCCAGAAGGCTTAAGCGTAACAGTTGCAGATACAATATCGTACAAATCTGCAGCAGCGCGCACACGCTCAACGTCTTCTTTTACAATCATTCCAGCCATAATCTCTAGCTTATCGCAAGCCGAAGGCTATAGACACTCTACGAAAAAAGCGCAAATTTAACACAAAGCGGCATGAAGAGCTGTAGCCGATCCATCTGTAAGACTTGCAACTTGATCAATCGCAACTCTTAAACGCTCGTCTTCGCTAGAGCAAGTATTCCAATCACTTATAAACACAGATTCCATAGCATCGTGCGCTCTTGGAGACTTGCTCATAAAAACTTCAACCAAATCTGTTAGAATCTTTTGCTCACGCTTATAAAACTCGCGCTCTCTAGGTTGGATTATAAAATGCACAGCCAAGCTTTTAAGAACGATTATCTCGTAAGATGTTTCTGGCGGAATAACAACATTTGCGCGGTAGCGAATCAAAGCACCGCTCCCATATTTTTCTCGAGTTGCTCTCTCAACTGAGCTTGCAAACCTGCCAATTAAAGCACTAGTAATATTCTTTAAGTGAGCGAGAGACCTTCTAGAGCCGTCAAAAGAATCAGGGAACATGCTAAGAGCGCGCAAACGCTTAAAAGCTGCCAAAAGACTATCCGCATCCCACTGGCTGCCATACCAATTATGAGCTTCTTGAACAACTTGATCCGCAACGCTTGAATCCCAAACAAGCTCCGTATTAAAAGCGCCAGTCACAATCGCGTCTTCAATATCGTGAACACTGTACGCAATATCATCGGAAAGATCCATAATCTGGCATTCCATAGGCTTTAATTCGCGAGGAGAGCCACTTTTTAGCCAATCAAAAACTTCCCTATCATCTGGGTAAACGCAGAATTTTAGGTCACGCTCGCCTTTATCGTGCGCTTTTGCTTCATCAAAACCCCAAGGATATTTAACAGCAGCATCCAAGCTTGCACGCGTAAGATTTACGCCTGCGCTAGCACCATTTTCTCTAAAAACTTTAGGCTCTAAACGCGTTAAAAGTCTAAGAGTTTGAGCATTTCCTTCAAAACCACCAATATTGCTGGCGATTTGAGCAAGCGCGCGCTCGCCATTGTGACCAAAAGGAGGATGACCTAAGTCATGAGCTAAGCAAGCGCAATCTACAACATCTGGATCCGCGCCAAGCATCGAAGCAATCTGGCGACCAATTTGCGCAACTTCCAACGTGTGCGTTAAGCGCGTTCGAGCAAAATCGTCGGAACCTGCTACAAGCACTTGGCTTTTAGCGCCGAGTCTTCTAAGCGCTGAAGAGTGGATTATTCTGGCTCTGTCTCGTTCAAACGGAGTGCGAGCGCGCGTGTGGTGAGGCTCGCTAGCCCATCTCTCAGTATCGTGCAAGCTGTATTCGCCAACAACTTCGTTATCGGAAGCAATCACATCGTTACACATTAAAAACCTCTTCAACTAATCGCAATCCGCAAATCACAAATCACAAAATATTTAGATTAAGCTTTTTTCGTCCAACATTTTTATGTCTTTTTTAGGCAAAACTTCGTAAGCATTCTTATACAATCGAGGAACTCTAGGACCAATCCCAGTCATAATCTCGTAGCTTATTGTTCCTGCAGCCGTCGCCCAATCGTCTGCCGTCGGCTCCGCATATTCAATACCTCTGCCTGGCCCAAAAAGCCTGACTGTATCTCCTTCTTTAACCCCAAGCTCTTTAGCACTGCCTTTTAAATCAACAATAAATTGATCCATGCAAACGCGCCCCGAAACATGCAAAATCCTAGCACCGTTATTAGTTTCTACGCGCACTGGTCCTCCAGGCTTATCAACATGCCGAGATCCTTGCATATCGTATCCGCTAGCGGCGCGCAAAATGCCATCCGCATAGCCGAGTGGAACGATTGCTGTGCTTGTATTGTCTGGCGTTAAATACGTGCGGCCGTACGAAATGCCGTGACCTGCTTCTACAGATTTAACTGTTCCTAATTGCGCTTGTAAAGTCATAGCTGGACGCAAGTCGTAAGTTTGAGGCGCTCCCATAACAGGGTCTGGCTCGTATCCGTACAATCCAATTCCTGGGCGAACAAGCTCAAATCGTATCTCTGGTCTATTAAGAGTTGCAGCCGTATTAGCTAAATGTCGGATTTTAGGCTCCAACCCAGCTTCGCGCATTCTGCGAGTAAAATCGTGGAATTGCTCAATTTGCCTATCTGTAGACGCCACAAACTCTGGAACGTCTGGGCAATCAGCAACAGCCAAGTGACTCCATTGCCCAATAACTTCGATTAATCCCTGACTAGAATATTCACTAAGTTTTTCTAAAGCATCACTAAAGCCTGCAGGCGTAAAACCGTTTCTGCCAAATCCTGTATCTACTTTAACGTGTACGCGCGCGGTAGTGCAAACCGATTTAGCAGCGAGCGCAACAGCATCAATTGAATCAAGCGAGCCAACAGAAATATCAATATCCGCGTTTATTAAATCAGCAAAAAGAGACGTTGGAGCGCTGGTGAGCCACGTAAGAATACGGCATCTGCTTGAATCAATTCCACACGCGCGAAGTCGCAAAGCCTCATAAGGCTGAGCTGTGCCAAGCCAAGTTGCTCCTCCTGCTAGAGCTGCAAGCGCACTAGGAATAAGCCCGTGACCATAAGCGTCTGCTTTAACAACTCCCATAACTGCTGGCGACTTTTGCCCAGGCTGCAAATCTTTAGAAACACGCTCAACCAGCGTTCGCATATTATCCCTGAGCGCTTTTAAATCAACGATTACCTGCCCCGGGTATGTACTTAAGGCGCGAGCATAGTTTTCTTGCAAAATCGCTTGTATACTCGAATTTTTACACATATCTCACGCCTTTACTTTTAGTTTTTAGCTTTATGTTTAATTTTTACTTTTATATTTATTTTTCGTCTACTATATCTGCAACTAATTTTGACTTACATTTTAATACTGCAAATACAGCAAATACCGCTAATACCGTATTACATGATTATGCGAGCGCAACCATTGATACGCGATTCTAGTTGCACTATGCGCGCGATCTGGAATCACAACAAGACCGCACTTGCTAAAGCCTTCTCGTAAAATAACTTTTTGCATAATCAAGTTGTCGGGATGAGTGTCGATTCTAACATTAGAGTAGTTGAGCTTAGCCCATTTTAAACACTCTCTTGCCATTTTTGGCTTGACTCCCGAAGATGCAAGTCGATGGATTGTAACGTATGGCAAAACGTCATCTAGCCACGCTCCGTCAATCTTTGCGTAGACTTCATCAATCCCTTCGCACAGTGCAAATTGCGCCAAAATGCGCTCATTGCCAAAGTCTGGGTCCGTGTCTACAAGAAGATTAAAACGGTTCAAACGAATATCTTCTATAACACTAGATGTTAGAGGAAAACGATCTCCCCATTGATGAGGATTGCCATTATTTGCCATAAATACTCTTGCTCTCTCATAAATATTTTCAATATCTTTTAGATCGCTAAGAGTTGCTTTCCTCAATCTTATTTCACACATACACCCCCCTATGCTTAGAATATGGCGATTTTACAGTATTACACAAGCGAACGCAACAAGTCACACAATCTTACGCTCAAAAGGATCGGAGCTAATGCCCTTGTCTAAAATATCTTTGCACCATTGACGCGCTCCAAACAAACTATGATCGCGGTAGTTTCCGCAAGACTCAATAGTTGTAGCTGGAACATCTTCCCAAGTAGCTTTGTACGCAATAAATTCAAGCGATTCCTTCAACGCGCGCGCAACATCTTCCGTGCTATGAGTGCCCCAAGTTAAAAGATGGAATCCTGTGCGGCAACCAAATGGAGAGCAATCAATGTAGCCTTCAATGCGCTGACGCAAAAGAACAGCAATCGTATGCTCAATCGTATGCAAAGCGCCCGTAGGAATAGCCTCTTGGTTAGGCTGAGTTAAGCGAATATCGTAGTTAGAAATAACATCTCCATTCGGGCCTTTTTGAGTGTCAATATAGCGAACATATGGAGCTTTAACTTTAGTGTGATCAAGTTCAAAGCTTTCTGGACGAGGAGTTGGCTTATTGTTTTGATTTTCGCTCATTTTATCTTTCCTAACTTGTAATACACGCGCAAAATGTATGCGTAAATATGCGTAAATAACGATTACTAAATAATATTAGACGCTATTCTTGCCAAACACACATAAACGCGAATTTAAAAAATATTTTTTATTGACTTACAAAGCTTATTACTTACAAACTTGCAAGACTTACAGATACAGACTTACAAAGTAGCAGCATCAATAAGTTCACGCGTGTAACTATGTTTTGGATTAGTTAAAATTTGACTTACATTCCCAGATTCAACAACAACGCCATCTTTTAGAACAACAACACTAGACGCCAAATGCTGAATCATACCAAGATCGTGACTAACGAATACGCACGCCATATTAGGGCGATTCGCACGAATCACATTAAAAGCATCTAAGATTCTTGTGCGCTCAGCAACATCGATTGCGCTCATTGGCTCATCTGCAACCAAAACTCTAGGATTATTGATTAGCGCGCGCGCAATCGCAACGCATTGAGCTTGCCCACCCGAAAGCTCGCAAGGGTATCTTTTGCTAAAAACATTAGGATTTAATCCAACTAAATTCAAAACATCATCTACTTTAGAATCAATAACATGTGAATCAACAGTATTTGAATCAACAGTATTTGAATCAGAACTCATGTTTTTACGCCATATTTCAAGCGGCTCAGAAACACTTTTTCTAACTGTCCAACGCGGGTCTAAAGCTGCAAAAGGATGCTGAAATACAAGCGAACATTGTCTTCTCATATTTACGTAAGCAGAATCTTTTAAACTTAATTTTTTAGCGTTTTTAACAGTTTCAACAACTTTGCCGCAATACTCTATTCTTCCTTCGCTTATTTCTTGCAATCCAAGTAAAGAGCGAATCAAAGTTGTTTTACCACTTCCAGATCCGCCAATTAGCGCTAACGATTCGCCAACTCTAAGATTAAAGTCAACGCCTTTTAATGCTTCAACCCGAGTCTTTGAACTTCCTAAAACAACGTGAATGTTTTTAGCTTTAAAAATGCAATCATCTTTAGAAGAATTATTCTTATTTAAATCACTTTTACAGTCAAGGCTTAGATCATTATTATCTAAACTTAAATCATTTTTACTAAGACTTAAAGCTCGCGCAGCAAGAACAAGCTGTTTAGTAGAGCGAACCTTAGGATTTTCTAGCAATTCACCAACGCGCGCGCTATCGACTAATCGCCCAGAATCCAAAACATAGCAACGAGTAGCAGCGCGAGAAAGAACCGAAAAATCGTGAGTAACAAAAAGCATTGAAGCGCCCATATCATCAACTAAAGAAGTGAGCATATTTACAACATCTTTTTGCGTAACAGAATCAAGAGCAGTAGTTGGCTCATCCGCAAGAATCAACTTAGGGCAAGTTATAAGAGCTGTAGCAATACCAACTCGCTGCATTTGCCCGCCCGAAAGCTCAAAAGTACGCTTATTCAAAATATTCGCGCCTAAACCAACTTTTTCAAGCATAACTTTAACGCGATTTTGAATATCGTCTTCGTCTAAATTGTAATGAAGCCTAAGAGGTAACGCGATTTGCTCGCTAACACTCATAATAGGGTTAAGAGCACGATCCGCTTGCTGAAAAACGACGCCAACATACTTGCCACGAATGCGCGCAAGCGCAGAATCGTTAGCACCAACAATTTGGGCATTGCCAACATGGCAAGAGCCCGTAATTTTGCAATTAGACGGAACTAGGCCAATCGCAGCTCTTAAAAGCATTGACTTACCAGAGCCAGAAGATCCAACTAACCCAACGCGCTCACCATCTTTAACGTTAAGTGAAACATCACTTAAAATGCGCGAAGATCCAATGCTAAGAGATAATCCTTTTACATCAAGACTCATTCTTAGACTCCCTATTTGCTGGATTTGTAACACTTCTTAAAACATCGCCAAAAAGATTAAGAGCCAAAACTGTTAAAGTAACAACAAGACCAGGCCATAGAGCCGCAAGCGGATAAACGTGAATCAAAGTAACCGAAGTAGAAAGAACACGACCCCAACTCGGCACTCCCGAAGGAACACCAACACCTAGATAAGTCAGTCCGCTTTCCGCTAAAATAACAGTTCCTGCAGAAAGCGAAAGCTGAACGGAAGCAATTGGCAAAATATTAGGAAGAACATGCTTTAGCAAAACGTAACTTCTGCTAGCGCCATTAGAAATCGCGCAATCAACATAGTCAGACTTAAGAACAAGAACAGCACTTGGACGTAAAATACGCGCAAGATTTAAGCCGTAGCCGAATCCGCATGCAAGCATGATTACAAGAACGGACGTTCCAAGAGGCACAGCAAGCATAAGCGCAATCAAAACCGTTGGAATGGAAATTAAAGCGTCTACTGCCATAATGATTACGGAACGAATTTTTTGAACGCGGCAAATCGTAAAGCTTAAAATCACAAACCCAACAACGCTTGCAATCACAATTGTTGAAATAACAAGCAAAATCTCTACTCTAGAACCAGCCATAAGCCAACTAAGCATATCTGCACCCGTGCCATCTGTGCCAAGCCAATGCTTTAGCGAAGGCTTTTGCCATACCTGGTATCCGTTTGTTTCTAGAAGAGAATAAGGCGTCCACACAAAAGAAAGCGCAGCTACAAAAATCCACAAGCACAAAATAATGCAAACAAATTTTCCAATAATTCCGCGCCAAATTCGGCTTAAAAACTTAATCATTGCTTGAATCACTCCCCACTTGAATCTTGGCTAAGTCTTGAATCCAACAAACGATGCAACACGTCAATCGCAAACCCAACAAGCAAGAACAATGCAGAAAGCATAAAAAGATTGCCTTGAACAGATATAAGATCTCGCAAACCAACATCGCGCACAAGACCCATACCCATTCCAGGAAGCGAAAACAGATTTTCAATAACCATTACGCCCATAATCATGTGCGCAAAAGTCAAGCCGATTACAGACACAAGCTGCGGCAACGCTAATCGCAAGCCAACGCGCCAAATCATTTGCTTTTTAGTCATTCCACAAGCCATAGCTTGCAAAGCAATATCGCTATTAGAAATCTGTTCTAACGATGCTGCAGTGTAACGCATAAAACCAGATCCAACAATAATGCCAACTGTTAGCGCTGGAAGAATCAAAGACAAAAACGCACTACCAAAATCACGCCAACCATCTGTTGGAAAACCTTGAGTAGGGAAAAGCTCCACCAAACCAATACCCTTGCCAAAAATCATGATTAAAATCATTCCACCCCAAAGAGCTGGGACAGATCCTGCTGTAATAGCACAAAACCTTGCGACTACTTGCGAAGCCTTGCCAGAATGCAAAACTTGCAAGCATCCAAGAGGAATACCAATTGCGAGCGCAATTAAAAGTCCAAGGAAAATAAGTGGAAAAGTTATACTAGCACGCATAGCAATAGTGGATGCAACGGAGCGACCAGTGAGCATTGAAACACCAAAGTCGCCTCTAAAAACGCCAAAAATCCACTCTAAATATTGAACAAAAAGGGGCTTGTTTAATCCTAAATCGCGTCTTAATTGCTCAACTTTTCCATCTGGCGCGTTTAAGCCAGCCATGACTTGAGCAACGTCTCCAGGTAAAACTCTAAGAGCAAGAAATACGATTGCAGAAATAAATAGCAGCGCTACAAAAAACAACGTGATGCGTCGAAGAATCATGCGCTTCATACAAACCCCTTACTTAGTTTAATGTTCCCGAGAATTTCCGCTTTTTGTACGTGATTTTGCCTATTTTACGTACAAAATCGGGAAAATTAGAGCAAATCAGCTAAGTCGCAAGTTGTATAGCGGCAAAAGAACTTGATTAATATCAAAAGGCATGCCTTCAAGATTCTTTACCTTAGCTGTAACAACCTTATAATTAAGCAACCAATCTGCAGGAGCATCCTTGCTAACAATTCTCGCAGCCTTAGCAAGAAGCTTATTAGACTCCTTAGTATTCGCGCAAAGCATTGCCTTAGCATACAAATCCTGAACCTGCTTATTGTTGTAGCCATAGTAATATTTAGGATCTGCCCACTGGCCAAAATCATGGCTTTCATTGTGATCTACCATAGACAAATCGTAGTTTTTATTGTTATAAACGTCGTGAAGCCAAGTAGTAAATTCTACAATGTTTACCTTCAGATCAATGCCAATCTTCTTTAGCTGAGACCTCAACTGGTCACCAAGTTGCGTTCCATAAATATTCGGGTATGTAAGCGAAAGATGCAAAGGATTTGATTCGCTGAAACCAGCCTCCTTCATCAATGACTTAGCGCGCTTAACATCATGAGTGTAAATATTAGTCAAATCCTCATAACCTGGGTCAAGAGAAGGAATTGGACCACCCAACAAAGCATCCGTACCGCCGCGTGAAGCAATAATCTGCTTATGGTCAATAGCATATCGAATCGCTTGGCGCACGCGCTTATCTTTAGTCCGCTCACCATTCATGTTCATAGCAAGCACAAATTTATCGGTACTGTTTCCAGCTTTAACAACATAGCGCTTTGTATCCGCTTTAAAAGTCTTAGCAAGCTGACCTGAAATAGGAGCCAAAGCTTGAACAGCTCCAGAAGAAAGCGCATCTACAGCAGCAATATCATCCACAAAATAGCGAACAACAACTTTTGATGTTCTAGGCTTATTAATACCCTTGTAGCACGGATTTGCCTTTAACACAACACGGTCATTCGGCACAAACTTTTCTACCAAATACGGGCCAGATCCAACAGCTTGAGTTTTAGCATCATAATTCGCAAGCTTATCGAAGACTAAGCCAGCTCTAGAGCACAACGCCCACAAAAGCTTTGCGTTTGGCTCTTTAAGCTTGATTTCAAACGTGTAATCATCTTTAGCTTTAGCGGATTCAACTTTTCCAACCATGTTTGATCCGCGATATTTCTTTGCAACAAGCTCGTTAAAAGACCACTCAGCATCTTTAGCAGTAAGCCTGTGCTTGTTAGAAAACACGACTCCCTTACGCATGTGGAACGTGTACTTTAAGCCATCTTTGCTTATTTCCCAACTCTTTGCAAGGGATGGAACAACCTGATTTTTAGTATTTCTAGCTACAAGACCTTCATACACGTTTCCAATCAATAACTGTTCCAAGGAAGAGCCGGATTGATTGCGAATATCGAGATTTGTAGGAGCAAGTTTTAATCCGATTGACACAGT
This sequence comes from Gardnerella sp. DNF00354, assembly GCF_049262755.1. NCBI lineage: Bacteria > Bacillati > Actinomycetota > Actinomycetes > Bifidobacteriales > Bifidobacteriaceae > Gardnerella > Gardnerella sp. DNF00354. The sequence continues at coordinate 1,335,206 of NZ_CP058402.1, forward strand.
TTTATTTGATACTTGTGTAGAAGATGTTTGACTTGCAGAATTTTTTTGTGGACCTGTAAACGTTGCAATAATAGCGCTAACCACTGCAATTACTACGATTGCTACAGAAACAAGCCAGAATTTTCCTAAACCACGCTTATTAGTTTTATATCCCCTTTTAGACGCAGCGTTAAGCGAAGCATCTGTACTAGAACTAAATTGCGATTGCTCTGCGTTTTCTTGCCCATAGAATTTATCGGTCGCGTCGTTATTGTACGCGCCATCTTTGGGTTCTTTGTTATCCATTCAACAAACCTTTCTGGATTGTAATTAGATACATTATTTATATTTAATTTATATTTATTCTGTTTTACAGCTCGTCGCTTTATCTAGCTGCAACTTTCGCAACCATAAAGTCAACGGCAAACACAATCGTATCCGATTCACAAGTCAAACGAAGATGCGGTGAGTCTAAACAACACATTGCATATTTGCATGATTTTTCAGATATTTTAAGCCTATTTTATTACCATATATCCTACGAATGTGGTTAAATGCCAACAGACGTAAACTTGCAAACGTGCGCAAAATCCTAAAAAGATTAGAATCACGCTAGCTTGCATATTAACAAAATACATACGTTTAATAGATGCATGAAAATGTGTAGTATAACAATGTACAACATAAAAATGCGTTTAATAGGTTTAGTAAAAAGCGAGGAATAATGGCAGAGAACTTGAATACTACGGTAACAGTAAACGAATCCTCGGATCCGCAAAATAACGGCAGCCAAGACCGCACTGCTCTAAATCGCCAGCTTGCACAAATGCTTAAGGGCGGCGTGATTATGGATGTTACTACTCCGGAGCAGGCGCGAATTGCTGAAGATTCTGGAGCTTGCGCTGTAATGGCGTTGGAGCGTATTCCTGCCGATATTCGCGCGGCTGGCGGAGTTTCTAGAATGAGCGACCCAGCTATGATTCACGGAATCCAAGAGGCTGTGTCTATTCCTGTTATGGCAAAATGCCGTATTGGTCACTTTGTTGAAGCGCAGGTGCTTGAGGCTATTGAGATTGATTACATTGACGAAAGCGAAGTGCTTAGCCCAGCAGACGACGTTTACCACATTAACAAGCGCGATTTTGCAGTTCCATTTGTTTGCGGTGCAAAAGATTTGGGAGAAGCTTTGCGCAGGATTAACGAGGGTGCTTCCATGATTCGCACAAAGGGCGAGCCTGGAACTGGAGATGTTATTCAAGCTGTGCGCCACATGCGCATGATGAATTCCGCAATACGCAAGCTTACAAGCATGCGCGAAGATGAGCTTTTTGAGGAAGCTAAGACTTTGCGCGTGCCTTTCGATCTTGTAAAGTACGTTGCACAAAACGGCAAGCTTCCTGTTGTAAACTTTGCAGCTGGCGGTGTTGCAACCCCTGCAGACGCTGCTTTAATGATGCAGCTTGGTGCAGAAGGCGTGTTTGTTGGCTCTGGCATCTTTAAGTCTGGCGACCCAGCAAAGCGCGCTGCTGCAATAGTTAAGGCCGTGACTAATTACAAAGACGCTAAGATGATTGCTAAGCTTTCCGAGAATTTGGGCGAAGCAATGGTTGGTATTAACGAGCAAGAAATCAAGCTTTTAATGGCAAATCGCGGCGAGTAATTGAGGCGAATTATTTTGGCAAACTCACCTATCAATATAAATAATTGCTCGCATACTGTAGCTGTCTTAGCTGTTCAAGGTGCTTTTCTTGAACATCGCTTAATGCTTGAAAAATTAGGCGCACACGTTATCGAGCTTCGTCAAGCGCGCGACTTGGAGCAGTCTTTTGACCGCCTTGTTTTACCGGGCGGCGAAAGCACTGTGCAATCGAAGCTTCTCAAAGAGCAAAATATGCTCGAGCCTTTGCGTGAGAGGATTGCAAGCGGAATGCCAGTTCTTGGCACTTGTGCAGGCTTGATTTTGCTTGCAAAAAACGTGGAAGGTAACGAAGTTAGCGGATTTGGCACGCTAGACGTTACTGTTAAGCGCAACGCTTACGGCCGCCAGCTTGGAAGCTTTCACTACGAATCTGAGTTTGGAAATCTTGGCAAAGTGCCGATGACGTTTATTCGCGCTCCTTATATTGTGCAAATCGGTCCTAATGCCGAAACTCTTGCAACAGTAGATGGCAACGTTGTTGCAGCTCGCCAAGGAAATCAAATCGGAACAGCTTTCCACCCAGAGCTTGATGAAGACACTAGAATACACCAGCTTTTCTTAAGCTTATAGATATCTTGCGTTTTTAAATTAAAGTGGCACTTAAATAACTTGATTAAGTGCCACTTTTATTGATTAAATCGCCAGCAAAATCGCTAATAAATCGCTATTTTACTTCAAAAATCGCGTATCCAAAAGCTCCAAGAGATTGATTTTGAGCATCATAATTGTAGCTAATAATCGGCTTACAATCAGGCAAAGCACTAAACGAATCATTAGATTCATTTAACGCATTTAGAGCCACTACAACACACTTAGAGTCAGTTTCTCGCGCAAACACAAACTTTCCGCGCTCATCATAGTCAAGAACTCTAAAATTGCCATGAATAAAGCAATCGTTATTTTTACGCAATTTTATAAGTTCGCGGAACAAATCACGATTATCGCTAACAGGATTTGCCCAAGGCATAGGCGCTCGATAATCACACTCTTCAAAACCAACTACGCCAAGCTCATCACCATAGAACACGCTTGGAGCTCCAACAGATGTAAGCAAACAAAGCTCAGCCAAGCGGAATCGCTTATCTGCCGTAGAAAAGTCGCAAGCTTCCGAAGAGCTTTGAGCACACAAGCTTCTAAAGCGACTAACGTCATGGCTATCAAGCAAATTCAATTGACCTTGAACAATCGGGAATGGGTATCTTAAAAGCATATCTACAAATCGACTATTAAACTCGCGCGCATTAATCTTGCCAAAAGCAAAGAAATCGCGGCAAACTTTGCGGAATTCGTAGTTCATAGTGGAGTCAAACATGTCTCCTTGCAGCCAACGCTCAGAATTCTCCCAAATCTCCGCAATTAGCACACTATCTTTTTTAGTCTTTTTAGCAATAGCGCGGAAGGCACGCCAAAGGTCTTTATCAACCTCATTAGCAACATCCAAACGCCAACCGTCAACATCAAAATCTTCAAGCCAATAGCGGCAAACGTCCATAAAATAGTCGCGAACTTCAGGATTAGAAGTATTGAGCTTTGGCATTTTACGCTCATACGCAAAACACGTGTAGCTTGGGCGCTTACCATCTTCGGGGCGCTTAACAGGGAACTTTAATCCATAGAACCAATCCTTGTATCTCGAATTTTCGCCATTTTTAACAACATCGTCAAACGCGAAGAAATACCAACTAGAATGATTAAAAACGCCGTCAATAATTATGTGCATGCCGCGATTATGAACCTCGCTAACAAGCTCCCTAAAATCGTCGTCGTCCGTTCCTAAATTAGGGCAAACATGGTAATAGTCAAGAAGATCGTAACGATGGTATTCTGCAGCCTTAAAAATAGGATTTAAATACAAGCAATTAAAGCCCAAATCCTCAATATAATCAAGATTTTCGATTATTCCTCTAATGGTTCCACCCAAACGAGTGTGTAAAGTTTGACCAGTTTTTTCATCAAAATAATCTTTTGCCTCGCAACTTATGCCACGTTTAGAATCTGCAAAACTATCTGGGAAAATGTTATAAACAACAGCCTCTTTAAGCCAATTAGGAACGTCGCTAATCTCCTCGCGGCGAATAAATGGGAACTGGTAGACTTCTGTACGATCTTCTGGAAAATCAGTCGCAATAGTATCGGCGTACAAATACAAGCGCTCATCCGCATCTTGCATCTCAAAGTAATAACAAACTCTATCTAAATCGCTGCTTATGTTTGCTTCATAGTAGTCAAAGTAATCGTCGCTTGCAATCTTTTCCATTTTCAACGTGCGGAACTTATCTAACGGAGTCAAATCAACGCGATTTCCGTAATGCAAAACGCATGAACAAAGATTATTCTTTGCTGCACGCAAGCGAATTGTTAAACAATATTCTGCCGTAGAATACGCATATTGTGAAAGTGGTCGGTGCAATATTGCTTGACGATTTATCATTTACATTTCCTTTCTAGCCTCGCTGCCATTGTTTTCGACTTTATCACCTACTCTTCTACACCGCTACACTTTGATGGTGACTCGCCGAGAGAGCGAGAAAAATCGAGAATCTCAGTGTTTAAGTGATACGTAATTGTTCAAGCATGTAAGAGGGCTGGGTGATTCTTGGTCGAACAGTATAAGAGCGGCAGCCGATACCAAATAATCCAATGAGTCACCACTACAAACAAACCTAAACCAAAAAACAAAATCAAAGACAAATCGGAACAACCGCAACAACAAGCAACACACAAGAGGCAGAGCGTTGTAAGACAAGAATTAGCCAGCCCTCGCGCAACACCAAGTAAGGAAAGCTTGTAAAAGACCGCAACGGACTTAGCATTAATGTAGTATTGCTCTAAAGATGCGCATACTTAAGTTTGGCAACACACAAACACAACGGAGGCGAATATGCTTTTAGCAGTCGATATTGGAAACACGAATATTGTGCTTGGATTCTTGGAGAACGGCAAGATTGTTGGCACGTATAGAATGACTACAAAAGCAAATCACACTTCTGACGAATACGGCATTATGATTACGCAATTCTTAAATCTTAGCGGTTTTAGCGTAAACGATGTTGAAGATGTTATTGTTGCTTCGGTTGTCCCAAAAGTTATGCACTCGTTCCGCGCAAGCATTGTTAAGTTTTTGCAAATCGACCCTATGATTGTAGGCCCTGGCGTAAAAACTGGCGTAAATATTCGCATCGACGAGCCACGCTCTTTGGGAGCAGACTGCTTAGCGGATTGTGTTGGCGCGTTTTACGAATACGGCGGCCCCGTATTAGTTATAGACTTTGGCACAGCTACCACTTATAACTACGTTGATAAAAGCGGAGCAATTACTTGCGGACTTATTTGCACGGGAATTAGTGCGGCGGCTGCAGCTCTATGGGATAATACTGCTCAGCTTCCAGAAGTTGAGATTTCGCGCCCTAAATCCGTTCTTGCAAAATCAACTCGTCCTGCTATGCAAGCTGGATTGTATTACAGCTTCTTGGGTGGAATTGAGCGCACGATTGAGCAATTCAAAATAGAAATAAATGAGCCTTTTAAGGTTGTTGCTACAGGCGGCTTGGGACGACTTTTTGAAAAAGACGTTGAAACTATTGATTATTACGATCCAAATTTGATTTTTAAAGGAATGTACGAGATTTATAGACGAACAATCGGCTGCTAGCGACTTTTCCTTTGGATTACAAACCTAAAGTGCATAAGTCTAGCGCACAACAAAACCCTGATTATACCCGTATTCTTTCAAGTCTTTTTTCCAAAGATTAATACCATCTTTAAGACTAATTTTAGGACCAGGGTCGTCGGGAAGTTGAAAATCCTTACCATCGTCTTGTTTAATGCCTGCATCAATCATCGACTGCACTGTTAAACGTGCTCTTGATTTTCTGTTCCAATCATAGGCCAAACCGACTGTGAAACGAAAATCGCTACGAGAATATACTTCAAACGGCAAATATTTGTAGCCTGTATCTACATGATTTGCTGCATCTGCAAAAATACGGTTGAATTGTTGTCCTCCGAAATATGGCACATCGATTCCGCGAGAATCACGAACCATTGTTTTGTTTAGAAACGATTTGTCTCTAAGAGTCACAACGTCTGCTGGGAATGCTCCAGATAAAACTCTTTCTTTAATACCAGTCTGATCATGGCATACAAAATTCACAAAACGCATCGCGGCTTCAGGCTTGCGACTAGACTGAAGGACGCTTAGAGCAGATCCTCCCATTTGCGCATTGTCATTGTTTCCATTCATAGTCGGAACTCTCGCTACACGCCACAACCCTGCTCCGCCTGGAATATCATGCATTAAAAGCGATGTCATCCATGCTCCAGCAAAAACAGATGCAACACTGCCAGAACCGACTGCACTTTTCCAAGCTGGAGTCCAAGTTGCAAGTCTTGTATCAACCAAATCTTCGTCAATCATGGACTGCCAAAATTTAGTAAAGTCTTTTGTTCCTTTGTCTTTACTTAAGCGAACTGTAACGGTTTTACCATCGTGAGAAGTTATAAAAGGTCTTCCTCCTGCAAGCCAAATCATAGCGTTATAAAAACTAGCATCACCAGAATCTGCAGCAATATAAACGCCAATATTTTTTAATTTTCTTGCAGCATGTAGATAATCCTTCCAGGTGTGAATTTGCGTAACATCCACACCTGCTTGGTTGAATACGTCTTGATTATAAAACCATGCTAAAGGACCTGAATCCATTGGCAATCCATAAACTCGTCCTCCTAATTGAACAGAAGACCATGTGCCTGGCGTATAGAATGTTTGAGTTCCTTGAACGCGATTTGTAATATCCAAAAGTTGTCCGCTAACCGCGTATTGTGGCAAAGCGTGGTATTCAAGCTGAGCGACATCCGGCATACCGTAGCCGTCTTGAATAGCGCTGTTAAGATTGTTGTATCCGCTTGTATCTTTAACGCTAACTCGAATATCTGGATTTCGTTTCTCAAAATCTGCCGCAATCCGCTTCATGCTTGGTTCCCAAGACCATACTGTTATTTTTGTTCTAGAATCAACAGATCCGCATGATGCACAAAAAGCAACAATAAAAACGCATGTAATCGCAGAAATTAAGCGCTTTATATTACGAACAAAAACGCGGTTTATATTACGATTTATATTACGCATAACAAAACAACCAAAATTCTGCTTGCGACTTTTCTGCGGGCTTCTTGCACACATAATATTCACTGCTATTCTACAGTTACAGATTTTGCAAGATTCCTAGGCTTATCAACGTCATAGCCTTTAAGCTTTGCCATATTCATAGCAAAAAGTTGTAATGCTACAACATCTACTAAAGGACTTAACAACGTTGGGCATTTAGGGCGCCAGAAAACAATATCTGCGTAACGCTCAGCGTCTGGATCACCATCTTCTGCAACCGCAATCGTAAACGCTCCGCGAGCCTTAACTTCTTCAATTCCCGAGATTACTTTAGCGTGTAAAACGTCTCTGCCTCTAGAAGATGGCACAATCACAACAACTGGCTCGCCTTTGTCTACTAGAGCTATAGGACCATGCTTTAATTCTCCTGCCGCAAAACCTTCTGTAAACGTGTACGCAATCTCTTTTAGCTTTAATGCGCCTTCTAAAGCAACTGGGTAGCCAACATGCCTGCCAAGGAACAAGAACGATTTTGCGTCTATTGTTTTCTTTGCGGCTTGCATAATCGAATCAGCTTGCGTATCTAAAACGTTTTGGATTTTATCTGGCATTTCTTTAAGCTGGGACACGATTTGCTGAATCTCATCCCTGTACATTGTTCCCTTGACTTGAGCCAAATAAAGCCCAAGCATGTATGCTGCCACGATTTGCGCAACAAATGCTTTTGTAGAAGCAACTGCGATTTCTGGGCCAGCATGAGTGTAAAGTACAGCATCCGATTCTCGCGGAATACTCGAGCCTTGAGTATTGCATATTGCAAGCACGCGGCTACCCTGCTCGCGCGCGTGCCTTAACGCCATTAACGTGTCCATTGTTTCGCCAGATTGAGATATTGCAACAACAAGTGTTCTATGCGTTAAAATTGGGTCTCTGTACCTAAATTCGTGAGCCAACTCCACTTCTACTGGCACACGCACCCAATGTTCAATCGCATATTTTGCAACTAATCCAGCGTAGCTTGCTGTTCCACAAGCCACAACTATTATCTTGTCGATTGATCGCAAAATATCTTGACTAATCCTAACTTCGTCAAGAATAATATTCCCTTTTGCGTCGAATCGTCCTCGTAAAGTATCAGCTACGGCATGCGGATCTTCGTGGATTTCCTTATCCATAAAGGAATCCCATCCGCCTTTTTCTACTGCAGAAGCATCCCAGTCTACTGTAAAGTAACTAGGGTTTTTAATCTCGTTGCCGTCAAAATCAGTAAGACGAAGCTGTGCTTTTTTGTTTCCTTCTATATCTCCGATTAAAACAGCTTGATCTTGACCAACTTCAAGCACTTTATCTGTGTATTGAACAAAAGCAGCAACATCGGAGCCTAGAAAATACTCGTTATTTGAAACACCTACTACAAGTGGCGAATCGTGACGAACAGCAGCAACAATATTAGGCTGTCTAACGTCTACAGCAAGTAAAGTAAAAGCTCCTTTAAGAATTTTCGCAACTCGTCTTATTGCTTCAAAAAGATCTGGCTTACCAGTTTCTTCAATTATTTGATTCGCGATTTTTCCAAGCGCTTTTGCTGCAACTTCCGTATCTGTTTGAGATGAAAACTCTATGCCTTCTTTTTGCATTTGTTCTTTAAGACTAATAGCGTTTTCAATAATACCGTTGTGAATAAGTGCGATTTTTCCGTCGGCACTAACATGCGGATGCGCATTTAAATCACAAGGAGCGCCATTCGTAGCCCATCGAGTGTGACCTATTGCCACACTCGCTTCTGGCATTGGATTAGCTTCTATATCTTTTCTTAAAACAGCTAAGCGACCAGCTTTTTTGCGTACGCATATAGAATCCATTCCTGGAGCAGCAAGAGCTACTCCAGATGAATCATATCCGCGATATTCTAAGCGTTCTAACCCATTTAAGCAAACTTCTAGAGGCTTTGAGCAAACTGTGCCAAAACCTGCATATCCTACAATGCCACACATAATTTTCTATTGTACGTTATAAAGTGTGCGTGTTTCTACACATGTCGAAAATATGCAAAAATCTTATTAAAATACGCGAAAAACACTTGCAAAATACTTGCAAAACACTTATAAAACGTGATGTAGAAAATCTTTAAATCTTTCTGTTTGTGGGCAATCTATGATTCCTGAAGTACCACATTCAACAACTTTTCCGCCATCCATGAACACAACTTGATCTGCAACTTCTCGTGCAAAGCCAATCTCGTGAGTTACAACAATCATTGTCATTCCATCATTAGCTAAATCGCGCATAACGTTAAGCACTTCCCCAACTAGTTCTGGGTCTAATGCAGACGTAGGCTCGTCAAAAAGCATTATTTCTGGTTTCATCGCAAGCGCACGCGCAATGGCAACTCGCTGCTGCTGACCACCCGAAAGCTGAGAAGGATAATGGTCTACGCGGTCTGCCATTCCAACACGTTCAAGTTCTTTAATTGCTAAATCGCGTGCAGCGGTTTTGTCCATGTGTAAAACATGAACTGGCGCTTCCATAACGTTTTCAATAGCCGTCATATGCGGGAACAAATTAAAACGTTGGAACACCATTCCAAGCTTTGCGCGTTGCTCTGCAATTTCTTTGTCGTTTAACGCTTGCAATGCTTCTTTACCTTTATGTATAACGGTTTTTACACCAATGCGCTCGCCATAAATTGTGATTTTACCAGACGTAATTTTTTCTAGTTGATTTATCAATCGCAATAGGGTTGATTTTCCACTTCCAGAAGGACCGAGTATAACTGTTACACTTCCTGGATTAACAGTCATGTCAACTCCCTTAAGGACTTGAAGATTACCGAAGGACTTGTGTAAATCCTTTATGACTACTGCTGGAGTATCACTTTTAGTAACATTTTGGTTTTGTGTATCAACCGTTAAAATATCAGTCATTTTTCCTCAAATCTAATTACGATTATATAAAATTTGTAATTTTGACGCGGTTTATGCGTTATATGTTTATGCGTTAAAACCTAACATTGTTGCATTATTGCGACCCTTTACAGCGTCACTATTCGCTTTAATCGCATTATCCCCACGTTTTGCAGCATTAGAGTTAATTTGAGCATTGTTTACAATGTCTTTTGCTTCAAATCCTTTACCAAAATGTTTTTCTAACATAACTTGAAAAACCATCAAAATAGACGTAATAATTAAATACCAAATGCTAGCAACTATAAGCAACGGAATCGGCTTATAAATACGATTTGCTACAGCATTTGTGGCAAACTGAAGTTCTAAGGTAAAAGGCACAGCTAAAACCAAAGACGTAGTTTTAAGCATACCAATAGTCTCATTGCCCAAAGGTGGAACGATAATACGCATAGCCTGAGGCAAAACAACCCTGCGCATAGTCAAAGACCTGCCCATGCCAAGAGCTTGAGCCGCCTCAACCTGACCAGCATCCACAGCTTCTAAACCAGCACGAACAATCTCCGACAAATACGCAGCCTCATTAAGAGACAATCCAATAACTGCAGCGTTTAAAGAAGTCATAACAACGTTGGAATCAATGGAGAAAAACTCAACGGATGTAAACGGAATGCCCATACTCAACTTAGGAACAAGTACAGCAAACATTCCCCAAAATACTAGCTGCGTATAAACTGGAGTACCCCTAAAGAACCAAATAAAGAACCAGCTTACGGCTCGAAGAACAGGGTTTACAGACTTACGCATCATTGCTAATCCTATAGCAAGAACGATTGCAATAATCATAGACAAGAATGTGAGTATTAGCGTCCAAGCAATGCCTGTAAGAACATTGTCGCTTATTAGATATATGCCTACAACATTCCACTCAAAACGCGGATTTGTAACTATAGAATAAAGCAGCGAGCACGCAATTATAGCTACGATTATGCCAGCTATGATTGGTCCAGGTTTTTTGACTGGTAGAATTCTATCACCATCAGAGTTTTGCGAAAGCTTCTTACTCGCATTGTTAAACATATTTTCTCCATTAACATTTTAAATTGTCACATATGTGAATAATAACTAGCGGATTATTAACTAGTAATTAACGCACTTGCGATGTACAAATAGATTAAATACAAATAAGGCGTGCAGTTTTCACTATACTAATAGCTACAAACGCACGCCAAATTTAAGATCAGACTTCTGGATTTACTTGCGCTTCCTTAATAGCAACGTTTTCAACACCCCACTTCTTTAGAATGTCATTATAAACGCCATTCTTCATAAGCTTATCGATTGCAGCCTTAATGAGCTTTAGCATCTTAGCATCGCCCTTCTTAACAGCTGCACCCATTGGCTCCGCGTCGTTACTGCTTTCTAGAATCTCTAGCTTTCCATCGTTCTTTATTGCAGCATAACCAGCTACAGGAGTGTCAGCATACATAACGTCTGCGCGACCAGAGAGCAATGCTGTAGTGGCGTCTGTCTGCTCCTTAAAGCTCATGATTTCTAGTGGCTTATCGTTATTTGCCTTGCACTGCTTTTTAGCTTCTTCCATGATTGGCTCGCCAACAGTGCCAGTTTCTAATGTAACTTTTTTGCCGCAAAGATTCTTTGGATCTACTTTAGTTGGGTTTCCTTTACGAACTTCAAAAGATAAGCCAGCGTTTGCGTACGTTACAAAATCAACGGACTTCATACGTTCAGCGTTTACAGTAAAGCCCGAGATTCCAACGTTATATTTGCTTCCGATTGCTGGAATAATGGAATCGAATTGAGCGTGCATAATCTTGGCTTTTAAGCCCATCAATTTTGCTAAAGCTTTAGAAAAGTCGATTTCGTAGCCGACTGGTGTTTTGCCATCTGCAGCGAAGAACTCTGCTGGAGCATAGCTAACGTTTACACCAACTGTTAATTCGCCAGTTTTTGCAACGCTTTCTGGAACAAGCTTTGCAATCTCATCGTCTTTTTGAACTTTGCTTACATCGTAGCTGCGTGCCACATCTGGGTCTGCTGCCTTAGAATCAGCTGGACCGCATGCGCATGTGCATCCAATCAATGCAAGAGTTGCAATTGCTGCAATAGGCTTAATTGACTTAAAAATCTTATTTGACTTAAGCATTTTCTTCTCCTGTTCAGTATTTCAGTCTTAAACAACTAATAACTTATAATTTACAGTGATGTGCATAACTATACACTATATCGCTACTAAATTGCGATTATTAAAATGCAAAAACCGAATATTCATAAATTGTCATACATGAATATGCTAAAAATCAGCAAAAAATAGCGAATTACAAAATCGAAAGCCGTATATTATTCACAAAAATGAATAATATACGGCGTGTCGCTTATAGACCTACTACAAAGACGTACGATTACACCAAGCTGGGTAGAGATTCGAGATTTTTCGCACTGAATGAGATGAACCTCAGCATCTTTGATGGTGATTCATCGAATGAAGAAGAAAAATCGAGAATCTCAGTGATAAAAACCACGTAATTGTTCAAGCACGTAAGAGGGCTGGGTGATTCTTGGTCGAACAGTATAAGAGCGGCAGCCGATACCAAATAATCCAAATGATCAACCACTACAAACAAACATCAACACAAAAAACAAAATCAAAGCCAAAACGGAACAACCGCAACAACAGATTACACGTAATAGGCGGAGCGTTGTGAGACAAGAATCACCCAGCCCTCGCGCAACAGTAAACAAAGAAAACCGCTCGCGCGTTACAGCGCGCTCACGTCTTCGCTTGCGTTGAAAGCACACCGTGCTTTCAACCTTAAGCAAGCTCAGCGCTCCGAATTACCTTCGCGCGCTACGCTTAAAGCGCGAAGGTAGGTCGTCGCGCCTGCGAGGAGAGAAATACATCAAACCTCGCGCAACAGTAAATAGGAAAATCGCGCTACGCTCAAAGCGCGCAACAGCAAATCACCTAGATTGCATATTCTTGTATCGCATAACGCGCAATGCTTCGCGCTTATCTTGTTCTTCGCGCAACGCTTGACGCTTATCGTACTCTTTTTTGCCTCGCGCCAAAGCAATCTCAACTTTAGCGTAGCTGCCTTTAAAATAAATCCTCAAAGGCACAATGGTATAACCTTTAGCTTCAATCTGCCTAGAAAGTTTAGCAATTTGAATCGCATGAAGAAGCAACTTGCGCTTGCGCTTAGGAGCATGATTATTCCAAGTGCCATTTAAGTACTCTGGAATATTTGCGCCTTCTAGCCAAATCTCACCACGTCTATCAATATTTACAAACGCTTCAGCTAAAGAAGCTCTGCCTTCGCGCAAAGACTTAACTTCTGTGCCAGTAAGAGCAATACCTGCTTCATAGCAATCTTCAATCGCATAGTCGTGATTTGCTTTTTTATTTCTTGCAACAGTTAAAGTACCATCTGAACCAGGTTTTTTATCCAAACTACACCAACCTAAATCGAATCATACCTAAATCGAATCATAAAAATTAAAAATTAATAGTGAACATACTCATAATTGCCAGCATTACGAATAGTCCTATAAGACGGGAACGTAGCAAATCCAACGCCACCTTCGGAAATCAGTACCGAACCGTCCGAATTAACGCGTTCAACAACAGCAACATGTCCATATGTAGGATCTGATCCAGCAGCTCCTCTAGCGAATACCATAACAGCACCAACATGCGGTGTGCGATTTACAAGATACCCAAGTCTACGCCCAGAATTCGCCCAATCAGCACCGTTGCCCATAAAGGATCCTACTGGTAGACCAAGCTGTGATCTACGCAAATACGCCCAAAGTGTGCATTGACGAGCTGGATAGGCAGAACCTCCAGCTGTGTTACCAGTATTATGACCATAGCAATTGCCAGAACCGGCAGGACAATTCCCAGGAACCGCGTAATTCATACCGTTTGCAGCACCATTAGAAAGCGGTAATGCAGGCAAGGAAGGAGTATTCCAACTGCCGCCGCCTCTAAGTTGTTGACGATTACCATTATTAGGATTCATGCGAGCTGCAGCCGTAGCGGCTAAAGCCCTAGCTTGAGCGTCAATCTGTGACTTCAAAGCAATTATTTCAGCAGCTTCGCGAGCATCTTGAGAAGTAAGACTATTCTTTTGACTCTCTAACTGCTTTCTTAGAATAGTTCCCTGATCTCTTAAAGACTGAAGAGAACGCTGCTTTTCACTGGCAGCCTTAGCCGCAGCCTGAGCACTCTGCGCCTCAGAATCAGCTTTTGCTTTTAATTTTTGAATCTCTGTTTCAATAGCAGCTAAGCGCTGACGTCTATTCATAGAATTACTCAAAGTCACAGCAGCATCATTTGCAGCATTTGCTTCGCTACGTGCAACAGCAGCCTCTGACTGAAGTTTTCCAACAAACTGCTCGGTAGTGGTGGAATTAGTCACCATTGCCATTACGTTAGAGGCATTGGAGCCGTGGAAACTTTTGCGAGCAAGTTGAGCTACAGCAGCCTTTGCATCATCAAAATCTTCGCCAGTCTGCTTGATTTTTTCTTCTAAATCGCGTTTGTCTTTTTGTGCAGATTGCAAACGCTGATTTGTTGATTCAACAAGGCTCATAGCTTGTTGCGCTTGCTCCTGAGCTTGCTGAGCAGCACGGACTTGATTAGGGATTTGATGCTCGTTTAAATCATTGAGCTCTAGGATCTTATCAGCAAGCTGTTTATTTACTCCAGCAAGACGCTTTTTAAGAGCTGCATTACTTTGAACTTTCCTGTTGTAATCTTGCATGGTAACTGCATCAGCGCGTAGTGGCTGGTAAGCATATAAGGTAATACCGGCAGAAAGCATAAGAAAGCTGCTTGCAATCGCGCTTGCGACAGTGCGCTTACAATATTTTGCATGGCATTTCTTGCTTTCCATATTTACTTCCCTTTCAAGTAGAAAATTCAAACACAACTAATGCGAATTATACATTGAAAATTCTATTATCGATAAAATTTTTCTATTTATGATTTTTTATTTATGATTTATTAATGTTCATAATTTATTGATAATTTAAATTTTTCTTTTATGTTTACGCTTGCAGATATCTTCTGAGTGCAACCGCGGAGGCGACTATTGAAAGTAGCACGGCTCCAAGAACCAGCACTGGAACTGTCATCCAAACAGTTGTTTGATTTACAAATGGCATCCAACGAACGTTTTGTGCAAGCCAATCTGTAATAAACACTTTAACAACAACGCTTAGCGCGCACCCAGATAGTAGGGATCCCATAAGGGACGCAAAAGCACCTTCTAAAATAAATGGCATGCGAATTGTCCAATTAGACGCGCCCACAAGTCGCATAATCTCCGTCTCTTGTTTTCTAGAGGCTGCAGACATGCGAATAGTTGTACCGGTTAGCATAATCGCAACAACAACCATAACTGCAGCAAGCACAATTGTCACAGCCGTGGCATGATTCAAAACGCTAAACACTGGGTCAAAAATTTGTCTTTGGTCTACTACTTCCTCAACACCATTTCTGCCAGAAAGAACTTCTGAAACAACCTGATATTTGGTTGGATTTGTAAGCTTTAGTCGCAAAGAATCTTGCATATCAGCAGCTGTTAAAGTACGCCCCTGATATAAGCCATTAGGATATTGCTTAAGAAAAGTATTCTTGTAAAATTCGCTTCTACTAACATAAGTGATATTCGAAACATCATCACCTAACTCTTGGTTAATAATGTTCTCCAATTTTACAATTTCTTCTTTAGTAGGAGCTTTTCCAGAAGCACAGGATGCTGACTGACTTGTACCGTCTGGGCAAAGCCATGCTACAACTTCTACCTTGTCATACCAATCGCCTTTGGCTTTTGTGATTTGCGCTTGCATAAGAACAGATGCGCCTATAAACAAGAACGATATGAAGGTAACGAGCATTACCGAAACAATCATAGAAACGTTTCTGCGCAAGCTAATCCACGTTTCTGAGAATATGAACCGCAATCGCATTACTCGTCTCCTTCGTTTTTAAGATTTTCGCTTTTACTGGCTTCAGATTTACTGTTTTCATTGGATTCTTTAGATTCAGTATAATCGCCAGTTTCGCTTGAGTTCTCGCTTGTATTGCCGACGTTTTCGCCAGAATTTTCGCCAGAATTTTCGCCAGAATTTTCAATATCGTTTTCGACAATATTTTCTGTATTATTCTTATCTTTTTGATTCTCACTTAAATCCAAAGAATCGCCGGAATCCGAAGAGTTGCTAGAATCTGCAAAATCTGAATTCTTCATATCTTCAGCATCATTCGACTTTTGTACAGGAGGAGCTGGTGGAATTGAAAGACCACGCCCCCAAGTCATAGTTGTTTCTAAAGGCTGAAAAACTTCACCATATCTACCCGTTCTGCCTGAATGAACAGATTGAGCAAGTCGAGCAATGCCCTCATTATCTTCAGAACCATTTTGCAAAGTTTGCGCAACAGCATCCATAGCCTGCTTTGCTTGAGCTGCACGCTTTGCGCGTTTAGACATGAATCTGTAATTTTTAGGATCTTCAGAAGACGAGTTAAAACTAGTGTGATCAGAGCCAGAATCTGCCACAGTACGAACACCTGAATCGCCTTCAACTGCCTGCTGAGCTTTCGACTTTTGCTCAACATCTGCATCTGGGAAGTAAAGCGCAGAATCATAAGAGCCTTCGCGCTCGTCTCGCACAATTTTTCCAGCATGAAGCTCCACAACTCGCTTGCGCATTGAGTTAACAATTTCCTCATTATGCGTAGCCATAACAATTGTAGTGCCCGTACGATTAATGGCGTCCAAAACTTCCATAATGCCAAGCGAAGTGGTCGGATCCAAATTACCAGTAGGCTCGTCAGCGAGAAGAATTTGCGGATGATTCACGTACGCGCGCGCAATGGCAACACGCTGAGCTTCACCACCCGAAAGCTCATGAGGATAATTATTTTCTTTACCAGTTAAGCCAACCGTTTCAAGCACACGCGGAACAAGCGACTTAATAGTAGAACGACTCGTGCCAATAACCTCTAGTGCAAAAGCCACGTTCTGATACACGGTTTTATTATTCAACAGTTTATAATCCTGGAAAATAAAGCCGAGAGTACGTCTATACTGCGGAACCTGACGATTCACTAAGCGTCGCAAGTCATTACCAGCAACGTGAATCTCGCCCTTAGTGGCCTCCTCTTCGCGCAGCAGCAAGCTTAGAAGAGTTGTTTTACCAGATCCAGACGCTCCAACAAGAAACACGAAGTCGCCACGATTAACGTCTAAAGAAATATCGTCCAAAGCAGGGCGCGTACCCTTAGGATAGATCTTCGACACATGTTCTAGTGAAATCAGAGACATATTCTGCAGTTTCCTTTACGAACTATTGAACGATATACTTTAATTTTGTTTTTAACTATTTTATATTTTATTTTTGATTTTTATTCTGACTTTTATCTTGAATTTTATCTAATGCAGACTAAGCTTGCGACTTTTCCTCAGCCTCTTTTTTAGCTGCAACTCTCTGTTCGTGACGCCAACGAATTCCAGCTTCAATAAAACCGTCAATATCACCGTCAAAAACAGCCTGAGTTTGCGAAGTTTCGTAGCCAGTGCGCAAATCCTTCACCATCTGGTATGGGTGAAGCACGTATGAGCGCATTTGGTCTCCCCAACTTGCCTTAATATCTCCAGCAAGCTCCTTCTTTTTAGCAGCTTCTTCGGCATGCTTTAACACAAGCAAACGCGATTGCAAAACCGCCATTGCAGCAGCTCGGTTCTGAATCTGGCTGCGCTCATCTTGCATTGAAACAACCAAACCAGTTGGCAAATGCGTGATGCGCACAGCGGAATATGTAGTGTTTACGCCTTGTCCGCCAGGACCAGACGCCTGGAAAGTATCCACACGAATGTCAGAATCTGGAATGTCAATATGATCTGTAGCTTCAACAAGTGGGATTACTTCTACGGCACTAAAGCCAGTTTGACGCCTGCCTTGATTGTCGAATGGAGAAATACGAACCATTCTGTGAGTGCCGCCTTCTACGGAAAGACGACCATACGCATATGGGGCATCAACTTGGAAAGTGGCGGATTTAATACCAGCTTCTTCTGCGTAAGACGTATCCATCATCTTAGTTTTGTAGCCGTTTCGTTCCGCCCAACGCAAGTACATTCTAAGAAGCATTTGCGCAAAATCGGCAGCATCCACACCACCCGCACCAGAGCGTATTGTCACCACCGCTGCACGAGCATCATATTCGCCGTCAAGAAGAGTTTGAACTTCCATATCGTCCAACTCGTGAGCAATAGAGCCAAGCTCCTCTTGAGCCTCGCTCATAGAATCAGCATCCTCTTCTTCCTGACCAAGTTCAATTAAAGTCTTAGTATCTTCAATGCGTTGCTCAACGGCTTGTAAACGCTTTAATTGAGACTGAGCTGCCGAAAGCTTACTCGTAACTTGCTGAGCGTGCTCAGAATCATCCCAAAGTCCAGGCTCCGAAGCCTGCTTTTCTAAATCTGCAATAGCAGTCTTCAACGAATTAACGTCTAAAGCCTTAGAAATCAAAGAATACTTTGCTTCAACATCATTTAACGCTTGGGCAAAATCAAATTCCGCCATTTACTTAAAGTACCTCTTTATATTTTATATTATTCGTTTTACGCACTTACTATTCGAAGTTTAGCGTACGGTCAAAATCTCTGGACCATTCTCAGTAATTGCAATCGTATGCTCAGTGTGTGCACCGCGAGAACCATCAGCAGAACGAAGAGTCCAGCCGTCCTTTGGATCTTGGTAAATTTCATCAGTAGTCTTTAGGA
Source organism: Gardnerella sp. DNF00354 (assembly GCF_049262755.1). Lineage (NCBI taxonomy): Bacteria > Bacillati > Actinomycetota > Actinomycetes > Bifidobacteriales > Bifidobacteriaceae > Gardnerella > Gardnerella sp. DNF00354. Next base: position 1,353,710 of record NZ_CP058402.1, read on the forward strand.
ACCATGGCTCAATTGCAATCACAAGACCTGGGCGAAGCTTATAACCGTGGTGAGCAGTACCATCGTTAGGAACGTGTGGATCGCCATGCATAATATGACCAACTCCGTGGCCGCCAAACTCAAGATTTACGCTGTAACCATACTCATGAGCAACGCATCCAACAGCTGCAGAAATGTCTCCAAGACGGTTTCCAGGCTGAGCCATGTTAATTCCAGCCTCAAGTGCTTCCTCAGTGCACTTAATTAAGCGCAAATCTTCAGGATCCGCATGCTTTCCAACCACAAAGCTAATAGCAGAATCTCCAACCCAGCCATCAACGTTAATTGCCAAATCAAGAGTCAACAAATCGCCGTCTTTAAGGTTGTAATCAAAAGGAACTCCGTGAAGAACAGCATCGTTTACAGAAGTGCAAATGTAGTGCGCAAAAGGACCAGTTCCAAAATCAGGAGCGTAGTCAACATAGCAAGAAGATGCACCTTTACGGCTCATAATGCGTTGACGAACAAAGTCATCAATCTCAAGAAGATTTGTGCCAACTTTTGTCATTGCTTTCAAGTCTTTAAGAATACTACCAACGAAGCGACCTGCAGGCTTCATAGCTTCAATTTCGGATGGAGTTTTAAGTTCAATCATGATTTAAGACTAACTCGCAGGCACGAAAATAGCGCAAAATATGGCGAAAATACTAGCTAATGATGTCGCTTAATACTTGTAATCTAGGCACATGCCTAATAACAATGAAAATAATAATGCTAATAACAATAAGGAATCGCAGAAGGAAATTTCTGCTGTAAATTTTGACCCAGCTTCCTTCTCATCGGTTACTCGACCACAAGACGATTTGTTCCGTTACGTAAACGGTCCTTGGATTGACACTTACACTCTTCCAGAAGACAAACCAATGTATGGTGCTTTCTACAAGCTCGCAGAAGATGCAGAGACGCAAATTCGAGATATTTTAGAAAGCGAAGATTGCCCAGCCAAAAAGTCGCGAATCTTATACCGCAACTATTTAGATACTGCATCTATTGAAAAAGCTGGAATTACGCCAATTAAGAGCGATTTAGACGCTGTTGATGCAGCTAGCAGCAAAGAAGACTTAGTTCGCACTATTGCTTCTCTTACTCCATATGGCGGACCTAATGCAATGTTTGCTTTTGGCGTCTGCGGAGACCCTAAAGACCCTAAGACGAATATTATGCACATTGAGCAGGCTGGATTGGGCTTGCCAGACGAAGCATACTATCGCGAAGATAATTACGCTCCGATTCGCGCTGAATACGTAAAAATGGTAGCTTCATTGTTGCGCTTAGCTGGATACGGTGATGCCACTACTACAAGAGAGCAATCGGAACGTTTCTTGAAGGTGGAAACACAAATCGCAAGCAACCACTGGGATAACGTAGCAACACGCGATTCTCAAAAAACTTATAATCCTTACGATTATGCGGATTTGGCAAAAACGCTTGAAGCGTTAAATCTTGACGCCTTCCTAGATGCTGCTCAAAAATCTTACGACGATTCCGAAGAAGCAAAGAATCAGCCAATAGATTTTCGTAAAGCTTTTAGCAAAGTAGTAGTTCACGAGCCAAGCTTTATAGAAGGATTGAATAAGATTTGGCAAGAAGCCGACTTAGAAGATCTAAAGATTTGGGCACGCGTGCACGTGATTTTATGCTGGGCAAGCATGTTAAGCGAGGATTTTGCACAAGCACGATTTGACTTCTACGGCAAAGTTCTTTCTGGCGCCACCAAGCCGCGCGACCGCTGGAAGCGCGCAATCGGAGTTGTTGACGATGCTTGCGGTGAGGAAGTTGGCCGCGAATACGTGCGCTTGCACTTCCCTGAGTCTTCTAAAAAGTATATGCAAGGCTTAGTTGACAATCTTATTAACGCTTACCGCGAGTCGATTTCTCACAGCAGCTGGCTTGGCGAGGAAACTAAAGCAAAGGCTTTGGAAAAGCTTAGCAAGTTTGAGCCAAATATTGGTTACACTAATCATTGGATTGACTACTCTGCTCTAAATATTAAGGAAGACGCTGGCTTAATTGAGAATATGCGCGAAGTTTCTCGATTTGTGTTTGGTAGGTATACTGCAAAAGCTGGAGAACCTGTGGATCGCGAAGAGTGGCAGATGACTCCGCAAACTGTAAACGCTTACTACGATCCGCTGCTTAACGTAATCGTGTTCCCAGCTGCGATTTTGCAGCCGCCATTCTTTAGCCCTAGTGCTCCAGACGCAGCAAACTACGGTGCTATTGGTGCCGTAATAGGTCACGAAATCGGCCACGGTTTTGACGATCAAGGTTGCGAATACGACGGCGACGGCGTGCTTAACAATTGGTGGACAGAAGAAGACAAAACCAACTTCACTGAGCGCACTAAAGCGCTTATTGAGCAATACAATGCTTTTACTCCAACGCAGCTTATTGTTAAATACTCTCACTTAAAGAGCAAAGAAGAGCGCGATGCAATGCCTCACGTAAATGGCGCTTTAACAATCGGCGAAAACATTGGCGATTTAAGCGGCGTAACTATTGCGCTTAAAGCGTACGCTTTTGCTTTGCAAAAGAGCAAGGGACAAGAAATCGACGGAAGTGACGATGCGATTCGCGAAACTTTGCTGAACGCTCCTAAGATTGATGGTTTCACTGCTTTGCAACGATTCTTCTTAAGCTACGCACTTGTGTGGCGTTCAAAGGCTCGTAACGAGATTGCGGAGCAATACCTTCAAATCGACCCACACTCCCCTGCAGAATGCCGCACTAACGGCATTGCACGCAACGTTGACTTGTTCTACGATGCTTTCGACGTTAAAGAAGGCGACGAGATGTGGCTCGACCCTGCTAAGCGCGTACACATTTGGTAAATCGCAAATAAAACACAAATAAAGTAAACAAGTAAACAAAAGCCTGCAAGCGTTTAAAACGTTTGCAGGCTTTTTAAATGATACTAATCAGATTCACTAATCAGATTCACACGCCGAAAGCGTAGGTCTTAACATCCGACAAATTACCGTTCTCATCGTAAGCTTCGAAATGAGTCCAGTAAATGCCTGGGCGTGGGCTCCACAAAGCCCAAGGACCATCAAATCCTTCAACCCACTGCTTAGCATTGTAATCATAAATCTTAATCTTGGTAGAACCATTAGGATTATTAGTAGTTGCACCAAGAAGAACATTATTACCCTGCCATGCAGCATAAGTTCCAGAAACAACAGTCTGACTTGGAACAGCATAATGGAAAGCAATAGTCTTTTCTAGAACAACTTCCTTGGTAGAAGGATCACGAGCTTCGCAATGCAGCCAATAGTCACCTGGCTTTGTAACCCACGAAGCCCAGTTTCCAGTACTCCAATCAGCAATAGTAGCCCACTGCTGAGTATTCAAATTGTAGGAAAGCCAACGATACTCAAGCTGCTTGTCGGTGTAAGCATTTGCACCAACAGCAATATCGTTATTACGGATAATCCAAGCAAAATCAAGGTGAGGAGCCACGCCTAATTTGCCTTGTGGGTAGTCAGTGTCTCCAACCTGAGTTGAAAGAGTTAAAACAGATACTCTTCCGTATGATGTACCTGCTATTTCGCCATATCCGAAGGAAATGTTTTCTGGATTCAAAATCTGGTAAAGATGAGCATTGTCAGTAGTTGCAGCACCATTAGACTGGTGTAATGCAGATTCCTCTCCAGCAGTCCAATCCGACATAGCTTCTTCTGGGCTTTCACCCCAAGCAATGTTTTCGCCCCAAGCCTTACGACCATCGTAGTTTGGAAGGCTCACACCATCCGCAGCAAAATGACCAAGTTTTCCATGCTGAACAGTCTCATTTGCACGACGATAAGCATCCTCTTCATTAGCACGATCGTAGCGAATATCGTTAATATACTGCTCTTTTGTAAGACCTTTAGAAGCAACATAATCCGCAAGAGGCATACCGTTCATAAGGGTAACGCCATCGTCATAATACTTTGAACGCACATCACGAATTGCACCTAAAATGTATCTTGCAACTGACTGATTCTGAACTTGCCAATTAGTATTAACATTAGCAACACTGTGATTCTGCACTATAACCAAAGCACTAGCAGATACTGCAGTAGATCCAATCATTGCTACGCAAGCAACGGCTGATGCCGCAGCAGCTAAACATTTCTTTGCAGAAAATACGTGCGACTTATGCCACATAAATGTAGTCCTCTCTCCACGTGATTAATAACTACTTTTTCAGTAATCCCTGATTCAAATAACACAAACATGTAGGCAAAAAATTCAAGTTTCACCTTCCAATGCTAATGAAAAACAAAAACTACTTCCGCTAAGTATATCAATCTACATATATTTTTCGCATTTTAGACTCGCCTACTCAGTTTTATATATTTTGTCAAGAGTTTTTAAACGATGTGCATAAAGCATAGGCTTTAACCACATTGATAAAAATATCTTGCAAAACTATTTTTGATACTTCATAGTTGATTCTACTGCGGCGAATTTATTGAAAATCACAATAATCAACACGTGTTGCGCGATGAATTTTGAGATTTAAATTAGTCGCAGTCCAAACTTTTGAAAGGTTAAGAATATGGCACAACAACAAGCAACACTAACAATCAGCGGCTATGTAGGGAGTGACCCTGTGAACTTTAGTCGCAACGAAAACTCACCCGCATGCTCACTTAGAATAGGAAGCACAACGTCTTACTATCATAGCGAAGAAAGACAGTGGAAAGATAGACCGACAACTTGGATGACAGTAAAAGCATACAAGTCTTTAGCTGCAAATGTGCTAAAAAGTGTGCATAAGGGAGATGCGATAGTCGTGTGTGGAAATTTAAACACGGAATCCTGGCACAAAGATGGAGAAGACCGATCTCGAGTTGTATTAGAAGCAACCGCAATTGGACACGACCTGAATCGAGGAATCAGTGCTTTTACTAAATACTCTTATAATCGTGGAAGAACCGATCAGAGTAACAATAGCAAATATCACACTAATCAAATAAACCAGGAAAATCGGGCAAATCAAGATACTTATTCCAACCAAGATTTGAGCTTGGCTATGAAAAACCCTATGGCTAATACATATTCTATGGATTCTTCGCAAGAAAACGACAGCCAAGAATACCATTATGATGCTGAATCTTCAGCAAAAGAAACAATAGATTTCGGCTCACAAGTCGAAGAAAACCAATATGACGATATTGAAGGAGGTGTAAATGATTTTTAGAAAGTTTTAATAGAATTAAACATTAAAACTTATGAACATTTTATTTTAACAATTCAGATAATTTTTTGCTTTTCATAACAATATTGCCGCTGAAAATAATGCGTATAATATGCGAAGCATTACATCAACGGCAATATTGCTTAGTCGTTTAATTGTTTAATCGTTTAATCGCTGATTCGTTGTTAACAGTTATTGCGATTACAACTGTTCGCGAACGCGCTCTACAATTCGAGCAGCAGCATCATCCACTGGGACTGCCTCAACGTTTGAGCCGTTTCGATCGCGGATTTCAATTGTGCCATTGTTCACAGTATCGCGGCCAGCTACAGCGATCAGCGGCACACCAACAAGCTCAGCATCCTTAAACTTCACGCCTGGAGAAACCTTTGGACGATCGTCGAAGATTACTTCGATTCCCTGCTTACTAAGCTCTTCAACAACCTTCTCAGCAGCATCGAAAGCAACTTGATCCTTGCCAGTAGCAACAACGTGAACTTGAGCTGGAGCAATCGCCATAGGCCATGCAAGACCAGCATCATCGTGATGCGTTTCTGCCAAGCATGCAATCACGCGGCTAACGCCAATACCATAGCAACCCATCCAAACTGGCACAGCCTTACCATTTTCGTTAAGAACGCTTAAGCCCAAAGCCTTAGAATACTTTAAGCCAAGCTGGAACACCTGTCCGATTTCCACGCCTCGTTCGAAACTCAATGGACCAGAACCATCTGGACTCATATCGCCATCGCGAACCTGGGCTGCTTCAACAACACCATCAGCTTCAAAATCGCGTCCGTAAACAGCGTTATAAACATGCTTTCCATCTTCGTCGGCTCCTGTAATCCAGGCGCTGCCCTTTGCAACGTGAGCATCCATCAAGTAGCGGACAGGATTTTCAATTCCACTACCCTCTTTGCGAGCTTGAGGACCTAATACGCTAAAGCCAATGTAGCCCTTAACAAACTCAGGATGAGCCTTCAAATCATCCTCAGTTGCTTCTTCAATTTCTGCAGGAGCAAACTGAGCTTCAAGACGCTTCATATCTACCTGGCGATCACCTGGAATACCAATAGCAACGATTTCGCGCCACGGCTCATCGTGCTCGCCGCCAGCCGCATCTGCAGGGTGCTTAACAGCAATAATCAAGTTCTTCAAAGTGTCGCTTGCTTGCCATTCGCGGCCATCTTTGCGCGGATGCAAATCGTTAGAAACTTTAACCAAAGCCTCAATCGTCTTAGCATCTGGAGTTTCGAGAGCTTCTGCTGCAGGAGTTGCCGAATAATCAACATCTTGCATTTCTGGAGTGGTAAGAGCCTCAACATTCCAAGCTTTTCCAGAAGGAGCGAGCGCAAAAGTATCTTCGCCAATTGGCATTGGAGCCAAGAATTCCTCAGAATCAGAACCACCCATAGGACCAGAAACAGCGTGAACAATCACGTATTTAATGCCCAAACGGTCGAAAATTCGAGCGTAAGCAGCACGCTCTTCAACATAAGCAGACTTCAAACCATCTTCGTCAATCGAGAACGAATAAGCATCCTGCATAATAAACTCGCGGCCGCGGATAAGACCTGCGCGAGGACGGAACTCGTCGCGATACTTCGTTTGAATTTGATACAAAGTAACTGGCAAATCCTTGTAAGAAGAATACATATCCTTAACAAGGAGCGTGAAAACTTCTTCGTGCGTTGGAGCAAGAAGATAGTCAGCCTCATGACGATCCTTAAGGCGGAAAATGTTGTCGCCGTACTCTTCCCAACGGTTTGTAGCCTCGTATGGCTCGCGAGGAAGAAGCGCTGGGAAGTGAACTTCTTGAGCGCCGATACCGTTGATTTCTTCACGAATAATCGCTTGAACCTTGTTTAAAACCTTGAGTCCAAGCGGCAACCAAGTCCACACACCTGGGGCAGATTTACGAATATAGCCTGCGCGCTGCATAAGTTTTGCGGAAGTCACGTCCGCGTCTGCTGGATCCTCGCGCAGCGTACGAAGGAACAGCTGAGACATACGAAGTACATTGGAATTCATGCGTTCCAATCTATTTGCGCATGAGGACATAAACACTTGTTTACACAGCTAATCAAAAGCAAAAACACTTTACCGACTTTGTAGCTCTAAATGGAGTGTTGGACTACAAACTCGGGAAACATCCTCCGCATTTTGTACCAATTTTGACCCGAATCACGTACAAAAAGCGGAAAAACTGACGCACTTTGTGACTCAAAATAACGCGAAGGCAGGTCGTGGCGCAAAATGCTAAAACTCATTATCGAAGGAAAATTCGTCATTATCTGCGTAATTGACAGCGCCAAAAATGTCAAACTCTTGCTGATTTGCAGAATCGCCTTCAAACTTATCTGTCAAAAATGCAGAAGCACCACCGCTAGCAAGCAGCTCACTCGCACGTTTGGAAGCCTCACGCAAAGATCCATCAAGCAGCACAGCATCTGCCGAAACACTAAACGCGCGATCGTTAATACCTTCCAAATAAAGTCCGCTCAAATTTTCCACGCGAGAAAGCGCCACATATCCCATTCCGGGAGCGAAAGTTCTACGCAAATCCATTACCGCACTGTCAAGCGTCATACCTTGCGATTTATGAATCGTAATTCCCCACGCGCATCTAAGTGGCACTTGATTTACGCTAGCAAGAACAGTTTCACCATCCGTCATTTCCCAAGCAGCCGGCTTAAGAGTGACAATATTGCCGTTTTCAAACTCAACAATCGGCCATCCGCCTTTAGATTCAGGTGCGAATCTCAAAACTCGCCCAACCGAGCCGTTCACATATTGCTTATCTTGATCGTTTCGCAACGCCATTACCGCAGCTCCAGCCTTTAATACAAGCCGTTCTGGAGCGAGCATATTCTTTTTTAAACGCTCGACGAGATTTTTAGGGCCAGCTTCCGTTGCCACGAATTCGTGAGGCTCAGCATCAATTGCCGCAAGCTGCACATTATTTAAGCCATCTGCCTGTGAGTTCGTAGGGAAAAGATGCACTGAAACTTCATCGTCTTGCGGATACTCACCAAGGCGACTGGCCAACACTTGCTTATCTTCGTCGCTTACAAGACCGCCACGAATATCCGTCAAAACTTCAAGCAATTTGCCGTCATCCTGACGATGTTGCTCAGTTAAATAGCACACAACAGGCTTTAAAGCATCCCAGGCGAAAGATTCCGTAATATAGCCTTCTGGATTTTTGCCAGCAGCAGCATACTTTTCGCGCGACTCAATAAATGCCTGACTTGGCTCGAACACATCGCGATTTCGCATAGAAGTACTTACAGGAGGCAGCTGGAAGAAGTCGCCTGAAATAACTACTTGAAGTCCGCCGAAGGGAGCAGAGTTTTTGCGCACTTTACGACATACTTCATCAACCATGTCGAAAAGCCACGCGTGAATCATTGAAACTTCGTCCAACACGAGCACGTCCGTGGCTTTTATGCGTTTTCCTCGCCTAGCTCTAATGGTTTTAAGAAGCGAATCGGTAAGCGCGTTTGAAACTCCAACTCCACTCCACGAGTGAATGGTTTGACCGTTTAAATGAGTTGCCGCAATGCCGGTAGAAGCAGTTACGGCAACGCTTAAACCGTTTTTTCGCATTTCGCGAATAGCTTCGTTTAATGCGTAGGTTTTACCTGCACCCGGAGCGCCGGTAATGAACGCGCTTGCACCAGCGTTGATTATGGTTAGGGCTTCGGATTGCTTCATTGGCAGTACCTTTTATTGCGTTTAGTAGTCGCGCTTTTCCGCGGAATTTACGTCTTCTAGCGCCTCTCCGCGACGCTCATAGTCACGAAGCAAGCTCGTGCTCTCAATGTGCTGTGCGCCAGCTTTTGCCTGTGCTTCGCTTGGGCCTGGAGCTGGAACGAACATCATATCGCGGTAGTAACGAAGCTCGTCAATCGACTCAATAATATCCGCGAGCGCACGGTGACCGCCATGTTTTGCCGGCTTATTGCGATAAACGTCCGGGTAAAGCCTGCGCGAAATTTCCTTCAACGTGCTTACGTCGATTACACGATAGTGCAAATTTGCCATTAAATCTGGCATGTAACGGTCGAGGAACTTTTTGTCGGAACCAACCGAGTTTCCAGCAAGATGAGCTTTTCCGCGAGCCGGCAGGAAGCGCTTTACGTACTCAACTACCTGCTTTTGCGCTTCTTCTAGCGGCAAACCGTTTTTATTCCACTCGTCAACAAGCCCAGAAGAAGTGTGCATATTGCGTACAAAATCGTTCATATGAGCCACAGCAGCATCGCTAGGCTTAATCACTAAATCAATACCGTCGTCTAGAACTTTCAAATTAAAATCGGTTGGAACTACAGACACTTCGCATAATTCGTCGTGGAAAATATCAAGTCCCGTCATCTCACAATCGATCCAAATTAAGCGCGATTCTTCCGGCGTAAACGTAAGATCTTCCTTAGCTTCAGCCATTTTCGTTCCTTTCCTAATATTTTTTCGAACCCATCAGCCTACATCTTCGTACAGACGACTATGAGCTGAGTTGTACGAAATACTGATTTAAGCATCTAATAAATCCTGCATAAGGTCATCTGTGTTATTAAATGATTTTCCATCATGAGCTTCAGCTTGACTACGAGCTTCAACACTTTCACGGCTTTCACGAGTAATCAAAAAAGGCATAGCCTGATCAACAATTGACTGTCTTAAAAAGACATTAATCGCAGTCGACAAATCCATTCCCATTGAAGAAAATAATTTTTTTGCTTCCTCTTTAACTCTAGAATCTGTGCGAAAACTCACAGTTGCTTGATGCGTATTTTCAGCATATTTACTTTTGACGCTATCGCTAACCAATATTGCAGACAATTTTATACACACTTTCTAATGATTTTTATTTTTATTAAATTGCTATTGTAATACAATATACATACAACAGCAATCATAATGTTTAAACAAACAAAAACGACGAAAAGTTAGAAAGTAGAAAATAAGACTTAGCTAACTTTTCGCCGTTTAGTGCAAAAATACTTGCGATTTATACGTGATTTATACGTGATTTATACGTGATTTATACGAGCACGACATACACACCACGCGATTTAGTTGTGGAAACCGCTGTAGTTTGGCGCTTCTGCAGTCATCACAATATCGTGAGGATGCGATTCGCGAAGACCTGCATCCGTAATGCGAATAAAGCGTCCGCGCTCTTGCATTTCCTTAATATTGTGCGCACCAACGTAGAACATGGACTGATGTAATCCGCCGAGCAACTGGTAAAGCACAGCGTTAAGCGGACCGCGATATGGAACTTCGCCTTCCACGCCTTCTGGAACCACCTTATCGGAGCTTGTAACGTCTGCCTGGAAGTAACGATCCTTCGAATAAGACTTCTTACCGCGAGGAGCCATTGCGCCAAGCGAACCCATGCCACGATAAAGCTTGTACTGCTTGCCGTGAAGCAAAACCTTTTCACCAGGAGCTTCCTCGCAACCAGCCAAAGTACCGCCGAGCATAACGGTGTCAGCACCAGCAACCAAAGCCTTAGCAATATCGCCAGAATAGTGAATACCACCATCAGCAATGCATGGTACTCCAGCAGCCTTGCAAGCTTGAGCCGCATCATAAACAGCAGTAAGCTGAGGCACACCAACGCCAGCAACAACGCGCGTAGTGCAAATAGAGCCTGGTCCAACGCCAACCTTTACAGCGTCAACACCAGCATCAATCATAGCTTGCGCGCCTTGGCGAGTAGCAATATTTCCGCCAATAATTTGTACGCCGTCGAAAGCCCTATCTGCCTTAATTCTGCGAATCATATCTAGAGCCAAGCGAGCCTCTCCGTTTGCGGTATCAACCACAAGCACGTCAACTCCAGCCTCCATAAGAGCGCATGCACGCTGCCAAGCATCCCCAAGGAAGCCAATTCCAGCAGCCACGCGCAAGCGACCCTGATCATCCTTAGTAGCATCTGGATACTGCTCAGTCTTCACAAAATCCTTAACAGTAATCAAACCAGTAAGCTTGCCTTCTGCATCAACCAAAGGCAATTTTTCAACTTTGTTGTCTGCAAGCAAACGATGCGCGTCTTCTTTAGAAATATTAGAAGGACCAGTGACGAGATTTTCGCGAGTCATCACGTCTTTGACTTTCAAACGATCATAGTCTTCGGAAGCAATGAAACGCATATCGCGATTGGTAATAATACCAACTAGACGATTTTCGCTATCTACCACTGGCAAACCCGAAATATGAAAACGCCCGCACAATTTATCTAAATCTGCGAGCGTTGCATCTGGGTGAACAGTGAGTGGGTCGGTAATCATACCAGACTCGCTGCGCTTAACAATATCGACTTGCGCAGCCTGATCATCTATAGAAAGATTGCGATGAAGAACACCAATTCCACCATTTCGAGCCATTGCAATAGCCATATCGGACTCGGTTACTGTGTCCATTGCTGCAGAAATTGCAGGAACTTTCATAGTGATTTCGCGAGTCAGATGAGTAGTTGTATCCACTTCGGAAGGAATAACATCAGTCTCATTTGGAAGCAACAGCACATCATCATAAGCAAGGCCGAGCTTCTCGAAAATTGGTGGAACAGGAGCATACACGGATTCCGTGTTCATATCAGTTGTAGCCATAGGGTTACTATACGTTTTTGCTATGACGTTTGTAAAAATCGCGTTTCATGAACTATGATTCGCGAGTATTCGAGTATTATTTTACGAATTTCGTAGCTCTGGCAGACGACGCCGCAAATATGGCATCATTGTAAGAACTGTAAGCAGCGCTGCCGCAATAATCATGCCAACAAGCACGTAAATTGCTTTAAAGAACAGAATCATTATTGACCCGAAAGATATAAGCGCCGCCCAACCCCATAAAATAAGCACTGCTCCTTGCACAGAATGCCCAATGCGCAACATTCTGTGATGCAAATGCATGCGGTCTGGATGCATTGGCGACTGCCCTTTTGCAAGCCTTCTGCATATTGCTAAGCACATGTCTAACACTGGCAAAAACAGCACTAAAATCGGAAGTAAAATCGGCATAAATACTGGCAAATAGATGCTTGTGTGCACTGCAGATGGGTCTAAGTGACCTGTCATTATAATAGACGCGCAAGTTATTAAATACCCGATTAGCATGGAGCCAGAATCGCCCATAAAAAGCTTTGCAGGATGCCAATTGTGCAAAATAAAGCCTAAGCACATTCCAACCATTGCAACGTCTATAAGAGTTGCCATTGAAGCATAGCTTGGAGATGTGCGCGCAAGAATATAAGAGTATGTTGCGAATGCGATTCCGCCTATTGCCACAATTCCAGAAGCCAGCCCATCTAGTCCGTCTACAAAGTTGACTGCATTAATTGAAGCCACGATTAGTATTGCGGTTATTGCGATTGAAAGACTTGGAGACGCTGTAACTAGAGAGCCGAGCGGCAATGTTACGATTTGAAGCCCACCCCACGCTACAAAAACAGCTATTAGCAATTGACCTGCAAGTTTTAGCATCCAATCTAAGTCCCAAATGTCGTCACAAACTCCCAAAAGGCATATGAGTACAGCTCCAGCTAAAACTACCCACGGCTGGTGTGTTCCTGTAAAAAGCCCTGAAATAAAAGGCATGGAGCTTGCAAACGCCATTGATACAGCAAAGCCGAATAGCATTCCCACTCCACCCATACGTGGCGTAGGTATTGTGTGCACGTCGCGAGCGCGCACTTTTCCAACGGCTCCTATGCGAATCGCAAGATGACGTACAAGCGGCATTATTAGCCAAGTTGCGCCTCCTGCGATTGCCGCTATAAACAGGTATACCCTCATTTCTTGCGACTTTCTGCTCTTATCTGTTCTTCGCTTATTACGCCTTCGCGCAAAATCACAATTCCGTCTTTATCGCTTGCATCCGCGCCAACTACTGTGCTTGCTACGTGTGAGCGAGTTGGACCGGCATTTAAATACAGAGGAATCTCGTCTCCAAAAGCTGCTACTGCCTCTTCTACGCTGTCTGCGCTCTCGTTTCCGCTGCGATTTGCGCTAGATGCAGCCAAAGGCCCCGTAACTCTTAAAATTTGCATTAATTCTGGGCAATCTGGCACGCGCACGCCTTGCGTTGCTTCAGCTTGGATTTTGTTTTGCTCACTGCTCTCATCTGCTTTACAAAGCGTAGCAAGCCTTGTAGCTACCGAATCTTTTTTTGCGCGCGCGATTGGCGAGTATCCGCCTGGCAGGAATTTTTCCGCCAGCACGTCTAATGGGCTTGGCAAGTAAAGACCGAGTTTTTCTAAATCACTTACGCTGCTCATAAGTATTTGCAAGGCTTTTGTGCGTGGCCTGCGTTTTAGTTGGTAGATTTTCGCTACTGCCGCCTCGTTAAATGGGTCGCATGCTACTCCGTAAACTGTGTCAGTCGGCACTACGATTACGCCACCTGCGTTGATTATTTGCGCTGCGAGTTGCAATGATTCTTCGTTAATCGTGCAAATTTTACTCATTTTTAGCCTCTTTTTTGCATACTACAAATCTTGCTCTGTTTGTTAAGTCGTTTTTAACTTTTGCGCTGCTAAATCCTATGTTTTTTGCATAATCTGTAAGCGCTTTTCCTTGCGTAATGTCGTGTTCCATAATCATTATTCCACCGTTGCGCAAATACTCAAAACTTGCTTCCATAATTTTTTGCGGTATTAGTAGTCCGTCTTTAGATCCACCATATAACGCCATTTTGGGGTCGTAGTCGCGAGCTTCAATCTGCTCTACTGGTTGATTTTCTGGTACGTAGGGTGGGTTTGTGATTACTACGTCTACTTTTTCTTTAATCGCAGCTGTTTCAGTCAGGTTAACGCTTGTAGCATCGCCTAATATTGCGTGATATCTGTTTAAAATATCATATTTTTCTGCGATTTTGTTGTAGTTTTTTTGCAAATATTCAAAAGCTTTTGGTGATTTTTCCACAGCCCACACTTGCGCGTTTGAAACTTCGCTTGCAACCGATAGTCCGATTGCTCCCGACCCTGCACACAAGTCTAAAACAATAGGATTTTTTAGATTATTTGCGCGAATCCAATCTATTCCCTCTTGAACTACGACTTCCGTTTCGGGCCTCGGCACAAAAACGCCTTTGCCAACTATTAGGTCTATGTAGCGAAAAGTTGCGCATCCAATAATATGTTGCAATGGCTCACGAGAAGCACGCCTGGATATAAAAACGCTATATTTGCTAGCATAATCGGGCGAAAAATCTTTAAAATCGCCAAGTATTAGCGCTTTGTTTAAGTCTGCCAAACTTACGCCACAAGCGTGAGCCAGTAGCAAACGTGAGTCGTATTCTGCTGACTCTACTCCTGCAGACTTAAGTTTTTCGGCAGATGCGCGCAAAATGTGTAAAATTTCTTGCATTTTACAAGCCACGTGGTGATTTTACTTAGCTTACTTAACTTACTTGGATAACTTAACTTACTTGGCTTTAGCTAAGCGATCGGCTTCATCCGCCTGAATATCACTGTCGATAACAGGCTGCAAGTCTCCGTTAAGCACCTGGTCAAGATTGTATGCCTTGTAATTCGTGCGATGGTCCACGATACGATTTTCTGGGAAGTTGTATGTGCGGATTCGCTCAGAACGGTCCAACGAGCGCACCTGCGAGTGGCGCATATCCGCCGCCTCCGCTGCCTCCTGCTCGTGCTTCATGGCAAGCAAACGCGACTTTAGCACGCGAAGAGCCGCCGCACGGTTTTGAATCTGCGACTTTTCATCTTGCATGCTAACCACAATTCCCGTTGGAATATGTGTCATACGAACAGCGGAATAAGTAGTGTTCACGGACTGTCCGCCAGGACCAGAGCTCATGAAAATATCGATTTTCAGATCTTTTGGATCGATTTCGATTTCGTCGTCGTCTTCGTCTGCTTCTGGGAACACGATTACGCCAGCTGCCGAAGTTTGAATACGCCCTTGCGATTCAGTTACTGGGATTCGCTGCACGCGATGCACGCCGCCCTCGTATTTCATGCTTGCCCACACGCCGTCTTCTGGGGCAGGCGTGCCTTTTGCGCGAATCGCAAGCTGCACGTCTTTTACGCCGCCAAGTTCCGTCGCATTTTCGCTTTGGATTACGGTAGTCCAGCCGCGCTTTTCCGCGTAACGCATGTACATGCGCAACAAATCGCCAGCAAACAGAGCCGCTTCTTCGCCGCCCGTACCAGCTTTGATTTCCATAATCATGTCTCGCGCATCGTCTGGGTCTCTAGGAATCAAAGCTGTGCGCAACTTTTCTTTTGCTGCTGGAATTTGTTCTTCTAAATGTTTTGCTTCTTTTGCTAAGTCTTCGTCTTCGCTTGCCATTTCGCTAGCTACTTCGTAGTCTTCGCAAAGCTGCTTGTAATTTAGGTACGCGCTTACGATTGACCCGAGTTCTGCGTGTCTACGACCGAGCTTGCGAATTGCGTCTGGATTAGACGCTACTTCTGGCTCTCCCATGCGATTTTCAATATCGCGGTATTCGTTTAGAGCTGTAACCGCTGCTGGGAACTGTTCCTCTACTGACTCAGCCATCATATTCCTTTTTAGTCACGCTTGACGCGGATTTTGAATCGAAAATATTAAATTTAAATATTGTAAGATACACACATGTTTAGCACATAAAACGCCAGCCCCGATTCCGCGAGTTACACGAAAGCAGGGCTGGCGTTTAAAAAGCTACTTAGTCTTCTTACCGTAGCGCTTCTCGAAGCGAGCCACGCGGCCGCCGGTGTCGAGAATCTTCTGCTTGCCGGTATAGAATGGGTGGCACTTTGAGCACACGTCAACCGTCATATGATCGCCATTTGCGGTGGAACGAGTTACGAAAGTGTCTCCGCAGGAGCAGGTAACCTGCACTGCGTGATAGTCGGGATGAATACCCTGCTTCATAATGTCTCCTATGGAATTCGGGCGACCCGGGTCGCAAAGCCCCAATAGCTAAGCGTGAACCGGAACCTTCGTTATTTTAGTCACCACCCTCGACTCAACAAATCAACTTTCGTTATCTTCGTTCTTACGTCTGCGATGCTTAGCAGCAAATCCAGCTAAACCAACAGACGCTAACAAGCTGGCGATTAACGCGGACTGTGTAACGTCACTACCAGTTTGAGGCAGAGCTTCTGACGGCTGCTTTGCAGAATCCTTCACGGCTTCTGGCTCTGTTTTTTGCTTCGCTTCCGCAACCTCCTGCTCAGGTACGACTTCAGACGAAGGAGCTTCAAGCATTGGAATATACGGATATGATTCTGGCATCGGATATTCTTCTTGTCTTGGTTCCTCCTCTGGCTTCGACGGAGCTGGTGCAGGAGTTGGCGGCACAGGCGTTGGCACAGGCACTGGAGTTGGCACGGGAGCAGGAGTTGGCACGGGAGCAGGTTTACTCTCAGAAATCACATCAATTTCAACAGTAATTTCCGCTTGGCGACCGTACTTGTCGGTAGTGGTAAACGTTAGCTCAACTTTCGGCTTACTGTCCACAATCTTCGGAGTTCCGGAAATCGTGCAAGCAGTGCCAGCGCAATTTGCGTTAATACCGTTTACAGAATTCTTAACCTGGGAAACTAACTCGTTAATAGTTACTTCCTTGCCGTCTACCGTAATCTTGTTATTCGCATCGCCCGAACCTTCAGTCATGTTTTGCAATCTGAAGTTCGTTAAAATACCCTCGCGAGCAGAACCGCTAAACGTAAACTTCATAGGAGCCATCTTCTCGAAGTTTGCAGTAATAATGGTTTCTCTTTCTGGGAATACCATTGCAATATCGGCGTCAGTAATACCAGCTTGCACAAGTAAATTCTTCAAAGCTTCAATACTTGAGCGTTTTGAATTACGAATTATTTTTGCTGTATATGACTTTCCTAATGTTTCAGCAACAATAGCCAATCTATCACGACTTGCTTCATAACTCATATTCTCGTTATTTATAGCTTCAGCAAGAATATTCTTTATAGCCGCAAATGTAGAATTCTTAGATTTGCGGATTATATTAGCTGTAAACGACATGCCATAGCGTTCAGCAGTATTAGCTAATGTTTCACGCTCAATATCAGTTGATTTGTGGTTATCAGCACTGTTATAGATGGTATCAATATGTTTAGAGTAAGATACTTCATTCCAATTCTTGAATATGTAGCCTTTGTTAGCAAGAACGTCTGGAATATAATTCTTTATTTCAGACATTCTATCTTTACGCACCCAGTATGTATGCATTGGTGACTGCATAGTTCCGCCATTGCCAGCTACATACGTTACCTTTGTGTAGTTTTCTAAAATAAACTTTCCTGCTTGGCTGCCGCCTGAAGGCAAATCTCGCTCTGCAATCACATTCGGAAGCACTTGAATAGGTACATTTTCATAACGTACTATCTTTGCGCCCTTCTTATTTGGATCAGATGTTTCGACCTTCACTCTAACAGTAGTAATGCCAGGCTTCGCAATTCGAACAGAATTTGCACCGGAAGAATAAACTACACCAGCACCGTGCATGCCCGCAATCTCTAGGTTATTAGGATCGACACCAGACACAAGCTCATCAGGAGCAGGCACTTCATCCCCAACACTTCTGACAAACTGAGATACATTCACAGGCATATCAGCAATCTGATTTGCAACATATACGCGAATTTGTCTATTCTTATTTGTGTCAGTTGACGGAACAGGTTTGTTGCCTGCATCATAAACTTCCCACTTGCTAAAGTTCTTAAGCCGGTTCTTCAACTCATTAGTTTTGCCAGTAACGTCATCATCATACTTAGTACTATCGGACTTAAAGTAGATAACTTTCGGTTTATATGATCCATCATCCCACTTTCTTCCGAAAGCTGGTAAGAACACATACGGCACGTAGTTATCTGGAACTTTCTCATTACTCTTTGCGTCGATGATGTTCATCACCTTTTCATACACTGCTTGGTATGTAGTATTTTCAGGATACGTTTCTTTACGAATATCATCATTCGATAATAAATTACCATCATCTGAACTTGGTGCATCAACACTAGTTACAGATGTTGGTTCACTTGCCATCAAAGTAGTGAAAGGAATTGCAGGTTGATCTGCTAGGCTTCGCTTTGCGCGACTAGAAGCATTATTCGTAGCATTATTCGCATTAGGATCAACAAAATCGCTAAGCTTTTTCCAGCCTTTAAACACATAATGATATCCATCAGCGTCATAATCCTTGCCAACAGCTTGCGGAGCTTTTACGCCCTTAACGTCGTCTTTAAGAACGTAGTACAGCTTAGTCGCATCCTTATCAAGTTCGCCCTTTTCTTTACCTTTAACTGGCTCGGCATTTATAAAGTTGACCACAACATACTTACCCTGCTTGAGAACAAGGTCACGCTCTGCAGTAGCACCAGTAAGAATAGTTTCAGTAGTAGTATCAGATTGAGTTCCTGTACCAGAACCAGGCTGAGAACCAGAACCAGTCTGAGAACCACCATCAGGCGGCTTCGGTAGGTTCTTACCGTACATCAACTTATAAATCACCTTAAGACGAACATCACGCTTATACGTTTTCTCACCATCCTTGTAATTGACCGTAATCTTTAACGGCACAGTGTACAAAGAAGGCTTCTTAAGCATTTCCTCCTTAAAGTCTTCTAGCTTCTTACCTTCTGGCAAATCATATTCGACTTTTACGTCGCCTAGATTGTAAACCTTATACTTGTTACCCTTTTTCTCTTGCTTACCCTCATACTTTTTCTTATAAGCATTTTTAATATACTTTTCTAAATCAACCAACTTCGGAAATGTTCCAGAATCATCTTGCACAGCGGCAAGGTAATCAGTAGGCACTTCTGGCTCTATCCAAGGAGCTTGACCTGCCACAAACTCTTGGAATGGTTCATTGACATGCCAATCCGAAACATTGCCTATAGGCGTTACTTCTTCTTTGCCATTAATCATTCTGCTTCGAGACCACTTACCAGTAGGGTTGGTGAGATTGTTTTGGAGGAAATCTAACGCCTTTTCTTCTGTAGTATTACCATAGCTATCCGTAACTTTTACTGTAATATCAGCAAGATTAGCGCCCTTCTTTACGTAGAACACTTTAGGGCCGTCTGCGCCGTCCTTCCACCTTCGTCCTGCAGCAGGCTTGAAGATTGCAATTACAGAATCCTTAGGAACTGTTCCGTTGTCAGACGAACTCGAGAAGTAGTCGATTCGCTTGTAAATAGCGTGATAAGTTACGCCTTTGTCTAACTTGACATTCTTGTAACGGTCGCTTGAATTTATATCAAACGTCTGCTCTGGCTTCTTCTCCTCTGGCTTCGTCGTGCCAGAAGAAGGATTGCCAGAAGAAGGCGTACCAGTAGCTGGTTCTACAACCTTAGTCGCCCAACCCTTGAACACGTAGTGGTAATGCTGGTCGCTGTAATCATTGCCGAAGGCTTGCGGAACGCGGATTCTAACATCCTTACCTTTATAAACGTACGCAGTTAGCGTAGTTTCTACGCCAGCAATAGGATTAGCATTATCGCTATCGTGGCCAATCAGCTTGCCTTCATCATTCTTGCCAGTAAAGTTAATCGGCACGTAATCGTCTTTATGCTTGCTGCCATACTCGGTAGCTTTAAACTTCTCCCAATCGCTTGCATACACCAAATCTGGTAGCACGCGATACAGCACTTCAGCTTCAGCAGTATTTCCATCAAGATGCACTTGCACTTTAATCTTGTGCAAACCTGGAGTGTTGTCAAACTTTTCGTTTTGCGCAAAGCTGAACGTAGCACCAGCCGGATAATCAGTAGCATTGGTTATAAGCTTCTTAGCATCATTACTACTTCCGGTACTAATATTCTCCTTTGGCGTAAGCACTTGCGGAGCTGCAGCAACAGGTGCCTTCAGCTTGAAGTTAGCAATGTAAATTACTTCAGGGCTGTTCTGCTCTTCGGAGCGAATCGGCAAACGATTTACGCCATCAGAATACTGAAGCTCCGTAGAACCAAGAGCAGACGAACCGATTTTCGAAGTCCAGCCAGCAAACTCAAATCCAGGCTTCGCTTTCACTGTTGGAAGCGGCATCTGATACGCCTTCGTGCCCTTAATCGCATCGTACACAAGAGCAGAGCCGTCAGCTACCTTACTTCCTTGCCAGTCAACAACGCTACCCATAGAGCTTTGCTTATTATCCACTTTGAACACGTAGCGCGTGTAGTGATCCGGGCGAGCTTGACCATCGTTCTTGCGCTTAAGCACGCGAACGTCTTTATATTTGAAGGTAATTTCAGGAATATTATTAACATCCTGCTTGCCATATTCGTCAGTTTTATAAGTAAAACTATCCTGCGTAGTTTCCGGCATAAAGCCTTCAATCGGCTTGTAGAATGCTACGTCGTACTTTCGATTTACAGAGCTGACTTCGCTTTCTGGAAGAAGATTCTTTTCTTTGCCATCCTTACCAATAGTTACATAGCGAACCTTATACTTGCGCGTATTGTACGTTTGGTAAATAAACTCGCCAGTATTCTGATCCTCATCGCTCGAAGCTTCAAAGCTCGTGAAATGCTTATCTGGGAAGTGCGTTTCGTCACTGTAGACTGCTTCCGCATTGTAGCGCAAATGCTCACGCAAGCCGGAAACCGTTTGAGTAGAAACGTGATCCACCATCGCGGCTTTTTCTGCGGCTGTAAGACCAGGCTTCTTATAGTCAGTAAACGTGTACCCTGGCTTTAAGAATATGTGCTTAAAAGTACCGTTGTAGCGAGTATCCTTAACCCACACTGCATCAAGCTTTATATCTTCGACTACTTTGTTGCCGAAAGCGTACGGAAGTTTTGTGCCATTCTTGTCAATTTCCCAGCCGTAGAAGTCGTAGCCTTTGCGAGTTGGAACCTTTATATCTTTATTTTCCTTAATAACATAGTAGTGATCGAACTGCTGTTTCGTAACTACGTTAGAGTCCTTTATTTCTTTGCCGTTTCCGTCAATTTCAGGCATATTGTAGTTAAGCGTTACAGTGTGCTTAATACCTTCTGGCTTACCCCACGCAGCGTAAAGCTTAATGCCGTTGACTGGCATTGTAATATCTTTGTCTTCGCCATTTATAAACCGAGTGCCAGCCTGATCAACAGCCCAGCCTTTAAACACGTAGTCTTTTGGCAAATTATCAGGGCGAACGATGGAGTAAGTTTTGCCGTTAAGCTTGAATGTGTACTTGCCGTCGAATTGCTTAGACTTGTTATCGGCATCGTCTTTAGTTACAGAAGCATCGTAAGACTTAACGGCGCCATCGTTGTAGTACAAGGCTGCGTCGTCGCCGGTCAATTTATCGTTGCCGCGCTTAGTCAAGCTATACTCAAACGGCAGTTTTTCTGTAGCAGCGCCACTGTCGTCCTTTATAGCATTGCCGTCCGCATTATAAAACTGCACGTCGTACGACTGGCGGTTGTATTTAAATACAAGGTAGCCGTTTTCCTCATATTCTTCTGAGTCTTCGCCTCCACCAGCTAAGTGATTACGGAAGCCTACATGGTACTCTTTCTTAAAAGCTTCTTTTACATCATCATCTAGATCATCCCAGTCTTTTTCACCATTTTTTTTATATTCAATAGAATGTGAATATAAATCTGATAATAGCGTATCATCAAAATCACCACGATCATATGTCTCTATACGCTTCTCTTTGTCAACAGAGTTAAAACCAGCTATGGATGAAGACTTATGAGGGTATTCCGGGCTACTAGTATCATCTTTGCTATACGAATCTGTTGAAAGCTCATAATCGTCATCACCTGGAACATAATCATCATTGCCTGAATCATTGCCTTTTTTAGCAGACGCAATATCATTGCCTTTTTTAGCAGACGCAATACTTTGCTTTTTAATGATTACCTGAATAGGCATAACCTGTTTATTACTGGTATCAGCTGTAATCAGACGCTGATTATCTTTTAACTCGTATGTATTATTTGGATCACTATCAGGATTATCACTAATTTTAAGATTGTGCTTATTACCCACTACACGGAATTTAGGGTCAGCAAATTCTTTTTTAGTAAAACGATACGGAGGAGTATCACGAAACTCTATTTCCCCTGCATATCCAATACGCCACCCAAGAGAGCCTGTATCTTCACCAAAATCTAATTCATTTACATCAGGCCAAATACCAGTAAGACTTTGACCATAACGAACATTTACACGGTAACCTTTGTGGTTAATTGTATTGTTATCCTCATCTTCGTTTACTTCATCATACTTCTCTGAGCAATTGCCGCCACCAGCATAGCAATAAATAGTTGTTTTGCCGTCTTTGTCTTTTCTTTTTATAGCAGCATTGTTTAAACGCTCAGCATCTTCTGAAGATTTAAGTACAGCAGGCTTAGCAAAAATAAGCTCATAAGTATTGCGGTCGTAAACTAAGTTAAGAGTGTTGTTTAAGTCGTCCGCGCAAAGCATCGACTTACTACGTTTGCCAAAATCTGGGCGACCCGGCACAAAATCATGTTCCTCACTGTTAAGCTTTTTAGTAAGCTCCTTATTCACGTGGAAGTAGCGCGTGAATAAGTCCTTAGAAGTTCTTATGCCCTTAGCGTCTTTAACATAGTTTCCTTTAGAATCTTTAATGTAATTGTTTTCAAGATTATTAGTATCATACCCGTCTAAGTTTGTTACATGCGTATCGTTCATCCAGTTGAACTTTGCAATTAAGCCGTCTTCGTGGTCATTCGCTTCTGTACCCTGCAGCTCTTTTCTAGTTAAGCCAAGCTCTGGGCTTTCTACATAATCATCTACGCTTTCGCCATTAAGCTTACTAGTATCCTTAGCAACGCCAGCATCATCCATCTTATCAAGCGCAACTTCACTATCAGTTTGCACGTTCTTGCGCTCAACAAGACCAACAAAGTCGTAGTTTGCAAGCGAATTCGGATGCTCTTTATCAACCAAATCCGCCTTTTGCACCCACACATTCACGCGGTAGCTAGTAGTCTTGTTCGCTTCCCAATTAGCGAGGAATTGCACATTGTGATCCGGCATCTGGTAGTCATCAAGAGAAACAATAGTATTATCATCATAAAGTGAATTACTCTTTTTGCTAGGATCTACTAAAGACCATCCTTTAAAAGTGTAGCCGCGCCTAGTTGGTTTCTTAACTTTTGGCACAGGTTGCTGGTAATACACTTTTTGAGCAGTAACATCCGTACCGCCAGCAGAATCGTAAGTAACCTCATACGCTTTACGGTAGTAGCGAAGGTTCAAAACAAGCTTGTCGCTTTCATCTTCAGAATCCGAAAGCGGCGAGCTAATAAGATTGTGCTCAGGTTCATAGCCTGGAATATACGTTGAAACAGCTGTTACATCCGAGCCAACTGTGCCAGTAATCTCCGTAACGTGAATTCTCTCTTCAGTGCCATCCTTATGCTTTACAGTAATTACTTTACCTATACCCAAATTTGGAGCATCGTGGAACTCATCCTTATGATCAAGATCCTGCACCAAGTGACGTACATAGTACTTAGCTGTTTTAGGAGCGTAGTTGATGTTCAACTCGCCATAGTACTGAATGCCATCTTCTGCTTTTGGCTCTGTAGAGGACGAAGATTGCGGATTTGTAGTTGCTTGAGATGATGAGGTTTGCGGAGCTTGAGCGCCGTTATTGCCCCCAACAGCCGGCCTTTCTTTTACAGCGTAATCAGTAATCAGCTTCTTGCTTAAACGCAAGTAGCGAACAGCATCCGCATCCGTGCCATCGTCAATAACGAACTTGCTGTTATTTCCCTCACCTTTTTTAACGTAGTACTGGTAATCACCGGAGTGATATACGGACGGGCGGTATCCAGCAGACTTTGGAAGCTCAATGTATTCGTAACTATTAACATCGTCAAGCTTATTCAACTTTTCAACGTCAATCGTAAGCTCGTACGGCTGCACAAGCTGCTTATTCGCAGCGCCACCAATCGTGTAGCGAATTTTCAAATTGTACGTAGCTTTTGGCTTTTTGTCAGTTTGTACCTGTTTGTTGGCTGTATCTGTGCTGTCAGCCTCTAGATTATCTGTATTCGGCTTAATTACCTGGCTGTTTGGATCAGTTGCTGCGTTATTAGTTGTTGTGCCAGTGGTCGGTGTGCCAGTGTTTGTAGTAGGCGTTGAAGCAGGCGAAGGCGTTGGATCATTGCTCGGAGTAGAAGCAGACCGAGGCTCTGAAGGTGTTGAGCCAGGAGCTGAAAGCGTAGCGCTTTTATCTTCGACTGTATCTGCACCTTGCGCATTGCCTACACTTTGCCCTTGCGCGCCTTGTGTATTGGCTTGCGAACCTTGAGTAGAGCCTTGTGAACCTTGCCCTTGTGTATTGCCTTGTGCAGTTGTATCTGTACTTGTGCTCGCTGTACTTCCAGCGCCAGCGTTAGATTCTGTACCTGTTGAAGTTACAGGAGCAGACGGTGCAGTTGTATTATCTGCAGGAGCTACACTACCCCCATTGGAAGCACCATCGCCGCTCCCAACAGACCTACGAACACGCCCATTTGGTGTATTTGCATCGTTTACTGTATTCGTATTTTCTGCGTGAGTGCTTGCAGGTTGTGCATTTGTATTCTGCTCAGCCACAGGCTTCGAGCTTTCAGCATTTCCAGACTGCGCATTCGCAGGCTGCTGATTTTCAGCTGGCTTAACATCAGTAGGCTTAGTACCCTCAGAATCAGTATTCGAAGCAGCTGGTTTTGCGTTCGCAGGCTGCTGATTTTCAGCGTGTTCAGTCTGCGCTGAATTCTGATTTGGTTCAGCCTTTGCTTCTGGTTTCGTCTTTGCAACAGGCTTTGCACTTGCAGGCTGTGAAGTTTCTGGTTGTGTAGATTTCTTCGCTGCAGGAGTCTCAGCTGGCTTTACTCCTTCTGGCTTTACAGCATCAGGATTTGTCGCAGCTGGCTTTGTGTCTGAAGCCTTTGTATCTGATGGCTTTACAGAATTTTCAACTTTAGGTTTTGCAACAGTTGTCTTTTCAGTCGTTTTATGTGCAGGTACAGACGCGTTCGATTTTGTCTTCCCAGCGACTTTACCAGTTTCAGCTGGATTGGTTTGCTCAGCCTTAGTCTGCGTTGCATCCGACTTCTTCGCAGATTTTATAGGTTTTGTAATCTCAGAACTTGCTGTACCTTGCTCACTCTTAGTCGCAGTCTTAGTAGCACTATTATCTGCACTACTAGTAGCAGATCTATCCTCAAAATTATTAGTATCAAAAGAACGATTTGAAGGCGAAGACGAATCGCCATTTGTAACAAAATATTCGCCAGAATCCTTAACACCTACGGAAGAATCGCCAGCAACCGTTTCCTGATTCTCAACGCCTTCAGCGATAGAATTAGGATCAGTATTTTTAACTGAATACTCTTTAGCAGAACCAACCATCTGACGCGTAGTACGATCAAAAGTAGCACCCGTGTTAAGCAATCCATGCTTATATAAGCCGTTTCCATCGCCATCGCCCTTGCCATTACCAGAGCCTTTGCCGGCGCCATTCCCAGCACCTTTGCCAGAAGTCTTAGCAACACTATTTACATAAGACGGATCAAAAGAATCAGGGTTAAAAGAAGTCCTAGCTGAAGCCGCTGCGCCAGGCAACACCATAGACAATGTAGACGCTAAAGCTACAGCTGCAACGCCAAGGCGATGACCAGAAGCACTAGTAGCAGTAGACGAGGAAGAACGCTTAGCAGCCTTAGCATTTTTCTTAGCGCTCTTAACACTCTTAACACTTTTAACGTCATTAGCGTTACTAGCGTCGCCAGAAACGCTCTTATGCTTAACAGATTTAATGCTTAAAACGTCACTACCACTATTTTTAGTTCTAGCCAATTCGACTCCCAAACTCCGTTACATCTAGTACATAGAATCAAAATGCACGTTTAGTATTCAACAATCAAAATACACAACATACAGCAATGTTTAGCAACCGATGCACTCCAAAAAATACTTAACCTTTATTATTTAAGCACAAGCTATAGATACCCCCCCCCATAAGCATTGCAATATCTGTGTTTTTGCGTGATATCTTTAGACATTTTTGGCGATTTCAACACACCAAACATCGTTTTTAGCTTAATCGCCTAAACATTTGTATATGAATAAATCGCAGTTTAGATTCTCTGTAGTGCGATTGTATGGCGACACGCCGTAAATCAGGTACAAACGCACTACAAGGTTGCGCCAAGTTCGGTAGAGATTCGAGATTTTTCGCCGCGAATGAGGCGAGCCTCAGCGCCGAAGGTGGTGACTCGCCGAGAGAGCAAGAAAAATCGAGAATCTCAGCGATGAAAACCACGCAAAAGTTCTAGATATTCAGAAGGTTTGATGTATTTCTATACGAGCAATAAAAGAGGAGCGTAGCGACGGAACTTGCGAGGAGAGAAATACTCAAACCTCGCACAACACCAAGTGCGGAAAATCGTCGATTCGCGTGTGCAGAAATAACAGAAAACCGCGCAAGCCAAGAAAATCTTGACTACGCGCGGCTTGTAAAATCTTAGAAAATCCTAAGCAAAACCTTACTCGGCTGCAGGAGCTTCGGCTGCAGGAGCGGCAGCATCGGCAGCAGGAGCGGCAGCTGGCTCTTCTGTAGCAGCATCTTCTGGAACAGTGACGCTAACAACAGACTCTTCACCATCCATGTCGAGCACAACGCCCTCAGGAAGCTTAACATCTTTAGCAAACACCTTGGTGCCATCGGCCAAGCCGTCAACATTAACCACCAAGCGCTCTGGCAAGTTGGCAACGTCTGCGCGAACCTTAAGCTCCTGAACATCTACGAATGCAACAGCAGCACCCTTTGGAGTGCCTTCAACAAACACTGGCACCTCAACGTCAATCTTTTCGCCAGCCTTGACTTCGTAGAAGTCAATGTGCTCAACGATGCGCTTAACAGGGTTGCGCTGAACGTCCTTAACAACTGCGATTCGTGACTCATTGCCGAACTTAATAGTGAACAAAGCGTTTGCGTGACGAAGAGAAAGAGTAGTCTCTCTCATTGGAAGAGTCACGTGTACAGGCTCAGCACCACCAGCGTAAATGCTGGCTGGAATCAAATTGGCAACACGCAAACGGCGAGCAACGCCCTTACCGAATTCATTGCGAACTTCGCCTTCAAGTGTAATCTTTGTAGCCATATCGGTCTCCTTATGGTCTGGATTATGCGGATAATCTTATTTAAATCCAGCTTCAGGCGCACCGACGCGCCGAAAACCACCATAAGTTGGCTATCAGCCCAGTCGATAACGGAACTTACACAACAATCGCAAGCAACCAATGAATCGCAAAGCGCCTGCTACAAGTATCGCAGTGTTATTCCCTCGCCAAAGCAACTTATCTAGTCTACAAAAACACTTAGACAGATAAAGTCTAAAGTCAAATCCAACACCAAAAGGTGACTTGAATCACACCAACGATTATCATGTATATATAGTCAAAGGCGCATAACAAATATGTGCTCGAAACAAGCTGATTTAACCAAAACAAATTAGCAAATTTAAGCATTTAGCAAAATTAAGGAGCAGATGTGTCCGTCCTAAATACACTCCAGCAGCAAGCTTTCAATCTTGCTCGCAAGGCTTTGCAAATTGGCAGCAACTTCGCGCACCCAGTAAGCGACGACATCGCAGGAGAACCAGACTATTCTATTCCACAAGATCAGCAAGACGGATCACAGAATAAACAGAATAATCTGCTTCAGCAAAATCAGCATCTTCCACGAGTAGACGAATGGGGTTCCCAACTACAAACCACCACTTTCCTAGACCCACAAACTGGCTTGCTAACCACAAAAACGGACGGAAATCCGCCATTAGACGAAGGCACAAGCATCTACGACTTGTATGCAGACAGGGCAGCCAGAATGGGAGATGATCCGCTTTACACATACAAAGAAAACGATGAATGGGTTACAAAAACAGCCAACCAGTTCCTTACAGAAGTTAGACAAGCCGCAAAAGGCTTGATTCACTATGGATTGCGCAAAGGCGATGCTGTTGCACTAATGTGCAAAACCTCGTATGAGTGGGATGTTGTTGACGCTGCAGTTATGGCTTGCGGAGGCGTGCTGGCTACAATTTACGACACGGATTCTGCCGAGCAAATTCGCAACATTGTAAACAACTCCGACTCACGCTTTTTGATTGTTGGCACAACTGAAATGAAAGACAAGGCAGACGGAGCTATTGAAGAATGCCCAAGCCTTGAGCGCATTATTTGCATAGAAACAGGCGGATTGGCGGAACTACAAGCCTTTGAATACTCCGTTAGCGACGAAGAACTAGACGAGCGCATTGACTCGGTTAAAAAAACCGACTTGTGCTCTATTGTGTACACTTCTGGCTCTACGGCTGCGCCAAAAGGCGTGGAAATGACGCATGAGCATTACTGCACAACAGCGTTAAACTTGCCAACTTATTTGCCGGACTTGCTTAGCGAGCCTAACGGTTCTGTGCTGTTGTTCTTGCCTCAAGCCCATTCTTTTGCGCGCGCAATCAACTATATTGTTGTTGCTAGCACGCTTAGAATCTACATTGCGCAAGGCATTACAACGCTTATATCTGACCTTCAAGTTGCAAAGCCAACTGTTATGATTGTTGTTCCGCGTGTGCTCGAAAAAGTGTATAATGCGGCTTCGCAAAAGGCGGGTCATGGTGCTAAGGGACTTGCTTTCCAGGGTGCTGTTGTTACAGCTCAGCAATATATGAAGGAAGTACAGGATTCTGGAGATGCTAAAGCGCTAACAAAGGCTCGCCGCGCTGCTTACGACCCACTCGTTTACCGCCCAATTCGCCAAGCGCTTGGTGGGCGTGCGCGCTGGATTGTTGCTGGCGGTGCACCACTGGATCCAGAGCTGCTAGCGTTCTTCCGCGGCGCAGGCGTGCCAGTTTACGAGGGTTATGGTCTTACAGAAACCACTGCACCGTGCGCGTTTACTCCTATTGGCGTTCCATTCCGTGAAGGTTCCGTTGGCATTGCTTTCCCAGCTTTCACTTTGCGAATTGCTAAAGATGGCGAAGTGCAAATTAAAGGCACTTGCGTGTTTAAGAAGTATCACAAGAACGAAGAGGCGACCGAAACTTCGTTTACAGAAGACGGATGGTATGCTACTGGCGATTTGGGCAGAATTGACGACGATGGCATGCTTTACATTACTGGTCGCAAGAAGGACTTGATCATTACTGCTGGCGGCAAGAATGTGGCTCCTGGTCCTATTGAAGAAGTGATTAAGCGTTGCGAGCTTGTGTCTCAAGCTCTTGTTCTTGGAGATAAGAGGCCATTTATATCTGCTCTTGTGACTTTAGACGAGGAGATTTTACGCAATTGGCTTAAAACCAAGGGTTTGGACGAGACTATGAGCATGGAAGACGCCGTAAATAACGCGGTTGTGCGTGCGGAAGTCCAAAAGTTTGTGGATATTGCAAACGAGGGCGTATCGCGCGCGGAATCTGTGCGAAAGTTCATTATTCTGCCAGAAGAGTTTACTCAAGAAAACGGCTTAATGACTGCTTCTATGAAGATTATTCGCCCGCGCGTCATTAAGAAGTATTCTGCATTGCTCAACGCGCAAATGTACACGATTCGCAAGAAATAGCGCTTAAAGCGTAACTCGCAAATCGCCCAAAACCGCGGTTGACTGGTCTTATAACTGACTCGTCTTCCGCGGTTTTTCGTATCTACACACGATTCAGCGTTTCGTATCTATCCCCCACACCCATGCTTTTTGCATCTACCCCATGCTCATGCGTTACAAATGCCTCATGCGCGAGACAAATGTAACGAAAATCAGCCAAAAAACGTTACAAATGTCTCACTCACGAGACAAATATAACGAAAATCAGCCAAAAAGCGTTATAAATGTCTCATCAATGATGCAAATCTAACGAAATTAGGGCAAAAAACGTTACAAATGTCGCACCTCCGAGACATATATAACGAATCCAGCCCTCGCGCAACAGTAAACAGAGAATGTCGCTCGCGCAAATTTAATCCATAGGTATTTGATAAAATCGCATTGA
Source organism: Gardnerella sp. DNF00354 (assembly GCF_049262755.1). Classification (NCBI taxonomy): domain Bacteria; kingdom Bacillati; phylum Actinomycetota; class Actinomycetes; order Bifidobacteriales; family Bifidobacteriaceae; genus Gardnerella; species Gardnerella sp. DNF00354. The sequence continues at coordinate 1,383,919 of NZ_CP058402.1, forward strand.
AAACTTGATACCCCCCCCCCAAGAGATGTATACTATCCTCTCAGAAGCAAGGTTTAAAAGGATCGCAATGTAAGCGAACAAAAAATGCGATTCTCGCACAAAATCTTGTTTAATCAACAGAGTCTACGATTTTTAAATCACTAGATAGAGGAGAAGATAGTTATGAACGCTAAGCTTGCCGCAGCAATATCTTTAGGCGCAAGTTCTCTTGCATTATTCGGCATGGCAAATGTGGCAAATGCTGCAACTACTTCTACAACTGCAACTAATACTCCTATTACATCTATCACCAATGAATCACAATCTGAAGTAGAAAAAATCAAAAAAGACGCCACAGAAATTATTAATGAAGCAGATTCTATTAGCAATGAAGCTAATACAGCTGCCAATGAGGCAAATGGAGTTGACTCTGAAGCAAAGAAAGCAGAAAAAGAGAACAATGAAGCGAATACGGAGGCAGATAACGCAAAACAAAATAAAATACAATGTGAAACGGATTTAAAAACTGCAAAAGAGCTAGAAGTAAAAACTGAAGAAGAATCACGCGAAAATCAAAATAATATAGACAATACCAATATAGAATTATCAAGAGTTGAGGAAAAAAAGAATAAAGCTGAAGAAGAAAAGAATAAAGCTGAAGAAGAAAAACAAAAAGCAGAAAAAGAGAATAGCGAAGCAAACAGTAATGTAAGAGAAAATCAGTCTGAGCTAAATAAAGCACAATCTGATTTTGACACTTACACTTCCTCGCACAACGAAGAAAAACAGAATGAATCTAATGTAGAGAATGAATTAAGTTCTGCAAAAAATAGTCAGAAAACATTACAGGCAGAATATAATCAATCAGTCGAAGCCGCTAATGGTGCAGAAAAAGCAAAATCTTTAGCAAATGAGGCACTGAAAAAGAATAAGCAAGAAAAGATTAACATACAAAATGAAATAAATAATATTAAAAATAGTACATCAAATATAGATGATGAAAAAATTAAAGAATTACAAAAAAAGATTAATGAAACTACAGTTAATTTAAATAATACAAAATCAGATTTAGATTCAAAAAATGCATACGTTTCCCAGCAAAAGTCAATATTAGCTTCAAAAACTGAAGAATTTAATACTGCAAAACTGAATTGTGATAATAATGGGTATTGTAGTCGACTTATCAAAGCAGAAGAAGAATTAGAAAAAGCTAAAATCAACGCAAAGAAAGCAAACGACGCATACAACGCTGCTGATAGTACTTATGATGCTAAAGCAGAAATATCAAAACGATCTGATTTTTATAAATTCCTGCAATATGTTATCGATATTGAGAACAGAAAGGGCGAGAATAAAAATGATGCACTCATTAAAGACGCTGAATACGCACAAAGCATTCTTAAAGGTGAGAAATACACTGTTCCCAAGAGAGTACTAAGCGATGGAAGATATTTTGCCGCATATGATGTTCAATCACCAACATGGTATAAAGACGTTGTAGCTAAAGGTTTAGGTCGAATCGGCAGCGCAGATTCCTTAGAAAACATGAAGGAAGCTGCCACATATTATGATTTGCTGAATAAACTGCGAAATGAAGATTCTCCAACTCTATCAGCAACTGGGGTAAAGCTTAGATTGATAGCTGAATCAATTGTGCATTCCTTCTACTCTGCCGCACTCTATGGTGAACATGCTGGATTACGAAAAATTTATAAAAATTCAGAAATAATGAATACAAATCCGTATAAGGCTAATGAGAATTTAGCTTGGGGTGATTACGATGGGGACAGTGAAGACCGTTATAAAATTAAAGATGACGAATGCAATATAGATGAAAATGGAATGACGCACTGTTCTATACACCCAGGCGTAACGATTAGCGCTCTAAACGCATGGTACACAGTAGAAAAACATCGTTATGATAAAGCTATTAGCGAAGGCATTTTCTTAACATATTCTAACAAGAAACCAATTGAGCATAGATTAACTCCTGCTGCAAAAACTATTCTTGAAGAACACCGTTATGATATATTATCGTATTTGCGTAAACATAAACTGCAATTATTTGAAGAAGCTAATATAAACGAGCATCTTACATACCTATTCACTGAAGCCACGGGGCATTATTTGAGTTTTGCTCAAAGCAATATTAAAAGTAGTGGATTCTCTGAAGGAGATATTTATATACCTTATCCAACATGGCCAACTGAAGATGTAGCTGTTTGGCATGGGGATCGTGATACTGGAATTACGGTTAATGAGTACAAGGATCTTCTAAATGGTTACGTTAATACTGTTAAAAAACAGGATACGAAAAAAGGTGTTATTGACCGACTACAAAAACTTAATGGTCTAGCTAATAAAGCAAATATGGATTTGTTTGAAGCTAGGTACAATCTTCGCAAAGTACAATATGATTTAAATCTTCCTGCTGATGACAATGAAAAAACAGGTTTACAAGATCAAGAAGTTTCATTAAAGCAATCCGCTGTAAATGCTGCAGATAAAGAACTTAAGCGGAATGAAAATAATAAAAAACTAGGAACAGAATATGTAGAACTTTACGAGAAAAACATTGAAAAATGGAAAAATATTCCTGAAAAAGTTAATGATTATTTAAGAGATAAAGAAATTTTAAAAACAGTAGATGAGGATATTAAATATGCTAAATCTATCCTAAGTCAAAAACAACAACAGTTGAATTCTGCTATAAAATCAAGAAATGCAGCTAAAAAAGAATACGAAAAAGTGAAGCTTCTGAAGGATACCTTTACAAGAGTTGACAATGAAAAAGCAGCTTCTGAAGCTAACTATAATCTCGCTGTTGAAAATGCAAAAACTGTTAAATCAGAATTCGAAAAGTTAAGTAAAGAATATGAGGAAACCAATAAAACATTAAAAAAAGCAAAAGCTGATCTTAAAAAATATAATGAAGAAAAAGCTGAAAAGATTCAACAGCTCACTAATAAACTAAGTGATTTAAATTCAAAAACTAGTTCGTTAACTAAATCTGCAGATGCTGCTGCTAAAATTGCACAAGAAAAACAAAATTATGCCTCTTCAAAAAACGAAGAATTGAAATCTGTAGGTCTGAAAATCGCTTCACTTACAAATAAACTTTCTAAAATTAGGGAAAGACTTTCTAATAGTGAAAAGAATATAGACAATGCGAGAAAAATAGTACAAAATAAACGCAAAATACTTAAGGCTGCAAAAAATAAAGCAGAAGAAACACAAACAAAACTCAGTAGAGCGATCTCAAAATTTGAAAATAAATCAACGGCAGCAACCTCAGCTGAAGCTTCAGTCGCTGCCGTACAAAAAAAGCTTAACAAGTTAGTGCGTGAAAAAAGTGAACTTGACGCAAAACTTCGTGAAGCAAGTAAAACTGTGGATAATGCAATAAAATCTTTGAAACTTGCAAACAAACGTGTAGAAAATGATAATAAAATAGTTGCAGAAAAGAAGAAAATATTTGATGCTGTAAAAAAGAAAGCAGGAGAAACACAAACAAAACTCAGTAACACAAAAACTAAGATTAATATAATAAACCAGAAGATTATTGTTCTGAAAACCAAAATAGCTACTTATGCAGCTATGCAAGGATATGAATCATTAAATGATATTACACCTACGCTGAATAGTAGTGCAGATACATTAAATGAAAATCTTGTCAAATTAAATAGCATGAGCAATAGTCTAAGCACTTATGCACCAGTTCCAAAGCCAGAACCACCAGTAGTACCACCAGTTCCAAAGCCAGAACCACCAGTAGTACCACCAGTTCCAAAGCCAGAACCACCAGTAGTACCACCAGTTCCAAAGCCAGAACCACCAGTAGTACCACCAGTTCCAAAGCCAGAACCACCAGTAGTACCACCAGTTCCAAAGCCAGAACCACCAGTAGTACCACCAGTTCCAAAGCCAGAACCACCAGTAGTACCACCAGTTCCAAAGCCAGAACCACCAGTAGTACCACCAGTTCCAAAGCCAGAACCACCAGTAGTACCACCAGTTCCAAAGCCAGAACCACCAGTAGTACCACCAGTTCCAAAGCCAGAACCACCAGTAGTACCACCAGTTCCAAAGCCAGAACCACCAGTAGTACCACCAGTTCCAAAGCCAGAACCACCAGTAGTACCACCAGTTCCAAAGCCAGAACCACCAGTAGTACCACCAGTTCCAAAGCCAGAACCACCAGTAGTACCACCAGTTCCAAAGCCAGAACCACCAGTAGTACCACCAGTTCCAAAGCCAGAACCACCAGTAGTACCACCAGTTCCAAAGCCAGAACCACCAGTAGTACCACCAGTTCCAAAGCCAGAACCACCAGTAGTACCACCAGTTCCAAAGCCAGAACCACCAGTAGTACCAGAACACCATAATGAAGGTGGTTCTAATACCAACACTGGCACTGGATTACAAGAGCAAAACACTGAATCAGACAACGCTAATCAAAATACTGGTTCAACTAGCTCAACGCAGAATGACACTAGCAACAGCACTAACAACACTACGAGCAATAGTACGAGTTCTAGCGAATCCTTCGAAAACTACTACAACCAGTATCTTGCAGGATACGCAAACAACTTATTTGGCAGCAAGCAACTCGGATTCCACGCTGCTATTCCAGCTGCACAATCGCAGAGTGCAAACGGAGCTAACGGTGCAAACGCTCAAAACGCTCAAAATGCTAATGGCGTTGCAGCAAATAATGTTGCAGGCGCAGCGCACGCTAACACTCTTAGCGCAAGCAGCGCTAACCACATAGCAGCTGCTCTTGCAAGTGGCGCTAAAGCTGCAGTCAAGGATCTTGCTAAAGATCTTACTAAAGCACAAGATGCTGCTAAGGATTCTGCAAAGAACGATGCAAAGGATTCTGCAAAGAGCAAGTCTAAGAGCGAATCCAAGAATGATTCCAATAGCGAATCTAAGGATGAGTCTAAGAACGCTCAAGCTTCTGGCGGCGCACAAGACGGCGCGCAAAGCGCGTCCAACAGCACTACGTTTAAGGTTGTTGCAGCTCTAGCGGCTGTTGTTGCAGGAATCGCAGCAATCGGAGGCGGCACTTACTTCGCTCGCCATCGTCGTCCATAATCAAAACTAAATAAAACAAAAACCGCGGTTGACTGGTCTTATAACTGACTCGTCTGCCGCGGTTTTTTGTATCAACCCACACTCCCACGTTTCGTATCTACACCATGCTCATGCGTTACAAATGCCTCATGCGCGAGACAAATGTAACGAAAATCAGCCAAAAAGCGTTACAAATGTCGTACCTCCGAGACATATATAACGAATCCAGCCATCGCGCAACAGCAAACAGAGAATGTCGTTCGCGCAGTCTAAGCGCCCATGCAAGTCGATTCGCTAGAACCCCAAGCGCTCAAGCTTCTTAGGGTCGCTCTGCCACCCCTTTGCAACCTTTACGTGCAAATCGAGCACAGCTTTAGCGCCTGTAATACGATTCACCGCAGTGCGCAAACGCTTCTTAACGCGCACAAGATGCTCCGCACCGCGCCCAATAATAATCGGCTTTTGCGAATCGCGCTCAACATACACCGACACAATCACATGCGCTTTATTATCGTCATATTGTGCATAGTCCTCATCTCCTGGGCGCACAATGCTATCTACAACAACCGCAAGCGAATGTGGCAACTCGTCGTCAAGCTCCTCAAGAAAAGCCCCGCGAATCAACTCCGCAATCATGCTAGAAGGACTCTCCTCGCTAAGCTGATCGTCTGGATACATCTTCGGACCTTCTGGAAGATTGTCAATCAAAACCTTCTTAACTTCGTCAACATTGTCGCGTTCCAAAGCGCTAACTGGCACAATATCCGTAAAATCGGCAAACTGTTGAATCTCAATCAAATGAGACACCAACTCATCGCGGCTTAGCGTATCAATTTTAGTGACGATTCCAATAAGCGGAACCTTCCACACCCAGTTTCCAGACGCGTCTTTTTTAGCAAAATCGGAGCGAAGTCGGCTTAAGATTCTTCTATCTCCAGGCCCAATCTCTTGATCTGCTGGAAGCAAGAAAGCAATAGCATCCACATCCGCAAGCGACTCGTCTACAATATCGTTCAAACGCTGGCCTAGCAAAGTGCGAGGCCTGTGGATTCCTGGCGTATCAACTAACACCATTTGCGCGTCTGGAGTTGTTAAGATTCCGCGAATCGCCTTGCGCGTTGTTTCTGGGCGAGAAGACGCGATTGCGATTTGCGTTCCGATTAGCGCGTTCATAAGCGTTGATTTTCCAACGTTTGGTCTGCCTACTACAGCAACAAATCCCGATTTATAGCCGTTAAAATCAGGCACTTCTACGCTCGCTTTTAGAGAAGGATCTAAATTAGCAAACATTTCGTCATTCATATCGTCGTCCATATCTTCCATATCGTCACTCATATCATTAACATCTTTCATATCATTCATAATTAAACACTATTTATCGCCATCAGCTTGCGATGATTCACTATCTTTACCACTATCTTTATCGCCATTCTTGCCATTATTCTTGGCATCAGCCTTGCTGTCACTCTTTCCGCCGCTCTTTCCATCACCATCGTCTTCTTCTTTAAGTCCTTGAATATCTTTAAGACCTTGAATATCTCGCTCAACAAGAATCGTGGAGACTTTCTTGCGCCGCCCAGCAGAATCAACCGCGGTTAGCTTAAGACCGCGAGTCACAGCACTCGACCCAACAATCGGCACGTTTCCAAGCAACTTGGTAAGCAACCCAAACACAGTGTCTACATCGTCTTCGTCTATATGCACTTCAAAAATATCTTCCAAATCGGCAATCGGCGTGCGCGCAGGCATTTTCCACACACCCTTACTCACCTCTTGCGGATCCGCGCGCTGAGTGCGGTCGTGCTCGTCTTCTAGCTCTCCAACAATTTGCTCAATCGCGTCTTCAATCGTTACAAGCCCTGCAATTCCGCCATATTCGTCTACAACAACGGCAACATGCTGGCGGATTCGCTGCATTTCGTGGAACAAATCATCCACTGGCTTGGACTCTGGTACAAGCATTGGGCTTCGACTAATCGTAGAAACCGCGCGCTCAGATGCTGCTGGATTAAACACGGTTGCGCGCACAGCATCCTTTAAATACGCGATTCCTTCCAAATCGTCAACCGACTCGCCAATTATAGGCACGCGAGAAAATCCAGATCTTGAGCACAATTTTAGGAAATTTTCCAGCGTTTCGTCGTTTTTAACGCAAATCATATCGGTTCGCGGAACCATGATTTCGCGCGTTAACGTGTCGGAAAGCGTAAGCACGTTGCGCATCATCTCTGAAACTTCTGGGTCAAAATCGTTTGCTTCCACAAGCCTATCGATACTCGCTTTAGCTTGGTCTAATTGAATATTCTCCAACTCTTCGTCGTCGGAAAGAGCAGCATTTTTCTTATGATTTTGGCTTTGATTTTGCGAATCTCCACGGCTTGCGATTTTTGCAAAAGGATTCATAAAAACAGCAATCGAAATTATTCTAGATAAGCGCATCAGCTTAAAAACTGGCTGAGCCGCTCCCACTGCTCTTGGCCGCACAAGAACAGAAACAATTGCAACAATCATTGCAACTATTAGCCCGATTAATAGCGTTAACCAAAGAGGCGCACCAAGAGTCGCCGTGATTGCAGAAAAAGCCACGCCGTCCAACACGTTACACACGATTCGCACAAACGCGCACGCTCCGCTCGTAGCATACCTATCTGCTATAAGCTTTTTTGCTCTGCGAATTCTAGCAAGCTTCCTCAAGCGAACGATTTGACTTTCGTTATCGTTCGTTTGCTCTTCAATCATAAGATTATTAAGACTAGACCTTGTGACTCTTGGCACAGCACCTTCCGCCGCCGCCATTGCAAGCGAAAGCCACACAAGCAAAACTGCGACTATTGCAATTGCACACAAGCAAGCCCACATATGTGCAGGTAAATCGGGAATCGGCGGAATTGTAATGTTATTTAGCATGATTTTTCTCGTATTCTTCCAGCTCATTTACGGCACCAGCTGGCAAAGTGGCGTCGTAAAGCTCGCCAGATCTAGCCGCAAAGAACGTTAGCAAAAGCTGCCTTTGCAAGCCAAACATTTGCTTTTCTTCTTGAGGCGTAGTGTGATCGTATCCAAGCAAATGCAACATTCCGTGAATCGTGAGCAATAGCATCTCTTCCATTGTGCTATGCCCTGCCGCTGCTGCCTGTTGAGCCGCCACCCACGGGCAAATCACAAGGTCTCCAAGCATTCCTTCACTCACTTTGTCGTCGCTTCCAGGAGTCAACTCGTCCATTGGAAAGCTCATAACGTCTGTAGGACCTTCTAAGTCCATCCACTTTTCGTGAAGACTAGCGATTGGCTCTGGGTCCACAAAAGTAATTGACAAATCGGATTGAACGCTTACTCGCATTTGTTGCAAAACCCACATTCCAAGGTCGGAGAATATTTTTGGGTCGATTTGCCAAACGGTTTCGTTCATCACTTCAACACTCATGATTACTTGATATTCCTCTCAAGATTTTGCGATTCAAGACTTTGCGATTCTTCGGTTGCTGGCGATTCAAGACTTTTCCTATTTCTAGCCTTCTCGCGCCTAAAATCAGCCTCGCGATTTTCCCACGCTTCGTACGCTTCTACGATTCGCCCAACAAGCTCAGCTCTAACAACGTCTTGCGCATTTAAGTGAACAAACGCAATGCTTTTAACGTCTTTCAGCACGTTCTCAATCGAAGCTAATCCAGATTTTGGAACCGCTAAATCAACTTGCGTTCTATCTCCTGTAATCACCATTGTGGTGTTAAATCCAAGACGCGTCAAAAACATCTTAAGCTGCTGAACAGTAGCATTTTGCGCTTCGTCTAAAATAACAAAAGCGTCATTAAGCGTGCGACCTCTCATGTATGCAAGCGGAGCCACTTCCACAACGTTCTCGTCCATGTATCGCTTAAGTTGCGGCGCTCCCAACATGTCGGAAAGCGCGTCGTAAAGCGGTCTTAAATATGGATCCACTTTGTCGTTTAGCGTTCCAGGCAAGAATCCAAGATTTTCCCCAGCTTCTACAGCAGGGCGCGTCAACACTATTCTTCGCACTCGCCCATCTTCTAAAGCTCTAACCGCCTTAGCAACCGCTAAATACGTTTTTCCTGTACCAGCAGGCCCAATTCCAAACGTTACAGTATTTGATTCCATTGCTTGCACATAAGCTGTTTGACCCGCTGTTTTTGCGCGAACAGGATTTCCTCCTGCAAACGTTATAACACCTTTAGCCATTCGCGCTTTTCTGCTCATTGCGCGCCTTTTAGCATCTTCACTAGATGGCATTAAATCGGCAGAACCGCGCGCAAAATCGCTTTCCATTGCGCCAGTTCCAAAGCCAGATTCAGCTCCAGTACCAAAAGACTTTAATCCGCTAAACGCTCCTCCTAAAACTCCGCCATTGTGCCCAATTCTATCGATTCGCACATTATGCTCGATACCTTTAAGCACATCTCTTTCTAGCATGCGTTTTACAGCATAAGAATCAACAGGAGCTTCGTAAGCGCAATCAACTATTTTGCGCAACGCGTGTTCGGCTTTGCAAGCGTCTTCTTCACTTCTTGCGCTTCTAGATACGATTTTCACACAATCCGCGTGAACGGAAATATCTATGCTTGGAAAAGCCTTCTCCAACTCTCTTAAGTTTGAATCTGCTGCTCCCAAAACAGCAACTGGGCTTAATTCGCTTGGAATTTGAACAATACGCGTTGTACTATTTGCCACGATTTATAAACTACCTTCTTCAAGTTTTTCGCCTGTTAAAACATGAGCGTGAACATGGAACACGGTTTGACCAGCTCCCAAACCAGTGTTGAAAACAAGGCGATAATCGCCATTATAAAAGTCGTTTGCAATTTTTTGCGCAACGCATGCAATATGAGCCAAAACATCAGAATCATTTTGAGCAAGATCTGCAACATTCTTGTAATGATTGCGCGGAACAATCAAAACATGCACCTTGGCTTGCGGATTAATGTCTTTAAAAGCCACTACTTCATCGTCTTCATACACTTTGCTGCTTGGGATTTGCCCATCAATTATCTTGCAAAAAATGCAATCGTCGTCAGTTTTGTATGTTTTGCATGCTTTATCCATTATTTTGCCCACTTTTCAATAATTCTTATTGCAATTCTTGTTGCAATTCTTATTGCCGAACACCATTTACTATTTTACACAAAACACGCACAAAGCTTGCAAAGATTGCTTACTACTCATACCTGCCAAGTGCTCTAGAAAGCAACGATAAACATACTGGCCCTGCTGTAGATGCGCGTAAAATATTGCTTCCTAAAACGCAACTTTTAGCTCCAGCGTCTATAAAACTTTGCACTTCTTCTTCGCTAATTCCACCTTCTGGCCCCACAACTACATAAACAGTGCGCGTTTTTCCATCTTTTAAGCATTTTTCCGTTAAGTCGTTTACGTAGTTTTCGATTTGACTAAAAGAATCCGTTGCGTCTTGATGCAAAACAACTACAAGACTTCCATAAACGCATGCACGCCTACAAATCGCTAGAATCTGCTTACTTGTAACTGGCTCTAAAAGCTGTGGAATCCACGCTCTGCGAGATTGCTCCGTTGCAGCCTCAAGCACCTGATTCCATCGCTTATCTGTGCGCCCTGGCTTCCATTTTGAAATCGACCTATTTGCGCACCAAGGAATTACTTCGTCTACTCCGATTTGCGTAGCCATGTCTATTGCTTGCTCGTCGTGACCCGTTTTTGCGAGAGCCTGAATAAGCGCTAATCTGGTTGTTGGCGCTGGCTCTTTTATGAACGAATCTACTGTAACTAAGCCGTTTTCGCTGTCTGTAATCGTTGCGTGAATTCGCACTCCTTTGCCGTCCGAAAGGTCTAGCGAATCGCCATCCGAAAGTCGCATTGCGCTTATTGCGTGCCTTTTAACGTGTTGAGGCAAGCTAAGAGTCCAGCCCTCTTCAATCCCATTTGCAAGAACGGGCGCATCGTCTTTATTCGTATCCAGCAAAAACAAAGCATCTGTCATAATTTAAGCCTAACGTTAGGCGCAGCCAACATCTTTGCTACTTAAGTATTTCTACTCAAGTATTTCTGTGCAAGTATTATGGCAAACTAGAATTATACGAATTGGAGGTATGCGCAAATGGTTGACGATTTTAGACGCAACTTTGCGCATTCTAATAATCAAGATTGCACTACAAGCGATGAAGCTTTTGTGACTTTTCGCGTATCTCGTTTTACGCCAAATGACGGTTCTTGCGATTCGTTGGTTGCTGGCGACTCCGCGGTTGCTGGCGATTCAAGCACCGATTCAGCCACCAACCCAGCACCAATCGCCTCCACTAACTCCCCTGGTTTAGTTAGAAGGCACCGAGAAAGCCCTTTTGCAAAAAAGCGCAAAAGTAGCCCATTTTCAACGCAAAATTCTGGCGATTTACCAGCTAAACCATTAAGCGGAAAACATTGGATTCAAGATTATACGATTCGTGCGCGCAAAAATGACACAATTTTAGACTGCTTGCTTAAAATTAAGCGCACAATAGACCCCACTTTGGCATTTAGATACTCTTGCGGTCACGGCGTTTGCGGATCGGATGCTGCAAACGTAAACGGCATGCCTACTTTACTTTGCACAGCTACAATCGCTCAAAACGCTAGGCAAAATACACAAACTCAAGGTGTTAGATCAAGCGGTTTTAGAAAAACTGGTAGCGTAAAGTCGCAAGCAACCGCAACACTAACTACAACACCAACAGCCGATGAAAATCACAATCTGCAGTCACAATCTAAAGAAACTCTTTCTTTAATCCAAAATGGAAGCTTTGGCATTATTGAGATTGCGCCACTTTCAGGCTTTGCTGTTCAAAGAGACCTTATTTGCGACCTTTCCCCAATGATTGCACAGCTTAAAAGACTTGAGCCATATTTGCAAACGCAAAATGTTCAAACAAGAAACAGCAGCGGAAAGCTTGCGATTATTGAGTTTTTGCAGCACCCAGAGCAGCTTGCAAAGTTTGAGCTTTTAAGCAATTGCATAATGTGCGGCGTGTGTGAAGGAATTTGCCCAGTCTATGCAGGCGGAGAAGCGTTTATTGGACCTGCAGCACTTGTAAATGCTGCGCGATTTATTAATGATTCTAGAGATAACGCCACTGATCGAAGATTAGACTTGGCGGATTCTAGCGACGGCATAGGCGCGTGCCAATCCGTGCGCGCGTGCTCTAGGCAATGCCCACGCGGAATCGACGTTGGAGAAGAAATTTGGCAACTTACAACGCTTATAAATGAGCGAAAAATGAAGGAAAACTAGCCAAAACTAGCCAAAACTAGCCAAAACTAATTAATAAACTTGTCTCCAGTTGCAATTCGCACAGCTTCTAGAGGGTCGTCTGTAATCGCAAGCAAACTAGGGTCAAAAGACGATATAAGTCCTCTTTCTTTAACTGTAGTTTCAATCCAATTCATAAGGCCTTTCCAATATTCGCTGCCGAAAAGAACAACAGGAATTTTAGAAACCTTATGCGTTTGAACAAGCGTAAGCGACTCAAAAAGCTCGTCCATTGTGCCAAAACCGCCTGGGCACACAATAATTCCCGAAGAATATTTTAGGAACATTGTTTTGCGAACAAAAAAGTAACGAAATTGCATTCCAAGATTCACCCACTGATTTAGGCCCTGCTCGTGAGGCAATTCGATTCCTAGCCCCACGCTTGTTCCTCCGGCTTCTGCCGCTCCGCGATTTGCCGCTTCCATAATTCCAGGCCCGCCGCCCGTAATCACAGCAAAACCGCGTTTTACAAGCTCTTTGCCCATTATGCGAGCGCTACTGTATTCTGGCGCATCTGGCTTTATTCGTGCAGAGCCAAAAACGCTAACAGCTAATCCAAGTTTTGCCAAAGCGTCGAAGCCATCAATAAATTCGGCTTGTATTCTAAGAACTCGCCAAGGGTCAAGTCCTTGCCACGCATGATTATCTTGCAAATCGCCGTTAGGCAAATCGTGTTGCAATAGCGTTTCAGTTGTGCTTTCCTTAGGAATCATTGGACCGCGCATCATTACGGCGCCGCTGTAATAAGTGTCTTTCCAAGGTGAATTCTGTTCGCTTTGCGCGCGCAAGTCGCAAGAATTATCTGGATTATCAGATTTACCAGAATTATCTAAACTATCTAAATTACCTAAATTATCTAAATTATTCTTAGAAACCATAAGTCACCTTTAGAACTTTCTAGTCACTTTCTAGTCGTCTTGTAATCGCGTTAAATAAACGCATTAAAGTCACTCTTCAATATCGTCTAATTCTTCTTCCATATGATTCGATTGCTTTGCAAGCAAGAATCCAGAAACAGCAGCCGCAATAATAGACGCTACTAGCACGCCGAATCGCGCTTCGCCCGAAAGATCCGCATCGCTGTACGCAAGAGAAGCGATTAACAAAGACACAGTAAAACCAATTCCGCACGCGCATGCTGTAGGCAAAAGGTCGCGAACACGCAAATCGTCTGGAACGCGCAAGCCAATAACTTTCTTAGCAAACCAAGCAGTAATCATAATTCCAAGTGGCTTTCCAACAACTAGCGCAATCGTAATCGCAATTAGTATTGGAGACAAGAACAGCTGCCAAGTCAATGTTTCAAAATGAACTCCAGTTGCAAAAAGCGCAAAAACTGGCAGCGCAAACAAAGAAGACAAAGGCTGAATTTTCTGGCGATACCTTTCGGCTCTAAGCGACTTTTCGCCGTGAACAAGATGCGCAGGAGTTAGCAAACCAACCATTACGCCTGCAAGAGTTGGGTGAACGCCAGCTTGATACATCATAACCCACGCAAGCAAGCCAACAAGAGCCACAACAGGCCATGGAACGCGCTTTAATCGCACAAGCATAGTCCACACTAATCCGCATAAAACAACGCCTACAAACCAATACCATGCGTTAAGCGAAGAGAAGAACAATGCGATTAATGCGATTCCAAGAAGATCGTCTACTGTAGCCAGAGTCATTAAAAATGCGCGCAATGCTTTAGGAAGCGTTTTAGCAAAAAGCGCAAGAACAGCCAGCGAGAATGCTATATCTGTTGCCGTAGGAATAGCCCAGCCAGCGCGAACCATGTCTAAAGACGGAAGCGCTCCAGAAGTAAGTCGCATAATCTCTTGACCAGCGTGCAACTCCGAGAATATTGTAACAGTTCCCGCAAAAAGAATAGGAGGAACAACCATACCTCCAACCGCGCAAATCATTGGCATTGCTGCCGCGCGAGGGTCTCTAAGCGATCCTGCAATAAGCTCGTGTTTTAAGTCTAAACCAACTGTAAGAAAGAAAATAGTTAGCACGCCGTCTTGAACCCAGTGGCTAATCGACATGTGAATATTGGTGTACGGAATTCCGATTTGCGTGTGAGAAACAGCTTCAAAAATCGGAGACGTAAATGGCAAATTTGCAAGCATTAATCCAGCTAAAGCAAATCCGAGCATAATTAACCCAGATGTACGCTCATTATTGGCTATTTTGCATACTGTTTTCCAAGAGCGTCTTAGCATGATGTAAATCTTCCCTCCGATTTTCTATCTTTTATTTTCTATTTTCTATTTTTGACTTTTGACTTTTAGTTTTTAGTTTCGACTTCTTACTTTCAACTTTTGTTTAACAATTTACGGCATATAAATTTTATGCGATAAAGTTTATGCACCTAGGACTTATAAGTATATAGGATACGTATCGAAATATAACAAAAAACGCCACCTCGCTTAGAAGTGACGTTTCAAATTGTGGAGCTAGGGGGATTCGAACCCCCGACCCCCTCCATGCCATGGAGATGCGCTACCAGCTGCGCCATAGCCCCGTTTTTAATTGTGCGGCTCAAACGAACCTTTGATAGAATACAACAGATTTTGCTACCAACCAAACTCGGCGTGTCGTAAGCTCCTCAATTTTTGTTGTAAAAATATGGATTTCTTGCCGCATAAAACTATTATTCGCCACCACCCGATGTTTGTTGCGATCCAGATTCTCCCTGCTGTACAGAAGTACCACCATCTGCACCATTAGGTGAAGAATAAGAAGGAGATGAAGGAGACGAAGCCGATCCAGAATCTGTGTTTTGTGAAGAATCACCCTTAGATCCGCTAGATTTTGAGTCAGATCCAGAATTGTTTAATCCATCCGCACCCTTTGAATCACCACTATTCGAAGAGTTTTTATCATCTAAAGAGTTTCCTTCATGATTATTCTCATCTTTTTTATCAGACGGTTTTTTATCCGAACTATTCTCATCATTCTTATTGTCTTCATTAGATTTGGAATAGTTGCCTGAATCTTGATTCTGATTTTGAATACGATTATTCTCACTATTTTCAGGAGTCTGATTTCCCCTATTAGTCTGATTGTTATTTTGCGCAGGATTCTGCGGTAAATTGTTTAAATTATCAGTGCCTTTTCCTTGCGTAAACAATAGAACCATGCCAGCAGTAATAATCACCGCAGCAAGGGCGCTAAGAACAGCAACTAAAATAGTAAGTCGTTTGTACCTTGACTCATCATCCACGTATTTTTTCTGCTTTGCATAGTCATAATCACTATTGTTACCTAATCTACGCTTTGCGTCGGTTAGCGTAAGCAGAGAATCCGAATCTCCTTCCGAAAGCGAATTATCTTCTTCTTTCATCTTTCTTAATGAAGACAATTCCATAATGCTTGTGTTATCAACGCTATTATCAGCATTTTGCCCAGAGGCAGTAGCCATAACTTTTCTAACTGTTTTTATTCTGCGAGGTTCGTTCGCTTCATGGACCTCATATTCTTCTGGCATATCATCCTCTAATGCAATAAATCGCGCATTATTTACAACTTTAGTGTCATCATCTGCATAATGGCTTGAAACTGATTTTAATGCAGAAGAAGATTGGATCTTTTTTGAAGACGCGTGAATAACATTTTGATAAAGTTGCGATGCTACAGCAGACACAATCGAACCTATTGCAACACCAATTACTGATCCTGCTATACCGATTTTTGACGATAGAAGGAATGCTGTAACAGCTGCTAAAGAACCAGCCAGCACTTGCGTAAACGATATTCCTTTGAAGAAGTTCTTCACAAGTACCACCTTACAAAATTATTATTTACTACTATTCAAATTGACAATTATTGACAACTATTTAAATTGACAACTATTTAAATTGTAGATGCTGCTGCAGATGCAACTTTAGACTCTGTTTCAGAAATTTTCTGCTTATTTTTGATTTTTATAAGCTCAATATGCTCTGCCAAACTTGCAAGCAGAATCGCAGCAAAAATCAATGCAAAGCCAATAAAAGCAACGCTTGTTACGCGCTCGTTGTATAGAATGCTAGAAAATAGCAATGTAAACAAGCATTCTGTGCACATAATCACGGAAGCGTTAGCTGTTGAAAGATAAATCAGAGTATAGTTTTGAATAATTTGCGCAAGAACAGTTACTATCACTATAAGATAGAACATGTTTGTAAACGTAATCCAATTATCTTCAGCATTAAAATTAGGCAGAGGCTCGCTTATTGCAGCTCCGCACAAAAATAGAACTCCAGAAACACTAAACTGGCCGAATGTTAAAGCAACGGGATTGTATTGCCTAGAGTAATACGCTAAGTATGTTAAGTTAAACGCAAAAACAGCCGCGCAAATAAGAGTTAAAACATCTCCGTGAGAAAGCGTAAGAACAAGCAAGCCTGGCTTTAGCGCAACGAATCCAACACCTACAACGCATGTTAGAGCTGCAATAATTCCTAAAAGCGTTGGCTTTTTTCTAATAATCATCCAAGCTGAAAATGGCGCTATAACACAGTAGGCGGCTGTAAGAAAAGCACTTCTACCTGGGTCTATCCACCTTAATCCTTCTGTTTGAGTAACTAAAGATGCGTAATATGTAACACCTGTTAAAAGCGAAGGAATTATTAGCTTTTTAGTAAAATTTTTGCGGATTGTTTTAAAGAAGACTGCGCCCATTATTATGCACGCTCCAAGCATGCGAACTCCCATAAGCCATTGAGGTGGGAATACTTCTAGAGCGTATTTAGATGAGACGTAGCTTCCGCCCCAAATTGCGGCGCATAAGAGCAACATGATTCGCGCGAAGTTTACGTTAATTCGATTGTTCTGTCTTGGTTGAACCGCGCTATTTATTTCACTCATGTCACTCCCCTCAATTTCTTGCAAATCACAAGTCTATAGCATTAAATTTTTCTTTAAGTTAGCTAAATTGCCTTATAAACTTTATAGAATAGCCACAAAAACAAGAAAAGTACAACCTATCGGCGTTCCTTCGGAAAATTTCCTAATTGACAACTGAATTGGTTGTACACACTGCGACTTTACCTTAATATTTACGATTCATGATTTATATAGTGCGCTATGCAATTCCAAGATTATCCAAGCGCTTCGTTCGCGCGGTCTAAGCGCCCATGCAAGTCGATTCGCGCAGTTTGTGCAATTGGTGATTTATGTCACAAGTTTAGGCGTTTTTGCAAAAACCTGTCGAATTTTAAGCATTTATATGCAGGATTGCGCGTAATCTTAGATGTGATTGAATCATAATCATATGATTGCGCGATTGCAAAATAATCAGTTGAAGAAAGGACTCAACATGGCAACTCTTAGTGAAGATATGAAGACTTTTATTGAGAACAATTTGGCTTGGATTGCAACGATTAGCAAAGATGGCGAGCTTGATCTTGGACCAAAGATGTCAATGTTTGTTCTAGACGATAATCACCTTGCTTACCACGAGCGCACTGCAGGTCAGCATTTTAAGAACTTGCAAGATGGCAGCCAGTTGGTTGTGGCCGTTGCAAATTTGGCAGAAAAGAAGGGCTATCGCTTCCGCGGAACTGTTACGCTTCACACGGATGACGCGATTTACAATGAGCAAGTTCGCGTTGCCGAAGAAAAGGGCACAAAGAAGCCTGCTGCCGTTCCTGTTATGGAGATTAATGAGATTCAGGATTTGACTTCTGGAGCTAATGCTGGAAAGACAATTGCTAAAGATTAGTCAAAATACTAATTTTTAGTAAAAATCTAACAAAACGCCGAATTAGTACGTTTATAGTAGGCGTCATAAAATATCGAGTGGCGTTCGTCCTCAATGGCGAAGATGAACACCACTCAATTTTTATTTGATTAATTTTTATTTGATTATTTAATTGTCACTAATTTACTTGTTTTCTTTACGCAATGCTTGCAATCTAGCGTTCATTTCTTCCGCTTTCTTCTTCTCGAAGTAATAGATTATTCCAGCAATCGCAATCGGGAAAATAACAGTGAACGCAATCCATCCGCAAATCACAGCTGGCTCATCTTTGAATGAAATCCACCCAACAATCACCGATACAATAAATTGAATAGCAATTGGTGGAACTAGCGCAAAAACGAACTTTGCAAGATTTGACATACGCTCATTCGACCAAAAAATAGCGAACACTCCATAGCCTATGCCTATAACAAACGTTGCTACAGCATAAGATGCAATTCTGTTTCCAACTGCGCTATGCGCTAACAGGCTAGATACAAAACTGATTGCAGTAAAAATAGTGCACCCTATGCCAATGCCTTTGACAATGTTTTTTGCCATTGTTTTGCCTAAAGTTGTAACTTGCTTTTCCATAATAATCATTTCCTTTTTAAGTATTAAAAAATTAGTATTAAAATTTTTGATAGTTTTATATTTGACTACGCTTAAAACTACATTCCTAAGCGCTTTTTGAACGAGCTCAAGCATCTGCGACTAATCCACTCAACGCTTCCGTCGTCCATTTTTACGCTCATACTTCCGCCGAATCCTGGATCTACTCGAACAATGCGATTCAAGTTCACGATTGCGGATTTAGATATGCGCACAAACGACGCGAATTGCGGATTGTCAAAATCCATTAGGCGCTTGTAAGAAACGCACTCGCCTTTATCACTGTGGATGATTACGCGCGAATTTTCTACGCAAATCATAATCACATCTGGCTCGTGCATAACAATAATCGAATCGTTAATATAACCATATATAAATGAATTATTGTTGCTATTTTCCGCATTTACAGTATTATTTTCAGCGTTACTTGCTTTTGCATTTTTAGAATCAATGCTTTGCAAATTGGCTATAATGCGTTTAAGATTGTCGTCAATATTGTGAACTGACAATTGAGCGTGCTGCTCTTCTTCTGGCGGCACAATAGCAATCGTTACTTTCATCAAGCCTCCCTTCCGTATACTACCGTTAGCGTTTGCTAGCTTTTGCTAGCTTTTCTTAGCGTTTGCTAGCTTTTTGTTTTGTAATTTTGACTATACGGCACTGTAAATAGTCTGTCTTTACAAAACTGCTAAACGGTAGCTTTTGGAACATAAGCGGTAAAGGAGAGATTACGCAGCACCCCAAATGCGAATAAGACGCTGACTCGTAGGGTCGGCTGCAGGGCCTTGATCGTAAGCATCCAAACGCCAATGAATCGAGCCGTCCGCATTAAGGCTTGGAATTAAGCGCGCCCAACGGCCGTTTCCCATTCCGCCAATCGTCTTATAAGAAGAATCTACCTTGTCTAATCCAAGAAGCTTATGAACAGTTTGCGAAAGACAGGAACCATGCGAAAATACTAGCAAATCGCGATCCGAGCCAGTTTTGCGCGCCCAATCCTCAACAGCTTTCGCCGCGCGCTCGCCAACTTCTTGCTTTGTTTCTGCACCGTGGTTGAGTTCCCCACCTTTGCCATCAACCCATGACTTAAAATCTTCAGGCCATTTTTCGCTAATTTGCTGGCGATTAAGACCTTCCCACTCACCAAAAAAGCGCTCACGCACACCATTTTCAACGTGAACATTAAGACCAATCTTATCTGCAAAAGCATGCGCAGTTTGCTGAGCGCGAATAAGCGGCGAAGCAATTGCGACAAAACTCGCGTCTGCTTCTTCTGGAGTAATGCGCACGTGTTCAGCGCTATTTGGATTCTTTGGGTCTTCTAAGTCGGAAGCTCCAAAAAGAACGCGCAAAGCCTTGCCAGAGCGAGTCACCTGGTCTATTCCAGACTCATCTAAAGCAATATCAATCATGCCTTGAAGTCTAAATTGCGCATTATAAGGCGTTTGACCATGGCGAACAAGCATTACAGAACGCGCAATACCTTCGTGAGCGCTGTTTTTATTTGCATTATGCGCAATTTGCGTTGCGCTTTCAACAAAATCCACCATTATCTTGCGCTACCTTTCAGACTCTTGATCGCCATTTTGCGCATCATCGTCATCGCCACGCGCATCATCATCATGCTCTGGAAGTTGCAAATCAATTGCAGGGCAATCATTCCACAAGCGCTCAAGGCGATAAAACTCGCGCGCTTCCTCGTGCATAATATGAACCACAAAGTCGCCAAAATCAAGCAAAATCCACTGTGCTAGTTCTAAGCCTTCTCGAGATAAAGCTTTACGCTTATTGTCTTTTAAGTACAAGTCTTTTTCGATTTCTTCGCTAACAGCTAAGACTTGACGCTCGTTAGATGCAGAAACAACCAGCATTGCGTCTGTAATTCCAAGCAGATTGCTAACGTCAAAAGCCTGGATATTAGTGGCTTTTAACCTATCGGCTGCAGCCGCAGCAATCCTAATCGCGTTAACAGAGCTTTCTAAAGCTGCCATTGTTTCTCCTTAACTATCGAACTAACGAACTATCGAACTAACGCTCCCAAGCTGGCTTCCAACCTTCTACAACGTGCTGCGTATTTTCTGAATACACCATGGAATCCGCTGGAACATCGTGACGCACAACAGAGCCTGCACCCGTTGTAACTCCATCTCCAACAGTAACGGGAGCTACAAACAGGTTTCCTGCGCCAACATGCGCGTTAGAGCCAATAGTCGTGTGATTCTTATGCACGCCGTCGTAGTTTGCTGTAATTGTGCCACCGCCGATATTCGTGTGCTCTCCCAAATCAGCGTCGCCCATGTAGCTTAAGTGTGGAACTTTAGTGCCGTTTCCAATATGCGCTTTCTTCATCTCCACAAATGCTCCAGCCTTACTTTCCTCGCCAAGCACATTTCCTGGTCGCAAATACGTCCACGGACCAATGTTTGCAGCGCGGCAAATATGCGACTCTTGCACACGCGAGCGCTCCACAACCGCATCTTCATCTACTTGCGCATCGATAAGCGTAGTGTATGGTCCTACAACCGCACCGCTTTTAACGATCGTTTGCCCTTGCAAGAAGCAACCTGGAAGAACTGTAACGTCTTCTTGCAAAACAACATCGTCTTCAATCCACGTGTTTTCTGGGTCTAGAATCGTTACGCCTTCAAGCATCCACTTTTCGCAAACGCGCTTGTTGTATGCTTTTGCAAGTGCAGCTAGCTGAACGCGCGTATTTACGCCTTCTACTCTCAACGAATCTGATGCTGCCATTGCTCCAACACGTCCCATTGTGCGAGCGTGCTCTAGCGCATCTGTTAAATAGAATTCGCCTTGAGCGTTCTTGGAATTAAGGTTAGATATTGCGTCTGTAAGCACTTCCGCATCGAACACGTACACAGATGTGTTCACTTCCTTAATCGCAAGCTCTCCTGCATTAGCATCTTTGTGTTCAACAATTCTTAGCACATCACCATTTGCTTCTCGCACAATTCGCCCGTAGCCAGTGGCATCGTCTAAAACAGCGGTTAAAACAGTTGCTACATTGCCTTGATTATTGTGAAAATCAATTAATGATTGCAATGTTTGCGTGTCTAAAAGTGGCATATCACTTGCCGCAATTACCACAGAACCTTTAAGCGCACTACCACATTCTTGTTTTGAAGCTTCATTAAGATCTCGCATTGCGCACTGCACTGCCCTGCCCGTTCCAGGCTTATCATCCTGGTTCACAATCCGCACGGCGTTATTGTAGCTTCGCGCAGCTGCCGACACTCGTTGCGCTTGAGCGTGAACTACAACAGCAAGCTCCTTAGGGTTTACGCCTGCCATTGCGTCCATTACGCGATTTAAGAACGTTTTTCCAGCGAACGGATGCAATACTTTCGGCGTTGTTGAACGCATGCGCGTCCCATCACCTGCTGCCAGAATTATCGCTGCGGCTACATTATCATTATGCTTTTCCACGCGCGCTCCTTGTTTTTATGAGATATTGTCGAAATGCTTTCGAAATAATACAAGAGCAGAAAATCAAACAAGTGCCCCCGACGCGATTCGAACGCGCAACCAACGGATTAGAAGGCCGTTGCTCTATCCATTGAGCTACAGAGGCGCAAGTTGCAATTATACCAAAATTCTCACATCAACACACCCTAGTCTTAAATAATTTGCAAATTAATATTTCTGTTTTGACTCCGTTTTGATTTATATTTATTTATTTTGATTTTACTTTGGGTTTTTAGCGAGCGGTTGCTTGCGATTCTTCCGCACACACGCAACTAGCTTTCTTACGCGCAACACGCGGTATATTTGATTACTCTACAAAATGTGGTATAGTCATCAAGTCGCGTTAAAACGCGGATAATTTAAGATGCCCCTGTATCCCAATTGGTAGAGGAAACAGCCTCAAAATCTGTGCAGTGTGAGTTCGAGTCTCACCGGGGGCACGTGCACAACGCCGCTTACATTCTAAGCGGCGTTTTTGTTATCTTCCCCATCACTCTCACGCAATTTTGAACAGAACACCAAACAACACGCCTAATCCTTGCAGTCGCTTTCATTCCTGCGTTTGCTCCCTCATTGGCTCAAATGATAAACAACGCGGAAATCGACGACTTCGAGTTTAAATCGTAACGTGAGAAATCACCAAATTCATGATAAACAAAAACGCGCACCCAAAAAGGATGCGCGTCTAGAAAACTAACGATTAGCTAGCAATCAACTAGCGATTAATCGCAAGCACCAACGGTGTGAACGTAAATGGAGTCGGTACGACCGGCCTGGCGCTCACCCTGAGCAGTGCTCAAAACAACAATCTTGTCGCCGTCTTCAACCTTACCAGCTTCACGAAGAACCTTGTCGGTGAAAATCATAAGATCATGACGGTTCATATCGTGGTAGTCCTCGCTAATCAAGAAGCCTTCAGTGCCCCAGCTCAAAGCCAACCAACGATAAGTGTGCTCATTGTTGGTTAAGCCGTAGATTGGAGCAGCTGGACGCTCGCGAGAAATGCGGTGAACGGTACGACCAGTTTGAGTGTAAGCAACAATCGCCTTAGCGTTAAGCTTGTCTGCCAAGTCTACAGCTGCAGAAGAAACTGCACCCGTGCTAGACATGTCAAGCTCCACAGATGGAATGCGATCATAGCCATTTTCAGTCGCGTATTGAGAAATACGAGACATGGTCTGAACGGTAACTGCTGGATACTTGCCGACTGCGGTCTCGTTAGAAGTCATAGTTGCATCGGCGCCGTCAAGAACAGCGTTAGCGCAATCAGAAGCCTCTGCACGAGTTGGAACTGGAGAGTTAACCATTGATCCAAGAACTTCGGTAGCAACGATTACTGGCTTTGCGTATTGGCGAGAAAGCTCAATGCAGCGCTTGGTAACGAGTGGAACCTGCTCAAGTGGCATCTCCACTGCCATATCTCCACGAGCAACCATAATGCCATCGAAGGTCTTAACAATCTCTTCCAAGTTTGCAACAGCCTGTGGCTTCTCAATCTTTGCAACGATTGGAATGCGACGGCCTTCTTCGTCCATGATTTCGTGAGCGCGATCAATATCGGTAGCAAAACGCACAAACGACATTGCAATAATGTCTGCACCCGTGCGAATAGCCCAACGAAGATCAGCCTCATCCTTTTCGGTCAATGCTGGAAGAGACACGGCAACGCCTGGAAGGTTAATGCCCTTGTGGCTAGAAACTGGGCCAGCAACAACAACCTTAGTGTGTACGTCGTTGCCTTCTACCTTGGTAACCTCAAGACGAACCTTGCCGTCATCAATCAAAATTGGATCGCCTGCGTGGCAATCTCCTGGCAAACCCTTGAAGGTTGTGGAAGTGCGATGCTCATCACCCTCAATATCGTCTGTGGTAATAACGAACTCTTGGCCCTCTTCCAAATAAACCTTGTCTTCGCCGTCAGCGTTCTTCTTGAACCATCCGCAACGAATCTTTGGACCCTGCAAATCAACAAGAGCAGCAACATTACGACCAGTAGTCTTTGAAGCTTCGCGCAAATTGTTGTAAACGCGCAAATGATCTTCAGGAGTGCCATGCGAACGGTTTAAGCGAGCAACATCCATGCCAGCTTCAACAAGCTTGGTAATGCCCTCCAACGATTCGGTAGCTGGTCCAATAGTATCAACAATTTTGGCTTTTCTCATAATGCCTGCCTGTTTCCTTTGTTTATTTTTAAATGGGAAAATACCCACTTTCCGAGTAATAGTGTACCAGCAAATTGTGACCTATAGGCAAAACTCGCGCTTATTTATTTATCGCGTCTATTTATTAGGCACACTTATCACTTAGCAACACTCATTTATTAAAACATGATTACCTTGCGACTAGCCGCGACTAACTACGACTAACTTTCCTAGTTGTTTTCTTTTAGCGCAAGTTCTATAAGCTTATCCGTGTAATCAGCCTTTGTTATATTTTGGGCTTTTTGGGCTATATCTTATCGCGTATCACATTATTATACGTATTTTGGTGCATTTAATCACATAATTATACGTATTTTAGTGTTTTTTATCACACGATTATAGGCATTGAGTAATGCTCAGCATAAAACATGTATTGATAGGCTTTACGAGTATATCTACACTTTTTTGAGTGCCTATCCACGGATACTGAGCTCACCTTTTAACGATAAAAGCGAGCAATAGCAAACAATTATTTATTAGCAACGCTCACTTACCAGTTCACTTATTAGCCTCATCCATTTGACGCAATTCTTTCTTTAGATCGCGTATTTCGTCGCGCAATCGCGCTGCAAGCTCAAATTGCAACTGTTCTGCAGCAACATGCATCTGCTCGCTCAAATTCTTAATTAAAGAAATAATATCGTCTTGCGGCAACTCAGAAATATTCGCCATACGCTTCTCTTTGCTTTGCTGCCCAAGATTCGGCTCTTTTGGCACGCCATAATGCGAGTTCCCAGCCTTATTAGCATTCCTGTAACCGCCTGCTAGCAAAGTTTGAGTGTCAACATCCTCTTTAGCAAGCATGTCGTTAACGTCACTAATCTTCTTTCGCAAAGGCTTAGGGTCAATTCCATGAGCCTTGTTGTACGCGATTTGCTTTTCGCGGCGGCGCTCCGTCTCGCTAATCGCCTTGCTCATAGCATCCGTAACAGCATCCGCATACATAAGCACAGTTCCCGAAACGTTACGAGCAGCGCGTCCAATCGTCTGAATAAGCGAGCGGTAAGATCTTAAGAAACCTTCCTTATCTGCATCCAAAATCGCAACAAGCGAAACTTCTGGCAAATCCAAGCCCTCACGAAGCAAATTAATGCCAACAATCACATCAATTTTCCCTTCGCGAAGCTCGCGCAAAAGCTCCACTCTGCGCAAAGTATCAACATCCGAATGCAAGTACTCAACTTTAATACCAAGCTCCAAAAAGTAATCAGTTAAGTCTTCCGCCATTTTCTTCGTAAGTGTAGTAACAAGCACGCGCTCATCTTTTGCAACACGCGCCTTAATCTCCGCAAGCAAATCGTCAACCTGCCCTTCCACAGGTCGAACCTCAATCTTAGGATCAAGCAAGCCAGTTGGGCGAATAATCTGCTCAACTACGCCATCCGAAAGCCCAAGCTCGTAATCTCCAGGTGTTGCCGAAAGATACACAGTTTGACCAACGCGCTCCAAAAATTCCTTCCACTTTAACGGACGATTATCCATTGCAGAAGGAAGCCTAAAGCCATGCTCTACAAGCGTTCTTTTGCGCGAAGC
The DNA here is from genome assembly GCF_049262755.1 of Gardnerella sp. DNF00354. Classification (NCBI taxonomy): domain Bacteria; kingdom Bacillati; phylum Actinomycetota; class Actinomycetes; order Bifidobacteriales; family Bifidobacteriaceae; genus Gardnerella; species Gardnerella sp. DNF00354. Next base: position 1,409,786 of record NZ_CP058402.1, read on the forward strand.
ATCGCCTTCATACATAGCTCCGATTTGCGGCACAGTTACATGCGATTCGTCCAAAACTAGCAAAAAATCGTCTGGGAAAAAGTCAAGCAAAGTATGCGGAGGCGTGCCTGCATCGCGTCCGTCAAAATGCCTTGAATAATTTTCCACTCCCGGGCATACTCCAACTTGACGAAGCATCTCCAAATCATACGTAGTTCGCATTTCCAAACGCTGAGCTTCCAGCAATTTGTTCTGCTTTTTAAGCTGCGCAACTCTTTCGTCTCGCTCTTTCTCAATCGCCTCAAGCGCGCGCTCCATGCGCTCAGGACCCGCAATATAGTGAGATGCTGGAAAAATATGAACGCTGCTCTCCTGGCGAATCACTTCCCCAGTAAGCGGATGCAACATTGTAATTCTGTCGATTTCGTCACCAAAGAACTCAATTCGCACAGCTAATTCTTCGTAAACTGGAATAATCTCAACTGTGTCACCGCGCACTCTAAAAGTTCCGCGCGTAAACGCAATGTCGTTGCGCTTGTATTGCATGCTCACAAATTGACGCAATAAATCGTCTCGCTCAAGCGTCTCCCCAACACTCAGCATAAGCATTCGCTCAGCATACTCCTCTGGGGTACCGAGTCCATAAATGCACGAAACAGTAGCTACAACAACGCAATCCCTGCGCGTAAGCAAATTCGCTGTAGCAGCGTGACGAAGACGCTCAACATCGTCGTTAATATTCGAGTCTTTTTCAATATACGTGTCTGTTTGCGGAATATACGCTTCCGGCTGATAGTAATCGTAATAAGACACAAAATAGCTCACAGCATTATCTGGCATAAGCTCACGAAATTCCGCGCAAAGCTGAGCTGCCAATGTTTTATTCGGCTCAATAATAAGTGTAGGCCTTTGCAAACGCTCAATTAGCCAAGCGGTTGTAGCAGTTTTACCAGTGCCAGTTGCGCCCATTAAAACAACGTCGTTTTCGCCGTTTTCAATGCGATTTGCTAACTCTTCGATTGCTTGCGGCTGGTCGCCCGAAGGCGCATACGGCGCTTTTACTACAAACGGCTTGTTTGTGCGCTGAATTTTATTCGACATTATTTTTCTCCAAGAGCATCAAGAGCATCAAGAGCATTTTATTTATTTTACTAAAACCCAACAATCGCGCGGTTGCTTGCGATTTTTCCGCGCGGTCTCTAATGCTCCTCACCCATCCACGTTTTAATTTTTGAATCAACGCTTTTAAGCATAACTTCCATAGGCTTTGTAGAATCAACCACAAAATCCGCGATTTTCTTGCGCGCAATCTCTTCGACTTGATTATTTATGCGCTGCTCCGCCTGATTCTTACTCATTTTGCGCTCTCTTATCATTCGCGCAATGCGAACATCTTTAGGCGCTTCAACTGTAATAATATAGTCAAAACTAAATGGAATGCTGTCAATTACTTGTGCAAGAAGCGGAATATCGTGCACAATAATTGAGCTTAAAGATGCGCGTTCACAGCAATCTTCTTTAGAAATTTTCCTATCACACTCGTTTCTATACTCGCTTTTATACTCGATTTCTAAAGTCTTTGCGCAATCATAAATAGCAGGATGAATAAGCGACTCAAGCTTCTTACGATTTTCACAACTCTCGTCGGAGTCTCCAAAAACATGCTTTGCAATAAACTCGCGATTTAAAGAGCCATCATTCAAAACAGCATTTTCCCCAAAAATGCTTACGATTTTCTGCAAGACTGCGCTTCCCGGTTCCACTACTTTACGCGCTAAAACATCGTAATCTATAACAAACGCGCCAAGCGAACGCAAATGGTTTACTACTGTAGATTTTCCAGCAGCGATTCCGCCCGTTACAGCAATCCGCATCATTGTCATATTTTGATTATAAACGATACATTTCTCACAATAGCGTAAATTTTCATTGACCCTACTAAAACTTCTTATATAGTACGCAGTAAATAGGCCCGTAATAGGATTTCCAATTATCGGTTAATAAACTGTATCCAAGCTTGTTATAAAAATCTAAAGCAACAGCATTGTTATCTTTTTTTGTAGATAAAATTATTGTTTTATATAATTCAAGATTTTCGACTTTCTTCATAAGCGCACTACCCACACCTAAATGTTGAAATTCGGTGTCCACAAACAACTCATTTAGCTCTAAGCTTTTATTGAACCAATCATAATCTTCTGATAAAAATGGCTTAATTTGATTCGCATACCAATTATCTTGTAATAATTCTATGCCATATAAAACACCGATAATACGATTATTTATCATAGCAACAAGTAAAAGCGCACTATTGTTATATTTCAAACTATCTAATATGCGTTCACGAACATTATCTATACGATCTAGTTCTTTAGGGAATGCTTTTAGATATAAATCTAAAATTATATTCATATTATCTTTGGCTTCTAAATAATCTAATTTTTTAATTTCAATATTCTTCATAAAAACCCTTTATACAAGCTACTATCCGTATTACAACACAACATATTTAATCGACACATGCATATTTGATTTTACATAACCATCGTTATATAAGTACTAATTATCTCTGCAGCATTAATGAAATTAAAAAATATGCAATATTAAAGAATAAGTGTATTTGCTATATTATTCATTTGTTCTAATGCTTTAGGCATAAAAATAAAAGATGCGTTTTGGAAATTGAATTCTAAAACGCATCTTTTATTTGTAAAATTACTTATAAATCTTAATACTAAATATTTATTTTAGTCTTTTAACTCAGCACCATCAGCATCCTTATGCCACTTAGTTCCAGGCTTTGAGCAAAGAATCAAAATACCTTCAACAAACGACCATATTACCGTAATAATCAACAGGAATCCAAAGGAAAGAACAGTAATAAGTAATTGCACAATCGCCTTAGTCTTAAAACCAAGGTAAAAATTGTGGATACCTAAAGATCCTAAGAAAATTGCTAGCAAACCTGCAACAATTTTATTACGCGAGCTTACTAAAGTTGCCTTAGCGTTTTCCTCATTATTCCCATCGTACGAAGGAAACTGAGCATTTTTCTGATTGTTGTCAAACGTGCTCATAATCTTCACCAATCCTTTTAAGAATTATGATTAATGTTTAAAAGCATCATATAATCATTATTCTTAAAAGAAAATTAATTGTACCTATATTTAATTACAAAACTTGAGTCACAAAAATACTCGTAAAACATACTCAAAATAGTAGTCAAACATAAACAAAATTGCCCCGATGATCACTCATCAGGGCAATTGTTAATAAGCTTCTAGTAGAAAGTAGAAACTACTTCTTTCCGCTCAAAAGCTGTTCGCGCAAAGCTGCGAGCTGATCGGAATCAGCTAAAGCACCTTCGCTAGCTGCTTCAGAAGAATAGTTGGAAGCAACTTCTTCCTTCTTTTCTTCCTTAGCTGGCTTCTTTTCAGCTTCTTCGTTCTGACCATCAGCGGCTGCGGATTCTGCTGCAGCTGCGAGTTCCTTAGCGGCAAACACCTTGTGCTGCTCCCACAATTCGTGAGCTGCTGCATACTGTGCTTCCCACTCTTCGCGCTGCTGCTCGTAACCAGCAATCCACTCATTAGTGTTTGGATCGAAGCCTTCTGGGTACTTGTAGTTTCCTTCTTCGTCATACTCAGCTGGCATGCCGTAGAGAGCTGGATCGAAATCTTCAGAATTTGGATCAACAGCCTCGTTAGCCTGCTTCAAGGAGAGCGAGATACGACGACGATCGAGGTCTACGTCAATAACCTTAACGAATACTTCTTCGCCACCCTTAACAACAGTTTCTGGGTTCTCTACATGACGGTTAGCAAGCTCGGAAATGTGAACCAAGCCTTCGATGCCGTCTTCAACGGAGATGAACACACCGAACTGAACAATCTTGGTGACCTTACCCTTAACAACCTGTCCAGGAACATGGGTACGAGCGAAGCGCTGCCATGGATCTTCCTGAGTTGCCTTAAGGGAGAGGGAGATGCGTTCGCGATCGAGATCAACGTCGAGAACCTCAACAGTGACCTTATCGCCAACCTTAACAACCTCGGATGGGTGATCGATATGCTTCCAAGAAAGCTCGGAAACGTGAATGAGACCGTCAACACCGCCGAGATCAACGAATGCGCCGAAGTTCACGATAGAAGACACAACGCCTTCACGAATCTGACCCTTCTTAAGCTGCGAAAGGAAGGTCTCGCGAACTTCGGACTGGGTTTCCTCGAGGAATTGACGACGAGAAAGTACAACATTGTTACGATTCTTATCAAGCTCAAGAATCTTAGCCTTAATCTTCTGACCAATGTATGGGGAAAGATCGCGAACGCGACGCATTTCAACGAGGGAAGCTGGCAAGAAGCCGCGCAAACCGATGTCTACAATCAAGCCGCCCTTAACAGCCTCAATAACGGTACCTTCAACAATGCCGTCTGCATCCTTGATCTTCTCAATATCACCCCAAGCACGCTCATACTGTGCACGCTTCTTGGAGAGAATAAGACGTCCTTCCTTGTCTTCCTTAGTTACAACAAGGGCTTCGATGGTGTCGCCAACTTCAACAACATCATCTGGATCAACGTCTTTCTTGATGGAAAGTTCACGGGAAGGGATTACACCTTCAGTTTTGTAGCCGATGTCCAACAATACTTCGTCGTGATCAATCTTTACGACTGTACCTTCAACTAAATCACCATCGTCAAAATTCTTGATGGTTGAATCGACTGCCTTGATGAAGTCTTCTTCGGTGCCAATATCATTAATCGCAACCTTGGCGACTTCGTTATTATTCTCTGCCATTACTTATTAGTGGTTTCTTCTTGGGGTGGATATTACTCGATATTAAATTATGACTTTTGCACGCGCACTATGCACGCGCTCTGTCAATGTTATATATAGGCATAGCCAAAATCGCCGTTTTACTTCGGGCGTGTCGCACTACTTGATATTTGCTACTTAACACTTACTCGCCGCTTGCTGCTCGCTCAGCCATGTCAACAACATTAGCCAATAGCATTGCGCGAGTCATTGGACCCACTCCACCAGGATTTGGCGAATACGCTCCCGCGACTTCTCTACAAGCAACATCAACATCGCCTTTTACACGATATCTGCCCACTTCTTCATCAAAAACGCGCGATACACCCACATCAACCAACACACATCCAGGCTTAACATCGCAAGGCTTTACAAATCCAGCACTGCCCATTGCCGCAATAATAACGTCAGATTGCATCATAATATCATGCAGATCGCGCGTGCGCGTGTGGCACAATGTTACAGTTGCATCTACTCCCCTGCGCGTAAGAAGCAGCCCGATTGTTCGGCCAACCGTGATTCCTCGTCCAAGAACGCATACATTTTTGCCTTCAAGATCAATGTTATAAGCATCTAGCAGTGCCAAAATTCCTCGCGGCGTGCATGGAAGAGGCGTAACAATATCTCCCGAAATATGCATAACCAGCTCGCCTAAATTGTACGGATGCATTCCGTCGCAATCTTTTGCAGGGTCTATTGCCTCAATAATCTTCTTAGAATCCACGCCTTTTGGCAAAGGCAATTGCACTATGAAACCCGTGCAAAGAGGATCATTATTTAATTTTTCGACAGCAGCAAGAATTTCGTCTTCGCTAGCGTCTTCTGGCAAATCGCAGCGGATTGAGCGAATCCCCACTTCTTCGCAATCCTTGTGTTTTCCAGCAACATACTTCAACGAACCAGGGTCGCTTCCAACTAAAAGCGTTCCAAGCCCTGGATTAATGCCTTTTTCTTTAAGCTTTTCTACTCTATTTTTTAAGTCGCTTTTAATACTTGCAGCTAGCGCTTTTCCATCTAATACAACAACCATGATTCACTTCCCAACTCGCATGTTAATTCTTATGTTCAACTTACAAATCTTCTAACACAATTCGTACGCGTAGTATATTCGTATGGATAGGCTATCGTGAGGTATAGAGGTGCGCGACACAACTACTAATAACAGGATATTAATAATAGAATGGTATTTATTATTAGTAAAGTAATACAACTTATTAGCAGTACCACACTTTTGTACGTGCACGCTGTTTACGGAAGGGGCGCAAAGATGTGCGAAAATACTTTTCATTTAAGTCGCGCAAAGAAAATATGCAAAGCGATCTTAGCTTGCGCAATTGTGCCATCAATGTTGATTGGCATGGCTGGGTGCGGTGCAAATTCACAATCTTCTGAAAAAACAACACATCCAAAAAAAGAAATTAAACAAATTAAAGTTGTTTCCACACTTGAATCTTGGGCAAGCTTAGCCAGAGAAATCGGAGGCAACGATGTTGTTGTTAAGTCAATAATAAACAAGCCAGATGTTGATTCCTCCTCATTTAAACCATCCAGTAAGGATTTGCAAAAACTTTATGATGCACAAGTTGTTATTTCTAACGGAGCTGGATATGACAGTTGGATTGCAAAACACTTATCTAAAAAGAGCGAAACAGTAAATGCTGCTTCTACAGTTGGCGCTTTAAATGGTGATAATCCTTACTTATGGTTGTCCAAAGATGCGAGAAGTGCTATGGCGTCTAATATTTGCGACGTTTTCTCTAAGATTCTTCCGTCAAAGAAGAAGATTTTTACTAAAAGACTTAATACTGTTAAATCTCAAGAAAAGAATCTTGACGAATATATTGAAAAGTTTGGTAAAGATCACAAAAACTTAAAGTATGCGTCAACTAATCCTATTCTTTTCTGGCTTATGTCAGATATGAATATAGAGGATTCTACTCCTAAAGAATATGCTACTCAGGCTGCTCAAGACGATGCTATTGATAAGACTAATGTGGACAAATTCCAGAAATTAATAGAAGAAAGAAAATTTGACGTAATAATCAACAACAGTCAACGAAATAATACTGACATAAGCATTTTGACTGGAACAGCTGGAAGAAGCTACACGTCTGTAATGTGGGTTAACGAGCTCATGCCAACGTATGCAACCGATTTAAGAAAATGGGTTATGAAAATTTGCGAAGACATTGACAATGCCGGTAAAGCTACGATTAACATGAGAAAAGAGTTGGGAAAGCACGAAGCCTCTCAACAAAATAAACCAATTACAGAGAAGCCTACAGTTTCTAAGCCAGATCCAAGTAGGTCTAACGAAGGTCAGCAGGATCCTGGAAAGTAAATCTGAAAAATAAAAATAAGTAGAAGATATAAAAAGATATAAATAAAGAATAAAAATTACCTCCTAAATTTTTATAACTTAGGAGGTAATTTTTTATGTCCTATTTCTTTTTAGATTTTTTAGACCTCTCGGCAAGCAATCTAAGAGTATCTGCAGCAGCTTCTTCTGGAGCTTGAGTATGGTGTTGCTCATCTCCAGGCAGAGGATCAGCATATCCAAGATTCACATTTAACAAGCGTTCTGCCTGCTCTTCGTCAATCTTTTCAGATAATGCAATTTCCGAAATAAGAATACTGCGAGCGCGAGCAAGCATACGCTTTTCTCCTGCAGACAAACCATGTTCATCTACATCTCGCTGTGATAAATCTCGAACAACTTCTGCAATCTTGTTAACATCGCCAGTAGCGATTTTCTCAACATTAAGCTTGTATCTACGAGACCAATTCATTTCTTTTTCGAGAATAGGAGTGCGTAAAATTTCAAAAACTTTAGCAACTTCTTTTGCGCCTACAATATCTCGAACGCCAACTTTTTTGACATTGTCTACTGGGACATTAATCTCTAAACCATCTGAAGACAATACAACTAAGCGTAAGTATTGCCTAGTAATACCTTTGACAGTGCGTTCACTAATTTCCTCGACTCGAGCCGCACCATGACGAGGATAGACGACCATATCGCCGACTTGATAACCCACAGAACCCTCCGTATGCACAGAAAAACTCATTTCAGTTTTCCATAAGGCAAAGACTTGAGGCTCGAAAAGGTATTTTTTTGACTGATTAGTCAAACTTTGCTCAAAACACACAAGACATACGCAAATAATGTTGTATGATAGACAACATGAGTACAGTATCTAACATCAATGAAGATGCAATCGCAGTGGCTGTCCGTCAGGACGTGCTTGCTGCGGTCAGCAACGCAGAATACTACAATCCACACGAGGTCCTTGGTGGACATCTCGGAACTGGCAAAGGCGCTGGTACTGCCACGGTTCGCGTATTGCGACCAATGGCCAAGAAGGTAACAATTCTTACTAAGGGCGGAGAATACGAAGCCAAACACGAATACAACGGTATTTTTACTGCTGTTGTTCCTGCCACAAAGCATTCTAAGAGCAAAGAGTGGTCTGTTCCTAGCTATCGTATTCGCACTGTGGAAGTGGATGGAACTGAGTCTGTAGATGATGATCCGTACCGTTACTTGCCTCAGATTGGCGATATGGACATGTATCTGTTTGGCGAAGGCAGACACGAAAGACTTTGGGAAGCTTTAGGCGCTCATGTTAAAAGCATTACCGATTCTTGGGGTCTTGTTAGCCCAGAAACAGGCAAGATGGTTAAAAAAGTTACTGGAACTGCTTTTACGGTGTGGGCGCCAAACGCACGCGCTGTAAGAGTTGTTGGCAACTTTAACTATTGGAATGGTCGCCGCCACGCAATGCGTTCTCTTGGATCTAGCGGTATTTGGGAGCTTTTCATTCCAGGAGTAGGTGCAGGCGAAGTTTATAAGTTTGAGATTATGACTCAAGCTGGAAACTGGATTATGAAGGCAGATCCTATGGAGCGCTCTCATGAGCTTCCACCTAATACTGGATCTGTTGTTGTTGATTCCGAATTTAAATGGCACGATAGCGAATGGCTTGAACATCGCGCAAAGACTAATGCTCACGATGGTCCTGTAAGCATCTACGAAGTTCAGGCAAATAGCTGGAATCGCGATTACGATAATTATCGCGAACTTGCAGATCACCTGGTTGATTACGTTCAGCAAGAAGGCTTTACTCACGTTGAGTTTATGCCTCTTACCCAATACCCGTTCTCAGGTTCTTGGGGTTATCAGGTGACTGGTTATTACGCTGTTGACTCTAGGCTTGGAAGCCCAGACGACTTTAAGTACTTGGTCAACAAGCTCCACAAGGCTGGCATTGGTGTGATTATGGATTGGGTTCCAGCACACTTCCCTAAGGATGACTTTGCTTTGGGTAGATTCGACGGCACCGCGCTTTACGAAGACCCAGATCCACTCCGCGGCGAGCACCCAGATTGGGGAACGTACATATTTAACTTTGGCAGACACGAGGTTCGTAACTTCTTGGTTGCTAACGCTTGCTTCTGGCTTAGCGAGTATCACGTTGATGCTTTGCGTGTAGACGCTGTGTCTTCTATGCTCTACTTGGATTACAGCCGTGAAGCTGGCCAATGGCGTCCAAACATGTATGGCGGACGCGAAAACCTTGAGGCTATTGACTTTATTAAGGAAGCAAACGCTACTGCATACAAGAATAATCCTGGAATTATGATGATTGCAGAAGAGTCCACTGCATATCAAGGCGTTACTGCTCCTACAGACATGGGCGGCTTAGGCTTTGGCTTAAAGTGGAACATGGGCTGGATGCACGACACTTTGCAATACCTTAAGGAAGAGCCGATTAATCGCCGTTGGCATCACAACGAAATCACATTCTCTATGGTTTACGCATATTCCGAACATTATGTGTTGCCTTTGAGCCACGATGAAGTTGTCTATGGCAAGGGATCTCTTCTTGGAAAGATGCCTGGAGACGAGTGGCAGCAATTTGCTGGCCTTCGTGCGCTTTTGGCATATCAGTGGTCTCACCCAGGAAAGAACCTCCTGTTTATGGGCGGTGAAATTGGTCAGTCTTGCGAATGGAACTTCAACAATTCGCTTAATTGGCATGAGCTTCAATGGCCGTTCCATCAAGGTGTACAAAAGTTGGTAGCAGATCTTAACGCTTTGTATAAGAGTTCTAGAGCATTCTGGAGCCAAGACTTTACGCCAGACGGATTCCAGTGGCTTACTAGCGACGATTCTGATCACAATACTTTAAGCTACATCCGTATTGGTGATAACGGTGAAGAAATTGTTGTGGTTGTTAACTTCTCTGGTCAAGCTTGGCAAGATTACCAAGTGGCATTGCCTAAGGGTGGTCAATGGGAAGAAGTTCTTACAACAGACGACGCTAAGTATTGTGGTTCTGATATTCACAATGGCACATTCACAGCCGCTGCCGAAGAGTATCATTCAAGACCATATTCTGCAAGGATTACTGTTCCAGCGCTTGGAGCTGTATTCCTTAAGCCAGTCAGCAAGTAGTTAGTTGATAATTAATAACTTAAGTTAGGAATCTGAATTAGGTTAAAATGTTGGACACTCCATCAGAAAAAGGTGTTCCTCGAACAATTCTTGTTGTAGAGGATGAGCCAGATTTAGCCACAGCTATTGCGCAACGTATTGTTGCCAGAGGTTGGAAGGCTAGAGTTGTTTCTGATGGAGTGTCTGCTGTTAAAGCTGCTTTAACCTTAAAGCCTGATCTTATAATTATGGACGTCATGCTTCCTGTTATGGACGGCATTGAGGCGACTCGCAGAATAGTATCTAGATACCCTATTCCTGTGCTGATGCTTACAGCTAGAGATGCTGAGTCGGATAAACTTGCTGGATTAAGCGCTGGAGCAGACGATTATGTTACTAAACCGTTTTCTCCTAGAGAACTTATCGCAAGATGTGCTGCTATTTTGAGGAGAGTTGAAAGAGCTACTTTAATCGCAAATAGAGCGCAATATAACGCTCTATTTAAGTTTGGAGATTTGATTATTGACCCTAGACAGAGGCTTGTTACTCTTAACGGTAAAGAAATTCATTTTACTCCTACTGAATTTTCTTTATTGACTACTTTTGCAAAGCATCCTCATGATGTTTTAAAACGAGAAACACTTTTAGAAGAAGTCTGGGATTGGCCAGATGCTTCTGGAACTAGAACTGTTGATTCACATGTTAAATCTTTAAGACATAAAATTGGTTCTTCTTGGATTCGCACAATACATGGAATAGGTTATGCTTTTGAGCCACCTGATGAAGATTATGACCAAATATTTAACTAGAAATAATAAAAATAACAATAACAATTCTGTTGATAAAGTAGGTAAAGTCGATTCTTTTTCTGAGGTCACTTTGCAATCTGCTTTGCACCCTAATCGTTTTATAGGGTTTTTTGCGTCTTTAAAAGGTGAATTATCTGCGATTATTGTTGTTGCAACAGCTATAGCATTTGTAATGGCTTGGTTTCTTCTAAAAGTTGGGTTAAGCGGATGGATTGCAATGCCTATAACGCTAGCTGTAGCGCTAGGTATAACTTACGCATTTTCCAGAGGATTAACTGCTCCGCTTAGACAAATGCGAGATGCTTCCGAAGCAATGGCAGATGGCGATTATTCCGTGCGAGTTCAGATTGAGAATAGAAAAGACGAGGTTGGAAAACTAACTCTAGCTTTTAACGAAATGGCTGAAGAACTAGAGCATGCTGATAATATGAGGCGTGATCTTATAGCTAATGTAAGCCACGAGCTTAGAACACCTGTTAGTGCATTACAAGCTATGGTAGAAAATCTTGCTGATGGAGTTGTAGAGCCAACACCGTCGAATATGGAGGCTATTCTAAATCAGATTCACAAGTTGGCTGATTTAATCACTTTTCTACTCGATTTGTCTAGAGTAGAAGCTGGTGCAGAAAGTCTTGTTATTACAGAGTTCGATTTTAAAGATTTTCTTAACAGTATTGTTGAACCTATAGAAATAGCGGATGCTGGGCATAATCATCATATAAGTCTTAATGTCGAAAATGATATTACGCTTGTTGGGGACAAAAATCGCCTATCGCAATTGTTTACTAATGTTGTGTCTAATTCTATTAAACATTCTGCAGACAATACTAAGATTCTTATAACAGCAAAATCAAATCATGAGAAGAATACTCTAGTTTGTAACGTTATTAATTTTGGAAACCAGATTCCTAAGGAGGATAGGGCTGATATTTTCCGAAAATTTGTTAAGGGAAGCCAAGGTATTGGAACTGAATCTGGTGGCACAGGATTGGGTTTGTCTATTGCAAGATGGGCTGCACAATTGCATAACGGTACTGTAAAAGTTGTTGATGATAAGCGTGGAGCTAATTTTGAGATTACACTACCGCTTACGTATAACAAATAACGAGTTATTATAATCCGTATAAATCACTTTCCTTTGACCATACTCCTGCTATAGCAAAACACGCAAAAACTGTTATACCACAATCTTTTAATGCTTCAACACAATTTTTCATCGTAGATCCTGTAGTGATAATGTCGTCTAAAAGTATTACCTTGCATCCTTTTGGCACTATTCTTGTGTCTACTAAAAACCCTTTTGTGGTTCGCAAAGATCGTCCCCTACTTCCTTTAACTTGAACTGATTTTACTTTTATTTTGCCCATTTTGATTGCTTTTACAACCTGCGTATTAATACCATATTCTTTAAGATTTTTAGAAACGTATTTAGCAATAGGATCCATGTGTTTTCTTCCGCGTTTTCTTTGTGATTTAGAAGACGATGGAATTGGTACGATAATAAGATTTTCAATAATATTTTCATCTGTATTTTTGCAATTACTTTCATAACTATTTTTATAATCACTAATAACTTTGATTATTAATCGAGAAACCAAATATGAAAAAGGCTTATCGAGAAGTTGATTACTATGATCCTTCCAACACAACAAGGATTTTCTTACAAAACCCACATAAGTTGAGCACGAATAAATATTTCCACACATTACGCTTATCAAAGGATCCTTATGCCATTCTTTAAACATACTCGTGCAATCATCGCACAAAACGCAATCAGGAAGATCACATCCTGCGCAGCCAACTGGAAGAATAAGATTAACCATGGTTTTAAAAACACTCGTCCAAGAAATGTTAAGAATAAGCCCATTTATTTTATGAGTTAGATTTTTTAAAAGCATAAAATCGACGATAAATATTACAAAATGTAATTGCAATAAAATTAAGTCAATGTGGTTAAAGGTTATTTTAAAATTTGAAAATATTTATGGAATTAGAAAATTGGCTAAACATCAGCGCACTAGGAATTAAGATGTTTTAACATTCCAGTGCACAAGTTAAATGTGTCACTAGGATCTTTTACTCTAATAGCCAAAGCTCCAGTTAAAGATGTTGGGTAATCATTACCGCCTTCATACATCCGATCTCCAACAAAAGCCATCTTATTTAAAGGAATATGGCAATAGGAAGAAAGAGCCTTAAGAGCTTGAGCCTTATTATCACCTTTGCTGACAATATCAACACTAGTAAAACCACCAGCGCGCACAGAAAAATCAGGCAAATTTTTAGAAATTTCTTGAGCTAAAGTAGTTTTTAAAATTCCACTAGGATCCCACTGTTTTTTAAATTCAACTGGAGCAAGTTGACCTAAAGCTGAAAAAGTGATTTGCGTACCACGATTCTCTATCTGACTCCCCCAAAGTTTTTCATCTGAATCACACTTCCACAAACCCATTTTTTTAGCACAAGATATAATTACTTCAATAACATGATTTGCATCATCGTCAGAAATATTATGCGAGTAAATGCAGTACAATTGCCCATCCGAAATGCGATAATAGCTTGCTCCATTAGTCGGCATAATGTGTAGATTATCAAGTCTTGTATATGCAGGTAAAACATTTAAAATCTGGCTTTTAACTAGTCGCAAGTCACCGCCAGTAATAACAGCAATAGGCAACCTATTTATCAAATCACCAAAAACTGTACGCATTCCACTTGTCATAGGCTTTTTTGAACAAGCAAGAGTATTGTCTAAATCAAAACCAATAAGTGAATACGATACAAGATACTCACAAAGTCCTTGCTCATTCCACTCATGAATATTAGACTCCAACACTTGCCTCCTGTACAAACCTTGCAATTCAAGTATTCCATATTATTAACATATTTACTACAACGTGTCTTGCATGTTTTGCAGACCACTCATTTCACCATCTATTTCACCATCTATTTCACTAACTATTCCACTATGAGTTTGTCAAATTGCCCTAGCATACAAATAAAGTTAAAGCATGACGTCTTTAATATGGGAACAGCGAAGATATAAAAATCGACACGGCAGAGGAATGAGAATGCCAATGTTTGGCACAAGACTACCACGGTACAGAACAGCAAGCGGAATGTTTGACTCAATGGTAGCTGGTCAAATACGAAGACTTAATGGATCATGGTCTAATCTTACAAAAGGCGTGCAGTTTGCTGTAGAAGATGTCCCACCATCTCAACCAGTACTTTGGGAAAGCAACAAAAGAATAATGTCTCAAGTATTTCCAGCTTCCAAAGGAATACCACCTAGAATCGTATTGTACAGGCTGCCGCTATGCACACATGTTACTAGTCGCGCAGAATTACAATACGCCATTCGAGATGAGATGGTCCAACGACTAGCAGAATTGTATGGCAGAAGACCAGAAGAAATAGACCCAGACTGGGGATTGTAAAGATAATTAAAGTAGTTTACTAAATAAATTACTTCACAATAGCAGGATTTGCTCTAACCTTAACACTTATTCTGTTAGGATCAAGCGATTTAGAAGGAATCCAAGCAACTCCTGCAAGTCCCGCGCTATTTACCGTATTATTTTGAATCCTAGAAGCAAAAGATACACCAAACTTTGATTTAAGCGTAAACATAATTGCTTTAGGATTAATATCTTTTGCAGATATTGTTGAAACAGTATAAGGTTTAATATCAACCACTTTAGAAGATACCTTTATCCCATAAGAATCATAAGCATTTATGGTTACGTGAGAATTATCCACTAAACCATTTGCAATATATAACGAAGTTTCATCTGCAGAAAGCGGAGATACAAAAGCACTATTAGTCATAGGATTAACAGCATTAACAAAAGCAATATCGCTCTGACCATCTTTACCGTTTCTTTCAACAGAAGCCATAATAAAAGTCGGGACAGTGCTTTGAGCAAAAATAGCGCCAACTCCCTTAGGAGCATTTCCTAAATCAACAACCTGAACTTGCCTTGCATTAAGATCTACTTCCTTAATGCTTTTCTTTCCTAAATCATCCAGCCAATATAAATCGAGTTTCCCACTTTTATCAGACCAAATATAAGCTTTGACCTGATCTCCATCTGTAATGCCGGGTAAAACAGGTTCCTTAGACGCTGAGGTTGTTGGCTGAATAATATCCACTCCCTTAGAAACAAGTCCTTGAGCGCGAACGACTTTAACAAAAGATGAAACTGGTGCTTGGTCACTTGAAACTTGAATATACAGCCCATTAGTTTTCTCGGCTGCGGCAGAAATGTTAAAAGAAGAGTCACTATGCGCTGGAACAGTAAAAGTACTTCCAGTAGATAGATTCATTTGAGCACCTGATCTACTTGTTGACCACGCTTTAACACTCACAACAGTTGGTTTTGATGAAAGATTAATAGAATTTAATCTTATTGACACACCTTCCGATATTTGCGGAATAATAAAGTTTTGTCGCATTGATGGAGATACGCAAGAAGTAGCAGACAAACCTTTTAAATCCCCATTTGTTGCCCAAGATACACTAGAAGCAACTGATCCAGTACCAGACTGTGCATTAAGAAAATTGCTTTCTAAAATTTGAGAATCTTTATCTACATTATTTTCAACAAAATAAGCTTTACTATCATCATCTAAATTAGAAGCATTAGTAAAAGATTTATTGACTAAATCTTTAGAATTCCCAGAATCTTTTAAACCATGTACCGAGGATTTATAAACATTGCCAAAGGATGCATATCGCGCAACCGACTTTAAATCACCTTCGGATTCTTGAAACTCACTATCGCCATAATTTGCTAAATCTGGCAAAGATACTCTAGTCGGGCAAACCGTTTGAAAATTAGTAGAACTTACTTGTTTTTCCACACTTCCATTCGGATAAATAGGATCATCCATAATATGTTTAAACGGAGATGTGTAGGATATTACAACAGCAGTAGAAACTAGTATTGCAGCGCTTAAAAGCGACAATGACCATAATTTGAATCTTCTAAAACGAGTAGAAGGATTAACAGAAGCATACTCTTCTGCATGGCGATGACTATTTTTAGAATTCTTATTCGACTTCATTTAAATCTTCCCTGACATATTATTCGTTTAATAAATCATAATCATCTAACTAATCATCTAAACGCTCTATTAAATTGCTATTATTAAAACGCGGCAACGCTACTAAGCAATACAATAATAGGACTAAAGCAAAAACAATAAACCAAGGCATTCTCCATGAAAGTGGACGAGAATGACTATAAATCGATGTTTTTGAAACAGCTTTTTTACTGTTATCAACATCAAAACGGCAGTATGTTCCGTGATCAGATGAAACAACAAGTTGAGTACCATCCGAAGCATTAACGTTCGCAATCAGGTTTTCTGTAGCCTCCTTATTAGAAGTACTATCAGAAGACAAGATGGAATTGTTAGCAGATAAGTTAGTTTTAGCTATGGAATCGTCAACAATATAAATTCCACCTATTCCAAGCTGTTTCAGAGTTTCTATAGACTCATCGTCTGCATGAGAAAGAAGCTTAGAAGCTGCATAATATAGTGTGTTTCTGCTAGGAGAATACCCGTAAAGTACATCTCGAACTTGTAATGCTGGAGATAGATCAATAAGATCACCGCGAACAGTTCGCATAAGTGAAATATCTAGCTCACGACTATTTATTGCTTTAATAGCAAGGACTCGATTAGAGTCATTCTTCCTTAAATAGTCAGAAACAACCATTGGTAAACCGTTATCACTTGCATAAACAGAAGTTAAAGGACCACTTGTTACAGCAAATAATCCGAGCAGAATAGCAACAGCAAAAATACCAAAAGCTAAAATTCCTCTAGCAAGATGAATAATCTTACGGAGCATCGCTTTAGCAGAGCGCCTAATAGCAGCACGCTTAGAAACGCGCGTCGTATAATCGTCTGGATTATTATCAATATTTATATTAGATCTTCGCAAAGGCTCAAAACGATGAACAGCTTTACCAGCGACCATGCACATGCAAGCAAGCACACCAAGCGCGCTTAAACATACACCTGGAAGAACGCTAGAAGATATAGGACCATCAAAATCTGCTGCGATAACGACTCGAGATGCAACTAATGAAAGAGCCATACCACTTACTATCACAACCCACATCATTCTAGAAGTTCTTAAAGCAAATGGAAGAGCAAGAGAAGCTAAAGCCATTAACAAAGCGAGAACAGCAAACACAATCATTATGATTCCGCGAAGCTGCATAATAGGCAAAGATTGAGAAGAAAAATGATTCAAATCAATATTGAAAGCTCTAAGTAAAACATCTAAATAGTTGACAACTCTAGGAGCACCATTGATTTTTTGCGATGGAACAGCCATAGTCGCAAAAAGCTGACGCCACATTCCAGATTCAAAATAGCGAACTACACTACCTAGAGTTGGAAGAAGAACCAACACAGAAGGTATAGGCATAAGCGCTAGCATAAAACGATGTGAACGAACCATTATCAATGATGCTACGAAAATAACAATCATAGGTAGGATAAGCTGAGGGCAAGCTGCAAGAGGAATCATAAAGCATAACGACGCGCATGCAGCACATTGTATAGATGGAACAGGAAGCACTGGGTCTTCTGTAACATACATTCCTACAGCGTGGAAAGCAAACGCAAATGCTGCTGGCAAAAACACCATTGTTAGAAGCATTGGTAAGTCGCCTCTAGCGAATATGCCAAATGCCATTGCAATCATTGTCCAACAAATACCAGAACAAACTCTTACAATATCGGAACGAGTAAATACTCCTGCAAGCGCCCAAAAACTTAACAACATTGCTGGAGCTGCAAGGAAGAAAATAACACTTACTGCAGCGATTGTATTGCCACCAAACACAATAGAGGCGAGCATCCAAATAATAAGAAGAGGAGATGGAGGTATTGCAGAGGCAAAACCATCATCTGGAATATAAGATCCAATTGCAGAATTAAAAAGTTGATTAAAACTAGAGCCAGTAGGAAGCAATTGGCTTGAATAAAGCGAGGATCCAGAAAAAATCTTACTAATAGGAGCACCATAAAGAAGCATAACAGCCGCAAACACAAGCAAAGAAGCAAAAATAGCAGCACTCCAACGAAGTAAAATTCGCTTATGCAAATGTCGTCTTGCAAGCGGACTTAAAATAACTCCCTTTTTTTGAGTTTTAAAAGCAACAGTCTTGTCTTTCCAACGTGTAATTTGGCTACGACTTGCTATAAGGGACGAAAGCCTCTTCAAAGACACTTTCGCCACTCTAGATACTCTTCTTCTAGCAAAAATAGCTCTAGGAAATTGCGCTAATGCTATCCACGGGAGCATAAGGTGCATGAATGCCACATATGGTTGCTTAGCAAACAAAGACTGCAAGGCGCGAATTAATGACATAGGCAGGCTACACAGCCAAACAATTGGCCACATAATCACACGAATATCCGTGTACAAATATCTTTGTTTTGCCATAATCGAATATGCAGAACCGTAGCAAATACTAGATTTTTCAACAGGTCTTTCTTCTCCACTTCGAGTGCGGATTCCATCAAAACGCGCTCTTCTATGCGCTATGCGAGCTTTTGGCACAACAACTACTCGCCCACCGCTTAAAATAACTCGCCTACAAAAATCGTTAGACTCTTCAAACGTTGTTAACCAAGGTTGAGTCCCTCGCATTGTTTGCCATGCGCTAAGAGAAACAAGAGCACCAGCCAAAGAAACAGAATAAACATCTCCACGAAAATCATACTGCTCCTGATCTGGTTCACCTTCTACAGTAAGAGAATGCACTCTATGTTTCCATGCATACATGCCAACATTGTGCAAAATCTTACCCTGCCAATCCACTTGTTTTGCACCGAGAATACAAGCTGTTGGTGTATTTCTCCATGTTTCTCTTAAAGCCTCAAGACACTTGTTATCGCAAGGTTTTGAATCGTCGTGAAGAAGCCACAAGGATTTAACGCCTTGCAATGGTAAAAGTTTTCTCAAAGATTTTTCTACCGCATCGCCAAAAGATTTTGCAGATTTAATAGGTAGAACAATAACCTTTATCTTTGCGTAAGATTCCTGTATATAACCCTGATTGTTGTTAGAAAAATCAACACCATAATTACTAACAAAATCTGCGCTAGAAATTAGACCAGATAATGTTGTTGGTTCTATTTGAACATTAAAAGATGTTACAGATTCTTTTTCTACTCTATTAGCACAATCAGCTACAACAATAGTTCCTGGAAGAACAGTTTGATTGATTAAAGCTTGCAAAGTGTCTTCATAAAACCGCGTATCTCTCTCAACACTCATTATTGAAATAATCGACGAATCAACTTCGCGCGGTTGCTTGCGATTTAAAGCTGAAAAAACGTGTAAAACATTATTTTCAAACGTATCAGTCTCAGCGGTTAATGAATCCATACATAATAGTGTACGCAAGGGGTATGTATTATGCATGTTTAGATAATTCTCAATAGAATGCACTATAATAGTGGCTCATATGTGTGTTTACGAAAGAAGGAAGCATGGCAGCCTCTCGCTATGAACAAGACCGCCGGTACCAAACTAACTATTGGGACTCCTCAGCTCCACATCATAGCTTAAGCAATCATATTTTAGATAATTCTCGTAAATTAATTTCTATTGTTATTGTTGCCATTCTAGCCTTCTTTTCTACAATCATAGCAGCTGTTTGGCTTGATTTTTCGTCTACAATACAATCCCGTGTTGTTAACATGATTACAAAAGATGGCAAAAAAGTTCAAGCAGTAGACCCTAACGCTGGTAAAACAATCAACATTCTTGTTCTTGGTCAAGATACTCGAGAAGGCAGAAACCGTGCTTTTCAGGGCGGTGGCGAAGATGAAAATCATCAATCAGATACGGCAATGATTGTTCAAATCAGCGCAGACAGATCCTATATAAATATTGTTTCTATTCCAAGAGACTCAATGGTTAAAGCAGCATCATGCAATACGACTAATGGAAAAATTCCTTCCAGACGCAAAGTGATGTTCAATTCTATTTTTGCTCTTGGATACGCTAAAGGCGGCGATTTAGCATCTGCAGCATCGTGCACTCTTGCAACAGTAAATGAAATTACTGGATTAGATATAACTAATTTCATTGTTGCAGACTTTAGTGGTCTAAGCGACATGATTAACGCAATAGGCGGCGTAAATTTGTGTATTCCAGTAGATACTAAAGATTACTACACTGGAGTTAATTTAAAGCACGGATTACAGCATTTAGATGGTGTTCAAGCAACACAGTATGCAAGAATGAGACATGATACTGCAAGCGACGGCTCAGATATTATGCGAACTACGCGTCAACAATATCTACTAAAACAGCTTATTCATCAAGCATTGTCTAAAAACTTGTTCACACAATCAGGACAGCTATATCAGCTTGCAAAATCTGCTCTAAAATCACTTAATATAAGCGAAGGATTAGCAAATCCTGCAACACTGGTTGGATTAGCAACAAGCCTTCACAAGTTAAATACTTCTAATATTTATGCACAAACAATACCGATTACAGCTGATCCAGCTGACGAGAATCGTGTTATTCTTGACGACAGTGCAGAAGACGTTTGGGAATTGATGAGAGAAAATAAACCACTTACTAAGCATCTTGCCTCTAAGCAAAGTAAGTCTGAAAAATCTACAAAGAAAAATTCTAAAAAAGATAAAAAATCAACTTCTAAAGATTCCAATGCCTCAAATGACGATTCGGATAATACGAACAGTACAGGTTCCTACGATTCTACAAGTAGCGGACCAGCAGGAAAACTTAGCGCTATTAATCCAAAAACTGGATTAGCTAAAGACGAATTAGGTAGACTAATAGACCCAAATAGTGGAGGCATAGTTGATCCAGATGATGGAACAATAAGAGATCCAAATACTGGGCATTACATGGGTATTGCAGATAAATACTTAAATAACACTATTTGCGCAGTTCCAAAAGGGAAATAATAAGAAATATAGAAAATATATTTTCGACACTGCTTTATAACCACAATGCTTTATAATGCCATTGTTAGTTATTGCATTGAGATAATACGATTAGAAATTATTAATTAGCAAACACATACGAGTTATGCTACAGGAGGATAAATGAGCCAGCAACGTCCAGAAGACGCTTCAGGGAATCAGAATAATCCTCCTAGTTTTGCACCATCTAATCGTAGAAAAAATAAAAATGGCTATTATTTACACAATTCAAGCTCAAATAATGTGAATGCAATACCGAGTTTTCCTCCTAAACAGAATCATAAATTTAAAGAAGTAGAAAATCAAAACTCACAAATCAACCAAAAAGCACCATCTTTTGCACCAACATCGCGCAAAAACGGTAACACAAGTCATCCAAAAATATCGAATACTACACCATCAATTAATGTGCAACCGATTAGCACAGCATATTCAAATTCCGAATCGCATACGATTTCACCTGACTCTTATATAGGAACGTCTAATGAAATCTTTGAAAAACCAGACGATGTAGAATCAGTTGATAATCCTGCTAATAACCCTATAGGTTATAGAAAAAAACATCATTTCTTAAAATACTTAACTCTATTGTTAGTAACGCTCTTAATTACTGTAGGAGTGTGTGGAGCGTTATCTTGGAACTGGGTTGATTCACAAATAAAACGCGAACCGTGGTTGACTAATACAGAAGACACTCAAGAAACAACGTGGCTTATTCTAGGATCAGACCAGAGAGAAGGCGAAGAGGCTAAAGAGATAACAGGCTTTAGAACAGACACTATTCTTGTACTAACAAAACCTGTGAGCGGACACAGCTCTTTAATATCAATTCCAAGAGACTCGCTTGTTTCAATAAATGGTCAGCAAATGAAAATAAACACTGTTGCGCAAGATATTGGAAAACGAGCCTTAACAAAAACAGTCGAAAAAATAACTGGTCACAAAATAGATCATGTAGCAGAAATAAAATTCGAAGGACTTACAAAAGTTGTAAATTCTCTGGGCGGAATAGATTTATGCTATAACCGTACTGTAAATGATGCATACAGTGGTCTTAATTGGACAGCTGGATGCCATAGCGTAGACGGAACAGTTGCGCTAGCTTTTTCCAGAATGAGATACGCGGATCCACAATCCGACTTTGGTAGAGCAGCAAGACAACGCATGGTGATAAGCGCAATAATGAAAAAAGCCTTATCTAGCAGCACACTTACAAATTTTGGAACCGTAAAAGGATTTGCAAAAGCATCTCTCGATTCAGCAATGTTAGACGAAAACTCAAATCCTGGAACACTACTAAACATGGGGCTTGCGTTTAAAGAAGCTACAGGAAAAGATGGTGTAACGGGAACAGTTTATTGGACAAACCCTGATTATGAGGTTTACGGAGTCGGATCATCAGTATTGTTGGACGACGCCAAAAACATTGAATTATTCAACCAGTTGTCTGCAGGAACACATGCTCCTGGAAGCGTGGGAACACTTGCAGAATTAATGAATCAACAATAATACGAATACAATTAACGCGATTAACACAATTAATACAAAAAAGTTTTATCGTATTTAAACCTTTAACCACACTGCTGTATTTTCCTTGCACAAACTGTAAAAACTCATGCATGATTGCGTTATGAAATATAAGGAATGTAAAAACTACGGGAACTATGAAAACAACGCAATCTATAGTAAAAACGCATCCTCAAAATCAATGTTTTGGATGCAGATTATCGCTAATATTGTGCCGATTTTTGCCAATATTGCTCTAGCAATAATGGCGTGCTTGCAAAAAAGTTGGATGATGCTAGCCATGGTTGTCCCAAGCATAATGATGTATATTGCTTGCTTAATACCACAAATTATTCAATACAATGTGAATAAGAAAAGTGATAACAAAAACGAAAATAATATTAAAAAACATGTTGAAACACAATTTTCTAAAAGGATAAGTCGCCAGCATGTTCAAGGTGTTCCAAATACGCTTGTTCCAATAAATTTAGAAGCAATACTGATAAATAATGCGAATCAAATAAGCAGCATAAGTAATTCTAAAAATATAGTAAATAGCAGTATTCCTCCATGGAAAAATGTTGTTTACTCTTGGCTAAAATCTTCCAACGAATCAAACAAAAAACTCGTAGCACCAATCGGGATAAGTGAAAACGGATATTTTTGTTTAGACCTTATTAGAAACGGA
This sequence comes from Gardnerella sp. DNF00354, assembly GCF_049262755.1. NCBI lineage: Bacteria > Bacillati > Actinomycetota > Actinomycetes > Bifidobacteriales > Bifidobacteriaceae > Gardnerella > Gardnerella sp. DNF00354. The sequence continues at coordinate 1,433,019 of NZ_CP058402.1, forward strand.
CCACACGCTCTTGTAGCAGGAACAACAGGCTCAGGAAAATCTGTGTTACTAACATCATGGTGTTTGGCTTTAGCATTCAACTACTCCCCCAAATCTTTGCAATTTGTTTTTATGGATTTTAAGGGTGGAGCCACATTTGACGCTCTTTCCACACTCCCACACAGCATTGGGAATGTAGGAGATCTAAACCTTCAACATGCAGTAAGAGCACTTAGAGGATTAGAAAAAGAATTAGATAGAAGAGAAAGATTAGTAGCATGCCAAGGATGCCATGATATTAATCAAGTAAAACCATACCAGCCTTCACTGGCTATTGTTATAGACGAATTTCACGCATTAAAAAATCAATTGCCAGACTACATGAATCGTCTTATACGAATAGCATCAGTTGGAAGATCCTTAGGAATGCACCTTATAGCATGTACACAGAATCCAATGGCACAAGTAAATGCAGACATGAAAGCAAATATGTCTATAAACATATGTTTAAGAGTTAGAGATGCAATGCAATCTCATGAATTATTAGGATCATCTTGTGCAGCGAGCATAAATCCAAACAATCCTGGAGCAGCATACTGCAACACTGGAGATGGAATAATAGCATTACAATGCTCACAAAGCAGAAACAAAGATTCTCTTATACAAGCAATAAAATTAGCTGGAAAATTCTACTACTATAATCAACCTAAACAATTATTCAGTGCTCCATTACCAAGATATTTAGGTTATTCAACAATCAAAAATTATTGCAATAATACTTTTTGCAACGATAAATCTTCTAGGTTTAATTCTGACTTTAGCTATGACTTAAGTAAAGAAGATGGATTGTTAATAGGCTTAAAAGACGATGGCATTAATTTAAGCGAGGCAATTCTACCTATAAATCTGGGAAATATCGCAATTATTGGAGGAAATAAGAGAGGAAAAACTAATCTTATAAACGTAATTTCTAAAGCTATAAAATCAAGAAACACATACAACAATTCGCAAAATATTTATATTTTAGACAATGCGGACTCACTGCTAGAACCTTTTAGTAGCGACACAAAGTCTCAAGAATTTCAAAGTAAACTAATCAATCCAAAAATAACTGTAATTTTCTGCGCACAAAATGCAAGGCATATTCGTATACCAGAACAAGCACCAGTAAGAATAATATTCCCAACAGGAGATGCTGGAACGGATACAATGCTCGGAATACCATCAGACTTGCTAAAAACTCTTAATGTAGATGATTATCAAACTCCAGGAAGATGCGTAATGGTAATTCCTGGAAGTGCTAATCTATTACAGATTTTAAGTTTTTCATAAGGCTTTACATAAAAAATATTTTAAATTATTCAAAAAATTAAAAAAATAAAAAATTCTTAAAAAAGTCTTGAAAAAAAGTTATATTCATGGTTTCCTTGAGTGCGGATAGTTTTTAAAAACAAAGTTTAATAATAGTTTTAACCAGCGTAAGCTACGTTTTTTAAAGGGGATATTTATTTATGAGCAGCGCATTTGATTGGCGTTCAAAAGCAGCATGCAGAGACAAAGATCCTGAGCTTTTCTTCCCAGTAGGAAGTAACAGTGCATCTAATCAGCAGGTTGAGGAAGCCAAAGCAGTGTGCAGAACTTGTAACGTTGCAGACAATTGCCTAAGATGCGCGCTTGAAACAAGCCAAGATTACGGCGTATGGGGTGGTCTTAGTGAAGATGAACGACGATCACTAAAACGCAGGGCTATACGTGCAAGAAGAAACCAAAATGCAGAACTGTAATCTACATCTACTCCACTCCTGGAACTCGTAGCTTAATGTCGAGAAGAACACGAGTTCCACCTTCTCTACGTTGCTCCCATTTGACTGTTCCGCCAAAGTCGTTAGTAACAAAAGTATTGATTAACTGAGTTCCTAACCCAGATCCAGAAGACTTAGCCATACCGTGCAAAGACTCACTTTCAATACCCTCTCCATCATCTTCGACGACGATACTCAGATTATCCCCACCTCTACCAACAGAAATCTTAATATGTCCTTCACTAACTCCCTCAAAACCATGCTCTACTGCATTAGTCACAAGTTCTGTTAAAACAAGAGAAAGAGGAGTTGCATCTTGTGCCGCCAACATGCCAAACTTGCCACAAAAATCTATCGTAATATTCTGATTTTGCGAAGCAAGCTCAATAGACATTTTAAGCAAACTAGAAATAACCTTATCAAAATCAACAACCTCATCAGCTGTTTGACTTAAACCTTCGTGAACAAGAGCAATCGTCTGAACGCGTCTTTGTGCTTCTTCTAATTCTTTACGTACTTCTGCAGACTTAGTTTTTCTAGCTTGAAGACGGAGTAAAGCAGAAACAGCTTGAAGATTATTCTTAACACGATGATGAATTTCAGAAATAGTAGCATTCTTAGTTTGAAGCTCTTTTTCCCTACGGAGAACCTCTGTAACATCACGACAAAGAACAACTGCACCCGTTCGATCATTTGGACCATACAATGGAAGCGAGCGCATAGAAACAACAGAATTATTAACTTCTAGTTCGCAATCAACATCCGCTTTACCGCTTAGTACAAGAGGCAAACTTTCAGGAACAACATCGTTTGTGTGCAACAATCTTGCTCCAAACTCGCATAGAAACTCGCCTTGCATAGTGTCTAATCCGCCTAATCTACGGAAACAGCTAATTGCGTTAGGAGAAGCATAGCGCACAACTCCGCTTTCTTCTAAAATAATAAAACCATCTGCAACTCTAGCATTGTGGCGCTGATTTAGCATTGAATCGTGGTATGGAAATTGCTCTCGCGAAATCATGTCGAACAGAGTTTTGCCAGCATTAATGCTTTCGGTCTCATACCTACCGTTTGATTCTCTTGTAGCAAGATTTGTTTCTCTAAGAACAAGACCTAGCGTCTTGCCATTATGACGCACTGGGGCGTAAACATTACAAACTGTTGCCCTTCCAACAGTTCTTAATACAGAAGAGTGGAAGCTTGTTTCTTTACTCATTGCTGCATTTAATTCTTGATGCATTGATTCGTCTAGTTTTACACCTAGTAAATCTTCAGTTCTAAGTGTGATTGCTGTAGACGGACGACATTGTTCTGCTACAACGTAATCACCATTGCCGTTTTGAATAATCAAAAGCAAGTCTGCAAAACTTAAGTCTGCTATTACCTGCCAGTCTGCTACAAGGTGATGCAGCCATTCGCGATCAGACTCATCAAAATCTGGACGCGTTGCAAGAATATGAGAAAAATCAGCCATAATCACAATAATATAGCCACATGGATAAATATCTAAAACTATTGAGGATTTACTCCTAAACTATGGAGGATTTACTCCTACCAATTACGTGGCAACAAATTACAATAATTCTTTTAATAAAATAGTCTTATAAATTTCTGTTCATAGATTTCTGTTCATAAAATAAATTTACGACTTTCCATATTTGCACGAACAAAAGTTAGTTTAAATTTGCATCGTTTCTTATATTTCACTCCAAATCATGATTTGCATAATTTCTATGCAGCAAACCGAATACATTGACACCTTATGTAACACCACTTATAATTTTATAAACACAAAAACACGCTATTAACTGGGGGTGAAATGTCGCAATGGGACAAATTACTTAAGCGAATACTTAGCTTATCTAAAGATATGAGATTTGATGAATTGAAAAAAGTGCTAGAAGCCTACGGATATGAAATGTGCAATCCAAGAAGCGGAAGCAGTCATTATACTTTTCGCAAAAATCACGCAAACCCAATTACAATTCCTAAGCATGAACCAATCAAAAAGATATACGTAGAAATGGTGAAATCTGTAGTAGAAGCAGAAGATGAAGAAATAAAAGAGGAAAATCAAATATGGTAAAAACACTCACAAATAAAACGCTTAGCTACTACATGTCACTGCCATACAAACTTGAGATTGTAAAAGATCCAGATGAAGGCGGATTTGTGTCCTACTACCCTGATTTACCAGGATGCATGAGTTCTGGGGAATCCGAGCAGGCAGCAGCAGCAAATGCGCAAGATGCTAAAAAGGCTTGGCTGGAAGCAGCACTTGAAAGTAAAGTAAACATAAAAGAGCCGTCTTACCATGAGCTAAATGATTATTCTGGGCAATTCAAATTGCGTCTTCCTAAAGAATTACACAGGCAATTGTCTGAGCAATCTCAAGCCGAAGGCATAAGCATGAACCAGTATTGCGTTTATCTTCTTTCGCAAAATAACGCTATTGAGCGCGTGCTTGAGCGAGCATAGAAAATAAATACTTATACTAATTCATTTTTAGTATTATTTTCGGCATTACTCTCGATTTCCTCGGAAACATTTTTTACATTATCTTTGCTCTTACTAATACGATTAACTTCATCATCAACGAGTTTTCCTAATGTTTTCTCATCAATTTCAACTTTTTGAGCCGCAACAGATTCATCAGCAAATCTATTAAAGATTTCCTGCTTATTTTCAAGAACTTCTGTAATTCCTTCATCGATAGTTTTTTCAGCTAAAAGATGATAGACAATCACATCCCTAGATTGACCCATACGATATGCTCTGGAAATTGCTTGATTCTCAGTAGACGGTTTAAGCTGTGGCTCACATATAACTACCACACTGGCGGATTGAATATTAAGACCGGTACCACCGGACATGATTTGAGACACCAACACACTTCCAGCTGGCGCATTATCAAATTCTTCAATAATCTTTATTCGTCTTTCTGGTGAAACCGAACCATTTATCAAACCAATGCATTTGTTTGAGAACACATCAACTACTTTATGCAAAGTATCCAAATAGAAAGAAAAAATAAGTACTTTTCTCTCCTCTAATTTTGCTTCTTCGACTATTTCTTTTAATAGTTTTGCCTTACTCGAGCTACGCATATCATCAACATTCCACGAAACTCGCCTAATAGCATGGAAATTACCACTCATCAAAGCTTTTTCGTATTCAGATTCTTCTTCTGCATTAAGCTGACACCAAGATTTATTCTCAATTAACTCAGGAAGTTCAAATAAAACATCTTCTCGTTTTCTACGGTAATAAACAGGAGCGATTTTCTCTTTAAAAAGATCTGAAAGAACGAAACTTCTTGTACCAGCAATTTCTGCAGCAATATCTGGTTGCAATAATTTTATAAGTTTCACCATTTCACTAACTTTATTTTCAAGAGCAGTGCCTGTCATAAAAAGAATATTGTTAGCATGATTAAGAATTAATTTTGTATTCTGATAGCGTTTTGTTTCTGGATTTTTTATATAGTGAGCTTCATCTACAGCAATCATTGAGAATTCAAAATTATCTGGTAGGTTAAAATATGATGTCATTTCATAAGTAGTAACAGCAACACCACCATTGCTTATCCAATCTTGTAATGCAAATTCTCTATCTTTTTGAGAACCATGTACCTTAACTACTCTTAAATTACTAAATCTTTTAATCTCCTTGCACCAATTCACAATAATGCTTGCAGGACATATGACAATGAAGTGAGTACCACCTTCATTTCTTAAAGAAACCATTGCTGCAATAGCTTGAACAGTTTTACCAAGTCCCATTTCATCACCAAGCAACACTCTTTTTTGGTGGAGAATATATTTCACACCAAATTGTTGATATCGTCTAAGTTGACATGATAAACCATCTGACAATATAGGCTGTTTCTTAACTTCACCAGCAAGCCCTTCAGGTAAACCATAAAAATCGTCGACACTTCCCAATAATCCCGGAACTAGATCTTCAATAACATTCGCACATTGAATCGGATTCTTCTGCAATTCTTCCCACGGATCACAGCTAAAATTATGTATCTTATCTAAATTTTCTAAAGAATGATGAGCTTGTTGACCGTATTCACCATCCAATATATCGCTGAGCAATCTACAAGCTTCCATTGCATGCTGTCTATTTTCATTTGAAGCAAAAACCCATCTCAAAAATCCTTTTGCTGGTTTAGCTTGTTCGATAGCTGACTCTATAACAGGAAAATACTTATCAGATAAATTATTGCTAACCTTCGTAAACCGATTAGTATACCTATAAAGAAAAGCGAAACGAATAATATCTTCTATATCTTTGCTCTTATTGCTTAAGCTAAGTTTCAGTTTAACTCTCTTTTTTAATTCTTCTACAGTTTCATCGACAATTCTTTTTATTTCAATTGCACCATTCTCGCTAATACCTCTAATAGCCGATAATTCATACACTGATGCTTTAAATACATCAGCAAAATTATTAAAACCAGCATTCTTAAGAATTGATACTCTTATACCTTTTTTCTCACGATTAACTTCTAAAATCGAAACATTTTTTGCCATTCTGATAGCTTGATTAGATATATATTTTTGTGCAACATGCTCAAGAAGCATCCTAGCTTCATCTTGTTTATTATTTAAAGAAACAAGATTGTATTGCAAATTTTTATGCAGCCTTATCAGATTCCTAGCATCTGAAAACGAAAATTCTCTTCTCATGTTTCTCCTTAAATCTGCAACATTTTAACTAATTTTACTTCAACTATTAGCAATTCCTCGCAATTACTTGCAACGCAATTTCAATACCTCGAAGCATATCAGCTAAACTCATAGAACTCGTACTCGGCTTATCAAGAATCTGCTCAGGCAAATATGGAACGTGAATGAAACCGCTCTTAATCGGCAATTTCTTAGTCTGGCAATAATTACAAACACTGTAAAGCACATCATTGCATACGTACGCGCCCGCAGAAAAAGACACAGACGCCGGCAATTTCGCTTTATTTAAAGCGTCAACTATGTTTACAACTGGCAAAGTCGCTTTATAAGCCACATCACCATCTTGCACAACAGGCTCATACCAAGGCTTATATCCACTATTATCTGGTATGCGCGCAGCTCTACAGTTAATGCCAACATACTCGACGTTAAAACAAGCAGAACCGCCAAATTGCCCTAACGAAAGCACAGCATTAGGATGAACTTCCTCTATTTTCTCAATAATTTTTTGCGCACCCTTGTTAAATTCCGTAGGAATCTGCAAACGAACAAGTTCCACACCCTCAGGCGCATGCACTGATTGCGCGATCTCCCACGACGGATTTATAGACTCATTATCAAACGGCGTAAAACCAGTAATCAAAATACGCATTAAAATACCCCCTCATACAACTCTCACTTATCAAACTTTATCAAAGTTTATCAAAATTTATCAAAAGACATTGCGAAAACTATATATACACGAATGCACTTATATAAAACACTTACGATTCTATTACATACTTCACGTTCATAGAAAAGATTAAATGGTAATTACAACTTATACAATAATCAGAAACAACACACCTAGAATCAAAATTAGCAAGACTCGTATCAATGTAATAAGATTTAGTACCAGCGTGTAACTAACGAACAATGTTGTTAACAGCACGCATATGAAAATTAAACAATAACATCAACGACGAAAAGAGATTACCGATGACCAAGATTATTCAGATTGGCGCAAATCATGCTGGCACTGCCTGCGCTAACACAATTTTGAGCTACCCAGGAAACGATCTTACAATTTACGATCAGAATAGCAACATTTCCTTCCTTGGCTGCGGTATGGCTTTGTGGATTGGAAAGCAGATTCAAAGCAGCGATGGACTGTTCTACCAGAAGCCAGAAGATTTCGTTAAAAAGGGCGCAAAAGTAAATCTTGAAAGCAAAGTTCTAGACATTGATTACGCAAAGAAAGAAGTAACAGTCGAGCTTAAAGACGGCACTGTTATTCACGATTCTTACGATAAACTCGTTCTAGCTACTGGCAGCCTTCCAAACAAGCCACGCATTAAGGGCATTGATTTGGAAAACGTGCAAATGGTAAAACTTTTCCAGAACGCGCAAACTGTTATTGCTAAGCTTCAAGAGCGCGATTTTAATAACGTTGTGGTTCTTGGCGGCGGCTACATTGGTGTGGAGCTTGCGGAAGCTTTTAAGCGCCTTGGCAAGAACGTGACTCTCATTGACATGGAAGAACATATTCTTAACGGCTACTTTGACCCAGAGTTTTCCGATAATTTGAAGAGAATTATGGAAGATAAGGGCATTAAGTTTGAGCTTGGTCAAACTGTTGAAGAAATTGTTGGAGACACTGAAGTCAAGGCTATTAAAACAAGCAAAGGCACTTACGAAGCCGACATGGTGATTTGCGCTATTGGCTTCCACCCAAACGTTGCGCTCGGCAAAGATCACTTAAAGCAGTATGCTAACGGTGCTTTCCTTGTTGACAAGAAGCAGCAAACTTCCGATCCAGACGTGTACGCAATCGGTGACTGCGCTACAATCTACGACAACGCTCGAGACCGCGTAAACTACATTGCGCTCGCAACCAACGCCGTTCGAAGCGGCTTGATTGCAGGTCACAACGTTTGCGGAACTCCTGTAGAAACCGAGGGCGTACAAGGCTCTAGCGCAATGATGATTTACGACTACAAGCTTGTTTGCACCGGCTTGAGCTTGACTGCCGCTCAAAAAGAGGGCATGGACGTTGACTACGTTGATTTTGAAGATACTCAAAAGCCTGCGTTTATGGAAGTTGAGAATCCAAAGGTGAAGATTCGCATCGTTTACAAGAAAGACACTAAAGTTATTGTTGGATGCCAGTTGGCTTCTAACTACGATATGTCTGCCGCAATTCACCTGTTCTCGCTGGCTATTCAAAAGAAAGTCACGATTAAAGAGCTTGCATTGTGTGATATCTTCTTTATGCCTCACTTCAACCAGCCATACAATTACATTACGATGGCAGCTTACACGGCTTTGTTGAAGGGATGATTAGACTTTGCTGATTAGCTTAGGCTGAATCACTTTTTCTGATTAGCTTAAATCGCATTTATTAAACCAAGCAATCTGTTCTATAATGGAGCAGTTGCTTGGTTTTTTAATCATCCGCGCACAAAAACGCGCGCAAAACGCGCATATTAGCGTAAGACATGCAGATTAAAACAAAGGAGTCTAGGATGAAGCAGCTTTCTATTAAACCAACTATTCATAAGTTCGAGAACGCACGCGACTTCGCGCAAGAATTCAAGCTCAGCAAGGGCGATTTGGTTATTACAAACCAGTATATTTGGGAGCCTTATTTTGGCGATTTGAATCTTGATTGCGACGTGATTTTCCAAGAAAAGTACGGCAAGGGCGAGCCGAGCGATGCAATGGTTGATGCAATCGTTAGTGACATTCACACTACTCCAAAGCGCGTGATTGGAATTGGCGGCGGCACTGTTTTGGATATTTCGAAGGTTTGCGCGTTGAAGCAAACAAGTCCACTTGAAGATTTGGTCGACGGCAAGATTCCTGCACAAAAAGGCGCGGATCTTATTCTTGTTCCAACTACTTGCGGCACTGGCTCCGAAGTTACGAACGTTGCGGTGTTCTCGCTTACTAAGCGCAATACCAAGAAGGGTTTGGCGAACGATGCTTGCTATGCTACGGACGCTGTTCTTATTCCAGAATTGTTAAAGAGCCTGCCTGATTACGTTTTTGCAACCAGCTCTATTGACGCTCTTACGCATTCGATTGAGTCCGCACTTTCTCCTATTGCAACCGAGCTTACAAAAATGTTTAGTTACAAGGCTTGCGGACTTATTTTGCAAAGTTATATGCGAGTTGTTAAAGAAGGCAGCAGCGCAAAAAGCCAAGTTGTAAGCGACTTGGTTTCGGCAAGTCTTTACGCTGGTATTGCGTTTGGTAACGCTGGCTGCGGTTGCGTTCACGCGATGGCTTATCCGCTTGGTGGAACTTTCCACGTGGCTCACGGCGAAACAAATGCTGCGCTTCTTACAAGCGTTTTGCGATACTATGCTAAGCACGACGCAAACGAGAATAACACAGAAAACACTGAGCTTCCTAAGCTTTTCGGCTTCATGGCAAATATTCTTGAATGCCAAAAAGAAGACGTACTAGACAAGCTCGACGAAGTTCTTAACACGATTCTTCCTAAGCACAAGCTTCACGAGTATGGCATGACCGAGGATATGATTCAAAGCTGGGCTGCAAGCGTTGTCAAAGAACAGCAGCGACTTTTGAAGAACTCCTATATGCATATGGACGAATCTGCAATTGCTGAAGTCTACGCGTCTACTTTCTAAAGTCGGATAACGTATTTATAAAGTAACTAAATTAAACAAAATTCACTAAAAAATCCCCGCAACCAACAAGAGCTGCGGGGATTTTAATTATCGCGCCTACATGAACGCTTATGCATCAAGCGTTATTACAGGATGCAAATCAAACATTTTTACAGTACGCTTCATGCGGAAGGCAATACTTGTTATAGCAATCGCAATAACGCCGAAAAGCACAAGCATTCCAATGCCTGAAACTATTTCACCACTGTTCTTTCCAGACATTGCTTGACGCAACCCCATAATCGAGTACGTCATTGGCAAATATGGGTGAACAGCTCTAAAGAATGCCGGCGTCATTTGTACTGGGAACGTTCCTGCAGAGCTTGTGATTTGCAACATAAGTAGCACAATCGCAACTATTCGCCCTGGCATGCGGAACACCACCATAATCATTTGCATTATAGCCATAAAGACTATTGACGCTATAATCCCCAGCGCGTAGAATGCACCAACATTATCGATTTGGAACTTCAACGCTCCTTGAACAACGCCCATAAGAATAATCGCTTGCGCAACGCCCATAATCACAAACGGCGTCAAGCTAATAAGCGCGCTTTTAAGCGGATTCATGCCGTTTAGTATCGCTCGCCTATCCATAACTCTCAAAACGAATGTTGTCATAAGAGCACCAACCCAAAGGGCGATAGAAATAAAGTAAGGAGCAAAACCAGTTCCATAGTTTTCAACGTGCGAATACTCGTGCTCTTCCAAGGAAACTGGCGCACTCATCATCTTGCTTTTTTGCTTAATATTGTTGATTTTTCCAGACTTTTGAGCATCCTTAAGCCCGTCATGCAACTTTTTTGCGCCTTCAACCAGCTTTGGAGTATTATCCGAAAGCTTTTTAACACCGGAATTAAGCTGATCAGAACCGTTCACTATTTTCGCTGAACCTTGAGCTGCTGCATTCACACCATTATTTAGTTTCTCGCTACCGTTACTTACTTGAGCCAAACCTTCAGCAAGACTATTCGCTCCAGCAGCAAGTTTATTTGAGCCAGTATTAACAGCCTCAAAACCTTGAGATATTGCGTCAGCGCCGCCCTTTATTTGCAAGCTTCCATCAGAAAGCTTGTCTGCTCCAGCGCTTAAAGCAGAAAGATTTGTTTCGAGAAGATTAGAATTTTCACCTAATCCTTCTGCCAAACTTTGCAAATTAGCAAGCACGTCTTCCTTTGTTACTGCTGGGTTTTGCGCTTGCATAAGAAGACCAGTAATTTGTGCTTTTGTTTCAGCGTTTCCAGCTTTAACATGTTCTTCTAATTCGTTGCTTGAAGCTGCAAGCTTTTGAGCTCCTTCATAGAATTCGCTTGTCGCTGCCGATAGCCTTTGCGTTCCTTCGCTTAACTGTTGGGCTCCGTTTGCTAAATCTTGCGTTTTTTGTGCAAGATATTGAGCTCCTTCTTTGCTGCGAGCATTGGCTTCAGTTAGCGTATTCGCGCCTTTTTGAAGCTCCCCTAATCCGCCTTGAAGTTTTTGCAAAGATTGCGAAAGTTTATTCGACCCATCTGCAAGCTTATTTATTCCGCCTTGCAAAGACTTTGAACCTTCATGCAATGCTCCAGCACCGTTTGCAGCAGCACCAAGAGAATCGGAAGCTGAATTAACTTTCGCAAACATGTGCTCCCAATACTCTTGAGCAATCGCCTCGCTAATCTCAGTACGCATAGTGCGGAAAGCAGTTTTACCAATTTGTGAAGCCAGCATATTGCTTGCTTGATCGTACTTTACGTGAAGTTTTGCTTTAGTTGGAGTATCGTATTGCGCGGAAGCAATGCACTTACTGAAGGAAGCTGGAATAGTTGCTACCATAAAATAGTTGCCATTTTTAAGGCCCTTATTTGCTTCAGCACTATTTACAAAATTCCATTGGAAACCTTCACTACCGTCTTTTTGATTCTTTAAACGAGTTTTGATTTCGTTTCCAATGTTTCGCATTTTGCCGTTAATCATAGCGCCATTGTCTTCAACAACAACAGCCACAGGCACAGTATCCAAAGTCTTATAAGGATTTGTAAATGCCCATAAGTAAAGCGATCCGTATAAAAGTGGAATCAAAGCTACGGTTCCAATAACAAGCTTTCGAGCTTTTCCTTTCATCGTATTGTTAATCTCACGAAATGCAAGAGCAATAGTACTAACGTGCATTGTTTTCACCACCATTTACTTCACTTGTAGCAAGTTGAGAATCAGTATGAGAATTTTCTGCTTTCTCATTATTTGGCATAAGTCTTAAGACTTGATCCGCTTGCTTTTCTAACTCACTTTGCAAAACTCCAACAAGGCAGGAGCAGTAGTTTTTGCTAACATATTCGCGAATATCGGAAAGTAAGCATTCGCTTTGCTCGCTAGTAAGCTCTGTTTCAACTCCATCAACAAATAGCAACCACGGTTGCTTTAATAATGCCAACGCAATTGCCAAGCGCATGCGCTCGCACGGAGTCAACTCTCCTATTGCTGTTTTGTGAGGAGAAAATACTTTCCATTGAGCAAGAAGATTGTACGCGTATTGGCGCAATGCTTCGCGATTTTTTACATCATTTTTATACTGTTCGCGAAATAGTGGCGAAGATGATGCGAGTTTTAGCTCACTCATCAAAACTTCTTCTATTGTTTGCATTTTGTAGAATTCGTTAATTCCGTTGAATAATCCCAATCCCACATATTTACGTGATTCTTTAAAATCGTTAGGAAGAGTTGAGTCCGCAATAGTAAGAGTTCCGTTCGTAAATTTCATATAACCAGACAGTGCAAGCAGCAAAGCTGATTTTCCAGAGCCGTGTTCACCTGATATTGCAACGATTTGATGAGGCTCTACTTTTAACGATACGTCCCAAAATGGTGTTCTTCTAAATATTTGTAAGCCTAATTCTTTAGCTTCTAAAAGTGTTTGTTCTTCTTGCATAATTTGTCTGCGGCAAAATACCGATGGCATACATTTTTAAATGGTACACATTTTTAATGTTGCTATCGAAATTGCTATGCATTCCTCCTTTGCATCTAACTTTTTCAATTTTCAATTTTTAATTTTTTGATTTTTCTAACTTCAGACTCAATATTTAATTCTGATATCGCCTGTAATAATTTTGGCGACTACCTCATATTGCTATGCTGCAACAAAATGTTATAAGTCAAGAGACCAATTATTGACGTCAATCTCCTGAAAGTACTTTCATCGTACTCTTCAAGGTGAACAAATACTAACTTATTTTTAAACATTTTGTTCATTTGTCTATATTTTAGCCATAAAAATACGCTATATATAACAAAATCTCACATTTTTGATTTAATCATGTTACTTCCAAATATCATAGATAATCTTAAATCTATTTATAAAAGTTAAACCACTTGAGACGAGTTCTGGCTTTTCTAAATCACTATTGGCAAGCTTTAATGCTGTTTACGTTTTTCTAAAACCAATCGCAATAGTAATTCAGCCCCACAAATTTTATTTTGCAGGGCTGAACTACTTATTTTATTTATTATCTATTTTTTATTTATTTATTATCTATTGATTACTTACTAGATTTTTTAGCAAATTTTTTACTCACTAGTGCAGTTAACCATGGCGTAGCCAAAGCAGTAATAATTACTGCAGCAGCAATCTGAGGAGTTGCTATTAATGCGGCTTTTGCCAAATTTGGATCTATAGCCATCATTGCAGCTGGTGTTGCAACAGCACTTGCTGCAGTACTACTTATTGCAGCACCAGCAATACCAGAGCCTCTAGTTAAGAAGCGATCTGCTAATACTGTAAATACAAATCCAGAAAGCACTATAATGCCAAGCAGCACACCAGAAAGTCCGCCTTCAACTAGTTGAGCAAAGTTCATGTTTGCTCCTAGAACAAAGCCCAGAATCATGGTTATAGGGATTATGCCATTAACCAGTTGCTTCTTCATGTAAGGGAAACAATTTCCTAGAATCATTCCTAAAACAAGAGGCAAAATTGATCCAACAATCTGCCAGAATGGTATTACGGCTTGCCCAGAAGAGTTCATAACAATCATTGTTACTGTTGGACCAACGCTTATGGTTGTCATAGCAACAGCTCCACGATCTACTTCAGTGCCATAGTTTGCTGTAATACCAGAATAAAGTGCATTATTAGCTACAGTCATTGCGCCCAAAATAGATAACATTGACAATCCAAGCAGATTATTGTTGCAGAACTTGGAAACAAGCAGAGCAATAACAATAGCAGTTAGGATTTTTACGCTAATAATCACAGCACCGCGCCACAAAGCTTTAGGAGCGTTCTTAAATGAAAGACTTGCTCCAATGCAAAGCATGAATGCGCCAACTAAAGGACCAGTTCCGTTAATTACAGCTGTTGTAAAACCACCTATTTTTAAGGATGCTGGGAAACATGAGTTTACTAAGCATCCTATAAATAGAGGAACAACGATTGTAGCTCCTGGAATTTTTATTTTCTTTAAGTCTATTTTTGTGATTTGGCTTTTTAGGTTTGCGAACATGATTTTCTCCGTCAGCCGTCTAATACGATTCCGCCATCAACATCGCCAATCTCTCCGTTAACGAAGGAGGCTTCTTTAGATGCAAAGAATAGAATCATTTGCGCAATTTCCACAGGTTGTGCTTTGCGTCGCAAAGGAATCGCGTTAATAATTTTCGCTTCCTTTTCCTTATCTTCCTTCAAAGCTTGAGTCATTGGTGTTTCAGTATAAGATGGGCATACTGCATTGCAACGAATGCCATACTTGCCGCCTTCTTTTGCAACGGCTTTTGTTAAACCATTCACACCAGCTTTAGATGTTGCGTATGCTGCTGTTCCTAGTAAACCGCCACCAATTTTTCCAGCAACAGAGCTAACGTTTACGATTCTTCCGCCACCATTTTCCTTAAAATGCTCGAATAAAGCATGGTTTGTTGCGTAAGTGCCGTAAAGGTTAATCTTTACTGTTCTATCGAATTCAACGTCTGTTAACTGTTCAAATGGGACAGTTGATACAACGCCTCCGCAATTTACCAAAACATCCACTTTGCCAAAATCTTTGATGATCTGCGCAAAAACGTCGTTAACATTTTGAACATCACCAAGATTTATCTTATAGACAAAGATATTATCTGAACCTAATTCAGATTTTGTTTGGTTTGCTTTTTCTTCATTGATATCGGCGATAATTACCTTTCCGCCTCCATCTAGTACGCCTCGCACGACTTCTCTGCCGATTCCTTGGGCGCCTCCTGTTACAATGACCACGTCATTTGTGAAATTCATTGTTTTTACCTTCTTTCTGAAAAAGAGATAATAACACGGCTGAGTCTACTCTTAAATGCTATTGTTAACAAATTTGTATTAATGTATTTAATTAGTGTATTTAACTTTTAAAGAGTAATTTATAAAAAAGTAATTTAAGTTTTACTTTGCAAATAAAACTTTACGTAAGTCTTTATGATATTGTCTTTAATTATTAAAATTTAAAAATTATCAAAATTGAAAAATATATTATTTGCAAACATCAAAATGAAGATAACTTTAAAAAGAGGTGAAACAGTATGCAGATTTTAAACATTCTATGCAATCCGGTAATCGTATCGGTTGTAGTGTTATGCGCGTTAAGTCTCGCTAAACTCAATGTTTTACTCGCAATGATTGTTGCATGCGTTGCAGGAGGCATAGCTGGGCATCTCCCTCTTTTTGGAGATGGAAGTCACACTATTATGGCTTTGCTCTGTGATGGTTTTTCCACAAATGCGCAAACTGCGCTCGCCTACATTCTTCTTGGTACTTTTGCAGAGGCAATTACAGCAACTGGCCTAGCTCAAATCATTTCTAAAAAAATCAGTAAACTTATTGGCACAAACAAATTTATTCTTCTTGCAGTTCTAACAATTATTGCATGCATGTCTCAAAATATTGTGCCTGTTCATATTGCTTACATTCCTATTCTTATTCCGCCAATTCTTTCCATTATGAACAAGCTTAAGCTAGATCGCCGCGCCGCCGCATGCTGCACTGCGTTCGGACTAGAAGTGCCATACATTGCTATTCCATTTGGATTTGGCTTAATTTTCCAAACAGTTATTGCAACTAATCTTTCTAAAAATGGTATGAAAGTTAGCGTTTCAGACGTTAGCGCTGTGAACTGGTATTTGGGTGCTGCAATGCTTGCAGCCCTCCTATTCGCCGTGTTTGTGCTATACAGAAAGCCTCGCGAATATAAAACAACCGAAGCAGATACTCGCGCTGCGGACGCTGTTGTTGGCCCGCTTACTAAAGCACACTATGTAACCATGCTTGCGATTATTGTTGTTGTAGTAGTTCAAGTTATTAGTAAGGATCTTTCGCTTTCTTCTCTTGCAGGTCTTGCAACCATGATTATTTTTAGAGCCGTTGCATGGAAAGATATCGATAAGCAGCTTATGGGCGGCGTAAAACTCATGGGTCTTATTGCATTTATTATGCTCATTGCTGGCGGCTACGCTAACGTGATTCAAGCCACGGGCGGAGTTAATGAGCTTGTACACTTTGGCGTTGCTTCTATGGGCCAAAACAAGCTAATCGCTGCATTCGTTATTACGATTATTGGTTTGCTTGTAACTATGGGCATAGGCACTTCGTTTGGCACGGTTCCTATTCTTGCAGTTTTGTTCGTGCCTCTTTGCCAAAGCATTGGTTTTAGCACTCCTGCAACAATTCTTCTTATGTCTTCTGCTGCAGCTCTTGGAGACGCAGGCTCCCCTGCTTCCGATACAACGCTTGGCCCTACTTCTGGCCTAAATGCAGATGGTCAGCATAGCCACATTTGGGATACTTGCATTCCAACATTCCTTATCTTCAACATTCCACTTATGGTTGCAGGTATTGTAATATCTCAGTTTATTTAGCAGATTATTTCTTAAGATTAGATACTAAATATCTTATATTATTTAGCTAAATATTTAGTTAAATATTCAATAGAGATTAAGTATTTCAAAACGCATATAAGTGTTTATTGATAAAATTATCAATAAACACTTATATTTTTTATCAAAATCGTTATAATGTAATATGCAATTATGTATTTGTTATATTTTATGAAATAAAGTAACAAAGGTTTAGTTAATTAATTGGGTATTTTATGAATAAGACAACGAAAATCATTCTGACCTCAACCATGATGGGTATTGCGACCGCAGCTTGCGCAGTATGCATGAGCCAAACCGCTTATGCTTCTAATGCTATTGCAAGTAGTGTCAATGGAAATAATGTTGAGAGTGCAAATAGTAGCACAAAAACAAATACCCCCCCCCACCACATACCGATTCCACTAATCAGCATAATTTAAAAAATGATAAATCTACTAACCACAACAACACTACCAGTGAAGATCGCGACTACGATACAAATACGGTTCAAACAACTGTTGATTCCAAAGGCGTAACAACAGATAATGATGTTCAGCAAAACACATCACACGCTGATTCAACAAGCAATGAATTAGCATCGGGGACAGCGACCGATAAGAACGGCACACAAGTCAAATGGCAAGTAACGGATAATTCCAGTAATATCAAAGCCACTGACGCGGCAAAGATGAGCGAATATGGCAAACAGCTCAATTATGATTCTAATAATAATAAGCTAATCGCAACTATGAGCAATTTGCCATTCAAGAATGAAGCAGCAAATGTTGTTGCAAGAAAATATAACGAAATTACCTTAAAAGTTACAAACAACAATGAAACGACGCCTACAATCATTAGCAATATTAAAGAAACACCATGGTTCTACAAAAGTCAATATTTAAAGAATATTTTGGATGAAATTGATAAAACAACAATCGGTTCGTACAACTTTACGAGATACAATCAAGAACAAAAAGTTGGCGGCAAACACCTTAGCGGTTTGAAATACAACTTTAGTGCGCGCAAAGTTGAGGGCACGCCAATAATAACAGACTGGCAGGAAGGTGAAACAAGCCGCATAATTCCTGTATACATGGCAACAACCCATACGGGCAAAGATTCAGACTATATAACGTTGGGCATATTGCAAAACATTACTGTAAATAAGCCACAGACACCCGTTGTTCCACCAACACCACAGCCAAAGCCACCTGTTACACCACCAGTCCCAAAGCCACCTGAGTCTGCTACTAATGTATTGGCATCTGGAACTGCAACGGACAGTAACGACAAACAGGTTCAGTGGCAAGTAATAAATAACGATAAAAATACTAATACTGAACAAATAAGGGCGTACGCTCAGTATCTCAGTTACAATCCCAATACAAACGCGTTGACAATGACAGATGTTGCAGCGTTTACAGAAGACGGTAAAGCTATTTCCGCAAGAAAACTCAGCAACGTTACGCTAAAAATCACGAAGGACGGAAAAACAACAGAAGAAAACATCAAAGAAACGCCATGGTTCTTCAAAGATCAAAATTCACAGAAGATGTGGGACTCAATTAACCAGACAACAATAGGCACGTATAGCTTTGCAAAACACAATCTTGAACAAAAAGTCGGTGGCGTAGGGCTGGAAGGTTTGACCTACGACTTTCTGAATAAGAATTTTGATGGCGCTCCTACGATTGCCTGGAAGAATGGCGAAATAAGCCGCGAAATTCCTGTGTATATAGCAACGATCCATAAAGGTAAAGATGGCTCAGACTATATGACGGTAGGTGAATTTAAGAAATTCAAGGCGTATAAAAATAGGAATGATATTTTTGAAGGCGAACCTGGAACTAATCCTCTAACAAAGCAGCAGTATAAATTTAGTGATCTTGGCGACAATAATGTTACTAGAACAGTAACTGCCATGTATGCTAATGGCCCTATTTATCTTAAGCCAGGAGAAACAAAAACGGTGCCACTCAAGTTTTATCTGGTAGATGAAAATCGTAAGCCAATTAAGGATATTACTGATGAATTTATGAAGGTATTGAATCCAGAACCAAAGGAAGTGGAAATAAAAAAGGTTCTATTTACTCGAAATCGGCAGACGTCTTTGATGGATATGAATGTGTCGTATGTGCTGCATACGGATTATTCAATTACATTTACCGCGAATAAAGATGCTCAGGTTGGGGATTCTTACAACACAGATGGCTCTAAGTTGGATAATCTTCCAATGGTTCTTAATCCAGCAGAAACGCCAAATTATACCTATGAGCCAGGTATAACATTGCATGAGAAGAATAAACCAGGACATGTTGCTTTTATCAATGCATTCTTTGACGTGATAAAAGCAACACCTAATCCAAATCCTAATCCAGAACCTCCTAAACCGAAACCACCTGTAGTTCCGCCAACACCTGTTCCGCCAACACCTGTTCCACCAACACCTGTTCCACCAACACCTGTTCCACCAACACCTGTTCCACCAACACCTGTTCCGCCAACACCTGTTCCGCCAACACCTGTTCCGCCAACACCTGTTCCGCCAACACCTGTTCCGCCAACACCTGTTCCGCCAACACCAGAACTAGAACCTACTCAGATTCCAATTCTTGAACCAAAACCAGAAACTGTTCCAGTTCAAGAATCTGTTCCTAAACCAGAACAAGCACAGGAACCGACACAAGTAACCGAGGCTGAGCCATCTAAAGAAATTACAGCACCAAATTCTCCTGAAATTCTTGCACATACAGGTTCTACAACCTCAACTGTTGCAGGTACTGGATTAGCTTTCTTACTGTCAGCGTTCGGTACACTTTCGCTTAAACGCACGCGCATTGGCAAACACGGCAAATAACAAGTACAGATAGCCAATAACGCAAATAGCTAATAAACGCCAGTCAAGTTGAACTAAACTAACTGGCGTTTATTTTTAAAAACACCAATCAACCAATACACAAGTAGCCAATCACTGCAACTTCGCAACGATTGGCTACTATTGCATGTCTCCCCCAATGATTTAGAAAAGCCAGCACTCGCCTAAAGGATTTTAATCCAAAATTCTATTCAAGCAATTTCAATAATGCATCCAAACTCAGTAGTACACTGCAAAAATCAATGTCTTTAGCATAAGAATATTTACGCTGATATGACAACCACAATAAAGAAAGCTTTTCATCACAAGCAATACTTTCATAAATAGATTTAAGATTATCTATAATATTTTCAGTTTTACGATTTTTGCAAGTTGCATGAAAAGCACGCTTAAGAATTTCCCTATCTACATCTCTTTTATGCGAAACAAGCAGCACGTGGACATCATAAAAATCTCTCATACGCGTATTAAGAATTCCGCGCGATAATATTGTTTGTAATTTTTCTGCAAACACTGTTTCAATATTGTAAGAAAGAATAGAAATAGAACGGTTTTCCAGCATCAGCTTATAGTCATATTCAATTGCACGTGGTGTAATAGTAGCTCCTGTAGAAACATCAATCTTTATGGGAGTTATCATTCTTCCAATTCGTGAATCAAGCGCAAAACGAATACCTGGATATTCCATATCATCCATAATCTTCATAACGCTTTTAATAGTAAAATCAACTCCATCGTCTATGTCTATGCGAGATATATCCTCAATCATTTTTTTCGTATTCTCAAGAGACAAATCATAATTTTGAATAGTCGTATCTATATCCATAGTGGATCGCATAGAAATACCAAGCAAAGACGTTACTAGAACACCGCCTTTTACAATAAAATTGTTGCGATATTTTGAAACGGAAACACGCTCTAAGTAGCGTTCCATCATGTAAAGACGCATTAGAACTCGAGAATCTGCGTTATTCTGCTCAGCGAGGTTTTTGATTCTACCTCTTATTTGCGCATCAGTTAAATTCACTTATAGTAACACCTCAAAATACTTGCGAACAACATTGTTTACTCTAAAAAGTTTCGCATACTCCATTAACAAATTAAGATCTTTGTCTGGTCTAGAAATATAGGATTTCAAGATTGTATTAAATTCTTGAATTTCAATTAAATTTCTGCTTCTAAACGCGTCACAGACACTTCTTTCAAGATCATACATTGGCACTTTATTACCGAGATTATCCGTGACTAAAATCTTTCCAACTTCAAGTAATTCCTTTTTTACGCTATAAACTTTCACATTGCACGATGCTTTCAACCGGTGAGCATTAAAACCACTATAAACAGTAATAGTGTGAGTAATTGGCTCCATATCAACTAATCCATGATAAAAGAAAGCTTCGTCGTGAGAAAAAACAGCGGATGGTGAACGCTTATGAATAAGAAGCAACTCATCTACCCACGAGTCTTTAGAAGCGTATATTCCACCGCTTAACTGTTCTAGTTCATTATCTTTAACAAATTTATAAAACTTATATTTTGACAGTCCGCAAGATTTTGCTTCTTTTAAAGTAAGCATATTGCGGCCATTAGCATCTAATAGTGTATTGATAACAGCCACCGTCCTTTCGTGCATATATTGTAAATCATATTAGCACGATTGGATGAATTATATAAATTTCACCACCCTATTACTATCACGATTTACTATCACGATTACGATTACGCTAATAGTATTCTGCGATTACCTCACAGCAATACTTAATGACACGTTTACGCTGATTCCATATGTAGCATCAGCATAAACGTATCAAATGTGCAAACCAAACCAAAGGCAATCAATCACAAGTAGCCAATCACTGCAGATTCGCGGGCGATTGGCTACATTAGATATACCGTCTAGCTAAACATGTTCGCTAGCTCAGTATGCTATCAATATTCTTCTTATTGCTTAAATCATCTTCACTAAGAAAATCCATCTGCTTTATTCCGCTTAAACTTGCAATAATCGATACTGGAAATGTAACGATATCTTGATTAAGAGTGCTGATGTTACTATTTACTATTCTTTTTGCTGCCGCCAGCTGCTCGTTTTCATCGTTTATTTCCTCTTGCAAATTCAAAAATTGTTCAGAAGATTTTAATTCTGGGTAAGCTTCTGCTAAAGCATAAATCTTCCCTATCGCATGATTCTGATTTTTTATTACCGCACTAGAATCATCAGAGTTTAAGCCTTCTCTTAGACTAACTAAATCCACTAATGTTGTTTTTTCATATTTTGCAAATGACTGTGCAACTTTGAACATTTGGCAAATCGTGTCATATCTTTTAGCGAGCGCAATATCAACGTTTTTCTGCGACTCTTTTATAATCACTCTATATTTTCTTAATCTATTTAAAGTGCCAATAAACCAACCAATAATCATCACAAGCACTATTGCAATAACTATTAAAATGGTGTCCCTATCCATAATGCCATCCATAATGTCACTCATAATGTCTCCTTTAGTTCTAGTCTTTCTCTAGTCTTAGTTTTCTATAGTCTTAGTTTTTCTACTTTTGCAATTCGCTAGTATTGCAATATATAATATTGAAATTTTCTAGCTTCTAATTTTGCAATTTTTCTCTAATTACGCTGATTATTTCGTAATATTCAGCCAAAACATCTCTAAATCTTGCATATTCTCTTGTTAAAGATAGGTTTTCTATTCCAGATTTTCCAGGATTACCTAATATATACCGACCAGAATCAAAAGCTGCAATAATATGCTCGCTATCTAGATATATGCAAACTCTCATTCTTTTTTGCAAATTATTCAATATTTCTATAAAACTTGGATCTAATACAAGCTTTGTATAAAAATCGTCTGTAGAAAAGATTGAATACGAGTTGTTAAATTCAATGGATTCTGTTTGAACTTCACTCTCCTCTTTTGTTTTTTTGCCATAGTATCCACTTAGTTTTTGCCCCATAAAGTTCTTTCCAGTAACGGGAACTATTCTAATGTGACCATTTATATTGGTTTTTGCGTTTATTAATAAGACTTGCCCAATAAAATCCGTTTTTTTAACAGTTTTTCCACTTTCACTTCTAGAAGTGTGCATTGCTTGCATGTTTGAAAATTCAGTTTTGAATTCATCGCCAAAAATTATGTGTTTATTTGAATAATAAATACTAGATATTGGCAGAAGATTATTAAAAATACTGTCGTCAATTCCTTCAGAATTTTCTAATACCGTTCCAGGCAGAATCGCATTTAGAATCGGCGTTAAGACATTATTCGCATATAGAGTATTTACATCAACCTTATTTGTTACAAAAAACTTGCCAGCAAAGCAAACAACAAAGGCAATTATTATGAGTAAGGGATATTTATAAGTAGAGTAATCAAGAGAAGGCAGATAATTGCCAACAGCACCAATAATCAGCACTACTGGTATTAATGGGATTAAACGCATTGGGTCAAAAGCGTTATTTTTTACGCCTTCTTTTAACTCATTTAGTTTCCCTTGCATTTGGGGAGATTTTTCTAATTTATTAAGTCTTTCTAAAACTTCGGGATTTGTAAACACACCACTATGTTTTACATTCATCGTCATCTCCCTCTTATAATCGTCAATATTTTCGTAACAACATTTTTATAAAAGGCATAAAAATCTCTTATATTTTTTTATCATAAATAATCATTATTTGGAATACTAGAATTTTTGAATAGTTAAATTTGTGATAGCAAAATTTGGAATAGTGAAATAGTCAAATAACAAAATAATAACAACTTTGATTTTGCTAGAAAAGTATCTTAAATGTGATTATTTTCAATAAAGACTTAATACAAAACAAATAACAAAGAACAAAATAACACAAAATAAACAAGATTACAATTTATAACACATTAATTTTCAACTACTTTAATAACATTTCTCAAAGCGTATAATGAACTTGAATTTATTCCTTAACTGATAGGAAGTTCAAAAATGGTAAAGAAACTAAAAAATATTTGGAGCGTTAAATTAACTACCGCTTCACTCGTACTAATACCAGCCGCAATCGGCATAAATTATGTTGCAAAACTATTCGCTAGCATGCTAAAACTACCACTTTGGCTTGGCACACTAGGCACTTGCATTTCAGCATGCTTAGCAGGACCTGTTGTAGGCGGAATTGCTGGATTTTTAACAAATATTGTCTACGGCTTAACAATTGATCCAATTTCTACAGTCTATAGCATTACAGCTGCAGCAATTGGAGTAAGCGTTGGAATCGCTGCACGATTAAAATATATGGACAAAGGCCTACACATTTTTATAACAAGCCTTATTGTTGCAGCAATCGCAATAATCATCTCTACACCTCTAAACATGATTTATTGGGGCGGAACCACTGGAAACGTTTGGGGCGACGCTGTTTTTGCAGCAATGGGATCCAAAGGCTTCTTTGCATCATTCGTAGATGAGCTTGTTGTAGATATACCAGACAAGATTGTTGTTTTGTTCCTTGCAGCTGGAATCTATAAAGTTCTTCCTAAGAGTTTAATAGCCATCTATCAATCAGATGACGAAGATCTTGATAAATAAACGTTTATCACAAAAAATAAATCGCATAAACGCTAAGTTCTACAAGTTTTAATATAAGCACAATAAGACGAGATAGCATGAAAAGCATCAGCCTATTTGAAGATAAGCATTCGTTTCTAAACGGACTATCTGCAAAAACCAAACTTGCATACGTAATATGCGCTACAAGCACACCAAGCTTACTTGGAGGCTATAGTTCTTTCGCTATCTTTATTATTTTGAGCCTAATCTTACTTGCAACATCAAGGGTCCTAGCAAAAATAAAAATCGTAATACAAGTTACCGGTTTTATTATTGTAACTATTTTTATAGTTCAGACTTTCTTTAGATCAGGAAATTACACGATTTTATTCAAACTAGGACCTTTGATTGCTCGCAAAGAAGGTTTTGAAGTAGCAATGAAGATTGTGCTAAATATATTAAATATTTCGTTCGCGTTCTGTGTTTTAACGCTTACAACTAAACCTTCCAATATGATGCAAGAGATGATACAAGCTGGTTTACCACCTAAGATGGGTTATGTTTTTGTATCTCTATTCCAAATCATTCCTCAAATAACACAGCAAACTTCGACTATTGTTGACGCACAAAGAAGCAGAGGATTGAAAACAAAAGGTTCTCTTATAACACGTTTCAAAGCTTTTTTGCCTTTAATATCCCCGATTATAATGTCTTCATTTATGAGTTCTAAAGAAAGAACTATAGCTTTAGAAGTTCGCGGATTTTCGTGCAATAATCAAAAAACATTCATAAAACCATTTAAGCCAAACAAATACAATACGCTATTTTTATGCGCTTGTTTAATTGTAATAATCGCATCTATTATTTATGCGTTACTTAATAATTTAGGATATATAGCATGGCAGCTATTCATATAGAGCACTTAAAATATCGCTATCCCTATAGTAAAACTCTTGCACTCAATGACATTTCTTGCGACATTAATAAAGGCGAATTTATTGGAATAATAGGTGCTAATGGAGCTGGAAAATCAACATTATCGCAAGCTATTTTAGGTCTTGTTCCTAATCTTTACCACGGAGCATACGGCGGCAAAGTTGAGGTAGACGGTCTTAATGCAAAAACTACGCCAATAGACAGTCTTTGTAAAAAAGTTGGTTTAGTTTTTCAAAATCCTTTTAATCAAATTACTGGATCTAAACTTACTGTGTATGAGGAGATTGCGTTTGGGCTTGAAAATCTTGGAATTGAGCAAAACGAAATGCAAAGTCGCGTAGAGAAAATTATGGAAATGCTCAACATTGCCCATCTTAAAGATTGCTCTCCATACGATTTATCTGGCGGTCAAATGCAGCGAATGTCTATTGCCGCTATTTTAGTTATGCAACCAGAAATAATAATTTTAGACGAGCCAACTTCGCAGCTTGATCCTAAAGGTTCTGAAGAGGTTTTTAAGTCGGTAGAATCCTTAAAAAATCAGGGTCAAACTATTATTATGGTTGAGCACAAAATGGAAAAAATCGCGCAATATAGCGACCGCGTAATGCTTTTAAGCGAAGGAAAACTCATTGATTTTGATACTCCGCAAAAAATCTTTTCTCGCGAAGACTTAGAAGAATATGGCGTAAATCCTCCTGTTTATACTCAAATTTGCAAAAAACTTTCGTTAAAAAACAATAATGGCTTGTATCCAATAACTCTTGAACAAACGTCACACATTTTAAAATCAAATGAAGGGAATCGCTTATCATGACTCCTACTATTCAAATACGAAATGTGTCTTTTTCTCATACTCCAACATCACAAATATTCAATAATCTAAATTTGTCTTTTGCACCTGGAGCATGTGCTATTGTTGGTCAAAATGGCACTGGAAAAACAACTTTACTTAAAATCCTTAGAGGACTTCTTACGCCGAAATCTGGAAGCGTTTTATTAAATGGTAAAGATATTGCAGAATGTACTGTTCCCTCTCTTGCTAAAGATATTGGATTCGTATTCCAGAATCCAGATGACCAGATTTTTGAATCAACTGTTATACGCGAAGTAATGTTTGGACTTTTGAAAATTGGAATTGATAAGAGTCAAGCATTGATCCAAGCAAAAGAAAGTCTAAAACTCGTAGGACTTTTAGATAAAAGCGACTTAAATCCTTACGATTTAAGTCTTTGTGAAAGGAAAATGGTTTCTATTGCGTCAATTTTAGCAATGGATACTCAAGTTGTTATTTTAGATGAGCCTACGATTGCTCAGGACGATCGCGGAAAACGTTGTATTGAATCAATTATTAAGCACCTTGTTTCTCAGGGGAAAATTGTTATAGCTGTTCTTCACGATATGGATTTTGTGGCTCGAGTATTTAATCGCGTTGTTGTGCTTTCAAATGGCAAGGTTCTTTTTGACGGCACTGCGCGCGACGCTTTTAGGCGAGACGACATACTTTCTAGCGCACATCTTGATAAGCCAGATGTTGTGAAGCTGTGTGAGAAACTGGGTTATGAAGATACGTTCCTATCTGTTGAAGAATTTGTGAACACTTATCGTGAACGAAATAATTGCAGATAGCAGAAACGGAATAATCAGAGTGCTAATTACAAAATATCCAATACCGAAGTAGCCAATCGCTGCAATTTTGCACTTAATGGCTACTAACACTAGTTCAGGATCGCTTGCGATAAATTGCACGGCGCAAGCCAAACCCAAGCCCAAGCCAAATCAACATACTCACATAGACACAGTGTAAAGCGAGTAGAAGTAAGCTTTCTGATTCATAAGGTCCTCAAAGCTTCCGCGCTCAATAAGCTCGCCACTTTTCATCACAAGAATATCATCATATTGCTTAAGTGAATTAGCATCCAAACGGTGAGTTACCACAAGTCGAATGATTCCTTGCAAATCCAAAATAGACTGAGTTACGTTCGCACTCGTCTCGTTATCTAACGCACTCGTTGCCTCATCAACCAGCAGAATCTCGGACTTTTTAAGCAAGCTTCGCGCAATAGCAATACGCTGCTTTTCACCACCAGAAAGATGACTACCATTCTCGCCGCACTGATAATCCTTGCCTTTAGCAGCAATCAAATCATCCAAACCAGCCAAGTGAATCACGCGATCTACCTCTGCGTCCGGGAATGGCTTAAAAAGCGTAATATTATCTAAAATCGAAGCATCAAACATAAACACAGACTGCTGCATAAGAGTCGTCTTATCATAAAGCGAACTCTTGCTCACATTGCTAAGTTCGTGATTATTCAGCTGCACGCTACCCTTATAATCCTTGTAGTAGCCCATAAGCAGATTAATCAAACTACTTTTACCAGCGCCAGAAGGCCCCACTATCGCGTAAGATTTTCCAGA
Organism: Gardnerella sp. DNF00354; assembly: GCF_049262755.1. NCBI lineage: Bacteria > Bacillati > Actinomycetota > Actinomycetes > Bifidobacteriales > Bifidobacteriaceae > Gardnerella > Gardnerella sp. DNF00354. The sequence goes on from NZ_CP058402.1 coordinate 1,460,788, forward strand.
TTGCAAAGTTAGATTTACGTTTTTCAAGACTTTATGATCCGCATCATAAGAATACGAAACATCTCGCAAAACAACGTTTTTAATAGAATCGTCAATAATCTCGCCAGAATCTTCCTTAGCGTTACTCATATAATCAGCCATCTTACTAATAAGCTTCTTAGCGCCCTTCATCTCGCCAAGCATTTGTGGAAGACTTGCAATAGGCTGAAGTACGCCATTCATCAAATTAGTAAAAGCTAAAACCATTCCAGCAGTAATAACACCAACGTGAGCGTTAACCATCCAAGCGCCAACAAGCATCACGCCAAGCTGAGTTGCAAGGCTTGAAATCGTTCCAAGAGCAGAAACAGTAGTCATCGTTTTTTCGCGAAGATTCTTAGTATGCTCAAGCTCCATCGACTGATTCTGATAACGGTTAATAACCTCCTGCTCCGCCTTAAAACTCTTAATAACCGAAACGCCGTTCAAAACATCCTTCGTCAGGGCCGTATAAGACTCATTCAATTTAGAAACCTGCTCCTCTCGAGTGGCAATTCCATTAGCTGTAAGAATCGAGCATGCCATTGGAAGCACAGAAATAATAAGAGCAATAACAGTGAGAAACGGACTGTAGTAAATCATAAGAGCTAGCGAGCTTACAAGCATAAGAACGTCTTGAACAAAATCAAAAATCTTCTTCAAATACTTTTCTTGAATACGCTCGCAATCATTAGTAAGTACAGAAAGATACGTGCCAGAATTCGCAAGCGAAAAATCACTATAACTCTTTTTTAAAAGCTTCTTAATAACAGACTCTTTATACTGATTCATTGCTTTTTCAAGAAAGCGAGGATACGCACTGCGCTTCAACGCAAAAATCAGTGAGATTACCAGCATAAAGGAAGCGACAAGCAGCAAAATAGTAGTTAAAGAGAAGTCTCCTTTGCCAGACATATAGTCGAAAATAATTTGCAAAAGCCAAGAAATAGCAGTGAAAATCATAGACAAGGCAATAAAAACTATCATCGAAAGAAAAGCTACAAGTTTGTTTTCTTTGAAAAATAGTTTTACGTAATTTTTTACGTCGGGATGCAGTGTGGATGATTGCTTATTTGCCGCAGTATTTTGATCTGCGGGCGATTGCTGATTTGCCGCGTCGTCAGTTTTACTCATTCTCGCTACCTCTCACTTCCTTTATATCTATACTATTTCTACTATCTCTTCTATAATATCATTTTCGTAAGCAGCATTTTCATAAGCTATTTGCTTATTCACTCGCTACAAAGCATTGAAAGCTACACTATCATACTTATCATGATTATTAACACTTAACGTAATACTTAAACGCATTTATACGTAATGCTTGCTAGAAATAATAAGCATAGAGTTAAAAAAAAAAATCAAATTAAAACACTGATTACATATGTAATATCAGTGTAAACGTGTCAAATGCGCAACACTGCTTCAATACAAAGCTCAAGCGCATACGCTTTAGAGTCTCCACCCCAATTTCGCTCATCATAATTTTCAACATCGTGCAAAGTATCTGCAGTGTAAAGAATCTCACCCCAAACAATCCCACGCATTTGTGCACAAGCCGCTAAAGCAGAACACTCCATCTCAACAACCGCGCATCCCTCCTGCTTACGATTAGCAACTTTCGTCTTAGTTTCACGGAAAAACCCATCCGTAGTCCACGTTTTAACTTCATGATAAGGCAAATTATGCGCCTGCAAAGTTTGTAAAATAGCATGCCTTGAACGATCTGAAACGTCAACATAACGACTTGGAGGCAAATAATGATAAGAAGTCCCCTCATCCCTTAAAGCTTTATACGGAACCAGGAAAACATTTTCCGCATAATCAACTAGCGATCCGCAAGAACCAGCACTAACAACTTCACTAACACCGTAAGAAATCAGCCAGTCTAAGATCTGAACAGCGGCAGGAGCTCCAACTGGAGCCTGCACTAAGCAGATTTTTTGCGTTTCTTCTTCTACTTCGCTGCCTGTATTTTCTCTTACTGTATCTCCTACTTTCTCTTCCAAAACATATATCGGATATTTTTTAGTTGCAGATTCAAAATTTGCTACAATCGTAGCTTTCCTACTTAAAGCATACTGATCAATTTCATCGCCTAAGAAAGCAAAAACCGCTTTAGATGGCAGATGAACAGAAATATTATCGTGATTTGGCATTAAAACTGCACTTTTATCGGAATCATACTCTAAAATCGGCAAATCATATTCTGTCATACAATCAACTCCGTCATACAATCAACTAATTCTACAAGCCATTCAATCCTATATACCAGCACGCACATTATCGCCAAAAATCACAAATCAGCCAAACATAACAAATTCGCAACGATTGGCTACTATCTCCAAACAGAGACACTCACGCATAAGAAGGAATACATATCAAAGTTTGACAAACACAAATCAAGTTTGACAAACACAAATCCATTCGCTATAGTCTTCACTTATCACCATTTCGACTAGTAAAGGAGTGCGCATGTATCATACAAATATGATGACAAATTGTTGTTGTAACGTATGCTGTTGCGCATTTCTTAATCGAAATGATGTTTGCAAGCACTAAGTATGCATCATCTAGCCTGTGTTAAAAGCATTTACGTTAAAACACAGCAAATTACGATTCAAGAAACAGCGCGCTGTTTCTTTTTTTATGCCAAAAATCGAATATAAGACGTTGAAAAGATAACAATTTAATACGGATTAGATATTAAACAGATAAATGGCATCTTTAGAAACAACTAATAAAGCAATAGTCGCTTTATTAATAAAATCATTTTTTAAAAATTAAAAACAAATCAAACAAAACAAAAACAAACAAGTAAAACAACAAACAAGTAAGGGGAAATATTATGTCTAATATTTACAAGTCCGTGCAAGAACTCGTAGGCCACACTCCACTTATGGAGCTTACGCACATTGAAAAAGAGTATAATCTAGCAGCAAAAATCCTTGTAAAACTCGAATACTTCAACCCAGCAGGCTCCGTAAAAGACCGAATTGCAAAGCAGATGATTGAAGAAGCAGAAGCCGAAGGCACGCTTAAACCAGGCTCAGTAATTGTTGAGCCAACCTCTGGAAATACTGGCATTGGTCTTTCAATGATTGCTCAAACAAAAGGATACAAAAGCATTATTGTTATGCCAGAAAGCATGTCTATTGAACGCAGAAAACTTATGAAAGCATACGGCGCCGAACTCGTACTCACTCCTGCTGCAGAAGGAATGAAAGGCGCAATTGCCAAAGCGAAGGAAATCGTTGAAAACACGCCAAACGCGTGGACTCCGGGACAGTTTACCAATCAAGCAAATGTGCACGCGCACTACAAAACAACAGGTCCAGAAATTTGGCAAGACACTAACGGAAACGTGGATATTCTAATTGCAGGCGTTGGAACAGGCGGCACAATCACGGGCACTGGCACATATTTAAAGGAACAAAATCCGCATCTGGAAGTAATCGCAGTAGAACCATCCGACTCCCCTGTACTCGCAGGCGGCAAGCCAGGAGCGCACAAGATTCAAGGGATCGGCGCAGGATTCGTGCCAGATGTGCTCAACCAAAACATTTACAATCGCATTGTTCACGTAACAAATGAAGACGCAATTGAAAACGGCAAGCTTATAAGCAAAAAAGAAGGCGTTCTCGTGGGTATTTCTTCTGGAGCTGCAATCTGGGCAGCAATCCAAGAAGCAAAAAGAGAAGAAAACAGTGGTAAAACCATTGTTGCAATACTTCCCGATTCAGGAGATCGATACTTGTCTACAGCATTATTTGAAGACTAACTACATTTAGGAGCGCTACTGTAAATACGCAAGTTTTGATTAAATAATATATGGATAATATATGGATAATAAATAACATTATTAGATAATGATCAAAACTATAAAATAAAGAAAAATAATAAAAATAACGGGAGAAATGTATGAGTGATCGCCTTGATCTTATAAGTCAACTAAACTCAATTCACGATTCAGACATAAGGCAAGCTACATTCATACCTAATTACCGCAATATTATTGCACTCATACATGCAACTCAGGCTCTACTTTTGCCTGAGTTGCATGTGCGCAATGAAATCAACGAGACTACTCAACTCAATGCTAGTTTGAATACTAACGCTAGTTTGAATACCGTTACTTCAAACGCATTAGACACTATAGAACGCATTATATTCCACGAACTTCAATGCTACACAAGCAACACAATTAAAATTCAAGAAACTTGCAATCAATTTATAAATACTCTTCCTACAATTAAAAAGTTACTTTTAACAGATATTCAAGCCATATATGAAGGCGATCCTGCTTGCACAAGCAAAGTAGAAGTCACACTCGCATACCCTGGTTTTTATGCAATGCTTATTCATCGCACAGCGCACGCACTCTACGAACTTAACGTGCCGCTAATTCCTAGACTTATGAGCGAATATGCACACAGAAAAACTGGAATCGACATTCATCCAGGAGCAAAAATTGGCGCATATTTTTGCATTGATCACGGAACTGGCATTGTAATTGGCGAAACAACTGTAATCGGCGAGCATGTTAAGCTTTACCAAGGCGTAACGCTGGGTGCAAAAAGTTTTGCGCTAGACGAGGATGGAAATCCTATAAAAGGCGGAAAGCGGCATCCAAATATTGGAAATAATGTTGTAATTTACGCAAACGCAACAATCTTAGGCGGAGAAACCACAATAGGAAGCGGAAGTATAATCGCAGCAAACGCGTGGATTAACCGCAGTATTCCTGCAAACACAACCTACCACTTCCCTAAAGCCTAATACGCAATCATGCTCTGTCTTTTATAAAACCGCAGCACTCGATTTCTGATAACTCAATAAAACCAGCAGATTTATAAAAAGCAATAGTTTTTTCAGTACAATCCGTTGTTAATTGAATTTGACGAACATTAGGGTAAAAATCCACAATCGCATTTAACAAAGCAGAGCCTATCCCCTGCCTTTGATACTCCGGCAAAACAAGAATATCCTGAATAAGAACAACCGTATGTCCGTCACCAACAGCTCTAACAATGCCAACTAGCTCATCATTTTTATACGCAGCTAAAACCTTGAGTGAATTGTTAAAGCCATTTTCTAAAGCAACTAAATCATCTGTATACGAAGACCAACCAACAGAATCATATAGTCTTAAAATATCTTTGCTATTATATTTTTCGTACTCTTTTATTTGAACATCTGCTAGATTCATTTACAATAACACCTCGCAAAATATAACAAAAGTGCGCGATCTAAAACGTAAAAACGGAAGAACGCGCACTAATAATAATACTTAACAAAAGCTACAACAGCTACTTTTTAAGTTGCACTGGTTCGTGGTCTTTGCCCATCTTAAACTTAAGACCTGCACGCTGCCACATGCGATATTCGCCAACTGCCGTAAAGAGAACATCTGTGGAAGAGTTAAGCGCAGTTTCGCACGAATCTTGAATCACGCCAATAATAAGACCAATAGCAACTACTTGCATAGCAATATCGTTTGAAATACCAAACGATGAGCACGCAAGAGGTATAAGCAAAAGCGAGCCACCAGCAACACCAGATGCGCCTGCAGCGCTAACCGCAGAAAGCACAGACAAAATCACAGCTGTTGGAATATCAACGTAAATCCCAAGAGTGTGAGCAGCACACAAAGCCATAATCGAAATCGTTATAGCAGCACCACTCATATTAATGGTTGATCCAAGCGATATAGAAACTGAGTAATTGTCTTTGTTAAAACCGAGTTTTTCGCACAAATTCATGTTTACAGGGATATTTGCAGCAGAAGAACGCATAAAGAACGCTGTAACTCCCGAATCGCGCAACGTTCGCAATACAAGAGGATACGGATTCTTGCCAGTGAGAGCAAAAACCAAAATTGGATTAACAATCAAAGCAACAACAGCCATAGTGCATACTAACAAGGCAATAACGGAACCGTATTCACTAAAAATACGAAGACCATTGCTTGCCACTGTTGTATAAACAAGACCCATAATGCCGAAAGGCGCTGCGTTAATAATCCAGTGAACAATTTTTCCAATAGCAGACGAAACGTTGTCAAAGAATGCTTTAGTGGAAGGCTCAGCCAAACGAAGCGCTACACCGAAGGCAATTGCCCAGAATAAAATACCAATAAAGTTTCCCTTAGCAAGAGCATCTACAGGGTTTACCACAATATTTAACACAAGAGAATTAAGAACTTCACCGATTCCTTGAGGAGATGGCGAAGATGCTGCTTCAACATGCGCAAAAGTGAAGTCAACAGGGAAAATCATAGCTGCACATACAGCTATAAGGCTTGCAGTGAAAGTAGAAATCGCATACAACACGATTACAAGCTTCATGTTTCCAACACTTTTTGCTTTTGCGAGCGCTCCAATCACAAGGCAAAATACCAAGATAGGCGCAACGGATTTAAGTGCGCTCACAAACAGCTTTCCAATAAGATCTAACACGTAGACGTGAGCTGGAACAAAAAGACCAAGTGCAGCGCCAAGAAAAAGACCAATGACAATACGCAAAATAAGGTCAATGCTATTCCACTTTTGAATAATCTTGTGCATGAGAGTCTCCTGTAATTTAGTTTGTGCAGAATATTTTATACTCTTTTATTTGTATTCATACTCGCAAGATTTTCTATTTTTACATATTATACACAGATATGCATACATATGCAAATCGTTAAGTTTTATCGATTTAACAATGCCTTTTGCTTAGAAGATAACACTTATTAATCACATATAAACTTCATATATTCTGCAGCGCAAATCGTCTAATCCGCATAACTCGTATTGGGTAATTGAGGCAAAACAACAAGCAATCCTGCTGTGAAAATCAGCGCGAGTATAGGCAAAAGCTGCCATTGGAACGCCGATGAGAATGCAAATCCAATCCAAGAACCAGTAGTAGCACCAATCGCAAACGCGAGGCGCGCCCAACCAGAAAACTTAGCGAGCGCACTCCCCTTAAACAGAATCTGACGCGCAACAATAATCGGCTCTACTAGTAGCATTCCGCCAATCGCTTCAAGTAAGAATGCAAAGCACATCATTGGCAAAAGATTAATAAACATAAGGCAATAAGCAAGCAAGCTCACAGCAATACCTAAAATCGCAACTTTTCTTAAACCGAGTTTTTGAGAAGAGTGCGCATACAAAACGGATGCGAGCACGCTTCCTATACCAGTGAAAATATACAGTATTGTTAAAGATTTAGAGCCATATTGCTTACCAAGACCAAGAAGAATATAGGAAACAGAGCATGCAGGAATAAAAGCAACCAAAAGAGATCCAGCAAGAAGCATGATTTTACTCTTGAGTAATGGATTCGCATATTTATTAGATGCAGATTTGTTTACAACGTCATTTTCTTGCGATTCTTGCGATACTTCTCCTTCTTCACTAATCGCTTGCGATTCATTCTCTACATCTTGCGACGCTTCCTCTTCTGCACAAGACGCTTGCGCAATGTCTTGCTTCATAATAAATCGCGTAGCACAAGCCGCAAAAGAAGTCACGGACGAGAAAATCAAAACTGCAGGAATCGACCAGCTTGCAATCCAAGATCCAAGCGGAGAGCCAAGCAACGTTCCTGTAATACTCGCCAAAACGCTCACAATGCCGCTGTAGTTGACAATCATGCCGTCATCGCCGCCGGCAGCATCAACCTCGAAAACTTCGCTAGCAATATCAATCACTTGACCAGTAATCAACAATGCGCAAGAAAGAGCAACAAGCGACCACTTCCACGCAGGAGAGCCAAACATAAGAAGCGGCAGCAAACTGAGCACGCCTTCTACGCCTTCAGTCATAGCAAGAGCGCGAAAACCGCCAAGCTTATCAACAATCCAACCAGAGCATGGCGAAAGAAAATCGGCAACCGTCATAAAAGTCTTACGAAAACCAATCACCCAAGCCGGCAAGCCCACAATAATAATAGAAGGCAAAACCGAGCCTTCATACGCTTGATTGCCGAGCATAGAAAAACAGAAGCCAACCAGCGCCCATCGCAATGCTGGACTAATAGATCTCATACGAATAAAAATATTATTCTTGCTAAATATTGACTTCACAGCAACCAACTCTCCTCTAAAACTCTTTCAAAATCGCAAATCATAATGCAAGTTTACGCAAACTTACAGGCAAACTTACACAACTACCTTCAAATCGCTATCAAACTTAAATAATTCACTACAAATTACACAAATCCAATAGCTTATTTAGCAAATTTGATATCACTATACTCTTGTTTAAAAAAAAAGCAAAAATTGCGTTATTATTGCACATGAGTATTTCTACACTTTTTTGTGTGCACACTATGAATATTGGGTGCACTTTTTAACGATAGAAAATATCGCAAAAAGGTTTAAGATTAGCCCAATAGCTTGATTCTAGGCATGATACCCATTCTATTAACACCATACCCATGCGATATCAGCTTGTTGATTGGAATCCGTGGTGTTCTAATAATGGGCGTAAATTTCAAGTTCAACTTTAAAATTACGTCAAAAATGGTCAACTTACCTTTTACATGTAAAAAACATGCAGCGAAAGAATTGCTCCGCGCACTAAATATCTTGCCCTTTATGAGTTGATAACATGCATTTCGCACACCGCACTTCCCAATCATATGTTCATTTTGAGTAAACACAATATAGAAGATACACACTAGCATTAATATGAGTACTTAGCACAAATATTGTTTGTTTTATTTCTCACCCTTCTATGCAGCTAACAGTGCTCAAATTTGGGGTTTCTTTTTTGCTACCTACCTCATATTTACATTAAAAAATGTCATTTTGTATACGATGCTTCATTGGAAAATATACGCCACTGTTACAAATAATATCATCAATTATATGAGCTGTTTTTAATACTGCTTTATCACCACGAGAAAGTTGAGATGACTCCAACGATTTATCAATCATCGCAGCACGCGAAGAGATAAATAATGCCATATCAATCATTTGTAATCCAAAGTATTGTCTTGAGTCTTCCCAATGGAATGGCATCACAATATGAGAAAGATTTGAATTATAAAACCCCTCTGTATTTCCATTCTTTTGGTATTGCTTAATACGACCTTCATGCGCCTCAGGATCAGCCACTTTATCAGCAACAATAGTTATATCAGTTTTATATGATTCAGCAATAAAATTAACTCGTTCAAGACAATATTGAAGCGCAACATCATGCGGTGTATGAGCATATTCTTTATATCGTTGTTTTAATTCAGCAGCAGCAACACCGCGAATAATAACTTTTGCACATGATTTTGCCAAAATGCGCATTGCAGATCTATAAATACCAGTGGATTGTGTATATAGTCCATTCATGCATTTCCAATCACCCTTAAACTGGAACATACAATGACCATGAAATTCAACATTACTTGGAACATTAAATTTTTGTATGACGCTTTCTTTTAATTCTTCAAGACCCTGTTCTATAAATTCTTTTTGCTGCTCGTCAACAATTAGCGCACCGATATAATATATATCTCCGCCAATTTTCCTATCTACAGGAGAATGAGATTCATCAATATAAGCAGTTAACATAGCATTATTATTGCACATGAGTATTTCAACCATCAAACTAGAAGAAATAATGTGCATAACTCATATAAATTAAGCCTTTATTTACTATAAATTATTGCGCAAAATGGTAGCAATATTAAAAAAACAACTTCATATTTGTGATAAGATATTGCAAGTATATTCTTCTAAATTTAATAATTGTGTTTATAACATGTTTTTTATATTGAAAAATTATTAATATACAACACATAGTCATAAAATTTGTAAAAATAACCAAATTTGTATATGCTTGTATGTACGACAAGCTCATTTCACTATAGGAAGTGCTGATTGCTGTTAGCAGGGGGTCACCAGTTTTGCGTGACCCCCTAGCATATTTACTTTTCCAAAACAATGCACAGCTGAATTATAGATTCTTCTAACACCTTTTATCCACAATTGCGTAGAGACCATTGCTTGTATTTTTGAGTTAATAAGCTTCATTTTTGTTATAAGTCCAAAATTGTGTAAAGCTAATCTAATTAATATTTTGGTTTATACTCCAAAGCCAAACACCGTTAATAACTCAGATAACTAACCGAGATAGTAACAGTGTCTGACGATTGCTACGCACCCTTTTTACATTGTAAGAGAAAGTAGTACTTTATGCTTGTTGATACACTTATAGCTTTTCTACACTTTTTTGTGTGCACACTATGAATATTGGGAGCGCTTAATTAAAATATTACATAAGCACATTATTAGCTCCTTAAAAATCTTAATGTTATTCAAACACTACACAAGAAAAACGTTTTAGAGAACTTTTAGAAAAACAAATCAGAATACCACAAAAAAGAAAATATTTAATTTTAAAATTTGATTTGTATTAAAACTTGCTTTCTCATCACACCATCAGATAGAGTATTAACACCAATCGTTATCATACTAATGCGCTATAACACAAAATTATGAAAGGTAAATTATGACTTGGGAATACGCAGATCTCTCAAAAGCAGCTAAAAACGCAGGCGGTCCTGAAAAATTTGTAGATCAACTTATTAATGCTGGAAAAAATGCGGGACATAAAGAAATGTTACCACTTACTTTTGCTGCACTAGGAGTAGGTATTCTTGGATATGCTTGCATTCAAAAATTAATTCAATGTTTAAATAAAAAGTCAGTATCACCTGAAGAACTGGAATCTGCTAAAAAAGAAATAATCGACAGAATCAACGAATATGATTCCACTCATTCAGAACAGACCATTGTAAATGACGAAAAAAACGATGACGAAAATAAGGAAAAACTCTCATAGATAGATTGACATTACGTACAATACAACTGACAAAAATTCTTTGATACCATAAAAACAACTAATAGTATGAACATCATCCATGCAGTCACATGCAACATGACAACCTGCATCTGACTATTCATGCTAGCGTTTACCATAAATCCTTTTATTTTTAACGTCTAACGAAAAAATCTAAATAATAAAAAACTTTAATTATTTAAAAAGCTCGTTTAATCAAAACAGCAATATGTAGGTTGAAATATGAACAGAAAAGAAATAAAAGCACAGGTTGACGAATTAATGCGTCAGTATGACAATGAAGAAATCGATGGAAATACTTATGCACAAAGAATGATGGAATTAGCTACATCTGCACAATATGAAGTCGACGAAGATTAAAACAAATCTACTACTTAATTGAAAATAGCATTACTAGAAACATCTAATTCATAAAAACAAAATCAAGCAGATTACGCATTATCTTCCAGTAGGAAATCTGGTAAATATTTGTGTGTAATACCTTCTTGCGAAAAATTCATTGTATCCATCGATAAAACATATTTAGGATTATTCATTCAAAATGAAACTTTTAAGTAAGAAGAAAATTTATAAAGAAAACATTAGAACTGTACTCTTTTCATAAGTAATGCTTGTAGATAAGATACTATAGATCGTAAATTGCATAATCTAGTGTCATGACTAAATTAATTTCAAATAAAAGGAGTAAACATGTCTAGATTAAACTCATATTACGAAGATAGTATTAGTGAATTTTTGAGCAAAGATGTCGATAATATTTTGGGCATAATTAGCAGTAATGATTCATCTGCAGATACTACGATTCAGCAAAAAAACACTTGGATTCAAGAGATTAATATTTTAAAAAGAGAGCTTAAAGGGTTTGATGGGAAAGTTATTTTTGAATACACTATTCCTCGAATGGGAAAAAGAGTTGATAATATAGTCCTATATAATAATATTGTTTTTGTTCTTGAATTTAAATGTGGTAGCAAGAAATATAACAGCTCCGATTATGACCAGGTTTACGATTATGCATTAGACTTAAAAAATTTCCATAAAGAAAGTTTTGACAAGCTCATTGTTCCTATTTTGATTGCAACAGATGCTCCTGCAAAAGATTATAATGAATTGCCAATTAAAGAAAATGTTATAGAACCTTTAGAGTGCAATAGATTTGGAATTAGAAAATTAATTTCACAGGTTTCAGACAACTATAATATGCCAGAATTTTCCTATGACAATTGGATTAATAGCGAATATTTACCAACCCCAACTATTGTAGAGGCTGCGCGCGCACTATATACAGGCAACAAAGTCGAAGATATAACAAGAAGCGATGCTGGCGCAAGAAATATTTCTAAAACAACTGATTCGATTAATAAGATAATCGAATATAGTAAAACTCATAATAAAAAGTCAATATGCTTTGTAACGGGTGTGCCAGGTGCTGGAAAGACACTTGTAGGCCTTAATCTTGGAATTCAAAAAGCTGATGCAGAAAAAGGAGAGCATGCAGTATTTTTATCTGGGAATTTTCCTCTTGTTGAGGTTTTACAAGAAGCTCTTGTACGAGATAGTGTAAAGAGGGAAAAAGAGACTCGTTCAGATTTAAAGAAATCTGAGCAGAGAAGGAAAACAAATGCATTTATACAGATTATTCATAAATATAGGGATTCATTTATAAATAACGAGAATATTCCCCCAGAGCACATAATAATTTTTGATGAAGCTCAAAGGTCTTGGAATCATAAAAAGATAGCACAGTTTATGAAAACTAAAAAAGGTATACCTAATTTTAATTATAGTGAACCTGAGTTTTTAATTAGTACAATGGATCGGCATAAAGACTGGGCAGTTATAGTTTGCCTTATAGGTAGTGGACAAGAAATAAACGATGGAGAAGGTGGGCTTCCAGAATGGTTTAATGCATTAAGATCAAAGTTCCTAGGATGGGACGTTTATGTATCTGATAAGTTAAAAGAAGAATATTTGATAAACAACGAATGGGAGCGCATGATAAATGGCCTAGAGGTAAAGGAAATAGAGGATTTGCATCTTTCTGTATCTTTAAGATCATTTAGAACTCCAGACCTATCAGATTTTATAAAAGCTACATTAGATTTGGATGTTGCCACTGCAAAACAAATTTATGAAAAAATCAAATATAAATACCCAATTAAGATTACTAGAGATATTATAAAGGCTAAAAATTGGGTCAAAAACGAATCAATGGGATCACAAAAATACGGTTTGCTTGCATCAAGCGGAGCATTAAGATTGAAGCCTGAGGGTATATTCGTTAAAAATAAAATTGACGTTTGCAATTGGTTTTTAAACGATAAAGAAGATGTAAGATCGTGTTATGCTCTTGAAGATGTTGTGACAGAATTTGATGTACAAGGACTCGAAGTTGATTATTCTATAGTTTGCTGGGATGCTGACTTTAGAATTACAGATGGTAAGTGGAGTTATAAGAAGTTTCGTGGCTCTGAATGGATGAATATTTTAAGAGATGAAGATAAATTATATCTTAAAAATACGTATAGAGTACTTCTTACAAGAGCAAGACAAGGAATGATAATCTTCATACCAAAAGGATATGATGAAGATATTACAAGAAAAACTGATTTTTATGATGGGACATATAACTATCTGAAAAATATAGGCATAGAGGAAATATAAAAACATCTACGAACATTTAAGACGTACAGGTTGGTACATTAGTATCGTCTTAAGTAAAAAGATTGATTTTATGATTCATTAATATTGTCAGGTATGTTTGTACATGTCACTTTTTAAAAAATAATAATGATACTTATGCTGCTTATTCAAATAAAGAATTAGCAGCATTTTTATTAAGAATCGAATCAGACAGGCTTAGCTTATAACACATATATAAACACACGACCATTTATAAGATTTGTTATGCTGTTTATAATGCGCGTTATAGTGATCTACACTCTTTCAACATTCACGCTAATATCGTATTTAAAAAAATGGTAATGCTCTCAATTCTGTTTGCAATGACTTCACTTCATTCATCCTAATTTAAATAGTGATTAAACTTTTGCTTTCATTTGCTTGCAATCGCTTGCTATCATTTGTAAAATGCAGGCAGAAACATAGAAAATATTATCAACAACAAATAATGGAAATTAGACAATATGTGACATATCTTTCTAAAAGCCCAATGTAACGTTTTATATGGTCAAAATCATGACTTGGTGCCAATGAACTTTTTGACGCATAGGTCAAATAATTTCAGTAGACTAGCTAGATGCAAAGAATATGCATTTTTATATGTGTGCAAAAATCGAATTTCATTTCTTATGATCAACTGTCATGTAAAAACACTAAAAGCATGTACAAAACCCGGAAAATAAAAATCAGGAGAATGCGGAAATCAAAACTGAAAACCACATTCTCCTGACCAATTCCCAACCAACTACCGGTTCCTGGTTCTTACTTATCACGCAACTTACCAACTTGCGTAAATTCCTTATCCCCAACACACATCTTCTTATCAGTGAACTTTACTCGCATCATTCTGCTAATAATATACTCATCCGTTATCAGCACAAAAAATTGCTTTTCTTTTTTATTCACCAAGTAATACTGTTCACTGCCAATACTCTCTACCGCTTTACTGAATGCAAACGTATCAAACAAAGGAATACCATCGAACAAAGTAGTAATACACCCGATAAAATTATCCATAAACTTTTCAGACGAATTTGGAATAAACTTCGTCACCGTGAGCATAATAATTTCAGCGTCTGCATATTCATCGCGAATAATTTGTTCCTTTATCTTGATCTTCTTACGAACACCCAATTTTGCATTAAGACCATACTTCGCTAAATCAATAGGCTTCTTAATGATTGACAAATCAATAGCATTGTCTTTATCCAACAAATAGTCGACAGTAACACCCAACGCATCCGCAATCACCTTCAAATTTGCAACATCCGGCAGACCGCGACCACCTTCCCACTTCGCTATCGCAGCACGCGAAACCATAATCATTTCAGCAAGTTCTTCCTGAGTTAAACCCGCTTCCACGCGCGCATTTCTGATTTTTTCTCCTAACAACATCGTATAACTCCTTTCATTGGCTATGAGTTTTCGTCCTTGACGATTATTTGTTTTGCTCGTAATGCAATTAATAATCGCTCTGCGTAATTACATGCTAACGAACAACATATGAATAGAAAAGGAACGAACGAGAACACAAGCGTTACGAATCGTAACATGGCATTTCTTAGTACACGCGCACATAATTATGTGAAAATAGCTGTTTCAAATTTATAAAAAACTAACAGAGAACGTACAAAATCCAAGGTGGATGCGCCATACAACACAACGCGCCGAAGACCGATATCCACCTCATTGCTCTGCTCTCATTCATGCCAATAATCAATATGCTTCTAGTACCACCCACCCGCCACTATATCCACTAATAAAATCCTTATATAATTAACTAAATCCCATATTTATCAGCTAAAACCCTATATTTGTTAAAGTACCTTTACGCTGTTGAACCGCCACACCAACATTCCATATGATCACACCAACAATTGCCCATAACACGCCAACAACAAGAATCACAAGTAGCAATACGCCAACATTTACAGAACCATCAACTATACTACGCGATGCTTGAGTAACATGAGTTACTGGAATCACATATAACACGTATTGCATCATCTTAGTAAATACGCTAATTGGAGCAATCACACCACAAACAATAGGAAGTATTGCACTAAGCGCGTTAGAAATAGTATAAACATCATTCATCATCATGCTCATAGCAGCTATAGCAATACCAAATCCCATAGAAGCAACAGGAACAATGAGGAACAACAGCATCAACGCACTCATATTAATCGTCAAGAAAGCACTCGGGCTTACTACAAGCATTGTTATAAACAAAGTCACAGCATCACTCACCAAAGAAATAGTCACGAGCGCAATAATACGACCGAACCATAATGGTAATGCAACTTTTGCGCTTGTAAGCACGAATGGTGTTGTGCCTTCAAAACGATCCCATGCTAGCGCCTCTGACACAGTCATACTTGTGGAAATAGAACACGCTCCCATAACAGCAGCAAGAGTTGAAGCAATCAAACTATGATTAAAACCCGCGCTAGTTGCAGCACTAGCTGCTCCATTGAATCCTCCACTTACAGCTCCAGCTAGAAAAACGTATAAGAACGTGGATAAAAGAGGCTCAATAATCATACGTATAACAGCAGTATTCCAACTATTTAAGCTAGGTATACTCTGTATACTCACTCTTGCGCCAGTTCGTATACTAGATAACACGCTCACGTGACCATACTGTGAATATTGATTATATTGATGCAATCTAACGCACTTACTATTTTGAATAATTTTATTTTGCATAGTTTCAACCTGATTATTATTTCGTATCATATTATGTTCAAACTTCCATTAAGCGTTGCAAGTCGAATAGCATGACGTAACATAAAGCTTGCAATAACAAGCAGAACGCTGGATAATACAACACATAACACAATTGCTAACACAGTAGTAGCATTAAACGATTGCGCATGAGCCACCCACACTGCAGACGTAAGCGGATGAATAAACGCAATAATGCGAGCAGGCAATGGCATTGATTCTACAGGGACCACTATTCCACAAAGCATCCATACAGGAATTAAAATCAAACCTTCATAAACTGTAGCTTTACGGCATAATACAAAAATTCCAGATAATAATGCAGCAGAAGCTACGCAAGCAAGCATAGAAAGTAAGTATCCAACTAACTGCGTGAATGTTATCATAAAGAACCCATGGCAGAAAACAGCAACGGTAATAATCGCGAGCGGCATACCAATGCACCCAAGTAAAGCTGCGGATCCTACAATAGGAAGAAACACTGCAGAAGGTGAAATAACACTTAAAGTTAAATATTGCAATGTTCCTAAATAACGCTGGTATCCAATAATTCCAACAGCAGTAGTTGTAGCAGACCATAATCCAGCTATAGAAGAATCAACCCAAATATTATTAAGACAATTAGCACAATTATGAGAAAAACCATAGTAGGCAACAATTTTCATCAACGCAAAACATACTGGAGCAAGTATCGCATTTTGCAAGAAAAACGTTGTTTTTGCTAAGCTTTTAAGCTGAAACCACATGCCACGAATCACAGAAGCGTATGAATGAGTAGAAGTATTCATATTAAGCCTCCTACTTACTCAATGAAAGTGAAGAAGACGAAGAAGACGGCGTAGCAGTAGAAGTAGAAGTATTTGATGCAGAAATATTATCATTTTGCACAATAGCAAGATACGTTTCTTCCAAACTTGCATCGCGATCACCTAAACGCGTAATCCCATCAACAGGAATTTTAATATTTCGTTCTTGAGATAATGTTTTGCTCCACGCGATAGTAATATTTAACACTCCATGCGATTCAAAAACATCACACCACAACACTCCATCAAGTTTTTGCAATTCTTCCTTAACACTAGGAGTTCCGCTTGATAGTTCACCGTCATACGCGTACATTGTTACATGATCAATATGCTGCAAAGAAGCCAACTGCTGAACACTTCCCTGAGCGATAATATTACCGTGATTTATTACAGCAACAGTATCAGCTAATTTTTCAGCCTCACTCATCTCATGCGTAGTTAGCAAAATCGCTATTCCTTGATCTCGTAAAGCATGAATAATTTCACGTACTTTCCTAGCATTTTCAGGATCCAAACCAGTGGTAGGCTCATCTAAAAGCATAAGATCCGTTCTAGCAACCAGCGATCGAGCAATATGCAACCGCTGCCACATTCCCCTTGAAAAAGTTTGAACAGCATCATGAGCTTTATCAAGTAAATCAACTTGCTCAAGAGCATCGTGAATACGATTACCTTGCTCCCTATATGGAACAGCAGAAAGATCAGCAAAATAACGAAGATTATCTAATGCACTTAACCTTTGATAAAATCCTCGCTCACCTCCAAGAAGTAACGACACGTGCTTACGCGCTTCTCGAGGATTACTCACAGCATCAATATTGGCAATACGAACACTACCACTATCAGGAGCTAACAACGTACCAACAATTTTCACAGTAGTTGTTTTACCTGCACCATTCGGACCAAGCAAGCAAAATATTTCACCAGAATGAATATCAAAAGATACGTTATGTAAAACTTGGCGAGTTGTCTTCTTACGACCAAATCCACGAGAATAAGATCTTGTTATATTATCAATACGCAATATTAAGTTGCTAGTTGACTGCTTATTATTGTTATCGTGACTATTAGTTGCGTTTTCTATATTATTATTCATTATTATTGCTTCGTTCTTACTTGTTATTAAACCTTAATTCTTACTATTATTGAATAAATTTCAACAATGAAAATAAGTTAGTTAGATAAGAAAAGATAACGCCTGCTTACAAGAACGATAAGAACGCGCAAAAACATGCAAAAAACGTGCAAAAACCACAGAAAAACTAGCACGCATGTGCAAACATAATGACAAACATCATATGCAATGCGTGTTTAATACTGCTAAAGAATACGTATCTTAAGCTGTTTTATATGCTTTTATATGCCTTTCAAACCGTTCTTAAGACTAGCGATTATTTGGGCAGTCATAGCGCAACACCTCATAAACTTAAATGTGCTTTACGTGTAAAATTATACGAGCATTACGTCAAAAACTCAAACATAAGCACGCTTAAAACTCTAAAAGAGCTATTGCTGAGTAACAATTATCACGTTAACACATAGAAAATAACATTTATACTCTATTGAAGCATCTTACTTTGCAATTTTTAATATTCATCAAAATCAATCACCTTATCAAATACATCACAATTAGTTTGCGAGCGCAACACAACATCCCATTCAAGTAGCTATGAAGCAGAATGCAAAGGTAAAGCCGATAGCAAACATAAGTCTCTATCTTTATTTGGTCCATTGCTATATAACTTCTATATTTCAGCAATATGCATTACATCATCTTTACACTTCTTTATCTAACTTTTCCAATCCTTCAACTAGGGTCTCTACAAATTTTTTCCTGTCTACCTGTTTGAGCACAAACACATTATCTTTGTGCTTCGGAACTTTCCTCAGATCAGCCAATGTCTGTCCTCTTGAAATCCCATTATCAGTAAACTTTTTGGCATATAACCACAATCCCAACCGTATTAATATCAGAAAGCCTCACTCCGCGAAAAATATCACGAAGTGAGGCAATCAGTCACAATAAAAACCAGACTAAAAGTCCAGTCTTAACATGCTACTACTTGTTGCAATGACGAGAAACACCACGACGCTTACCAGCAAAAAGTGTTACACCAGCAGCAACAACAGCAGCAAACATGCCAACCAAGGACACTGCGCTACCAGTATTACCAAGCTTATTCTTCTTACCACTATCACCAGTAGCCTCGCCAGCACGAGCCTTAGCATTAGCTAAAGCCTTACGAGCACCTTCAACAGTCTTAGCCTTACGAATCTGCTTAGCAACGAAAGTGAAGCCTTCAGCATCAGCCTTCTTAGCCAAAGCCTCTCTCTTGAGCTAATTTGTCAGTTTGCGTGTTTACATTTTGATTCTGATTAGCACTATTACTACTATCAGCGTTGGCTATGCTTGGCGCGGCAATTGCTAAACCGGAGACGAGTGTGGCACCGGCAGCGAATGCGGCAATCGCTTTCTTATTTAACATAATCTTTTTCCTTTCTTCTTCCTTCTAACGTTTACGCGTGCGAAGAATATGACTGCCAGAATAACCACGTAATCCTGATACAGTCATAGCCACTAAATGGCTAGTTAACTCTTAAGACCCCCGTAGGCAAAAATCAAGAAAAACACCAAAAATTCATTAAAATTAAGACAGCTAAAAAATACTATTTACGAAATCAAGAAATATAAAAACATACCCCGATAGAGTATGTAAAACCGTGAGTTTACGCCTAAAATACGCTCAAAGTAATCAACTACACTAACTCACTACAATAAAACTATTAAAAATTTTTTAACCGCGTTTCATATACACACGTTACATATACGCGCGTTACACGCAAGCGTATTCTACAAACCGCGGCACATACGCAGAAAGCACGCTAACGCTCGGTCACAAAATACAAACCTCGCATCACAAACCGCGCTATAGCCAGCGTTAGTTTAAATGCCTTCCATGCGGCGCAATATTCTTACGATGCCTGCGAACCGCGGCAATAATCATCGTGGCAAGAATCACGAAACATCCAATAAGCGCGAGCACGAACAGCGTCATCCAAAGCGGCCACTGCAGCTTATCGCCCGGCACTGAAACTGGATCCGGTAGCACGCGATAGCCCGTAACCAGCAGCCTCTGCGTATTCACACCATACGGCGTACAAGTAAGCAGCGTCGCCAAATCGCGCCCCTTTTCGCGCTGCAACAACCTAATATCATGCGGATCAACAACGCTAATACGGAACACCTTGTAACGTAGCGTCTCCCCTTGTACGTCAAAGTAGAAGAAATCACCCTTCTTCAACTCCACTAAATCATCAAACATGGTCGCATTCGGCAAACCAGTATGCGCCGTCACAACAGCGTGACGAGTTTTTCCACCAACCGGCAAATCCGTGCCATACAAATGGCCAGCTCCATATGCCAAAACATCCTGCGAACTACCGTGATAAATCGGCAGCTTAACGCCAATCTTTGGGATTTTTACGATTCCCATAATCCCCATTGGCTCATCCAGCTGCTTCGCATACTCCTTATACTCCGGCGTCTTCATATAATCCGTTGTGCCATCGTAAGGATCAGCCGTAATAATCGACTTGTGACGCGCATTATAACGACGAGCCGCGTTCAAAATCTTCTCTCTAGCGCTAGCAGTTTGCTTACGACTCAACCGATCATAAGCTACAGAAATCTCTTTCGACACCTTGTTATTCCACAGCGTTGACGCCACCGGATACGTGAAGCACAGGATTGCTGCAAGCGCTAGGACGATTGGCTCTAAGATGCGGCGCAAATGCGATTTCTTGCGTTTTGCTTGCTTTTCCTTCTTATTAGGCTTCATTCCTACTCCAATGCGAATCGACGACTTCGAGCTGCATAGCGCGCGAGAAGTCACCTCGATTCGCTGAGCCGCTCAAACGTAAAGTCCAGTGGACTTTACGTGCGGCGAAGACACGAGCGCGCTTAGACCGCGCGAGCGACATTCTCTATTTACTGTTGCGCGAGGTTTGAGTATTTCTCTCCTCGCAAGTGACGCGCACCTTTACGGATAGCTTATGAACGTTAATATTCTAAGGCTTCAGGTTGGCGCTATTTATTGCTCGTAGAGAAATACATCAAACCTTCTGAATATCTAAAACTTTTGCGTATCTTTCATCACCGAGATTCTCGATTTTTCTTGCTACTTCAGCGAATCACCATTTCATGCTGAGGTTCGCTTCATCCGCTGCGAAAAATCTCGAATCTCCACCTTACTTGGCGTAATGCATTCAACCATGTAGTGCGCAAAAGATTAGAGCACTTTGTACCAGAAGACACGCCGCAGCGTTTAAAACAAAATGCATTTAGCATTTTGTTTCTACGCTGGCGTGTCCTGGTACAAAGTGCCTAAATCTTTTGAACGCTAAGCCGAACGTCATCTAATCAACATCGGCTAACGCATTAATCAAGCGTTCTGCTGTTCTTCTTCCTTACGATTACGCACGTAAAGGATCACACTAGCAACGATCAAACCAATACCAGCCAATGCGAAAATCAGCACGCCGTAAGCACCGGTTGCAGGAAGGTTGAACCAGAAGCTCTTGCCGTCTTCGCCACCCTTAAGTGGGAAGTCCTCAAACGGCTCAGTCGTAGTTTGATCCTTCGTAACAGTCACAGCGTGGACTACAGGAGAAATCGCATAACCCTTAGGAGCTTTAACCTCAACAAGATAAACAGGCACGCCAGCGCGAGTCTTGTATACAGTCGCGAAGTTACCGCTATCATTTGTTGTAGCAGTCTGTACGTCAGTAGTAGCGCCAGCAGCATCACCAATAGTTGACGCAGCCTTGCAAGCGTTAATCTTGTCAAGTTCCTTATTTTCCTTAAGACCTTGAGCGCAAGCAGTTGCCTTTTTCTCATCAGCGAAAATCCTGAACTCAGCATCTTTAAGCGGTTCTTGCTTACCATCCTTCATGTAGTACTTATTAACCTGAAGGAATCCAAAGTCAATAGTCGCTTTAGAATGCTCATTATCAGGAATGATTGGTGGCAGGTCACTCTCATTCTTCTCATGAGCCTGGAAGAAGCCAGACTTGTTTATAATCTGATCCTTAGTGGTGTCGGTAGCAGTGCCAGTTTCAGAAACAGAAGCAGTCTGGTAATTAGGATCAATCTCAAACTCAAGATCTACCGTAACCTTAGGAACTTCTTGACCATCCTGAACATTATTCAAAGCATCAGCAATCTTACCTAAGCCACCATTAGTAAACGTTACAAGAATACGAGTGTGACCAGCAGCAAGATCCTTACCTTCATCTGTATTACTATCAGTGACTAAAGTGACTTTGTAATCTTTCTCTTCAGCTGCAGTACCCTTTTCAAGAGTCGTTTTACCAATCTTCACAGTCTTCACAGCATCAGCAAGAGTTGGAGTAGTTGCTGATCCAGCAGGCTTTTGTACTGTCAAGGCAGCGGTTGGAGCATCATCGAAGACCTTATAGCCCTGAAGATTAGCAGCAGTCAACTTACCATCTTTAGGCTTAGCCTTGTTCACTTCCGCAGTAATCGTGAAAGGCACTTTATCCTTCACGCTAGCGAACTTAGTCTTATCGTAAACCTTCTGAATAGTAGACGATAGATCCTTGTTCTTCGGCGTCACAGTAGGATTATAGTTGTACGACACAGTCGTCTTGGTTTTAGCATCCTTGCCAGTCGTGGTGTACTCTGGCAAAGGAAGCGTCATATAGAAGGATTGCAAGTCAGAAACACCATAGCCCTTAGGCGCGCTAGTTTCCTCAACCTTATACAAGCCAAGATCAATAGGAGAATCCTTAGTACCAAACTTGGCTATACCCTTATCGCTAGTTGTGGCAGTGAACACATTTTTACCAGTACCTTCAGTCACGGTACCGAGTGTAATTTCAGCGTTTTCACCACTATCTGCGATAGTGTGATCGTTAAGCTTAGTAACAAGTTTCGCAATCTTCTGCCAAGACTCAAACGACTTAAGATCTAAAGTAACATCTTTACCGCCTTCTTTAACAGAAGTGACCTTAGTCAATTTGAACTCAGCACCTTGAAGTGGCTTAAAACCAGCAATGCAAGAAACCGTTGATCCCTGAGGAACATGCTTCCCACCACCTCTAGTAGAAGTAGCAGAAGTAGTAGAAGAAGGAGTAGAAGGAGTTTTAGCGTCCTTATCCTTCACGCACTTAAGAATGGTTATAGTACCTTTCTTAGGAGCAACCTTCTCCCACGGAGCCGGAGCAGGTCCACTCGGCCCTCCTGAAATCAAGTTATTACCCTTCGCCCACGCAACACTAGATACGGTTACAGCGCCGGCTACGCACAGCGTGCCAGCCATCGCAAGCGACGCAACCGCCGCCACGAATTTATTAGTGAACTTTTTCATGTTCACTCCTTTCATTTGCCGTTTTACGGCAAGTAGAGAGTTAGTTTGCATTTATCATGCTCATACGAGTAAAGTTTTAAAATTTTTGGCATTTACCTTGTGTTATCACGCTCCCGAATCCCGAAAGACTGCGCAATAAAACAATACGCAATAAAACAATGCGCTAAACAGGAAGGCTTTATGCGCAAATGCGTACGTAGTCGCCTTATGCGAAGCACCGCGAGTAAATGCATATACAACTGCTTTATACGTGATTGCATAAGCCTCGCCACCTTCCCAAAATTAATTTGCGACCGCGCTCACTTTGACTTACCACAAAGCCAGCAGCCAACAGATTCACCAATAATGCGGCAAGAATACCAAGCTGCAAATTCCAACTCTGACCGCCCGTGTGCGGCAAAGTAAAATTACTCACCGAATCAATATTGAGCTTAAAAGCAGCAAAATCCTTATTTTCTTTAAAAGCCGTTGGCTTAGCAGTAGTTAGCGCAGATTTTATTGAATCAGGAGTTAAACTGCCAGATTGAGCTAATTTGTTTATTGCATCATCAAACGTAGTGAGCGCTTTAGGCTTCAGCGCAAACACAACGCACTGGTAATTGCCAACATCAGTCGGCTTTATACTCACTTCCATATCAGTTCGCGCAGCCACTTTTTTATTTGGATCAACCGACTCGCAAGTCTTCTCGCCTTCTTTATTAGAGTGGCACGTATTTTGATTATCATCCGCAGGCACACTCAACCCAAGCTCAGCAAGATTACTGCTCCAAGTCTTGTATTCAAGAGGCTCCTCAGCTTGCGACGGTTTAGCAGGTTGCGATGATCCAGAAGGCTGAGTTGGTTGCGAGCCAGAATCCTTCTTCTCGCCCTTCGAGCAGAGCACGCGCAACGTAATCTTATTCGCGCTATCCGCCGCAGAAGTAGCATCAACAAACGGCTTAAGACTCATACCGAGTATCGCAGAAATCTTGTTATTGTCGCTAGTCAACGCTGTTTTAGAACCATTAAACGGATACACTTTCAGCGTAAGATCATTATCACCAATTGTTGGTTTTGGCGGCTCACTCGACTTCACCTCAATCGTAACTGACTTATAATCCCAGTCAATGCCTTGTTGAATATCCGCCTTATTAGTCCACTTATCTTCAACTATGTTTTGTTTTGGATCATCGAACAATAACTTCATATCTTTATTAGTTTTGACTCTTTCGTCAAACTCTTTTATCATTGTAGACGTTTCTTTAACTTTAGGGAATTTAGCACCAGAAATATATTCTTCTATTTTTAATTCAGAAGGCTTCAAAGCAAACACTTCGCACACAAAAGTCCCAGCCTTTGTAGGCGTGCCAGTAATCCAACTTTGAGAGCGCTCAATATAATCATCATTTTCATACACAGCAGAATTCTCTGAATTTTCATCAGTTCGATTCTGATTTTCCTTATGCTCGAACTGAGTCTGCGTACCTAGACTCAAACCATTAACACTGTCTAACGTATAACTGGCATTATCATCACTACCAGTTTCATGGCAAATCATACGATGATAAATAAAACCAAGCTTATCTTTCGATCGCGAATCAATAAAAAGCTTATTAATAGAATCGTAAGTATCTTTCTTGTCAGTAACGCCAGCACCTTGACTATTAGACTTTGGCTCTATAATAATTTTATTATCTTTTATCTGAGCACCAGCTTGCTTATTCACAAAATCATATAAGCTCAGCTTTAAATCATTCTGCACGTCAGATACATCAACTTTTACACTTATTGTAGCGTATATTTTTTCGCTTTCGTAATATGCATAAACTCTAAATTTATAACTACCGCGATCCCATTTGCCTGGGCGCAACTTAACAGAACCATCAAAGCCTGTTTTATCTTTACTAGTATCCTTAACTTTAGTGGCACCATTATCTTTTTCAAAATTCGCCCAACTTGGTACAGGATATTTAAGATATTGTTCTAATTTAAACCACACGCCGCTCGGCATATCAGCTTGTTTATTTGTACTTTTAATTTTGAACTTTGGCTTAATAGTTATAGTGTTACCAGGCTGTATTAAAACAGGATGATTATTATCGACAACAATCTTATCATTATAGTAGCTAACAACATAGCATCTTTTAAAAGGCTTACTACCACACTCTTCCGAGAGACCAGCGTCTTTCACACTTCTGTCAGTGCCGTTAACAGCATCCGCAGAAGCAGCTTTCTTTTGGGCATCTTTAGCGTTTTTCTTTACATCAGAATCAGTCGACTTAGCCTTATCATCAACCTTGTTACCAGCATTCTGCTGCTTTTCAACAGGATTCGATTCCTTATTATTAGTTAAAGTGCTTGAAGAGCCAGTATCTTTCTTATCAAGTTCAGTATTATTAGATTCACTCTGCTTAGGCTGCTGCTTATTCTCTCCCTCACTCTTAGCAGAATCAGACTTAGCACCAACAGTCTCCCCAGTGCTAACTTTCTCACCAGTATTCTCACCAGCGCTTAAAGCAGAAGTTGGAGCAATCACAAAAGTAGCAAGCAACGTTGCAGATGCTACAAATAACGAAAGTAACGCTCGACTCGTGCACGAACCACACGCTTTTCGAGACGAATTTTTAGATGATTTTACGAACGAGCTTTTGGATACATTTTTAGACGCGTTTTTGGACGCGTTTGAGCGCAAAGCGGCGCAAGAAGCCTTTTTAGACTCTCTTGCAACGCCAGAGTCAATGTGACGAGCAACAAAATCTCGAATTGCACGTACACGCTTTAAAAATGTATTAGATTCCGGAGCAGTCATAGCATACTCGCCTTATATCATCGTAAACAATTTTTAAACTTAATGGCCTAAAAATTAACGAAACACAAAGGCTCACATTAACAATCAGGCAGAATGTAACCCCTTTCGTAATGCACAGCTGTAAGCATACCCCCCCCCCCATGCTGGATTTCAAGTCAAATATACGAATTTGATAACATTTTTAAAAATTCTTATATTTTATGAAAATAATCGCTAAATACTTTAAAATATTCAAAATAACACACATTTTTAGAATATTTTGCTACAAACAATTTTATTGTCGCAAACTTCGGGCGTGTCATAACCACAATATACAGTCATTTAAAATAAGCACAACCACAATATATGCTGGATATATGCTGGTTAGTATTCACGCAGCCATGCGCACACCAACCACAAAAACTAATTTCTAAAGCGCCACCCTACGACTCAGCCCTGCCTTCGTCAATCGAGACGAAGGCAGACCTCGCTTGCGTTGAAAGCACAGTGTGCTTTCAACCCTGAGCAAGCTCGGCGCTCCGAGTTGCTTTCGCGCGCGCTACGCTCTTGTGCTCTGCGCTCTCAAGCAGGTAGGAGCGCAGCGATATTAAAGCTGCTTAGCATGCTTGCAGAAGGTGGATCCGTCGCCTCGGAACCGAGCAAAGAAGCCGATTGCTGCACTTACAGCGGTTTTAAGCATAGAACCACTTACAACAGAATGTGCAACAGAATGTGCAAAGCAGTGTTTAGCACCAGAGGCAACATCGAGCGCACCGCCGCTAAAAACTTTTGCAAACCCAGCCAAAGCGGTGCTTGGAAGCACAGACGCGACCCATCCATGACGACCGAACGCGCCAGCAACAGCGAACATTGAGAACAGTCCAATAGACAAGAACGTAAACATAACAGCCGACTGGCCGCCAGTATGCGGCAAAGGCACTGGCTGAACAAAGGTCTCCAAATAGTACATTGTAGTGAAGAACACTAAAGGCGACTTTGGATTACTAACAGGCACAGCACCACCTTCACCTTCGCCAAGTTCTGTCCAGGTGCAACCACCTTCGCTTGGCTTCTTAAACATGATTTTATAAGTATTGCCCTGTTCTCCGCTATCTCCGGTATCTCCGGAATCGCCATCTTTTACAGATCGCATTTCTTTTACAGATCGCGACTCCAGCTTTGCACTACGCGACTCAGTCTCAGGAGGCTCTTCCTTTTGATTATTATCTATAGCATACCGCAACTTTGAAGCGAAACTATTTTTTACAATTCTGTACGCATAATCCTGCGATTTTTCATCCTGCTCCTTCTCTAAATTACTCGAATTATAAAGTGCAGGAACATAGTAAGTATAAGTAGTGCCACCCGAGTCTATATTGCAATCACATGTCATATTGTCATTTTTTATATCGCCAGGCTCCATTAGCTTGGCTTTAACAGGAATGTAGTATGCAATATTTTTAAAATCATCATCGTTTGAAATTGTATCTAAAATCGTAACATTATTAGTTACGACTATATTATTGCTGTGATAATTCTCATCGAGGGAGAATATTCCACCCGTAGCAAAATTACTTTTGATAGGATCATCATCAGGATGATCATCAAAACCTTGAGACTCCCATCCATTCGCAATCAACGTGCCTTTAAAACCACCAAACATACCATCAACAGAAACAGTAGTAGACTCAGAATTAGTAGGTTTTGTAAAGTTCTTATTGCTGAAATCTAATATAAGACTGTCGCCGCTTTCTGCTCCTGCATTGGAAAACATCAAAGTAAAATCCGTAACTTTTGAAATATCCCACTTGCTTAAATCCGCAGCGCCGGTAAGTTTTTTGCAATCAGAAAACATGCTAGACATATTCGTAACATTGCTAACATTCCACCCTTCTAGACCTTTAAGATTACCCAAGCGAGTACAACCACTGAACATGTTAAACATATTCGTTACACTGCCAACATTCCAGCCACTCAATGCACTTATATCAGTCAATCCTGTTATTTTTACTACATCACCTTTTTTGTTTGTATGCTCAAAGTAGCAATCGGAGAACATGCTGCCCATGTTCTCAACACTGCCAACATTCCACTTTTCTAGACCTTTAAGATTACTCAAGCTATGACAACCGCTGAACATGCTACTCATTTTCGTAACACTGCCAACATTCCAACCGCTCAAAGGTTGAAGACTGGTTAAGCCATTACAACCGTTGAACATGCTGCTCATGTCCGTAACACTGCCAACATTCCAACCGCTCAAAGGTTGAAGACTGGTTAAGCTATTACAACTGCTGAACATGCTACTCATTTTCGTAACATTGTCAACATTCCACTTTTCCAAAGGTTCAAGACTAGTAAGACTGCCACAACCGTCAAACATGCTGCTCATGTTCTCAACACTGCCAACATTCCAGCCTCTCAAAGGTTGAAGACTAGTAAGAAAACTGCAGCCATAGAACATTCTAAACGTGCTAGCTAATTGGTCTGTACTGCTCTTACCTGTTTTATTCCAATTAGATAATCCACTGATACTATTGAGCTTAGAGCAATATGCAAACATGCCATCCATTTTTTTAACGTTACTTACACCCCAATTTCCTAAGCCTTCAGTACTTTCGATGTTGCCGCACAGCGCAAACATTACCATCATGTATTCAACGTTCTTTACATTCCACTTTTCCAAAAATTTAAGCGAACTCATACTCTTGCAATATTCGAACATACCGCTCATTGCCGAAACGCTTTTAGTATTCCATTCTTTCAAACCGTCAAAATCTTTTATCTCGGTGCAACCCTCAAACATTCTGTTCATGTTCATAACCTTGCTAACATTCCACTTACTTAGAGGTTCAACCGAAGTAATCGCCATCTCACTTGCATACCCTTCTACTGGATTCAAAGCATCATGTTTATCTTGGTCCTTAATAACAGACGCGAACATTCCAGACATATTTCTAACATTGCCGACATTCCAGTTACTCAACGCACTTATATCAGTCAATCCTGTTACACCAGTGATCTTGCCATCATCATCGTAGATACGCCTAGCACAACCACTGAACATGCCACTCATGTTCGTAACATTGTCAACCTTCCAATTAGCCAAACCGCTAATATCACTTAAACCAGCGCACCCCTCGAACATGCTCTCCATATTCGTAACCTTGCTCACATCCCACTCACTCAAAAAACTAAAATCAGTTAATGAGGAATCCTTAAATAGATAGGACATGTCTGTAACGTTACTTACATCAAACCTGTCGTCGTTGCCAATGCTACTAATATTTTCCCCTGAAAAAAGACCTTCCTTATCTTTTGACAAACTACCGTAGCCATACGCTTTAACACCGTCTACAAAATCGATTTCGCTACCATCAGCAGAGAGATTCTTAATTTCTTCACGAATAGCATCAAATGCCTCACTCCGTTCGGCACTGATAGCACATTTATCTTCCCCTGATGGAGACGTAATCGTAACTTTAGTATTATCCTCGTTAATTTTAGCCACGCAAGCAGGAAGCTTTTTAACTTGGTCTAGGTTTAATTTCTCAAGAGTATCTGCATCACGATCTTGACCCTTAGTTTTTTTAGCCTTTTCCTTTTTAGCTTTTTCTTTTTCTTTTTTAGACTTAGCCTTTTCCTCAGTCTTTTTCTTAGCCTTCTCTTTTGCGTCTTTGCCATTAGCTTCGTTATTTTTCTTGTTCTTATCTGCCTGCTTGTCTTTTTCTGTTGATTTATTCTTAGGAGCATTCGCAGGAACATTAGGCTTTTTATTTTCACCATTGGCATCTTTGCCAGATTTTGCGCCATTCCCAGCAGCATCGCCAGTGCCATTCACAGTAGTATCGCCAGCGCCATTGCCATTACTATTGCTGTTACTTACAGACCCCACCCCATTAGGATTTTCACTATTCCCCTTACTACCTTTATTGTCTACTCCTTCACTATCTTTAGCAGCTTCCCCTTTAGCTGCCCTGTTTCCTTCTTTTTTATCTACCTCTTTAGTCTTATCCCCTTTAACTTCTTTACCGGCTCCTTCTTTACCAGCTCCCCCCTTAGCTCCCCCTTCACCCGATTTACTTTGACCCCTATTATTCTCGGCAGCAGCAGCCAAAACAGCAGCAAACAATGGATTCTTCGTTATTTTTGCATAAGCCAGTCCAGGCAGCACGGTCACGCTCAAGGTCATAGCTACAACACACAAAACAGCACTAGACACTGCTAACACACGATGCTTCATATTTTTCTTCATATCCCTCACCCTCGTGATACGCAATAATCGTTAATTCACGTAAAATGGCACATATTCCTTATTTTGCGCACTGATGAAGTTCTACCGTGAACCACACTATTTGCGTTCGCTATACATTTCATAGTATACTCCTATAACACTAATCAGTAAATATCCACAAACTATGCGCGAATTTGTTTGACATTACCAATTGATATGTGGGTTATAGGTCCAAAAGTATGTAAAGCTAGGATGATTAATATTTTTGGTTTATACTCCAAGACAATTAGAAACAGAGAGTTGTTAATTTTTTTGTTCAATAATTTTATCGGTAAATGCCTGTAAAAATTCTTTAGAATTGCTCCAGCCTACGCCATTGTTTAATCCCGAGAAATCAAAACCAGATATTTCATCTAAAGCTTTACTACAAACCCATTCATACATTCCAGCCTGTTTGCTTTTATATATTATTAGGAACAATGGTTTCATTGCTTTTTTACCTAATAATATGACACTAATATATTGTTTAGAATACATTACATCGTTATACCATTGTCCTGTCAGCCAATAGAATTTATCTCTGCGCCCCTTTTCACCAATCTCATCGCATAGATTTTGTAATTGTTTAGCCACATACGTGAGAACCTTTTTATCTATGTTTTTTATAAGCAAAGTTTCATCAACACCATTTTTACTTACCTCTTTCCAGTCAACATTTTCATTATTTTCTGAATTTCCTTCATTTTTTGCAGACTTTTGATTTTCTGTTTTTTGCTCTCTATTATTATCACTAAAACTATTCTGATTCTTACAACCTGAAATAAGTGACATAAGGCAAACTACAATAGTCAAAAAAGCATAATGCTTGATATGCTTCATTTATACCTCCACCTACAACTTAATCTTTACCTAATTGCAGATACGATTATCATGTTCAATCTTCACTCTGTTATTCACTATCATCTGCCCAATATTCATTCATCTCGTAGTACAAATCATCTTTGAGTTTAATAAAACTGACGGGATGTAAATTATGGACAAAGAATGCAGATCTGCAGCCTATAAAATAATTGTAACTAAAAATCATCCGATAATCCACAGGATTTTATTTCCATACATAAACAGATGTGTGGCAAAATGAGTACACGCTTTAACGATAGAAGCGAGCAACGTTAAAAAGGTTTAAGATTGGCTTGATAGCCTGATTTCTTGCTCTTTATTCGTGAGAAAGAGTATGAGGATGTTAAAACATATCAAGCATATGTTGAGCCTAAAGGTAGTCAACTTTTATTTGAAGATGAGTGGAAAGAAAAATTCTTAGGGCGAATCGAGAACAACTAGATTAACGATATTCTAGGAAGAGGATACAAGATTATAGGTCTTCCATTCTTTAATCAAGAAAACAGAATGTCTGTATTCGACAAAGTACTAAACGATTTAGTATCAAAATTATAGTGAGGTAATGAACTACAAACATTTGTTTAGTGATTACCCAATCACAAATCTGCGACACACCATAAGACGTATAACAGATTACGAAAATAATAAGAAATTTTATAAAAAGTTATATTGTTATAACATTTTGCAAGAAATTTTCATTTAGAGCACCCCCCCCCCCCGTAGGAAATTTTACAGTCTAAACTAATTTCAAACTGAAAAATATTATAAAAAATAACAAAAATGATAGAATTTTAAATAGACCCGTTTAAATAGAGAGTTTTATTACTGGCATTGGAGAGATTTGTCATAGAATTCGTTCTATTTATTTGTTTAAAAATTCGTTAAAGATTAGGAAAAATTAAGGAGATTGTTATGACTACCGCTAATCCTTCGAAACATACATCATCATCAAAATCTTCTAAAAAGCGTTCTGCACACAAAGTACACACGCTTCCGTTAGCAACAATGGCTGCTTTACTGACAGCAGCAACCTGCTTAGGCAGCCAGCCTGCAATGGCTGTTACGGCGCGCACACCACTTCCTACACCAACGTACACTGCAACAGCTAAAAGTCTTACGAAAGCCGCCGATCCTGAGTCTCAAAATCGTGAATATGTTCCACTAGGCGAAAAGAAACCTTGGTTGCAGCATCCAAATATTCTTGAATTTAGAAGATTACGCGGTAGAAACAGCGATGCGACAGGAATAACATCAGACGAGGAAGGGTCTGATAAGAATTGGAAAGCTGTTAATGATAAAACAGCTATGTATGCGCATGTGGAAACGCGTGACAACTCTGACTATCTTGTTTTCGATGTTTTCTTCAACAACAATGCTAAGTCAATGATAGATAAATCTAACAAGCAATGGTACTTATGGCAGGTACCATATGCAGTTGCAGACTTGGATCAAAATGGGCTATATAAATCTGATACAGTTACTAATCTTAAATACGATGCGTACAGACCGAAAAAAGAAAAAGAAGATCACATTCTTTCGCAAGATCCGGAAGCTTTTGAGAAAGATGATTCCCTATCATTCTCTGTGCCTAACATGAAAACAACTGATCAGCATTTTGGCAAAGATGATTATGCTCTTTATCAGGTAGGTATAGGACTTAATCCTGGTAATAAACTTAATACTGATTTAGGTCAAATCTTCCATGGAAACGCAAATGACCCACTCATTAGTCGAATGGCTGGAGATCAAGCAACGTATGCTTATTATAATGGTAAGCAGTATAACAAAAATTACGGTTTGGGTATAACAGTTGCTAAACCGTATGACGATGTTGCGTATCATATGCATGCAGAATTAAAGCTTCGTCCAGGAGCCATTAATAAAAACGCAGACAATTATAACGAAAAGTATGCAAACATTCAAAACGCATGGACATGGGCAAATAGCGGTTCTTGGGGAAAAACTACAAGTTCTGCATACACGGTTATTTCTGGTAGAGACCCAGAAAACGATGCAGACAAAGATGATAAGTTAAAGCGCAATAAAACTGACAGAATAGCGCCAAAAATTTATTACAATGGCAATGAAATAACCGACGACAGCCAGACCATTAATCTTTATAAAGGCGATACACTAAGCTTCACTACCACCGATAACAAGGGTTATATTGAGAAGTTTAGCATTTCTGGTTTAGCAAAAGATCCTACAGTCACGAAAGGCGCTGGAAGCAAAGACAAACCACTTCCATCAGGTGACATCCCTGTTAATAAAAACATGAAAAACAAGGAAGTAACTATTACTTCCGAGGATGGCTCTGGCAACGTCACAACGCGCAAAGTTAAAGTCACAGTTACTACAAGACCAAAACTTTCTAAAGAACATCCTATTACCGGTAAAACCATTGAAATTACCGTTGGTGAACAATTACCGGAATTGACAGACATTGACAAATTTGTTGATATTACAGACGGAGACAAGCTTGAAAAGAAGCCAACATTAATGTGGAATGGCAAATCTCCTGCTCCAAACACTGAGACAGTTGGCGTAATTACCCATAGTATTAAGGGAACATACTCCGATGGCTCCACGAAAACAACAGATGTAACCATCAAGGTTAAACCACAGAAGCCAGTTATCGACACTGATCTGACTAATCTTGCTGGAAGGAAAGAGCAGAAAGTAACAGTATCTGTTGGAAGCGGCATTCCTGAAGGCACTACTACAACAGTTAAACTGTTTGATAAAGATAACAACGAGATCGGCTCTACTACAACGATTAACAATGGTAAAGCGGAGATTACTGTTAAGGATGGAATCCCTGAAGGCGACGTGTATGCAACAACGACTGTCACGAAGCAGCCTGGAACGACACCTGGCGGCAAAATACCAATTCCAGGATTTGAACTAACTTCAAAAAACAGTGAGAAAAAGAAAGCTACTGCGCCTAAGGATGCTCAAGACCCAACAATTATTGCTACTGCCGAGTCATCGTCTGTAACAGTTGGGCAAGATCTGAAGATTCACATTGTTGCTACAGATGATGTGAAGGTTGAAAAAATCAACTATATAGACGCGCTAATGGGCGCCAATCTGCTTCAACAAGCTGATATCCTTAGTGGTCGTGCGAGTGTTTCAAAAACCAAAGACAGCGATCAGGAACAAGTGTTGGATCTCACTGTTACGAAGATGCAGCCGAAGGAAGTCGGTACACATACTCTAACCCTCACTGTAACCGACTCGGCAGGAAAAACCGGCAACGTAACTCTAACCATAACCGTGAAGCCAGCTGCTCCAACCGTCACACCTCAAGATAATGGTTCCGTTGACGTAACACCAGCAGCCGATACTGATAGTCTGGTAATCACTTATACGCCAGAAGATGGAACCGGCGAGAAGACCATCACTGTCAATAAAGGCAATGACAACAAGTGGAAGATTGATGGAAACACTCCAGATGGCGTAACCGTTGATGAAGGAACTGGTAAAGTCACTATTCCAGCAAACAAAGTCAAAGACGGTAGTGATGTAAAAGCTAAAGATAAGAAGGGTAACAACACTTCCAGCGAAACCACTGGTAAAGCCAAGAAAAACCCAACTACTCCAGCAACTACACCAGCTGCTCCAACCGTCACGCCTCAAGATAATGGTTCCGTTGACGTAACACCAGCAGCCGATACTGATAGTCTGGTAATCACTTATACGCCAGAAGATGGAACCGGCGAGAAGACCATCACTGTCAATAAAGGCAATGACAACAAGTGGAAGATTGATGGAAACACTCCAGATGGCGTAACCGTTGATGAAGGAACTGGTAAAGTCACTATTCCAGCAAACAAAGTCAAAGACGGTAGTGATGTAAAAGCTAAAGATAAGAAGGGTAACAACACTTCCAGCGAAACCACTGGTAAAGCCAAGAAAAACCCAACTACTCCAGCAACTACACCAGCTGCTCCAACCGTCACGCCTCAAGATAATGGTTCCGTTGACGTAACACCAGCAGCCGATACTGATAGTCTGGTAATCACTTATACGCCAGAAGATGGAACCGGCGAGAAGACCATCACTGTCAATAAAGGCAATGACAACAAGTGGAAGATTGATGGAAACACTCCAGATGGCGTAACCGTTGATGAAGGAACTGGTAAAGTCACTATTCCAGCAAACAAAGTCAAAGACGGTAGTGATGTAAAAGCTAAAGATAAGAAGGGTAACAACACTTCCAGCGAAACCACTGGTAAAGCCAAGAAAAACCCAACTACTCCAGCAACTACACCAGCTGCTCCAACCGTCACGCCTCAAGATAATGGTTCCGTTGACGTAACACCAGCAGCCGATACTGATAGTCTGGTAATCACTTATACGCCAGAAGATGGAACCGGCGAGAAGACCATCACTGTCAATAAAGGCAATGACAACAAGTGGAAGATTGATGGAAACACTCCAGATGGCGTAACCGTTGATGAAGGAACTGGTAAAGTCACTATTCCAGCAAACAAAGTCAAAGACGGTAGTGATGTAAAAGCTAAAGATAAGAAGGGTAACAACACTTCCAGCGAAACCACTGGTAAAGCCAAGAAAAACCCAACTACTCCAGCAACTACACCAGCTGCTCCAACCGTCACGCCTCAAGATAATGGTTCCGTTGACGTAACACCAGCAGCCGATACTGATAGTCTGGTAATCACTTATACGCCAGAAGATGGAACCGGCGAGAAGACCATCACTGTCAATAAAGGCAATGACAACAAGTGGAAGATTGATGGAAACACTCCAGATGGCGTAACCGTTGATGAAGGAACTGGTAAAGTCACTATTCCAGCAAACAAAGTCAAAGACGGTAGTGATGTAAAAGCTAAAGATAAGAAGGGTAACAACACTTCCAGCGAAACCACTGGTAAAGCCAAGAAAAACCCAACTACTCCAGCAACTACACCAGCTGCTCCAACCGTCACGCCTCAAGATAATGGTTCCGTTGACGTAACACCAGCAGCCGATACTGATAGTCTGGTAATCACTTATACGCCAGAAGATGGAACCGGCGAGAAGACCATCACTGTCAATAAAGGCAATGACAACAAGTGGAAGATTGATGGAAACACTCCAGATGGCGTAACCGTTGATGAAGGAACTGGTAAAGTCACTATTCCAGCAAACAAAGTCAAAGACGGTAGTGATGTAAAAGCTAAAGATAAGAAGGGTAACAACACTTCCAGCGAAACCACTGGTAAAGCCAAGAAAAACCCAACTACTCCAGCAACTACACCAGCTGCTCCAACCGTCACGCCTCAAGATAATGGTTCCGTTGACGTAACACCAGCAGCCGATACTGATAGTCTGGTAATCACTTATACGCCAGAAGATGGAACCGGCGAGAAGACCATCACTGTCAATAAAGGCAATGACAACAAGTGGAAGATTGATGGAAACACTCCAGATGGCGTAACCGTTGATGAAGGAACTGGTAAAGTCACTATTCCAGCAAACAAAGTCAAAGACGGTAGTGATGTAAAAGCTAAAGATAAGAAGGGTAACAACACTTCCAGCGAAACCACTGGTAAAGCCAAGAAAAACCCAACTACTCCAGCAACTACACCAGCTGCTCCAACCGTCACGCCTCAAGATAATGGTTCCGTTGACGTAACACCAGCAGCCGATACTGATAGTCTGGTAATCACTTATACGCCAGAAGATGGAACCGGCGAGAAGACCATCACTGTCAATAAAGGCAATGACAACAAGTGGAAGATTGATGGAAACACTCCAGATGGCGTAACCGTTGATGAAGGAACTGGTAAAGTCACTATTCCAGCAAACAAAGTCAAAGACGGTAGTGATGTAAAAGCTAAAGATAAGAAGGGTAACAACACTTCCAGCGAAACCACTGGTAAAGCCAAGAAAAACCCAACTACTCCAGCAACTACACCAGCTGCTCCAACCGTCACGCCTCAAGATAATGGTTCCGTTGACGTAACACCAGCAGCCGATACTGATAGTCTGGTAATCACTTATACGCCAGAAGATGGAACCGGCGAGAAGACCATCACTGTCAATAAAGGCAATGACAACAAGTGGAAGATTGATGGAAACACTCCAGATGGCGTAACCGTTGATGAAGGAACTGGTAAAGTCACTATTCCAGCAAACAAAGTCAAAGACGGTAGTGATGTAAAAGCTAAAGATAAGAAGGGTAACAACACTTCCAGCGAAACCACTGGTAAAGCCAAGAAAAACCCAACTACTCCAGCAACTACACCAGCTGCTCCAACCGTCACGCCTCAAGATAATGGTTCCGTTGACGTAACACCAGCAGCCGATACTGATAGTCTGGTAATCACTTATACGCCAGAAGATGGAACCGGCGAGAAGACCATCACTGTCAATAAAGGCAATGACAACAAGTGGAAGATTGATGGAAACACTCCAGATGGCGTAACCGTTGATGAAGGAACTGGTAAAGTCACTATTCCAGCAAACAAAGTCAAAGACGGTAGTGATGTAAAAGCTAAAGATAAGAAGGGTAACAACACTTCCAGCGAAACCACTGGTAAAGCCAAGAAAAACCCAACTACTCCAGCAACTACACCAGCTGCTCCAACCGTCACGCCTCAAGATAATGGTTCCGTTGACGTAACACCAGCAGCCGATACTGATAGTCTGGTAATCACTTATACGCCAGAAGATGGAACCGGCGAGAAGACCATCACTGTCAATAAAGGCAATGACAACAAGTGGAAGATTGATGGAAACACTCCAGATGGCGTAACCGTTGATGAAGGAACTGGTAAAGTCACTATTCCAGCAAACAAAGTCAAAGACGGTAGTGATGTAAAAGCTAAAGATAAGAAGGGTAACAACACTTCCAGCGAAACCACTGGTAAAGCCAAGAAAAACCCAACTACTCCAGCAACTACACCAGCTGCTCCAACCGTCACGCCTCAAGATAATGGTTCCGTTGACGTAACACCAGCAGCCGATACTGATAGTCTGGTAATCACTTATACGCCAGAAGATGGAACCGGCGAGAAGACCATCACTGTCAATAAAGGCAATGACAACAAGTGGAAGATTGATGGAAACACTCCAGATGGCGTAACCGTTGATGAAGGAACTGGTAAAGTCACTATTCCAGCAAACAAAGTCAAAGACGGTAGTGATGTAAAAGCTAAAGATAAGAAGGGTAACAACACTTCCAGCGAAACCACTGGTAAAGCCAAGAAAAACCCAACTACTCCAGCAACTACACCAGCTGCTCCAACCGTCACGCCTCAAGATAATGGTTCCGTTGACGTAACACCAGCAGCCGATACTGATAGTCTGGTAATCACTTATACGCCAGAAGATGGAACCGGCGAGAAGACCATCACTGTCAATAAAGGCAATGACAACAAGTGGAAGATTGATGGAAACACTCCAGATGGCGTAACCGTTGATGAAGGAACTGGTAAAGTCACTATTCCAGCAAACAAAGTCAAAGACGGTAGTGATGTAAAAGCTAAAGATAAGAAGGGTAACAACACTTCCAGCGAAACCACTGGTAAAGCCAAGAAAAACCCAACTACTCCAGCAACTACACCAGCTGCTCCAACCGTCACGCCTCAAGATAATGGTTCCGTTGACGTAACACCAGCAGCCGATACTGATAGTCTGGTAATCACTTATACGCCAGAAGATGGAACCGGCGAGAAGACCATCACTGTCAATAAAGGCAATGACAACAAGTGGAAGATTGATGGAAACACTCCAGATGGCGTAACCGTTGATGAAGGAACTGGTAAAGTCACTATTCCAGCAAACAAAGTCAAAGACGGTAGTGATGTAAAAGCTAAAGATAAGAAGGGTAACAACACTTCCAGCGAAACCACTGGTAAAGCCAAGAAAAACCCAACTACTCCAGCAACTACACCAGCTGCTCCAACCGTCACGCCTCAAGATAATGGTTCCGTTGACGTAACACCAGCAGCCGATACTGATAGTCTGGTAATCACTTATACGCCAGAAGATGGAACCGGCGAGAAGACCATCACTGTCAATAAAGGCAATGACAACAAGTGGAAGATTGATGGAAACACTCCAGATGGCGTAACCGTTGATGAAGGAACTGGTAAAGTCACTATTCCAGCAAACAAAGTCAAAGACGGTAGTGATGTAAAAGCTAAAGATAAGAAGGGTAACAACACTTCCAGCGAAACCACTGGTAAAGCCAAGAAAAACCCAACTACTCCAGCAACTACACCAGCTGCTCCAACCGTCACGCCTCAAGATAATGGTTCCGTTGACGTAACACCAGCAGCCGATACTGATAGTCTGGTAATCACTTATACGCCAGAAGATGGAACCGGCGAGAAGACCATCACTGTCAATAAAGGCAATGACAACAAGTGGAAGATTGATGGAAACACTCCAGATGGCGTAACCGTTGATGAAGGAACTGGTAAAGTCACTA
The DNA here is from genome assembly GCF_049262755.1 of Gardnerella sp. DNF00354. NCBI lineage: Bacteria > Bacillati > Actinomycetota > Actinomycetes > Bifidobacteriales > Bifidobacteriaceae > Gardnerella > Gardnerella sp. DNF00354. The sequence continues at coordinate 1,500,604 of NZ_CP058402.1, forward strand.
TTCCAGCAAACAAAGTCAAAGACGGTAGTGATGTAAAAGCTAAAGATAAGAAGGGTAACAACACTTCCAGCGAAACCACTGGTAAAGCCAAGAAAAACCCAACTACTCCAGCAACTACACCAGCTGCTCCAACCGTCACGCCTCAAGATAATGGTTCCGTTGACGTAACACCAGCAGCCGATACTGATAGTCTGGTAATCACTTATACGCCAGAAGATGGAACCGGCGAGAAGACCATCACTGTCAATAAAGGCAATGACAACAAGTGGAAGATTGATGGAAACACTCCAGATGGCGTAACCGTTGATGAAGGAACTGGTAAAGTCACTATTCCAGCAAACAAAGTCAAAGACGGTAGTGATGTAAAAGCTAAAGATAAGAAGGGTAACAACACTTCCGAAAAAGCCACTGGTAAAGCCGGAAACAACGACGGAAATTCCGGTTCTGGTTCTGAGACTGGTTCTGGTTCTGAGACTGGAAACAGCAATAGTTCTGAATCTGATTCGGGTAACGATTCCACGTCTAATAATGGCGGTTCAGATAGCGGATCTACTACTGGTGGTAGCAGCTCTACAGATTCCGGCGCTCAAAATAGCACCAATGGATCAAGTAGCGCTGATAATGCTAACAACGCTGGTAATGCTGAAACCGGTAATGCTGGCAACGGTAACGCTGGCAACGGTAACGCTGAAACCGGTAATGCTGAAACCGGTAATGCTGAAACCGGTAATGCTGGCAACGGCAAATCTGGTAATGCATCCACTGGTGCCTCAGGTTCCAACGCATCTACTAAGTCCGGCAACAAGGTTCCTGCAAAGCATTCGTCCCAATTAGTAGAGACTGGTGCTGAAGTGGAACGAGTAGGATTGATCAGCGCAATGATTGGTGTACTTGGAGCTGCAGCAGCATTCTTCTCTCGCAAGAAGAATCGCGAGTAAAAAGTTCACCTACAAAATTAAACAAAAGTAAACTAATAATTGAAAATAATTAGAAAAAGGAGCTGAGCCACAAACCCAGCTCCTTTTTCTATATCACTACTCACTTACACATACAAACTCTTGTATTGTGATTCAAAACATATCTTATTTAAGAAGAACCATCTTTGAATATATTCAAATAAACGATAATAAAATCAATAAAAACAATTTTTGACAGAACTGCAATATAAAAATTGTTCTTAAACCACACTTCCCCACATAAACAGGTGGGTGCAAAGTGTGTGCACCTTTTAACGTTAACATCCTGTGCACTCGACCACAGAGCGTCGATATCTTCCCTCAAACAGCCAAAATACGTTCAAAAACCGCGAGAACCCAGTCTAAATAAAACTGCCGCACGCTAAACCTTTTAATAATAGCCATCGCGAAACATAATCTACATAAGAGCAAAATCAAGCAGATTACGCATTATCTTCCAAAAGAAAATCTGGTAAATATTTGTGTATAATCCCTTCTTGCGAAAAATTCATTGTATCCATCGACAAAACATATTTAGGATAATTATCCTTAACCAATCGATAAACACCAAATTCCCGGCTACGAGTCTCTTCGCTAGCCATCAAATAAGAGACTTGATAATACTCAGTCTCACCTTGTCTAGTAGCAATGAAATCGACTTCTTGTTTATTAATACGACCAACTTGAACCTGAAAACCACGAGACAAAAGCTCAATATAGACAATATTTTCTAGAATACGTTCAATTGATGCAACATTTGAGAAACCTACTGCTTGCCTAAAACCATGATCTGTTACATAGTATTTTTCCTCAACCGTCAGTAACTTTTTCCCAACACTGTCATAGCGTGGAACTTTTTTTAGAAGATACGCCGCTTGGCAAAAATTCAAGTAATTCAAAATGGTATCAACTGAAACTTTACGATTTTCGCTAACAAAATATTTACGTAAACTATTAGCCGAAAAACTTTGTCCAACATTATCTAAACAAAAAAGTAAAATGCGATTAAATACGCCAACATCTCGGATCGAATTGTATTCAAGTATATCCTTAACAACAACGGTGTTATAAATGTCGTTTAAATATCTAAAACTCGGTTCCTCTTCCCCATTAAAATAATGAAGAGGAGGCATACCACCAATTTTGATATACAGCTGAAATAATTCCTGTATGCTTAAATTCAAACTTTGATACAAATTCACGAATTCGCTAAAAGTAAAAGGAAGCACCTCAAAACTTACGTAACGCCCTGCAAGCAAGGTGGCAAGCTCACCAGACAATAATTTTGAGTTAGAACCAGTCAAATAAATATCGCAATCATAATCAACTCTAAGCGCATTTATAACACGTTCCCAGTGAGAAACTAATTGAATTTCATCAAAGAAAAAATATATTTTACCTTCGATTTGTTGACTACGTTCTGTAATTAATTTCTGCAGATCAAAATCATTTTTCACAGATAAGTATTGAGCTGATTCTAAATTGATATAAATAATACGACTTTGGGGAACGTCTACAAGCAATTCAGATTGAATCATTTTTAACAAAGTGGACTTTCCCACTCGTCTCATACCTGTAATCACCTTCACAATAGGCTTGTCAATAAAAGGTTTGATCTTATTAAGATATTTTTTACGTAATATATATGACATATCCTCACACCTTTCGATTACAGCCTTGCTTACAATTTCGATTATAGTCGATAAATTTATCGTTTCTTACATTTGTTTCTATTATAAACGAAACAAATTAAAATTCACCTTTGAGGTTTATGATTAAAAAAAAAATAAAACATCTTTATTCAAATGTCTGCGATCCGTATTGCTTTTAATACACAACCTTTGACATCAAGCAAACACTCTCCACGTACGTATAGTCTTTTGCTCAAAAGAGAAGAAAACAGTCTTATAAAATCTTATGCGGCTACTGCGGTTCTTCTCCGTGGATGCCACTTGATAACGAGAACAATATTGGTAAGCACAATGCCAACAACTACGCTCACCCATACCAAACTCGGTGTAAGAAGCCAAGCGAGAACACCAAAAATCAGCAGTCGAAGCAGTACAACAATAACTAAGAAAGGCCAACTTTTTGTTAGGCATTTCGGTTGATCATCCTTCAATGCGCCCATCAGAACCATAATCGCAGCCGCCGCGCAAGAAAATAGCATATTGCCCAAGAATATGACGAGTAGCGTTCGCCAGCCAGCGATACTACCCAGCATCCACCATTGCAGCATCAATGCAAGCAAAAATGTGACAACAGCATATACTGCTTCCATCAGCATATTCGCAACGATTAACGAGGAAAATGTTAAAGACACATCTCTAGGAGTGCCTGTTTTACCTTCGCTCGCATGCTGTAATGCAATCATATTTCTCGCCTCGGCGCGCTTTACGCGCTCTTCTTCAAGCATTTGAACGCCAAGCTCAACCGATTTCTTTGAAGCTTCCTGTAATTGCGCATCCGTCATCCCTAGCTGCCAAGGCTTTTCAAAAACAAACATCAACACACTAGTAATCGCTGCGCCAATAATAATGCTTAGCAGCGTAGTATTGGAAACAAGCAATAAAGCAATACCAGAAGTCACCAGCAGCCTGAGCACAAAATCGATGATTCCGATAAGCAAATCGCCAGATCCGTCATCTGGTCTACGATGCCTATCCCACTGCAGATACGCTGTACTTAGCAGCGAAAACACCACAACACTCAACGCGAGTATGACCACAGTTTCCCAACCTAATACGCTGTGCCCTACGAACTGCTGTACAAGCAGCGAAATAATAAGCGTGCAAACGCTAGCAACAGTTTCTGTAATAACATGACCCCAAAAAGCATGCTTGAAAAGGAGTGTTCAGTAAGGGATTAAAAGAAAACCAACTGAAAGCCTTTAAGCGGGAACATAAGAAATAAAACGACCATACAAGAGTAGAGATACTCTGTGTGGCCGTTTTCTTATACTCAGATACCGAAATAGTATTTGAGATTTTTAGAACAAACCTTGTATTTGAGCTTGTATTAACACTGCAGTAACGCTGGCACCTGTATTAATTAAAAAGTCTTTTAGTCCAACCAATGCTGATTTTAAAATATGCGGTTTCTTCTCTTCTTCAATTTTTAATTTGATGTCAGCTAATAATTCTGTTGCGGTTTCTATATCCTCTTTTGATAAATCAGATTCACTAATACTTTTTTCAACGGCATCAACTACATCCTTAACTTTATCATAGGAAAATGTAACTGTATTCTCACTTCCAGACACTATCTGTACATTATCGGATGGCGAATTGATCACACTTGTATTCCCGTAATAATTATTCACGGTTTGCGGCATGTTCACTGCGGATTCTTTTTCAGTCTCAGAGAAAACCATATTTTCCCCTACAATACCTTCCGATTCTAATTTCAATGTCCATTCTAAAATAGTATTTTTGACTTTTTCTTCAATGTCTTTAACTGCAGTTGTAGGTACATGTAATGCATAATCCATTGGAAGTAGCGAATCAGCCATTTTATCAAACAATGCAAGTTGTTCGCCTGAAAAATCTAAAGTTAATACATTTCCTGAGGACTGACATAAAGAAATGATTTCAGAAATTGAATTTACTAACTTTCTTTCACAAATCTTTTTTTCGTATTCATTATCCTGTATTGAGGTTGGAATCCAACCGCGATAAGGATTGAAAGTTTTTAAACTTCCACGAACCTTTCTATACTCAGGGCAAGATTCTGGGTCAGGATAACCATTTAATTCGTGTTGAATCCATTGATCAAAATCAGCAAGCTTTAATTTTGATGCAATCAAATGTGCTTTGCGTAATATATTAACAACATCGCAATTTGATGACACAATTTCATTCTGTAATTCTAAAACAATACTTCCCATGTTATTCACCATCCTTCTTTCTACCATATAGGGCACTATTCTCAGCAAACATCATAGTTCTTCACATAGAAGCAATAAGGAAAAGGAATAATCTAACTTTCTGAAGTTGTTTCAGAATGCTCCTCAAAATTTTCTACCTGCTCCATCACCTTTGTGAACACTTCAGGACTATACTGTGGCGGATAGCCGTTCTTAACCAAACAAATCTTTATCTTCAATTTTAACTGATTACGCACATTCTGATTGTTGAGCCAGTCCACAAATGAAGACTCGGTATCTATTATTTCCTTAACTTTTTTAGCAAGTGTCTTGCATTTATCGTTTATCACAACACCGTTAACTTCTTTGTCAATGCCATATTCAAACTTATACTGGTCACGAAGAGCAATCAAAATATCATAGAATGCCTTTTCTTCAAAGGTTAATCCTATTTTACGGAAACTCTCACGATTTTCGTTCATCTGACGAAGTATCACTAAAGCTTGTTCAGTTGCAGCCTTAATAATATCTTCTGAGGCAGCTTCCTGTGTTGCCCCGGCTTCTTCAGCAGTAAGGTGCTTACGTCTTTCATGGTACTCATCAATAGTCTTTTCAATCATTTCTTGGAAAGATTTCGCTGCTAATTGGTTAACCCTGCCATATTCCTTTATTTGCTTACGGAGCATTTTGATAAGTAATTCTAACTTTGTAGCAGGCATTTCTACATCTGATAATTTTTCAAAGTATTCAGGAGAGAAGATATCTTCTTCCTCGCCACTTTCAAGAACACTTTCTACCTTATTGTATTTTAATGCCTCTTCAACCATCTTTGATACCACAAGATTCATAGTTTCAGCATCAACATCGCTGGTTCCACTCATTTTACGAACGAAGCCTGCTATAGCCATAAAGCACTGTGCAAGCGCAGATTCTTCTTCGCCCAGATTTCCAGAAGGTTGGCAAATATCAAAAGCACTTCTCATTCTCTTAACAGACTTTAAGAAATATGTCTTAAATGAGACCTGATTAGTTTTTCCGTTTCCTTCTGTCTGCAAGACCTGTGCTGATGTAAAGACATACTCAGCCGCTTTGGAAAGTAATTTATATCTTTCAACAGGGTCACATTTCGTATTAAGGAATGGAGCTAAGTCATAATCTGTAAACAGTGCTTTAAGTATTTCAATCTCCTCCCTGAATGCAGAGGTAGCCTGCTCAACGTCATCCGATGTGGGAGCAACTGATGTATCACCACCGTAAACCTTCATGGCCTCACGCATATTATCGCGAATGCCAATATAGTCGATAACCATACCATATTCTTTGCCGGGATATTTTCTGTTTACACGACTGATAGTTTGAATCAGCAAGTGCTTCTTCAAAGGCTTATCGTTATATAAATATGTAAGTGACGGAACATCAAATCCCGTAATCCACATATCAACTACGATAACAATATGGAAATTAGACTTTTCCTGTTTAAAGGCTGCATCCAGTTCTTCGCAACGTTTATCATTTTTAACTCCACCAAGATAGTTATACATCTCAGCTTCATCATTACTTCCAACACTCGATACCATAGCCATAAATGGCATAGGCTTTAATTCTTTAAGTTCTTCATCTGTTGCAGTAACTCCGTCAGGAGTTTTCTTTTCTTCAAACCATTCCGGATATTTATCCTTGAATTTCAAAAGAAGTGAATATGCAATTTTTCTGCTAGAGCAGACAATCATTGCTTTCTGAATTCTATCTGGGTCACTATCACAAGATGAAATATAATGGTCATGAATATCTATAGCAAGCCTCTCCAAGCGAGAAGGCTCGCCAAGGATAACTTCCATAGAACTCATTGCACGTTTACTGGCTTCAATATCATCATACGTTGCACCATCATCGGCACACTTTTTATAGTAATTTTCAATTTCTTTAGCTTTGGTCTTATCAAGTAACACCTTGGCAATACGAGGATGATACTTAATAGAAACAGTTAGTCCATCTGCGACCGCCTGATCCATAGTGTATCTATCAATTTCCTGACCAAAGGTCTGATATGTTTCGGCAATAGGAGTTCCTGTGAAACCTACAAACGTAGCATGTTGAGGCGGTAAGTTTGCTAGTCAAGGAGTAAAACGACGAAGATTAGCATTTACTTCCGCCCATGCGATAGCTGTCCGTGATTGACAAGTGCTAGCACGCAGACAGAACGGAGATAGCGAACCGCTGAGTGTGTCGCTCTGCTCGTAAAAGCTTAGAAACCTTTGAACGAAAGGGATAATGAAAGCCTTGATTGCAAGGCTTTTTGCTTTATGGTGGGTAAGTATCAGAGTGAGAAAATTTTTGGAATGAGTAGAAGTGATAGCTAGAAATTATCAGTTTCTATTTCCATTTACCCTGTGGGTACGTGTTTGTTTCCATTGACAAGGAGTTTGTGGGAATAGAAATGTACCCACCTTGTTTGAATCAAGTGAAGTGTAGTTGAAGGAAATCTGTTGAAAGCAATACTTCATTTTACCGAATAAGTAATAATTTAGGCAACTTCAAATCGATTAAAAAAAAACTATTTTAAAGGTTAAGAGTAGACAAAAATTGTCCACTCTTTTTTGCAAACTCAATTTATCAATAAATGAAATGAGGGAATGTAAAATGAAATATTTTGAGGTTGAGTTAGAAAATCCTGATGAATTTTTAAAACTACAAACAGAAGATTTTGTGAAAGCTAATCGCTTGCTACTAAGGAAGATAATCCAGAGCGTTACAGTCTATGAAGAAAACTTCGTCATATCCTTTAAATCTGGCATCGAATTGGAAGTATGAGTCTCATTCCATAACTTTTATATTGAACATATCATCTTGTTGTGTTATACTATAAATTGATATAAACAAAGATGTAGGAGGAACCGAAACTATGACAGCCTCAATGCGTTTAAGATAAGCTGGCAATAAAAAAAGCAGAATCTATACCCGATGATAGGCTTTTTTGTTGTGCTTATTTATACGATATTGAGCATTCATTAGTTACGGTGAGGATATTGGTTATTTAACTATACCTTTATTTAACTATGTCTTTAATATGAATGTTTCCAAATTGTATGTATGCAGACCAAAAGCCACATTGTGGGGTTTGGCCTGCATTTTTTATTGCCTAGAATGCTATTCAAAATAGAAATTCAAGCAAAATAATATGCAGGAGATAATATAAATGGAAAAATACAACAATTGGAAACGAAAATTTTATGCAATATGGGCAGGGCAAGCAGTATCATTAATCACTAGTGCCATCCTGCAAATGGCGATTATTTTTTACCTTACAGAAAAAACAGGATCTGCGATGGTCTTGTCTATGGCTTCATTAGTAGGTTTTTTACCCTATGCGATTTTGGGACCTGCCATTGGTGTGCTAGTGGATCGTCATGATAGGAAGAAGATAATGATTGGTGCCGATTTAATTATCGCAGCAGCTGGTGCAGTGCTTGCTATTGTTGCATTCTGTATGGAGCTACCTGTCTGGATGATTATGATAGTATTGTTTATCCGTAGCATTGGAACAGCTTTTCATACCCCAGCACTCAATGCGGTTACACCACTTTTAGTACCAGAAGAACAGCTAACGAAATGCGCAGGCTATAGTCAGTCTTTGCAGTCTATAAGCTATATTGTTAGTCCGGCAGTTGCAGCACTCTTATACTCCGTTTGGGATTTAAATGCTATTATTGCCATCGACGTATTGGGTGCTGTGATTGCATCTATTACGGTAGCAATTGTACGTATACCTAAGCTGGGTAATCAAGTGCAAAGTTTAGAACCAAATTTCATAAGGGAGATGAAAGAAGGAGTTGTGGTTCTGAGACAAAACAAAGGATTGTTTGCCTTATTACTCTTAGGAACACTATATACTTTTGTTTATATGCCAATCAATGCACTATTTCCTTTAATAAGCATGGAACACTTTAATGGAACGCCTGTGCATATTTCTATTACGGAAATTTCCTTTGCATTTGGGATGCTAGCAGGAGGCTTATTATTAGGAAGATTAGGGGGCTTCGAAAAGCATGTATTACTAATAACAAGTTCATTTTTTATAATGGGGACCAGTTTAGCCGTTTCGGGAATACTTCCTCCAAATGGATTTGTAATATTCGTAGTTTGCTGTGCAATAATGGGGCTTTCGGTGCCATTTTATAGCGGTGTGCAAACAGCTCTTTTTCAGGAGAAAATTAAGCCTGAATATTTAGGACGTGTATTTTCTTTGATCGGAAGTATCATGTCACTTGCTATGCCAATTGGGTTAATTCTTTCTGGATTCTTTGCTGATAAAATCGGTGTAAATCATTGGTTTTTACTATCAGGTATTTTAATTATTGGCATTGCTATAGTTTGCCAAATGATAACTGAGGTTAGAAAATTAGATTTAAAATAAACAATATTGGAGGAATATTTATGTATCTTATTTTCATGTAACTCTTCCTGCTAAAATCGCAGGGTTTTCCCTGCATACAAGCAAATGAAAGCATGCGATTATAGACAGGAGGAAATGTTATGGAATTAATATTAAAAGCAAAAGACATTCGTGTGGAATTCAAAGGACGCGATGTTTTAGATATAAATGAATTAGAAGTATATGATTATGACCGTATTGGTTTAGTAGGAGCAAATGGTGCTGGAAAAAGCACTTTACTCAGGGTACTTTTAGGAGAATTAACTCCCCCAGGATGTAAAATGAATCGTCTGGGTGAACTTGCCTATATTCCCCAGTTGGACGAAGTAACTCTGCAGGAGGAAAAAGATTTTGCACTTGTAGGCAAGCTAGGTGTTGAGCAATTAAATATACAGACTATGAGCGGTGGTGAAGAAACAAGGCTTAAAATAGCACAGGCCTTATCGGCACAGGTTCATGGTATTTTAGCGGATGAACCTACGAGCCATTTAGACCGTGAAGGAATTGATTTTCTAATAGGACAGCTAAAATATTTTACAGGTGCACTGTTAGTTATTAGCCATGACCGCTATTTTCTTGATGAAATAGTAGATAAAATATGGGAACTGAAAGATGGCAAAATCACTGAGTATTGGGGAAACTATTCTGATTATCTTCGTCAGAAAGAGGAAGAACGTAAGAGCCAAGCTGCAGAATACGAACAATTTATTGCGGAACGTGCCCGATTGGAAAGGGCTGCGGAGGAAAAGCGAAAACAGGCTCGTAAAATAGAACAGAAGGCAAAAGGTTCTTCAAAGAAAAAAAGTACTGAAGACGGAGGGCGTTTAGCTCATCAAAAATCAATAGGAAGTAAGGAAAAAAGATGTATAATGCTGCTAAAACCCTAGAGCACAGGATTGCGGCCTTAGGAAAAGTAGAAGCTCCGGAAGGCATTCGCAGAATTCGTTTCAGGCAAAGTAAAGCATTGGAGCTCCATAATCCATACCCTATAGTCGGTGCAGAAATTAATAAAGTATTTGGGGATAAGGCTCTGTTTGAAAATGCATCTTTTCAAATTCCGTTAGGAGCAAAAGTGGCGTTAACTGGTGGTAATGGAATCGGAAAAACAACTTTAATCCAAATGATCTTAAACCATGAAGAAGGAATTTCTATTTCGCCTAAGGCAAAAATAGGTTACTTTGCACAGAATGGTTACAAGTACAACAGTAATCAGAATGTTATGGAGTTTATGCAGAAGGATTGTGACTACAATATATCAGAAATTCGTTCAGTGCTAGCATCTATGGGGTTCAAACAGAACGATATTGGAAAAAGTTTATCTGTTTTAAGCGGTGGAGAAATTATAAAATTGTTGCTTGCTAAAATGCTCATGGGTAGATATAACATCCTAATAATGGATGAACCCAGTAACTTCCTTGACATACCAAGTTTAGAGGCTTTGGAAATACTAATGAAGGAGTACACCGGAACTATCGTGTTTATCACCCACGATAAACGATTACTCGAAAATGTAGCAGATGTAGTTTATGAAATTAGAGATAAGAAAATAAATCTGAAACATTAAATTTAAGGTAGTCGCTGGTCAGTATAGTCTGTTCTGGTTGGCGACTCCATTGTTAAAGAGTATAAAGACTTTAGATTTTATGAATATTAAAAATAGGAACAGTCAATTGAACTGCTCCTATTTTTCTGCTAAATATATTGTAGTTTTCTTATATGTATAATGATAGATTAGCGGATTCTCATCTACGGTACTTACTTCAAATATGAAGAAGTGATCGCGGTTACCTGCATATTTGTTTTCTAACGCTTTTAGTGCGAGTAGGTTATCTCCATGTATGAGCATGTTTTCTGTATTAGGATCATTTTTGCAGTTTGATTTTTCTTTATCCTCAACTAGAATCCTAGGCTCTATTTTGATTTCTTTATCCTTACCAAGCCACGTAAGTTCCAGTTTTTGATTATTAGCCATTACTTTTCATCCTCCGCTATAAATTCCAAAATATCGTTGGGCGTGCAGTGTAAAGCTGTGCAGATACCTTCCACTTTTTCCAGTGATATATATTGCCCAGTGCGTAGTTTCGTAATAATGTTGGCGGAAATATTGCTCATTCTCATTAAGTCCTGATTGGAAATATCTTCTTCAATCATGCGATGTAATAGTTTTTTATAACTAACAGCCATAATTCCCTCCTTATTTTAATAGTTAAATATTATCACGATTCTGTGAGTATATCAACGATATAAAGAGCTAGCCACTCCGGAATATAGCAGATTAAAAAAGTCTCCTTTGCTATTCATTCAAGGCAAATGCCTAATGAATGCTTAGGAGATTTTTATTGTCAAAAATTTTTTCTAAAACCGTCAGATTACACCCTCTTTCATGGCTACCAAGTAGAAGACCAAAAAAACTTTTTAAGACAGGTTAAAAAGTCGGCTTTTTCTTTTGCCTGTGATGTAGAAGGGATAAGCCTTCTAGAAAAGGAGGATCAAATATGGATCTAGAGAAACTGCCAAAAGCACTAAAGAACAAGAATATCTTTTGTTCATGGAAGTACGAGCAGCAAGAAAACGGTAGGCTCACTAAGCCGCCTTATAACCCCATAACGGGAAAGAAAGCAGCTACAGACAACTTAAGCGATTTCACCTCGCTTGATGATGCCATGAAAGTAAAAGACCAATACGACGGAATTGGTATAAAGCTTGTTGATAACCTCTTAGGCATCGATTTAGACCACTGCATCGATAATGGCATCATTAAAGACTGGGCAAAAGAGATTATTGCCCATTTCAAGCACGCTTATATCGAATACAGCCCAAGTAAGCATGGCTTTCATATCTTGCTTCTGTTTAACGGCGCATACGATAAAAAGTCTTATTACATCAAGCATGGGGATATTGAGGTTTACAGCGCTCTAGCTACGAATCGCTATCTAACAGTTACGGGCGACGTGTATCAGGAAGGCGAGCTTTTAGAAGACGATGAAGCCATCATGTGGCTTTTAGACACGTACATGAAGCGAAACATAAACACTCATGAAAAAGAAAATAACGCGTGTACAAGGTCATATTTAAGCGATACATCTGTTATTGAAAAAGCTGGCAACGCCATAAATGGAGCTAAATTTACAGCACTTTGGCATGGTGACATTTCGGCTTACCCTTCTCATAGCGAAGCAGATGCCGCGCTTGTGTCTATTCTTGCCTTTTACTGTGGCGGTAACAAGGAGCAAATAGACCGACTTTTTCGTAAGTCTGCTTTATTCCGTCCTAAGTGGGATGAACACCGTGGCGCGGATACTTATGGCAACACAACCATTCAGAAAGCTGTTTCTAAATGTCATACCTTCTATGAGCCTTTCCATAATGCAAGTGCTGAGGAAGACTTTGATGATCTCTTATCTAAATTACAGGAACTAAAGCCTGATGAAAATATACGATATCGCAACGGTGATTTAGGTAATGGCAGATTGTTTGCTGATATTTTCCAAAACATTCTGCACTATGTACCGGAGCGCAAAATGTGGTTCATCTTCGATGGTGTACGTTGGACTTGCGATATTGGAACGCTTAAAACGATGGAACTATGCAAGGATTTAGCTCTTTCTCTTATACGTTATGCTGGTGTCATTAAAGACGAGAGAACCCGTTCCATGCTTGTTGAGTATTGGAACAAATGGAGCAGCCGTCGTAACCGTGAGATTTATATCAAGGAAGCTCAAAGCGTTTACCCCATTTCGATGGAAGCGTTCGATAAGAACATTTATCTATTTAACTGCCAAAACGGAACTTTAGACCTTCAGCACGGTGTATTTCGCAAGCACTTAGCAACAGATCTTATTACCAAAGTATCACCTGTGTTTTATGACCCGAAGGCAAGAAGTGAACGTTTTCGCCAGTTTGTCGATGAAATTATGAGCGGAGATTGTGAGAAAGCCTTGTATCTTCAAAAGTCATTAGGCTATGCGTTAAGCGGTGATACACGCTATGAGTGCATGTTCTTTCTTTTTGGAGAAAGCACAAGAAACGGTAAAGGCACACTCATGGAAAGCGTTCTGTCTGTGATGGGCGATTACGGAAAAGCGGTACGCGCGGAAACCATTGCTCTAAAGAAGAACCCTAATAGCTCACAGCCGACCGAGGATGTAGCACGCCTTGCCGGTGTTCGCTTTGCCAATATATCTGAGCCGAGCCGAGGACTATTCCTTAATTCAGCCCAAGTTAAATACATGACGGGAAGTGATACCTTAAACGCTCGATTCCTGCATGAGAACAGTTTTGACTTTAAACCACAGTTCAAACTGTACGTGAACACCAATTATCTGCCCGTCATCAGCGATATGACAGTGTTTAGTAGCGACCGCATGCAGATTATTCCCTTTAACAGGCATTTTGAAGCGTGGGAACAGGATAAAACCTTAAAGGCGGAGTTTTCTAAAAAAGAGGTGCAAAGTGCCATTTTAAACTGGCTTCTTGAAGGCTTTACCCACCTCCGAGATGAAGGCTTTAAGCCGCCTAATAGCGTTCTTGATGCCATTTTTAGTTATGCCCACGACAGTGACAAGATGGCACAGTTTGCTGAAGATGTACTCGTTAAAGACCAGAGCTCTGAGATTCGAACGGCAGTTGTATACGACCACTACAAGAAGTGGTGCATTGATAACGGCTGTTTTTCTGAGAACAGCAGAAACTTCAATCAGGAATTAAGAAAATTTGCCGAGGTTGTAAGAAAGCGTCCCAAGACAGGCGGAGAAAAAACCACGCTTCTTAAAGGCTACAGGCTTAAAAGTGAGTTTAGCGATTTTTTAAGTGGCAACTAGTGGCAGTTAATAACCTATATCCCCATATAACCCTATAAGGCAATAACGAAATTTAACTGCCACATCATGCCACGTTTAAGGAGGTGGTGCCTATGATTGCGTAATTCGTATCGCAAACCTGTGTTGAACATGAAGAAGAAATACTATCATGCACAAATCAAAATACTGAAATGATTTCAGCTTTTTGACAACATTGAAGAAAGAAAACCTGCCTAGGTACTGTGCTGTTAGAAATTTATTCGCATACTACTTTCTGAACCTAACCCCCTAGGGGGGGTCAAATCTCTAAAGAGTACCCCTTCGGGAACGGGCGCAGGGTCTTGCGTGCAAAAACAGCGAATTCAAAAGGGTAAATGGGCAAAATCAAGCAAATTACTGCAGTAATTGCAGAAAACAGTAATGAAAGGAACTAACAATTATGATTAACAGAGATATTGAAAAAGAAATGAAACTAGCAAGTCAGGACTACCACAACACGTTTTGGAACGTACTGCGCGACGCAAATGGTAATGCGAACAATATTGCAGGAAAACTGCGCCACATTCATACAGGTGCATATGATTTGCCGACTTCTTCTCTAGCAAAACTCGAAGCAAAACTTGCAAACAAAAGTAATCTTAGAAAACTGTGTACAGTGGTAAAAGCACACTCCCAAGCAAGTAAATTGTTCATCTATGAAGCCTCACCGTTCACCAAATGGATGAAAGATTATGACACAAGCATCATGACGTATATGCCTATTAAAGATGGTTTTAAGCGTATTGATGTAACGGAGTATACCCTAGTTAACCTCATTCGTTTGGGTACGGATTTTGCAGCTGACCTTGACTTTGATATCGAAGAGTTCATAACAAGCGAATTGACAAAGCAATTCATATTGAGTGAGTCAGAAGCTTTTATAAATGGTGATGGAATAACTAAACCGACAGGAATTTTATCAGATACATCAGGTGCTGAGGTTGCTGTGCAAGCAAAAGAGATTTCCGCAGATGCCATCAAACGTTTATTCTTCTCGCTAGATAGTAAGTATCGAGAAAATGCCACGTGGCTTATGAATGATGAAACTGCTCTTTATCTTCAAACCTTAAAGGACACTACCGGATCATACATCCTATCTGATTTTGATGGCAACTTAATGGGCAGACCTGTGGTCATTGACAATGCCATGCCTTCTTCTCAAAAGGGAGCGAAAGTTATCGCCTTTGGTGATTTTTCCAACTATTGGATTATCGAACGCCATAACCCAACCATCAAGGTTCTAAACGAAATATTTTCTCTTATAGACCAGATAGGTTACCTCTCTTTTGAGTATTTGGATGGGAAACTGGTACATCCTGAAGCAATTAAAGTATTGCAACTTTCTTAAAAAAGAGGTCAAAATGCATGGATGAACAAATTAAGGATACACCGGTAAAAACCGAAGTGTTAAGAATCGGAAATACTGAATTTACGGTTCACTCTCTTGAAAGCAAGAGTGCTAAGAAAGGTGTCAAAGACCTAATCAAACACCTTATTTTAAGCAATTTAAACCATGTAATAGAAGCTAAATAACTTGATAAATTCTGAGTTATACGGGAATATATACTGACCGCTTGAAGGCTGTCGGAAAGGAGGAAAACAGATGAATAAACTAAATAGACAGCCTTCTTATACTCTAGATAATGTAGGCAAGATAACGGCACTTTACTGCCGTTTATCCAAAGACGATGAATTACAAGGTGACAGCAATTCCATCATCAATCAAAAGAGCATGCTGAAAAAGTATGCCGAGGACAATCATTTCAACAATCTTATGTTCTTTGTAGACGATGGCTACTCGGGTACTAATTTCCAGCGACCTGATTGGCTTAAATTAACTGCTCTCATTGACGAAGGAAAGATTGGAACCATTATCGTCAAGGACATGTCACGCTTGGGTAGAGATTATCTGCAAGTTGGTATGTATACAGAGATGGTATTCCCTAACGCTGATATTCGCTTTATTGCAATAAATAACGGCGTAGATAGCAATAATCAGTCAGACAACGACATGACACCTTTCATCAACATCTTCAATGAGTTTTATGCTAAAGACACAAGCAGAAAAATAAAAGCTGTGTTTAAAGCAAAAGGACAAAGTGGGAAGCCGCTCTGCATCAATCCTCCTTACGGATATCTTAAGGATCCTGAAGATAAAAATCATTGGATTGTAGATGAAGAAGCTGCCAGTGTAGTGCGTGAAATCTTTAGACTCTGCGTTAATGGGTATGGGCCTAGCCAGATTGCCAATGAGCTAATCAAAAGGAATATTCCAACACCTTCTGAGCATTTTTTCTCTCTTGGTATTAAAATTCCTTCCGCGAAATCGGAGATTAAGGGAGTCTGGAATCAAAAAACTATCTCTAATATGCTTGAAAAGCAAGAATATCTTGGGCATACGGTCAATTTCAAAACAAGAAAGAAATCGTACAAGTGCAAGAAAACATTATTGAATCCCAAAGAAGACTGGCTAATTTTCAAAAACACACACGAAGCAATTATTGACCAGGAAACTTTTGACATAGTTCAACGTATAAGAGATGGTAGACGAGTGCGTGCCAATCTTGGAGAAATGCCAGTGTTATCAGGAATGCTATTTTGTGCGGATTGTGGTAACAAGCTTTATCAGGTTCGAGGAAAAGATTGGAGCCATGATAAAGAATACTTTGTCTGTGCTACCTATCGTAAGCAAAAAGGCAAATGCTCATCACATCAAATTAGAAATATTCAGATCGAAGCAATACTGCTTCACGAGCTTAGAACTATTACTTCATTTGCCAAACAGCACGAAGAAGAGTTCGTGGGACTTGTGATGAAGAAAAGCGAGAAAGAACTAACCCAAAAGTTAAAGTCCTCTAATAGGGAACTCGAGCAAGCAAAAGCAAGAATTAGCAAACTTGACACAATTGTTCAGCATCTCTATGAAGACAACTTAGACGGTAAAATTTCTGATGAACGATTTAAGAGCATGTCTGAGTCCTACGACAAGGAACAAGCTGAACTGAAAAGCAAGATTGAATCCCTTGAAGCCTTTATTTCTAAAGCGCAAGAGGAATGTCTCAACGTAGATTCTTTCTTGAAATTAGTACGACAATACACAGATATACAAGAACTTAATGCAGAGATCATTCGAACCTTTGTAGATAAGATTTATGTTGAAAAATCTGAAAAGGTAGCAGGTACAAGAACCAAGAAACAAACCATATGGATACAGTGGAATTACATAGGTGCAGTTGATATTCCACTCCATAAGTAAAATCGGCGTAGCCGGTAGTAATACCGATTACGCCGATAATTTTTTTAGGAATTAAATCCCTAAGTGAACGCCCCTAAAGCACTGGCCTTACATTCGTCTCACTCATCATCTTTCTCCAGAAAATGCAATCACGGAATATCGTGCTTTGATTATACAAAATGTCTAAAAAATTGTCCTAAGCCACGATTAAGTGGTCAGTATAGAGAAAATTTAATATTTTTCCTATATATTAATCCAATACCTTCTTGTTGTAACGTTTCCTCTTGATAAGCTATTTTTCACTTTGTTTTCTAAAATTCCACCATTATTTTCTATAACTTTTATCGATCCGATATTGTCATCATCACATGTAATCAAAATTTTATGTAGATTCAAAGTCTCTTTACAATATGTAAGTGCCATAGAAAGCATTTTTGTTCCATAGCCCTTCATACATTCAGACTGTCTAATCTCGTACCCTATGTGACCACCATAGTTAATTAAAAAAGAATTTAATTCATGCCTAATATTAATTTCACCAATAAATTTTTCATTATCTATCAGCCAAAACGTAGTAGCTCTAACATAATTTTCAGGCAAATTTATACCATGTTCAATATTATAAGAACTCTCTATAATTGTCTCATAATTTCTAAAACGTCTTTCAGCATTCGGCCTAAAAATTTCATCTTCTTCATTTGCTTCTATATAACCTTGGATATATTTACTATCTGGTCTAATTAATTTCATAAGTTCTCCTTATTCTTAATATGCAATTCTAATAAGAATGCAATTCTATTAAAATTAGAATCCATAATAGTCTGTTTAGCTTTAATAGTATTACTATTAAAAAAAAACCATACATACAAGCTTTATTAAAGAAAAATTTTTTTATTTTTCAAGTGCACACTATGGATATTGGGTGCACTTTTTAACGATAGGAAAAGGTAATCGTTAAAAGGCTTGCAATTATTAACAAATCCCAAATGCTTCAAATCCACTAGCAGAAAACAAACAGCTTCAAAATACAAAAAGGCGGTTAGATTTTACTCTAATCACCTTTTACGCATTATATTATTAAATTTTATTCGTTTGTTTCTTCCGCAATATCTATATATTCTTTTAATTTTCGTTGCAACAAATTCTTATCTATCAGTTTTAATGTATACTCAGATACCATTGTAGGCGAAAGACTTCTACTTAATGCAAACTCTACTACCTCATCATCTTTTGAAGCACAAAGGATTACTCCTACGCTTGGATTTTCAGTTTGTTTCTTTACTTCTCTATCCAGTGCTTCTAAATAGAGGCTCATTTTCCCGATATATTCCGGTTTAAACTCTCCAATTTTTAATTCAAATGCAACTAAACAAGATAATCCCCTATGATAGAAAAGCAAATCTATATAGTAATCATGATTGCCAACCTGTACCCTATACTCATTACCTATAAAGGAAAAATCTTTCCCAATCTCTAAAATAAAGTTCTTCAAATTCTCTAGGATTGACTTCTGAAATTCTCTTTCATTACCAAGCTCGGGAGCATCGATAAATTCTAAAACATAACTGTCCATAAACAAATTATGCGTCTCTTGTTTTACCCTTTGTATAGCAGGCAAATTATTACTATTTGAAAGCATATAACGCTCATAATAGCCACTGTCCATCTGCCTTACCAACTCTCGGTGAGTTAGATTCTCGTTAATAGCTAAGTTAATGTAGAATTCTCTTTCTTCTTTACTCTTAGATCCAGATATTATTTTCAAATGATTAGACCAGCTCAATTGTGTCAACAACGTTGACACTTTTTCATCATCCTTATATATCTCATAGAATTGCTTCATTCTATAAAGTCCCCTACGGGTAAATCCTTTTAAATCAGGATAATTTTCAGAGAAAAAATCAGCAACATTTTCCACAAAATTTGATCCGTAAGCTGCTTCTTTACTTTTCTCGCTTATATACTTTCCCACTTCCTGATACATCAAGATTAATTCTTCATTAACTTTTCTATAAGCGCGATCCTTTGCACTTTCGACAATCTTAACAATATCATCAAACTGATGATTATCTTTTCTAATACCTGTATTCTGCAATACCATCTTAGCCTTATTCATTTTTTCACCTCCCTCATATTTACTTTCTTTCACCCTACTTACACTATAAAAAGTATAACATTTTGGTGGAGGATTTCCCCACTCCGAAATTAGTGGGTATTACTTACAATATGTTAAAACCACTTATTTTATATCGTTTTCAATCTCATATAAAAATTTTTTCTAAGACGATTTTCACTTAACCAATATCCACGACCAAAGCCAAAAGTAAAACAAAAACAGAACCAAGACTTTTCATCGTACTCATCGCTTATAAGTGAAATTTAATGGCAAAATCGATAATTTATAAGTTATAACTGATAAAATAGCAAATTAATATCTAAAATCTCAAAAAACTCAGCAACAAACTAAAAACATAACAAAATCAAGTCACAAAACTTACACAAAAACACTACTCATCTTGATATTCAAGCAAAGCATCAGTATCAATCGTTTTAATCTCAAACGTTTTTCTTGTTGAAACACAAAAATTATGCTTAATCATAAGATTTGCAAGCTTCACACCATCAACCAAAATAATATGATGATTGTCAGCGTAATCTTTAGCTTTCTGCGAAAACCTAGACGTTGTAACAAAAAGACCATGCCCTTGCTTACCAGCTAGCCGAAAACCACGCTTGATTAACACCATTCTTCTTTTTCGGTGCCTTATAATTCGGCACATATCCAACCTCACCCCATTGGGATATGTTTTCACGATATGATAATCAATGCCGTATTTATCCAGTTCTTTAAGTTCTGTCTGCACATGACCGCTAGATTTTAATCGGATATGATTATCCCAACTTTCTAAGTAAGATAAATTAACGTAAAATGAGTGAAAAATAGTCCGTCTATGACAGTAGTCATCTGCTTGGTTATATAAATTTAAGGAGGTTGTAATGAAGAAATCTGTGTATCAAGCTATACGATTATTCCTTTTTTCATTATTATTGCCTCTTTTAGGTCTTATTATCAATTCTCTTAAATCACTCGATTGGGAAATTGTTTATGACTCACCTTTTTTATTAGTTGTCATAGCTCATGCACTTGGTTTAACAAAAATTCTCCTTTACTCAATCGTTGTCAATCAAAAAACACTCGAAAACTTAGGAGTTTGTAAAACCATAGCTATCGCGCTCATCGCCCCTGCTATTGATTTGTTTATATTACAAGCATCTCCTCAACAATTAGATATTAACTGGATTGACTGGTTCATGAACTGGTACATTACATATTTTTTAACTCTTGAATGTATCCCAACTATAATTCCAATCATTGTTAAAGAGTTTTTACGAAGAAGAAACCAAAAGCACAAAGCCTAAAAATGCACCCACCTATTAAGCCCGTGACATAAATACTACGCCACGTGGATTGAGAGAACTCCCAGTATAGCTACACTTTTTTGAGTGCACACTATGGATACTGGGTGCACTTTTTAACGATAACCACTTTCTATCGTTAAAGGGTTTAATTGCCATTTATAACTTTCTCAATATCTCTTTTCCCATAAAGCACACGAGAAACCACAACTTCATACTTTTCTTCAAAAACAAAATAAAAAATAAGAAAATTATCACACGCCATGAACCTTAAACTTCTACTCCTCCATGGCTCAAAACTAACTAAACGATGCGCAAGAGGAAACTCATCAAGACTCAATATTGCTTCCTCCAACCTATTTACCTGCCCCTGCGCGTTTTTCAAAGACAGTAAATTAAACGCAATATAAGCATAAATACCACGCAAGTCTTCTTCAGCCTCACGCGAAATGTGCACCGTGTAAATCATAAATCAAATTCCCTATGCAAGGACGCAAAAACCTTATCCGCAGACTTCACATCACCAGATAAAACAGACTTATAACCCTTTTCCAACTCATCATTCAACTCACCTTGAGTCATAGAACTCACATCACGCGGCTCTCTATAACCCAATTTCACATCAAAAGGAAGCCCCTGCTGTAAAACAACCTGCTTATAAAACATGGTAATAGCACTCGAAGGAGGAAGACCCAAAGAATTCAATATATACTCTGCCTGCTCTTTTAACTCTGGATCAATACGAGTATACAAGTTAGCTGTTTTCGCCATACAATCACCCCTTATTTCTTACGGAAATTATACAACATTGCATTGGCATTGCAATGGCACTGCATTAGCATCAGCACAAGCAAAGAAAAACTCACGACAAGTGCTCACCACATCTTTATTCAATACAATGGAAAGTCACCTTGACATTTACTTTCGAAACGATTATCTTATATGTAAAGCTAGCTTTCCATTAGAAAGGAGAATGTAATGTGAAAAATAGACTTGAACAAATTAGAAAAGAAAAAGGCATAACCCAGGAAGAACTTGCTGACGCACTCGAAGTATCAAGACAAACAGTCGGTTCTTTGGAAAATGGGAGATATAACCCGTCAATCATATTGGCATACAAAATTGCTAAGTACTTTAATTTAACAATCGAAGAAATATTTATTTACGAGGAGGATAAAAAATGAAAAAACAAAAAACCCAGAATTTTTGGTACATAGGTTATGTAATAGGTATTTGCGGATTAATTCTTGCACTGACTCTTAAACTGAATGAATCCGTCGAAATTGTATTGTCAGTTGTTTTTGTTGCGATTATCTCACTTTCACACGTAAAAATCATGCACTATAAGATGATGAAAAAAGACCACACCTACAAAATAAATATGAACGATGAAAGAAACGAGAAAATCAAAGATAAAGTAAATGCAACAATGGCATTCATACTAATGCACCTAATGGGAATAATTGCCATAATTGCATTTATAACAAAAGCATATTTACCAGCTGCTCTTTTAGCTATTTCAGTCGCCTTCTCTCCATTAATCATGTTTTTTATCAACAAATATTATGAGAAAAAATATTAAAACCAGACCCACCCACCCATTTACTACTTATTACGAAGAAAACCAACTTTCATAAATTCTTTATCTCCAATACGGAACTTTTTACTATTAAACGCCACTCCCATAATTCTGCCAATAATATACTCATCAGTTATAAGCACGAAATACTGCTTATCTTTTTTATCCACCAAATAATACTGATCAGCCCCAAGAGTGGAAACAGCTTTACTGAAATCATATATGCCAAACAATGGCAATCCTCCAAGGAGAGTAGAAAACCATCCAACAAAATTATCCACCATTTTCTCAGATGAACTGTTATAAGTCTTAACAACAGTTAGCATATTGATTTCTGAGTCAGGATATTCATCTAGGACAATCTGCTCTTTAACTTTCGACTTCTTAAAACCGCTCAACCTACCGTCGAAACCATATTTATTGAGATTAATAGGCTTCTTAGTAATAGAAAAATCAACGCTATTGTTCTCATCCAAAAGATAATCAACACTCACGCTTAGAGCAGATGCAATAAATTTCAGATTCTCGATATCCGGCAAACCCCGATTCGTTTCCCATTTTGCTACAGCAGCACGAGATACCATCAATAATTCCGAAAGCTCCTCCTGCGTCAACCCAGCTTCCAGACGAGCCTTTTTAATTTTTTCCCCCAAAGATATAACACTACTCATGACACAACTCCTTTCAAATCACTTATTACACATCATGAAATTACTTGACGGAAACCAAATTAGTATTGAAACATTTGATTTATATACCGCCTAATTACAAACTAACAAATAATTTACAACGGAAAAAGAAACAAGGTGAAACACTATAGTTACCAACTGTAACAGCATGAGAAATCAAATAATGTAGGGAACTTTTTTACGATTTTTACACTAATTTGTTCCCTAAAACATAAGCAACTAGAGCACACAAACACTCGACAGCAGAATAGCAAAATCACATCTAGAATCTCGAGAAGTAAGCTTAAATCCACCGCACGCTAAACCTTTTAACATTTAGTCCTACAACCACATTTCTAAACAAAGCCAATCGTCGCACTAATATCTCGCCAAACATCGGAACAAAATCCAGACAATCGTCGGAATGAAAACCCGCCAATTCGCAAGGAAAACAATGAAACATCGCGCTTGCTCTTGCTTATTAAACCCTTTAATAATAGCCATCGCAAAACATAATCTACATAAGAGCAAAATCAAGTACCTTACGCATTCTCTTCCAATAGAAAATCCGGTAAATATTTGTATATAATCCCTTCTTGCGAAAAATTCATTGTGTCCATCGATAAAACGAATTTGGGATAATTATCCTTAACCAATCAATAAACGCCAAATTCCCTACTACGAGCATCTTCACTAGCCATCAAATAAGCAACTTGATAACTTGGAGGAATAAGTCTTATCGAGAACAGAAGTAGGCTGGGTGTGGCTGTCTAAAAAAATGTCCGCACCCCGACGGTAAAGCCTATATGTGCGACATTTTTAATCATACTTTCACCCTTAGGGGTAATATTAAGCGCAAGCATACTATATTTCGTCTGGATAGCACCTGTTATTCGCCACAAAATCGACGCTGAAAGTCACTTATTTCTTTCCGAGCCTCCACACTTTGAGCACTACTTCTATTACTCCGCAAGTCAATGCGGCCAACGGCCAAACAATCCAACTTTTTCCCCAATCGGACATGATGAAACTGTAGACTAAATAAATGCAGACAATTATAAGCCAGTAAGCTTGGAGCAATAACCTAATCTTTGCAGGATAGACAATCTTTTTCTTCGGTTGCAGCAAACGGTAATAGGACGAGCGGATAATATTCGCCTGTACAAATAAATAAACAGCTGCTGCCACCAGGGCAATAGCGATAACTACAAAAAAGTCGGATGAAAGTTGATAGAATTTCGGCGCTATATCCGAAATTATAAGAAAAATAAAGGCAACCATACATAAAACGACACCGCTGACCGTCCGCAGCACATACGACGGCATGAACCGTTCCAAGCGTTCTTTGAGCACACTGTCAACGCCGTAAGCCGTTTCAAAGTCCTCTTTTTCCAAATATTGATAACGCTTTTCGTGGAAACTCTGAATAATAAAAATAACTACAGCAACGGTAACAATCGCAACACTGAATGCTAAGCCCATAGTTTTACCGACTTGCGCATTTACTGTGTGAGAAAGCAAAAGATTACTGCCGATCAACGGGATTGCCGCCAGAATACAAAGAAGAACGCCTAGAGCAACATAGGCGGCAAATGATATTCTGTGAGCAATATAAGCGGAGGCTTCTTCCAGCTCAATTACACGCATGCGAACGCCGGCTTCTTCCTGGCAGGCATTTTCAACTGCGTTGACGTTCTTCCCCATAATATCAATTTCATCTTTTACAAGAAGATCTGTACTAACACCAAACAAACGGCTCAATGCAATTATCCGTTCCATATCCGGGATACTTTGTGCGCCTTCCCATTTGGAAACAGCTTGGCGACTGACGCCCAATTTGTCCGCCAATTCTTCCTGCGACCAACCGTTTTGTTTACGCAGTTCCAATATTTTATCTGCTAAAATCATAAAAACATCTCCATTTCAAACTCGAATTCATCATGATCGTGGTGAAATTATAGCTGAAACAGCAGTTGCGTAGTAGCAAGTGCGATTGGCAATTTCCGTTGAAAGCGCAATTTCTGCCGACAAATGAGCGCAACCGACCGCCAATTCGTTTTCTTTCATTTTTTTGCACCGCGCTTTCCAATCATCTTCACAAACGCAAGCAAACGCATCCGTCACAGACTGCAAATCTTCATCCTCATAATACCAACAAGCAACTTCTTAAACTCAGGAACCTTATTTTCTGGAATAACCAACAAGCCATTACCATGAGAAATCAAATAATGCAGGGAACTTTTTTACAATTTTTACACCGATTTGTTCCCTAAAACATAAGCAACTAGAGCACACAAATATGGATTCTACTATCTGGCAATCTTCAGATACTCTTCGATTTTGGCATCCAACGATTCTGCCCTACTACCAATATGCCCTACTGCTCTTTGCAATTAGTCCAGTGTTATATTCATAAGTATAGGTATTCTGCATATGAGCATCACTCGGCGACCAGCTTCCATTTGAAGATTTTGAAGCCTTAAACAGAATATAAAGACCACATTTTCCATCCTGAGAGTCCCTGTTATACTGCAGATAGGTAATGTCCGAACTGTTTTCATTAAAAACAAAATACATATCACCCTTGGCGGTATAACTCTCCTTGAACGCAAATCCTTTCGCCGCAAAATACTTATCAAATATCTTAAGCGCTGCATTTCTTTCCTTCTCTGATTCTAAATCACGCTCAGCGGCATCATCATCATGCAAATCGGAATTTTTCTCTGGCTCTTCAGCCTTTAATCTTGTATCTTTCCTATTATTGCGATTGATTCTACGATACCAATCAGATTCACTTATTTTTGGATCAGTATCACTCGGATCTGTCATTGGTCGAAGATACTTAAGAAAAAACGGACCTTCAGACCTATAAAGATAATACTCAAAAGGAGCATACATATCATCCACATGCTCTGTGTATGTACCATTATCATTTTGTTTCACAGAATATCTTCCAACAATAAATAAAACGTCAAAAAATCCAAGACCTAAGATAATCAATACACAAAGCAGAACAGATAGATAACGAAGTACAATTCTTATACCTATTTTCCGTACGCATGAAATGCGATAGCGATTACAGAAGATACATGCAAGAACAATTGTGATCATCCAAACAACTGGCATTGCCGCGCATATAACATATACCCAAGTCTGCAAAAGCCACCGATTTGGAAGACGTTCCGCAGTTATTCCAAAGAATGCAGTTAGAATACCACTTAACACAAAAAAGCAACAAAGAACCAGCGAGATTCTACCCTTCCCCTGTTGCTTACCATAGCTAAGAAAAAATTTGTTACGCTCTACATTTGCACTCCTAAAACGACTATGTATATTGCGCTGCCCAATAACACAAATAAAAGAAACTACAACAAGAATCAGAATCGCAAAACAATAGGTAATCCATCCAAGAAACTGTAGCTTATTGGACGCCATAAAAACAGTTCCAACAATCATTAAGATGGAAAAGATTTCCGCACTCAGTTGCAAAACCTTATACTTGGACAATTCCTTATTTGCACTGTTAAGGTTCTCACATATTTGCTCATATGATTCACAACATAAAGGATTTTTCTCATCTGTGGGAGTATGTTCCTGCTCTTCCTTATCTTTCATCGATGAATCTGACATTTTTCTGTTCCTATCATCGTTCAAGCTCTTCAAAAACATCATCTATCGGATAACTATCACCGCGAGCCGCCTGATCATAACCTTTAGCCATCAACGCGTTAAACGTTTTCTCATCCATATCATCTTGCGCTGGAAGCGACTTCGGAATAGTAAGCGAAAACGGAATACCCTTATTAAGAATGATTTGACGATAAAACATGTCAATAGCAGTAGCCCTAGGAACTCCAATCATTTCCAAAATCTGCTCAGCCTGCTGCTTAATATATTCCTGTATTCTCACATTCATATTCGCTGTTTTAGTAACTGCCATATCAATCAATCTCCATACACACACCATAAAATACTGTATCGCATATTGCAACACAATTTATATGAATAAGATCCCTCAGCTGCCATACATGTTTTTCGTGTTCGTGTTACCTTCGCATTGCCTTTGTATTACCGCTTTTTATAGCACAGTCAAGTGCCATGATGCCGGAGATAACTCCATCTATTCTATAGGTTGATTTTTGAACATAAGAATAGACTAAAGAAAATTCAATAGTCTGGATTTTATAACATCTCCACATGAGATTGAGTGGTCTAGTTTCATTACGTGTTGGATACAATGAAACCTTAGCTTTGAACTCTGAAACTTTTTCAGGCATCAAAAAAGACGGTATTACTACCGCCTTAATTATTTACACATAACGCTTTTAGATCTAGATTTCTATTTCATAGAAACTTGATCCTTGCTAAGCTCTACAAACTGGGATTTGTTGTAGTTATCTCCCATTTTCTTTAATTCCATATGTAATACACAAACAAATACTATCTCAATAATACATGCCGCAACAGCAACCGTTGTCCCGTTTAATGCACATCCTAAAATCAAGGAAATCATCGGAATAGAAATTGCAGCAACTGTATATCCCTTTGATTTATACAACCATGAATACGGCAGTAAATGTGCGCCAAAGACCATTGCATACACCATAATCATCTTTTCCGGAACCGCACTAAACACCCACATAACGATTAATAAATAAATCATTTGATTTAAGGTGAAAATGAAGCCTAATTGTCCAAGTGGATTTTGTTTTGAAAAGATATCCACCTTTATAAGTTTACCAATGAGCCAAGCCAGCGGTAATAATGGACATGAACAGCAAAATACCAATAAATTTTTCATATCCATATTGATATTTAAAATCGACACAAGTACTATCAGAAGCCATATAATCACCGATGCCATGATAAATGGCAATCCTTTTTTCTGCTTTATGATGATATCATTCCTCAATTCATCTAAGCTCATTGATTTCTCCTTCAAATGCTAATTTATACAATCTGATATTCAACGTCGTGGCAGTGTAAAGGCACTACGGTGATCAATCCAAAACATAAGTGTTTCAAGTATCAAGGTTTGAGACTCCGCTTTAGCCTTCTGATTTTCTTCTTCCTCTCCACCGAATTCAATGATCATTGCTCCGGCATCAACGCGTATTCTGCGCCTTTCGAGACTCAGATAAGCGTAATTGTATCATGATCTATGTTTTCATAATTTATGTAAGAGAGTACATCTTCGAACTGCTCTAATGGTATCCTGGCTAATGTTTTCGGCTGATTGTTCTGTCCGAACATAAACAGAAATAATGTTTATGTAACGATCTCTTGCCATAATAGCGGGATTCATTAATATCTTTCATCTGAAATTATATGCTCTATTCCACTATGCTCCGATTTAAGATATTCTTTCATAAATGTCGGGTAAGCTTTGAACTTATCAAGCTCATCTATAGGTAACCAATGCATTGTCTCTTTAGCACCTGACTCTGTAGTGCTTTTGCTCGTAAAATCTCTTTTGCCCATGGGCTTCATCATGTAATAGAACGTCAGCTCATGGAAGTCTACTCCTTTTAACCCAGAGCTGCCGATGAAGAAGTGCTCGTGTATGACGGCAAGGTGATCTACTTCGTAATTAAGACCTGTCTCTTCAAATACTTCTCTCTTAACGGCTTCTTCTGATGTCTCGCCCACGTGAACCGCTCCGCCAACTGAGTAAAAATAGTCGTCCTCATCGTTTCTTGCAAATAGCACACAACCTTCTTCGACTATGATGGCTGCTGCTCTATATCTAAATGCTTTTTTATCGTTAATAAATCCGCAATTATATTCCATAGTTTACTCCTTTATTTTTTATCTAATGACTGTGATTTATGGTTCAAATGCAAACAAGTTCCCAATCTTAATTGAAAATCCAAGTGATTGATACATTTGTATATCACATTGTGCACAAGCAACAGTCATTGAACTTATTGCACTCGACCCCAGAGCGTTGATATCTTCCCTCAAACAGCCAAAATACGTTCAAAAACCACGCCAAGCCAGCTTAAATCCGCCACGCATTAAACCTTTTAACGATAAACCTCGCTAAACCTTGCTACACAAAGCCTAAAACGCAGCAACTAGACTGCACGCAAGTAGATGTCATCAAAACGATATCTTGAAACAGTCACGATTTGCAAAGGAGCGCCACTGATTCTGTATGATGAGTTTCCGGATATAAGTCGAATGCGCGCAAAGACTGAACGCTGTAACCAAGCTCCCTAAACGTGCCAACATCGCGAGCAAGACTAGTCGGATCGCAAGCAATATACACAACGCTTCTTACTCCAGACTTCGCAATCTGCTTACAAACTTGAGCTTTAGCACCAGCGCGCGGAGGATCTAACACAACAACATCAGGATGCGCAAATCGACGAACAATCTTAGACGACTTACTCGCCTTAAATATCTGCGATTCAAGCGTTTGAGCAACATCGCCTTGCAAAGCTTCAACAACATCTTTACTAAGACCTGCGCGCCCAATGTTTCGCCTTGCGTTCTTTACAGCAATCGGCGCACCCTCAATACTAAGCACGCGCGCTGGCTCTGCAGCGCCAGCGAAACCGGCATCACCAGCAGCATCTCCGCCAACATTAGCCAAAGTCGCAAGCGGAATCGTAAACAAACCCGAACCAGAATACAAATCCCACAAAACAGTATTCTTAGTGCGACCACCAAGCGCAGAACGAACTAATCCCAAAACGTAGTTCACCAAATGCTCTGGGGCTGCGCGATGAATCTGCCAAAAACCGCGCGCGTCAACATCGTAATCAAAAGTACGCATACGCGATGAATCTCCATCAACAGCAACGCGTACACGCTCACGCAACAAAGCCGAGCCTGCAATCAGTTCATCATTTACTATAAGCGCATAATTTTCGCCAATCGCATCAAGAAGCGCAGCCTTGTCACCATAAACACCAAATTCCAAACCATCAACTCGAGGCTCTGGAACAGCAAGACGAATTTGCGAATTTGGCTCAAATTTGCGATTCCACAAATCCAAAGAATCTGCAACAGCCAAAACTGCGCGCGACGCAAGCGGCATAGTATCAACCGCAATGCGATCATGTGACTCGCGCTTCCGCATAGACAATCGCCCTTCATCATCCGCAACCAACTCCATGCGCGTACGCCAATTAAATCCGTTAAGCTCCTCATCCCCTGGCATGCGCTCAACAGTAATATCGCTAGCAGAAACGTCCATATGCGCTAAACGCTGGAATTGATTGGCAATCACGGACGCCTTCCAACGAATCTGCCCAGGCAAAGAAACGTGAATTAAATCTGCGCCACCAACTCCGCCGCCCTGAGCCAAAGGACCAGCGAGCTTCCATTGCGGCTCTACACGATCCGCGCTAGGCTCTAAAACTTCCACAACTTCGCCAGTAAAAAAGTGCGCTTTTGCACGCATCGGCTCATCCATGCGCACAACAACCAGCTCACCAGGCAGCGCAAATCGCACGAATACAACGCGTCCGTCAAGATGACCTACGCATCTTCCTTGATCCGCATATCGCTCGATTCGCATCGTCACTTGCATAAACTACCCCTTAGTTTTGCGTTTTGTTAAGCTGATTCTCTAACGCTGATTTTTGTTAAGCTGATTTTACTTCACTTGAATTTACATCGTTTTTATCTTCGTCAATCTGATTTTCTTCACGATAATTTTCTTCGCGATGTTTATGATGAAGACGCATAAATGGCGTTGCAATAATCAAGTAAGAAACCCAAATGGCGAGCGCCCAGAATGGCAATCCCATAAGCAATCGAACAGTGCCAAGCCACACAACGTGATTCGTCAAATATAATGGCACTTGCAAAACAAGCCTCAGCGCAAAAACACCAATCCACAACCCAGTAACATACATGTATGCACGCTTAAGCGGCTTATAATCAAGCCATTCGTGCAGCCACGCGCCAAAATTTTCCGTAGGCATTTTGCGAATCGATTCAATCACAAGCCCAAGCGCTGGCACGCGCACAATCAGTGAAATCGCAAGAAGCGCACCATACACAGCGTTTGTAATAAAGCCCATCATGTAGTAGTCGCGAGCTTGATGACTCGTCCACACCCAAATAAGGCAAATCCCTACAGAAACCAACCCACTTAGAGCACCCATAATCGACTGGCGTTGAATCATGCGCGCCACAACTTGCAAAACTGCAAGAGCCGCAGACGCAATAACCGTTGTTTGTACGTTTCGCGTTACAACAAAACAAATAACAAACAGCAAGCCTGGCAGCATGGATTCAATTACGCCTCGAACTCCTCCAAGGGAATCAATAACAGAAAACGTGTTTCCTTCAGATCCAATAGAAGCCAAAGATGCTAATCCTGAGCGTTTTTTGCCGCGCGAATTTTTTTCCAAGATAATATCCTTTGCTGCCTGACTCTTACTATCGACTTTTACTATCGACTCTTAACTATCTGATTTCAGAAAACATTGGTCCACGAGTTAGCGTGGTTTTGACTTCTACTTGCTGATCTGCACCAAGTGGACCCTTTGGACGACCTAGATTTTCTTCAGAATCGTCAGAGCCAGCAGAACCATCTTTACCTGCATTACTTGGAGCAACCAAATCGTGCATTGGAATCATATCTCTAGGAGCAAGTGGCTCTGTTCCGCGGTCTATAACAATATCACTAAACCACTTGTTAAGAAGCACGGTCTCTTCGCTTGTTTTTTGTGACTCTAAAGCAGCACTCCCAGAAAACACTCCGCGGAGCATCCAACGCGGACCATCCACACCAACAATTCTAGTTTCCACTGTCTTATCGTCAACCTTGACTGGAAGTATGAGTTCCTTGCCAAAAACTCCATTCACTTCCCTAGCATTAGAGTTTCCCTTAAGCAAATCCGCACGAACTTCACTCCATATTCCTTCTGTTTTAGGAGCTGCAAATGCTTCAACCTCAATGCTAGAAGATTTATATGTAACAGTTATGCCAAGAACTTGACCAGTTTCACGCTGCTTTTTTACTCGCAACTCTATACCTTGTAAATATGGTATATATATGGAGCCGAAATCAACATAAGTACCTAAATTAGGTAGTTTCTCATCAGACCTGTCCCATGGACCTCTAAGACTTCCGCGTCCTAAGTACGTGTCTGCATCATATCCGCCTGCAGTCAGATCGCTTAGAGCGGAATTTTGGGATTGAAATTCTGCAAGATTCTCAGCATCATCTTTGGCAGCTTTCGACTTGCGCTTGGATTTAAACCATCCCATGGTTCCTCTTTTCTAATGGATTCTTCTTAATAAGCTCTAATTGCCATTTTTCGATGAATACTTTACATATTTCTAATGGCTATTTTTACTCAACTTCACCAGCCTATCACAAGCAAAGCAAAATCACACATTATATTTTATGTTTAAAGCAGCATGGTCAGACCAGCGAGAATCGTAGCTTTGAGCACGATCAATCACGAATCCGCACGCAGTTTCTGCAATTTCAGGTGTTGCAAACTGATAGTCTAATCTCCATCCAACGTTATTATCAAAAGCTTTACCTCGTTGACTCCACCAAGTGTATGGTCCTTGAATATCGCCAGCAAGCATACGCATAACATCCACAAATTCATACTCGTTAATCCAACGATCAATATAAGCGCGTTCCTCTGGCAAAAATCCAGCACTTTTCTCATTCGCCTTAGCGTTTTTAATGTCAAGAGGCGTGTGTGCAATATTAAAATCACCGCATAAAATCGCCTGATTTCCGCCACTTGCAGCAATATCTCTAAGCTCCCCTAATCGCCTTAACATAGTATCTAGAAAGCGGAATTTTTGCTGCATTTTCTGTGGATCATCAACGTTTCCAGCGTGAACATACACAGATGCAACAGTAATATCATACCCTTCAGGTGTATGTACGTCAGTTTCTACCCATCGCCCAGAATCAACGTCTTCACTTAAACCAGGCAAACCGTAACGCTGCTCTACAACTGGCAAAGACGTTACAAGCGCCACACCAGCTCTACCTTTTATTTCACAAATCTGATTTGTAACAGAAAATCGCCTGTCATTTTGCACAGATTCACCACTTTTAGTCGCATACAAATCCTTGATTTTACTCATAATCGGATCAATCGCATCTTGCGGAGCACGAACCTCTTGCATACACCACACATCTGGCGTGTGATCTTGAACCCAATCGAGCATACCCTTGCGCCAAGCCGCACGAATCCCATTCAAATTTGAAGTCGTAATCGTAATCATAAGTTCCACTCTAATATGCACACAACACAAAGTACGCAAAAATAAAGGTGCAGAAGTTTTGACTCCTACACCTTTATTTTAAATTTAAATTTATTTTAAATTTATAGTTTATAAGACGCTAGTTTTAAGGCCCATAAACCAGCTTGCGACTAATCCAAGCCAAGCTCCAAATTTCCACCTGGAATTGCGTCGAGAAGATCGCGAGTGTACTCCTTTTGAGGATGATCAAACACTTCGTCGGTTGTAGCATGTTCAACAAGTTTGCCATGTTGCATAACAACAACCTCGTCCGCAATCTGACGAACAACAGCCAAATCGTGAGTGATGAACAAGTAGCTCAAACCGCGCTCCGCTTGCAAATCGTTAAGCAAATGCAAAACCTGATCTTGCACAAGCACGTCCAAAGCAGACACAGCTTCGTCGCAAACGATTACATCCGGATCCAATGCCATAGCACGCGCAATCGCAATGCGCTGACGCTGTCCGCCTGAAAGCTCGTTCGGGAAGCGAGTCATGACAGAAGCAGGCATGCGAACCATGTCCAAAAGCTCGCGCACACGATTCTGTCTACTCTTTTTATCGCCAATCTTATGAATACGCAAAGGCTCCTCAATAGAACGATAAATCGAATACATTGGGTCGAGTGAACCATAAGGATTTTGGAACACTGGCTGCACGTGTCGGCGGAAGTCAAGCAAATCAGCACCCTTGAAATCAGCAATATTCTTGCCTTCGTAAGTAACTGTTCCACTTGTTGGATTTAGAAGTCGCAAAACCATGTTTGCAACAGTAGACTTACCAGAACCAGACTCACCCACGATTGCCAACGTTGTTCCGCGCTTAATAGAGAACGAAACATCGTCAACAGCCTTGAAAAGTTCCTTCTTGCGCGGAAGCTTAAACTCGCGAGTTAAGTGATCTACTGTAATAATGTGCTCGCTCTTTTCAAGAGTTTGCTCACCTACTACGTGATGTTCAAGCAAATTATCCGCATTTCCGCCATGCTCCTTAACGGAGATGATTCGCTGTGAAGCCAAACTTGGAGCAGCAGCAACAAGTCGCTTAGTATAAGGATGCTGCGGGTGCTGCAAAACGTCCAAAGATGGACCAGATTCAACAACGCGACCCTTATACATAACAACAACGTGCTGAGCACGAGCTGCAGCCAAACCTAAATCGTGAGTAATGAACAGAACGGAAGTTCCAAGAGAATCGGTAAGCGTATGCAAATGGTCCAGAATGCGCTTTTGCACAGTAACGTCGAGTGCGGAAGTTGGCTCATCTGCAATAAGCAAATCTGGTCTGCAAGCCAAGCCGATAGCAATCAAAGCGCGCTGACGCATACCACCAGAAAACTCGTGTGGGAATTGCCTTGCGCGAGTTGCTGCATCTGGCAAACCAGCTTCATCAAGCAAACCAGCAATGCGGTCTTCAACACTTGCTCCAATAACATACTTTTTGGCGATTTCCCAAGCTTTGTCGTCATCTACTCCATACTTGATTAAATCGTCTGCAACGCGCCAACGAGTTTCGGAACCTGGAACCCACTCTTTTTTGTAGTATTCCATAGCTTCATTAAACTTTTCGGCATTCGTTTGCTCACTAAGACCAACCTGCGCCAAAGCTTGCTTTGCAGCGTCCAATAATGTGCTCAGTTCTTTAGAGCCAAGGAAGATTTCATCTTCGTTACTTTTAACTTCTACAGCGTCTCCTGCTAAAGCTTCTGCAAGTGCGGAGCGCTTCTCATGGCTAACGTCAACGCCATTTGCAAGAAGAGCCTCTTTAACTTGAGTTCCAATTCGCCAAACAGGATTAAGGTTGCTCATAGGGTCTTGCGGAACCAATCCCATTGCTGTACCGCGCAAAGCCGCATAATCTTTAGGCTTTAGATTACTTATTTCTTGACCGTTAAGCTTAATAGATCCGCCAGTAACGTGACCTGTTCCTGGAAGCAAACCTAAAACCGCCATTGCAGAAGTTGACTTTCCAGAACCAGATTCACCCACGATTGCAACCCATTGACCTGGGTAAACGTTGAAGCTCGCATCGCGAACAGCGTGTACGGCTTTTTTAGAATCCGTTGTAAAGTCAACCTGAAGATTTTTGACTTCCAGCAAAGGACCCTGTTCGCGTTGCATTGCAAGGGTATCTACATTTTTACGTGTTGCTGTGTTCATAATCACTATTCCTCCACGCTAACTTACGCCTTACGGCTCTTTGGATCCAACGCATCTTTTACAGCGTCGCCCATCATAATAAAGGCGAGAACAGTAATAGCGAGCGCAATAGACGGATAGAACAAAACTTCTGGATTTGTAGTAAGAACATTCCTAGCGGTAGAAATATCTACACCCCAGCTAACGGTCGTAGTTGGCAAACCAATACCAAGGAAGCTAAGTGTTGCTTCCAAAACAATGTAAGAACCAAGGGATGTTGTTCCTACAACAATGATTGGAGCCAGCGAGTTTGGAATAATATGACGGAAAAGATTACGCATTGGAGTTGAACCTAAAGCTGTAGAAGCCGTATTAAACTCAAGATTCTTGGATTCCATAACGGCACTTCTTGCGATTCGAGCAACGCCTACCCATCCAAAGAGAACCATAACAAACACGATTTTCCAAATCGACTTAGATGTGCGGAACATTTGCAAAACTACGATTGCGCCCAACAGCATTGGTAGAGCCAGGAAGATATCGGTGATTCGGCTGAGAATCGCATCAATCCATCCGCCGAAGAACCCAGCTAAAGCACCAATTAACGAGCCAACTAACACAACCAAAGCGGTTGCTAGCAAACCAACGCTTAGAGATGTACGAGTTCCGTATACGACTCGAGCATAAATATCACAGCCTTGCATATCAAATCCGAACGGATGCGCAGCAGAAGCCGGCTCAAGCGAATGTTCCAAAACGCAATAATTAGGATTGTGCCTTGTAAGAACACTTGGGAAAAGTGCAACAAAAATAATCGCAATAATCAAAACTGCGGAAACAATAAACAATGGGTTTCTGCGCAAACTACGCCAAGCGTCTGCCCACATGCTTGTAGCTGTAGCGGATTCATCTACAGAATCAACTTCTTGAAGAGGCGTATCATCAAGAGGCGCAACGTAACGTTCCTGACCTGGTAATGTATTGTATTTTGAAGCGGAAAAGTCGCCAGCAACCGTAGTTGCAGCTGCTGTAGAATCATTTGTAGTCAAATTATTTTCCATCAAATTATCTTCCATAATGTCTGCTCTCCTTACGCGTAGCGAATGCGCGGATCTAGAGCCGCGTACAACATGTCAACAAGAAGATTGCTGACTACAAATATCAACATAAGAAGCGTAACTATAGAAACAACAAGGTTTCCTTCTCCCTTTAGAATCCCTTGATACGTAAGGAATCCAACGCCATGAATGTTGAAGATTGTTTCGGAAATCATAGCGCCACCCATAAGAGCGCCTAGATCCTGACCTAAAAACGTAACAACAGGAATAAGCGAATTGCGCAAAATATGTCGAACAATAACAGAGCTTTCTTTTAAGCCCTTTGCGCGAGCTGTGCGAACATAATCGAGCGATATGTTTGACGAAACTTCCGACCTTGTAAGTCGAATAATATACGCCATTGACACGGATCCAAGAACTATTGCAGGAAGAAGAAGATCATAGAATCCAGGATCATTGCTTGCGGTAACAGGCATGATTTGCCACTTAACACCAAACACATATTGTCCAATAAAGCCAGTAACAAATGTTGGCACAGAAATAAGAAGAAGTGATACAACAAGAATTACACTGTCATACCACTTCCCTTTCTTCAAGCCAGAGATTATGCCAAAAGCTACGCCAAACAAGGCTTCAAAGGCAAACGCCATCAACGCAAGCTTAATGGTTACTGGGAATGCGCGACCAATTTCGTCAATTACTGGCTGACCAGCAAAAGTATGACCGAAATCAAGAGTCAAAGCATTTTTCAAAAACAGCAAATACTGAATAATAAATGGCTTATCCAAGTTATACTCGGCACGAATCTGCGCTTCAACCGCATGGTTAATTGGCTTATCTCCAAACATTGCTTTTACTGGGTCTCCAGGCAAAGCAAACACCAAAGCATACACCAACAATGTTGTGCCGAGAACCACAGGAATCATCTGCAGAACACGACGCAGAACGTATTTACCCATTGGTTTCTCCTTATATACTTACTTAAAAATTCGCAGAGCACACACCCAACTTTTGTGGCTTGCATATTGATTTAACCCAACCTAAGTAAAAACACAAAGTGCTGCCTCGAACAGCGGATAGAATTTTGCAATTTTATTCGCCATTCGAAGGCAGCAGCACGTTTTTACATGCTATTTAATTATGATTTATTTTTTACTATAGCTACTTAATCTTCGATCTTAGATCTTTACTTGTGGAGCTTGTAGTAAAGTGGCATATTCTGCCAATCCATTACAAAGCCCTTCAAGCTTGGAACCATAACAGCCTTGGCGTTCGAGTAGAACAGTGGGATGTATGGAAGATCCTCAAGAAGAATCTCGTTAGCTTGCTGATAAAGCTTAGTCGCCTCAGCTGGCTGAGAAGAAGCAGCCTTCTTAAGCAAATCATCAAACTTAGGATTCTTGTAATCAGCTTCGTTGGAGCCATTTCCATCTGCAGCAACAGAAGCAAATTCCTGAGTCAAGTAGTTTTCTGGGCTTGGGTAATCTGGCATCCAGCCTGCACGCCATGCACCCTTAACCTGACGCTGTTCGCATGCGTTACGGAACTCTTGGAATGTTGGAACTGGAGTGGTTTCAGCCTTAATGCCAAGATTGTTCTTAAGGGAGTTTACAACTGCATCGAACACAGACTTAGCATTACCATCAGCATTGTAAGTAAAGGTAAGAGGACCATCATACTTAGAGATCTTGTCTGCCTTTGCCCAAAGTTCCTTAGCCTTTGCGGCATTAAACTTAAGGTTTTCGTGTCCCTTAAGATCTGCCTTGTAGCCTGGAGTCAAAGGAGAAGTGAACTCATTTGCAGGAGATGCAGTATTGTTAAGAACCTTCTTGATGATGGTTTCACGGTCGATTGCCATAGAAACAGCTTGACGACGCAAGCGGCCTTCTTCGGTAGTTACATCGAAGTGTGGCAATTTTGCAGGAATACCGAACTGCTGGATTACAGAACCTGGACGGTTGTATGCCTTAACAGTGGTGTCCTTTTGGAAAGTCTTGGTTTCAGTATCTGGAATGTTATCGGTCATATCAAGATTGCCAGACTGAACATCGCGGTAAGCAGCGGTTCCATCGGTGTAAATCTTGAAGGTAACACCATCATTCTGAGCCTTACGTGGGCCATCGTAATCTGGGTTCTTTACAACTTCAATCTGCTTGTTGTGATCCCAGGACTTAAAGAGGTATGGACCAGAAGAAACTGGCTTTTCGCCATAAGCCTTTGGATTCTTGTAGAAGGATTCTGGAAGAGGAGCGAATGCAAGGTAACCAACCTTAATAGCAAACACAGAATCTGGCTGATTCAAATCAACAGTAAAGGTGTACTTGTCTACAACCTTTAAGCCAGAAAGCTGCTCGTCACCCTTAGTGTCATTCTTCTGCAAGTCTTCGTAGCCCTTAATTGTTTGGAAGAAGGAAGCGCACTTCTGAGCGTTCTTAGCATTTGCTACGAAGCTCCAAGCCTTGGTGAAGCTTTCTGCGGTGATTGGTGTTCCGTCGCTAAACTTCTTATCTTTTTTAAGCTTAACAGTGTACTGAGTTGCATCAGCGTTTGGAGTTACGCTCTCGGCATCTTCGTTTACCGTGTTGCCCTTTTCATCAAAAGTGACCAACGTGGAGTTGACCAATACAGCAGGACGAGCGCCAGCATTTTCGTTAATGTTTCCTGGAACAAGCTCGTTCTGAGGCTCGGAGTCATTTACAGTAATAACAACCTTGCCACCATTTGTTTGAGCGGTCTTCGAGGCAGAAGAACCGCATCCACCGAGCAGCATAGCAACCGAGCACGCAGCTGCGGCAAAAAGTAATGCCTTATTCTTCATATGTTTTCTCCTAACGTTGGGTATGGCAGGATTCAATTAAATATCACGAAAAAGTCTCATTACAAGCTTTACAGGCTCTATAGGCTTAATAAATAAAATCCACCTAGTATTTATTGCCAGATGGATTCTTTGCAAAGCCAATAAGGAGGCCTCTTCGTTGATTAAAATTCAATCATACGGATTTTATTAAACAACGCAAGCTAAAAGTCTAAATGTAAAATTTACAGTTATTTTGTATATTAATCATAAAAATAACTATTGCTATATAAAATTATGGGATTAAATCGTATTTTATATGGTATTTTGCCAAGCCTTTTAAATCTACGACGATATTACAAAAATGTAAATTTGCACTAGAAATATGTAACAATCATGTTAAACGATGCAAAATATTCAACAAGACATTCAAATATTAAACAAAATAAAAGTGGTGTAAATTCGCACCCAAATGCACGAGTTTACACCACTTAATAAATAAAATCAAATAAATATTGAAATTATTTTTAAAATATTTTTATTATATTTTCACCTATTGGTAAATACTACTTAGACTCGCTAGCCTGATGTTCAAGAGCAGCCGCAACCAATCCAGCAAACAGTGGATGAGGCTTAGTTGGACGAGACTTAAACTCTGGATGAGCCTGAGTTGCCACGTAGAATGGGTGAACTTCCTTTGGAAGCTCCACAAACTCAGTCAAATTACCATCTGGGCTTTGACCACTAATACGCAAGCCAGCTTCGCGCAAACGATCCTTATACGCCACATTCACTTCATAACGGTGACGATGACGCTCAGTAACATGCGTAGTACCGTAAAGCTCAGCAACAATCGAGCCTTCTTCAAGCGTTGCAGGGTAAGAGCCAAGTCGCATTGTGTGACCCATATCTCCCTTACCATCCACAATATCCTTCTGCTCTTCCATAGTCGCGATTACTGGATCGCCACAATCCTTCTCGAACTCAGTGGAATTAGCATCCTCAAGTCCAAGAACGTGACGAGCGTACTCAATAACCATAGATTGCAAGCCAAGGCAAAGACCAAGCGTTGGCAAACCATGCTCGCGAGCGTAGCGCAAAGCGCCGATCTTACCTTCAATACCGCGAATGCCGAAGCCGCCTGGAATAACCATTCCGTCCATTTGGTCAAGAGCCGCAGCCGCACCTTCTTGAGTTTCGCACTTGTCAGCAGCAACCCAGCGCACGTTAACTTTAGCCCAGTTTGCAAAACCGCCAGCCTTAATAGCCTCGGTAACGGAAAGGTATGCATCTGGCAAATCAATATACTTTCCAACGATTGCAATGTTTAGCTCATGCTTTGGATGATGCACGCGCTCAAGCAAATCTTCCCACTCGTTCCAATCAACATCGTGGAATGGAAGCTCAAGCTCACGAACAACGTAAGCATCCAAGCCCTCGTTGAACAAAATCTTCGGCACATCATAAATGCTTGGAGCGTCAACGCAGTTCACAACGCCTTCAGCATCAACATCGCACATAAGCGAAATCTTATCTTTAATGCCTTGATTAAGCGGACGATCAGAACGCAAAACAAGCGCGTCTGGAGAAATACCAAGCTGACGAAGCATCATCACAGAATGCTGAGTTGGTTTAGTCTTTAATTCGTGAGCTGCAGCAATATAAGGTACCAAAGAAACGTGCACAAACATGCAGTTTTCAGGACCTAAATCGCGACGAACTTCGCGAGCAGCCTCCAAGAATGGCTGAGACTCAATATCGCCAACCGTTCCGCCGATTTCCGTAATAATCACGTCTACGTCGTCGCTAGCCTGCGCGCGCATACGCGACTTAATTTCGCCAGTAATATGCGGAATAACCTGCACGCACTGACCCAAATATTCGCCAGCGCGCTCCTTACGAAGCACAGACTGATAAATCTGACCAGTTGTAACATTCGCTTTTTGACTTAAGAAAACATCGAGGAATCGCTCGTAGTGACCAATATCGAGATCTGTTTCCGCTCCATCTTCCGTAACATAAACCTCGCCATGTTGGAATGGGTTCATTGTACCCGGGTCAACATTGATATAAGGATCGAGTTTTTGTTGTAATACGTGAAGACCACGACTACGCAAAAGTCTGCCTAATGAAGATGCAGTAAGACCTTTTCCGAGGGACGAAACAACGCCACCAGTGACAAAAATATGCTTTGTAATATGCTCCTGAGAGTTACCATGTTTTCTTCTAACCATGGAACTCCATAGTATCTTCGAGCCTCGACGCTGGAAATTTGCTTAAAAAGTTAGATTAAATAAGCAACAGACTCAAGCGCAAGCTTATAACCATACAATCCCATGCCTGTAATAGTGCCAGTTGCAACAGGGCTAATCACGCTTATTCTTCGGAAAGAATCGCGGGCAGAAGGATTAGAAATATGCACTTCCATTAACGGCACGCCTGCATCCAAAACCATGTGTGCAGCATCCGCGAGCGCATAACTGTAGTGCGTAAAAGCAGCAGGATTCATAACTACTGGCGTATGCGTATCGGCAGCTTCGTGCATCCAATGAACCATTTGCGCCTCGTCGTCGCTTTGGCGTACTTCTACCTGTAGATTAAGCTCTTGCGCCCACTTCTTGCAAAGCGCGCACAACGTTTCAAAATCTTGACTGCCATAAACGTCTGGCTGACGAACGCCTAATCGCCCCAAATTTGGGCCATTTACTACTAAAACTTTACGCATGCTTATCACATTTTTTGAATCTACCATTTTCTAACCTCTAATCTTATTAAACGCATCTCGAATCGCCTCCAGCGGCGGATTATCTAAGTGAATCGGGTTTCCAATCCCGTCTAAAACAACAAATCTCAAAGTATTTCCTCTAGCTTTTTTATCTTTATGCATTAAGTTAAGAACCTTATTAAAAGCATCGTCACCACTGCCGCCACCATTCCAAGATATTGGCAATCCAAGAGATTTCAAAAGCGAACGATGGTACTCAACATCCTCTGTACTTAAATAACCCAAAAGTTGCGCAAGCTCCGCAGCAAAAACCATTCCAACAGCAACCGCGTTTCCGTGGCGCCAAGAAAAATGCTCAATTTGTTCAATCGCATGCCCAAGAGTGTGACCGTAGTTCAAAAACTCGCGCAAACCCTTCTCTTTTAAGTCGTTAGAAACATGGTATGCCTTAACGCGCACGCTTTTTTCTATCAAATCGCAAACCATATTATTTAAATCTGCATCATTTAAAATAGAAGGACCATCAACAGAGCGCAACTTGCTAGCATTTTGAGGATTTTCCAAAATTTTTAAGATACTAGAATCGCCAATAAACCCTGATTTTACAACCTCTCCAAGTCCTTCAACAAAAATATCGTTAGGAAGAGTAGAGAACGCACAAGTATCTGCCAAAACACCAGCAGGAGTGTAAAAACTACCAACCAAATTCTTGCCAAACGCAGTATTTACACCAGTTTTACCGCCAGTCGAAGCATCGACCATAGCAAGAAGCGAAGTTGGGCAATTAACATAACGGATTCCACGCATCCAAGTAGAAGCAACAAATCCAGCCAAATCCGTGGCTGCTCCACCACCCAAACCAACAATCGCGTCAGAACGCGTAAAACCAGCGTTTCCAAGACGATCCCAAATAGAATCCGCAACCTTAACAGTTTTACCAGCCTCAGCATCTGGAATAAGAATGTCGAAAACATCGTAGCCGGCAGCGCGCAAAATGGTTCTTGCTTTATCGCTATGTCTTTGCACAGGCTGAGTGTGGATCAAAGCTACTCGAACAGGCTCTTTTCCAAGTAGTTGTGGCAAAAGGCTCATGGCACCTGCGCCAATATGAACATCATAATCTTCAATACCTTTACCAGTTACATGCACTATTCGTTGCATAATCATATTCTTCAACTTTCTTGCGGCAGGTTTTGGCGTCAAATTGTAAACACGAGCATGCAAATTCGCCACTTTGCAAAATACAGGATCACGCTTATCAAACAAATCCATCCATCGTTTTGCGCCATCTTCGCCGCTTAACATAGGACGATTAGAATTCCAGCTTACGCGCTCAATTGCATCACTTGCATTTACTTGCAAATACACAACACGACCGCCTAGCTTTGTATATTTTCTTAAGACCTCTTGCGTCTCCTTACGCATTGGAGCACCGCCACCTAGGGCGACTATTGGGGCGGATTGCTCAGAACATGCAAAAATAGCATCTTTAACAATTTGAGCTTCAATATCTCTAAAAGACTTCTCGCCAAAATCCTTAAAATATTGGCTAATCGGCATATTGATTTTTTGCTCAATCAAATCGTCCGTGTCTATAAAAGGAACGTTCAAAATATGCGCCAATTCCTTGCCAACACGCGTTTTTCCAGCTGCCGGCATACCAATTATGACGGCTAACGGGATTTGACTTTGCGATACATCTTGCGAAATGTCTTTCAAAGAATCTCGAAGCGAATCATGTAAAGAATCATGCAAGGAATCTTCTTCGCTCATCTCATATACTCTTTCCAAGATTGAACGTAATTTCTAGCATTTCTAGCGGTTTCTTCTAGCGAATCTCCACCAAACTTTTCCAACACATACTTTGCAAGCGTTAACCGAACCATTGCCTCTGCGACTACGGAAGCGGCTGGAACTGCTGTAAAATCGGAGCGCTGATTAATCGCTTGAGCTGGCTCGCCAGTAAGCACATCTACAGTGCGTAATGCGCGCGGAATGGACGGAATCGGCTTCATTGCAGCGCGCACACGAATCGTCTCACCATTCGACATTCCACCTTCAATACCACCAGCACGATTACTAAGACGCGTGATTTTGCCATCTTCGCCTGTTACGATTTCGTCGTGAGCGGCAGAGCCAGGGCGATTTGCTTCTTCAAAACCGTCTCCAATTTCCACGCCTTTAATAGCTTGGATTCCCATAAGCGCGCCTGCTAAAGCCGCATCCAAACGGCGATCCGACTCTACATACGTTCCAACTCCAGCAGGCATGCCGTAAGCAAGCACCTCCACTACGCCTCCAAGCGTATCCGCATTGGCTTTTGCTTCATCAATGCGAGCAACCATTCGCGCTTCTGCATCTTTATCGAGAGTGCGAACTGGCGACGCATCCAACGCATCAACATCGTCTGGTGTTGGCAGTGGTAAACTTTTGTCAGCATATTCTCCGCCGATTCCAATAACATGCGCAACTGTTCGCACGCCCAACGCCTGCTGCAAAAACGCATCAGCCACAGCACCTAAA
The DNA here is from genome assembly GCF_049262755.1 of Gardnerella sp. DNF00354. NCBI lineage: Bacteria > Bacillati > Actinomycetota > Actinomycetes > Bifidobacteriales > Bifidobacteriaceae > Gardnerella > Gardnerella sp. DNF00354. Next base: position 1,545,068 of record NZ_CP058402.1, read on the forward strand.
GCCACACGAGAAGCCGTTTCCCTAGCGCTCGAACGCTCCAAAACCTCGCGAGCATCATTAAAACCATACTTTCGCATGCCAGTTAAATCAGCATGCCCAGGGCGAGGACGGCTTAAAATAGCATTTCTACCAGTTCGCTCAAGCTCATGATCCAAAGGATCCGCGCTCATCACTTCCACCCACTTTGGCCACTCGCTATTTGCGATTTCTATAGCAATTGGCGATCCAAGAGTAACACCGTGGCGAACGCCCGTAAGCAAACGTACTTTATCTTGCTCAAACTTCATTCGCGCGCCGCGACCGTAACCAAGCCGCCTGCGCGCAAGAGCAGAAACAATGTCCGCGCTAGTAATCTCGACTCCTGCTGGCACGCCTTCAATCATTGCCACCAGCGCTTCACCATGCGACTCCCCTGCCGTTTGCCATCTAAGCATGCCTTCTCCAATCGCGTTGTGCGTTATATTCTATTTCTACAAGTCTTGCACTTTGTAATGCACACTATTTTAAATCTGTACTCGATTCTAAATTCTTTATTCTACTAACCACTAAGTATTGCTCACAATCCACTGACTCAATCGCACAATCTGTCGAACTTTTCTAGAAACCACTATCTTTATTTGATGTTGCGTGAGGGCTGGGTGTTTCTTGTCTCACAACGCTCCGCCTTTTACGTGTTGCTTGTTGTTGCGGTTGTTCCGTTTTGTCTTTGATTTTGTTTTTGGGTTGAAGTTTGTTTGTAGTTGTGGCTCATTGGATTATTTGGTATCGGCTGCCGCTCTTATATTGTTCGACCAAGAATCACCCAGCCCTCTTACGAGTCTGAACAATTGCGTATCGCTTAATCACCGAGATTCTCGATTTTTCTTGCTGCTTCAGCGAATCACCATTTCATGCTGAGGTTCGCTTCATCCGCTGCGAAAAATCTCGAATCTCCACCTCACTTATCACTATAGAATTGCAGCAAAAGCTCAAAGCATAATAGCGATTATGAAAGATGCAGCTAAGACGGGTACGAACGGGATTTTATTTTGAGCATTTTTAGACTTAACGCGGAAAAGTCGCAAGCGGACTCTAGAGCAGATTTTCCATACTAAAATCCAAATTAATCCAAATATTCCAACTGATGCAAACCAGTAGATTATGCAATCAAATCCAAATAGCGCCAAAGCTTGAGCGATCATAGAAGCGCATGTAACATCGCCAAATCCAAGTGATCCGCGCACGCAAAGTTTTTGCACCAAAACGTAGAATGCAAAAACTGATACTGCAAAAAGCCAGCCACGTAAAAGAAAATTAACATTATGAAAAGTAATCAGCGAAAAAATAAGGTTTGCGGCAGATTGCGCAAAAGCAGCTAGTACAACCCAAAGTCTAGGAACAACGCGGCTGATTAAATCCGTTACGCACACTGCAATCATGCATATAAGCGTTGGCATTGCAAATAAACAAGTAACAATAAACTGACTCATTTGATTATGCTAAATAAGCGAAAATTGCATTGCAACAAATTTCACTCAATGTGGTTAAAGGCTTGTGTGGTTATGCAGATTGCACCAAGTATGGTAGAGATTCGAGATTTTTCGCAGCGGATGAAGCGAACCTCAGCATGAAATGGTGATTCGCTGAAGTAGCAAGAAAAATCGAGAATCTCGGCGATGAAAATCACGTAAAAGTTCTAGACATTCAGAAGGTTTGATGTATTTCTATACGAGCAATAAAAGAGGAGCGTAGCGACGGGAGTTGCGAGGAGAGAAATACTCAAACCTCGCGCAACGCTAAATAGGAAATATCGTTCGTGCGGTCTAAGCGCGAAGGTAGGTCGTCGCGCTAGTTGGCGTTTTCGTTGGAGCGCTTATACTCGTCGCGAATCTTCAAGAAATCATCGTAGTTATCTGCAAACTTAGTTTCGCCAGTCTTTAAGTTAGTGGTAACAAAATAAATCCATGATCCTTTTTCGGGATTAAGCGAAGCCAGAATAGCATTATCTCCAGGAATACTTATAGGAGTAGGCGGCAATCCTTTGTGAATCCTAGTGTTGTATGGATTACTTGCATCATCTAACTGTGCTTGCGTAAGGTTGATTGCCTTAATTCCAATACCGTAAGCAACCGTAGTGTCCATTCCCAAAGGCATGTCTTTAGCTAAACGGTTTAATATTACGCGCGAAACTTTACCATAGTATTCACGATTATTTACTTCCGCTTCTGCAATAGACGCAATTTTGAGAATATCTTGACGCAGTTTTCCTTTAGGAACTCCCAATGAATCAAGTTTCTGAATACGCTTATCTACCATTTTGGCAAGTATTTTAGTAGCAGATTTCATGGATTTTACGTTGTAAACTCCAGGCTCCAACCATCCTTCAAAACTTCCGCCCGCTTCTGGAGGCAAAACTCCCATTCCGCCTGCGTTCTCAATTTCTTTAAATTGAGTAATGTCAATTCCAGAGATTTGTGCAGCCTTACGAATAACGTCTGTTGATCGTTCTCCTGCTTTAACGTCTAAGAATCCGCCTGCTTTACTTTGATCTGAAAGAATATTTACAACATCAATTGAGTTCATATGCTTTTTAAGTGCATAAATTCCTGGGTATAAAATCTTGTTGTTCGCAGCAACAATATTAGAAAAAGTGGACTGTGACTTTACAACTTGCGCTTTAACAAGATTGTTCCCAACTTCTACAGATCCTTGACCTGGCTCAATCGTAAACTCAACAAATCCGCTTCCAGGTCCTGGCCAATCGTCCATAATCGTAGACTGATTGTTGGTTTTTATGTAAACCGCAACCCTGTATAATCCATATCCAAGAACAAATAGTATTGCAAAAATTAGCGTAAGAATAAACGCTATTATACGTTTTCTCTTACTTTTACGTCTTTTTTGTGCTTTTAAATCTTTGCGCGATTTTGGAGGCACAGGTGGATTATGAGTTTCGCGACTCCACTTAGCGTTTTGATCGAAAAAATCGTCGATATTCTCAGTCATTAAACGCTTCCTCCTGCTTGGATTGCTGGTTACTATTTCACAGTGACATTATTTCAGGATAACATTATTTCACAATATTGTCGTAGCTATTGGCTGCTTTAATTATTTTTGCAATCATTCTTATAATCGTCAATCGCAGATTGCAAAATTAACACTGCTGACTGCTGATCAACCATAGGACGATGCTTTCTTGTCGAAAAATCTGCATCTAACAGTTGTTTATGCGCCGTAACAGTTGTTAGTCTCTCATCTTTCCAAACAACTTCTGGAATAAAATCGAGAGACCAATCTCCATAATCAAAAAGCGACTTCATTCTTTTGACTAAATTAGCACCCCAACGACGCGCTTTTTTAGCAGATTTTCCTTCAGTTCCATCTAATTGCAAAGGAAGACCTATTACAACACGACTAACACTATTATCTTCGATAATGTTTAAAACATCTTCAATCGCATTAAACGAATCACCATAGGATTGAACATTCCCAGCAGGATGAGCGAAAGTGAGCTCAGGGTCGGAAAGAGCTGTTCCGACCCTTGCATCACCTAAATCAATACCTAACCACACCATTCTTTGTGCCGCTTTTGGTAAAGATTACATCGTTTTATTTAAGCTGATAGCAGCACGCTAAGCAAGCTGAGCAACTTGCGCTTTAACAGCATCCAATGCTTCGTCAATCTTAGAAGCATCAGTTCCGCCGCCTTGAGCGAAGTCTGGCTTGCCGCCGCCACCGCCACCAAGCACCTTGGAAGCAGTACGCACAAGATCGCCAGCCTTGGCACCTAGACCACGCGCGACGTCGTTAGTCGCCACCGCCACCATTGGACGATCCTCCTCATTCACGCCACACAGCGCCACAATCACAGGAGCATCCTCACCTAAGCGAGAACGAACATCCAGTGTTGTTTTGCGCAAGGCATCGAAGGAACCAAAGTTGCCAACATTCTTTACAGCAAGCTTAACCGTTGCGCAACTTTGTTTAGCCGCCTCAACCAATTCTGGAACAGCATCGTTAAGCTGAGCCTCATACACCGAAGAAAGCTTGCGGTCTGAATCCTTCATCTTGTTGAGTAAGGACTCCAAGCGCTCAGCTAACTCATCTGGGCGTGCATTAACCATGCCAGCAAGTTGCGCCACCAAAGCGTGCTCACGAGCACCATATTCATACGCCTCTTCGCCGCACAATGCATCAATACGGCGTACACCAGAGCCAATGGAAGACTCGGAAAGAATGGTTACCATACCAATCTTGCCAGTGCTCTTAGCGTGAGTACCGCCGCAAAGCTCGCGGCTCCAACCGTCGCCAATCTCAACAACGCGCACAATATCGCCGTACTTTTCGCCGAACAAGTGCATTGCTCCAAGCTTGAAAGCGTCATCGATTGGCATTTCCTTTGGAACAACCTGCAAATCGTCACGAATACGCTCGTTTACGCGAGCTTCTACACGGAGTAGCGCATCCTTATCAACAGCCTTTGGCCACTGGAAGTCAAAGCGCAAACGATCTGGATCAACTACAGAACCGCGCTGAGTTGCCTGTGGACCAAGCTCTTCACGCAAAGCCTTGTGAAGAGTATGCGTAGCAGTGTGGCTTCGAGCCAAAGCAGCCCTGCGAACCTGATCAATATTCGTGTTCACTGGAGCTCCAACACTCAAAGTGCCTTCAGTAAGTCGGCAGCTGTGAACAATCAAATCCTTAATCGGTCGCTGAACGTCGTCAACTTCCAAAATCGCGCCGTCATCGGAAATAATCTCACCCTGATCAGCAATCTGTCCACCGCGCTCAGCATAGAATGGCGTGCGATCAAGAATAATCTCAACGTTTGCAGGAGCAGTAACGCTTTTAACAGCACCCTTACCGGCTTCAACAATTGCCAAAACGTTTGAACGGCTTGAGAAGTCAGTGTAACCGAGGAAGTCGATTGGCTTTTCGAGTGCCTTCTTAATATCGTCATAAACGCTAACGTCCACATTGTGACGCTTCTTCAAAGCATCCGCGCGAGCGCGACCTTTCTGCTCGCTCATAAGTTCGCGGAACTTAGCTTCATCAACCTTAACACCCTGCTCAGCAGCCATCTCAAGAGTCAACTCGATTGGGAAGCCGTAAGTATCGTGCAAAGTAAATGCGTCGGAGCCGCCAACAATAGGGTCATCCTTGTGCTCTTTCTTAGCTTTTTCAACAGCCAGGTCAAGAATAGTTGTGCCCTTTTCAAGAGTTCTGCGGAACGCGTCTTCTTCACCATATGCAGCTTCACTGACTTCATGGAAAGTATTATTAAGCTCTGGGTAGCTTGGTTCCATTGCAGCCTTAGAAACTGGGAACAAGGTTGGAAGAACTGGGTCCTGAACGCCGAGCATGCGCATTGCGCGAACAGTTCTGCGAAGAAGACGACGAAGCACGTATCCGCGGCCAACATTACTTGGACGCACGCCATCGCTCATAATCATCAAAGCAGAACGCACGTGATCTGCTACAACGCGGAAACGCACATCAGCATCATTATTATCGCCGTACTTTACACCGCTAAGCTTTTCTGCAGCTTCAATAACTGGGTAAACTTCATCGGTTTCGTAAATATTTTCCTTACCTTGCATAAGGTAAGCCAAACGCTCCAAACCAGCGCCGGTATCGATATTCTTCTGGTCAAGCTCACCAACAATATGCAAATCAGTCTTGGACTTGACGTTATCTACCTGGAAGTTTTCGAAAACCAAATCCCAAATCTCAATAAAACGAGATTCGTCAGCAGCAGGACCGCCATCCTTACCGTATTTAGGACCGCGATCAACGTAGATTTCGGAGCATGGGCCGCCAGGACCAGGACCACCAGTAGTCCAGAAGTTATCTTCCATGCCGAAAACTTGCATGTGCTCTGGGTCGAAGCCTTCGTTCTTCCAAATTGCGCGAGCTTCATCGTCGTCTGTAAAAGTAGTTACCCAAAGCTTTTCCGGGTCAAATCCGTATCCGCCCTTATCTTGCGGAGTTGTTAAAAGCTCCCAAGCGTAGTGAATAGCTTCTTCCTTAAAATAATCACCAAACGAGAAGTTACCAACCATCTGGAAGAATGTGCCGTGACGAGTAGTCTTGCCGACTTCGTCAATATCAAGAGTACGAACGCACTTCTGGTTAGACGTCATTCTGCGAGAAGGAGGCGTTTGCTCTCCCAAAAGATAAGGTATGAATGGAACCATGCCTGCAATCGTGAAAAGCGTCGTTGGATTTGGTGAAATCAGCGATGCTGAAGGCACGACCATATGACCATGATTACCAAAGTAGTCAAGATAACGCTTTGCAATTTCTGCTGTGCGCATAGGTACGAACTCCTTGTGTTATATTAAAACGCCATGCAACAGGGCGGCACAAAAGAATATCATACCATCATGCTTTAAGGCGCGAGTCGCAGAATGATTAATCTGCAAGACCAATTTTTGATTATAAAACTTTACCTATAAAAACTTTAGTTATAAAAAACTTTCAAGACTTATTAGCAAGCTTATTTTATTTAGCATACTTATTAGCATACTTAGAATTAAGCTGCGACTCGTGAGTTTTTCTGCTGGAATTAAAATCCTTAAATAAAGACAAAATCGTGGTTAAAGTAAGATTCTTCGGATCTTTATCAAAGAAAAAATCTCCAACACTTTCTGGGAATTTTCCTTTAATATAAGCGCGAGCCTTAGTAACAGACATCACGCCTATTACTATTCCTATGCAAAGCCAGAATAAACGCTTAAACATCACTCCCCCTTGGACTCACTCGACTCACCAGAATTAGCTGCGTGGCGTGCAGAAGATTCTGAAAAATCCGTTGGAACTGTAGGCTTATTGAAGAATGCGTTAATAGTGTCCTTAAGAGCATATCCAGCTGCAGCAATCTTAATAATAGGTTTTCCAAGAAAAGCACCATACAAATCTGTAAGAGCACCAACATTAGTCGCAGTGGTGCGAGCAGCATCAGTAACAGCATTAACATCTTCTAAGGTTTTGTTTACTTGCTTTACTGTAGTAACAGACTCATCAATAGCAGGCAAAGCATGTTCACCTGATTCCTTAACGGTTTGAGCAATCTGATTAAACATCTTACCCAACCTAATCAGAGGATAAATCATAAAACCAGAAAGAACCGCAAACGAAATCGCGGCAATCAGAGCAGCTATGTCTCCAACGCTCATCGTAACCTCTTTCCTGCTGTTTTTACGCGCGACCAACCCACGCAATGTATTTAAAAGATTAACGAAGAGTCAAGACTCTTCGAGTAAACCACTAACACATATCCTTCTCAATATATCAACCCTAATATATCAATATATAAAAGTGGATTTACAGTACGCTCTACTCGTTGTAGCCCTTAATGGTTATAGCCTGATCAAGCGGCTTAGAAGTGTCAAAATCCAAACGAGTCACACTACCATTTTGCGGACGCTCGCTCAAATCGTAACCAGCAGGCGCAAAACGATGCATAAGACTTAAAAGCGTGTTCCCGTGAGATATTTGCAAAACACTATCTCCATCTTTTAACACTGGATTACTGGCGATTATTTTAAAACCGCCCTCAATACGCTTCCAATACTCAATATCCGACTCAGCATCATGGAACGGGTCCGCCTCTTTAAGCATGTCGCGAGTAGCCGAAAGCCCAAACTTTTCAACGATTTCGTTATATGTTTTAGCACCATGAGGTGCACCTGCCGCCCACCAAGCCATATTCATGTCTTGTCCTTCAAAATATCCGTAGCATTGCTCACGAAAATGCATATCGCTTATGAGTTGTGGTCGAGCATGAGTGTGTTTTTCGTTTTCGCTTAAAATACGCTCAGCAGTGATTTGCGCACGAGTTGTATCTGAGCAATATGCTGCAGCAAAAATGACATTAGCTAATTTTTCTGCTGCACGATCTGCGTCTGCAAGTCCTTTATCGGTAAGAGGAGAATTTGACCAGCCTTGAAGACGATTGTAGCAATTAAACATGGTTTGACCATGACGAACTAAATAAAGATGCAGCAACATAACTTAATCATCTCACTTTTAATAAATTGTTTTACACAATGTTTTATGCAATGCTTCATATAGTGCTTTAAACAATGCTTCACACAAATTGACTTTGTTATTGTTTAATCAGACTAATACAGGTCAGACTAATCCAAATCAACATCGCCTAATTCTTGGAACCTACTTGCAATTAGCTCTGGCGTTGTATCAGAAATCCAAGATGCCATCCCGGCTTCCGATCCAGCCAAATACTTGATTTTGTTAGCATCTCGCATAAACGAGAAGAATTGTAAATTAAGACGATAATGCGCACGACGAGAATCATGTACAGGAGCCTGATGCCATGCTGCAACATAAGGCAAGTCAACAAATTCGCTAGAATTTGCAGCACTCATACCCGAAGATAAGTTGAAAGCAGCCGAACCTGCAAACGATTTAGCACCAGAGTCGCCATTAAAACCAAAGAATTTATTAGCACGTCTAAGAAGTGTTATATAAATTTGTGCCAAATCCCAACGCTCTTGGTCGTCAAGCTGATCCAAAGTAAGAACATCACGAACAGGAGCAACATGCACTTCTAGAGGCCAACGCGCTGCTGCTGGAACATACGCAACCCAACTATGATTATGCATAATCACACGCTTTTTAGCCTCAATCTCCGAATTCATTAAATCCTTAAGAAGATTACTGCCAGTACGCTCAAAATAAGCCTCTGTGTGACGCAACTCCTGCTCCAACCTAGGAGCAATAAACGGATAAGCATAAATCTGACCGTGAGGATGATTCAAAGTCACACCAATTTGGCTGCCGTGATTTTCAAAAGGATAAATCTGCTTAATGCCATCAATTTGGCTAATTTCCGCGGTTCTAAATGCCCAAGCTTCAACAATCGTTCGCATACGCAAAACAGAAAGATTAGCTGGAAGCATGTTTTCGTTGGAACTAAAGCAAATCACCTCACAACGACCAGCTGCAGGAGCCTGCTTCCACAACGGATTGCCGTCAACGTAGGTTGTTGTATTCGGAACTCCTGCAACCTGAGCCATAGCTGGATAGCGGTTTTCAAAAACAACAACGTCGTAGTCTTCGTCTGGAATCTCGCCATCTTGATACTCAGATTCTGCCTTTCTACCAGCGAATGGGTCGATTCTTGATTGTTGCTCACTATCGCTATTTAAGCTATCACTATTTGAACTCTCTCTAAGAATGGGGGCTGGTCGTTTTGCCCACAGCCTAGACATAGGAATCCAATCTCCTGTAAGCGGATCCTGACGCATCTGTGGAACTTCGCTAGGAACCTCATTACCTTCGCTATCAAAATGAGAAGTAAAGCGATACGCCAACTTTCTAGGGTCAATCAGCTCCCTTGTTTTGTGTCCGCTAACATATTCTGGATTGTCGTCGATGTAGAAAAAGTCGCGACCGTCGGAAAGCTTTGTTGCCGTAATACGAATATGCTCACGCGCGTAAGTTCCTGGGCGATACAACTTATACGGATACTCTCCACCGAAATCTCGAATAGGAGTTTGAACAGTCGGAATTTGTTGCGTTTGGTAGAAGGCATTATCGCCTAGCGAAGAGCGCATTGGCGACTGTAATCCTTGGTATGATTCCGAATGTGTAGTAGATTGCGCAGACTGCACGTTTTCAGCCGCCTCTTCTTCTGCTTGAGCTACAAGACTACTCAGCGAAGAATCTCCAACACCCGTGCTGGTTATCTTGTTAATAACCGAGTCGTTTGCGCCGCCAGCCTTGTTCCTAGCGCGAATTACATTAATGTCTATTGCATCAAAAGCATCTGTGTCTTCCAAGCTTTTTTCAACTTGGCGTTCATCTGCTTTCTTATGCGTAGTGCCGTCTTCGTCAATCTCAAATCCTGCTGCAGCGCCACCTTCAAATCCACCGCCAGGACCAGCGAAACCAGCTGTTGTTGGAATATTGTGAAGTCCTGCAACTTTTTTAGGCTTTTCCACAAAATCATCCCCTTCAAAAATGTTATTGTTTATCACGTCTTTTGCGTCTCTTACATCTTCTGCATCTTCTGCATACTGTGCGTTGTGCGCATTCGTATATTGCTGTGCTTCTTGCACCGCTTGCGCATCTTCTTCATTGCTAATTTGAGACATCTTTGACTCCATCGTCTCTTTATTCTTCTTTATCTTCTTTTATTTTCGTATAACTTCTTATTCTTGTATCTTCTTACTTACAACGCTTAATAGACGCTTAGTTATCTATTATATATTTTCTGATTCAACACTCGCAGAATGTTATATTTTGTAATATAACGAATATTATTGTGAATAATTATATGTTATTTTGTTTTTTTATTAAACTGTTTTGTTATAAAATGTGCGGTTGCTGGCGACTAATCCCAAACAAAAGTTAATACATCACAACATATCACTATCTTTTAGCATAATTCAGACTGCTTTTGATGCAAACACGCTATAACTTCCTGCTTTTGTTTACCATTTGACCCAATACGTAAACAAACACGGGCAAGTGTTCCCGCTTTTGTTTACTTTGACCCAATACGTAAACAAACACGGGCAAAATTACAGCAAAAATCTCCGCCACAACGCATTGACCCCCACTATGCAATGCACAGCAGGGGCCAAGCGGTATGTCCTTAAGAATGAAATCCAGAATTTAGCGAGCGTAGTACTCGACGACGTACTGGATGTTGACTTCAACTGGAATCTGATCGACTTCCGGCTTACGAGTCAAAGTAGCCTTCAAAGAGGCAAGATTCACATCGAGGTAACCAGGAACTGCTGGCAAAACGTCACGATGAACGCCTTCAGCAGCCATCTGGAATGGCACCATTGTCTGGCTCTTAGCGCGAACCTGAATGGTCTGGCCTGGCTTAACACGGTAGGATGGGCGATCAACAAGATTGCCATCTACCAAGATGTGACGATGCACAACAAACTGGCGAGCCTGAGCGGTTGTGCGAGCAAAACCTGCGCGCAAAACCAAAGCGTCAAGACGGGTTTCCAAATCGGTGAGCATTGCGTCACCAGTCTGACCTGCAGTGTGCGTACCCTTTTCGTAAGCTGCACGAAGCTGCTTCTCGGAAAGACCGTACTGAGCGCGAAGACGCTGCTTCTCGCGAAGACGTACTGCGTAATCGGACTCGGTACGACGACGAGTGCGGCCGTGCTCACCTGGAGCATATGGACGCTTCTCGAAAATACGCTGAGCCTTTGGGGTCAAAGCGATGCCGAGGGCGCGAGAAAGACGCACCTGACGGCGAGAACGCTGAATATTAGTCATTACTAATCCTTTATTCTGTCGTTATCTGAACGGAACGTGAACCAAACATTTATGATTATTCACGCTGAGCCGGCCTCTCCAGTGCTTCTTCGTGCTAACACACGAACGCGAAAGCATTAAAACGCTGAAATAACGCCATAATTCTTACGCGCCGACCCACTGATGGGCTAAGGCTCCAGATAATGCCTACGAAAATAGGCATCGTTCCTTATGCTACTCCACACCGTAGATACTCGCGCTCGCGCAACAAAGCTCAGTCACAGAGTGCACGAAGTACGCCAGAATCCATTGTGTAAACACTGTTAGCGCTTGCAGCAACAGATTCATCGTGAGTAACGACTAAAACAGCCGCGCCAGAAGCAGCACAATCGCGCAGCAGAGACACCACAGTTTGAGTGTTTTGCGAATCCAAATCGCCCGTAGGCTCATCCAACAACAGCAAACGCGGGTTGTTAATCAAAGAGCGCGCAATCATAACGCGTCTCATTTCTCCGCCAGAAAGCTCACGCGGATAACAATGCGCAAGATCGTCAACATTAAGACGCTTAAGCAAATTTATAGCTCGAGAAGCCACATTCGTACAATCTTCTGGCTCAAATTTTTCCGCTGAATCGTCTACACGTCTAGAAGAAGCATCAGCAATCTTAACGGGTAGAATAACATTATTTAACACATTCAAATTAGCAAGCAGCGTCTGCGATTGCGTAACAAAACCAATGTTTTTTGCACGAATCGCAGAAATTTGCTCGTCGCTTACAGAAGGAGACGAAATATCATATTCAAAAATAGTAACGTTTCCACGAGTAGGCTTTAGAAGTCCTGCAATCATGTTTAAAAGAGTAGACTTTCCATTGCCAGATTTGCCCATAATCGCCACAAAGTCGCCAGCTTTAAGCGAAAAATTAACATCGTCTACAGCAATAAACTTCCTATTTTTGCGTTTAAATTCGCGAGTGACGTTTTTAAGATTTACTACTAAATCGTTGCTAACTATTTTATTCGCCATTTTATTCGCCATCTCTTAAAGTCAAATATGCTTCTCTGTTTGCGATTCTCCCCACAACAATTGCAGAGGTTACCAAAACGCTAGCAAGCGAAAACACTACAGAAACCGCTGCAATCGCGCACACAAACCAAACATTCGACTCCAGGTACGGTAGTTGCAGCTGTTGAGAAATCACAATATTATATGGGAACAAAATAAGCGAAGCGAAAGCAACACCAATCACGCCTCCACCAAAACCAATCGCCGACGATTCACGCGCGACCATCTTTAGAAGCATGCTCTTATTGGCGCCCAAAATCCTAAGAGAAGCAAATTCTCTTTTGCGCTCCGAAGTAGAAGATGCAAAAACGCACACAAGAATCAGCATTCCCACAAGCCAAAACGCAAGAATGCCAAGAAAAATCGCCTTGTTTAGCACTTCTAAACTCTTTTTAGTCTGCTCGGTAATTCCTCCTGGAAACACCATTCCAAGACTTTTAATTCCGCTAGTTTTACGAATATTTTCCGCAACGTTTTGCGCACTAAAACCCTTACGCACTTTTACAAGAACCGCACTAACAGCCTTGCGTGCATATTTTGCAGGAATCGCAGTGTGTCCAACTTTCGACGAATATTTAACAACCGCTGGAATCGTATCTCTGTTTACAAACACTGAGTTGTCTAAGCTAGTGCCTGTTTTAGCAAGTTGCGCAACAATCGGCCATTCATGTCCATACAAGCGAACTGTGTTTTGGTAAGACACAAGCACGTTTGCGCCTGCAATCATCTGACCTTTTTTAAGATCGCTTTTGTGCTGTGAATAAATCCATGGAGCGATTACAAAGTCACTAGTAGGATCAAAACCTATGATTTGCAACTTTTCCGCACAGCATCCAGCCGATAGAGAAGATATGTAAGTTTGTACGCTTGCTTTTTCAACGCCTTTTGACTTTCGCACAAAATCCTCAATATTGTTTGTAAAGTAAAACGTGCTAGATCCGCCATTAGTTAGCAACGCTTCCGCGCGATTGTAAGTGTTTTGCGGAATAACCATAATATCCGCGCCAAGACGAGCGCGCATGCTGTTTAGGCCGTTTGAAAGATTTAGGGAGATTAGCGAGCCGCCAAAAAACACTGCAGCTAAGCACGCGGAAACCACGATTAACGCGGCGGTTCTAAGCGGCTTTTGCTTTAGGTTTTCTAGCGGCAATCGCTTTAATGTAATAGTTCGCATAGTAAATTACTTAGATGCGCACTAGCAAGCAGATTTAGTGTCAAGATACACGCTAACAGATGCAAACACCAACGCGAGTACAGATAACACAATCAACGTTGGGCGCATAACAGATGTGCAATGCATCATCGGGCTTTTGCAAACACCAATAAGGAACGTTGTAGTAGCGATCATAAACAGAGAGTTAATGATTACAGCAATATTTAAGCCAGCGCGAACGTGTTCTTTAACAAATAGCGCAATAATACCTAGAATTGCAATAACTACGCCAATTCCAATAGCCACGCGGCTGGTGTAGTAGCATGCCATAGGTTGCATCATCATAGGCATTTTAGACATTTTAGCCATTTTGTGCATGCCTCCAGTTGAGCATGGTTTTGCAAATGTCAATGGCGCTATAGCAATAAGAATTCCAAAAATAATTGCATGAAGCGATGCGAATAATTTGTTCTTCATAATAAATACCTCATTAAATCTAATTATTATTTTTTAGTGTTGCTTTTTAACGCAACACGCTTTACGGCACTCACGTTTGTAAGCGCCACGCCTTTTAAAATCTCGTTTATAAATACAATCGCAATGCTTAAGAGCTTAATCAACTTCCTCTTGAGTCACGAATCTTACACATTTGCGGTTTCGTTTACTTCTATATTTTTCCTACTTTTATATTTTTTCGTATAGCTTAATAGAAAACAAGTCTTGAATATTTTGTTTTAGTGTATATAATCACGCACTAGTTATAACAATATTACAATTGATATTTTAAAGTAATCTTCAGTAAGATTGCATTATTTTAAGTGCAACATTTATAAAACGAAAAAAATTACAATTTTACAATTTCTCAATCGGTGCAACTCTTAACATAAGTCTTTTTACACCATCCGAACCAAAGTCAACTGTAATAATTGAGTTTCTTCCCTTGTCTTGCGTTTTAATAACGGTTCCAAGACCGTAAGTGTCGTGCGAAATTTTGTCACCTTCGTGGAAATCATTGATGTTTAAGTGATTGTCCTTTTCTTGCAAACTCTGTTTTTTGTAAGACAATGATGATGAAGATGACTGCAAATTTGATGTGGATGATTGATACTGGTAGGATGCACTAGATTTTCTGGCGATACGAGTGGTGACTTTTCCAGACTTTGAACCATATGAATTGCCATATGAATTAGAGCCATAAGACTTTGAACCATAAGACTTGCCATAATGCGATTTTCTGTAACTCGATCCGCCGTAAGTGGTGTACGAATCATCGTCCCAACCGCCATCGCTTCCAAAGTCACTGTCAAAATCGCGGTCAAAATCACTACCCGCTCCCCTAAGCCCAGCTCGCATAACAGATGCCTCAGTGCGCTTCCAAGAAATCAAATCAGCAGGAATCTCGTCCAAAAACTGGCTTTGAATCATTTCTGCCGACTTGCCCCATTGCGATCTCTCAGCCGCCCAAGTAACGTATAAAATCTTCTTAGCGCGAGTTATACCAACGTATGCAAGACGACGCTCTTCGCAAAGCTCCTTTTGATTGTCAACACAGCGCAAATGAGGGAAAGTGCCCTGCTCCATTCCAGTCAAAAACACAACAGGATATTCCAAACCTTTAGCCGTGTGAAGTGTCATAAGCGTAACTTTTCCAGTATCTTCGCCCTGGTCTGGAAGCTGATCCGAATCTGCAACTAAAGCCGTAGTCTCCAAAAAACCAGCAACATTAGCATCAGGCGTATTCTGTTCATATTCAGCTGCAACCGATTGCAATTGAGACAAGTTATCTACTCTAAATTCGTCTTGAGGGTCCTTAGACTCTCGCAAATCCTGCAACAATCCGCTTTGATTAAGCACGTTCTCTACAACCTTAGAAGGCTTGGAATCGTTAGCTTTCATAAAGTCGATAAGCGAAGTCATAAGATCCCTAAAACTCTTAAGCGCATTAAAAGTTCGAGATGAAATACCAATTTGTTCTGCAATCTTATCTATTTGATTAAGAGTAGACCAAAAACTTATAGAATTTTCTTTTGCATAAGACGTAATCTGCGACTCAGCACGTGCTCCAAGACCACGCTTTGGAACGTTTAAAATGCGGCGCATATTGACATCGTCATCAGGGTTTGCAATAGATTGCAAGTAAGCAAGCGCATCTTTGACTTCGCGACGCTCATAAAACTTAGTTCCGCCAACAAGCTGATACGGTAAACCCGACTTAATAAGCGCATCTTCCAAGCTACGAGATTGCGAATTTGCGCGATACATAATCGCAATATCCGAGTAGTTTATGCCATCTTCGCCACGCAAACGCGCGATTTCTTGAGCAACCCAAGAAGCCTCACCTTGCGCATTATCAGCAACATAACCAATAATCGGCGAACCTTTACCTAAAGAAGTCCACAACTTTTTAGGCTTTCGATTAGCGTTGTTGGAGATTACTGCATTTGCAGCGTCCAAAATGGTTTGCGTAGAGCGATAATTCTGCTCCAACATAATTGTTGTAGCGTTTGGAAAATCCTGCTCAAAGTCTTGAATATTGCGAATATCTGCACCGCGGAAAGCATAAATCGACTGGTCTGAATCACCAACAACCGTGATTGAAGACTGCGGAAGTTGAGTGGAATCTGATGAATCTGATGAATCTGATGAAACTGATGAATCTGCGGAATAATCATCCACACCTGCATCATCCACACCTGCAAGCTCACGAATCAACACGTATTGCGCGTGATTAGTATCCTGATACTCGTCAACCAAAATGTAGCGGAACTTTCGTCTATAATACGCACTAACTTGCGGATTTTGGCGCAAAAGCCTAACCGTTAACATAATCAAATCGTCAAAATCAACAGCATTCGACACGTTAAGCCTATTTTGATACTCCGCGTAAACAGCAGCGTAAAGCGCATCAGCATTGCCAGCAGCATTAAAGCTAGATGCACCAGATACAGACGCGCCTGGCTTATAATCTGGAGCACAATTTTTAAGATTTTCCTGCCAAGTAACCAAATTATTTTTAAAATCAGATATCTTAGACAATAAAAGTTTAGGCGTAAACTTTTTAATGTCGATATTCAATTCAGATTCGATTATTTTGACAAGACGCTCACAATCCGAAGAATCGTAGATAGAAAAACCTGATTTTAAGCCGATTGAATCACCATGAGCGCGAAGAATCTTAACGCAAGCAGAATGGAAAGTGGAGACCCACATGCTATTTGCATTATTGCCAATTAGGTTCGCAAGACGCTCACGCATCTCAGCTGCAGCCTTGTTAGTAAACGTGATTGCAAGAATCTGACTCGGCCACGCCTTGCGATTAGCCAAAATCCAAGCAATTCGACGCGTAAGAACACGCGTTTTGCCACTGCCTGCACCTGCACCGATTAAAAGCGCGGGACCCTCGTATTGAACAGCCTTATATTGCTGAGGATTTAGACCTTCTAAAAGCGATTGTGGATTGATTTCGGGTAGGTCGGAAGATTGTGCGGATGTTTGAGCGTATTGGGCAACGGCAGAAGATTGAGCTGTTTGGGAAGATTGTGCGGAATTTGAAGATTGCACGGAAAAGTCGCCAGCAACCGTAGAAGCAGAAACTTCGCTCGTCATATCTTTATTAATAAGCGAATTACTCTGCTCGCTGGAATCTTCTGGATTGCCAAACAAATCAAAATCATAACCGTACTTGCTCAAAAGCCCCTCGCTCCTGTGTTTCAAATCGCAAAAATTAAACTCTAACCAATTTTAACGAACACCAGCTAAACACAATCGCAGCGTTTTGCGAATCGACGATTAGTCGCGCTATTCCCGCGTTTGTTCCCTTTTTGGGTCGAAATGTAAACAAATGCAGGGGGAAAGAAACAAACTCGGGGAAAGAAACAAACTCGTGCTATACGACATACCTTCGAGCTTAAAGAGTAACGCGCTAAGTGAGTCAAAGCGAGGGGTAAGCTATACAAATACACGCTACATACGCAAAATACGGCGCAATTTGAAAGGAATAATCGTGCAAGAACTTGAAGAACGCATCCAAAAAGAAGGCATTGTTAAGCCGGGAAATGTTTTGAAAGTTGACGCATTCCTTAACCACCAGTGCGATTGCGCGCTTTTTGACGCAATGGGCGCAGCTTGGGCGAAGCATTTTAAAAACTCACAAATAAACAAAATTCTAACAATTGAGTCTTCGGGAATCGGAATCGCGTGCGTTGCGGCTCGTCATTTCGGCAACGTTCCAGTGGTTTTTGCAAAGAAAGCGCAATCGATCAATCTAGACGGAGACCAATACGTGTCTACCGTATTCTCGTTCACAAAGCAGCGCGAGTTCCCAGTGATTGTGTCTAGAAAGTATTTAAACGCAGACGACCGAGTTTTGATTCTGGACGACTTTTTGGCTAACGGCAAGGCTTTACAAGGGTTGATTGACATTTGCAACCACGCTGGAGCCACGGTTGCTGGCATCGGTATTGCAATTGAAAAAGGCTTCCAAGGCGGCGGAGATGCATTGCGCGAAGCTGGGTATGATTTGGATTCGCTTGCGATTGTGGACGCAATGGATCCTAACGATGGGTCAATCACCTTCCGCAAATAGACTAGTCAATGTGATTGTGCGCAAATTGTGAAAAAATTAAGCATAATTCTTCACAAATCGCAATTTTGCGTAAAAATACGATAAAGTAGTTCGGTTAGTGTTTTCAGCATGATACTTTCAATAGGCTAGATAGGCTAGTTTCAACTGATTAGGCGGCTAAACGTATGACTGATGTTGTGATTGTAAGCGCAGCGCGCACACCGATAGGTAAATTCGGAGGCGCATTAAAATCGCTCACATCGGTTGAGTTAGGAACAATCGCAGCAAAAGCCGCAATTAAACGCGCAGGAATCAGCCCAAAATCCGTAGATCAAGCGATTTTTGGAAACGTGCTTCAGGCAGGTAGCGGTCAAAATGTTGCGCGCCAAATCGCTCTTAGCGCTGGACTTGACGAGTCAAGTTGCGCGATGACAATCAACGAAGTTTGTGGGTCTGGTCTTAAAGCCATACGACTCGCACAGACGGCGATTTGCATGGGCGACGCACAGATTGTAGTTGCTGGCGGCACGGAAAGCATGAGCAACGTGCCTTTTTATGCACAAAACGTGCGATTTGGTGGACTTCGCTACGGCAATAGCGCACTGGTTGATGGACTAAAAAAAGACGGTCTTTGTGACGCTTTTACTGGCAAAGAAATGGGAGTTACCGCGGAAAACGTGGCTGCAAAATTTGGAATATCGCGCGAACAGCAAGACGCTTTCGCATTAAAATCCCACCAAAAAGCTGTTTTTGCACAAAATAATGGCGATTTTGACGCAGAAATTACGCCAGTGCAACTTTATGACGGAACTGTGATTAACCGCGATGAACATCCGCGAGCCAACACGTCTATGGAGCAGCTTGCTAAGCTTAAAACGTTGTTTAAAGCGGATTTTGATGTGCGCGAGACGGATGGAATGTGCGAAGCGGATGAAACTTGCGAGGCGGATTTTAGCGCAAAACACTCGCCTACTGTAACCGCTGGAAACGCGAGTGGCATCAATGACGGCGCCGCAGCACTCGTCTTGATGAGCAAAGACTACGCAATCGCGCACGAAATCGACTATTTGGCAGAAATCGTGGGATTTGCAGAAGGCGGAATCAGCCCAGATCTTATGGGATACGCGCCAAAACACGTTATGGAACGCATGCTAAAAAACACGGGATACACCGTTGAAAACATTGACCTTTTTGAGATTAACGAAGCGTTTGCCGCACAAAGCATAGCAGTCTGCCAGCAGCTGAACATTAACGAAAGCAAACTGAACATAAGAGGCGGAGCAATAGCGCTCGGACATCCTTTGGGGGCCAGCGGAGCCAGGATTTTAACAACACTTCTTTACGCGCTTAAAGACAATCACATGCAAAACGGCGTTGCGGCGTTGTGTGTGGGCGGCGGAATCGGAGTGAGCATGCAAGTTAGGATGCGAAAGTAGTAGTAGTCCGTAGTAGTCCGTAGTAGTAGCGTTGCAATACGCGAGTTTACTGGCGACTATGGCGGTACTTCTGGCGACTTTGCTGTTGATGGCGACTATGGCGGTTGGCTACAACGCGGACGGTTACTTACGACTTTGCGGTTGCTGGCGACTTGAAAATAGCGTCAATAGCGTCAAAGCAACATTGCAAAAGTGAAAATCGTGAAAATAGCGCAAAAAAAAAAATGGAGAAACATGGCAGCTTTTCGAGAATTAAGCGTAGAACAGCGCATAAAAACTCTGGAATCAGAAGGCGCGCTTAGTGAGGATTGCGCGCAACTGATGCTCGAACAGCTCGCACAAAGCAGCGAAACAAACATTCCTGCAAGCGTTGCGAACAGCATGATCGAAAATCAAATCGGGCGATTCAGCCTGCCAGTAGGCGTTGTGCGCGGACTAAAAGTAAACGGAGTAACGCGAAACGTGCTGATGGCTACAGAAGAGCCATCCGTAATCGCTGCTGCATGCAACGGTGCAAAAATAGCGTCAAAAAGCCTAGAAAATGGCGTTGTGGCACACAGCGCACATTACGTTACGAGTACACAAATCGTGTTTGAAGACAAAGACGGAAGTGTAGCCAAAAAACTAGACGAAATAATGCGCGACGAGTCAAAACGCACGACGATTAGTGAGGTTGCGCGCTCCGCACACCCATCAATATACCAACGCGGCGGCGGATTAGAACGCGCACAGGCGGCGACATTGAACGGCTTCGCCAAACTAACACTAGACATAAACGCGTGCGACGCAATGGGAGCAAACATAGCAAACACCATTGGCGAAGCCGTGAAAACCCAGCTGGAAAGCTGGGTGGGGCGCAAGGCGCTAGTGGCAATTCTTGCCAACTCCAGCCGCGCGGCAACAATCGCCGAAATTCACCTACCTGTAGAAGCGCTTGTGCATAGCGCAAAAACAGCCGCGGCTGGAGATGCCGACGGCATGCGCCTTGCGCGCCGCATCGCCGCCTTAAGCTCCCTAGCCGCCGTAGACGCGGAGCGCGCTGCAACCCACAACAAAGGAATTTTAAACGGAATAGTGGCAGCAGCACTCGCATCTGGCAACGACACACGCGCATTACAAGCAGCAGCGCACGAATGTGCAGCAAAATCCGGTCGTTACATGCCTCTTTCAACATGGACCTTGCAAAATTCAGGTCAAATCCTTTACGGTCGTATCGAAATACCATTGCAAATCGGCACAGTAGGTGGCGCAATCTCCTCACTTCCAATGTCAAAAGTCGCGCTGCAAGTTGCTGAAGTCGAAAACGCCAATGATTTCCGTAACGTTCTTGCCGCCGTTGGACTCGTACAAAACCTGGCAGCCCTTCGCGCACTCGCAGGTCCTGGAATCCAAGCTGGTCACATGCGCCTTCAAGCCGCAAACATCGCTATCGCATCTGGCGCACATGGAGACGAAATTCAGAAGGTTGTGCACGCGCTTCTAAACGAAAAGCGTTCAGATTTGAACACGAATTCTGCAAGGATGATTCTTGATAATTTACGAAAAGACAAAAATACTTAGAGTTTACAATAATAATTACACGTGTTACTCGGTTAACTACGACTTTCTTCTGTTTGGGATAAGTCGCCAGCAACCGCGCCGTAAAATTTACACCACTAAAATCGCCCTTAAAAAAAAATAGGAAACCATGAGCAATACTTCAAAAAACACGCCAAAAGTCGGAATCGACCGCATAACTTTCGCAACTCCAAATTGCTATCTAAGCATGAAAGATCTGGCGATCGCGCGCGGAATAGACCCGAACAAATTCACGATCGGAATCGGTCAAAGCCAGCAAGCAGTGCCGCCAAATCATCAAGATATCGTAACACTTGGCGCTCAAGCTGCGCTGCCGCTGCTGCCGTACATCGATAACAGCCGCCTCAAAATGGTGATTGTTGGCACAGAAAGCGGCGTCGATGCCAGCAAATCCAGTGCGCTCTACATTCACCGACTGTTGGATCTCAGTCCGTGGGTGCGCTGCGTTGAAGTAAAAGAGGCATGTTATGGCGGAACTGCGGCGCTTATGATGGCTCGTGATTACGTTTTGACGCATCCTAGCGCGCAAGTTTTGGTGATTGCGGCAGACATCGCGCGCTATGGCGTGGGAACTCCTGGCGAGGTTACGCAAGGCGCTGGCGCTGCGGCAATGCTTGTTAGCGAGAATCCGCACGTGTTGCAAATCAACGACGACAGCGTTGTAAAATCGGCAGAAATTCAGGATTTTTGGCGACCCGTATATCAAAGCACTGCTTTGGCGCGCGGAAAGTTTTCAACCGAACAATATATTCACATGTTCTGCGATGTGTGGCAGCAATACAGCGCGAAAAACGACTGCAATTTCAACGATTTTGAGGCGATTTGCTTCCATCTTCCGTACACAAAAATGGGGCTTAAAGCGCTTCGAGCTGGTTTTGAGGCAAATTCGTGCGCGTCTCTTACGGACGATACGCGCGAACGTCTTCTTGCTAGATACCAAGACAGCACACAATATAGTCGCCGAATCGGAAATATTTACACTGGTTCACTCTATTTAGGCTTAATTTCTTTACTTGATTACGATTATTTTAGGAATTTTGACTATTCGTCAGAGTCTGCTGGCGATTCGTCGGTTTCTTATGATTCGTCGATTACTGGCGACTTATCTTCTGGAACACACACAAACGAATCACCGTCTTCTCCCCTACTCCCAGGCCAAAAAATCGGCTTGTTCTCATATGGTTCTGGTGCTGTAGCAGAATTCTTTAGTGCAACACTTGTTCCAGACTGGCGTAGCGCGCTGTTTTCTAATCGGCACTTAAAAGCGCTAAACAATCGCACTCAATTAAGCGTTTCGCAATACGAGGAAATGTTTAACAGCGCGGCGCCTTATTCTCCGCAAGATTTTGTAAGCAGCCAGGAGAATAGAAGTGGCGCGCAATTTGTGCTTGACTCAATCACATCTCAAGAGCGTCACTATCGTTCTATCTAATCCAGTTTCCCGAAAATATAAATATATAAAAACACACAAAATGCGTACATTCTCGGCAAAAACTCTCAACTTGATATCAAAACCACCCCGCCAAACACCCCGTTCGTAATCAAAAATAATGACATTTAATACAACAAGATGCAAAACAGAAAAACATTGTAAACAAGCCAAAAACGTTGATATTTCAAGGGTTTTTGGCATGAAAAAAGGGCTTCTAGCGATTGGCTAGAAACCCCGTTCGCGGATGAGGCGAGATTCGAACTCGCGGTAGGTTTCCCTACAACGGTTTTCAAGACCGTCTCCTTAGACCGCTCGGACACCCATCCATGTGTGCTCGCTACGCAATATGCGCATCAATCACACAAGCGAATAGCCTATCATAATCCCTAGGAAAACGCACACACTCGTATCTAGTCGCGCCTATTCCCAAGCAATTCCAGTAAATAGACAAACATGTTGATGAAGTCCAAATAAAGATTAAACGCGCAAATAATCGAAATACGTTTAATCATTTCTGGCTGATCAGCATACGCTTCAAAAATCGCACGAGTTTTCTGTGCATCATAAGCCGTAAGACCTGCAAAAATCAGCACTGCAATCGCAGCAATAAGTCGCATTGTTCCAGCACTTGGAGCAACAAACATAAGAATTACCTGACTCACGCACAACACCAACAAAGCCACCATAAGAATCGGGCCAGCCTTAAGCATATTCACCTTCGTAGTGAGTGCAAGCATTGTAAGACACAGGAAGAATCCAGCAGTTAAAGCCAAAACCATTGCAATAGAGCCGAGACTAAACACAGTAAAAATCGCGCTAAGCGTAAAGCCAGTAAGTGCAGCATACGCATAGAACATCGCACGCGCAGCAAAAACGCTCATTTTCATAACGCGCATTCCAAGAATAACAGCAAGCGCTACTTGCGCAATAATAATGCCGAAGAATCCAAATCGACCCGTAGCATACAAGTAATAGTAAAGCGCACCCGTACTTTGCGTAAACATTGCCACAAGCGTTGTGACGATTAGTCCAACGGTCATCTCTGCGTAAACTCGACGCACACTCACTCGCTCTGCCTGCTCACGCACATAAGTAGCCTGCGCGTCGACAATTGTTGGGTTTTGTGCAAAGTTGCCAGCATAATTGCTGTTAAAATTTCCAAAATCTCCCATAATTCCTCCTAAATCATTATTAAGTATCTAATTATAGTACATTTGTACGACTATGTGTGTCGCACAGATCAATATGAATTAGCTTGTTACGACTCAGGCGCATCCTCCACGCGCGGCGCACCATTAATATCGCGATGAATCCCCTGCATTTGCGCCTCAATTGCCTGCAAATTCTGCGCACACTCAAGCAGCGTCTTGGAATGCTCCGCCAACTTTGCGTCAGGCAAATCCGCCTTATAACGCAACGCGTGCTCCAAACTCGCCCAATAATCCATTGCAATCGTGCGGAACTGCACCTCCACAGGCGTGTAATGCGCGCCCGACGACAAAAACACTGGCACAGCGTAAATCACGTGCAAACTGCGATACCCGTTCGGCTTTGGGTTTTTAATGTAATCCTTAACCTGCAACACTTGAATATCCGTTTGCTTGGAAAGGTATTGCGCAACCGCATACACGTCATCGCGATAGTTGCAAATCACGCGGATTCCAGCCACATCGAACAGATTGTCACGAATCGAACGCGTTGATATGCTTAGGTTTCTGCGGCGCAGCTTCTCAAAAATCGAGTGCACGGATTTTAATCGCCGCTCCATGTGATGCACGGGATTGTGCGAAAATCGCACCTGAAACTCACCGTCCAAAATCTCCAGCTTCGTGCTGATTTCGTACATCGCGCCTTCATACACCTGCATCATGTTTACAAATTCGTCCATCTGCTCGGGCGGAAGATGCGGAGTTTCGCTTTTTATAGGTGATTTTTGCGCGGACTTTTCGTCGGCGGTTGCTTGCGATTTTTCCGCAGCGGTTTCTGTCGACTCACCATCGCCAGCACCTTGCAAGCTTGCGTAAAGTTCAGCCAAATTTAAACGATTATGACGATCAAGTATCACAGTTCTTATTCTACTCGTAATTTTGTTACAAGTCTGATAATCGCCTGAGAATCTGCGTGCGTTCCGACCTGCCTTTTCGCTTAAAGCGTAGCGTGAAAAGGCAATTCGGAGCGCTGAGCCGCTCAAGGCAGAAGCACTGCTTCTGCGCGGCGAAGACGTGAGCGCATCTAATCTGCGCGAACGACAGGACCTGCCTTTTCGCTTAAAGCGTAGCGTGAAAAGGCAATTCGGAGCACACTAAAATCATCAACAATTGCTTGCATAATTAATGACATTTACGTTACATCATATATAATTATCGTATACATTTATGCAAAAGTATAAAATTCTACACTAAAACATAAGAGCAGGAACCAAGATGACTACAGTAACAACAGACATAGTAAACGTAAACTTTCGCGCAAAGAAAGAAGACAAACTCAACGCAGAACGAGTTTGCAAAGAACTCGGAATCTCTATGAGCGCCGCGCTGAACGTGTTTATCAAAACGATTGGTCGCGAAAAGAGAATACCGTTAGATTTTTCGCTTGACCCATTTTACTCGCCGTCAAATCAAGCATATTTGAAATCGCAGATTGATGGCGTTAAAAATGGCACCATAAAGCTCGAAGAGCACAATTTAATCATGGATTAGATTAAACCTTAGGATTCAAACAATGAGAAAAATTGCTTGGACTCCAGACGCTTGGAGTGACTATCTCTATTGGGAAAGCGATAATAAAACTCGTAAAAAGCTTAACAATATTATTAAAGAGATTATGCGGAATCCAATCGACGGAAAAGGTAAACCCGAACCACTTAAAGGAAACTATTCTGGTTGTTGGAGTAGACGAGTAAGCGATAAAGATAGAATCGTATACTCGTTTACAGATGACACGATTATAATTTATGCATGCAAAGGCCACTACGACGATAAATAACGCGGAGGCGCACTACGAGCAGCTTAATCAGACGGCAAATTCTGCCAGAATTTATACCAGTGGGAGCACGAATCGTAGTTCGAACATACAAAGTCGCGCAATTAGGCGGCGACGAAAGATTACAAACCGCTGGCAACACAGAAACAACTAGCAGCACTCAAACAGCTAGCAGCACAGAAACAAGTGGAATCGCACCAATAATCGCAAGCGCTCCAACAACTGGTCGCGCGCCAAAAATCGAATACCACGACGCGATTGGTCACGTAATCAGCTGGGACGGCGCAACATTGCATCTTATGCGCGACGCGGCCGCAAACGGAAGCAGACCCGAGCAAGAAATGTTCATCGACGCGCACACAATCGTAAGACTAAAGCCAATACCCGAACGCAAACATCGCGGCTAATCCACGCGAGTTATGTAGTGCGATTGTACTGGATTTTGTTGTTTTGTGTCGTTCGCGCGGTCTACGCGCGCGAACGTCTTCGCCGCACGTAAAGTCCACTGGACTTTACGTTTAAGCGGCTCAGCGCTCCGAATTGCCTTTTCGCGCTACGCTTTAAGCGAAAAGGCAGGTCATCGCGCAAACACACTACAAAACGCGGAAAATGTGCCTGCGTTTGTTCCCTTTTTGGTCGATTTGGGAAACAAAAGCAAGAACGTCGCTAGCGCGCTACGCTTCAAGCGCTCCGGCAGGTTGGCGCGCTACGCAACAACGCCGTTGGAAATGAGCTCGCGCGCAACCTCGCGATACTCTTTAGCAGTCTTATGCTCAGGAGCAAAAATCGTAATCGGAACTGCAGCAACAGTAGAATCCGGCAGCTTAATCGAACGCGAAATCACAGAATGCAACACGCGCCCCTGGAAAGCCTCGTAAATCCTTTGCAAAACCTCTTCGCTGTGCAAAGTGCGCGTAAACATAGTAACGAGCACGCCAAATACTTGCAAATCTGGGTTAATTCTATGCTGCACTTTTTCAATAGATTGCATAAGCAGCGCCACGCCTCTAAGCGCAAAGAACTCCGCTGCAACAGGAATAATCACGCCATCCGCCGCCGTAAGCGCGTTGACGGTAAGCAAGCCAAGCGAAGGCTGGCAGTCAATAATAATAACGTCGTATTCGTTACGAACCTTGCGCAGCACGCCAGCCAAAATCTGCTCGCGACCAACTTCGGTAACAAGTTGGACCTCGGCAGCAGAAAGATCAATGTTTGCAGGCATAACATCAATGTTTTCGGTGGCAGTGTGGCGAATCACATCGTGCACATCTACAGAAGAATCAAAAAGCGCCGTGTAAACCGTGTTATCAAGTGCGTTCGCATTAATCCCAAGTCCCACCGTTGCAGCGCCTTGCGGATCGAAGTCAACAATTAAAACTCGCCTACCGTATTGACTTAGCGCACCAGCTATATTGATGGAACTGGTGGTTTTACCAACGCCACCCTTCTGGTTGCACATAGCAATAATGCGCGCAGGACCGTGCGTTGTAAGCGCATCTGGCGCGCGGAAAGTCTCATATTCGCGTCCAAGTAAATCAGTAGGCATAAACTTCAGTCTATCAAAAGGTATGTTCAGTGAATCGATGCGTCGTTGTGGAGCTATCTCGCGCGCGGATGGCTCATAACATACGCCTCCATAAGCGCGTCTGGGCTTATATGCGTGTAAATTTGCGTAGTTGTAACGGACGCATGACCAAGCAGCTCCTGCACAGTGCGCACATCAGCTCCGCCCGAAATCAAATGCGTTGCAAAAGAATGTCGAAGCGTGTGCGGATGCAATTCTTTGCCAATTTTAGCCATTTTGCCAGCACGCGAAATCGCCTCCCACGCGGATTGACGAGATAGCGATTTGCCACGTTTGTTGAGGAAAATCACGTGAGTATTAGCAGATTTTGACGATGAGTTTAAGGGTGACTTGAGTCGCGACTTTACTTGCGACTTTGCGGTTGCTGGCGACTTTTGCGCGCGACTTAAAAGAATAGGTCTGGCGTTAGCTAAATAATCGCGCAATGCGCATACCGCGCACTTTCCAATCGGAACGAGCCTCTGCTTTTGTCCCTTGCCAGTAAGACGCACAACCGATTCATCTAAATCAATGTCCTCGAATTTTAGGCCAACCGCCTCGCTAACGCGCGCGCCCGTAGCATACAAAAATTCCACAAGCGCACGGTCTCGAAGCGAGACAGCATCCGTGCTGCCAAAGCCGCCAGCTGCATCGATTACACGCTCCACTTCGCTAATGCTGAGTACGTCTGGAAGATGCTCCGACTGCTTTGGTGCTTTGACTTCTGCAGAAGGGTCGCTTGTGATTTGCGCGTTGGAAAGCATGAATTTGTTCCACTCGTGGATGCTTGCGATTCGCCGTGCAATCGTGCGAGGACCTAAACTTTGTGATGCCATTGCTTGTGATGACATCGCGCGCACGTATTCTTCAATATCTAGTTGCGTGATTTCATTAACATCGTTGATTTTTTGGGATTCGCGCAGCCAGTTCGTGTATTTTGTAAGATCCGACTCGTAGGCTTCAACGGTTTTGGGAGAAAGCCCGCGCTCCACGCTTATGTGGTTTAGAAACTGCTGGATTTTTGGGGAAAATGGCGATTGCTGCGATTCGGTCATATGTTAATTATATGCCGCTCGAATCTACCACTTCGAGTTGCGTAATGCGCAAGCAACCGCAGAGTCGCTAAACGCCACGCCAACAATCTGCTCGCCACTTTGCGCGCTTTGAATCAGCTGACTTTGCCAATCACCTGGGCAATCAAGCGCAAATCGAAGCTCGCGCAAATCGCCAGACTCATCGAAAGCCGCTGCGCGCTCTTTATACTTGTACTCGCGCCAAGAATCAGCCTTAGCAAAAAACGCGCGCTCATCGCCAGCAACCAAATCGCCAGCAACCGCCGCAGAATCGCCATCGCCCTCCTCAAGCATCTTCTTCGCAAAACTCAACTCCTCAATCACATCTCCCAGCAAATCCGCAACATTTCGCCGATTTTCCGCAACCATCGCGCGCGTGCGATTTGGGTCCGTAAGCGCCACTCGCGTCATATCTCGCCAAGAACCAGCCGACATTTGCAACGCAATATTGCGATTCGCGCTTCCACACAAAACGTTCGCCAGAGCTGTAGAAACAACGTGCGGCATGTGCGAAATCAACGCCGCTGAAGCATCGTGTATAGAATCGTTCAACACAAGCGCACGGTTGCCACACAGCTTAACAATCACGCGCAAAATCGCCAAAAATCGCCAAAAATCACTGCTCTCATCAACGCTAATTGCCCAAAGCGCGCCGTCCAGCAACTCCGCGCTCGACGCTTGCCAACCCGTAAACTCGCTTCCAGCCATAGGATGCGCGCCAATGTAGCAATCACCAAGACCTGCGACCTTAACCTGCTCTCGCACAAGCCCCTTAACACTGCCAACATCCGTCAAAGTAGTGCGCTGCTTGTTGATTCCGCGCGAAATTTCGCCAAGAACTTCTGGCATAGCGGCAAGCGAATTACACAAAATCAAAACATTTGGCTGCATGCGCGCAAGATCCGCAACGCTTTCAACGCAAGTGATTCCAAGTGCGCGCGCCTCGTCATACATTGTTTGATGGCGATTGTACGCGTACACTTTGCAAGCACCAGTCGCCGCCAAGCGTTTTGCGATTGAGCCTCCAATAAGCCCAAGCCCTACAATACCAACAGAAAATCTTTGAGAAAATTCAGCATCTTCTACCATAATAATTCTCTTTCTGCACGCATTACATTCAAAGTACTCAAAACATCAACCGAAACATCAGCTGAAGCATCAGCCGAAACATCAATGCACACTCCACCATTAGGCAGCATCCAATCATTCATAACCGGATTATTGCGATTATCAGAAGGATACACTGCTAAAACTCGAACCCAATCACCATGTTCAACAACTTCTTGAATCATAGCTTTACACGTAGAATCCCAAGGAGCAGAATCAACAGTTGCAATAAAACTATATAAACCATCCTGACCTTTAATCGGTCTAGACATAAAAGAAGTCATATTAAGCCCATGATCGCGCACAACATCAAGCAAATTTGCTAATACTCCAGCACCTGTAGAACGCGGAATAAAAGCAATAATTGAAGAAAAAGATGAAGAACTTTCTCGCTGCATATTAACAAAATTTAAAGCCTCATCTCTAGGAGCTAGCACCAAAAACTCAGTGCGTGCGCCAGAAAAATCTTCAACAGCTTCGCTCACAATCCGCCTATTGTATAAGTCAGCACAAATTTTAGGGCACAAAGCAACTTCGCCAGGAACTAAATCCCTACAAGCAGCAGCGTTTGAAGACGCAGTTTTTTCTTTCAATCCGCGCTTTTGAGCAAACTTACGGCATTGTGCCAACGCGTGAGGGTGAGCAACAATAGTCGAACAGTTATCGATTGAATCCGACTTGCAGACAACAGCATCAAAACTTATATCAACACCCAAGCGAGCAATGCCAACCATATTCTTTGCATCAATTAATAAATCTAAATTAGGTATTACTACGCCTTCAATATTGTTTTCCCACGCAATAATACCCAAATGATGTTTCTCTTCAATTTCACTAGCAATATTACAAACATTCTCACACGCAGTTGGAATAAGGCGCAAAGTATCCAACGATTTACAGTGCTCTTTAACTTTTAAAGCCGCTTGATGAGTAAAAGAACCTTCTGGCCCTAAATAACATAATTTACGGGCATTACCGCTGTTCTTATTGCTATTCATGACTATTCCTCAAACTACTTTAAGACTGTAAGACTAAGACTGTAAGACTAAGACTATAAGACTAAGACTATAAGACTAAGACTATAAGTAAGACTACCTTACATTGATTTAGCACCACTTATTTAGCACCAGAAATAATAAAAAATTTATTAGGCATACAAAGCAAAACTACGTGAGCGATGATAATACCATAAAGCCAAAAATATCCAGCATTTTGCGCGATCCAAGGAAGATTATCCACGCCAAAACCAACGGCAACAAGCACGCCTCGAAACGCGCCAAAAATCCTAAACAATCCAAGCGCAATCATCCACACAACCGAGCAACACACAATTGCGTGCAAAATCAAGCCAAACATGCCACAAAGCATGCGAGAAAAACACGCGCCAAGAGTAACAAGCAAAAGAGCGATTATAAGCCCATACGGAAAGCCGTACATAGCGCCCATTCGATGCGCAAAAGTGCCCAAAACCGCGCAAAATACCGCTAAAACGCATGAAGCCGCACACTTGCTAGCAAATAGCACAGAATGCGACTTCATGTTGAACATCATTTTAAGGAATCACGCAGCATTATTTTGACGACGCTGCTTAGCACGCCACTTATACCATTCGTCACGGCTCAAAATAATCTTGCGCACGCGAATCGACTCAGGTGTAACTTCCACGCACTCGTCTTCGTTAGCAAAGTCAAGAGACTCTTCCAAACTCATCTTAATTGGTGGCGTCAAAGTCTCAAGCACATCTGCTGTAGAAGAACGCATATTAGTCATATGCTTAGCAAGGGTAATATTAACATCCAACTCGTCTGGCTTATTGTTAATACCAACGATTTGGCCCTCGTAAACAGGGCTTTGCGGATCCACAAAGAACACGCCACGAGCTTGCAAACGCTGCATAGCATAAGGAGTAGCAACACCCTTGCGATCGCAAACCATAGAGCCATTTTGACGAGTTACAATCTGACCAGCCCAAGGCGCGTAGCCCGCAGAAATAGAGCTTGCGATACCCGTTCCGCGAGTAGCAGAAAGCAAAGCTGTACGGAAACCAATAAGACCACGCGAAGGAACAGTAAATTGCAAGCGAATCCAGCCAGATCCGTGATTACTCATAGAATCCATGCGACCCTTGCGATCCGCCATAAGCTGCGTAACAGTACCCATGTATTCTTCTGGAACGTCAATCGTAGTGTTTTCCATAGGCTCGTTAATCTGACCATCAATGGTTTTAGTAACAACCTGAGGACGACCAACTGTAAGCTCGTAGCCTTCGCGACGCATTTGCTCCGCCAAAACTGCCAACGCCAACTCGCCACGACCCTGAACTTCCCAAGCATCTGGGCGGTCTGTTGGAAGAACCTTAATAGACACGTTACCAATAAGCTCGCGATCAAGTCTATCCTTAATCATGCGTGCTGTAAGCTTGTGATCCTTGCCTTCTGTTCCAGCAAGCGGCGAATCGTTAATGCCGAAAGTCATGGAGATAGCTGGATCGTCAACGTGAATCAACGGAAGAGGCTTTGGATCATTCTGATCCACAATCGTCTCGCCAATCATAATGTCATTAACGCCTGCAACTGCAACGATATCGCCAGGACCTGCAGATGCAACAGGAGTGCGCTCCAAGCCTTGCGTGCGCAAAAGCTCAGAAACGCGGAAGTTTTCAATCGAGCCATCTACACGAGAAAGCCCGTAAGTCTTACCCTTTTCCAAAGTGCCATTGTAGATTCGCACTAAACCAAGACGACCCAAGAAGTCAGAGGAATCGATGTTTGCAACATGAGCCTGAAGAGGTGCGCCTTCCTCGTATTCTGGTGCTGGAATGTTGGAAATAATAGAGTCAAAAAGCGGCTCCAAATTATCATTGTCTGGCAAACCGCCGTTTTCTGGCTGATTCAAGGATGCATAGCCAGCTTTTGCAGCGCAATAAATCACAGGCAAATCAAGAAGCGAATCAATATCAAGATCGATTCCTTCTTCAACAACGTCTTGTGCAAGACCGAGAAGCAAATCTGTAGCTTCGCTCACGACCTCGTCAATACGCGCATCTGGACGATCCGTTTTGTTAACGCACAAAATCACTGGCAGCTTTGCCTCAAGTGCCTTGCGTAAAACGAATCGAGTTTGCGGAAGTGGGCCTTCGGAAGCATCAACAAGCAGCACAACGCCATCAACCATGGAGATTCCGCGCTCCACCTCGCCGCCAAAGTCAGCGTGACCTGGGGTATCGATTACGTTGATTGTAATTCCCTCTGGATGACCGTACTTTTCTGCCAGCGGGCCAGTGTACTGCACTGCCGTGTTCTTGGCAAGAATAGTGATGCCCTTTTCGCGCTCGAGGTCGTTGGAGTCCATTACGCGGTCTGGCACTTCTTCTCGCTCAGAGAATACGTGCGACTGCTGAAGCATGGCATTTACGAGCGTTGTCTTACCATGGTCAACGTGCGCTACGATTGCCACATTTCTGATATCACCGCGAACAGTCATTACAAACCTCTTCCGTTTTATTTAGCCAAACTTAAACGAGTTTACTCGCGGCTTTAGACACGCCGCTCACGCAATCGCAAACTCACGCAATCGCAGATTCGCTGGCGCCTTCTGGCAAATACTTGTCGTATCCTTCTTCTTCCAGCTCGTCCGCAAGCTCTGGTCCTGCCGTCTTTACAAAGTGACCTTGCGCAAAAACGTGCACAATATCTGGCTTAATATACTTTAAGATTCGCGTGTAATGCGTAACCATCATAATGCCTAAACCAGTGCTTTCTTTGGCACGATTTACGCCTTCCGAAACAATTCGCAAAGCATCCACATCTAGTCCAGAATCAGTCTCGTCTAAAATCGCGAATTTTGGTTTTAAAATTTCTAGTTGCAAAACTTCCGCACGCTTTTTCTCGCCGCCAGAAAATCCCTCGTTTACAGAACGAGACGCAAACTTTGGATCCATTCTTAAGCGCTTCATTGCCTCGTTAAGTTCTTTAACCCACGCGCGCAAAGTCGGAGCCTCGCCACTCACTTCTGTTTTTGCTGTACGCAAAAAGTTCGTCATCGACACGCCTGGTACTTCCACCGGGTATTGCATCGCAAGGAACAGACCAGCTTTTGCGCGCTCGTCTGGAGTCATCTTCAAAATATCTTCGCCGTCGAGAAGCACTTGACCCGAATCCACTTCGTACTTTGGATGACCTGCCAAAGTATATGCGAGAGTAGACTTTCCAGATCCGTTAGGACCCATAATCGCGTGCGTTTCGCCAGAATTAACTGTAAGATTTACACCCTTTAAGATTTGCTTTCGTCCTTCTTTTGTTTCTACAGACGCGTACAAATCCTTAATTTCTAAAGTTGACATGTTTCTATCTCCTATTCTTCGGTTGCTGGCGACTTATCCGCATTCGCGCAATCTTCCGTCTTTACTGAATCTTCCGTCTTAGCTAAACGACGCTCAATCGCAGCCATCAAATGATCTACGATTTGCGGAACGCCAATCTCCTCAATAAGCTCGTTAAAGAATCCGCGCACAACAAGCTTTCTAGCATCCGCTTCGCTCACTCCGCGAGATTGCAAGTAAAACAGCTCCTCGTCATCGAATCTGCCTACAGAACTTGCGTGACCTGCGCCAATAATATTGCCGTTTTCGATTTCCAAATTCGGCTCCGAATCAGCAATCGCGCCAGGAGTTAGCACCAAATTTCGGTTCAACTCGTACGAATCCGTGCCAGGAGCTTCTGGCTTAATCAGAGCGTTTCCAACCCACGTAGAATGCGCTCCTTTGCCGTAAAGCGCGCCCTTATACACTACTCGCGACTTGCATTCTGGGTGATTGTGCACAACCATCGTGCGATGCTCAACATGCTCGCCTGGGTCAACAAAATACATGCCAAGCATGTTCAAATCGCCCTTTTCGCCGCCAAAATCCTGATCCATGCGGATTCGCACAACGTCTCCGCCAAGAGTGACCATCGTGTGGCGCAAAGAAGCACCCTCACCCACGTGAATCCTATGATTTCCAACGTGCTTGCTGCCAGAATCCCACTCTTGAATGAACGTTGTAGAAACATGCGCATGCTTTCCAAGAATTATTTCCACGCTTTCTGCAAGCTTTGCAACTCCCGTGTGTTCTACGATAATATCCGCGTTTGTTCTGGGATCAGCTTCAATCACTAAGTGCAAAGCGTCTAGCGATTGCGCAGAGTCTAATGATTGCAAGTTATTCCCGTGAATTTGCAATATTACTGGCTTTGTAACTTCGCCACAAACATGCAAAACGTACGCCGACTTTGCAGAATTCCACGCAACAGCAGCCACGCGATCCGAAGGCTTCATTTCAGTGTGTGGAGCCTCACTTTTCGGCAAAATTTGCAGCGTTGCCTGCGAGTCACCATCAACGCCTTTTAGCGCTACTGTAACGTCATTAGACGGCTCAAAGCTCTCAAAAAACTCAGAAATTCGCTCAACTGGCGTATATCGCCAATCTTCTTGCTTTCTAGTTGGAATCGCAAAGTCTTGCACGTTAAAAGAGCGCACGGATTTATCTGCACTAGAAGGCATTGCAGCAGGAATTGCGTAAGGATCGTTAGGGTCTGCCACAGGAATATTGATTTCTTTTTCCGTCATTTTATTGCCTAGATTATCGCTCAAATTATCGCTCAAATTCTTTTTCAAATCTTCGCTCATCACCCCACGGATCCTTCCATTTGCAATTCCACAAGACGATTAAGCTCCAAAGCATACTCCATCGGAAGCTGGCGACTAATCGGCTCCACAAATCCGCGCACAATCATTCCCATAGCCTCTTTTTCTTCAAGCCCTCGACTCATCAAGTAGAAAAGCTGATCTTCGGAAACCTTGGAAACAGTTGCCTCGTGAGCCATAGAAACGTTATCTTCGCGCACGTCAACATGCGGATAAGTGTCAGATCTCGAAAAATCGTCAACAAGCAAAGCATCGCACACAACCGAAGAGCTGGAGCCGCTAGCACCCTTAACAATCTTCACAAGACCGCGGTAGGCAGAGCGTCCGCCGCCGCGCGAAATCGACTTAGCAACAATCGTGGAACTCGTGTGCGGAGCCAAATGAATCATCTTTGCACCCGTATCCTGATACTGACCGCGTCCAGCAAAGCTCAAAGACATAGTCTCCGCTTTTGCATACGGCTCGGCGAGAATACAAGCAGGATACTTCATCGTTGCCTTGGAGCCAATGTTTCCATCAACCCACTCCATTGTGCCACCTTCGCGCACGTAAGCTCGCTGAGTTACCAAGTTATACACGTTATTTGACCAGTTTTGCACAGTTGTGTATCGCACTCGCGCATGCTTTTCCACAACGATTTCAACGTTTGCAGCGTGAAGAGAATCCGTGGAATAAATCGGAGCCGTGCAACCTTCAACGTAATGCACGTATGATCCTTCGTCTGCAATAATCAAAGTTCGCTCAAACTGACCCATGTTTGGCGTATTAATGCGGAAGTAAGCCTGAAGCGGAATATCCACATGCACGCCTTTTGGCACGTATACGAACGAGCCGCCACTCCAAGCCGCTGTGTTAAGAGCCGCAAACTTGTTGTCGTCAACTGGAATCACAGTTGCGAAATACTTTTTTACAAGCTCCGGATACTTTTGAACTGCTGTATCCGTATCCACAAAAATCACGCCTTGAGCCGCTAAGTCCTCGCGAATCGAATTGTAAATAACTTCCGACTCGTACTGTGCTGCAACACCTGAAACTAAGCGCTTTTTCTCCGCTTCTGGAATGCCAAGCCTATCGTAAGTTTTGCGAATATCTTCTGGCAAATCATCCCAAGTTTTCGCTTGATCGTGAACTGGGCGCACGTAGTACTTAAAATCGTCTGCGTCAAAACCGCTTAAATCCACACCCCAATCAGGCATCGGCTTTTGCAGAAACGCGCGATAGCCTTGCAAACGAAGGTTTAGCATCCACTCTGGCTCGTGTTTGTCGGCAGAAATTGCACGAACAACCGACTCATCAATACCCTTTTTAGCAGCTTCGCCTGCAGCATCCGAATCATGCCAACCGTAATTGTACTCACCAAATTCGGCAACGATTTGCTCGTCTTGGCGAATTTTCTCTTCGTTTACGCGAGCGCGATCTGCCACATACTGGCTCATTTCAACGTCTGCGGCGCTGGATTCGTTTTGATTAGCTACATTCTCATTCAATGATGCGCTTGATTCAGGCTTATTTGAATCATCAACCACTGTTTTACCCTCCTATCAAGCTTATAAATCGATTATACATTTAGCCACGCAACGCACGCTCCGAGATTTTTGACTTTGCGTCATTTTGCCGCCAAACGTGACTCAAATCACATCTTTGCATTTTCTGCATAAACGTTGTCCGCATAAATGAAAATAAAGAAAAATACTTTATTTTTTATTGCATTTTTATTAAAATCTTATTTGAAAGGTGGTAATTTAGATGACAACAAATACAGTGAACATTAATTTCAAGCTAAATGCAGACGATAAACGACTTATGGAAAATGTTTGCCGAGAACTAGGACTTTCAATGAGTGCAGCATTCACAATATTTGCTAAGAAAGTTGGAAGAGAACACAGAATACCATTCGAAGTTTCAGCAGATCCGTTTTACAATCCAGAGAATATAAGTCGTCTGAAAAAATCCATAGCACACATGGAAGAAACAGGCGGAACTATACACGAGGTCCCGCTCGATGATTAAAGCCTGGACAGATGAAGCGTGGGAAGACTTTGAGTACTGGTCTAAGCAAGATAAGAAAACTCTTAAGAGGATCCTTCAGCTTCTTAAAGATATTGATCGCAACGGATACAACGGCATAGGTAAACCAGAACCTCTGAAAGGTGATTTTTCTGGATACTGGAGTAGACGGATTGATGACTGTAACAGAATAGTTTACCGAATCGATGGAAACATAATGAGAATAGTTCAGTGCGGTTCACATTATGATAGATGATCGCAAAATCTACGCACGCGGGAAGGCTTGCGAGTAACGCTGTTTAAGAGCCTGAATAGAAACATGCGTGTAGCGCTGCGTTGTGTTAAGCGATGAATGCCCCAAAAGCTCCTGAACCTCGCGAAGGTCCGCTCCCCCGTTGAGCATATGAGTTGCAGCACTGTGGCGAAGTGCGTGCGGCGCCACATCGGGCACGTTTGCAGCCGCAGCGGCAGCGTGCACAATATCCCTAACAACGCGCTGATCGATACGTTTTGCGCGCACGCCCAAAAACAACGCTGGCGAGCTTGCGGCAGATTTTTCTTGCAGCGCACTCCTCCCACAGTCAAGCCACTTTTTACACGCTTTTGCAGCAGGAACACCGAATGGTACTACACGCTGCTTGTTTCCCTTACCTGTAACTTTTACAGTGTGATTTTCAAAATCCATATCTTGCACATTAAGACCCGTAAGCTCCCCCACACGCATGCCCGTGGCATATAAAAGTTCTAAAATCGCAGCATTTCTGAGTGCGATTACATACTCTTGTTTCGTTTTTGTTTGAGATTTTATTTTAGATTTTATTCGCATTTTTATTTGCGACTTTAGTGGTGTATTTTCTTGATGCTCGGTTTCTGGCGACTTATCCACAGCATAATCTTCAGAACGATCCTCAGCACAATCCAACAACTTTTCCGCTTGCGCCTCGTCTAAAACCGTAGGAAGCTCATTAACAATTTTAGGTGTATTAAGAATTTGCGCAGGATCCGAACTAATTAAACCAACGTGTGTAGTCCATGCAAAAAAACCGCGCACAGCCACTACTTTGCGAGCCAAACTAGAGCGCGCGTGATTCTTATTAAGCCAATACATCCATTGACGCAGAACGCTTGTAGACACAGAATTTAAATCAGAAAGATCGTTTACACCACACCATTCAAGGCATTGCAAAACATCTACCCTATATGCGCGGAGAGTGCGACTTCCAAGGCCTTTATTTGAACGCAAATAATCAATATACCGATCGGATAAGTCGGAAGCTTCCGTTGACGATACCAAACCATCGTCAAATAATAAATCATTATTATTACGACTGCTAGCCATAGAACCGCCTCAAATCGCTTATATCACAGCAATCA
This sequence comes from Gardnerella sp. DNF00354, assembly GCF_049262755.1. Taxonomy (NCBI): domain Bacteria; kingdom Bacillati; phylum Actinomycetota; class Actinomycetes; order Bifidobacteriales; family Bifidobacteriaceae; genus Gardnerella; species Gardnerella sp. DNF00354. The sequence goes on from NZ_CP058402.1 coordinate 1,583,318, forward strand.
GAAAGCTCTAATTACCGCTTTCTCCGCTAGACTTACGCCTTCTATCCAACACGTGCCAAGCTTTATCTGCAGCAGCAAGCTGAGCCTTGCGCTTGCTAGAGCCATCCGCCTCACCCAACAACTCGTCGCCGCTTTCGTGCGCCAAAACCGCACGCGCATGGAACACGGGCGCGTAATCTGGTCCAGAAACCGACATCCTATATTGCGGCTCGTCAAGCCCCATCTCGTGCGCCAAAACCGTAAGCGAAGTCTTCCAATCCAGAGCAGGACCTTCTGTAAGAACCTCCGCCAAAGTGTCATCAATCAAGCGATGCACTACAGCGCGCGCCTCGTCAATGCCATGCTCAACAAAAGTCGCGCCAATAAGCGCCTCAACAATATCGCACAAAATCGAGTCTTTTTGAGCGCCGCCATGCTCCATCTCGCCATGACCCAAAAGAATATACGGTCCAACATGCAACTTATCTCGCGCAACAGCGCTCAAAGCCCACTCCGAAACAGCCTTAGCGCGAAGCTTAGCCAACTGACCTTCCGTCATATCTGGGTGAGCAGAAAACAGCGTTTCTGTAGAAACAAGCTCCAAAACAGCGTCTCCCAAAAACTCTAGACGCTCGTAGTTTTTAGTGCCTGGATGCTCGTGCGAAAACGAGCGATGAGTGAGCGCCTCCACAAGTAAATCTGGCGAAATCGTAGTACCGAGCGCGCGTAAAAGCTCCTGAGTAGGGTCTCCATCATGCGTATGTCCGTCTTTAGAACGCGTAACACCTATGCTGCTAGTTCTAGCATTTTCTGGATGATTTGGGTTCTGATAAGAGCGATTTTGAACGTCATTTTTATCATTACTTTTGACGTCACTTTTTACATCATTATTGCCATAATGCTGATCTTTTGTATTGTTCCCACTCATATTTTCAACATTATAGCGCATGCGTTGAAGTCGTTGATTTACACTATTCGCTTCCCGACTTTGTTGCTATAATCAGCGTGCAAAACAACAAAACCCGTCAACTTTTCCCGACTTTGTACCAAATTTGACCTAAATCACGTACAAAAACCGGAACAAACTGACGCACTTTGTACCAAATTTGACCTAAATCACGTACATTTTCGGGAAACAACAAAAACTAGGAAAAACACAAGAACCCTGCCACCCGTCGATGGCAGGGTTCTCTTAAAATACAACCTACTTGGTGTGCGCAGAGCGAATTGCTTCGCGATACACGCGACCGCGGAAGTTACCGCAGGTTGGGCAAGCCATGTGAGACAACGCTGGCGAACCGCAGTTCGGGCAGGTAATAGTCTGCACGGCAGAAGCCTTCCAATTGGCGCGACGCGAATGAGTATTAGCGCGCGAGGTCTTGTACTTTGGCAGTGCCATAATCTTTCCTCTATTTCGTTCAACCGATTGAGCTTAAGCGTTCTGTATATTACAGCAAGCGCCATACATTATGTACAAACACACTACGCAATTAGTGTAAATCAGCCGCGATTTTGCGAGTTTTCAAGCTTTTGCTTAAGTCCTTCAAGCGCCGCAAACCGAATATCCGTAATATCGTGATGATGATCTGGATGTTCGTTCAAGTTTTCTCCACATTGCGAGCAAAGACCCTTGCAATCTGGCTCACACAAAGGCTTAAGCGGCAGCTCACTAACCATTGTGTCTCGAATCAATGCCTCGATATCAGCAAAGTCTCCTCCGCCAACCAGAGGATACACGTTTCCAGAATCGTCGCCCTCGTCCCAAATATCAGCGTCTTCTAAATCATCATTATCGCCATTAGCTCTATTAGATTTAGAATTATTGAAACGCGCACCGCCCTTGCTTTCCACCTGCGCAAAGAACGCGCACACATCAACACTCCAATCCCTATGCAACGACATCAGGCATCTAGAGCATTCTGCGTGTACGCGCGCTGTAATCGTGCCCTGAAACATAAGCCCGTCCACTACGGAATCAAAGTTGCCGTCTACTGTAACATCGCTCCCTGGCTTCACGCCAATAACGCTGTCTCCTATACCTTCTGGCGCTGGAAACACACGATGCAATTGCATGCTACTTCCTGCTCGTGCCGCCATTTGCGCAACTGGTACCGCCCATAAAGACTGGGAGGGATGCGATGCCATTTTTAGTTCCTTTCTTCGCTTTCGTTTACAACTTCTCCATTAACTTGTCTGTTAATCTCGTCTTGCACATGCGCCGCCGCACGCCTGCGTTCTTCTAGAACGCGCTGACCCGCCTGAACATCCTGCTCTAGCTTGTCTAACTGCTGTTTTAAACCTTCCATAACCGTAGCACTGTACTGATCCGCACCACGCGTGAGTTTATCAGCCTTTGCCTGCGCCTCGTTTACGATTCCTCGCGCCTGATTTCTTGCAATGGCAACCACGTTTTCTTGACCAGCCAAGAATTTAGCCCTCTCTTGTGCTTCTTCAACCATCTGAGCAGCCTGACTTTGCGCAGAACTTACGATTGAATTTGCTTGAGCCTGAGCTGTACGCAAGCGTCTCTCTGCCTCTCGCATTAATGCACTCGCGCGCTCAAGTTGCACTGGTAGCATGTCTTTTAACCTAGATAAGTAATCGCCGAATTCTTCGCGATCAATCTTCGCCATTCCAGCAGAAAACAGCACGCCCTTTGCTTCATTTAACGTAGTTTCCATTGTGTCGATTATGTCGTAAACTGTTGTGAATTCTTCACGCGACTTTGTTCGCACTTCTTCGCTTACTGTTTGCGGATTCGCGGCTTTAAACACGTTTTCTTCTTCATCTTCAAACTCTATTGCACCACCGTCTTCGCGTTCACGCAAATCTGGCATTGGGAACAAGTTTTGCGCATTATCGCCAGCAGCCGCAGAATCAGAAGAAGAATCGCCAGCAGCCGCAGAATCGCCAGCATTATCATCGTTAGTCTTATTTGCCGCAGGTACTGCGTCGTAAGCTTCAAAAGCAGCACTGGGCGAATCATCGTTGTTTGCAATCACTGGATTTAATGGCAACTTTTGGCTGCGATTTGCCGATACTTGGCTTTCCATTGTGTCGTCTTCGTTTTCGCTCATTTTGTCTCCTTCGCTAAGTAGCTGCTCTCTGTTTCTCCTAATAATTTTATTTTATTATTTTAATTTTATGACTTTATTGTACGTATTTTTATGATATTGCACTTGTTTTAGAAAAAACGTTCTGTAAAAGTGGAACCACATTATCTGGTACCATTCCAGAAACGTCTCCGCCGTGACGAGCAACATCTTTTACAACGGAGCTAGAAACATGTTCCAAAATAGGGTCTGCAGGAAGGAACATGGTTTCTATCCCAGCAAGCTTGCGATTAACCAGCGCCATTCCAAGCTCCGCCTCATAGTCGCCATTTTGACGCAATCCTTTAACTATTACGGTTGCGCCGACTTTTTTGCAATAATCTGTGATAAGACCATCTGTGGAGGCAACAACTATTTTGCACGCTGGCGACTGTGCTGCTCCGCATAAAGGTGGAGCAAATTTCCCGACTGGAAAATCATCTTTTAGGTTTTTAACAGCATTGCGAATAATATCCACACGCTCCGATTCGGAAAACATTGGCGTTTTTGCCGCGTTAACAGCCACCAAAACATGCACTTCTTTAAAGAGATGCGTACAACGTTGTATCACGTCTAAGTGTCCGGCTGTAACGGGGTCATACGAGCCTGGGCAAACAGCTATAGTCATATTTTTAGGTTACCACGAATCTGCCACGAGTCTGACACAAGCCGCAACTAGCATATTTTGCACGAGTTTGTACTGGATTTACGGCGTATTGTGTCGTTCGCGCGTTACAGCGCGCTCACGTCTTCGCCGCACGTAAAGTCCACTGGACTTTACGTTTGAGCGGCTCAGCGCTCCGAATTGCCTTTTCGCGCTACGCTCTAAGCGAAAAGGCAGGTCGTCGCGCACTAATCGTAGATAGGCATAGGACTATGATTGGCTGCAGGTAAAAGTCGCGTATAAAAGTCGTAAAGAACGCGCTTTAAGTTTGATTACTAAAATCGCAAGAAAGGATTGAAAATGCTTGATTCTTTTGATTTCTCAAAGTCTGAAGCAAAGTCCGAAGTAAAGTCCTACACAAACTCTTCCGTACTCATGACCGACATGTACGAGTACACAATGCTAGACGCGGCGCTAAAAGACGGCACAGCAGACCGCAAATGCGTTTTTGAGATTTTTGCGCGTCACCTTCCTCAAGGCCGCCGCTACGGAGTGGTAGCAGGCACAGGCAGAATCCTAGAGGAGCTAGCGCGATTCCACTTTAGCGACGATGACTTGCGATTTTTGCAAGACCGCAAAATTGTAAGCAAAGACACTATTAAATGGCTAGAAAACTACCATTTTAGCGGCAAAATCCGCGGTTACAGAGAAGGCGAAATGTTCTTCCCAGATTCGCCGATTTTGCAAGTTGAAGGCACTTTTGGCGAGTGCACGTTGCTAGAAACGTTGCTACTTTCCGTGCTTAACTACGATTGCGCAGTGGCGAGCGCCGCCGCACGCATGGTTTCCGCGTCTGCTGGAAGGCCGTGCATGGATATGGGTGGCAGGCGTACAAACGAGTGGTCGGCTGTGGCTGCTTCTCGCGCGGCGGTAATCGGCGGTTTTAAAGGCACGGCAAACCTGCTTGCGGCAAAGCTTTACGGGCTTAAGGCGATTGGAACGGCCGCGCATTGCTTTACGCTTGTGCACGATTCGGAACGCGATGCCTTTGAGTCACAAATTGCAGCACTCGGAAAAGGCACAACATTGCTTGTAGACACGTACAACGTAGAAGAGGCTGTTAAAACCGCCGTGCAAGTTGCTGGTGCGGATCTTGGCGGCGTGCGCATTGATTCGGGCGATTTGTGCGTTATGGCTCGTCGCGTTCGCGCACAGCTCGATGCGTTGGGTGCTAAAAATACTAAAATCACGGTTACGAACGATTTGGACGAGTATGCGCTCGCGTCTTTGCAAAATGCGCCAGTCGATTCCTACGGCATTGGAACAATGCTTGTTACAGGTTCGGGCGCGCCTACTTGCGCAATGGTTTATAAACTCACAGAACGTGAAGGCGCGGATGGAGTTATGCAACCTGTTGCTAAGAAGTCTAAGAATAAGGCGACTGTTCCAGGGCGTAAGCTTGCGTACCGTTCCTACGATTTTAGCGTCGATGTGAATGGTGGCGTAGCTAGCAATGGCGTAGCCGATTGTGAGCATGTAATTTCTGGCTCAGAGAATGCGCTCGCGACTTTTAAGCCGCAAGATTCTTGGGAAGATTTGCTAGTTGACTATGTGCAAAATGGCGAATTTAATACAGAGTTTATGGGTCATGACGCAATTATGCGCGCACAGGACTATTGTGCTAAAGCACTTAGCAGACTTCCGATTTCTGCTCAAAGTCTTATGCGTGGCGACCCTGCGATTCCTACAGAAATCAACGTTTTAGGCTAGAACCCAAAACTGTTCATCTCTTCGTAGATTTTTTTGCACTCTGGGCAAACAGGGTAGTCGTTAGCTTCGCGCTTTGGAATCCATACTTTTCCGCACAGTGCTACAACAGGACGGCCAGTTAGTCGCGATTCGATTACGCGATCCTTGGAAACGTAGTGTGCAAAGCGGTCTGCATCACCGCCATCGTCCATTCGCGCTGATTCATCTACCTCTGGCTTTTCAAGTACGCTCGTGCTTGTGCTAGACCCAGAATCTGGGAGGCTTTGTGAATCGTCTTCCATAACAGCGTTCAAATTAGCAGCGTTTGGATCTTCGCTATACTTTGAATCATTTGAAAACGTCATTGCATCCCTTTCGTACAAATCGCGCTTTGTTGATTGCGACTCATGTTTATACAAGCATAAGTCATAATCGCAACAAATACTCGAATCGACAACCTCGAGCTTAACGCGTGAGTTATTAGCTAAACATATAATTGAGATTATGCTTGAAAATACGAACAGAACTCTTACAGCAGCAGCGGCACGATTGCGCCTATATAACACAGCAACGCACAACACTAGCGAGTTTACAACGGTTACTCCTGGCCACGTTGGAATGTACGTGTGTGGCGCGACTGTGCAAAGCTCGCCTCATATAGGTCATATTCGCGCCGCAATCGCCTTCGACGTTGTTCGCCGATGGCTTTTGCGCCTTGGCTACACTGTCACTTTTGTTAGAAATGTTACAGATATTGACGATAAAATCATCAAAAAAGCTAGCGAAAATGGTCAAACATGGTGGCAGCGCGCCTACATTTACGAGCGCGAGTTCACTAAAGCTTACGACACTCTTGGCGTTATGCCGCCTACTGTGGAGCCGCGCGCAACTGGTCACATAAACGATATGGTGGAGCTTATACAACGCCTTATTGATCGCGGTCATGCATACGCAATAACAGACGCAAATGGAAATCCTACTGGAAACGTGTATTTTAGTGTGCCAAGTTGGCAAGATTACGGCGCGCTAACGCATCAAAATGGTAATTCTGATGACAGCAATAGTGCTGACAAAGCCGACAAATACAATCCGATTGACCCAGCTGACGCAAGCCCAGATAAGCACGATGCTCGCGATTTTGCACTTTGGAAAGCACCTTGCGATTTTGACCAAAAAGACGCGCGCTGGAACACGCCGTTTGGAGCAGGACGCCCAGGTTGGCACATTGAATGCTCGGCAATGAGCCACCGCTATCTTGGCGATGCTTTCGACATTCACGGCGGCGGACTTGACTTGCGCTTCCCACACCACGAAAACGAGATGGCGCAAACACTTGCTGCTGGATGGAAAAGCGCAAACGTGTGGATGCACTCCGCGTGGGTTACATCTAAAGGCGAAAAAATGAGCAAATCCCTGGGAAACGGTCTTTCTGTTCCATCTGTTTTGGCTCAAAAATCCGCGTGGGTTGTGCGATACGCGCTAGGCGGCGTGCAATATCGCGCAATGCTTGAGTGGTCAGATCAGTCTCTGAACGAAGCACAATCTGCTTATGATCGCGTATCTAACTTCCTCGAGCGCGCAAATCGCGTAATCGAAAATCAGCCAGATTATGCGGAAGTTCAAAGCATTGATGCAGATAATCTTCCAGAAGATTTTACTAAAGCTATGAACGACGATATTAACGTTTCGGGCGCACTGGCTGCGATTTTTACTGCGATTCGCTCTGGTAACGCGCTTTTGGATGACTATGCGCAAAATCAAAACGAAAATCAAAGCAACGGCATTAAAAGCCTTATTAGGACTTGTGTTTTGCAAGTTCGCGCAATGCTAGACACTCTTGGACTAGATCCTTACTCTCCACAATGGCGCAGCAACGCGCAAAAATCGCAGGATTTGGGTGCGAATAATGGCGCAAGCGCGGAACACAAGGCTCTTGAATCTTTGATTGCAAATCAGCTTGAACAAAGAGCGATTGCACGCGCAGCTAAGGATTTTGCACGCGCAGACGCGATTCGCGACTCTTTAACCGCCGCCGGCGTTGTAATCGAAGATTGCGCACAAGGATCATCGTGGCATTTGTCTTAAGCAAAAGCAATGTAAACATAATAAAAAGCAATACAACAAAACATTCCAAACAACCTGTAGAATAGAGCAATTATGGCAGCATTTAGTTCGTTAACAGAAAGACTTTCTGGCGCATTCAAACACTTGCGCAGAAAAGGGAAATTATCCGACGCAGACATCGACGGCACGATTCGTGAAATTCGCCGTGCGCTTTTAGACGCAGACGTAGCTCTAGATGTTGTGCGATCGTTTACTGCTAAAATTCGCGAGCGCGCACTAGGCGAGGAAGTTTCTAGCGCGCTGAATCCTGCTCAGCAAGTTGTGCGAATTGTAAACGACGAGCTTACAAACGTTTTGGGTTCAGGCGTTGATAGACCGCTGAACTTTGCAAAATATCCACCAACTGTAATCATGCTTGCTGGTTTGCAAGGCGCTGGTAAAACAACGCTCGCTGGAAAGTTGGGTTACTGGCTTAAGGATTCGGGTCATACGCCTTTGCTTGTTGCGGCGGATTTGCAACGTCCTAACGCCGTTACGCAGCTTGAAGTTGTTGCAGAGCGTGCAGGTGTGGCGATTTTTGCGCCAGAGCGAGGCGTACAAAGTGACGGCGGCAGCAAAGTCGTTTCGGCTGGTTTAGCCACTGGAGACCCTGTTAAAGTTGCGCGAGATTCTATTGACTACGCGCGCGCAAAAATGTACGACACGGTTATTATCGATACCGCTGGTCGCCTCGGCGTGGACGATGCTCTTATGCAGCAGGCGCGCGAAATTCGCGATGCTGTTAATCCGCAAGAAATTCTGTTTGTTATAGACGCCATGATTGGTCAGGACGCTGTTCGCACCGCTCAAGCGTTTAACGAGGGCGTTGACTTTACGGGCGTTGTTCTTTCTAAGTTAGATGGCGATGCACGAGGCGGCGCTGCGCTATCTGTTGCAAGCGTTACAGGAAAGCCGATTTTGTTCGCTTCTACTGGCGAAGGTTTGAAGGATTTTGAGATTTTCCATCCAGATAGAATGGCTTCAAGAATCCTCGACATGGGCGATATTCTAACGCTTATTGAGAATGCGCAAAAGCAGTTTGACGAGGAAGAGTCTAGAAAAGCTGCCGCTAAAATATCTGAAGGAACTTTTGGACTAGACGACTTTTTGGATCAGCTTCAGCAGGTTAAAAAGCTTGGTTCTATGAAGAAGATTCTTGGTATGATGCCTGGAATGGCAGCGCACAGGCAGGAACTTGAACAGTTTGACGACCGCGAGATAGACCGCACAGAGGCGATTATTCGTTCGATGACGCCTAAAGAGCGCAAAGACACCAAGATTATTGATGGTTCTAGGCGCGCCCGCATTGCATCTGGCGCAGGCGTTCCAGTTTCTGCAGTGAATGCGCTTTTGCAACGCTTTGAGCAAGCAGCTAAAATGATGAAGCGCATGAGCAATGGCGGCGGCGCAGGAATGCCTGGAATGGGCGGAATGCCTGGGTTTGGCGGTCCTGGCGGAAAGTCTAAGCGTAAAGACAAGAAGAGCAAGAAGAAGGGCGGAAAGTCTGGTAATCCTATGCGTCGCGAGGCCGAGGAGCGCGCGCTTAGAGAACGCTTGTCTGGAAATTCTTCTGCAAATAGTGCAAATGATGACGCGAATGGCGAGTCTGCTTTTATGAAGAAGAAGCAGGATTTGCCTAATAATTTGCCAGAAAATCTTCAAAATCTTATGAGTGGCGAAGGCGACTTTGCTGACGAAATGCCTGATTTACCGCCTAATTTGGGCGGCGGACTCGCAGGTCTTTTCGGCAGATAATGTGAATAACGCAAATAAACATATAATCCAAACAATCAGTAGATGATTTACGCGATTTTACTTGCGATTTTACTTGTTGCACTTGTTTTGCTTCTAGCTTGGCAGCTACTTAGGTGGCTGCCAGCTGGAGCGGATAGACTAAAGCCACTGCCCTATGTTATTGCGTTGCTTCCAATTGCGCCGTTTTGCGCTGTGCTTGGGCTAGTCGTTAGCGCTGTGGCTGCGGTTGCAACGCGCTCGCAAAATGAATTTTATAAATCTTATGTACTCTTGTGCGTTGCATATGCTGTGTTGTTCTTAATCTCTTTAAAATCGTATACGCCGTATTGGGCAGTAAGATTGCGGAAACAAATTCAAGAACACTTCCCCGCATTTGTTTACCAAAACAGCAAAAACGGGAACAAACGCGGGAACACATGCCCGCATTTGTTTACCAAAACAGCAAAAACGGAAACAAACGCGGGAACACATGCCCGCATTTGTTTACCAAAACAGCAAAAACGGAAACAAACGTGGGAAAATACTCTAGAGCGTCAATTAGAAAAATCGAGAGAAATCCGCGTTATGACGCTTAATTGCAGATATGGTCGCGCAAACGCAAGTCAAATAATAAAGTTAGCAAAAACGCATAAAATCGATACGATTCTTTTACAAGAAGTAAGCAAAAAACTTGTAAAAAACCTTGAAAAACTTGGGATTAAACACGATTTTGCGCATGTGCAATTGGGAAGCGCGAACGGACATGAAAATGGCGGCTTTAACGCGATTTATACGCGATTAAGCAATGTTAAATCTTTTGGTAAGTCGATTAAAATTGATGCAGCAAACGTGCCAATTGTTACGGCGGTTACTTGCGACTCATCCGCGGAAAATCTTTTAATAACATTCGCTTCTGCGCATCCAAAGTCACCTATGCGCGGATGTGCGGCTTGGAGCAACGGAATAATGGCGCTTGCAAAAATCGGCGAAAATCATAATGAAAACAACGTCAAAGACGTCAAAAAAGTCACAATAATCGGCGGAGACTTAAACTCTACTCCAGATCACCCAAGCTTTAGAGCGCTACTAAAATCAGGCTTTTTAGACGCATCAATGCAAATCGGCAAGCGACTAAAGACTTGGCCAACGTGGCAGAAATGGCCGAATCTTGCACTTGACCATGTGCTAGTAAAATCAACAGGATGCAACGCTATAGCCACAGAGCAACGCGCGATTCGCGTGGATGGAAGCGACCACTTTGCGTTAATCGTTTGCGTTTCAATCCACATCTAGCTCTATTCCTCACGGATATTAGTAGCCGCTCGGCTGATTTGGCACATAAAGTCCACTGGACTTTATGCTTGAGCCAAATCACGCTTTGAAGGAGCTTGAAATGCGTTATGCAATTTCAAGCTCAGTCAAAGCGCTTCTTCACGCGAATAACTATGCTCTTTGCATACAATACCCCACTAAGTCAGGTAGAGATTCGAGATTTTTCGCAGCGAATGAGATGTTTCGCTCGCGCGGTCTAAGCGCGCGAACGTCCACGCAATCAGTCATAATAGAAAAGTTATTCGCGTGAATCGAAGCCCTCTTATCGACCACGCGAGGAACAGTGGAACTCGCAAGGAGTGCCCCACACCCGAGCGAAATTCTACGACTCTAGTTATAAGGAGAGCCATTTTGGCAACCAAGATTCGTCTTAAGAGATTGGGCAAGAAGTTCTACGCCTTCTATCGCGTTGTAATTTCTGATTCACGCAACAAGCGTAACGGCAAGTCCATCGAAGAGATCGGCATCTACGATCCAAACAAGCAGCCATCTTTGATTCAGATTAAGTCTGACCGCGCACAGTACTGGCTTGGCGTTGGCGCACAGCCAACCGAACCAGTGTTGAAGCTGCTAAAGATTACTGGCGATTGGCAGAAGTTCAAGGGTCTTGAAGGTGCAGAAGGCACTTTGAAGACTGGCGAAGCTGGTCCAGACGCACAGGCTCGCGTTGAGGCTGTAGAAGCCGAAGCTCAGAAGCTTAAGGCTGCTAAGTCCGAAGCCGCTGCAAAGGCTCAGGCTGCTGCAGAAGCCGCTAAGAACGAAGCTGAAGAAGCTCCAGCAGCAGATGCTGAAGCCGAGGAAAAGGCTGAGTAATTATGCTGGCTCAAGCTGTGGAACATCTCATTAAAAACATCGTTGATTTTCCAGATGACGTGTCCGTGCGTTCTCACGAAAACGCTCGCGGCGAACTCTTGCGCGTGCGCGTAAATCCAGAAGACATCGGTAGAGTTATTGGAAGAAACGGTCGTACCGCTAATGCCATTCGCGTTGTTGTACAGGCTTTAAGCCGCCACAACGTTCGCGTAGACATTATGGACGTACGTAAGTGAGATTGAACGTGGCTAAAAACCAACTTTTTGACAACCCTCAGCAAGGTTCAAACAACCTACTGAGGGTTTGTCGTATTGGAAAAGCGCAAGGACTAAAAGGCGAAGTCACTGTCCAAATTTTTACCGACGAACCTCATGAGCGCTTTAAAGCAGGCAATGTGCTTTACACGCAAGACGGCGAGCGCGAGTTTACAATCGAGTCTGCGCGAACGTTTAAAAGCCGTTGGATTTTGCTTTTTGAACAAAGTCTAAATCGCAACGATGCAGAGGCCTTAAACGGCTTGGAGCTTTACACTAAGGCTCAAAGCGCGCAAGAGTTAGAGCAAGAAAATGCTTGGTATATTAAGGATTTGGTGGGTCTTAGCGCGCGCATTTGTGAGAATAATTCACTTGGAGTTGCGCCGCGTGAAATCGGCAAAGTCGTAGACGTTATTGATGGTGCTCAATCATTGCTTAAAATCCGACTTTCAACTCCTGTTGGCGATGAGAAAACTGCGCTAGTGCCTTTCGTTCAAGCACTGGTTCCAGAAGTTAATCTTAAAGAAAAATATTTGACTTTAGATCCTCCAGGTGGATTAATCCCAGGAATCTAAAACACATGATTTAAGCTTAAAGGCTTTATAAAATGCAAATCGACATAATCTCCGTGTTCCCTGAATATTTTCGCATGCTAGATCTGAGCTTGCTTGGTAAAGCGCAAGATAATGGCTTGCTTAAAATCAACGCGTATAATCTTAGAAAATGGACGCATGACGTTCACCAATCTGTTGATGATACGCCAGTTGGGGGCGGCGCTGGAATGGTTATGAAGCCAGAAGTGTGGGCGGAATGCCTTGATGAGCTGCTTTATAATGGAGATGACGCCGATAATGACGATAACAAAGCCGATAATGGCGATAACGGCACAGTTCTAATCTTCCCAAACCCTTCTGCCCCACTGTTTTCGCAAAAAGACGCTACACAATTAGCAAGCGCAAAGCGACTCGTATTTGGGTGCGGACGCTACGAAGGCTATGACGCGCGAATCCCAGAATACTATAAATCGCGCGGAGTAGATGTGCGCGAATATTCCATTGGCGACTACGTTCTTAACGGCGGAGAAGTGGCTGTTAGCGTTATGGTAGAGGCCATTACGCGCTTGATTCCAGGCTTTATGGGTAACCCAGAGTCGATTGTTGAAGAGTCGTACACTGGCGCGGATGCGATTCTTGAGCATCACCAATACACTCGTCCCACAACTTGGCGCGACATTAGCGTGCCTGCGATTCTTACTTCGGGCGACCACGCTAAAGTGAATCGATTCCGCAGAGATGATGCACTAGCGCGCACTAGCCGGATTAGACCAGATTTGATTGAGAAACTTGATTGCAAGTCGCTTAGTAAGCAGGATAGAAAAACTCTGATTAGCCTTGGGTGGGAGGTTTCTGGCGATTCACCAAAACGCCTATAAAGGTCAATTAGTAGATTGAATGAACATAACAGCAGTTTCGCCATAGTTGCGCGTGTCGAAAATCTCCCACCCAGCACAAATCTTAGGCGCAACACTGCGCGCGCTACGCTCTAAAACAATAAGCGTGTCAGCTGCGGCACTTACAACTCCCTTACTGACCATATTCTCAATCAAAAGCTCAACTTGCTCTGTCTCTAATGCGTACGGCGGATCTATAAACACCAAATCGAAAGCTTCGCCGCTGTAGTCTTGCACAAACTGCTCCGCGCGCTTTTTATTTACGCGAGCGCTTAAATCTTCACTCCACGCGCCTTGACTTTGTAGTACTTTAACAGTTTTTGTTATTAACGCCGCCGCAGCTGCGTTCGCTTCTACGCACACGAGTTCTTTTGCGCCCCTAGAAATCGCCTCAATGCCTAACGCCGCGGTTCCGGCAAATAAGTCGAGTACGCGAGCGCCATCGCATACTCCCCATGAGTCGAGTCTAGAAAAAATCGCCTCTTTTGTGCGATCTGTTGTTGGTCTTGTACATGACTTTGCAGCGCATAATGGCGTGCCTTTAAATCTTCCTGCAATTACGTGCATGTTTCAAGCATATCATTTTAAATTATTTAGACTTGTGTCGAATTTTGTTATTGATATACTTGGAACGGTCATTTGTTTATTTATATAAACAAATGTTGCTTAGCACAGGTTTCTGACGATTTATCCCAGACTACGCTAAACAATGAAGTTTGCTAAAAAGCCTAAGCATAAAATATCTAAATCCCATCTACAACTGACATATCAATATAACTAAACAACTAAGGAGTTAAAATGACCTCAATCATTCTAGATTGCGATCCAGGTCATGACGACGCTATGGCTATTCTGCTAGCGCTTGGCAATCCAAACATCGATTTGCTTGGCGTAACAACAGTCGGCGGCAATCAAAGCCTAGAAAAGGTGACTTACAATGCGCGAGCAACGCTAGAAATGGCACATGCTACAAATATCCCTGTGCACGCAGGTTGCGACCGCCCAATGATCCGTCCTCTAGAAGTTGCTGCTGCTGTTCACGGAGAAACTGGCTTGGATGGCGTGACTCTGCCAGAGCCGACTCGTCCTTTAGATGAGGGACACGCAGTAAACTGGATTATTGACACAATAATGAGTCATGAGCCAGGCACGATCACACTTGTACCAACTGGACCTCTTACAAACATCGCTATGGCAGTTCGCTTAGAGCCACGAATCGTTAGCCGAGTTAAGGAAGTCGTTCTCATGGGCGGCGGCTATCACGTTGGCAATTGGAGCGCAGTTGCAGAGTTTAACATTAAGGTAGATCCTGAAGCCGCTCACGTTGTGTTTAATGAAGATTGGCCTATTACAATGGTTGGTCTTGATTTAACTCATCAGGCACTTTGCACTCCAGAAGTACAAGCTAGGATTGACGCTATCGGTACGCCTCTTTCTGCTTTTGCAAGCGGATTGATGGACTTCTTCCGTAAGGCATACAAGAACAACCAAGACTTTATCGACCCACCAGTTCACGATCCTTGCACGGTTGCATATTTGATAGATCACAGCGTTGTACAAACTCGCAGATGCCCTGTAGACGTTGAGATTAATGGAGATTTGACGCTTGGCATGACGGTAGCAGATTTGCGTGGACCAGAGCCATCGGCTGACAAGTGCCATACTCAAGTGGCAACTAAACTCGACTTTAACAAGTTCTGGGATTTGATTATTGACGCTTTAAAAGAATTGAAATAATTGAGGTAATTGAAAATAGAGGTTAATCATGACTGAGGTTTCATCTAAAAAACCATCTATGCTGGATAAGGGTGGACGATCAATCGTAGCGCTTATGGTAGCGCTGCTTGTGGCGATTTTCGCATTCCAGCTTAACGCATCTATGCTTTCTCCAGCTCTAGCAACAATGACTCGAGAGCTTAAAACAACGGATTCTCAAATCGCCTTAACGCAAACAGTATTCTTTACTGCAGCAGCATTATTCTCGCTGTTCTTGCCGCGTTTAGCTGATCTTGTTGGACGAAAAAAGGTTCTTACTGGAATTTTAATCTCCACTATTTTGGGTTGTGCAGTTAGCGCTATTGCGCCAAATGTAACAGTTCTTATGATTGGACGAATCCTTCAAGGAGCAAGCGGACCTGTTGTGCCAATGTGCTTGATTATGCTTCGCGTGCGCGTTAGTGAAGAAAAACGCTACGCAAAGCTAATGGCAATTCTGACTTCTGTGAACGGCGGTATTGCAGGCGTTGATGCGCTTCTTGGCGGCTGGCTTGCAGGAAACTTTGGCTTTAGATCCGTATTCTGGACTATGGCAGCAATTGGTATAATCGCTGTTCTTTTGGTTGCTTTCTATGCTGAAGAATCCCATGCTCAAGATACTCCAAAGATGGATTGGGTTGGAGTTGTAACCCTTGGCATAGCATTCCTAGCAGCATATCTTGCTATCAACGAGATTGGTAAACTTGCTGGCGCGAATTTGAGTCTTGTAGCAGGTCTTGTGGTTCTTGCAGCAGTATTCTTTGTAGTGTTCTGGAACGTAGAGGGCAAAAACTCTGCTCCTCTTGTTTCTACAAAATATATGAGTCAACGCCGCACTTGGGGCTTGCTTTCTTGCACACTTCTTACTATGACTGGAGTATTTGCAATTATGAACGGCGTTGTTCCACAGCTAGCTCAAGATGCTAAGGCTGGCGCTGGAATGGGTGCGGACATCGTAAGCTTCGCAACTCTTACCCCTTACGCAATCATCGGCTTCGTGTTTGGACCTGTTGCGGGTATGCTTGCTGCAAAGTTCGGGTATCGTCTGGTGCTGCGTGCTGGAATTCTTGTGAGCGTTCTTGGCGTGGTATTTGGAATTTATGTTGCAGCCTCGCCTTCTGTTTGGGCGCTTGTAGTGCTTTCTTTGTGGCTTGGTATAAGTTATGCTGGCGTTGCAAACATTATGCTTAACGGTCTTGGAATTGTGCTTTCGCCAAAGGATAATCCTGGATATTTGCCTGGAATGAATGCTGGCGCGTTTAATCTTGGTGCAGGCTTGAGCTTTGCGATTCTTTACGCTGTTATGACTAATTTTGTACAATCTGCTGGAGCATCAGCTGGATATATTGCTTCGATGGTTGCTGGAATCGTGCTACTTGCTTTGGCGTTTGCATGCTCGTTCTTGATTCCTAAGCCAGAAGATTGCGAGTGATTCACTAATCTAATTCATTCGTTTTCATTCTTTTAATAATTGCCTGAGAATGTTGCAGAAATCATATTTTGCGCACCATTCTCAGGCTAATTTTTTGCTCAACACCAAAGGTAGAGATTCGGCACTCACACGCGCTCGTGAATGTTTTCCATTCTCTCCATTACAAGCTCTGGAGTCATCGACTCGTGCACAGCTTCTACTGACTCCGTGTTAAGAGCTGCGGCGGCTACAGCGAATCGCCCTGTCTTTGTGTTATCAAAATGATTATACCTAGCGTAGATCAACGCCGCTGTAGCAGCATCGCTTGATCCATTGTCGTTGCCAACCGCGCGCACGCCTTCTCCACCGTTTCCGCGCGCAACAATCATTCTTTGTACACGTTTTAGCGGTACGGGATAGAACGCTACTCCCTCGTCCGCTACGCCATACGCTACTCCCTCGCGCCCCGAGTTAACAAACACATGTCCAACTCCGCGTTTTAGCAATACCTTAGCGCATCTTACTGCAGATTTTTCGTCTACCGCACAAATGCCTGTTAACGCCTGCGATTCGGCTGTGTCTAATATGAGTGTGTCTATGCAGTGTAGTCTGGAAAGTATTCGTGGAGCTTTTGCGTCGGTTATTGCGCGCACCATTATTGGTCTGTGATAGTTGTCGCACACCCATTCAAAGGATTTTTGTGAAATGTTGGTGTCTAGTGCAACTATGTCTGCGTTTTCTATTATCGATATTCTTTCGCGCAAGAAGTCTGGTGTCATGTAATCGTAGATGCTCATATCGTCTAGTGCTAAAAGCCTTTGCCCCGATGCGTCTCCTACATACATGTATGATGCTGTCATTGCGTCTGGTAGCTGCTTTGAGTATCCTATTTCTAATCCGTTTACAGACGCGTCGACTTTGAATAATTCTCCGTTGTGGTCGCCGCCGTACACGGATACTAGGCTTACTCGTGTGTTCATTCTTTCTAGTGCCACAGCTATGTTTCGTCCGACTCCGCCTAGCGCGTATCGTACTTTTGCAGCGTTTGAAGTGTAGTCCATTAGGTCTCCGCACGCGATTCCCAGAACGTCCATACTTATTCCGCCTATTACTGTTACGTAGCTAGGTGGTGTGACTATATATCCTTTTCCTCTAAGGTATCCTTTGCGAATAAGATTGGAAATGTGTGCAGCTACGCCTGATCTTGTTATTCCTGCTAGGTCTGCAAGTTCTTGCTGACTAATCATAGGGTTCTGTTGAATCCACGATAGAATTTGTTGTTCGCGCTCAGTCATCTTTGCCTCATCTCTCGCGATTTTACCTTTCTATATATCTAGGATATTCAAAAATTGTTTTTTTCGCACGTTTATTGTGAAAATATATATTATTTTTTTATTTATTATTTTTTATTTGGCGTCTGGGTGTTGAATCGTTATCAGCCGCTTTTAATAGTGCTTTCAGCTTATTAAAAGCGATTTTTGTACAAAACTACTTGGGCAATCTGTGTTTTATTAATCTGATTTTATGAATCTAATTGCTTAGTATTGCTGTGCTGCTACCTTGCGTAAAGTCTAAGACTGCTCCAGCTGTTTGTGGATGTTCTAGTAAGTTTGGGTCGTGTTCTAGTAGCTTGTTTGCGTCCTCTCTTGCTTCTGCAATGATTTTTGCGTCTTTTACTACTCTTAATAGTTTTAGACTGGATTTTCCACCTGACTGGCTGTCTCCTAGAACGTCTCCAACGTTTCTTAATTCTAGGTCTTTTTGGGCTATTATGGCGCCGTCTAACGAGTTTTCTACTACTTGTAAACGTTCAGCTGCTAACTGGTTGTTTGGTGCGTTTGAAACTAGGAAAGCCCAGGATTGTGTGCCTGAACGTCCAACTCGTCCTCTGAGCTGGTGTAGTTGCGCTAGCCCGAAGCGGTCTGCGTCGAAAATCACTATACAACTGGCTTTTGCTACGTCTACTCCGACTTCTATAACCGTTGTGGAAACTAGGATTTGTATTTGTCCACTGTCGAATTTGTGCATTATTTCGCGTTTTTCTTCGTCGCTTGTACGACCTGTTAGTTGTGCGAATTTTACGCCTTTGAATTGCGGTAGGTTTTGTAAGCGTTTTGATATTTGTAAAACTGTGTGTACTTCTCGCTGTGTGATTTGTGTATTTTGTGAATTTAGTGTGTATGAGTCTTGGTTTTCTTGGTAGACTGCATCCGCATTATTGTAAGTATTGTAAGTATTATCGTTGTTTTCTTCAGTGTCTTCACTGTCTATTCGAGCACATACAACGTATGCTCGCTCTCCTGCATCGATTCTGGAGCGAATGTGGTAGAACATGGATGCCATCTTGTGCGAGTCTTCTTCGTTTATTACAAAGGTGCGGATTGGTTTGCGTCCGCCTGGAAGCTCTGTTAAATAGGATGCGTCTAGATCTCCGAACCATGTCATTGCTGCGGATCGCGGTATTGGTGTGGCTGTCATAACTAACAAGTGTGGAACCGCGTTTCCGCTTATCTTGCGTAGTAGTGTGTCTCGTTGTTCTACGCCAAATCTGTGCTGTTCGTCGATTATCACCAGCGCTAGGTTTGTTGGTTTAAAGCTTGCGGAGAAAGCTGCGTGTGTTGCCACAATAATCGCTGGCTTTCCACTTGCTACTTTTGCTAGTGCACTTCGTCTGCTGGCTAGCTTCATTCCGCCTGTTATGAGCGTTATTTCAACGTTTAGCCCTGCACGCTCAATCATCTGTTGTAGGTTTGTGGCGTGCTGTGATGCTAATACTTGTGTTGGGGCTATTAGTACTGCTTGGTGTCCTGATCCTACGGCTTGTAGCATTGCGCTCATTGCTACTATTGTTTTTCCGGAGCCGACTTCTCCTTGTAATAGGCGTCTCATTGGGCGTTGTTCTTTAGGGAACTGTTCTGTATTTCGCTGTTCTGTATTTCGCTGTTCCGCACTGCGTATTGTGTTTTGCGCGCGCTGCATATCTGCTGTTATTTCGGCAATAACGTTTTTTTGTCCTTCTGTTAACTCGAATGGTAGGCTTTCTTCAAAGTGTTTTCTTAGCTCGCTGTTTTCGCACGCGTATGACTTATTTTCCCCTGATTTTTTGCGTGATTGCAAAACTGCTATTTGTGATATGAATGCTTCTTCGTAGCGCATTGTGTGTATTGCGTTTTCAAAGTCGTTTTTGTTTTGTGGGTTGTGGATTGATTCGAATGCTGCTGCGCGGTGCATTAGGTTTCTACTGTTTGTCACGAATTGTGGCAGAACGTCTGGCAAAATATCTGAAAGAACATCTGTATCGGGAACATCTGTATCGGGAACATCTGTATCGGGAACATCTGTAGCATCAACTTTAGAATCGCCGGAATCGCAATTCTTAAAAAGTTGCAATAATCCTAAAATCGTATCGTGAATATGTTCACTAGATATTCTCGAATTTGCGTGGTAAATCGGTTGTGGGGCGCAAAGTTTTTCAATCCCTTCTTCTACACTTTGCACAGAAAAATCATCGCTGCTTTGCATGCGCGCATCAGTATTATAAGCAGAATCATCGCTTTCGCCACTCTTTGCTCGAACAGTTAGAATCTGCGGATGTGTAAACTGTAGTCTCCCATTGAACTCGCCGCTTGTGCCTCCTACAACAACGGTTTGTCCTACTGCAATTCTGCCACTAACCCATTGCACGTATTGTCTGTTCTTTGAAAAATACACAATCTGTGCTTGTGCTGCATCTTGCGCTACGTTTACTTCTAGCCGATATCCTCTTCGCGCCGCCATTTGCACTATGTTTATGGATTGTATTATCGCCGAGAACGCCACTTCTTGCCCTGGAATAATCTGGCTTAAATGCGTGGATTTTAGCGGATTTGTGACTCTAAATGGGTAGTATGTTAGCGCGTCTTTTACTGTGATTACGCCTAGTGATTTTAGGGCAGACGCGCGTCTCTTGTTGCTTATGATTGATGATATTGCTGTGTTTAGTGTTATGCGTGCTGCCATACTTCGATTATAATCATCGTGCTACGATTTAAGCGAAAAATAGGGAAATAAAAAAGCCCCGAGCACTGCTCAGGGCCTTACATCTAACACGCGATTCACGCCTCAACGCGCTGAACCTTGCCTGCCTTAATGCATTTTACGCACACACGAAGGCGAACATTTTCGCCATCAATGGTGGTGCGAACCGGCTGAAGGTTCGGGCGGAAGGTGCGCTTATTGCGGATGTGCGAATGTGAAACGCTGAAACCGGTTTGCGGTCCCTTGCCACATACTGCGCAACGAGCTGCCATAATTGGACTCCTATTTTCTTTGACTTGCAAGTCTTGCGTCGCTCACCCACGCAAACCGCCCACGCGACTAACCGACGCTAAATCGCATAAACAAATAAGCATGCTTGAACGCACAACTACACAAGTATATCACCACGTCCGACATTAAAGCGCGCACGACTTATCTTCAATCAAAATCCGCGAATTTTCGCGCAAATCCTCAATATTCTTGCATCCAAGCAACGCCATAATCACACGAATCTGCGCCTTCCAAGACTCAATTTGCTCAACAAGCGCATCTTCTCCTTCGCTAATAAGCGTGTGCAAAAATTCGCCAGCAACTCCAGCAGCGCTTGCACCAAGCCGCAATGAGCGCACAACATCAAGCGGTGTTCTCACTCCTCCGCTTGCAAACACTTGCATTTGCGCACTATCGCGCGGCTCGCGCAAAATCTCATCGCATTGCGCTATGTCTATCAACGATTCAACAGTTGTAAGCCCCCAAGAATCGAGGAACTCGTAGCCGCTTTCACGCCCACGCCTTGCGTTTTCAATCGCAACAAAATTCGTGCCGCCGCGTCCGCCAACATCTACAGCGCGCACGCCCACATTTTGCAAGCGCAACACATCCCGAGCGCTCATTCCGCATCCAGTTTCTTTAACAACAACTGGCACTTTCATTGAGTCAAGCGCGCTTACAATTGTCTCAATATTGTTAAGCCACGCACTAAAATCGCGGTCTCCTTCGCTCATCACAAGCTCTTGTGCCGCGTTTAGGTGGATTTGTAATGCGTTTGCTTGCAAAATTTCTACGGCTTTAATTGCCTGCTCAGCGCTTGCTCCTGCGCTTACATTCGCCATTACAAATCCTTGCGGATTAAAGCGACGAATCACACTGAATGTTTCTGCAAGCCGCGGATTTTTAAGCGCTGCGCTTAGCGAGCCAGAAGCCATTGCTAAGCCAGTTTTTGCAGCTACTCTTGCTAGCGACTCGTTTATATTTTCGCCTTTTTTGCTTCCGCCCGTCATTGCGTTAATATACAGCGGAGTATCCCATTTTGTGGTTTCGTCAAACACTCTTACGCTTGTATCCACATCATTTAGCGCTAGTTGTGGCAACGCGTTTGGAATAAATCGTACGTGTTCAAAACCAGACTCCGCTTGCGCATTGTATTGACGATATGCGATTTCTATATGATCGTCTTTGCGTTGTTCAATAAGCGAAAGGTCGCTACTTTCATCAAATTCTGCGACTTTCAGACCAAGCGCCTCAATACCGTTGTTTCGCCATTCTTCTTCAATGCGAGCAGACACAGCATCAAAATCTTCCGCGCGAGCAATCGCGATTCCGCAATCTCCTCCACCTGCGCCGCTTGTTTTTGCTGGCAATCCGACATTATCCGCAACTTCTATTAGCCGCGTGAGTTTTGGCGTTTCGATTAGCGTTCCCGTGATTTCGCCAAGATCTTTTAAAAGCGCACGATTTTGCGCGAATCCGCTTAACAATGCGTCTATGTTCCCGTTTTCTAGCGCATTCGCGATTTTTTGCACGCATTTTTCGCTTTGCACACAAAAATCTTCGTATGTTTTAACGTAAGTCTTAGCGCTTGTTTTAGCAGGATTGTGCGCGGTTAAATCGCCAGATTCCACTCCAGCTTTTACGCTTCCAACGAGCTCCGCGCTGCTGGCGGGACTCCCCGTCCACCCAACTAAGAGTCGTAAGCCTGCGCCTACTTTTAATCGTTTTACTTCAAATCGCGGCCATTTTTTTCTAAGCAGCTTGTGTAGACTTGAGTCGCCGCTTTCAATCATTTCTATTTCTGCTTCAAGCCATTCGCGATTGTACGCTCGGTACATTACCCATCCGCTGTATGTGCTTGCTGCCACGTCTCCGCCGCTTCCCGACTTTTTTACTAGCGACGATGCAATTATGGCTAGTTTGCACAGTTCTGGCGTTGTGAGCGTTAATCCGTACCATTTGCACAGCGCTCGCACAGCCGCCACCGTTACGGCTGCAGATGATCCAAGCCCGTATTTTTTGCCTGTTTTTTTATCGTCTAAATCACTTTCTATTCGTAGATTGTATAGGTTTATGGCTGGATTTCCTTCATCTAGTAGAACGTTTTTTACTTCTTTTGTTTCGCGCGCAAAATTGTCTACTACTTGCATTGCGGAAAATACGTATGAATAGATTTTTTTTAATTTTTTTATTTGAGAATCTTGGTTTTGTTCATCGCTGGTTGCTGGCGACTTTTCCGCTGGCAAGTCGCAAGCATCCGTTGAGTCTTTTGCGCTCATATTTGTATCTTCTGCATCTTTTTCGTCTAAAATAAATTCCCTGCCGAAAATTCCACGCTTCCAATAAAGAGGCTTATAGTTTTTAGACTCACTCGTGATTTTTCCGTAAAATGTTGGTAAATCTAGTTTTTTAAGATTAGTTTTTTCGGATTCTTTTTTATTAAAGTCGCAGCTGTTATACGTTTTTCCATGACTATCACGTATTAGTAGGTTGTCATCGTCAACCGTAACTTTTACATAACGATTCACAGCTGCTACGATTGCAGCGCATCCATCTACAACAGCGTATTCGCCTGCTATGTAAAGTTTTCCAGGCGCTAAAGCTTGCTCATTAGTCATGATTCTCTCCGTATGCTAACGCCACTTCCTGGGCGTGCAATAACAAACTGCGGATTGGATTGCGCAAAGCTGCTAAATGACGGCGATTCCTGCGACTCGCGCAAACGCTTAATCTCACTCAACACGCGCAAACTCAACTCGTTTTTAACTCGCAAAACTTGCTCCGCGCTAGTTAAAACTTTAACATTCGGACCAGCATCCATTGTAGCCCAAACAGGAAGTCCGATTTCATCTCGCATTTTTTGCACAACGTTAAGCACAACATGCGTTTCATCTGTTAAATAGTTTACGCTTTCAGCAGCTGCGCGCATTGCGTCGTGCATTCCTAAAGCGTTTCTCTCCGATACTTCTCCCAATGCTTGAATATCACAATTTTTGATAGCTGATAACGCCGTATTTAGGTCTTTTTTGCAGTTCTTGATCCAGTCTACGTAGATTGGTGATGTTTCTACTGTGCGTCGCATTGCTTCACGGCTTGAAATCTTCTTTTTACTAGAGTTTAAAATAACAGCTACCATTGCAAGTTGAAGCTCTTCTGGTGTTTCGATTGGCTCTGCGTAAGACGTTTCGTCGCTTGTGCCAGCGTTCCATAATACTAATCCGCCGTAAATCGACCTGCATGCTGATCCAGATCCTTTGCGAGCTAGAATCGATAAGTTGCGTGGGCTTAGTTTTAATCCTGCGGCGTATGATGCTGCAGACGCAAGTGCCGCAAAACCAGATGCGCTAGAAGCTAATCCTGCGGCTGTTGGAACTGTGTTTACGCTTACGACTTGTGCTTTGCTCTTAATTCCAGCCATTTTTCGCACAATATCTAGCATTTTTACTATTCGCGTACGCTCTGAACTTTGAAGTAAATCGCCTGTAAAGTTTACTCCGTTTAAACAAATCGAGTCTTCCTCTAGGCAATCATCAAATCGTACTTTGGTTGTTGTGGAAAATCCGTCTAAAGTCAGAGATAATGAGGAAGCATATGGCAAAATCAGAGCTTCATCTCGTTTTCCCCAATATTTGATTAGCGCAATATTTGCGTTTGCCGTAGCTGTAAAAGCGGCTCCGCGATTACTGTTATTAAACGCATCAAAATCATCAAGCACGTTAAACGCTATTTTTGGCTCAATTTCAACGTTTTCCACGCGTATCCTTTCTTAAGTCTTTAGTTTTTAAAGCGCTTTTAAAGCATACTAACGCATTTGTTTTGATTATTGCCCGATTTCTACAATCCACGTTCTAGCTGCTCCAGCGTTTTTAAGCGCTATGCTTACTTTAGACGCATCCTCCTGACTTTGCGCAATGGCTATAATGCATCCACCTCCGCCTCCGCCTGTAAGCTTTGCTCCTAGAGCACCATTTTCGCAAGCATTTTTAACTAGAGCGTCTAAAAATGGCGTACTTATACCTAATTCCGCAAGAATTTTGTGAGCACGAGTCATGCTCGATCCAATATTTTTTATATTGCCAAACTCTAAATCATTCTCTGCGTTAAGAGCGATTTGACCAAGCTCTTGCAAAAGTGCATTTACGATTTTCGGCTGGCTATCGCGTTTTTTGCGTAATGCTTCTACTGTTACTTTTGTTGTTCCTTTGAATCCAGAATCGGCTAGCACAATCCAAGCGCGTATTGTTGGGCTTATGGTCATTCGGCTAAATTTGCCATCTAAGAAGCGAACTGGCTGTTGCAACATAGCACTAGTTGCTGTGGCGTCTAATCCAGATGCTTTCCCGTGCGCAACGCGTTCTGCGTCTTGCGTAATCTCGAATAGTTTTTCATCGCTGGCATTGATACTGTAGTAGTCGAGTATTGCGCGGATCACTGCTCCTGCTGCTGCCGCCGAAGACCCCAATCCTCGCTCTGGAGGAAAATCGCAAGCGGTTTCTATTTGCAATGCTTCGCCCTGCCAATTGGCAAAACGTAATGCCTCTTGTATTGCGGTTTTAATCGACGCGAATCGCGCAGGTGCGCTTCGTAAAAGACCATCAAATCCTAGTGCTTTAAGTGTTATGAGGTTTTGCATCTGGCAGCCAAGGTCTTCTGCTGAATCGCATAATTCTGCTCTTTTGCCTTCGTTTGCTGTGGCGCTTGTGTCGTTGAGTGTTCGTGCACTTGTTACTGTTGCGTGCATCTTAAGATTTTGCAATGGAAGCGCTACTGCGCTGTAGCCGTAAACAACTGAGTGTTCGCCAAAAAGAATCACTTTTGCGCAAGTTGTGCCTCTGCCAACGCGATTTTTTGCGCGCGCAACCACGAGCATACTATTGAACTCGTTCTTGTGCTCTTTATCACGCTCATTCTTGTGCGCATTCTTACTCTCGCACGGATTGGATGCGTGGCAATTCTCTAAAGTGTTGCACTCAGTCACTAATCCTCCTTTGCGACACATATGGTTTATTTGTTGGCACTGCTTAATTGATGCGCGTTTAAGCTTATTTGCCCAACTTTTATAATCTAGTCGCTAAAGCGATTAAACACCACGATTTGCGCTATACGCACACAACACATTCACATTTTCCGCTTCATGTAGTGCGTTTGTATCGCGACACGCTGTAAACTCGGTACAAACTCACTACATAAACTTCCGCACTTTGTAGCTCTAATCAGCGCGTTGAACAACAAACTCGGGAAAACAACTCCGCACTTTGTACCATATTTGACCCAAAACACGTACAAAATGAGGAAGAATAAAAAAAGCTCTGTGTGAGTCGCAGCAAGTAAAACTCGCCACAACTCACACAGAGCCAATGCTTAAGATCAATCCAAATGGATTGCTTCCCAACGCAAATACAGCGCAAATCCTACAAAACTCGCAAATCCGCAAGAATCCTACAAAACTCGCAACACTCGCGTGGGAAGCTGGAACACGTTTAACTACTCAGCTACAACCTTAACAGTAAAGGAAGCAGTGATTTCTGGGTGAAGAGCCACAGTTGCTGGGAATTCGCCAGTGGTCTTGATTGCAGCAACGCTAATAGCGCGTGCTTCAACAGCGGCCTTTGGAGCCAAAGCAGCAGCAATCTTATCGGCGGAAACACCACCGAAGAGCTTGCCAGATTCGCTAACCTTAGCAGCGATTTCCACAACAGTGCCTTCGATTGCTGCCTTAGCTGCAACAGCCTCTTCACGAGTGGCAACAGCCTTAGCCAAGCGAGCGCGGCGCATTGCTTCAATCTGGGAAGCAGCACCCTTATTCCATGCAAAAGCTAAGCCTTGTGGAATCAAGTAGTTACGTGCGTAACCAGCCTTAACAGTAATAACGTCACCAGAGTGACCCAAGTTTGCAACGGTCTTGGTGAGAATAACCTTGGTTTCTGCCATGTTCTTATCCTCTCAATCAGCGACCAGTGGTGGCGTATGGGAGCAAAGCCATTTCGCGAGCGTTCTTAACTGCCTTCGCGATCTTGCGCTGTTCCTGTACGGTTACACCAGTAATACGACGGGAACGAATCTTGCCGCGGTCCGAAACGAACTTGCGCAGCAAAGCAACGTCCTTGTAATCAATTTCAGTAATCTTGGCAGCCTTCAAAGGATTTGGCTTCTTTTTGAAAGGCTTGACCGGTGGTTGCGGCCTCTTACGTGACATAGGATGTCCTCTCTTAAATGCGTTATAAACGTTTATTTTTGTTTATACGCTAAACTGATGTTTTTAAGTTGATAAAAGTCAATTTTTAGTTAGATTTTAAATCAAATTCTAAATTATATTTTAGATTAGACTGGCAAACGCCTAACCAGATAGTCGCAAGCAACCGCGGATTAACCGCCATTATCTCGCCTAGTAAACTAGTAAACTAGTAAACTAGTAAAAACTAGAATTCTGGTTCTTCGTCTGCTCCTCCA
Source organism: Gardnerella sp. DNF00354 (assembly GCF_049262755.1). NCBI lineage: Bacteria > Bacillati > Actinomycetota > Actinomycetes > Bifidobacteriales > Bifidobacteriaceae > Gardnerella > Gardnerella sp. DNF00354. The sequence continues at coordinate 1,610,331 of NZ_CP058402.1, forward strand.
AAATCGGAAGTAGCTCCAAACGTAGCAAACCCGTCGTTTGAAGGAGCCGAAGCGCTCCACGGATCTTCAACGTTCACACCCTGATTAGAAGCATTCTGCATAGGAGAACCAGAATTAATGCCAGCAGCAGATGCCGCATTATTCGCATAATTCGCGCCTCCAGCATATCCTCCAGTGTATCCGCCAGCAGCAGCGTTAGCATTAGCGCCACCAGCGTATCCACCAAAGTCTGATCCTTGATTGAATCCACCATTGTTCCCCGCAAAACCGCCTCTAGAGCTCAAACGATTAACTTGAGCGGTAGCAAATCGCAGGGATGGTCCAATTTCGTCAACCATCAAATCGATGCTGTATCGCTTTTCGTTGCTGTTTTTATCAACGTAGTTGTTTGCACGCAACCTACCTTGAACAATAACGCGCATTCCTTTTGCAAGGGTTTGTGCGCAATGCTCAGCTAAGTCTCCCCATGCAACACATCTAAGCGATAATGGTGTGCCATTGATGTAGCTATTTGTTCTTCTGTCAAAAGTCGAAGAATTAGACACAATTGTGAAAGAAGTTCTAACACTGCCGTTAGAACTGGTGGCAGTTTCTGGCTCTTTAGCCAAATTTCCGATCACCGTTATAACAGTTTCTCCAGCCATTGCAGCCTCATTCCCTACTTTAAGACTTTTCTTACTTTGAGATTTTAGAACAAAAATCCAACTTTATTTTGACTTTACTTTGCGTCTTTTGACTTTACTTTGCGTCCTTGCGAAGAATCTTCGTGCGGACTACAGACTCGTTAAGATTCAAAACACGGTCAAGCTCATCGCTAAGAGCTGGCTCAGCAGTGTAATTCACTACAACGTAGTTGCCTTCAGTCTTGCCATCAATCTCATAGGCAAGCTTACGACGACCCCAGTAGTCGGTACCGTCAACGGAACCGCCCTCTTTGGTGACAAGCTCAAGATACTGCTCGGTCAACTTCTTAAGACCGCGCTCATCAAGCTCTGGATCGGCAATGAACATCAGTTCATACTTATGTGCAGACATCACCCACCTCCTTCGGACTATTCGGCTGTGGCATTTCCACAGCAGGAGTGTGTTTGCAAATCGTTCGCAAATTAAGTTACTACGCAATATTACGCAATATTTTTTGCATAATTTTCTGCATATTTAATTTTACGAACAACCTACTAAGTCTACATCATGCTGGCGACTCACCACCGCGCAGCTAATCAACCACACTAATGAGCGTAAATATTTCTATGCTTCATGTCTTCCGGAAGTGCGTTTCTAAGCGAAACAAGCGATCCAGACCTGAACACGGACCTAATTCCAGCAGCAAGAAGAGGCGCAATCGAAAGAACCGTCATATTCTCTAAGCGCTTTTCTTCTGGAACAGGAACAGTGTCTGTCAAAATGATTTCGCGAGCGCCGCAACCTTTAAGTCGCTCTACTGCAGGTCCCGAAAGAAGCGCATGAGTTGCCACCAAAGTAACAGACTTCGCGCCTGCTCCTCTAAGCGTGCGCACAGCTTCACAAATCGTACCAGCCGTGTCAATCATATCGTCTACAACAATGCAATCTCTGCCTTGAATATCGCCAATAATTCCGTGCGCTTCCGCGTGATTTGGCCTTGTTGTATCTCGCGTTTTGTGAATAAACGCTAACGGCAATCCACCCAGCTTTGCAGCCCACTGCTCCGAAACTTTGATTCGCCCAGCGTCTGGGGAAACAATCGTAGTGTTTTCTAGGCTCATAGTGTTGCGAACGTAATCAATCAACACTGGCATTGCTGTTAAGTGGTCTACAGGTCCGTCGAAGAATCCCTGCTCTTGAGCCGCGTGCATGTCTACAGTCAAAATACGAGTAGCTCCAGCGGAACGGAATAAGTCAAACATAAGTCGCGCCGTAATTGGCTCACGACCTTGATGCTTTTTGTCTTGACGCGAATACCCAAAGAAAGGTGCAACAACATTGATGCTACGCGCGGATGCTCGCCTTAAAGAGTCCACCATAAGAAGCTGTTCCATAATCCAATTGTTGATTGGATCGGTGTGCGCTTGTAAAACAAAAACGTCTGCGCCTCGAACTGGCTGCGTAAAGCGCACATACATTTCTCCGTTTGCAAAATCGTAGGCAGTTGTTTCTAGAACGTCTATTCCAAGGTATTTTGCGGTTTCTTCAGCAAGTTGCGGATATGCTCTACCCGTTACTAGCATCATTTGCTTTTTTGGAGTGCCTTCAAGAATTGTTGACATATCTGCCTTCCCATTTGCAAAATCGGTAAAAACGCATACAAACCTAGTCTATCAGCATACGGCGCCACTACTCAAACGCACGAACCACCTGCTGCGCGCTGCCGTAAGACGATTGCGCTCCAAATCCTGTTGCTGCGTATGCAGAAACATATGTTGCCACTTGCGCGCTTTGAGCTAAACTAAATCCAGCGGCGAGTCCTGCCAAAACGGTTCCCATAAACGCGTCACCACATCCCGTGGTGTCTACTGCAGAAACTTTTTGCGGACATATGCGAACAGCCTTTTTACCATCTTCCGCATTGTAATCTAAAACAACAGAGCCTTCTGCACCAAGAGTTACAACTGCCTCGTCAAAGCCATACTCGTGCATAATGCGCGCTGCATCAAACCAGTCAAAATCATCCCAATTGCCATCTTCTGGCTCGCGAATTTTAAGCAATTGCGCCATTTCGTGCTCGTTTACAAGAAGTATGCTTGCGTTTTCAATCAACTCACTTGGAAGCTCGCTTACAAACGGCGAATTATTAAGTAAAACTTTTACACCAGCTGCGCGCGCGATTTTTGCAGCCTCCGTTACAGTTTCCATTGGGCTTTCAAGACACAATCCTAGTACGCTTGCACTGCTAATAGCCTTCTTAACATCGTTTTGACTAATATAATCTACGCTTACTTTTGCATTAGATCCTGGAGCATAGACGATTGTGTTTTCGCCAGCTTTTGCATCTACTGTTATTACTGTTGCGCCACTTTTTATGCCTTCTACGTGCAAAATTTTAGACGTGTCTACACCTGCAGATTCTAGCGTGTTAAGAAGGAATTCTGCGTTTTCGTCGCTGCCTACAGCACCAAACATTTGCACATTCGCGCCGATTTTTGCTGCAGAAACGGCTTGATTCCCAGATTTTCCTCCTGGTAGTACTCGCAAATCACTTCCGTTTACAGTTTCTCCAGGATTTGGAAGACGGTCGGCAACTATTGTGTAATCTGCGTTCATGGAACCTACTACAGCAACACGATTCTGACTTTCGCCTATTTTTTTAAGAGCGGTAGCAAGATTCTCGTTGCTTAGTGGCGTAGTTTTTTCTATCATAGAAACCCTTTCATAAATATTCATAAATATTCACAGATATTCACACAATTTTAGACGACATCGCCCTAATTCTTAAAGCTATGCACAGGCGCTGGAATTCGCCCACCGCGCGAAACAAATTCCTCGCAGCTTGCGGTATTTACAGGCATGATTGGTGCATACCCCATTAAACCGCCAAAATTAGCCATTTGCCCAACGCTTTTGCCTTCCACTGGAATTATGCGTACTGCTGTGGTTTTTTGGTTTATCATGCCTATTGCCGCTTCGTCGGCTATCATTCCAGATATTGTTGCAGCTGTTGTGCTTCCAGGAATCGCAATCATATCTAGTCCTACGGAGCAAACGCACGTCATTGCTTCTAGCTTTTCTATTTTAAGGCAGCCTGACTTTGCAGCAGCAATCATGTTTGCGTCTTCTGAAACAGGTATAAATGCGCCAGAAAGCCCACCAACGTAGCTGCTAGCCATTATTCCGCCTTTTTTAACTTGGTCGTTAAGCATTGCAAGAGCGGCTGTTGTGCCAGGAGCACCAACAGTAGAAAGTCCAATTTTTTCTAAGACTTCGCCCACAGAGTCTCCAACGGCTGGTGTTGGCGCAAGCGACAAATCGATTATGCCAAACGGCACGCCTAGCCTTCTAGACGCCTCTTGCGCAACCAGCTGTCCGACTCGCGTAATCTTAAAAGCCGTGCGCTTAATTGTTTCGCACAAGAACGCAAAATCCTTCCCACGCGCTTCATCTAGTGCGCGCGAAACAACGCCTGGTCCCGATACGCCAACGTTTATCACAGCGTCTCCTTCGGTTACGCCGTGGAATCCGCCAGCCATAAACGGGTTATCGTCTGGAGCGTTGCAGAATGCCACGAATTTCACGCACCCGTAGGAGTCACATTCTGCAGTCGCCTGTGCGATTTGTTTGATTACTCGCCCAAGTAGCTCCACGCAATCCATGTCAATTCCAGTGCGTGTGGAGCCTACGTTTGCACTTGAACACACAATATCCGTTTCGCTCAAGGCTTTTGGCAGCGACTCTATAAGCATGCGGTCGGCTGTTGTCATGGATTTTGCAGGCAGCGCTGAGTATCCGCCAATCAAATCTACTCCAACCTTTTTTGCTGCTTTGTCTAGCGCGTGCGCAATTTGCACAAAATCGTCTGGGCTTTTGCAGGCAGAAGCTCCAACTAGGCTTATTGGTGTTACGGTTATGCGCTTGTTTACAATCGGAATTCCGTAGTCGCGCTCAATCGCGCAACCTGTGCTAACTAAATCTTTTGCAAGGCGCGTAATCTTGTTGTACACGTTTTCGCACACTTTTTGCACGCTTGCGTCTGCACAGTCTAGCAGGTTTATTCCCATTGTTATGGTTCTAACGTCGAGTTTTTCTTGCTCGATCATTGAGTTTGTTTCGCTCACTTCCATAATGTTTAGCATGGGTTTCTCCTACTCACACTCGGTGCATGTTTGTAAAAATTTCCGCGCGCTGGCAGTGTATGCGAACGCCGATTCCTTCGCCTAGTTTTGCTAGTTCTTCTGCTAATTCGCCAAATTCTACGTTTATTTCATTTACGTCTACAATCATCATCATGTTAAAGAAGCCGTTGACGATTGTTTGAGATATGTCTAGTATATTCGCTTTGCGGCTTGCTAAATGTGATGTTACTTTGGCTATGATTCCTACGGCATCTTTGCCTACTACGGTGATTACGGCTTTGTTTTCATCATGATTAGTGGTGTTCATAATCACTCCTATTGGCTATTCTTCTCTTTATCGAGCTTATTATTTTTTTATTTTTTATTTTTATTATTTTTTATTAGGCGCAAACCCTTGCCAATCGACGGTTGCTGGCGACTTTTCAGCACGCCACCTGATCTGTTTCGCTCTAGCAAATCGCTGGTTTTGCTCAATGCTTATACTATTGCCCGTTATGTATAAAACGCAACATACCTAATACGTATGCAAAATGCTTATACAAAAACCCGCCACAATGGGCGGGTTTAAGATAAAAACCTAGCTAAACTATCTATTTAGTTTAATCTATTTAATTTAATCTATCTAGTCTATTCTATTTAGTCTGACTAGTCAGTTTAGTTAGAATAATCAGACCGAACAGGCTAAATCAAACTAAATCAGGCTTCTACTGGAGCATTCACATCAGCTGGCAAAGCAGCCTTAGCAGCTTCAACGATTGCCTTGAAGGTTTCAACGTCGCTAACAGCGAGCTCAGCCAAAGCGCGACGATCCAATTCGATGCCAGCCAAACGCAAGCCCTGGATGAAGCGGTTGTAGGTGATTCCTTCTGCGCGAACTGCAGCGTTAATACGCTGAATCCACAACTTGCGGAAGTCGCCCTTGCGAGCCTTGCGGTCGCGGAAGTTGTAAGTAAATGAGTGAAGCAGCTGTTCCTTTGCCTTACGATAAAGACGGGAACGCTGACCGCGATAACCCGAAGCCCTATCAAGAACAACGCGACGCTTCTTGTGAGCATTAACTGCGCGCTTTACTCGTGCCATAAGTATTCCTCAGCTTTCTTAAAAAATCTTTAATTGCGTCTTCGCTTTACTGCAACTTACTTAGCCAGCAAGCCCTTGAGATTCTTGCTCTGTGCTGTAGCCAAAACTTTATCTGCAGACAAAGCACGACGCTTGCGAGCAGACTTATGCTCCAAGTTGTGGCGCATTGCGCTACCATCGTGCATTACCTTACCAGTGCCGGTAAGGCGAACGCGCTTGGACGCTGCGGAATTAGTTTTCATCTTCGGCATTGCTGCCCTCCTTATGATTCTGATCAGATTCTACAGAAGCTTGTGCTGCGACTGCTGCCGCATCCTGAGTTCCTTGCTTTGCTGCAAGACGCGCTGCCTGGCGAGCCTGACGTTCTGCGCGCGATTCAGCGCCTCTACGACGCTGCTCAGACTGAGTATGAATCTTCTTGCCCTTAGGAGCGAGAGTCATTATTATGTTACGACCCTCCTGCTTAGGGGCAAACTCAATAGTTCCACTTTCGGAAACCTCATCTGCGAGCCTACGCAATAGCTCAACTCCGCCGATAGGACGCGATTGCTCGCGACCACGCAGCATAATGGTGACTTTAACTTTATCGCCGCCATTTAGGAATCGAAGAACATGACCCTTCTTAACGTCGAAATCATGATCATCAATCTTGAGTCGGAAACGAATTTCCTTAATCTCAGCTGTGCTTTGATTACGACGCGCTTCACGAGCCTTAATCTTCTCGTTGTACTTGTACTTACCGTAGTCAATAAGCTTGGCTACAGGAGGCTTAGCAGTAGGTGCCACCTCGACGAGATCGAGGTTCGCTTCCTTTGCCAGGTTCAACGCTACCGAGGTCGCGATGACCCCCACTTGCTCGCCTTTCGGACCGATAAGGCGTACCTGGGAGACGCGAATCTCTTCGTTAATGCGTGGTTCGTCGCTAATGATGACTCCAATCCTTGTTAAAACAGTGGAACAGCACACCAAAAGGCAAAGATAAATTCAAGTTCACACATCAATCAAAATAAGCACGCAACCTAAATTCATAGTCGTGCGGCTTTGTGGCAATAAATAATAAATAAATGCCACGTGACCGAAGTCATGAACCCGAAACCACTTTGGGCTTCCAGGTGGGATATACCACTTTCTTGATTACTCAAGCCAAACGTCTATTCTACTTGGAGCCTTGACAATAGTCAAGCATGCTCAAAAATGCCAAATAAGTCGCATCAAATCTCAACAAAACACGCAAAATAAACGCAATTCCACGCGCGCGATATTATGTGACTATGGAGCCTTTAAAGCGCTGCGTTGTTTTAGCAGCTGGAGATTATTACGACCATACGCGCGAACATGTTCCTGATCGCGCTTTAACTATTGCGGCAGATGGTGGCTGGGATCATGCGTGCAGACTCGGCTTGCATGTTGATGCTCTAATCGGTGACTTTGATTCTGTGCGCTTAAAGCTTCCAACAGACGCTGCAATTACGCGACTTCCCGCCGAAAAAGATGATCCAGATTTGCTTTCTGCTCTTAAAGTTGGCTGGGCTAAAGGTTCTAGAGAATTCCATATTTTTGGCGGCTTAGGTGGTCGCGTTGATCACACTATTTCAAACATTCAGCTTATGGTTCGCCTTGCAGTTAGGGGTGGAATAGGATTTTTGTATGGAGACGGCACGATTGTTACCGCAATTCACAACGGTTCTCTCGACTTTCCTGCATCCAATGGTCCCGAAGGTCGCATGGTGTCTGTGTTTTCTCACACACCTGTTTCTAGCGATGTGAACGAGGCTGGTCTTAAATATCAGCTTCAGCACGCAACTATGTATGGTGATGCCGTTCAAGGCTTAAGCAACGAGTTACTAAACGATACTCCTGCACATATCGACGTTCACGAAGGAACGCTTGTAATCACCTTCCCTATAGACGCTCCACTGCCTCAAGTCAGCTGGTTTAAACGACCAGTTGGAGATTTAGGTGATATAAACACTAACATTTCGAATTCTCTCGCTGTGCCATCAAAATAGCCTAAATAATCGCAAATTTGCGGTGTAGAGAGCAAAAATGCCTCGCAATGCGTCGTACATACCGCACATTAAAATGAACGTGTTAGTTTAAATAACGAAGACCAAAACGTATTGTTAAAAATCGCGAAAAATCGCTAGAACTATGCGTTAAGGTTTCACTCAAGGGAGATCCCATATGACAGTCAAGATTGGTATTAACGGCTTTGGACGTATCGGCCGTTTGGCATTCCGTCGTATTTTTGAGCTTCAGGCTCGTGGCGGTCAAGCTGGCGATATCGAAGTCGCAGCCATCAACGATCTGACCACTCCTTCGATGCTTGCTTACTTGCTTAAGTACGACAGCACTCATGGCACTTTCCGCCACGACGACGGCACCCCAGTTGAGGTTACCTCCACCGAAGACGCAATCGTCGTAGATGGTAAGACTTACAAGGTTTACGCTGAAAAAGACGCAAACAATATTCCATGGGTTAAGAACGATGGCGTTGAGTTCGTGCTCGAATGCACTGGTTTCTACACTTCTGCAGAAAAGTCCCAGGCTCACTTGAACGCTGGAGCTAAGAAGGTTCTTATCTCTGCTCCTGCTAAAGACGAAACCACCCCAACCGTTGTGTTTGGTGTGAACCAAGAGATCCTAAAGCCAACCGACAACATTGTGTCCGCTGGCTCTTGCACCACCAACTCCATGGCTGCAATGGTTAAGCTTTTGCAGGATAACTGGGGCATTAAGTCTGGCTTCATGACCACAATCCACGCTTACACTGGCACCCAGATGATTCTCGACGGCCCACGCGGCTCCAAGCCACGCAACAACCGTTCTGCAGCTTGCAACACCATCGAGCACTCCACTGGTGCTGCTAAGGCAATTGGCAAGGTTGTTCCAGAAGTTAACGGCAAGCTTCAGGGTCATGCTCAGCGTATTCAGGTTCCAGATGGATCTGTTACCGAGTTGACCACTGTTCTCGAGAAGCCAGCAACCACTGAAGAAATTAACGACGCTTTCAAGAAGGCTTTCGAAAACTGCGAGTACTTCGGTTACAATGCTGACAGCATCGTGTCTTCTGACATCATCGGCGACACCCACGGTGGCGTTTTCGATCCAACTCAGACCGATGTTAACACTGTTGACGGCGTTACCTTGGCTCGTACCGTTACCTTCTACGACAACGAGTACGGCTTTACTGCTAACATGATTCGCACCTTGCTTTACTTCGCTGAGATTGCTGAGTAAAGTTAGCGAAACACTGTAAAGCTAATAAGGCTAAAATAAAGCTATAAACCCCTTGCGGTGACTCATCGCAGGGGGTTTTCGCAAAGCATTTTGCACACTGGGGGTAAAAATGAGCAAAAAACATGCTACAACAGGCAAAGCAACGCCAGCAATCGCACAGTTAGAAAACGCTGGAATTACGTTCCGCGTTGTTGACTATGAGCACGATGCAGACCACATGGATGATGGGTATGGCATGGAAGCAGCGCAAAAATTAGGCGTAAATGCTGAACAAGTGTGCAAAACACTTATGGTAGACACTGGGGAAAAACGCGTAGTTGGGATTGTGCCAGTAAACGGTAGATTAAGCATGAAGGCGATTGCTAGCGCGGTACACGCCAAAAAAGCCAGTATGACAAGCCCAGATGTAGCCCAACGCGAAAGCGGCTACGTGGTTGGTGGAATCAGCCCATTTGGTCAGCGTACTCATCACGAAACCGTTCTGGATGCTAGTGTTATGCACTTTGATGAGATTCTTGTTTCTGGAGGCAAACGCGGTCTTGATGTTGTTCTAAATCCAAACGATTTAGTTAGCTTGCTTAACGCAACCGTAGCAGATATATTATCTTAAGTAATACAATTTATATTAGAAGTATTAAATTATATTAGAAGTATTAAAATGTTTTCACATAGGGGTGATTTATGAAATCGTATTCGCTACCACCGCGAACAGGCAACCAATACACGATTTGCCACAAAGATTACAAGGCTACAATAACACAACTTGGGGCTGCACTACGCAATTTTACTTGGAGAAATAGTGATATTGTTGTGCCATTTGAGGCTGACGAGTTACCGCCTTGCTTCAATGGACAAATACTGATTCCTTTCCCAAATCGTGTAGATAAAGCGTCTTACAAGTTCCAAAACGCGTCTTATACTCTGCCTATCGATGAGCGAGATAGAGACACAGCTTTGCACGGCTACGGATACCGCTCATACTGGCAAACTTTAAGCGTTACACAATCAAGTGTGAGTCTTTTATGGCGATCACCAAATATGGAAGGATATCCTTTTGACATTGTTACCATAGCCACTTGGGAGCTTGACGATTATGGGATTCATTTAACGTTAAATACAACCAATCATGGCAATGATGATGCTCCATGGGCTGCCGCAATGCACCCTTGGCTGTGCAACGGATTACAAGGGCATGGAGACGAGATTGATCAACTAAACTCTAAGTGCAAGCTTAAGCTTCCTGCAAAAACGCATGTGCGCGCAAATGAAAGTTTAATCCCAGTTGGTACAGAAAGCGTGGACGGAACGCGATTTGATTTACGCGATAATCCATTTTTAGTTAATCAGCCATTTGATGATGCTTGGACTGATTTAATTAGGGATGACGATGAGTGGGCTACTGCGATTTTTACGCGCGCTGACGACTTACAAATAGCGGTAAAAGGCGATAAAAGCGTAACATCATTCCAAGTGTGCACTGCGACTGGTTTCCCTGCAGACAAGCATCCTTGCGGAGTTGCTGTAGAACCACAGACGGCGTATGCGAATGCATTTAACACAGGAACAGACTTGACTGTGATAGCACCACAGGAAACTGTTGTTAACCAATTTAGGATTTCACCTCTGATTGAGAATATGTGATAGCTGCATATATGTGACATCTGGTGAAAGACAAAAGCTTGAACGTCTTGGCAATGTGCGATAATCCCTAAGGTTGTTCATTTTAATCGTTAGGAGTTTATTATGGGTATGCGTGGACGTAAGCGCAAGGCACGCCGCAAAAAGGCAGCAAATCACGGCAAAAGACCAAATGCTTAAGCCAGTGGTTTATTAACCTTTATTTTTGGTGATTTTAAACTATTTTAAAAAAGACGAGCATATTCACTTTTATTGTGAATGTGCTCGTTTTTTATTAACTACGCCGAGTTTTTCTTGGTATTTCAATGAAAACTCGAATTTTTAGATACACTTTTTGCCGACTACCTACTACCCCGCGTTTGTTCCCTTTTTGACCTGATATGTACCCCTTTTTCTGGACACATATCCCTCTTACTTAATCATATCGCCCGCGTGGATGCTTCCCTGTATTTAACAGGAGGCATCCACCCAGTCTTCTTCTGAATCCTCTCATTATTGTAATAATAAATATATTCTTTTAACGCTCTAGCAAACTCAGTAAACGAAGCAAACTCATGCTCATGCCCGTAATACATCTCGTTCTTAAGCCTACCAAAAAACGATTCCATAATCCCATTATCATAACAATTACCTTTACGACTCATAGACTGAATAATCCCATGTTCCTTCAAAACACTCCTAAAATAAGCATGCCTATACTGCCAACCCTGATCAGAATGAAACACAAGCCCTTCAACCATTCGGAAACGTTTAAAAGCCTTATCTAACATGCGTTTTACCTGACCTAAATTAGGGTGCAACGATAAATCATAAGCAATAATCTCATTCGTATGCATATCAAGTATTGGCGAAAGATAACACTTACCCCACTGGAAAGTAAACTGTGAAACATCAGTAGTCCACTTCTGTAAAGGAGCAGTAGTAGTAAAATCACGGTTAATAACATTAGCTGCGACTCTACCAACCTCACCCAAGTATGAATGATATTTTTCCTTTGGACGTTTCCCAACCAGTCGCATGATGTGCATTAAACGTTGAACACGCTTGTGATTAACGTTAATCCCACGGTTTACTAGCTCACCATATACTCTTCTAACACCATACCTGCCCTTATGGTGAGTAAATATTTCTTGAATAATACTCATTAAGGTTTTATTGCGTAGTTCTACCACATTTATTTTGCTTAACTCGAAATAGTAAGTAGACTTCGACATTCTTATAGCATGAAGAAGATGTTTCAGCTTATATCCTTGACAAACGAGTTCTTTTACTGATTCTGCTTTTTCGCCTTGAGTAGAGCAGCTTTCTTTGCCCTCCTCAAGGCATCTAGTTTTTTTAGTATTGCATTTTCTGCTTTAAGATACTCGTTTTTTTCACGAAGAAACTTAAGTTCTTCACGCTCGCTCACGGTTAAAGGCTGGGAATTTTTTGTGTTTTTACGACTCATACAAGGCTCTTTTACTGGTTTTTTACGAGTATGTTTTACTAAACCACTATAACCTTCCGTTTCATATATTTGTACCCATCTTCTTACTTGACCTTCCAGTAACCCGTTCTTAATTGCTACCTGTCTCATACTGCTCCCAGAGAGAACTTGATTAACCAAGCAAAGCTCTTCCTTGGGATCCCAATACCGATGTTTTTTAACACGTGGTTTAAGTACTTCAAGCCCTTTAGCTTCTACTAAACGCGACCAGTATGAGACAATACCGCGGAAATTATTTCTACTAATAGTATTAGGTGTTGGTAATTCTAGGTTTTGACGGTATAGTTCAACACACTTCTTTTTGAACTCGTAACTATATTTACTAGTTGGCATTAAATACCCCTTTTTTCACTAACAGTCCAGAAAAAGGGGTACATATCAACCCATTTGGTAAACAAAAGCTGGAACACTTTCCCGTGTTTGTTTACGTATTTGGCGATTTTGGGAACAAACTCGGGAACACTTGCCCACGTTTGTTTACGTATTTAGTGTTTTGGAAACAAACACGGGCAAATAGAAACAAAAACGAGATAAAAGAAACAAAAACGGGCGAAGACGCGAGCTCGCGCTGTAGCACACGAACGACATGTGACGCACTTTGCACCAGATTCAATACAAAACACGCACAAACACAGTCTAAGAAACAATAATCTAAAGAATCTACAAATACTCTTTAACAGAATTAGAATAGGCAACATATGCCAATGAACACATTTTGGACTTTAGAATATTTTTCTTACGCAGTTTTTTCAAATAATGTATAGAGCTTATCAACATAAGATACTCTGACAAACTCCATTTGCCAAAAAGAATTTTGTTCATAACATCTGCAACTGAAAGATCAGCATTGCATGATTGAGGGTACACGCACCTCTCATCGCGCATATATACTTCAATACTGTTGAAACACTTATAATTCTCTAGGGTACGTAAATTCTCAACTATACTTTTAACAATTCCGTCATGATGCGAGCGAGGAGTAAAACGTGCTGTTGATGAATCCTTATAATACTGCTCTTCATAACGAATCAACGTACTTATAAATGACAATTCTGGTTTAACAGCAAGAACCGCTAAAGTTAAATCGTACCCTCTAGAACTCAACAAATTAGCTGTCTTCTTAGGTACATCCACTGTTCGCAATGTGCCTTCTACGAGCAAATTGTAATGTCTTTTGCTTAATTCTTCTACAACAGCTTCAACCATTTTTCCAGCAAAAGCTTGGGTATATTCAACACTATTTTTCCCATATCTTTTCAACAGTTCGTCATAATTAGGATGGAGAGTTCTATAACTATCACCGTCAATTATGATAATATTCCCCTTAAATTTTCTCTGCATAATCCTATGGATGGTAGTCTTACCAGCACCACTTTGACCACCTAGTAAAACTGCCTTAGGATTTTGAGAAGCATGCTTATAAAGTGTCAAATCGTGAATGTTGGTTTGCAACACACTATTGAAGTCTTCTTCATCGAAAATTGCTGGATCTGACATATGGTAATCCCGTCTAGCTTTTTAGAAAGGACTTCTCAACATTATCAAGCTGTTGATTAAACTTTTTAAGTTCATCAAACGAAGAAATACAATAAACCTTAGTATTTACCAAATCAGAAAGCTTATTACTAGCTTGAATTGATGGATTAGAATCATCATCAATCGAGATATTACGCTTCTTCTGATAACGATGAAGCCGACCAAGAACTGCTGCCCCACGCTCTTTAAACAGCTCAATTCCTAACGTAAGTCTGTAATTGTCAAGAGAAGATAGTGTATTACCACTAGAACTCTTCCTAAATGAATTAAATAAACCAAACATACGCAACTCTCCAAGTAGAACTAACCTAGCAAAATTTTATCATGCATAAAAAATAATTTCTATGTTAAATTGACTATAAACATTCATAAATGAGCATATTCAAACTGTATTAATCAGCATACACATATTGCATAAAAATTCTTTCAAAAATGCAAACAAAAAGGCTCGGAGAGTTGACGCCCCTAGTAGCATCTATCTCCAAGCCCTTAATAATCACAGCACTATTACTGTCCCTAGCAAAAACAGCACTGCTAATTACCCTCAACAGCCAACTCACAAAACCAGCATCACCAGAATCCACTGCGAAAAAAGGAAATTAAGCAAAACAGTAAAAACCAGTAATACAATCCTGCAAGAAAACTTGCGACAGAAATCAAAGAAAACTACCACAGTTGAGAGCAAAATCATAGAAGTGAGCGCACTGAAAATACGCAGCACGCTCACTGATAACACTTAACGTGCTTTTAGT